>CAWBNR010000010.1:0-254617 GCA_963790185.1 uncultured Thermoleophilia bacterium | reverse complement strand
CTCCCGACCAGCTGCTGCGCGACTCCCGCGATGATGTTCTTCGAGCGGCGATCGGCGCACGGACTCGACCTGGTCTTGAACGGATAGATGCGGCGACTGGTTCCCGTAATGCAGGATGCCTGCCGATCACGGCGTCGCCGCCATGGCGACCTCGCTGAGCGTGACCCCGCTCTGATGTCGATGTTCTTGCCCGCCGACGAACTGCCGCCGGTCAGTACGCCGATACCGACGTGCCGCTGTTCCAGTCGACGACGCCGGCGCGTCTGGGCTGTTCTCCCCTTTCACCACGACGTCGTTGCAGCACCAGTAGTAGAGCCCCATCCGAGCCTTCGGGTCGATCTTGGCGTAGTTGCCGATGAAGGCCGGACCCTCGACCATCTCGAGAGAGTCGATGCTGGTCGTCTCTCCGATGAAGATCCGGCCCTCGAGCTCGATGCCCTTGATCTCGGCCGGCACCCTGCCGTCGAGCATGTCGTGGTTGGCGTCGAGGAACTGCGGGAGGCTGCCGATGTCCTGCCAGTAGCCGTCGGCGACGTACCCGGAGCGGCGTGCCGATCTCGAAGAGCAGCGGGAAGTAGCTCCTGGCGAGTCGAACGCCGGTCGGCCGGGATGTGGCGGAAGACCTCGGGTCCGAAGCACGTAGACGCGGGTGTTGACGGTGTCGGAGAAGACCTACCCCACGTCGGCCCTCTCGAGGAAGTGCTCGACGGCGGCCTCGTCGTTGATGACGACGATGCCGAAGCGACCGGTTCCTCGACGCGCTGAGGGGCGATGGTCGCACGGTGCCGCGCCGCCGTGGAAGGCGACCACCTTCGCAGGTCGAGTCGGTGAGCGCGTCACCGGAGATGACGACGAAGGTGTCGTCTCGGTGAGGAACGACTCGGCCAGCTCGACGCCGCCGGTGGTGCCGGCCGGTGACGTCTCGACGGAGTAGTCGAGGCCGACCCGAGGGCAGAGCCATCGCCGAAGTACGCGGATCATCTTGGGCAGGAAGGCGTAGCGTGACCACCGTCTCCTCGATGCCATGGCGACGCAGCAGCTCGACGATGCACTCGATGGACTGGCTTGCCGCAGATCGGCACGGATGGGCTGGCGCTTGGTCGCTGGTCAGCGGCGAAGCGCGTGCCTTCGCCCCCGCCATGACGACTGCGCGCATCGTGTGCCCCCTGTGGCGTGGTCGATCGGGTCCCCCGGTCGGCAGCCGATCATCCAGCAGCCGAAGAAGAACGGGAAAACGTGCCGCGCGCGGTCGAGCCGCGCAGCGTGGCCCGCCTGGTGGCGAAAACCGCAGGCCGAGGCGGAGATAGAGGAATGCCGAGCCCATGTAGAAGCCGTGACGCCGATGGCGTAGAAGAGCGAGGCGAGCACGCGCAGGTCGACGACGAACGACAGCAGCCCGATGAGGAGAACGAAGTTGGCGGCTCTCCCCCACACGCGACCCGCCGGTCCGGGCGCTCGTGAAGCGCGAGACCGGCAGCGCGAGCAGCAGCATCATGTGGTCGTGGAAGATGATCGGAGTGACGGTGGCGAGCGGCAGTGTCCTGTAAACGACCACAGCATGACGACGACAGCGCGAAGAAGAAGGCGCGGTCGACGATCGGTCGACCCAGCGACCGACTCGGTGCGCGTCGAACTGCCGCGCGATCAGGCCGTCGACGACGTCGGGAGAGGCCGGCCGCCACGATGACGGCGGCGTCGTCGACGACGGCCCCGGATGTCGCGGCCGTAGAGCACGATGATGACTGGCAGCGCGGCCAGCGTGCGAGCGAGTAGGGAAGCTCGGGATGTAGTGGACGGACCCCGTGCACGAGGCAGAGCTCGACCGGAGCCGTGCGCACTCCCCGCACGGGTCGGCGTGCTGGCGCGAGCCTGGTCAGCGCACTAGTCGGGGACTAGGGGTCGCCAGTTCGAATCTGCGACGCCGACCAGCTTCTTCTCCCGGAAGGTCTCCGCGTGCCGAGAGGCCGCCGGCGGTTTCGTCCGCGGCAGCTCTCTGTATCGACCTGGTGTTCCAGTTGAACGAGATCGTCGCGGGCGGCCGAGGAGACTGCCCTGCGGGACCGGTGCCCCCGGGTCAAGTCGCCACGTGGTGTAGTTCCTGATCGTCGTCAGGGCGATCGGCGGGTGGAGCAACGACCCCTCCCGTGCCGACGGCGCGAGCGCGCTCTGGCTCGTCAGCCCGCCCAGCGGCATAGAGCCCGGCGAGCGACTCCGCCGTAGAGGAGCGCCGCCGACGAGCGATTCATCGTTCTGCTCCTGAGCAGCAACGCCCCGGCCAGGTGAATCAGGCTGGCGTCGTTCGGGTAGATGCCGACCATGTCACTTCTGCGGCGCGATCGGCGTTTGAGGCGCTCGAGTGGGTTCCGTCGAGCGAGCTCGGCCAGTGCCCCGCGGGAAGCGCATGAAGGCAGCAGCTCCTCCTCCGCGGCCTCGAGGAGAAGGGCGACCTGGGTGCCGCAGCCTCGAGGGTGGCGACGACGTCGCGCGGCGTTCGCGGCCTCGACCAGCGTCCCGCGGCGAACACCTGGCGGATCGCCGCCGCGACCATCTGCCGCTGGGCCGCGGGCACGTGGCCGTGCATGTCCCGGAGGAAGTGGACGGTCGGCACGCTCGCCAGGGGCAGCCGAGTACCGCGCGTATCGCCTTCTCAGGCCCTCGTGGGCTGTCCGGAGACGGCCAGCAGCACGCGTCCAGGCCGCGGGCCAGGAGGCCGCGCAGGAACTCGCGCCAGAAAGGCCTCCGTCCGGCCCCGCCGACGTCCGATGCCGATCACCTCGACGGCAGCCGCTCCGTGCACGCCGTAGGCGGCACGCACGACGCCTTGTGGCGCACGCTCCCGGCCTCGCGCACGTGCTCCACCTTGGCATCGAGCCAGAGTAGGGGCAACGGGCCCTCGAGCGGGTGCTCGCGGAAGATGCGCACGTCTCGTCGAGCGTGCGGGCAGAGGCGGCTCGACCGTCGCAGCGGCTCGATGCCTCGATGCCGAGCTGGGCGACGAGGTGCTCGACCTTGCGCGTTGAGACGCTGTTCACGTAGGCCTGGGCGACGACGGCGACGAGGCGCCTGCTCGCTGTGTCGCCCGCGGCTCGAGGAAGCTCGGAAGAAGCTGCCGCTGCGCAGGCGGCGGGATCGCCAGCTCGAGGCCGGCCGACGCGCGTGCCCGACTGGCGCTGGCGGTAGCTGTTGCGCTGGCGTCGCGCGCTGGGCGAGCGTTCGTAGCGGCGGCGCCGGCGAGCTTGCGACCTCGACCTCGATGAGCTCGGCGATCACGAGCCGCACCGCCTCGCGCACGACGTCGGCGTGCTCGCTGGTCAGCATCTTGCCGCGGCCTCGCTCACGGTCATGCTGTTCGGGTCGGCTATCGTGGTGCTCCTCTCGTCACTGTTGTCGCCGGAACACGACCATCCCAGGATGCTTCCGGTGGCTCGATGCTTCTCAGCTCTGAGGCCCGGAGCCTTAACACCACACTAAGGGACTCAACTTGCCGCCCGGCACTGGACATTGTCAGGTGAACGTTTCGGGGGGCTCCTCTGCCAGTTTGGGACTCCGCACGTGCGTGCGGGATCGTCTGGTCGCACGCGACGTAGGCGACACTACGGCCAGACCTGCTAGGCGATAGAGACCGCTGTCGGTTGACGTTCGTGGTCCCACGCACATGCACAGCGAGCGGGGCGAACGTCTACCCGCTCCAGAGAGGACCACGATGGACGACATGAAGGCTGCGCACGACAAGAGCGAGGCCGAGAACAAGGCCGCGCACGACAAGAGCGAGGCCGAGTACAAGGCTGCGCACGACAAGAGCGAGGCCGCGGCCAAGGCCGCGCACGACAAGAGCGAGGCCGAGTACAAGGCCGCGCACGACGAGAGCGAGGCCGGCACACAGGCCGAGGACGACGAAAGCAAGAAGGCGTGGCGACGATGACTGACAGAGGCCCGCCACCCGTGAGAGCAGCGGGCCTGTCCAGCGGCCGCGCTAGCTGTCATGAAGTCAGCTCGCCCTCGGCCGCCACGGGCAGCGTAGAGGCCGGAGCAGCCACAGGGAAGGTCGCTGACGCCGCGCCGGGGTGACAACGGCTCCCAGACAGGGCGACGGCCCCGAAATGACTCAGGGGCCGGGGCCGTCGCGCAACGTGACCATGCCGCGTGTCTGTTCTTCACAACACGGCGAAGGGAAGGGGGGAAGGAGCAACCAACCCGCCCAACCACTCTTCGCCTACCCGCTCGGCGTCGCCTCACACCTCAATCAGGGATAGAGAAGGAGACTCCCGCCCTCGGCCCGCCACGGGCACCGTAGCGAGCCACAGGAACCACGCACAAGCGCACTGAACGCGTCGGCAGGGTGACGCAACGGTTCCTGGGCCGTCTTCTGTATTCCACCTGCATTCCAGACTGCGGCCGATGGGTCGATGGAATACAGAAACGGTCGGACGGACCGTCACGGCGCTGAGTGCTTCTTCCCTGCTAATCCATCACTATTCGGATTCAGCGCTACGCGGGCTCACGCTAATGCCCGTCCTGGGGGACTAGGGGTCGCCAGTTCGAATCTGGCCACGCCGACCAGCTAGCTTCTCTTCTTCGCCTTCGAACGCGGGGGCCTGGCCGGGCAGGCCGGGTCGATGCAGACGCGCCACGGGCCGCGTTGCGTGGTCACGACGACCATCGGCGCGTCGCACGCCTCGCAGGTCTCGCCGGTCGCGGTCAGCTCGCCGCGCTGCGGCAGCGGGTAGCTCGTCTGGCACTCGTCGTAGTTGGTGCAGCGCACGAAGCGCTTGAGCGTGCGCGGCGAGCGGCGCACGGTCAGGTCGCCCGTGCTGGCCGGCCTCGGCGCACGTCGTGCACGCGCCGATGCTGATCTCGGGCTCGTGGTTGGTCGCGCACGCCGGGTCGAGGCACACGACGCGCGGCTTGCGTGCGGAACTGGATGACCTTGACCTGCGGCGTGCCGCACGCCGGGCACAGCTCCGTCGACGGCCTCGATCTTGCCCTGCGGCAGCGGGTAGGTGACGTCGCAGTCCGGCCAGCCCGAGCAGCCCACGAACTGGCCGCGCGTCTTGGCCGAGGACTTGACGAGCAGGTCGTGGCCGGACTTGGGGCACACGCCCACCTTGGCGTCGTCGGCGCCGGCGTCCTTGAGCACCTCGCCGACCTCGGCGCGCCTTGGGGATCAGCTCGTCCATGACCTGCGCCAGCAGCTCGCGCGAGTGCGTCGACGACCTCGCGTGCGCGTCGTGCGGCCGTTGGCGATGTCGTCCATCTCGGCCTCGAGCTCGCTCGTCATGTCCGGCGTCGTGATGCGCGGCGCGAACGGCGAGAGCGCGTCGATGACGGCGCGGCCCAGGCACGTCGGCTCGAGCGGCTCGTTGACGACGTACTGACCTCGAGCAGGCGCTCGATGATGGCGTGGCGGGTCGCCTTGGTGCCCAGCCCGCGCTTCTCCATCTCCTGGATGAGCTTGCCCTGCGAGTAGCGCGCCGGCGGCTCGGTCTGCCTTCTGCGCCATCTCGGCGCCGAGGAAGTCGACCGCGTCGCTTCTCGTGCAAGCGCCGGCAGCTGCTCGTCCTTCTTCAGGCCGTACGGGTAGATGCGCGCGGAAGCCCGGCGTCGACGAGGACGTCGCCCTTGGCCACGAACGGCTCGCCGCCGACGTCGATGGTGACCTTGGTGCCCTCGACGACCGCGGCGTCCGACAGCGTCGCCATGAAGCGGCGCGCGACGAGGTTGTAGAGCTTCCACTCCTCGGGCTTGCAGCTTGTCCGGGTCGGCCGCGCCGGTCGGGTGGATCGGCGGGTGGTCGGTGGTCTCCTTGGCGCCGCGCGTCGGGTGCAGCGGGCCGCCCGTGAGGATGCTTGCCGGCGTGCTCGCGGTAGACCGGGCACCTCCGGCAGCGCGTCGAGGATGCGCGCGCAGGTCGAGCGACTCCGGGTACACCGTGTTGTCGACGCGCGGGTAGCTGATGAGGCCGTCCATGTAGAGCGACTCGGCGATGCGCATGGTGCGCGCCGGCGTGATGCCCTCGGCGGCGGCGGCGGCCTGCAGCGCGGTGGTGTTGAACGGCGTCGGCGGCGCGACCTTGCGGCGCTTCTTCTCGGCGGCGGTGACCGTGCCGCTCGTCTTGCCGGCGATCGCGTCCATGACGCGCGTGGCCTCGGCCTCGCTCTTGAAGCGGCTCGGTGGCGTGCCCGGCCGAGAACTCGGCCGCTCGGCGCCGCGCGAGCGGAACGCGCCCTTCACCGTCCAGTAGATCTCGGGCACGAACGCCTCGCGCTCGCGCTCCCGCTCGACGATGAGCGCGAGCGTCGGCGTCTGCACGCGGCCCGCCGACTTCACGTTGCCGAAGCCGGAGTACTTGGCCATCGTCAGGTAGCGCGTGAGCACCGCGCCCCACACCAGGTCGATGTCCTGGCGCGACTCGCCCGCCTGCGCGAGGCAGTCGTCGACCGGTGACGAGCTCGGCGAAGGCGCGCTCGACCTCGTCCTTCGTGATCGCCGAGAACCGCGCGCGCGTGATCGGCGCCTTCTTGTTGACCTCGCGCACGAGCGCGGCGGCGTCGCTGCCGATGAGCTCGCCCTCGCGGTCGAAGTCGGTCGCGATCACGATCTCGTCGGCCTTCTTGGCGACGTTCTTGAGCGCGCGGATCAGCTCGCGCTCGGCCGGCGTCTTGCCGATGGGCGCCCACACGAGGTACGGCAGCGACGCGAGCTTCCACGTCTTCAGGTCGACGCCGTCGGCCGTGAACGGCTTCTTCTTGCGGCCACGGGCGGCGTCGGAACCAGTCGAGCGCGGGGATCGTCGCGACCGGCGCCTTCGATCGCGTCGTCCTCCCACACCGCGTCCCACGTGCCGTCGCCGAAGACGATCTGCTGCGGGAAGTCCACGCCGAGGATGTGGCCCTTGAGCCCGATGCTCATCCAGTCCTCGCCGTCGCGGCGGAACGTGTAGACGGGCGTGTTGTAGACCTTGTCGGTCTTGGGCTTGCCGACGGCGAGGATCTCCGCGAGCTTCTTCGCGGCGATGTTCTTCTCGGTGACGATGAGCTTCAAGGGCACGACCTTCGTGGACGGTGGGGATCGGGAACGGAGTATACACAGACCCGGCTCCGGCGCCTGCCTTGCCCGAGTGGCTTCGGACTTCGAGGCGTTGAGCCCCGGCCGATTCCCCTTGAAGGCTAGTCGCCCCACATAACGACGAGGACCGCCGGTCGCCACGGATCGTCGAACGGGCTCGGGAAGAGCCCGCGCAGGTAAGGCACCCAGACGGCGGGCGTCGTCGACGGGCTCGGCGAGGCGCTGGGGCTGCAACTGCGACCTGGGGCTGGCGGTCGGGCTAGGACTGGCGCTCGCGCTGGGGCTCGGGGAGGCGACAATCGGCAGGACGGTGACGGTGAGAGGCAGTTCGCACTGCTGCACGGAGCCGTCGTCCAGCTCGGCGATGACGGTCAGCGTGCCCTGCTGCAGGCCGCACGGCGAGTCGGCGCCCAGATCGAACCCGAAGGCGAGCTGTGCGGTCTCCCCCGCCGCGAGCGTCAAGTCGTCGCAGACGATGCCCCCCGCCCCGTCGGAGAAGCCGACGCGCTGCACGACGGCGGCAGCCGGGCCGGAGAGCGCCAGAGTCACGCCGGCGGTCTCGCCGGCCGCGGACGTCATGCGCGCGACGTCGGCGAAGATGGTCGCCTCGTCGGCCGGCACCTCGCCGAAGTCGAGCGCCAGCGTGCCGTCGTGCAGGATTTGCGCCACCGGAGCCTCAGGGCTCTGGCCCGACAGGACCGTCGTCAAGCCCGGCTCGAGAGTGAAGAGCAGAGCGGGCGCCGGCGACGGCTCGGGGCTGGGCGAAGAACTCGACGAAGCGGATGGGCTCGGTTCGGGCGACGGCGCGTCGGCCGGCTCAAGCGCATCTGTCGGCGTGCCCGAAGGACTCGGCGAGGGACATGGCCTCGCGCCGACGATCGTGACGGTCATGGGGAACTCGTGACGCTCGGTCCCGCCGGCGACGGCCACGACGAGGGTGCCGTCGTACGTGCCGGGAGCGGTCGTCCGCGGCACCGCGAAGCGGACCGCGACGCTCCTGGTCTCGTCCGGATCGAGGCGGTCCGGCGACGGGCCGCTCGCCAGCCAGACCCTGCCGACGAAGGCCGCCGTCGCGCCGTCCGTGGCGAAGGTGACGCGCAGCGACTCCGGAGCGGCCGAGGTCACGCGCAGCACGTCGCACCACAAATGGCCGGTACCCGGCAGGCGGTCGCCGAAGTCGAGAGAGATCTTGCCCTGGTCGTCGCACGTCGCGACCGGGAGGAGCTGCGCGGGCCCCGCGTCCGGCCAGTGCACCGCCCGCGAGTCGCCGGGGCTGAAGCTCAGGTGGCTCCCCCAGGTGCCGGTGGAGATGCTGGCCGACCCCGACGTCGAGCCGGTGAACCGGCCAGCGCGGTCGCGGCGCCCAGCACGAGGAGGACGATGGTCGCGGCCAGCATGGCGACGGCCTTGGTCATGCTGTGCGCCCGGCGTGCGTGTCTCGCCATGCGCCGCTCGGCGAGCGGCGCCGGGCGAAGGACGTCAGGCGGGAGCGCGACCGGAGGTTCGGGCGGCGCCTCCCGGAGTGCGGCGGGGCGCCCCGTGTCGCCGACGAGCGCCGGCGTCTCGGCGAGAATCTCGCCGTGCTCGAGGGCGTGGCCTCTCAGGCCGGCGCTGGTCTGGAAACCGGCGCCGCAATGCGCGCACGCGAACGTCACGGCCGGGCGCACGGGAGCCGGCCGCCCGTCGTGCAGATCGTAGCGCGCGTGCCGGAGCGCGTGGGCCTTCAAGGCGTCCGCGTCCGGCAGCATGGCACCGCAGCGCGAGCACTCGAAGGTGACGAGCGCCCGCTTCACTTGGCGTCCCTGTCTGGGAGTCTGTGCGTGATCATGTGCCGCTTCGGCGACGCGGGTGGCGCGGGGCGGGCGGCGGCTCGCCGCCGCCCGCCCCGCGCAGTCGCGCGTCACTCAGCCGGACTCCGAGGCTCGGTGCCCCTGTGGTCGAGCACCGGGCTCACGGTCGGTACGGCCTGCGTCAGTCGACCCAGCCTTCCTCCTGAATGCCGGTGAAGTTGATCTTGAAGCTCAGCGTGGCGTTCTGCGCGCTGTCGGGCGCGGTGCTGTCGAGCCAGATGGCGACCCGATAGACGGCGTACTCGCCTTCTTCGAGCAGGGTGTGGATCCAGTCGCTGCCATCCCAGTAGCGGCTGCTGAGATAGAGCTTGCCGGCAGTCTGCCCGCTCCAAAGATCGGCGACCGTGCCGTCGAACACGTCGTACGGGCCGCCGTCCTGGAACGTGCCCTCCCAACCGTCGGGCAAGGTCCACCAGTCAGGCGCGGTCGCGCTGCCCAGAAGCGTGATGCGGGCGTTGACGTAGGACCGGATGTTGCTGTCGTCGGATCCGTCGCTGAGCCAGCCGTAGAACATCAGCGGGACCGTGCTGTCGTTCTTGACCCAGAAGTACGTGACGTCGGCGTACGCGGCGTCGACTGCGTCGGCAGCGGGGTCGTTCTGCGGAACAAGGCCGCTGGCGTCGATCGGCAGGCCGGCCATCTCGAGAGCCACCTCGCCGGTGGCGACCGTGTTGGTGTCTGACGTCACGGTGTCGCTCCACCATGCGTAGGCGATGCTCGCTGTGATCGCCATGGCGAGCACGACGAGAACGACGATGAGCTTCTTGTGCTTCACTGGTATCCCCCTTGTGTGCGCCGCACCCCTGCGCTTGCCGCCACGGGCGTGGCATACCGATGGCAAGATCGCGTGATTCGTCAAAGCGGCACGAAGATCGACCCCAGACACTCACCCCCTCACGGGCTTCGGGGTGAACTCAGACAGGATCCCGCAGCCTGGAAGGCGGCCCCCGCCACCAGGCACCTGCCTGATCAATCTTTGACGGCTTCTAACCTCCTCCCTTCGTCGGACAGAAGACAGGGTTGAGGCGCAGTACCTGAGGCGGTGTTGCCACGCCTGACAACACCTCACGAGTCGCCTCGCGGCGTCCACATCACTTCGTCTTGACAAACTCTTCGACGGTCTCCCGCAGCAGCAGAGCGTGGCGCACGGAGCGCATCCCGGCCTTGCCCGAGTACGTCGTGAGATACTCAGCGGCCGCGGCGGGATCGCCGGCGTACAGCGCCAGCGCCCGGCGTTCGACCTTCGCCTGGTCACTGAAGAGCCGCCCCTCGAACAGGCTCCAGTCGCTCTGGACGGCCGCGTACGTCTCGGCATAGTGATTGTCGACGTAGTGCGCGAGGTCACGGAACGCCCAGTAGGCGGAGCCCTCGGTCGCCTTGTCGGTGCCGATCGTGAAGGCCTCAGGTACCCGGGTGATGCCCATGTACCAGGGCACGTAGACACTGCTGCACGGGGTCTTCAGGCTCATCCACATGACCCCGCCGATCTCCGAAGGCAGCCAGCCGCGCAGCTGGGCGACGATGCTCACCTCGGTGCTCAGGCGGCAGACGGTGCGCGCGTCGGTGGAGTGCGGCGAGATCGCGTAGTCCTCGCTGAGGTCGTACTCGGTGCCCTCGTAGTGCCAGCGCAGGATGCGCATGAGGTCGGCCTTGCCGATCCTGCTCCCGCACGCGTCGAGAGCCCACTGCACCATCTCGTGACGGACCGTATTGGACGGGTTGACGAGGCTGTCCTCTGCCGCGTACACCCGGGCGAAGTCGAAGGGGCCGTCGGCCGGGTCGTACCAGCCCATCGCGACCGCGTAGTCGATGAGGCTGCGTCGACCAGAGGTAGCCGTCGGTGTCGGCGAAGTCGATCTCGCCGATGCGGAAGCAGTTGGCCCGCATGCTGGACTCGTCGTCGGCGACGCGCACCGCGGCCCACTGCCCGCCGCGGGCGATCTCGATCCACCAGCCTTCATCGGGGTCGGCGATGCCGAAGATCGTCCCCGGGTCGGCGCTGAGCTGGCGGGTCTCGGACAGGTACCCCATGATCTGTACGGCCTCGCGCGCCGACGAGGCGGCCTGCAGGGCGAGCTGGTTGAACTCCGTCCAGATCACGCCGCCCGGGTACACCCTCCACGGGTACTCCGGGTACTCCGTGCTCCAGGCCATGTTGTTGAAGATCGCGACCTGGTGTTCGTTGAGCCCCGCCGTGATGTCGCCGGGGATGTAGTCCTTGTCGAAGACCTGCGAGGTGATGTAGGCGTAAGTGGTGAACGGCTCGGCTGACCGTACCGCCCGAGTAGAGCTCGTAGTCACCGCCGGGCCGCGCCGGGTAAACGGCGTAGTGCTGGCAGGCGTCGTGGCCGAGCTCCTCGTTGTGGGCGATGAGCACCGAGCCGTCGGTGGTCAGGTCCTTGCCGACGATGATCGTGGTGCACGCGCCCCAGGCGACGCCCGCTACATAAGAGCAGGAGCACCAGTCCGACCAGGCAGGCAAGTGCGGCCAATCGCTTCATCGCTGTCCCTCCTTGGACGCTTGAACGCGATACTGGACCTCGTCGGCGGCGGTCGGCGAACCGGCCGCGGCGACTCGTCGCCAGTCTATGCCCCGACCTCTCGACCGCAACTGTTTCGTTGCCGGCGTTTCTCATCTATGGTTGCGTCATGGCCGCCGCAGCGGCAGAGAGGAGGCCGAGGGTCGCAGCCGAAGCGTCAAGCCGACGTTCGAGGTAGGGTCCACTGAAGGAGGAAGAATGCAGCGCAGCTACACCGCGCTGTCGCTGCTGTCTGCGCGCTCTTCGTGCCCGCCGCATGGGCCGTCGAGCGAGCCCGGACGTCACGGTCACCGACGGGCCCGACGACGATCATCAACGGCACCTGCATGGGCGCCAACGACATCACCGTCGAGAACGGCAACTTCGCCATCGCCTTCGCCGTCGACACGACGCCGCCGTGGGGCGTGCCCAACGGCAGCATCCTCGACGGCGCCACCTACGACGCACGGCGTCCCGGGCCTCGACCGGCTGACGCTGGTCGACTTCCTGCCCAACGGCTGGGCGGCCTGGCCGAACACCTACCAGACCGTCACCGTGCCGGTCGACACCGTCGACAAGGCCGTCGTCACGGTCGCGCGCGACTACGAGGAGATCGAGCTGGTCACGACCTTCACGGTCGACCGGGCAGCAGCTTCGTCGCCGCTCGAGACGGTCGCCACCAACCCGGTCGCCAGCGGCGCGACCTACACCGACATCTACTGCGGCTACACGTTCTGCACCAACGGCGGGTACATGTTCGGTCCGTTCGCGGACTCGGACAGCTACACCGTGCTCCGACCACTACGGCAAGTACGTGCTCGGCTACGACAAGGACTACGCCATCGGCCTCCACTTCCCCGCCGCCGACGTTACGACGGCGGCACCGGCTGGAAGGACCTCTACCAGACGAGCACGATCGCGCCGGGCGAGGCGATGACCTTCGAGGCGATGATCCAGTTCGAGGACAGCGCCAGCATCTCGCGCTTCGTCAAGGCCGTGGTCGACGAGCGCGCGCGACCCGTCCGGCACCGTCTGCGGCGACGGTCACGCCGGCCGCGGACGCGTTCCCCGAGCCGCCGATCGTGATCGTCGAGAAGGACGGTGAGACCTTCACCTGGGTCGTGGCCGACGGCGGTCTCTACACCCTCGAGCTGCCCGCCGGTGACTACGAGCTCTACGCCGTCGCCAAGGACTACTCGCCGACCGAGAAGGTCGACGTGACGGTCGACGGAGGACGACGCGCTCACGCAGGACTTCGCCGACCTCGTGGCCGAGAGCACGTTGACCGTCAAGGTCAAGAAGGAGGGCACGACCACGCGGATCGACGGGCGGATCGACGTGACCGGGGGCACCGCGCCGGTCGTCGGCTACCTCGGCAAGAGCGTCTTCTTCACCGACCTCGACGACGTCGGCATCGCCCGCTTCAACGTGGCGGCCGGCGACATCACTCTGAACGTCACCTCGGGCGACAAGTTCACCTCGCAGATGGCCGTCCGCGACGTCACCATCGAGGAGGGCGTGGACAGGACCGTGAGCGTGGCGGTCCAGACGCTCTTCACGCCCAGCGTGGGGCGCTGGTTCTGCGCCGACCTGCACCACCACTCGGACATCCTGGACGGCGTCACGCCGCCGCGGGACCTGGTGCAGTCGCAGCTCGCGGGGCGCCTCGACTTCACGCTCGTGAGCGACCACGACTCCGTCGCCAACAACCAGACCGTCAAGGACCTCTCGGCGAGCCGCGCGCACGCCCTTCATCTCGGCCAACGAGGTCTCCCCCATCTGGGCGCACTTCGTGACCTACCAGGTGAGCCTCGCCGCGCCGGTCCTCGTCGACCCGGCAGGGACGGCGCAGGAGATCATCGACGAGGCTCACGCCGCCGGCATGACGATCACCCTGGCGCATCCCTACATCGCCTACGGCTACTTCACCGCGGACGAAGCCGACACGATCCCCGGCGGCTACTCGGACGACTTCGACCTCATCGAGCTGCAGTCGACGCGCGTGACGGACGAGGGCCCGAGCGCCGACGAGAGCACGCTGGCCAAGGTCTACGAGCTCTGGACCGGCAAGCTCACGAACCAGAACAAGACGCACTACCTCACCGGCGGCGACGACGTGCACGACGTCTGGGCTTACACCTCGGGCAGCACGCGCACGTACGCCAAGATCCCGCTCGACCTGCGCGTCAACCAGAAGAACTACGTCGCCGCCCTCAAGGCCGGCCGCGCCTACGTGACGACCGGCCCGCTCATGCGGCCCTACTACTTCAACTTCGGTGACACGAAGGCGGTCAAGAAGAGCAGCCCGCGCATCACCTTCGACATCAGGGGTCAGGCGGCGTACGGCCTTGCGAAGATCGAAGTCGTGCGCAACGGCACCGTCATCAGGAGTCTGACCTTCGGGGACGAGACAGACAACGAGAGGGTCGTCTTCAGCATCCGCAACCTCGAGAGGTCCTGGTACTGCTTCATCGTCGAGGACGTGAACGGCGACCGGGCGATCTCGAACCCAGTCTGGACGAGGATGGTCGACTGACGTTCCGCGTCAGGACGACGGTCTGAAACGCCGAGGGGGCGCCTCCTCACGGAGGCGCCCCCTCGGCGCACGGTCACCAGTACTCGAAGCTGCGCGCGAAGCGCCTACCGACCCGTCCACACCGGCGCCGTCCAGGCCGTCAGGCCCGGGCCGCCGGTCACGTTCGAAGCCGTGTAGACGCGCGCGTAGAAGTAGGTGGCGGCGCTCGCATCGAGCTCGACGAGCCACTCGACCGAGTTCCCCGCGGCAAAGTCCTGCGCCGCCACGACGGTGTTGTCGTCGGAGACGATCTCGATCCCCGTGATCGCGTCGGCCGGGTCGTCGTCCGGGTCCTCGGCGCGCACCCAGGCTGTAGCGACCTCGGGGGCGCTATCGAGGGTCTCCCCCATCACCCGGCCGTCGAGTGTGTACTGCACGTGCAGGTCGTCCTCCACCGTCGCATAGCCGCGCTGCTCTCGGATCGCGTCTACCAGATCGGCGAGCGTCAGGCTCGGGGCGAGGAGCACAGTGCGCACCGGCGAGCCGGCGCCCCAGTCGGCCGAGTGCGTGTCCGAGTTGGCTGCCGGCATGAGGTGCCATCCCTTGCTCAATGCCTTGTTGAAGGCCGGCTCGTCCTCGTCGAGGTAGTCCCACTGAATGAAGCTGCCGTAGTTGTGGATCTCGAGCGCACCCATGCCGACGTCGCGAGCGGGTGTCCAGTAGTCGAAGTCGTCGAAGTCGTCGCCCAGATAGTGCGGGTGGTTGAACTGGGCGACCGCGTCGTGGGCGATGAGCCAGTCGTAGAAGGCCGGGTTCGGGGTCCACTTGAGCTGGCGCTTCTTGAAAAGGTTGTGGTCGGTCTTGCGCACGCCCGTGCCCGGCTTCTTCATGACGTCGCACATCTCGGTGGCGCCGAAGACGTTGCACTCGCAGGCGCCGCCGCCGCGCAGGAAGAACTCGTAGCCCGGGATCGCGAGGAAGCTGTCCGTCGTGGCCTCGGCGGCCATCCGCAGGGTCTCCTCCCACTCCCAGGCCTCCATGAGGTAGTCGTGGTCGGTGGTCGCGTAGTAGTCGAGGCCGGCTGCCATGGCCGCGGCGTAGGCGTCGGGCGGCCGGACAGGCATGGCCCCCCCTTGTCTAGGCCCCGGCCCGGGCTGCGCCACAGCGGCCGGGGCGTCTCCCCCATAGACCCTTCTGAGTGCCGCCGATGATCACAGGCTACTACGAAGAAAACACCGCGCCAATGAGGGATCCGATGGACCCTACGCCGAGAGTGGAGTGCGGTGTCTACGACCGGGCGACGAGGAGCTCGGGCGGCATCGGCGGCGCATCCTCGGCGACGAGGCTGACGAACACCTCGACGACGGCGGGGTCGAACTGGGTCCCCGAGCAGGCGTGAAGCTCCGTGAGAGCCTCCTGGACGAGAGTGCCTTGCGGTACGGACGGTCGGTCGTCATCGCCGAGTACGTGTCGGCGACCGCCAGGATGCGGCCCAGCAGCGGGATCTCGCTGCGGGCCCTGCCGTACGGGTATCCACCGCCGTCGAAGCGCTCGTGATGGGAGACGATGGCCGCCCGGATCTCCTCGACGTCAGGCATGGCGGCGATGATGGTCCCGCCGAGGGCGGAGTGCCCCTTGACCAGTTCGTACTCGGCCTCCGACAGTCGCCCCGGCTTGCGCAGGATGCGGTCGGGAATGCCGATCTTGCCGACGTCGTGAAGCAGACCCGCGATCCGCAGGATCCGCTGGTTCTTCTCCGGGAGCCCCAGAGCTTCGGCGATCGCCAGAGCGTGCTCGGTGACTTCCTCGCTGTGGCGGCGTGTGTAGCGGTCCTTGTTGTCGACGGCGATCACCAGTGACTCGAAGAGGCCGAACGTTCCCGGATCATCGCTCCGCGCGGGTCTCTGCCTCCTCGCCGCCGGTGACCGCATCGCCGCCGCGACGCTTGGAGGCATAGAGGTTGGCGTCGGCGACGGCGACCAGCTCGTTGCTGTCGCGTCCGTCCTGCGGGTAGGCGGCGATGCCGAAGCTCGCGTGGATCGGGATCTGCTCGCCCGCCGGCGTCACGTAGGGCGTCTCGGCGAGCGCCGCGCGCAGCTTCTCCGCCAACGCGGCGGCCTCGGCCGGCGCCGTCTCGGGCAGGATGAGCAGGAACTCGTCGCCGCCGTAGCGGCCGACGATGTCGGAGGCACGCGTCTACTCCTCGAGCAGCGCCGGCCACCTGGCGCAGGACGATGTCGCCGGCCGGATGGCCGTAGGTGTCGTTCAGCAGCTTGAAGCCGTCGATGTCGAGCATGGCCAGGCTGAAGTGGGTGCCGTAGCGTTCCGCCCGGGCCTGCACGAGGGCGAGGAGACTCGTGGATCTTGCGGTGGTTGGCCAGGCCGGTCAGAGAGTCGGTCTCGCTGAGGTCTCGCAGGCGGCGCAGCAGCCTGGCGCGTGCGCACGGCCTCGCCGGCCAGCTCGGCCAGTGAGCTCGCCAGCGCCAGCTCGTCCGTCCGCTGTAGCGGCGCTCGCGTGCCGAGTCACAGAGCGTCAGCAGGCCCATCGGCCCGTCGACCGACTGCATGGTGACCGTCAGGCAGCTCTTCTCGCCCCAGTACTCCATCGTCGCCCGACTGACCGGGTCGAGGTCGGGGTCGGACAGGCACTCGAGAAGCGCACCACCCGATGCCAGAAGCTCGCGCTCGACCGGCCTGTCGGCCAGCGCAACGGCTCGCCCAGCCCGTCCCAGTCGCTGGGCGTCCTCTCCCACATCGCGCGGGCGACGAGAGCGTCGAGCTCCTCGTCGTACTCGTAGGCGATGCCGCTCGTCAGCTCGAAGAGCTCGACCGCCCTCCGCATGACGATCGCCAGCGCCTCCTCCATGCTCCCGGCGCTGGCGATCGCGCGGCTCGACTCGAGCAGCGAGGCCAGCCGGCGCGCGTGCTTGTCCTGGCGGCGGTACAGCTGGGCGTTGTGGATCGCCACGGCGGCCTGCCGCCCGAGCGAGTCGAGCGCCTCGACCTCCATCGGGGTGAAGCGCCGCTCGGCGTCCGTCTCGATGGCGACGATCAGACCCACGGGCTCCTCGCCGAACCTCAGTGCGACGGTGAGGCAGGTCTTCTCGCCGAACCTCTCCATCGAGGCACGGCTGCCTGCGTCGAGCTGCGGGTCCGAAAGCTGCTCGACGAGCGGCCGACCGCTGAACAGCACCTCGGCATCCGGCACCCTTTCGCTCAGCGGCGTCACGGTGCCCGGCACGTACTCGGGAGCCTCGCCCACGACGGCACGCTCGATGATCGTCTCGGCCGCCGGGTCGTACTCCCAGATGACACACTGCGACGAGCCGAGCATGTCGGCCGCGGAATTCGCGACTTGGTCCAGCACCTCCTCGAGCACGACCGATGTCGAGACCGCCTGCGTGGCCTCGAGGAGAGCCGTGAGGCTCCGTGTGCGCTCGCCGAGGCTGTCCTTGATCTGGGCGTCGCGGATCGACAACGCGATGAGCCGGCAGATCGACGTGGCCGTAGCGGCCTGCTCGGCAGTGATCGTCCGGTCGGCGCGAGGCTCGCCCAGATTCACAAGCCCCAGCACCTCGCCGCCGACCACGAGCGGCACGATCAGCAAGGCCCGCTCGTTCCAGGCGAGCATCTCGGCGCGCTCCGCGGCATTGAGACGCGGGTCGTCAGGCGTCGCGATGAGCACCAGGCTGCGAGTCTGCATCGCCTCGCGCTCGACCCCCCACAATGAGACCTCCTCGTGTGTGCCGAGATACTCGGGGTACGGCTTGTCATTGCACATGCTGCCCAGGCAGACGAGCTCCTCGTCGCCGATCACGCTGTAGACGTCGCAGTTCGGCAGGTCAAGCAGCGCGCAGAGGCGGGCAGCGCTGGCTTGCCAGAGCTCCGCTGCATCTTGCGCCGCGTCACCGAGCTGCCTGCAGATGTCGTCGACGGCCACGCGAGCCTCGTTGAGCGCCCTTTGGCTGTGCCGCCAGCGGTCGACCACCCGGCTCGTCGCTTCAGCCACGAGGACGCAGATCACGCCGACGTAGACGGCGGACTTGGCCGCCAGCCCCACGTCGCCCGACGCGCGGATCATGGGCACCAGGTAGGCGACCGCGAACAAGGGCAGCATCCAGAGGGCTGTGCGTCGCGGATGTGCGATGCCTATCCAGAGAAAGATGACGAGAAAGAAGACGGGGTACAGCTGGGGATAGTCGCGCAGGTACACGTTGAGCAGCGCCACCAGCACAAGACCCGCCGCCGCCAGCGACAGACTTGCCGAACGCGGCCATCTGCGCCACGGCAGGAACCAGGTGATCAACGCCGTGAGCGCCGCGGACAACCCGACGAGAAGGACGCCTCGCGTGTCCGCACCGACAGGGTTGGGCGGTATCAGGCTGCCCAGGCTCAAAAGGCCGCAGGCCGCGAAGAGTGCGGCCGCGATCCTCGCAGCCACCTGCCGGGACGGCCATTGAGCGGCCGTTCCTGCTGATGGGTCCAAGTCGGTGCTCGATGGGTGAAGCATCTTCATCATGCCGCGTGCGTAGCCGGTCATCTGCCGACTCCTCCGCATTGCCTGCGACGTCTATCGGCATAACATGAGGCCGACGCGACGCGAAACGCCCCGCACTGGGCGGATGTTCCACGGCATGGATGCGCCGGGCAGTGTCGCGCATGGCATCCACAGCGTGAGGACAGACACGGAGGGCCGGGCTCATGCGAGCCCGGCCCTCCATCGCCCCAGAGGTCGGCGCCTTCTTCTTGGGGAGGCAGGCGCCTCAGTGTCGCTCGCGGCTCAGAAGCCGATCGCCTCCGCGTCGTCCGAGTGACTGTCGCCGTTGCCGTTGCCGTTGCCGTTCTTGCCGTTCTTGCCGTTGCCGCCGTTGCTGTGGTCATTGGGTGGATTCGAGAGCAGCGCGAGCACCTCGTCGGAGACAGGCTGCTCGCGCAACAGGATCCCGTAGAGCTTGTCCGCCAGGATCGGCGCCTGGTCGAGCACGTCGGTCACCTGACGGAGTCTGAACTCGACGAAGTAGTCGGCCTCCACGCAGAGCGCGTTGGCGATGACCCCCATCACCTGGTCCGCCGGCACGGGCCGCGTCCCCTTGGTGAGATGGTTGAGGTAACCGGCCGAGAGCTTCGTCTTGTAGGCGAGCTGGCGGTAGCTCAGGCTGCGCTCCTCCATGAGGCCCCTGAGAGCCTCGGGGAACCGCTCCCGCGAGAACCGGTTGCGCGCGATCGTTGTGAATGGGCTTGCCATACTAGTGACAGATATCGCCCGACAGGGGTGAATACTTGAGAGGCAACAGCTACACACTTTACGCGTAGGCTGGCTATTCGTGCGTCGTTGTCTGGCGCGACAACGCCTGATAACCCCGGAGAACCTGCCCGACGACGTGCCTGAGGGCCTGTGTGAGCCCCCGGATTCAGCGGCCCAGCAGCGCCCGGAGCTCGCCGCCGAGGTCGTGGACGGCGACGTCGCGACGCTCGCCGGAGGCGCGGTGCTTGAGTTCGACGAACCCTTCGCCGGCGCGCTTGCCGACCACGACCTGCGCCGGGCAGCCGAGCAGATCGGCGTCCTTGAACTTGATGCCGGGCGAGAGCTCGCGATCGTCGTAGAGGACCTCGAAGCCGGCGGCGGGCAGTTCGTCGTACAGACGTTCGGCGACGCCGCGTTGCGTGTCGTCGGAGGCGCGCACCAGGACGAGATGCACCTGCCACGGCGCGATGCCGGTCGGCCAGACGATGCCGTTGGCGTCGTGGTGCTGCTCGATGGCGGCGGCGGCGATGCGGGCGAGGCCGATCCCGTAGCTGCCCATGACGATGGGCTGCTCAGCGCCACGCTCGTCGAGGAAGGTGGCGCCCATCGGCACCGAGTACTTCGTGCCGAGCTGGAAGATATTGCCGACCTCGATCACCTGGGCGCCCTCGAGGTCACCGTCGCACTTCGGGCAGGGGTCGCCGGTCTGGGCCGCGCGGAGCTCGTGGAACTCGACGCCGGGCAGCTCGGCGACCGACACGCCGCTCACATGGTGGTCGGGCTTGTTGGCGCCGGCGACGTAGTGGCCCCGGCGCAGGGCTTCGTCGGCGACGATCGGCAGCGGCGTCGGGTCTGGGCCGACGAACCCCGCCTCGGCGCCCTGCGCCGCCAGCACCTCGTCGGCGGTCGCCATGCGGAACTCGCCGAGCACACGGCGGAGCTTGGGCTCGTTGAGCGCATGGTCGCCGCGGAGCAGGACCATGTACGGGCGCCCGCCGACAGGTTCGTCGACGGCCGGCACGGCGCCCATCGCCGCCGCGGCGCCGCTCACGGGCGTGCCGGCGCCGGCTCCGCCGCCATCAGGAGCGGCCGTCATCACAACGAGCGCCTTGACGAAGGCGCGCGCCGGCAGGCCGAGGAAGGCGCCGACCTGGGCGATCGTGCGCGTGTCGGGTGTGTGGAGCTCGCGGCGCTCCGTCAGGACGGCCTCTCCCCCGCTCCGGGTCCCGCCGTCGGCCTGGCGCTCGCTCTCGGGCGGCTCGCGGTCGGCGCCCGCCGCGGCGAGCTCGACGTTGGCCGCGTAGCCGCAGGCGCGGCAGAAGGCGACCTCGTCCTCACCGGCCTCACTAAAGGCCATGTACTCATGCGAGATCGCGCCCCCCATCATCCCGGGGTCGCTCAGCACCATGATGGTCTCGAGGCCGCAGCGCGCGAAGATGCGGTCGTAGGCGCCGACGTGCCTCTCGTAGCTGTCCTGCAGGCCCTCGTAGCTCGCGTCCAGGCTGTAGGAGTCCTTCATGATGAACTCGCGCGTGCGCAGGATGCCGCTCTTCGGCCGCGCCTCGTCGCGTTCCTTCGTCTGGAAGTGGTACCAGAGCTGCGGCAGCTGCTTGTAGCTCTGCAGCTCGCGGGCGGCGAGCCAGGTGACGACCTCCTCGTGGGTCATCGCGAGGACCATGGGCGAGCCCTTCCGGTCCTTGAGGCGGAACATCTCGTCGCCGATCTCGTCGTAGCGCCCGGACTCCTGCCAGATGTCCGCGGGGTGCAGGACCGGCATGAGGAGCTCCTGGCAGCCGATCGCGTCCATCTCCTCGCGGATGATCGCCTCGATCTTGCGCATGACGCGCCAGCCGGCCGGCAGATACACGTAGATCCCGGCGCCGAGCTGGCGCACGAGGCCGGCGCGCACCATCAGCTTGTGGCTGACGGCTTCGGCGCCGGCCGGGTCTTCTTTGACCGTCGGCAGGAGGAGACGTGAGGCTCGCATCGTCGCTGGGCTCCAATGGATCGCGTGGGCAGGGCCTCGACGGCCGCACGCGGCCGCCCGAGGCCCCATCGTACTGTCCGGGTGACGTGAGAAGCAACGAACCAGGGCCGCGGCCGAAGAAGCGTCTAGCGTATGCGGCCGCTCCCAGCCGGGTCAGACGAACGTGACCTCGCGGGTCGCGGCCGTGAAGACGTAGCAGCGCTCGTTGTTCGAGTCCGGGTCGGCCGGCACGACGAAGAATCCCGGCCGGCTCGGCTGGTAGCCCGCCGTCGTGCCGACCAGCAGCTCACCGTCGTTGAAGAGCACGCTGATGCGACGCCCGGCCTGGGGATGCGCCTCGTCGAACTCGTTGACCTTCGGGCGGCCCGGCTCGCCGGCGAAGTCTTTGACGAAGTAGAGGGCCTTGAGGTCCTCTGTGCGGATATCGATCGGAGCGGCGTCGGGTGGAGCGCCGGCGAGGCTCACGTGGAAGCGATTCTTGGCGGGCAGGAAATCCGCCGTCGTGCCCTTGATGAGGCGCCCGTCGGCGTACCGCACCACGACCTTGTTGTTCATCAGCCTCCATGCTGCCGGACCCGTGTCCTTCGCTGAGTCTACACGACGGGGCGCCGATGGACGCTTGCGGCGACGCGCCTGCGGCGCTAACGTCAACGCTGTAAACATCCGTCACCCTTGTTATCGCCCACCTGGAGGCGCCATCGTGAGCACCGTCGTGGCCACCCGTTTCTCAAGCGAGGTCCTCGCCGCGCTCGACGACGTCGCGCGCGAGCTGCACCGTTCGCGGGCCGAGGTCGTGCGTCGGGCAGTCGAGATCTTCCTCAGCGAGTACGCCGACCACCAGATCGCCCTCGAGCGGCTCAACGACCCGGCCGACTCCTCACTGACGACCCAGCAGATGTGGCGCGAGCTCGGCTGGGTCGAGGGCGAGGGATCGAGTGGGGCCGACAACGGCCGACTGACGCCCTGACGGCCGCCGGCAGACGCCTATGCCCCGCAACGAACTGCGATGGAGGCGGAGCGCCCAGCGCGACCTGAGAGCGCTGGGCCGTGTCGAGACCGAGCGCGTGCGCCGGGCCATCGAGGAGCGCCTGCTCGACGACCCGCGTCGCGGCGAGCCGCTCCGCGGCCCCGGCCGGCCGATGTGGCGCTTCAGGGTCGGCGACTACCGCGTGCTGTACGTCTTCAACGACCGCGAGGTGTGGGTGCTCGTGCTGCGCGTCGCGCATCGCGACGCAGTCTACAAACGGCTGCCGTGACCGAACCCGGCAGCGCCCTGCCCGTCGCGCCCCGGACGGACCCCGCTACCCCTCGTGCGCGCCCGCGGGTGCGGTGCGGCGACGCTTGCGCTTCTCGCCGTCCCCGTCGCTCGAGTAGTACTGATACTGCTGGTAGTACGAGCCGCCCGCCTTGCGGCCATCGATGCGGACCACGATGCCGAGTTGCTCGCACGGGAGCTTGGCGAGTTGATCGGCGGCGCTCAGGAGCTGCGGGCGGCTTGAACCGTGTGCATGTCGACCAGGAAGACCAGGCCGTCGACCTGGGCGGCGATGGCCGACGTGTCGCCGACGGCCAGCATGGCCGGCGAGTCGACGAGCACGATGTCGGCCTCCTCGCGCGAGCTCCTCGATCATCGCCGCGAAGCGGCGCGAGGCGACGATCTCGCCGGGGTTCGGCGGGATCGGGCCCGCTGGGAGCACGTAGAGGCGCGGGACAGCGCGTCGGTGCCCTTGCGCCCACGCGGCGAAGTCCTCGGCGCGCGTCGTCGCCGTCGCTCGGCGGCTGCAGCTCGACCGCTGCAGCGAGTCCGACCAGCGTCGTGCGTGCCGGTCGACGACGGTGCTCACGCCGGCCTGCGTTGTCCAGGCCGAAGTACTTGTGCTGGCGCGGGCGCCGCAGGTCGGCGTCGACGACGACGACCTTCTTGCCGGCCAGCGCCATGCGCGACGGCGAGGTTGGCGACGGCGACGCTCTTGCCCTCGCCCTGCATGCAGCTGGTGACGGCACGATCGAGCGCACGTCGTTGTCGACGGCCATGAAGTCGAGGTTGGTGCGCACCATGCGGAACGCCTCGGCGATGTGCCCGCTCGGGGTGCTGTCAGCGTGACCAGCGGCGCTCTCGCCGAGCAGCTTGCGGGAGATGCGCGGGATGCGCCCGAGGATGGGCTGGCGCAGGACCGCGGCGATCTCGCTCGGGCTGGCGCAGGCGCGTGTCGAACTGCTCGAGCAGGAAGGCGAGGCCGATGCCGGCGAAGAGGCCGACGGCGAAGCCGAGGATGGCGCTGCGCAGCGGGTCGCGGCGCGTACGGCGCCGTCGGCACCGACGGCCGGCACGAGCACCCGGAAGTTGCCGGTGGCGGTGGCGTAGGCGATCTCGAGGTCGCTGCAGGCGCTGCTGCAGCACGAGGTAGTCGGTCGACTCCTTGGCGGCGCCCTGGTACTCGACGAGCTTGGACTCTGATGGCCTTGACCGCGACCGTGATCTGGGCCTTCATGCTGCTGCTGCCGCGAGTCGACGAAGGCCGCGGCGTAGGCGTTGGCTGCCGCCGCCGCGAGCTCGGGGCTCTCGCTCTGGGCGATGATCGAGACGATGTTGTTGGTGTAGGCGTCGGCGCCGGTCTCGGGCACCTCCGCGGTGACGCTGACGGGGGCGTCCTCGGCGGCCGTGAGGTCGACCGCGAACCCTTCTCCGGCGAGGACCTCGGCGGTGCGCTCGCGCATGTCGGGGCTCTGGATCACGGCCCCGACCGACTGCAGCTCGGCGGCACGCCCGTACACGTCGCTGGAGCCTGACAATCCGGTGAGCGGGTTGGCCACGTCGATGGACTCCTCGTAGATGAGGTCGGTCTGCGGCCTGGTAGACCTCGGCCTGACGGGCGCTGAAGAAGTACGCGGCGCCCGTCGCCACGACGACCACGAGGAGGATGATCCACTTGCGTCGCCAGATCACGTCGAGGTAGTCGCGGAGGGTGAGGCCCTCCTCCTCGGGGCCGACGGCGGGCCCGTAGGCCGGCACGTTGCGGCCGTTGCCAGAACTGTACACAGTGCTCATTCGGCCGGGATCCTCTCGGGATGGGGCTGCACCCTGCCGGGATGCGAATGCAGTTTACCGGATTCGCGAAGCCGGCGGCGCACCCTGCATGATCGTGAGGCCGTCGCCGCTCAACGCGGCGCGTTGTACGGCGGCCAGTCGTAGGGCCGCTCGAAGTAGCCGGGCGGGCACTCGAGTTCAGCCACCGGCTTGATGACGCGGGCCGGGTTGCCGGCGACGACCATGCCCGGCCGGCACGTCGTGAGTCACCACGGAGCCGGCGCCGACCAGCGCGTTCTCGCCGATCTCGACGCCCGGCAGGATCGTCGAGTTGGCGCCGATGCGCGCCAGCCGGCGCACCACCGCGCCGCCCTTGCACTCCTTGTAGCGCGGGCAGTTCATCGGGTGCGGGTCGTCGGTGAAGACGACGTTGGGGCCGATGAAGACGTCGTCCTCGATGGTCACCATCTCGAGGAAGCAGCCGCGAGTGGATGCGCACCCGGTTGCCGATGCGGTTGCCGAACTCGAGCACCGCGTTGGTGCCGATCGAGACGTCGTCGCCGATGACGTTGTCCTCGCGGATCGAGGCGCCCTGGCCGGTCTGCAGCCGGTCGCCGATGATGCTGCCGGCGTAGATGGTCGTGAATGGGCGGATCGACGGCGCCGCGCGCCGATGCGAGCGGCAGCTCGCCCTCGGCGGCGCCGCGCGGCGCCTTGCCGACGACGCAGGGCGGCTGCAGGTCGCAGCCCGGCGCCGAGGGCGACGTTGCCGGCGCACGCTCGCCCGTCCGGGCGCGCTCGCGCGGCGTCATCGCAGCCGCTGCGCGAGCCACCGGTCGCCGGCGCCGATCGTGTCGATCGGCTCGCATGCCGCCGTCGTGGCGCAGCGAGTGCTCGGCGGCCTCGAGCGAGGCGACGACCGCGAGGCCGGCCGCGCCGTCGGTGATGGGCCGGCCTGCCGGTCGCGACGCACTCGACGAAGTGGCGTCGCCTCGACGAACGAGCGGCTCGCGCGTTGTCGATCTTCGGCGAGACGATGTCGCCGGTGCGGTACGAGAGCTGGAACTCGCCGAACGTCTCGGGGTCCTTGAAGTCCACGCCGTGGTCGAAGATCTTGACCTTCTCGACGTTCTCGGTGTCGTCGTAGACCAGCATCTTCTTGCTGCCGACGACGATCGTGCGGCGCAGCTTGACCGGCGAGAGCCACGAGACCTGCACCTCGGCGATGACGCCGCTGGGGAAGCGCAGGTTGATGAAGGCGACGTCGGGGATGCTCGGCTGCCGATGCAGCCGCGGCCGAGCACGGACACGGTGGAGGCCGGCCTCGCCGAGCCAGTAGTGGAGGATCGAGAGGTCGTGCGGGGCGAGGTCCCAGACGACGCTGACGTCCTTCTGGTGCAGCCCGAGGTTCACGCGGCGACGTGGTGACGAAGTAGATGTCGCCGAGCTCGCCGGAGTCGATGATCTCCTTGACCTTGCGCACCGGCGGGCTGTAGACGAAGGTGTGGCCGACCATGAGCGTGAGGCCGCGGTCGGCGGCGAGCTCGCACGAGCTCGCGCGGCCTCGCCGCGGCCGGCCGGTCATCGGCTTCTCGACGAAGACGTGCTTGCCGGCCTCGAGCGCCGCCTTGGCGAGCGGGTAGTGCGTCGAGATCGGCGTGGCGATGAGCACCGCGTCGACCTCGGTCGTCGGCGAGCACCTCGGTCGTAGTCGGTGGTGCCGCGCAGCGGCCGGGTAGCGGCGTCTTCGCCTTGCTCGAGCTGCTGCGGGCGCGTGTCGCAGACCCACTTGACACGCGCCGCCTCGGCAGCTCCATGTAGTTGCGCAGCAGGTTGGGGCCCCAGTAGCCGTAGCCGACCAGCCCGACGGCGATGCTCTCCGATGACACGTGCTCCCCCTCTTCCTCCTCAGACCGCACCTCTGCCCTGCAGGACCACGGGGATCGTGCGCAGGCAGATGCTGATGTCGGTCGAGCAGCGACTGATTGTAGGCGTACATGACGTCCTGGAACACCATCTCGTCGAAGGAGACGCGGCTGCGCCCGGCGACCTGCCAGACCCCCGAGATGCCGGGCATCGCCGTGAGCCGCAGGCGGTGCCAGTCGCCGTAGGCCTCGACCTCGTAGTCGAGAGCCGGTCGCGGCCCGACGACGCTCATGTCGCCCTTGAGCACGTTGCAGGAGCTGCGGCAGCTCGTCGAGCGAGTAGCGCCGCAGGAAGCGGCCGACGCGGGTGACGCGCGTCGTCGTCGGCGAGCTTGAAGATCTCGTCGCCCTCGCCGACCGTCGTGCGCCTCGGCGTCGCCGTTGATGAGGCGCACGACGTACTCGCGGTGACGGGCGGAGTCGTTGTCGGCCGCCATGGTGCGGAACTTGTAGAAGCTGAAGCGGGCGCCCGCGCATGCCGACGCGCTCCTGGCGGAAGAGCACGGGGCCGCGCGAGTCGAGCTTGACGGCCACGGCGATGGCGAGGAAGACCGGCGAGAGCAGGACGAGCGCGGCGGCTGAGGCAACGACGTCGAAGCCGCGCTTGAGCGGCGAGAGCCGGTCGCGCTCGGGGTCGTGGCGCACGTGCATCACGGGCAGCTCGAAGAGGCGGATCAGGAGGCGGGTCGAATCGAGCGGGCCCGAGGAGGCGGCCCACGACGTACGCCTGGGCGCCACGCCGGCGCGCGGC
This sequence comes from uncultured Thermoleophilia bacterium, assembly GCA_963790185.1. Classification (GTDB taxonomy): domain Bacteria; phylum Actinomycetota; class Thermoleophilia; order UBA2241; family UBA2241; genus UBA2241. The sequence goes on along the minus strand of CAWBNR010000010.1, from coordinate 227,732 downwards.
GCCCACGAGGTCGAGGGCCGCCTTGTGCCCGACGCTGCCGGCATCGATGAAGACCTGCCGGGGCGCCGGCTCGAGCTGCTCGATGAAGGCGAGCAGGCCGGGCTCGGCATCGTGGCCGTTGCGGTGGGCGCTCTTGGGCTCGAGCAGCTTGACGCGGTTGTAGCCGCGCAGTTCCTTGAGACGGCTGACGAGCACGCCGCTCTCGAGCGAGCGCCCGACGACGACCGTGGCGCGCGGGCCTGCGGCGGCGCGCCGGTACAGCCGGTCGAGCACGCCGATGCGCACGACGGCGGCGAGCACGAAGACCAACACGAACATCGTGAAGACGACGAAGCGCGAGGCAGTGACGACCGGCTCGCGCAAGAAGAACGTGAGGGTGGCGCCGATCACGAGCGCCACGACGACGCCCTTGAGCAACGTCGTCAGATGCAGCGGCCGCGACACGTAGACCTCATACTTGTAGAGGCCGACGGCGGTGAAGGTGAGGAGGGTCACGGCGAGGGCCAGCAGCGCCGTCACGCCCACGATCGGCGTGAGGCTCCAGTCGGCCCCGCGCCACGCTCCGTGGAACTCGAAGGCCAAGGCGAGGCTGACGGCGACGACACCGACGTCGGCCGCGACCGAGGCGGCGACAAGCCGGCTGCGCTCGTTCACGATGCGGGGCCCCTTCTCGTCATCGTCCCTCTCTTGATCAAGCCAAGGAGACTGCCGCCCCCAGCCGCTCGACCACGTACTCGATCTGCTCGTCGCTGATGCCGGGGAACATCGGCAGACTGAGGATACGCCCGGCCAAACGCTCGGCGACCGGGAAGTCGCCCTGCGTGTACCCCAGCTCAGCGTAGGCGGGCTGCAGGTGCAACGGCACGGCGTAGTGGATGCCGGTCTCGATACCGTCGTCTTGTAGTTTCGCCCGCACCGCGTCGCGCTCCTGCACCTGGACGACGTACAGGTGGTAGACGTGCTCGGCGCCTTCGCGGCGACCGAGCGGCTCGACGCCGTCCACGGCGTCGAGCAGCTCGTCGTAGCGCGCCGCCGCGCGGCGGCGCGCCTCGTTCCACTCCTCCAGATAGGCGATCTTCTTGAGCAGAAAGCCGGCCTGCAGGTTGTGCAGGCGGTTGCACCAGCCGACCTCGCGGTGCACGTGCTTGCTCTCCTGGCCGTGGTTGCGCAAGAGCAGCAGGCGCTCGTAGAGCTGCTCGGAGCTCGTCGTCACGGCGCCACCGTCGCCGAGGGCGCCGAGGTTCTTGCCGGGGTAGAAGCTGAAGGCGGCGGTCAGGCCGAACGAGCCGGCGCGCGCGCCTGCGTGGCGCGCGCCGTGCGCCTGGCAGGCATCCTCGACGAGCACGAGCCCGTGCCGCTCGGCGATCGCCGCCAGGGCGCTCATGTCAGCCGGCTGCCCGTAGAGGTGCACGGGCAGGATCGCCCGCGTGGCGGCGATGACGGCGCGCTCGACCGCTGCCGGGTCGATCAACGCCGTGTCGGGCAGGCAGTCGACGAAGACCGGCTTAGCGCCGAGGTGGCTGACCGCCTCGGTGGTCGCGATGAACGTGTTGGCCGGGACGACGACTTCGTCGCCCGGCCCCACCCCCGCCACCTGCAGCGCCAAGCGCACAGCGTCGGTGCCGCTGCTCACGCCGACGCAGTACGCGGTACCGCAGTACTCGGCGAAGGCAGCCTCAAACTGCTTGAGCTCGGGCCCCATCGTGTAGGCAGCGCACGAGGTCACCGACTCGAAGACTTCGTAGAATTCGTCGTGCAGCTCGCGCGCCTGCGCCCGCAGGTCGACGAACGGCACGCGTGGCCCCGGATCGCCTGTCATCAAGGCGCTGACCCCCCTCAGAGTCATCGCATGGCCCCACCAGCATGTGCACAGAAGCGTACGCCGATGCTGGGACGGATTATAGGGCTTCCAGCCCTCGAACGCAGCGACGAGTCAGTCAGGCGGTCTGCGTCGCCCTACCCTTGCTTGACCGGGCCAGTGCCTCTTCGTAGACGCGCTCGTAGGCGTCGGCGATGGCGTCCCAGTCGAATCCCCTGACAGCGCGCTGCCGCCCAGCTGCGCGTCGTGAGGCAAGGTCTGCGTCGTCGGCGGTGCGCAACATGGTGAGAACTCGAACCCACGCGTCGACCTCACCGGACGGCACGAGCACGCCGGAGTCGCCAACGACATCTCTGTTTGCGGGGATATCGGCGGCGGCGACAGGGCCGCCATAGGCCATGGCCTCAAGCAGCATCATGGACATACCCTCTGAGTCCGAAGGAAAGAGAAACGCACTCGCCGACTGGAGAAGCCCGAGCAAGACACGTTGATCCGAGACGAGCGACACGAAGTGAACGTCCAGACCATCTGCAGCGGCCCGCAGCTCCGCCGCGTGATCCGGCGAGTGCCCGAAGTCTCCCACGACCACCAGCGGCGGGGCGCCCGACACGCGACGGTACGCCCGCAAGAGCAGGAGGCAGCCTTTCGAAGGCACAACACGCGCCGCACAGAATAGCCAGAAGCGGCCGCCGCGGAAGCCATGACGCTCGAGGAGTCGGGAGGCCGCCTCCTTGTCTAGGGCTACGTCCGAAGGGACACCGTTCGGAACATGGGCGACCGGCCGCCCGTATTGTGCACTGAGCTCCTTTGCGTCGTGCAGCGACACCGAGGTCGTCACGCTCGCGCACTTCATGCTGAGGGGCTCCATGGAATGCATGAGCGTCCACGCGATCCTGCCCCACTTGCCCACCGGCCCACGCCCATGGAACGTCATCACCGTCGGGTAGCGCAGTCCCAGGATCGGCAGCACGAACCCGTTCTCAAAGCCGTGCACGTGGATGATGTCGTAGTCGCCGAGCAGCACGGCATGCAGCGCGCACTTGATGCCGAGCAGCGTCGGCCCTGCGTGCCTCCCCGCAGCGGTGCTCACGGCGATGGCCCGCACGCCCTTGTACCATCCGCCGCGCGTGACCAGCGCGCTGCCATACACAGTGACACGGTGGCCCGCGGCTGCCTGCCGAACCGCCAGCGCCTCCACCACGCGCTCTGTACCGCCGCCGGAGGGAACGCCCTTGGAACCGATGTGGGCGATGCGCAGCCTCACGCCCACAGGAGGGTTCGTGCGCGCTTCAGTCAGCGGGCAATGTGTTCCCACCTGCCTACCCTTGCAGCGATCGGGGAGGGTCCCCGCGGAAAGACGAAGACCCAACCACACGCACGCCAGCCAACCCCTCCGCCGATCGTGTGTGGCTCGCGTCGCGGAAGGAGGTAGCGCGATGGTGCGCTCCCAGACGCCACAACATGGCATCGACTCCCCGTTCGGCACCGCTCCTGCTGGCAGTTCCTCGGCTCCAGTCATTGCGATTCGCACGTGGTGTTCTTCGTCCCCTTCACCCAACTCCCTATTCCAGCCAACGCGCACGAATCAAGTCGCAACCGGCTGCCGTGATCAGCAAGCAGGCCCCGGCTCGGCGCCATGCGAGGCGGGTTTCTTGGCGACCAGCATGAGAGACGACGCGGTGTGCGGCCCCCGAAGCGCCCGCCCTGTTAGCAAATAGGTTCCGTGCGCCGCGAGAAGGTACAGCCACATGGCACCGTGCAACGGAAGCAACGCCTTGCGCCACCCGCGAGGTCTTGGAACTGGGACACCGTAGCCGGCGGCGTACGCGCACGTGACGTCTTCGAAGCCGGCCTCTTTGAACACACGTCTGAGCTTCTCGAGAGTGTATGCAACGTGGGTGGGTCTCCAGTTCTCGCTGGCGAAGCCTAGCAAACCAGGCACGCCATGCAGGTTGGGGACTGTCGCAAAGAGTGTGCCACCCGATCTGAGGCACGCACCCAGCGCGTGGGCCGCTTGCTGTCCGTCAAAATGCTCGAGGAAGCCATACGACACCACCACGTCGAAGCGCTCCTGCAACGAAGCGGCGAGGGAGAAGAAGTCCCCGCACAAGACTTCGCCAACTGCACCATGCTCGGACAACGCCCGACGAGCAAGATCGCAGCCAACCGGATCGAAGTCGATACCCGTGACGCGATACGAGAAATCCTTCGCGTAGACCGGGAGCCAGCGGGATGCAGCGCACCCGACCTCAAGAAGACGGAGCCCGTGCTCTCGCGGTAGCACAGAGCGTTGAAACTCGAGCCAATCCTTGTGCCATGGTGCCCTCAGGCTGCGTCTACTCCTCGGCTGCCGACGCCACGCCGAGGCCCAGTACGCCTGATTCGTCAAAGGCCCCCGCTGTGGAAGGTGCTGTTGCCGAGCCCCGTTGTTCGCCAGCTCCTGAAGTACGGCCACCTCCTTGTTCACGACAGTCGAAAACTCGCATTCGCGAACCGATTCCTGAGCCGCGCGCGACAGCTGACTGCGCAGACCCTCGTCGCCAAGAGCGCGCAGGATCGCGCCGGCGAGAGCGCTCGCGTTCCCAGAAGGTACTAGAAGGCCATTGCGCCCGTCAGCGATCACGTCTGCGTTGCCGGGGACGTCGGTGGCAACGCACGCTGCGCCAGCCGCCATAGCCTCGATGAGCGCCTTCGGATGACCTTCCATGGTCAGAGTCGGTAGGGCGAAGACTGCTGTCGCACGCAGCCGAGTCATGATCTCCGAGTGGGGTACCCCACCCGTCATGACAACGTTGCGCAGGCCGAGACTCCGAATCTCGCCCTCAAGCTGCCCGCGAAGCTCTCCGTCGCCGCATAGCGTCAAGGTAGCGCCAGCTGCGCTTGCCTGCACCTCCTGGAACGCCTCGAGAAGAACCGCGAGGCCTTTGCTCCAGTGCAGACGTCCGGCGTACATGACGCTCAGCGGCTGCCTAGGACCGGCCCCGAACTCCTCGGGCAATGGTAACTGGACCCAGTTGGGCAGCAGGAGGGTTCGGAGCCCACCCATCCGTTCGACTTTGCGCTGGAGCCGAGCCGTTGTGACGAGCACGAGATCCGCACCACGCAGTGATGCACGCTCCGCCAAGGGCGCCAAGTGATACTTGAGGCCCGACCTCTCGTTCTGGCGTGTCTGCTCTGCGTAGTCATATTGATAGGTGACCATCATCGGCTTCCCCGAGAGCGCCCTTAGCACCGGCAGGCTGGGGATGTTGCTGCCAAAGACCTTGACGACATCACCCATCTGCCGAGTTTGAGCCACCAGCCAAGAGTAGTAGGCGAGATGATGCGCTCCGAAGCTGGCCGGGGCGTGCTTCATGTAGTGGTGGCGCACTCCGATACTCTTTGAGAAATCGGCCGAATCGGAGGTGAACACGTCGACCTCGAAGTGACGGGCGTACTCTCGCATCAGCAACGCGTGTCGCTCCAACAGACCGGTGCCCCTCATGCCTTCAAGGGAGAAGTCCGGCGATTGAATGACAGTCAGCCGCATCAGGTCATCGCCGAATCCCAGTACGAATCAGCAGCGTCAACCACGGCCTCGACGTTAGAGGTGGCCGGGTTCGCCTGGACAGCTGAACCGAGTTCTTAGGTGATGGACTGCTCCTCATGCAGCTGTTGCTTGCGTGCGTAGTGTAGACCAGTAGACCTCGTCGGGGGTACGGTCTGCGAGCCCTTGGTGCCGGCGCCGGCGGTTGTAGAACTCGAAGTAGGCGGCGAGCTCGCGGCGCGCCTCGGTGAGGTTCTCGTAGGCCTTCAGGTAGACCTCCTCGTGCTTGACGCTGCGCCACAGCCGCTCGATGAAGACGTTGTCCAGCCAGCGGCCGCGGCCGTCCATGGTGATCGCGACGCCGTGGTCGGCCAGCACGCTCGTGAAGCCCTCGCAGGTGAACTGCGAGCCCTGGTCGGTGTTGAAGATCTCGGGCGCGTCGTAGCGCTCGAGGGCCTCCTCGAGCGCCTCGATGCAGAAGGAGGCGTCGAGCGTGTTGCGAGAGCCGCCAGGAGAGCACCCGCCGGGAGGCCCAGTCCATGACCGCCATCGAGGTAGCAGAAGCCCCTCGCCATGGGCAGGTAGGTCACGTCGGCGCACCACACGTGCCCGGCCTCGGTGATGCTCAGGCCGCGCAGCAGGTAGGGGTAGATCTTGTGGCCGGGGGCGGGCTTCGAGGTCCTGCGCTTGGGGGCGATGGCGGTGATCCCCATGCGGCGCATCAGGGTGGCCACGTGCTGCCGCCCGACGGCGAAGCCGCGGCCGAGCAGCTCGCCTCTGAGCCTTCTGATGCCGTAGAACGGCAGCTCCGTGTGGATCTCGTCGATCGCGGCCATCAGGGCCAGGTCGCGCTCGCTCGTCGGCCACCGGCTCGTAGTAGACGCTCGAGCGCGAGAGCCCGAGCAGGCGCGCCTGGCGCGTGACCGGCAAGGGATGGGTCACGGTCGATCATCGCTTTGCGCTCGGGCCGTGCGTGCGCCCGAGCGCCCCGGACAAAAAATCGTTCTCCATCGTCAGCTCGCCGATCTTGGCGTGCAGCTTGGCGACGCTCGGCTTCGTCCTCCTTGTCCTTCTCGCCCTCGCCGAACACCGCCGGGGCGCCCTCCAGGAGCTGGCGCTTCCACTTCGTGATCACGTTCGGGTGCACGTCGAAGCGCTCGGCGATCTCGATGATCGGCTGTTCGCCCTTCACCGCCTCGAGGGCGACCTTGGCCTTGAAGGCGGGCGAGTGGTTGCGTCGCGGTCGTCGTGGCATCGGTGCTGTTCCTCCTCGGTCTGCTGCCGCGGAGCAGTATCACCTATCGGGCTGTCCGATTTCGCCCGGCCACTTCTCGAATTCCTGGCGTAGGGCTCGGTAGTTGTAGATCTCGCCATTGACGACAGCGTGGATCGTTCCATCCTCGTTGGCAATCGGCTGCCGCCCACCCACCGAATCGATGATGCTCAGCCGGCGCATGCAGAGGCCGGCGCCGTCCTCTGCGTGATAGCCCTCGTCATCTGGTCCGCGATGGACCATCAGGTCATTCATCCGGCGGAGACTCACGGCTATCTCGCCGGCGGGCAGTTCAGGTGCAACGAGTCCTGATATGCCACACACGTCGGAAAGCTCCCCTCATGGGGAATCGTGGTCGTGAAGTCAAGTACACGCACTGCAGCCTCGAGATTGGCCTCTCGCAACACCCGACCTGCATCACATGATTGCGACGTCGGGTGCGTCAACGGTGCGATCCTGTTCCCTGAATCCGTGACGGCCTGTCAAGTGGCGACATGCTCACTGCGCGGACTCCGTGGACAGGTGAGCCAATGCGTCGAGGTAGAGCTGCTCGTGACGTCGGATGAACTTTCCGACGGTGAAATGCTCTTGATACCGTCGCTTCCCGTTTGCCCCGAGCCGACTCGCAAGCCCCCGGTCAGTGAGGAGTCTCAGTAGCGCCCTGGCGAAGTCGTCGGGATCGACCTCAGTATCGATACCGACGCGGCGACCCTCCACGACAATGCCACAGCGGCCATTCTCAACCACCTCCGGTAAGCCGCCGGCATCCGAACAGACAACGGGCACGGATGCCGCGAGCGCCTCGACAGCTGCAATGCCCATCGCTTCCGAACGCGATGGCATCGCAACGACTGTGGCTTCGTGCAGCCACGGGCCAATGCAGACCTGATAGCCGACGAACCGGACGCGACCACCGAGCCCCAGTTCCGCCGAACGCTGCTCGAGAGACCGGCGTTCGGGTCCATCGCCGATGATCGTCAGGCTGGCAAGCTTCTCACGGCTCACCACCCGGGCCATCGCCTCCAGCAAGATATCAACGCCCTTGCAGCGATCCAGCCTGGCCACCATCACCACGTTTGGCCCAGCCCCGTGGCGTCCGGATTCGGTTCTCACTTCGTCGGCCGAGCACGATAGGGTGGACGCTTCCACACCGTTCACGATGACTTCCACTTGAGTCGATTGCAGGCCGTAGGTCGAGCACAGGTGGCGCGCGACGGCCTCGGAGACGGCCACATTCCTCGAGACAAGATGGGGGGTGACGAGTCTCGCCACGGCTCTCTTTCCAACACCATGCGTGCGCTGGAGGGAATGAGTTGTGAGTAGTCGAACCGGAACGCCAGCGGCCACGCCGGCGAGGACGCCAACACCTGCATCCATGGAGCTATGCAAGATGCGGATCTCGTGGCGTCGCAGCAACGCGACAAGGCGCGCGAAGTTCCTCGTCGCCGAGGGTACACCGTCGCGAAGGGTTGTGCTCAGCACCGCCGTCGGCACGCCCATCTCTCTGGCAAGCCGAAAGTAGTCGCTACTGCCGTCCCCAGCCACCGCCACGAGAAACGGCCGGAACCGGTGGCGGTCCAGCCCCGTGACGAGCGAGAACAGAACCCTTTCAGCACCCCCTCCGCCGACGTGAAGCCATGAGTTGGTTACGTACGCGATGGGGATGGGGGAGATGGGCGCCGCGCCTCGACGGTCTGACGGCCCGTTTGGCATGGAGAAGGCGACCCTGCGAACCGAGCCGTGGTGGCCTGCGCGAGCGCCTTCCCTAGTTACCCTCTTGATGTCAGAGCCTCGACTTTCTGCTCATACCAGCCGACCTCGATGATCGCCGTCCATTGGCCACTACCGAGACCGCATCCCTGAGAAGAGCGCGTTCCGACCGAGCTTGACGAGCTGGCGAGCCGCGAGCAAACACAACCTTGGGTCGTCTCGCACAGCCCTTGTCAACTCTCCAAAGGCAAACGAGTATCGGGTGCATCCATGTATGCAGTACCAGGCCCACTGGAAATGAGCGTAGGCGATCGCGCGGCGTTGGAGGTCCTGAGGCACCGGCTTCTCCAGGCGCATGTCGTCGATGAACGCCTCCACCGCCTTCAGTGTCAGACGCCCCCTCTCCCAGGCGTCGACCTGACGCAATACCGACGTCTCCAGTACCCGATAGCGAACAAGCGACTCGTCAATGAACACGGAGTGCTCGCCCGATCGCCACAGCACTTTCAAGTTGACGTGGTAGTCCTCGACCACGGGCAGGTCCGCACGATACAGACGATTCTCAAGGAAGCGCCGGCGAAACAGAACGGACGAGGTCACGATCGGGTGGCGGCCGGTCATGGCCATGCGGCAAGTCAATGGGGCGTGTGGCGCAACCCTGACAGCCTCCAGGGTCGATCCGTCCGCCGTGACTGTCGTGGCATTCGTGTAGCACAATCCCGCAGTCGGATTCTGGTCCAAGGCCGCGACTTGACGCTCCAGTTTGTCTGGAGCCCAGACATCGTCGGCATCAACGATGGCCACATAGTCGCCAGCAGCGAGTTCAACGCCGCGGTTCCTAGCGGCGCCCGCGCCGGCATTCTCCTGACGAATCACGATGACCCGAGGGGCATAGCGCGCGGCGATCTCCACGGTCTCATCTGACGAGCCATCGTCAACAACGATGTAGTCGAAGTCGGTGTACGTTTGCGCGAGCACGCTCTCGATGGTCTCCGCGATGTAGGGCGCCGCGTTGTACGCGGCGGTGACGACGGTGACACGCGACATTGGCTCGACGCACCCCCCTCCGGCTGTGGTTTCGCTGACACTGTGCACCGTTCCTCACTACCCGTCAGAATGTCAGGGTTCCCAGTCGCCGAACACACCAGACACAGTCGTGTGTAGAGGCCATCATGCTCCGAGCAATCCACGGAAGTACGCTGTGGTGCGCGCGAGCCCTGTGTCGAGATCGACTTTCGGTTCCCACCCCAGGCGTTCCCTCGCGAGCGTCAGATCCGGCCTGCGTTGCACGGGATCGTCTTCAGGCAGCGGCCGATACACGATACTGGAGCTGCTACCGGTCAACCTGATGACATTCTCCGCCAACTCGGCCATAGAGAACTCGTAGGTCGAGCCCATGTTCACTGGACCGACGAGATCGTCTGGGGATGCCATCATACGCACGAGACCCTCGATGAGGTCGTCCACGTAACAGAAGGAGCGGGTCTGAGACCCGTCGCCGAACACGGTGATGTCGTCTCCCCGCAATGCCTGCACAATGAATGTACTGACAACGCGGCCGTCGTTGGGGTGCATCCCCGGTCCATAGGTGTTGAAGATGCGCACGACCTTGATGCGCACGCCGTTCTGACGGTGGTAGTCGAAGAACAGCGTCTCTGCGCAGCGCTTGCCCTCATCGTAACAGCTACGAGGCCCGATCGGGTTCACGTTTCCCCAGTACGCCTCGGTCTGAGGGTTCACGCTTGGGTTGCCATACACCTCGCTGGTGGAAGCCTGCAGGATCTTGGCCTTCAACCGCTTGGCAAGGCCGAGCATGTTGATGGCTCCGTGGACGCTCGTCTTCGTGGTCTGCACGGGGTCGAACTGGTAGTGCACGGGCGCCGCCGGGCAGGCCAGGTTCCAGATCTCGTCGGCCTCGAGATAGAGCGGAAACGTGACGTCGTGACGCATGACTTCGAACATCGGGTTGTCGAGCAGGTGTTGGATGTTGCCGCGCGTCCCAGTGTAGAAGTTGTCGACGCAGATGACCTCACATCCGTCGGCGAGCAGGCGCTGGCAGAGGTGAGAGCCGAGGAAGCCGGCCCCGCCGGTCACTACCACTCTCTTGTTGCCATACTCACGCACGCATCCTCCTCGCTTCTGTGGTCCGCCGCTCGGCGCCTGGCACGGGAGCGGTCAGGAGTTCACACCAGTCCGATCTCGCTGAAGAGCTGCTGAAAGCGCCGTTCATACGTATGGCACGCGAGGGCCCTCTCCCTGCCCGCCATCCGAATCCTATCGCCCGCCTCCGGGTGCTCCACGTAGTGCCGCGTCTTCTCGAGGAGCTCGTGACGGTCGTGCCAGACGAGAACCTCCTTGTCTGGCTCGAACATCTCCGCCAACTCATCGGAGTAGTTCGTCAGGTACAGGGCGCCGCTCATCGGAGCTTCGAACTCACGCAGGTGAAGATGTTGCAGAGTCGGTCTGCTTGGATCGTGATGATCGAAGACCTCAAGAAACCCTAGAGACACGTTACTGCTGCTGTAAAGACGTATCACCTCGTCGTCGGGTACCGGCTGGTGGACGTTGCCGGGATACGCGGCGGCGAGCCTGCGCGACAGGTCGATCCGCGCGGCTCGAGCGGTCAACACGGCTTGGGTGGCCAGCGACGGGGCGAACAGAGCAGCGCCCATGGTGAGATCGCGACGCAGCCTGCGCCTGGCGCGGGCGACGCTGCCCGACAACGTCCAGCCCGGCCCGTACAGGTGAAGGTCCATGCCGTTGTCGAGCAGGTGAAGCGCATAGTCGGCACGCAGACCGTAGTTGCCCCCCACGAATGACGCCCCCAGCCGGCGTTGAACATGCACCGGGTGCGCAAAGCCGGGATTCGACGCCATCGGCCACCAGAGTGGCGTAGCCCCGATCCGACGGAACTTGTCGCCGACGTCGCGTTCAGAATGCAGGTTGAAGTCGAAATGCGGGGACAACCCGTCGACGAGATCAAACTGGTGCACATTGTTGCAGGAGAAGTTGCAGGTCGGCACGCCGGCACGGCGTATCTCGTCGATGGCCGCGGGCTCGATCATGCCGTCCATGAGGTAGCCGAAGAACAGGTCGAACGGCCGCTTCGCGTGTTCGCGCTTGAAGCTCGTGAGAACGGTGTCACTGAACCGGGCCCGGGCGGACGCATCCTTCGCAGCCATCGCCCGGCGGCCGTCCTCGGCCGGCACGAGCACGACATCATGTCCGAGCTGCAACAGCGGATCGTGAAGATTGCGCATCCAGACGGAGTTGTGCGGTACCGCGTCATTCGTGGACGCGGCAATCGTCTGGAGTATGCGCAGCGGGCGATTCATGGTGGGGCAGCGCAGGAACTGACTTTGCCACCACTGCTGTGGCATCGGGGCTCTCGCGGCACCCTCGCATCGGCCCCCAAGACAATCACGTCCGGTCCATGAAGGTCCCCTCGCCTCAGCATAGGCCCAGCCCCCGCAACATACTCTCGACAAAGGCTGGGGACTCGAACAGATGGAAGGCCTCACTCTGGAGATAGCGCCGAGCGGCCTTGCGGTATTCGTTGTAGCACGCTTCCGACATGCCAGCCAGGTAGCTGGCCAGTTCGGAGTCCGACTGAAACTGACGTCTGTCGATGTATGCGCGACTGTCAACATACTCGCCCACGTTCGGTGCGCCCCAATACACGGGGACACAATCCGCTCTCATGCAGTCGAAGAGTTTCTCAGTGACCCAGCCAGACTGGTCGGACACGTTCTCGTAGCACAGCGCGAAACGGTACTTCGGAAACACCTCCCATTTGTTTGCCACCGGGCCGCGATATGAGCAGTAGCGTTCGCTCGTCCGCCGCGTGCTGCTGCTACCGGATGGTACCTGCGGCGCATCGTCCCAGCCCACGCCGTACAGGTCGAAATCCGAGGGATGATGAGTCTCGAAGTACCTGATCGAGTCGCGCCTCGCCGAGTACAGTTCGTTCGGGTAGTCGGAGACCTTGTTCATCGCGATCATCGTGAGTAGCCTCTTCGACGCGAAAGGCGCGGGAGGCACTTCTGGAACGTTCGTCGGCACCGGTGCCCTGAACTTGTGGTACCGGACTCCGTCCAGCAGCTCATCTTTCCACGTGAGAACCCGCGGAAAGTCCTTGTGAGCCTCAAGGTCCCAGTTCTCCGGACACACAGACGGCGGCTCCCACAGCACCAGAGCCAACCTGTCGGTCACACCCTGCCTGCGAGCCTCAGAGACCAGGTCACGCGCAGGCCCTCGCTTCTCGGATCTGAGCCGTCGCGCAACGCCGCGCAGACCACGCGACAACCGCAGATTGGTCAAGTCCCAGTAGACGATGCGTGTGCATTGCCGCAACGGCTGATCCGACACCTGCTCTATGACGAACCCCCGCTTTGCCAGCTCCGCCCTGAGCATCAGGAACGGCTCGTTGCAGTTGTCTCTAGCAGAAGGGTTGAACATCGCTGACTCGGGATCCCCCGGGTAGCTGAGCAGAATCCGTCGAGTCACGCCGTGCCGATCATGGGAGCTTGCGTTCATTTCCAGGCACTCTCGGGAAATCCGCCCGCGAAGAGCCGGTACATGACTTGCTCGAACCAGAAACGCGTGCGGCTATCTTGCGCCGGCGTGTTCCAGCGAGCCAGAAATAGAGCCATCGCGTCGCCGGCCATGTCGCGAGGAATCCTTTTAGGAAGCGCAGGTTGTCGCGGTGCCAAAGCGAACCGCCATGCGTCACGCGCGCACACAGTAGTTCAACATAGCGACGCCAACCGGCCTGCTGGGACAGAGCCAAGGGGTGCGTACGGAAACAGGCCACTAGAAGTTCCATGGCGGCAATGTCGAAGTACCTCGTCGCGCGCAGTTGGAACTCATAGTCCATGTGCGTCCGATACTTCTCGGAGTAGGGTCCCACCACCTCGAACACTCGACGCCGATAGAAGGTGCCCTGATGTATCACAGGTACACCCTCATTGAGCAGAGCGTTGCGGGTGTAGATGGCATTGGCCGGGGGAGGCGGGCCATGTGTAATCCTCAAGCCCTCTTCGTCCACAACGGCAGTGCCGCCCATGTAGATGGAATGCCCAGGATGGGCCGCGATCCACGCCATCACGCGGCCGATGGCGCGGCCGTCAATGAGATAGTCGTCTCCGTTCAAGAAGTACAGCCACTCTCCAGTGGCGAGCACGATGCCCTTGTTGAATGCATGGCTAAGCCCTCGGTCGGTCTCGCTTACCCATCGAAGGCTGCTACTTGCCGCGTGTCGCGCCAGAACGTCGACAGTGCCGTCAGTCGATCCGCCATCGATGACGATGTGCTCGATGGGCGAGTACGTCTGCGACATCACGCTTTCGAGAGTGTCAGTGATGAACGCGCGTTGGTTGAGGCACGCTGTGATAATGCTCACGCGTGGGTTCTCAGTCCTGCGGGTGGAGACGCCGACAGTTGGGGGCGACACGCTTCTAGATACCCCTGGTCACGAGTCAGACCGACGCTTTGGCGCCGAGGAGCGCCAGCTGCATGCGACGCTGCTCCTCTGTCGCGTACTCGTGGATGCGGCGGAAGATGCCATCTCGGCGCACCAAAGCCATGTCCACTTGAGCGAGCGCCCCATCGATCGGTCGATAGGCCATTCCAAAGATGTCCCACACAACGAAGTCCCGCCTTCCCATCGCTGCAACGAGTTCCTCGAGCTGCGGAGCAGCCCCGAGGAAGAAATCGAACAAGGTCACCTCCAGAACGAGGAGCTCGGTCTGCTCGAGAGTGAGAGTCGCTCCGTCAACCACGGCCAGTTCGGCGCCTTGCACATCCGCCTTCAGAAGGAAGGGCCCGAGAAGCCCGTGAGCCTCCGCTACGTGGTCAACAGTCGTTGCGGCGACCGTGCGAATCGTGCCCTTGATAGCGTCCTCGCGCTCCTCGTAGAGCGAGGACCCGTCCAGGTCTGGGTGCACATGGATGACCGTTGACCCGACTTCTCGGCCCACGGCGGCCATCTCAAACGCGGCGTTGCGCACCTGCCCGGCCGCTCGAGCAAGCGCCGCCCGGTTCTCTTCGAGCGGGTCCACCAGGAGGAACTCGGCGTCCGGCCAAACCGAGGCGGCCTGAAGTGTCCACTCACCACGCGCTGCTCCGATATCGAGGATCGTGGCCGGCGAAAAGCCCACACCGGCGGCAGTCCGCAGCGACCCCATCAGCGAGCCGCGATTGTGAACACCGCGCGGCGCGAGCCGCCTCACCTCGACGCCGCAAGCCTCGGCGGCACGCTTGAGAGCTCTGGCTGCCGCGCTCCTCATGACTTCCCCTCTGACTGGGGCCCACCCTGCGGAAGGGCCAAGATGGTGAACTACGGATTCCATTCACCCTGGACACTGATTCGACGTCAAGCGGCGATCCGCTATTCCGAGCACAGTAATCACCATCGCAGCGAAGCGGACATGCTCTTCTCGCAGCAGACTCATCGACCTCACGTCAACTTTGAGCATGTTTGGCGCCTTCGCTTGACCTGCTCTTCATCGGTCGTTCGGTGCCCCCCGCTCCCAACACGCTCTCGCGGGTTCGAATTCGTCGATGATACGTACGAGCTCCTGAGCATAGTGCCTCGGCGTGAAAGCAAGCGCGCGGGCACTGCCAGCACGGACTAGCCGCCTCCTAAGGTCAGGGTCCGACCAAAGGCTCTCTATGGCGGAGACGAGTGAGACTTCGTCCCCCGTCTTGAAGAGCAGGGCGGCGTCGCCAAGCTGTTCATCGGACCCCGCCACGCTCGCTGCGATGACTGGGCACCCGAGAGCAAACGCCTCCAGCGGTGCGAGGTTGTCCGGACCGAACCACGAAGGATGAACCAGCGCGAAGGCGTCACGGTACAGCGCAAGAAGCCGTTCGCGCGCCACGAAGCCCTCGAATTCGACGTCGCCCTCGAGGCCAAGGCGGGCGCACTCAGCTTCGACCCACTCTCTGTTTCCGTGGTTGGTGCCGCAGAACACAAGCTTCATATCCATGCCCCGATCAAGCAATGAACGCAGTGCCCGAAGAGCTGTCACGTGGTCCTTATGCGACCAGAATTGTGCGGGGTAGAAGAGATAAGGACGCATGCGCTCTCGCCCCGCGCGCTCCGGGGGGTCGGCAGGATAGCCAGCTTCGAGGGCAAATGCCGGAGTAGGGAGTGGCAGGACGCGGATGTTCTCCTCCGGCACTCGGTAGAAGGTCGATACTTCGCTCTTGCCCACAGAAGTCCCCACAAGTACTCGGGATGCCCGGCCCAGGGTGCGGGCGTAGTCACAATCCCTTTGGGCCCATTTCCCTCCTGCCGATACCTCAGGAAACCAAGGCTGCAGGCGATGCTGCAGATCCCACACAGTCGTGAAGTAGGGAACGTGCGGGCTCGGGAAGAAGCCGGGCGACAGACAGATTACGAGGTCCGCCCCGCTGCGGGAAACCCCCTCGTAGATGCGCAGGGCCTCGGGGCCGATCTCCCGATCACCGGAAAGCATCGCACGGAATCGTCTCCACGCGCGCAATGCTCTGAGAGGCGGCTCCCGCTGCTCGATTCGATACACGGGAAGACCGCTTCGCTCCCCCCCCCGGCAAGGAGGTGTAGACGAAGAGATCGTGGCGCGTGCTGCTACTTTCCCGCGCGACGGCATCCACAATATCTCTCTGGATTGTGAAGCCACCACCGATTTCCTGATCAGCGGTCAAACCGAAGATGCCCACTCTCATCCCGCTGGCTTCCCCCCCCGGCAGCTCGCAACCACGTTGTATGCAGCAGAGCCACGAGAACGAATCTCGATCTTCTTCCGGTCCAGCCGGCACAGACCGCCAGAGCGCCGCGGTTTGCGGGCCAGGCAACATGCTGATCCTGGAAGCGCCCCTGGTCGCGTAGTCTCAAAGGCGACTTGTGCATCCCCTTGAGTCTCACGGCCAAGGCACGCCCCGGGATACCAACCCATTTGTCCCCTTCCGGGATCGCGACTATGCGTGGATGAGACCACGTGCGCTATCTGTGGAACTGCTGTCGTCTTCAGGATCGCCACCGAGTGAACCGCCTCGGCTTCAGTAGAGTGTCGAATGGTCGCATTGTCAGTGACATCAGTAGGATTGCGCTCTACCTGGGAGTGGATGAGTGCATCTCACCACGCCTGCAAAGGCGACCCACAGTGGCACCCACACCAGCACGGCGGAGTAGGGCTCCCAAACCAATGGCCCTCCCATACCGACGACCAGTAGGTTCCCAAGGAGCACAAGACCAAGCATCGAGAGCCGCGCACCATCCGCTTCCGCCGAGCGAGATCCCGCGATGAACTCGCGGCCGAACCGGATGAGAATCCAGATGAGTCCTGCGAGTCCAACCCAACCGAACGAGAGTGCAATAAAGAGCCACAAGTTGTGAGTAAGCCAAGTGCTGCCTGCACCATAGGGTGGAGAAAACAGGCCGATGGCCAAGGGATGCGAGACGGCAAAGCCCAAGCCTTGGCGCCAATAGCGAAACCGCAGTTCAAGATTCGCATCACTTCGCACCGCAGAGAAGACGAAGAGCACTCTGGAAGCGTACGCCGCATTCTGCGACGACAGGGCGAGATAGAGCGTTCCCCCAATCATCAACGCGAGGCCAACCGCAGTCGCAGGCAGTGCGACAAGGCGCTCCCTCGAGCCCGGCCGCATGGCCCACGCGGCGAATAGCACCAAGGACAACACGCATGCAATGAGTCCGGAGCGGCTTTGAGCGCTGACCACCACGGCTGCGCAGATGAAGACCGCCGCACCCGCAGCCAGCCGCCTTGGGCCAGTGGCGCTCGTGAGCAGAAGGAACCATGCGACTGAGAACGCCATGGCGAACTTGTCACCTGCATTAGCGGGGTTGATCACAAGACTCCCCAGAAAGGGAAGGTTAAAGGACAGGCTGGCTCGACCGGTGCCGGTCGCATATGCGCTCGTGCCGAACGGGCCAACGCCCCGGCTCCCCAAGAGAAAGACAACACCGAGTACCGCAGCCGCAATGACCAACGCCCATAGGAGCTTGAGTGCGCCTTTGGCGTCGTCCACCACAAGTAGGATGAGCAGGCCGAGGGCGAAAGGGAAGAAGACGATGACGCGCATGAGGGGAAGCTCTTCTCCGGTGCGGAACGCAAAGAGGTAGGCAACCGCGGCACCGGCGAAAAAGAGCGCGAAGCCGAGCCATGGAAACGACTTCAACCGCAACGGCTGGAGATCATCCCTCGCGGCCACTACCCTGATGACGGAAAGGAAGAGGGCAAGTGCAACGAGGGCCTCCACCAGCGAGAGACCTCTCAGTGGGGCGTAGGAGAAGAAGGCGAGAGGCGCCGGAATCCAGAATACCAACAGCGGCAGACCGACAATCCAGAGTCGGCTGGTGTGGGCCGTCAGGAGTGGGATGTAGAGGGCTACCAACAGCAGGAGCAGCACTATTGCGGTCTTCTCCCTCCCGGTCCCCGCCGCCACGACGAGCACCACACAGATACCGCTTACCCCAAGTACCGCGAGCACGGTTCCTACAGATTGACCCAGGCGCAGTTGGGAGAAGGCGGACCTCAACTCGTCACCCTCGGGCGCATCGCGTGTGCGTCGCCGTCGATCGCGGATGGGTTGTCGCCGCAATCGCCGGAGAGGGGCACCCGACCGGCCCAGTAATCGGGTCTCGCAACCCAAGCCCGCACCGCCGGACTCCTCTTGAGTTGCGCTTGATGGTATTCATACCCGGCCGCGTGCGACTCGGCCACTCTGTTTCTGCACATCTGCCATGCCTGGGGCACTCGTCGGCGCTTCTCGCGCTGGGCCGCCAGCGACTCGATGCGGCTAATGAGGCGACGAGCCAGGCCGGGACGCGAGCAAGCATCCTCACCGCCGTCAGGAGAACGAGAAGCAGCGAAGGATGCCGATACGCCTTGCAGGAATGCGCGTCGCTCGAAGTACTCCTGGGTCAACCGTTCCTGCGGCACCCTGTGATGAACCGTCGCCTCGGGGTTGTACGCAGCGCGCAGGCCAAGATTCTGGATGGCCATAGACACCGCTGTCTCCCCGTCGCCACGAAAGCGCCGCAGATCCCACGGCAGGGCGTCGGGGTGAAAACCGCCAACTTGGACCAAGGTCTCCTTGCGTATGGCGAGAGTTCGCTCCGAAGACGAAGCGAGGGTCAATGTCCTTGGACTCAGGGCCCAGATCGATAAGCGAGAGGTACACGCACCACCGACGCGTCGTCGTCACTCCGCGTCCAGAAGGCCTCAAGCCATGGAGGCGGATTCGCTTCGTAGAGCGGCAAGCAGCGCCCTCCGACGAGATGCACATCAGGATCCGAAAAGCTGCTCGCGAGGCCAGCAAGCCAGCCCGGCTCGACCGTGACGTCGTCGTCCAGATACGCCACTACATCACCATGCGCCCGTCGCGCCGCCTCGTGCCTCGCGTTGTGAAGACCGACCGCCGGCACCGGGACGTAGACGACAGGTACGGCGGCACTTCGTGTCACGCAGCGAATGCTGTCGGCGAGACGTGGATCACAACCATTGTCCAAGACGAGCACCTCAAATGGGGTGTCGCACGTTTGGGAGGCGACGCTATACAGAGCGTCAAGCGCATTGGTCGGACGCGCGAAGGTGGGAATCGCGACAGTGATCATCTGCATGGCAAGCTCACCCAAGAGCATCCGTTCACCAGCATGGCTGGCTTCTCCGGCTCATCTGAGGCAGACGCCGCGCGGACGCGCGAGACTGCCGGAACCTACGCTGGCACCGTTCATCGTTAGCGAAGATCCCGGTGGTCACACTCCGGACCTCGGCAGCCCCTTCGAACGCCTCGAAGTCAAGACCCTCTATGACGGATGGACTGGCCATGTCGCGGTAGTCGCAGACTGACAACGCCTCACGCCCAGCGGCTGAACCCGTCTCCCTCGCGAGCAAGTGGCCGGCAGATGTGTGACAAGGCGGAGTACTCGTACTGTCTCCGACAAGTGTGACTGCAAGACCCCGTGTTGGCGGCAGCGCTTTGACCCAAAGCTTGGCGGAGGTCTGTAGGGTCGAAGTTACCACCCCGTCGCCCCCGCAGGCTCTGGAGCGTTGTCTGGCACAGGATCAAGCCACGATTGGTAGCCGGGACTCCGCACGAAATGGGCCGCCGGCCTTGGTAAGCTCATTTCGAGCCCCACGGCCTGCCAAATGTATGCAAGGGCCAACGCGCGAAACCAAGTCGGGAACAAGGCTGACTTATCACGCCCGCTACGAAATTCAGGAGCGGCGCCATAGCCGAACGCCTCCCCAATGCGAAACACGAATCCTCCATCCCGCATCTGGTTCGCCATGGACCACGTCCACGCTGCGCGGAGTGTCTCGATGATCTCAGCATGTCGATACTCGGTGAGTCGGCTGAACCAAGCCAGAGGCTGGATCGAGTCTATATCCTCGCACGCGCTCGTGTTGGGAAGGCACCCGAATCCCCCGAGTCTGGTCCGCGTGGCGAGACACGTGTCGATTGCGGCCGACAGGCTTGGCACAGGACGTTTGTCATAGAAATACATCACCCACATGTGGTACGCGGTCTGAACAGCCAGCGACCGGCCCTCCGGCGTGCGTGCGTGCGCACCCCAAGTACCTGTGTCAGGGTCGTGATGGCTATCCAGCCACTGGAACATCTCCTCCACCGCACACGCGGCCCCAGAGCAGTCCGTGAGGTCGCGCTCATACTGTAGGGCAACACCGTAGTTCATCACGGCGTTTGAAGATGACGCTGAATCCAGCACCCAGTCCAGCGAATCCAACCAGGTAGTCACGGCACCCGCCGGCCAGAGGGCACGGGAAAAGTGGAGTTGATGGATAGGTCGCTCTCCAAACAGCACCAAGGCGTTGAGTGCGTGAGCGGTCAGGTGCCTCCAGCCCCACCAGTCGACCGAATCATCGTTGTAGGAGACAACTGCAGGGTCCTTGAACAGACCATCCTCCGGATCCTGAGCGTCGAGAACGGTGTCGAGCAGCCCGCGGCACTTGCGCTTGGATGCATCCCCGCTGCCTTCAATGAGCGCCGCTAGGAGCAGTCGGTAGACTGCACAGTACGTCAATGACGTCTTTCGCCCAGGTCGGTATGCCACGGAGTCACGGTCGATCATGCATCGATCGGCGAAAGCCGAAGCACCCAGAAAGGGCTCTATGGTCATCCCTTGCGAACGATGCTTGGCTCGAGACAACCGGACTTGCGCATTGACGAGGAGCCGGACTTTGCCAAAGTGGGTTCGCACGCGCAGATAGCGACGCCTCGCTGTCTTCGCTCTGCTGCCAAGTTTCGGGTGGTCCTCAAGCAGGAACTCACGCACCTCTCGCCCGGCGAGGACGCGGACCGCCTCCGCGGCCCCGAGCGCGCGCAGTGCTACGGGTCTACTCAATCCCGGCAATGAGATTGCCGCACCAACCAGGCGAACCCCTGTTCTCGCGCCCAGGTCAGCCCTTGAGAGCAGGTATTCCTCACGACATCTCGACCGCGGATAGCCCTCAAGGGCAAGCGCTCGTGCCCATGCAAGGTGGCATGTACCCCTCATCGTGGTGGCCACTCTCCGAAGAGGAGCTGTCTGCCCAGAAGGCTCCCGGCGATTCGCACCGATCGAGTCCAACCTCGCAAACGCACTCTCCATGCGCGACGACTGGGCGTGATCTCGTTGCGCCCGACGCCAGCCTGCATCCCGGATGGCAAGACGTTCCTCATCATGGGTTAGGTAGTAGTCGATCCGGCTCACGGCTTCTTCGAGCGTCTCGAAGAGAACGACCTCGCGCCCCGGCACAAACAACTCTTCCACTCCGGGGACTGCCTCACAAAGAAGAAAACCTCCCGCCATGGGCACGTGGAAGATCCGGTCCTTCATCTGGCCGGCGCCCTCCACCCCGGCCGATTTCGTGAAACAGAGATTGATGCGGCTTTCGTTGAATACCTGCACCATTCTCTCAGTAGACAGTCGCCCAGCAGGCCAACCCCGGCCGAAAGTCGCCACGTCTATGCCGGCATCGCGGATGGCCTGCACGTCCTGCTGGCGCGAAGGGAAGCTCCGTCCTACGAAACTGACGTCGTACTGCGGCAGCACATCGAGCCTGCGGAAGACTCTGGGGTTGCTCCCAAGCACCACGTGCACGGCTGGCAGACCGAGACCGGCGAACTTGTCGACAGCTGCTGGGTCATTCGTGAAGGCACCCCACAGCAGTGGGGCCCAGAGCGCGGAGTAGTTGTCGAAGCGGTCCTCATCGTCGAAGAACCACCCGATGACCCTCGCACCAAGCTCCCGCAATCCAGCGAAAGTACCGTCGAGCATCTCGTACATCATGGACGGCCAGAGAACGATGTCCGGCCTGAACGCACGCGCTAGAGCCAGCAGTTCTGCGTTGCTCGCGCCGGGCCCGACCTCAGCGTATCGGCGCCACACGTCGAAGACCTCGACCCGTGCGTAGACGTCTCGCAGCGGCTGGATCAACACCGCATCCATGTCCATCACGGGACCGATGCCCAAGCCATGCCTTTTGAGCCTCTCGATTCCGCAGTCAGTATGAGTGATGACCAGGAGGCGCTGGTCGATCATTGGAGCTCACCCATCCCGCAAGACCCGACCTCGACTCCTCTCGAAGAAGCGGCTCATCAGGCCTTTGAGCACCGCCAGGCGCTCCTCGCCGACAAACTGGTTGTTGCCAATGTAGAAGGCGTTCTCGTGCAGGAGCTCCGCGGTCGGGAAGTGGCCCGCCGGCCCATAGACCGAGAGGAACGGCTGACGCAGCAGATTGCCGCTGATCAAGGGTCTCGACTCGATGCCCGCTTCGCGAATCGCCGCCTGGAATGCGCCCTTGGCGCCACGGTCGCGGAACACGAAGGGGAGCACGAACGAGGATACCCCGCTGCCCCGGAGCAAGATCAACTCGTCTTCGTGTGGCTCACAGATCTCGAGAAAGCGGGCGTAGTTGCGGTTCCGAACGTGGATGAACTCGTCGAGGCGGGTAAGCTGCGCCAGGCCGAGCACGGCGTTGAACTCGGTATTCCGCACGTTGAATCCATCGGTCAGAAACAGGAAGTCGAACGGCACATCTGGGTGAGCTGCCTTGTGTGCCGCGTGCCTGTCTGCCGGGAGCTCGCGCGCGAGTCCGTGCGAGCGCTTGAGCAGGCTCAACTCGAACAGCCGATCATCGTCGGTGCACACCATGCCGCCCTCGACCGTAGTCATGTGGTGACCCCAGTAGAAGCTGAAGGTGCCAGCGAGTCCGTGCCTCCCCACTTTCAATCCGTTCGCGCAGGCCCCTTGGGATTCACAGCAATCCTCCAACAGCACCAGATCATGCTTGCGGCATATCCCAGTCAGCCGCTGCACGTCGGCCGGAAAGCCGAGCAGGTGGGGCACGAAGATGGCCACAGACCTTGATGTGACTGAGTTCTCCAAGGCCTCGTAGTCGAAGGACAGGTCCCGCAAGTTGACGTCGACAAACACGGGCTTGAGACCAAACTGCATGACTGGCGTCACAGTGGTGGGCCATGTGACCGCGGGCACAAGGATCTCGTCACCCGCGGACCAGCCGCCGAGTTCCTTGGCGGCCGCGACTGCCAGAAGGTTCGCAGAGCTCCCTGAGTTGACCATGATGCAGTGTTTGCACCCCAGCCAAGAGGCAAATGCCTCCTCGAACTCACGCACCTTCGTGAACTGGGTGAAGCGCTTCGTCGTCCTTATGAACTCCACCAACAGCTCGAGATCGTCATCGCTGACGACGTTCTCTTGCAGTCTCCACTTGTCGTCAGTCCTGGTCACGTCGTCACTAGCCTCCATCGAATCACTTCACCGTTTCACGCATCAGAGAACGATACCAATCCGTCGCTCTCGCGATCCCATCTTCCAGGCCCACAAAATCTGATTTAGGAAACGCCCCAAGTGTGCGCGTGAGGTCGAGCCGCACCTCTCGCGCAGCTCCCGATGCACCGCTGCCTGTACCCACCTCAAGACGACAGTCCGCCTCTTCTGCAATAGCTTGGGCGATCTCTTTGACAGACACCAATGTTTCGCCGGCGACATTGTAGACGGCCTCTGTTCCCTCGAGAGCGATGCGCCACAGCAGCTCACTGGCGTCACGCGTGTAGATCAACGTCCTGATGGCAGCGCCGTCATCAAGGAGGCGGGTGGCGGAGTCCCGCAGAGAGCGCTCGATCAGCGCGTTCACCACCCGCGAGTCCCCCAGACGACCGCCGGGGCCGTAGGTGACGGCGAGTCGCGCCACAATTCGCAGAACGACCGCCCTCTCGCCCAGCCGAACAGGCAGCCTCACCTGCCCGTTTGGCTTCGATGTACGCAGCGCGCCGATGCTGCGGAGTCGTTGTGCCGCACATCGACTCGTCAGCCGCCGTTTGCAGGCCCTGATACACCTCTGAGGAGCTGAGGAACAGCAGTCGACCGCCTGGCGGAAGGCGGCTGATCAGCGCCAGGGTCGCGCACGCTCCAATTGACAGCGTCTCCGCCTTTCTGCGCAAGAACACGCCCGGGTCGCCAGATCCAGCGGCGTGCACGACCACGTCGGCAGACGGCAACTCCTCGACGTTCTGTGGCTTGGACAAGTCGCTCATCGTTACCCGCGCGCCCGCCGCGCGCGCAACTTGAGCAAACGCGTCGGATGGCGACCGATGGATGCCGGCGTAGACCTCGATCGACACGCCCACTTCTCTCGCTGCTGCCAGTGCTGCCAGCATGTTGAGCCCTACGAGGCCAGACGCCCCCGTGATCAGAACACGTGAGCCCTCGAGCTTCTTCAGATTCGCGCGACGGCAAGCTATCTCAGCGTCTTCGAGTAGCAAATCCTGGCCGCTTCTCGCCAGCATCAGAAGGGCCCCCTGAACTGCCGGACCTCGGCTGGCATGTCGAGATCGCAGCCTTCGTCTGGCAGCTCGCCCTTGACCAGGCGAAACGCCTCGCTCGCGATGGAGCCTGCGTCTGCGTAGAAGGCCGCCTCGAGCGCAGGCGTCGTCGGACAGGGGGTCGCGGCGAAGCCCACTCGCCCCACGGCCAAGCGACGCGTCGAGCCCAAAGTTTCGCAGGCCGCCGCCACGATCTCGGCGCTGGCGCCGCACTCAAGCCAAGCATTGTCGGCGACAAGCAGACGCCCTGTCTTCGCGACAGACTCGTTGATGCCATCGACGTCTAGCGGGCTCAGCCACACCGGATCGAGAACCTCGCACTCGATGCCGACGGTGGACAGCCACTCCGCTGCTCGCAGGCACTCGGGCACCATGTAGGAGATGCCCACCATAGTCAGGTCTCCCCCGCCGCCTGAGGACACGGCAGCTGCGTGGTCCTCTCAAGACCTCGCCTCTGGGGACCGCGCTCGTGAAGCCATGCAGCATACGGTGCTCGAGAAAGATGACGGGGTTGTCGTCGCGAATCGCGTAGGCCAAGGCGCCTTTCGCGTCCAGCGGGGTCGACGGGGCCACTACCTTGAGGCCCGGCACGTGCATGAACATGCTGTGCAGCGCCTGCGAGTGCTGTGCGCCCTGACCCCAGCTACGACCGATGATAGCCCTCACAACGAGAGGCACGCGCTGCTGGCCGCCCGACATGTGCATGGACTTCGCCGCGACATTGACGATCTGGTTCATGGCGAGCATGAGGAAATCCACTCGGATATGTACATGAACAGGACGCAGGCCGGCCATCGCCATGCCGATGCATGCGCCGGTCATGCCGTCCTCGGAAAGAGGCGTATCCATCACGCGATCGGGCCCGAAGCGCTCCGTAAGACCCCGTGTGCTGCCAAGGATCGCCTTCGGATCATCGACGCCCAAGCCGATCACGAGAACGCCATCGTCCCGCTCCATCTCTTGGTAGAGGGCTTCGCGAATGGCCTCGATCTGGGTCAGCGAACGTGCTTGGATCATGCGAACACGTCGTCGAGAAGATCCGTTGCGGCAGGGAACGGGCTCTCCTCGGCATATGCCAGAGCGGCAACGAGCTCCGCGTCCACGGCAGCCTCAAGATCGGCCCGCTCCCGCGGGTCGAGCATTTCGCCAAGCCGTCTGACTTGGTCGTTCTGCACCCAGGGCAGAGCCTCGTCCGGCGAACGGTAGCCCAAGTCCCAGTCTTCCCCGGGCCCTACATGTTCTCGAAGGCGATAGGTCGCGCACTCCAGGAATCGCGGCCCATCGCCCTTGCGCAGTGCACAAACGCACTTGTCGGCCTCGGTCGCGATGCGCAACACATCTCCATCTTCGATGCGGGATGCTTCGATTCCGTAGGTGCGCACGCGTTCGACCAGGCGCTGCGTCGCCTGACGGCGACTGACGTGGGTATGGATCGCGTAGCCGTTGTTTTCGCACACGAACAAGACCGGCAGCCGCTTCAAGGCAGCCCAGTTGAGCGTCTCGTGAAACACGCCTTCTTCAGTGGCGCCGTCTCCGAAGAAACTGACCACGACGGCGTCGGAGCCACGGTAGCGAAGCCCAAAGGCGTAGCCCGCGGCATTTGCGATAGTCGACCCGACGATCGCTGAGGTGGTCATCACACCGGCGCCTTTGTCGGCGAGATGCATGGAGCCACCCCTGCCCTTCGTGCAACCAGTGGCCTTGCCATAGAGCTCGGCCATCATGGCCTTCAGGTCGCCGCCCTTAGCAAGATAGCTGGCATGGCCGCGATACGAGCCGAACACAACGTCTTCCGAGCGTAACGCCGAGCACACGCCTGCAGCAATGGCTTCCTGTCCAAGGGACAGGTGAACGGGGCTCTTCACCTTGTCGGTCGAGTAGACGTCCGCAATCGTTTCTTCGACCCGTCGTATCAGGTAGAGACGTCTGTAGATCTCGGCGTTGTGAGTGCTCACGTCAGCCGCTCCCACTCAGCGATCTCGTGCACGGCCGCGCTCGCCCCATCCAATTCGCGCGTTACCAGTCGGCCTCCAGCGGTGACAGTGAACTTGAAAGCCTGGCTGACGCGATCGAGCGCGTCGTAGCCCGAATCCGCCAGCCACAGCGAAACGAAGTACTCGCCGGGATACAGACGCTGGTCGCGAAGGGACACACGCACGGCGACACGGTCTTCGAGCTGCAGCAGCGGGAAGGCCGAGTCCACCGCGACCAGATGATAGACGGGTATTCCGCTCGCCGAAACAATCTGCAGCGACATCCTGCCCTCTCGCACCGGTTCAAGGAAGTCCATTTCCAGATCGAACGCGATGTCGTCGCCGATCGTAAACGTGTCGCACTCGTCGCCGGCGGCGTTTCGCGTGACGGCCCGCACGAACCGGGCGCGGCCATCTCCCGACCTGTCGTGGACGGCGGTCAGGTCGGTCGCTCCCGATGATGCGTCGACCGTGAGATACCGGCCGACGACATCATTCACCGGCCCTCGCATGACGATGCGGCCCGCTTCGAGGAGGACGGCGCTCGTGCAAAGCCTGCTGACGGACCCCATGTTGTGGCTGACGAAGAGAACAGTGCGCCCGCCACGCGCAACATCGCTCATCTTGCCGATGCACTTCCTCTGGAACATGACGTCTCCGACAGCAAGGACCTCGTCCACAAGCAGGATCTCCGGCTCAAGGTGAGCCGCGACGGCGAAGGCGAGCCTGACGTACATCCCGCTCGAGTACCGCTTCACCGGGGTGTCGAGGTACTCACCCACCTCCGCGAACTCGACGATCTCCTCGAGCCGGCTCCGTATCTCAGCTTTGCGCATGCCGAGCATCGCGCCGTTGAGGAAGATGTTCTCGCGCCCGGTCAGCTCGGGGTGGAAACCCGTACCGACTTCGAGCAGACTGCCGACGCGGCCCTTCATCCGAACGGTTCCCACCGACGGAGCGGTCACTCGGGACAGGATCTTGAGCAGCGTGCTCTTGCCCGCCCCGTTGCGCCCGATGATGCCGACGACCTGCCCTGGCTTCACTTCCATGCAGACGTCACTCAGCGCCCACACGACCTGGCCACGTTCGACGGTGCCCACCGGCGACCCAACGCGAAGCAACGGGTCCGGCTTGCGCCGCGCTCGCGCCCACCACCGCGAAAGATCGCCATGCAGCGTACCTCCACCGATCACGCCCAGACGATAGGCCTTGCCCACGTTCTCCACGGAAATGACGGCGCTGCTCATACGGTATCCATGAACGTGCGCTCAACGCGGTGGAAGAGGACCGCGCCGAGAAGGACCGCGGCAAGGGCGAAGCCGGCGCTGTACAGCAGCAGCGGCGCCGAGATGGTGCCGGCCCCCAGAAAGCCCCGGCGAAACGCCTCGATAATCGAAGTCATGGGGTTGGCGGCCATGATCCAGCGCCACTTGCCGTGGACCGACGAGAGCGGGATCACCATGGGCGTGGTGTACATGAGGAGTTGCACACCGAACACGACCAGATACTGCAGGTCGCGGTACTTGGTGGTGAGGGCTGAGACGATGATGCCGAGGCCCAGGCCGAGCCCAGCCATGATCAGGATCTCGGTGGGGAGAAGCAGCGCCCATACAGTGATGTGGGCGTCCGTCCCCTTGATCACAAAGTACGCCAGGAAGCCTAGAAACAGCAGGAACTGGATGCCGAAGGTCACCAGGTTCGACAGAAGGGTCGACAGCGGCACGGTGAGCCGAGGGAAGTAGACCTTGCCGAATATCTGGGCGTTCGTCAGGAAAGTCGTGGACGTCTTCGTCAAGCTGCTCGCGAAGTACGTCCATATCACTGTGCCCGACATGTAGAACAGGAACTGTGGCAGCCCGTTGGTCGGAAGGTTCGCGATGCGGCCGAAGACCACGGTGAACACGATGGTGGTCAGCAGAGGCTGGATGAGATACCACAGTGGGCCCAAGATGGTCTGCTTGTACAGCGCCACGAAGTCGCGCCAGAAGAACAGCACGATGAGCTCCCTCGCCGCCCAGAGCTCGCGGAGGCGAAGATCGACCCACCGGCCCTTCGGCCGGATGACGACCGTCCAGTCCTCCTGGGTGGGACCATGCGTCGTGTCGCTTTGGCTCGCGGCGACGCTTGGGCCGGGCTGCACGGTGGCCGGATCCATACTCAGCCCGACACTGACGAGCCGGGGGCATGCTGTGCCACGAGACAGGCACACCAATCCGCGGCACTGGGCGGCCTCTCCACATCCGGGTATGCCGTGAGCGCTGAGCGACAGAGGCCCGCGTCTGCCAGCGCGAAGTCAAGCTCCAGGGGGAAGAAGAACCGCATTTCGTGGTCCTCGTGGACCTCCGACAACACATGCGCATCCTCTGTGGACAGCACGTCGTACGTCACCACACAGGTGTGACGCGCCTCGTCGCAGACCCCGCTTGCGAAGCGGAACACCTTCTTCGTTCCGTCCATGGCTGTCTTCTGTCGACTCCGAGGACCCACAGTCAGCACCGCCGGCCCATACCAGAAGTCGGCAACGAACACACCACCCGGGCGCAGATGAGCAGCCACCGTGCGGAGAGCGTCGAGAACGTCCGCGTTGGTACGCTGGTAGCCGAGCACGGCGAACATCATGATGACCGCGTCGTACTCTTGCCCGTCTCGGTAGCTGCGGATGTCGGCTTCGCGCAAATCGACCGTCATGTCGGCGTCTGACAGCTTGCTGCGGCCACGAGCCAACATGTCCGGAGAAACATCCACTCCGGTCACAGCGTAGCCGCGACGCGCCAAGGGCACTGCATGCGAGCCCGTGCCGCAGCCCAGATCCAGCACGGAACGGACTTCGCCTGACGAATGCCGCGCAAATAGAGTCTCGAGGGTGTCGACCTCCGCCTCGTAGTCCTTGTCGCCGTACAACACATCGTAGGCAGACGCATAGACGGGCCCGAACGCCACTGCACTCACGATCCTGCTTCATTCATGGCCGGCTCCTTAGGAAGTACCATCGCTCATACGTTGCCGAAACGGCTCCGCGGCCACATCTCGTACGCCATCTTGAGTTCCTCGATACCCGCGTCCAGCGAGCGCCTCGCAGCGAAGCCCTTCTCGGCGAGAGCCGCGCTTGAGATGGTGTAGCTACGTCTGTCTGGGTCGTTCCCGATCTGCGCCAACTCCACATGGCACCCGGGCACGTGGCTCTGAACACGCATGGCCAGCTCGCCTTTTGTGAGGTTGCTGTCATCGAGACCCAGGTTGTAGACGCCGCCGACCATATCCCCTGCGTTCTCGAGGCAGTGGGTGATGCAGTCGGCCGCATCGCGCACGTGCACGAAGTTCCGGCGGAAGGTGTGGTCGAAGACCACGATGGAACGCGCGGTGCAGGCCGAATACACGAAATCGTTGACGAGCAGATCGGTGCGCATCCGTGCCGAGGTACCGAACATCGTCGCCATCCTCAGGCTGAGCGAGTTCCCAGCCTCTAGCGTCATCTGCTCCGCCTCGCACTTGGTCTGCGCGTACACCGACACGGGAGCAAGCGGTGAGTCCTCGGTGCATACCGAGCCGGACGCAGTGTGCCCGTAGCCACTGTTGGTGTTCGGGAACACGATCAGCTGCGACGCAGATCGCAAACGCGTCAGCATGGCGATGGCCTCGAAGTTCACCGCACGGGCCGACCACGGATCGCGACTGCAGACGGGCGCACCGACGAGTGCAGCCAACGGGACGATGGCATCCACAGCGGACAACGACTGTCGCAAGAGTCCCTCATCTCTGACGTCGCCGCGAATGAACTCGAAACCTGTCTCCCCACAGTACTCGAGCAGGCTGGTCTGCCCATAGATGAGGGAATCGATCGCACGGACGGCAAGACCGCCTTCGAGAAGCCTGCCCACGAGGACCGAACCGAGGTATCCCGCCGCGCCCGTGACGAGGATGCACGGCGTCATCTCATGACCTCATTGATGGCTGCGGCGACCTGGTCCACCTGGCTCAGTTGCAGAGCCGTCCCGGACGGCAGGTACAGACCTTGACGGCCGAGCATCTCCGTGACCGGGTATTTCTCTCCCTTGAAGAAGCCCATGCGGTGGAAAGCCGGCTGCTCGTGCATACCCAGGAAGAACGGCCGCGTCTGCACGCCACGCTCGAGCAGCGCCTTCGCCAAGTCCGCGGCGCTGCGGCCGTCGTCCTCGAGCACCAAGCCATACATCCAGAACGTGCTGCGCGCCCACTCGCGCTCCGTTGGGAGGTGCAGAGCCTCGCACGACCGCAGGCGCTCGGTGTACGCCGCCGCCATGGCGCGCTTGTGTGTCACGATCTGCTCGATCCGTTCAAGCTGCGCAACGCCGAGGGCGGCCTGAAGATTGGTCATGCGGTAGTTCTCACCGAGTTCCTCGTGGTAGAAGCGCCGATCGTTGCGAAAACACAGGTTGCGGTACGCCCGTGCGTGAGACGCCCAGTCGTCGTGGTCCGTCAGGACCATGCCGCCCTCACCTGTCGTGATGATCTTGTTGGCATAGAAACTGAAGCACGAGATGTCGCCCAGCCCGCCGCAACGCCGGCCCTTGTACTCGGCGCCATGCGCCTCGGCTGCATCCTCGATGAGCACGAGCCCCTGACGGTCTGCCAGCTCACGAAGGGGGTCGATGTCGGCGGGGTGGCCGTACATGTGCACAGGCATGATGGCGCGCGTGCGCGGCGTGATGCGCGCGGCGACCTGGTCCACGTC
Source organism: uncultured Thermoleophilia bacterium (assembly GCA_963790185.1). Classification (GTDB taxonomy): domain Bacteria; phylum Actinomycetota; class Thermoleophilia; order UBA2241; family UBA2241; genus UBA2241. The sequence goes on along the minus strand of CAWBNR010000010.1, from coordinate 196,865 downwards.
GAGGCACCATGTCTCCGGATCGCAATCGACCAGCACCGGCAGTCCGCCGTGCTTGGTGATCGCCTGGGCGCACGAGATGATCGTGAACGACGGCAGGATGACCTCGTCGCCCGGCTGCAGCCCGAGGCAGCTGACGGCAACATCGAGCGCCGCCGTGCCGCTGGACACGGCGACGCCGTGTTTCATGCCGCAGTACTCCGCCCAGCGCTGCTCGAACTCGTCCAGATAGCGGCCCGCCGACGACACCCAACCGCTGCGCACGCAGTCCGCGACGAGCTCGAGCTCGCGCTCGCCGAGCGCTGGCTCGTTGACTGGGATCAGCGGCTCTCCAACGGGGCGCGAAGTCACTTTCGACATTCCAACAAGAAGTAGGCGTACAGACGCGACCCGGGCCAACGCTCTCGGAGGGACTCGAGATTGGTCATGTGCACGACTCTCACCTCCGAGAACAACCCGAACGTGTCGCCGAGCCTCTCGACCAGAGCCTCCGGCGAGTAGTGCCGTGAGAACGGCTCATCGTATTCGTCGTCGCGCCACAGGACCTCTGCACCCTCGTCAAAGAGGCTCGTTTCAACGACGGTGTAGGGACTCGTCGCAACGAAATGGATGTCCTCGACGTACAGGGGAACGACCGCCAGCCTCCCCCGTGCGAAGCAGTCGCGCAGCCTCACGGATGAACCCAATGTCGGCGGTGCCCTGGAAGCACTCGAAGGCACACTGCGCGGACAAAGCATCGACCGAGCCGCTGGGGAGCGGTATGTCCCGAGCGTTCGCGCCGATTCGCCAACCGTGCACCCCAGCTGGATACCTGAGATCCACCTCGCGGGCATCGACTCCCGAATCACGCAGACTCGGAACCCAACGCGAGCCGGCTGCCGCGATATCCACGTACCTCATGCCTGAAGAGAGATGAGTCGACTCCTCGGCAAGGTAGTGCTCAAGAACCTTCTCCACTTGGGTGCGAGCATCGCCTCGGTAGTGGTCCCAGAGGTCGGAATGCGTCGAGATCCAGTCTGAGAAACGCGGCACATCTACCTGTCTCGTCTGGATAGCCACTCCTACACTCCGCAGCCTCTCTCCCAGATCGACGTAGAAGTCGTCGTTCGGGTCCTTCGTGTGGTCATGCGTTGACGCGAGCCGACTCTCATCGGCTTGACGCGCCTCGACCACCTGCGCGGCGACAGTCACGGTGGTTTGCATCTCCGCCTTGACCTCGTCACGGACAAGACGAGTAACGCGCTCCCGCACGAGTGCTTTCGCATGACGGAGCGGGCGCATCAGAACCGCTCCTTCTCCTCGCACTCGAGGTAGGGGCCCTGCTTCACCTCGAGGAACAGCGTGTCTTCCAACATGCGCAAGCCGTGACCGCCACCGACCATCAGGATCACGTCGCCGGTCGCCACCTCACGGCTCACCACGAACTCCTTCGCATCATCAAAGACGTCCAGAATGCAGCGGCCTTTGCGCACAACGAGCACTTCGGACGTCCCCACGAGGTGCCGCTCCAACGGAAGATGCAGGTGACGCTGCACCTCGCCGCCGGCCGGATACGCAACAAACCCCACCTGCTGCTTGAAGTGTGGCGGCGTGAGGAAGGTGGTCTTGTCGGGCGCCAGCTCGGCGCGGATGATGTAGCAGAGGTCCGCGCCGTCCTTGGCGATGATCTCAAAGTGTGCGGCTGCGACTGTCATGACGCAATAACCGCCATCCCTCCCAGCCAGGCGCATTCCGCCGCGAGGCCATCGGCAAGGCGGCCGGTCGGGCGGTAGCCAGTCCACTCGGCCGCCCGGCTCACGTCCGCCCACGTGTCGCGCACGTCGCCGGCCTCCGACGGGCTGGCCGGTCACCTTGGGCTCCACGCCCATCACCTCGCCGAGCGTCGCGATGGCCTCGGCGAGGCTCACGCGGTTGCCGCCGCCGACGTTCATGACGGCGCCGGGCGAGCGCCTTCTGCGCCAGCACCAGCCCCTCGACGATGTCGTCGACGTAGGTGAAGTCGCGCGTCTGCGTGCCGTCGCCGTACATCACGATCTCGCGGCCCTCGAGCATGGCCCGGATGAACTTGTGGAAGGCCATGTCGGGGCGCTGGCGCGGGCCGTACACGGTGAAGAAGCGCAGCGACACGGTGTCGAGGCCGTGGTTGGCGTGGTAGAGCAGGCAGAGGTGCTCGCCGGCCAGCTTGGTGACGCCGTAGGGCGAGCGCGGCCGCGGCGCCATGTCCTCGCGCAGCGGCAGCTCGTCCTGGTCGCCGTAGACCGACGAGGACGAGGCGTAGACGACCTTGGGCACGCCGGCGGCGACGCAGGCCTCCAGCAGCTGCTGCGTCGCCAGCACGTTGTTGCGCGTGTAGACCTCGAAGGTCGTGCCCCAGCTGGCGCGCACGCCGGCCTGGGCGGCGAGGTGGTAGACGCAGTCGCAGCCGCCGAGAATGGCGGCGAGGGCGGAGCTCGCGCCACCGCCGCAGGCGCTCGGCGCAGCTCGGCGGCCAGGTCGAGGATGTTCGCCTCGTACAGGGTGAACGCCGGGTTGGCGCGCGCGCCCGCGAGGTTGGCCTCCTTGATCGCCCGCGGGTAGTAGTCCTCGAACGAGTCGATGCCGACCACCGTCGTGGCCGTCGGCCAGCAGCCTGTCGGTACAGATGTCGAACCGATGAACCCGGCGCAGCCGGTGACGACGATTTGATCCTTCACTGGATCTTCCCGCTCCCTGCTCGAGGCGCCCCACAATCACTGTCTACCAGACTGACTGCTTCTCACAGTCTACTGAATCCCAAGCGCGAGGCCCAGAGGTCACCCTCCGTGCAGGCATGCCACAGCATGTCCAAGGCGGAGGGGGTCAGGACGTCACGCCCCTGAAGTGTCCGGGACTCCGCTCGCGACAGAACCCCGTCGGCCCAGTTGCGCCACTGTCTCCACGACTGTGGGTAAGAGCTCTACTGGAGCGCGCGCCAGTAGCAGACCCGCGCCGTCGCGTCGTTCAGCCGAAGATCCGGTTCAGGTCGCTGAGCGTCAGGAAGAGGAAGAGCAGGATCAGCAGCGTCACGCCGACGGCAGCGAAGCGCTCGAGCACGCGCGCATCGATGCACGGGCCCTTCAGCTTCTCGATGGTGTTGAAGAGGATGTGCCCGCCGTCGAAGGGCAGCAGGGGCACTCGACTGGCCCCACGGCGCCCTGCACCTCCCTCGCCACACTGACCGAGGCGCCCCCCTCCCCCCGACCCCGGGCGTTGATGGCGACGTCAACCTCCCGTGGCGTCGATGTCACCCTGCCGATCACCCCCGGCTGCGGACAGAACTCTCGGCGGCGACTACGATGGCATCGCTCGCAACTCCACCGACTCCCGTCTGGTGCGTGGTAAGGTAGTAACGTATGCCTTACGCCCTTACGCGATGGAGGTGGCCGATGTCGACCCGGGCGGTGAGCAAGTTGACCAGCAAGTACCAGACCACGGTCCCGGCGCCGGTGCGCGAGGCGCTCTGCCTCGAGAAGGGCGACTCGCTCGTCTTCGAGATCGCCGACGACGGCGCGGTCAGCGTGCGCAAGGCGGTCCCGCTCGACGAGGCGTTCGCCAGCGCCCTGCGCTCCCTGCTCTCGGAGTGGGACTCCAGCCGAGGACGACGAGGCCTACCGTGGCCTTTGAGCAGTGGCAGGTGGTCGTCGTCCCGTTCCCGTTCACGGACCGGCGCGGCTCGCGCGGCGGCGGCCGGCGCTGGTCGTCTCGCGCCCCGAGGCGCTCGGCAACGTGATCGGCCACAGCGTCCTCGCGATGATCACGAGCGCCGGCCACCGCCGCTGGCCGCTCGACGTGCCGGTCTCGCGACCTCGACGGCGGCCGGCCTGCCGGCGCCGTCCGTGGTGCGCATGAAGCTCTTCACGCTCGACGACAGCCTGATCGAGCGCAGCGTCGGCAGGCTCGCCGAGGGCGATGCGCGCGCGGTCGAGGCCGCGCTCACACGCCTTCTTTGCTCCGGCAGCGTGCGGTGAGCGCGCCGTCGACCGTCACCGCGTAAGCACAGCGATTGTCGTCCTGCGCCGCTTCTGGAGGCGCAGCCAGCCTACAGCGCTGCCGGTGCCTTGCAGACCATGCTGTGTGACACGGTATCCGTGCTACACTGGTCAGGCTATGGCCAACCTGACGATCACGATCGACGACGCCCTGCTCAAGCAAGCCCGCATCCGGGCACTCGAACAGGGCACGTCCGTCAATGCGCTGTTGCGCGACTATCTCATCGCCTACGCGGGCGCCGACGAACTGCAGGCGCAGGCCCTCAGCGAACTGATGGAGTTGTCCGTGACGGCCACGTCCCGACGCGGTTCCTCCACCTGGAGCCGCGACGAGCTTCACGAGCGCGAGGCCATCGACCGGCTCGCCCCCGACTCGTGAGGGTCTTCCTCGACACGAACCTCCTGGTCTACCTCTTCGATGCCGACTCTCCGGGCAAGCAGCAGCGCGCCCGCGAGGTCGTCACGGAGCTCGCACAGGCCAAGAGGGTCGTCCTGAGCTCGCAGGTGCTCAGCGAGTTCTATGTCACCGTCACGCGCAAGCTTGCCGTGCCCCTGAAGCCGGTGGCTGCGCTGCGCGCGCTGGCAGCCCTCACCGCGTACCCCGTGGTCCCGGTCGATGCGGCACTCGTCCAGCGCGCGGCGGCGAGCTCGCAGGCCGAGCAGCTCGCCTTCTGGGACGCACTGATCCTCGAAGCTGCTGTCGAGGCCGGCGCCCGTACCCTCTACTCCGAAGACCTGCAGACCGGCCGCGCCTACCGCGGTGTCACCGTCGTCGACCCGTTCACGGCGGGCTGAGACCACCGCCACCAGGCCGGCCGCGCCCTAGCCGAAGATCCTCTGCAGGTCGCTGAACGTCAGAAAGAGGAAGAGCAGGATCAGCAGCGTCACGCCCACGGCCGCGAAGCGCTCGAGCACGCGCGCATCGATGCGACGGCCCTTGAGCTTCTCGATGGTGTTGAAGAGGATGTGCCCGCCGTCGAAGGGCAGCAGGGGCAGCAGGTTGATGATCCCGAGGTTCACCGAGAGGAAGGCGAGGAGGATCGGGTACCAGCCGTCGCGCACGGCGCCCTGGCTCACGTCGATGATGCCGACCGGCCCCACGGCGCCCTCGTCGCCGGTCGCGCTGATCTGCCCTGAGAAGAGCATGTAGAAGCCCTGGAAGGTACCGCGGAAGACGCCGTAGGTGCCCGTGGTCGCGAGCCACGCGGCCTCCCAGGGCAGCGGACGGTCTCTCAGCTCGGTGGCCGCCACCCCGAGGTAGCCCTGACCCTCGGCGCCGGGGCTCGGATTCTCCTCGAGCGTGACCTCGGCCGACTGGGTCTCGCCGGCCGGCGCGCCTTCGGGCCGCCACGTGAGCGTGATCTCGTCGTTCGGGTGCTGCGCGAGGTAGGCCCTCGCTTCGTCCCACGTCTGCCAGCGCTGGCCGTCGGCGCCCACCAGCGTGTCGCCCGCCTGCAGCCCGGCTTGCGCGGCCGGCGAGTCGGCCACCACTTGGTCGAGCGTCAGCGTCACCTCGCCCGTGCCGACGCCCTGCACCATCAGAAACACGAAGAGGATGAGGCCGGCCGTGACGAAGTTCATGAACGGGCCGGCGAAGATCGTGATGTTGCGCTGCCACACCGGCTTCTTCCAGTAGACGCGATCGCCGCTGCCCTCGGGGACCTCCTCCTCGGGGGTCATGCCGCTGATCTTGCAGAAGCCGCCCAGCGGGATGAGCCCGATGCCGTACTCGGTCTCGCCGCGCTGCCGCTTGGCGGCCGCCGGCGGGAAGCCCATGTAGAACTTCTCGACCCGCATGCCGAAGCTCTTGGCGGCGACGAAGTGGCCGAACTCGTGCACCAGGATCAGGAGCGCGAGGCCGAGGATCGCGACGAGGAGAGTCCAGCGCCCCAGCGCCAGCGACACGATGATGGCGAGCAGGAAGAGCCACGACCAGCTGCTGACGCCGCTGAAGCGTCTCTTGGACTCCGGCGGTTCTTTGAACTTGGTCGGCATGGGTCAAGGGTGGCGGGTCGGGGCGTTCGGCGCAACCGCCCGCCGGCGCCATCGTCATCAGCGGAAGACCTTCGTCACCGTCGCATCACCTAGCGGTGCGCATCAGACTCGGGTCATGAACCCCAACAATGAGAGCCGGGCTGCCTCGCACGGCGGCGATGGCGATCACGGTGACAGCCTTGAGTTCGTGCTTGACACTGCGCGACGGGCCCACGAGCAGCAAGTCGCGACCTTCGAGCGTCACCGCGTTCGAGCAGGAACGTTACTTGCGTTTGCGGCAGTCCTTGTCACCGTGTCCGGTGCTGCAAGTCCCATCGAGGGCTACGCCCTGCTGCAAGCGTCGGGCACGTTCTGCGTGCTGCTCGCCGCCGTCGCCTTCCTCACGGCATCATCGTGGCCCGGGCTGCGTCTCGTGCCGACGGTCCGGTGGTTCAGGACCGCGGAGGTGGAGACGACACGGTCGGCCAGCGAAGCCCGACTCCTGCGGAGCCTGCTCTTTGCGCTGGAGACGAATCAGCGCCCCCTGCAACGCATCAGCATCCTGCTCTCTATCGGCCTCCTTTGGCTGTTGGCGGGCACCTCGATCATTGGTGCGCGGCTGACCCTCCTGCTACTCTAAGGACTGATCATGAGCCCTCCACTGCACAGCGCCGATCACAGTGACGCCAAGCCGCCGGAGCCACCCCGCCGCGAACGGCACCAAGGCCCACCAGTGCCGCCCTCTGCCTACGAAGATATCCCAGGGCTCCCGCCTTTCGAGCCCGACTCCGTCGAGTACGAGCCGGGGGGTCTGCAACTCGTGTGGTACTGGTTCCGTGACCTCTTCCGCCGGCGCTCACACGACCGCGCGGCGTGACCCACGGCACGACCATCGGTGAGCTGCTCGCCCTCGCTTCAAGGCTCGCCGAGTCCGCGTCGCGGATTCACCGCGAACGCCTGGGCGAGCCCGGCGACGTCGACCGCAAGTCGGCCTCCAACGACCTCGTCACCGACGTCGACCGCGAGGTCGAGGCGCTGATTGCGGACACCCTGCTGCGCGAGCGTCCAGACGACGGCATCCTCGCCGAGGAGGGCGCGCTGCGCGCGGGCACGAGCGGCGTGCGCTGGGTCGTCGACCCCCTCGACGGCACCACCAACTTCACCCTCGGCTTCCCCTTCTTCGGGTGCTCGATCGCGGTCGAGGTCGACGGCGCGCCGCTGTTGGGCGTGGTGAGCCACTCCAGCCTGGGGTGCCTCTATACCGGCATCGAGGGCGGCGAGGCGCAGCTTGACGGGCGGCGGCTCGAGCTCGGGCGGCGACCAAAGCCGCTACGCTCGGCCGTGGTCGCCACCGGCTTCTCGTACAGCCGTGAGCAGCGAGCGCTGCAGGGGGCCGTCGCGGCGAAGCTCCTCGGGCAGGTCGCAGACCTTCGCCGCAGCGGCTCGGCGGCGCTCGACCTCTGCCAACTCGCCGCCGGAGGCGTCGACGCCTACTACGAGCTCGACCTCTCGCCCTGGGACTACGCCGCCGGCAGCATCATCGCCCGCGCCGCCGGCGCCGAGGTCGCGCTGCTCGAGGCCGCGCACGGCAAGGGGCCGGCGGTCGTCGGCGCCCACCCCGAGGTGCTGCCCGAGTTCGTTGAGATGCTTCGGGAGGCGGGGGCGCTCGCGGGCTGAGAGGCGAACGGCTAGCAGCGCCCTCAGAAGCAGGCGCGCCGCGGTCTTCTACTCGTGGAAGTTGCGCGTCTCGAAGCCGCCCGAGCGCAGCAGGTCGTCGCGCCGTGCTTCGGCGAGGTCGTGGGCGACCATCTCGGTAACGAGCTCATCGAAGGTGTGCACAGGCTCCCAACCGAGCTCGCGGCGAGCCTTGGAGGCATCGCCGAGAAGGCTCGCCACCTCAGTCGGGCGGAAGTAACGCGGGTCGACGCGTACGACGACGGCGCCGGGGACGACCGGACCCTCGCCGTCGATCGGCACGTGCGCGGCGCCCCGTGCGGCGCCCTGGACAGCGCCCCGCGTATCGCCCTCTTCCCCGCCGTTACGGACGAGCGTGAGCCGCTCGAGGTCGACGGCGTCGACGACGCCGACCTCCTCCGTCCCCTCGCCCTGGAAGACGAGCCTGACGCCGACCTCGGCGAAGGCGGCGAGCACAAACTCGCGCACCGAGCGCTGCTGCCCCGAGGCGATCACGTAGTCGCCGGGCTTGTCCTGCTGCAGCATCAGGTGCATGGCGCGCACGTAGTCCCTGGCGTGACCCCAGTCGCGCCGCGAGTCGAGGTTGCCAAGCCAGAGAGCCTCCTGCAGGCCGAGGGCGATGCGGGCCACGGCGCGCGTCACCTTGCGCGTGACGAAGGTCTCGCCGCGGATCGCGCTCTCGTGGTTGAAGAGGATGCCGTTCGAGGCATGGAGACCGTAGGCCTCGCGGTAGTTCACCGTGATCCAGTAGGCGTAGAGCTTGGCGGCGCCGTAGGGGCTCCGCGGGTAGAAGGGCGTGGTCTCCGACTGGGGGGTCTCCTCAGCCAAGCCGTACATCTCGCTGGTCGAGGCCTGGTAGAAGCGCACCTCGCGCTCGAGCCTGAGGATCCTGATCGCCTCGAGCAGCCTGAGGGTGCCGAGGGCGTCCGAGTTGGCCGTGTACTCGGGGGTCTCGAAGCTCACCTGCACGTGCGACTGGGCGGCGAGGTTGTAGATCTCCTGCGGGCGCGTCTCCTGGACGATGCGGATCAGGTTGGTCGCGTCGGTCATGTCGCCGTAGTGCATGAAGAAGCGCACGCCCTGCTGGTGCGGGTCGACGTAGAGGTGGTCGACGCGCTCGGTGTTGAAGGAGCTGGCACGGCGCTTCACGCCGTGGACCACGTAGCCCTTCTCGAGCAGGAGCTCGGCGAGGTAGGCGCCGTCCTGGCCGGTGATGCCGGTGACAAGGGCGGTCCTGGTCGGAGCGGCGCTCATGGCTGTCCTTTCGGGCCGTGCTGCCGGAACCATTCGTAGGTGCGGGCGAGGCCCTCCTCGAGGGGTACCGTGGGGCTCCAGCCGAGGCCGCGCAAGCGGCCGACATCCATCAACTTGCGGGGCGTGCCGTCGGGCTTCGTGGTGTCCCAGGCGATCTCGCCCTCGTGGCCGACCACGCGCTGGATCAGCTCGGCCAGCTCGCGGACCGTCAAGTCCTCCCCGCAGCCGACGTTGAGCAGGCCGTCGGGCACCATCGCTGCCGAGACGTGCTCGAGAACGAAGACGACCGCCTCGCCGACGTCGTCGACATGGAGGAACTCGCGCCGGGGGGCGCCGCTGCCCCAGAGGGTCACCGGCGCCCCCGTCTGCTTGGCCTCGTGGAAGCGGCGGATCAGCGCCGGCAGCACGTGCGAGGTCTCGAGGTCGAAGTTGTCGCCGGGGCCGTAGAGGTTGGTCGGCATCAGCGAGAGGTAGTCGGCGCCGTACTGGCGGTTGAGGCTGCGGCACATCTCGATGCCGGCGATCTTGGCGATCGCGTAGGGCCGGTTCGTCTCCTCGAGCGGCCCGGTGAGGAGGTACTCTTCCTTCAGGGGCTGTGGAGCCTCCCTGGGATAGATGCAGGAGCTGCCGAGAAAGATGAAGCGCCGCACGCCATGCGTGAACGCGGCCTCGATGAGGTTCGTCTCGATCGCCAGGTTCTCGTAGACGAACTCCCAGGGCTGCTCCCAGTTGGCGAGGATGCCGCCCACCTTGGCCGCGGCGTTGATGACCACGTCGGGGCGCTGCTCGTCGAAGAAGCGCCGCACCGCCACCTGGTCGCGCAGGTCGAGGTCGGCGAGGTCGGCGACGATGGGCTCGGCGTAGCCGTGGCGCGCGAGCGCGCGCCCGATCGCCGAGCCGACGAGGCCGCTATGACCGGCGAGGTAGATGGTCTGGCTCATGGCGCTAGTCTACGACACCCGGTGCCAGCGCAGCGGCTTCACGGGCTCGCGCGTGATGGCGGCGTCGAACGTCTCGGTCTCCAGGTCGTCCACCGTCGTGGCCAGACCGATGACGATCGAGTCGCACGGACCCGGAAACGAGACCACGCGGAGCGACTCCGTCAGCGATCGCGGACCTCGTCGGGGCGGATCTGCCGACTCCCGTGCCGCACAGAAAGCACCTCGACGGCGGCGTCGACTCGATAGAACACAAGATAGGCGCCGAATATCACTTCGCGGACACCACGCGCTGCAAGCTCTGGGACCGTTCTCCCGCTCTCGGGGAAGTCGGCGAGCCGCTGCACCGCGTCAAAGAGCTCGACGGTCCAGCGGGCCGCGGCGTCGGGATCATCCCGGGCGATGTAGACGGCGATCTCGTCCACGTGATCGAGGGCCGGGGCAGCCCAGACTACCTGCATGCGTCGATGCTCTTGAGGATACGAGCCTTAGCCTCCTCGTGCGGGATGCCCTCGCCGGCGGCAAGCTGCGCTTCTGCACGGGCAATGTCCTCGAGAAGCGCCAGCCGCTCGCGCATGGCCTCGAACTCGCGGACATCGAGGAGCACCGCCACGCCGCGTCCACGTTGGGTGAGCACGAGCGGACGACCCGTCTCGTTGACCTGTCGCACGAACGACGCAACGCCGGCGCGAAATTCGGAGAGCGGACGGATGTCTTCGTCGAGCTTGAGCGGCTTCATGACGTCCTCCTCGTACATACAGATGTACAGAGGACAGTACCGCTGAAGGGCTAACCGCCGCAAGCCGTCAGCAGTCTGGGGCATTGTCGTCGCCACACGGTTGTCACGCAGCGACGTGGGTGGTGGGCCGGTCGCTGAGTGTGACTGCGTCGGCCGGCAGCTCGAGTGTCATGATGTACCTCCGCGCCTGTTCGTTTCGGGTCACTCTCCCGTCTGCGCGCGGCCGGGGTCAAGGCCGCATCCGCCGAGGACCGTTGACGATGACAGCACGACGGGACGTCACGGCTCTGTTGGGGCACGGTCTCGGCCACGCGTGTCGCCGGCGCTGCGCGCGGCGCGGCCAGCGTCCGGGCCCCGCGTCGCCCTCAGATGCCGGTGCGGCGGCTGTCCGTGCTCTCGGTGGCGAAGCGACGCGCCTCGGCGTCGAGGGCGAAGACCTCGTCGAGGCTCTCGACCACCTCGCCGCCCAGCCAGCTCAGGCACTTCTCCACCGTCATCGCGATGTCGAGGAAGCCGATGCGGCGCTCGAGGAAGGCCTGCACGGCGATCTCGTTGGCGGCGTTCAGCACGATCGGTGCGGCGGCGGTGCGCGGCGCAGCCGCCGGTGGTGAGCCGCTCGCCAATGACGGCGACGCGCCCTGCGACGCCTCTCCCCCGCTGTCCGTCACGCGTGCGGCCGTCGCGGCCTCCGCCCCCCCCGGCTTGGGCGGCACGACGCAGACGCCGGTCACGCAGCCCGCTTCGGCCTCGACCATCGCCGCCTGCTTGCCGGCCTCGATCGCCAGACGCAGGCAGGGGAAACGCTCGGGGTCGGGGCAGGCGAAGCTCACCTCGGCGGCCAGCAGGTCGAGGCGCTTGACCATCGGCAGGCTCGGCCGCCGCGGCCAGCCGAGGGCGTAGCCGATCGGCGTGCGCATGTCGGGCACCCCGAGATGTGCCAGGATCGCCCCGTCCCTGAAGCGCACCATGCTGTGCACCACGCTCTGCGGGTTGATGAGCACCGTGACCTGCTCGTACGGCACGCCGAAGAGCTGGTGCGCCTCGATCACCTCGAGGCCCTTGTTCATGAGCGTCGCCGAGTCGATCGTGATCTTAGGGCCCATCGACCAGTTCGGGTGGGCGAGCGCTTCCTCCGGGGTCGCGTACGCGAGGCGATCGGCGCTCCACAGACGGAAGGGGCCGCCGGAGCCCGTGAGGAGGAGCTCGTCGACGGCGGCGCCATGGTCGCCCAGGCACTGGAAGAGGGCGCTGTGCTCGCTGTCGACGGGGATCACGCGGGCGCCGGTAGCGCGGGCGGCGGCGGTCACGAAGGGGCCGCCGGCGACCATGCTCTCCTTGTTGGCGAGAGCCAGCGTGGCGCCGGCCTCGAGCGTGGCCAGCGTGGCGCGCAGGCCGGCGGCGCCGACGATGCCGTTGAGCACGATGAGCGGCAGGCCGGCGGCGTGCGCCCGCTCAGCGGCCTCATGGATGAGCTCGAGGGTGCCGGCGTTGCCCGAGAGCACCTTGAAGCCGGTGGACAGGCCAGCCGCCGCCGCGGCCGCCCCGCGTGCGGCGCGTGCCGCCTCCTCGTTCTGCAGCACCACCGTGGGGACGGCGTGAGCCGTGGCCTGCTCGAGCGCGGTCTGCCAGTTCGAGTGGGTGGCGATGCCGGTGACCTGCGCCGCCGGCATCGCCGCGAGCACCTCGAACGCCTGCACACCGATCGACCCAGTCGAGCCGAGGACGACGACGTGCCGGTCGGGGGCTGTCGAGGCGGGCGTCGTCACGCCCGGAACACTACCACGGGGGTCGCGGCGTCACGCCGTCCACGCGTCAGAGGCCACCGGCGCCCGGCGGTCGCCATATGCGGCGCTGGCGACGTACGAAGTTCTTGAGGCGCGAGACGGGGCCGCCAGCCCGCGTCTCTTCGTCCGGCCGCTCCTCTTCTCCGACCTGTTCGTCCTCCCCACTTCGCTGCTCCCTGGGCTCGGGCCAGTCGCGGGCTCCGGCGGTGATCAGGCGGCGCCAGAGGTGTCTTGCGACCGCCGACCGCGTGTCGAGGCCCACGGCCTGCCAGAGCACGCCCTGGGCGCGAGCGCGCGGGTCGCTCGTGTCGAGCAGTTCGGGCGCCGCGACCGACCACACCAGGCGCGCGCCCGCTCGCGAGGCGATGTCCTTGGCGCGGCGGTCGTCGGCCGCGGGGCGCGTGAGCAGCGCCGGCAGCGGCTCCTCGGCCATAGTCGCGGCCAGCAGCACGCCGACGTGCAGGCGGCGCTGGCAGCCGTGCTCGAGAGCCAGCGCCGGCAGGGTGGCCGCTTCGGCCGGCGTGAGCCGGCGCAGCGCGGCCGCCACTGCGGCGACGTCCTCGAGCCTGAGCCAGCCATGCGCGGACGCGTGGATCGTGAGGGTCAGGACGACGTCGTGCGGGCCGAGGGTCTCGACCTGCCGGTCCAGCAACTCGACGTCGGCCGCCCGCGCGAAGAGCTCCTCGGCGAGCAGCGAGTCGGCGGCGAACCGCGGCCCGACGCGCCAGTGCACGTCGAGGCGCAGACCGGTCTCGGCGTGCGTGAAGCCGATCTCCTGCTCTGCATCCTGAAGCAGGCCGAGCGGGACCGCGTCAAAGGCGTGGGTCTCGGTGAAGCCCGCACGCAGGGCGACGTCGCGTGCGGCAGCGGCGTCGTCGGGGTGCACCAGCAGGTCGATGTCGGTGAAGTGTCGCAGGCCGGAGTCGCCGTAGAGTTGCTGTGACAGTGCCGGCCCCTTATAGGCGAGCGCCGGCACGCCCGCCTCCCTGAGCGCGTCGAGCACCTGAAGGAGCTGACGCTGCATACGCAGCGAGCGTTGGCAGGAGGCCACGGCGCGCTCGCGCCAGCCGAGGAGCACCGCCTGCGGCACGGTCTCGTAGGCGAGGTCGACGACGCGGCGGTAGAGCAGCCCGGACATGCCGTGGCGCAGGGCCGCCTCGGCGAGCTGATCCCAGCTGGGCTCGCCGGCGGGCGCGGAGGCGACGCGGGCAAGCGCGGCGCGCAGCGCCGCGGCCGTGCGCGCGTCGCCCGGGTCGCGCGCGCAGGCGAGCAGTACGGCCGCCGGCGGCGGGGCGCTCTCGATCAGTGAGGTGTCAGCGCTCATCGTCATCGCCTCAGCGGAGGCGCTCGCTCGACCCTGCACACCCCAGCGCCGCGGCGCGCGCGTGGGCGACGTCGCAGAAGTACTCGACCCAGGCGTCCAGGCGCCCGGTCTCGAGGGCGGCGTGCGCCGGGCACCAGAGGCAGAGGTTCACGATGTCGCAGCGCGCGCACTTCTCGAGGAACTCACGGTCGTGACCGCGCAGATCGCGCACGTGCGGTACCCACTCCGCCCAGGCCTCGCGCAGGGCTCCCGGCTGCATCGACCCGGGCTGACCACCGTTCGCCCGCAGGGCGAAGACCGTGTCCGGGTGCCACAGCGAGCTGCACAGGCGGAAGGTGCCGTCGTAGCCGACCGTGAAGCTGCCGTTGCCGGCGCCGCAGTGGAAGAGGTGGTCGCAGGCCGTACTCGCAGACGTCCTTCGTCGCCGGCCACGACCAGCGTGCCGTCGCCGCAGCCCGCTGCAGGGCGCCGAAGCGCTCCGCGTCGGCGCGCTCGACGGCGACGACCTCCTCGGGCGCGAGGCGCTCGGCGCGGATCTCCTCGTTGCGCGCCGTGTCGCCGTCGAAGCGCAGGTGCAGCAGCGGGTCGAAGCGGTAGTAGTCCTTGGTGCGCGCGCGGCAGAAGCGCGGCGATCGCGTCGAGCTCGTGCACGTGCTCGAACGCAGGGCCATGGCCTTGAGGCGCACCGGCAGGCCGCGCCTCGAGCAGCAGGTCGAGGCCGCGCGCGAAGGCGGTCGAAGGAGCCGGGGCGACGCGTGACGCGCCTCGTACGTCTCGCGCGTCGCCCCGTACACGCTCACCTCGATGTCGCGCGGCGGGTAGCGCCGGAAGAGCTCGACGTGCGCCGGCGTGACGAGGCAGGCGTTGGTGAACACGCTGACCAGCAGGCCGAGGCGCTTGAGCCCGAGGTAGAGCTCTGCGAAGTCGTCGCGCAGCAGCGGCTCGCCGCCGGTGAGCAGGCACCAGAGCGGCGCCCAGATCGGCGGCCTCGCCGGCGAGGGCGAGGACTCTCGTCGATGCGTGAGCTCGGCCGCCCGCGCCGCCGCGTCGCCGGCCGGCAGGTCGATGTAGCAGTGCCGGCAGTCGTTGTTGCAGCGCGCCGTGAGCTCGAGCTCGAACGAGAGCGGCGCGCCGCTTCGCCAGCATCCGCTCCCAGAGGGGGAAGTCCTGTATCTCCTGCGTGTGGCTCACGGCTCCGGCGCGAGGCCAAGGCGCATGACGATGCGCCGTCGTCCCAGGCGCTCCTTCTCGGCGGCCAGGGTGGCTTCGAGCTCGAGGAGCACGACGCGCTCGAAGCCCACCTTGCGGTAGAGCGCGACGGCGCGCCCGTTGTCCTCCTGCACGGTGAGCAGGAGCGCGCTCGCGCCGCCGCGGCGCGCGCCCTCGATGGCCTCTCGGGTGAGGGCTTCTCCGACACCGAGACCGCGGTACGGCGCCCGCACGGCCATGGAGTGCAGCCAGTGCCCAGACCAAGGTCCGTCGTCGGCAGGGCGGGCGACGACGAGAGCGGACCCCACGGGGACGTCGCCACGCCTGGCCACCCAGGTCGAGACCTGCGGCTCGCCGGCGTCGCTCGCCGCGACGATCGTGACCCGGGGCGCGAGGCGGCGGCCCGCCGCACGGTAGGCCGGCAGACCCTGCACGCCGCGGACCATCGCCGCGGCGCCGCGGCGCGCCCGGCCGGCGAACGCCCGGCTGTGGGCGAGACCGCCGCTTCGGCTGAACGCCGCGAGACCGACCGCGATCGCACCGCCGCGCACGCCGAGACCCACCTCGCGGCCGTCGCGCTCCACGCGGACGACGCGCCCGAGGATGTCTGAGCGACCGACCACGCCGTCCGCCCGCAGGCAGTTGTCGCCACGGACGAGCCAGCCTCCTCGGCGCCGCGCCACGAGCCGGTGCACGACCAGCCGTTCCGGCGCGCGGAGCGCGACCGCGACGATGTCGCCGCACGTGAGGGTGTGGCCGTTCAGCGGTGCGACCGTGACGACGTCGCGGTCGCGGACGAAGGGCGTCATGCTGACGCCGCGGACGGTCGTGCGCAGCGCTACGCCGCGCTCCTTGGCCCCTCTCAGCAGCTCGAGTTGGCCGACGTTGGAGAGGCGCAACTCAACACCCGGCGCCATCGCAGACGACCTCTCTGCCACGCTGCGGGCGGCTATGGCCTACGAGGCGTTCAGCGTGTGGCAGTAGTCTGGCCCTGTCGAGCTCCGGCAGCCCGACACGCCCTGAGGGCCCCCGAGGCCGCCGCCCTTGCACATCGCCAGCACCGCCTCCTCCGGCCTGCTCCGTACCAGGATCGTCAGTTCCGGTCGCCGCCACGGTGATCTCTCTGTCGTCATCGAGCGCCCCAATTCTGTGTGACCCTGCCCGCTGCCCAGCGAGCATGCACCGCCACGCGAGCCTCTTGAGTACTCGGAGTCCAAGACCCCGCTTCCTCTCGACTACGTATTCTCTCGCACGGACGACGTCGTTGCCAAGTACCATCGAAGCGGACCTCATTCGCCGACGACGGCGACGAGGAAGCGACGGTGGAGCAGCTCGGCGACCAGGCCGAGCACGTCGGCCTCGACGACGCCGGGGGCGGCCGAGAACTGCTCGTCGAGCTCGGCCGCCACCGCCCGCAGGGTGCGCACACCGTCCAGCTTGCCCCACATGGCGTGGCCGGTCTCGTTGAGCGTGTAGAGCTCGTCGTCGGCGTCGCCGAGACCCCCGACCAGCGGCACGATCACCAACTCGCCCTCGATCAGGCGAGCGACGACGTTGTCAGAGACCGTGTAGACACCCTCGAGATGGACCGGCTCGACCCCCGGCTCGGCCATATGTGCCCCAGAACCTCTCCGTCACTGGAAGACCTGCGGTCCTGGTGACCGCGAGGGTTCACATCGCCGTTACCTTATCTTTCCAGTCCGGACAATTCCAGCCTGTTTCCTCGGGCTGCAGGAGGCCAAGGTGGCGCGCCTGGGCGTGGGCGACCGCGCACAGATACTCCACCGGGGTGTCCAGCGTGCCGTGCTCGGTCCACGACTTGGCCGGGCACTGCTCGCAGAGGCCCTTGAGGAAGCAGACGCGCGCAGCGGCGCAGGTACTCCGGGTTGGTGGCGCGCAGCTCGCGCGAGGCCGGCGAAGCGCTCGAGGGCGTCGGCGAGGGACGAGGCGCAGCGACGATCGACGGTGAGCTCGGGCGCGCGCACGCCCATGCACGGCTGCGCGCGCCCGTAGGCGTCGACGCTGAGGCCGTGGCCGGCGCCGCAGCGCGAAGAGCTCGGTCGCCGGGCGGGCCCATGAAGCGGCGCGCCGAACTCGGCCATCTCGCGCGCGGTACCTCGCCTCGTCGCGGGTCGAGCACGGCGAGCGCCGTCCTCGGGCGAGACGCGCAGCGACTCGATCAGCCGGTTCTTGTCCGGGTCGTCGCGGCGGTTGCGCAGGTCGAAGAACATCGCGTAGCTCGGGCGGCTCGCGTCATGCCGACGGATGGTCGCGCGCCCAGGCCTCGAACTCGTCCATCTCGTCGCGGTTGGGCGGCAGCAGCGCGGCCTTGACGACGAAGGGCACCCCGCGCTCGAGCAGCAGCTCCACGCCGCGGCGGAACTGGGCGAAGGAGCCGGGCACGCGCGACACCGCCTCGTACGACTCGCCGGTGCATGCCGTACACGGTGACCTCGACGGGCATCGAGCGGCGGCACGCGCGCCAGCAGGTCGGCCAGCGCCGCGGCGTGACGCGCCGCGCGTTGGTGAAGAGCAGCACCTTGAGGCCGAGGCGGCGGGCGAAGCAGGTAGAGGCTCCTCGAAGTCGGGGCGCAGCAGCGGCTCGCCGCCGGTGAAGCGCACCTGCAGGCAGCCGAGGTCGGCGGCCTGCCGCAGCACGCTCCTCGACCTGCGTCGGTGGTCATCTCCCGGGCGCGCGCCGCGGCGTCGCCCGCCGGCAGGTTGATGCAGCAGTGGATGCAGTCGTTGTCGCAGCGCTCGGTGAGCTCGATGTCGAGGCTGCGCCGAGACGCGAGGCGCAGGGCCGGGCGAGCGGCGGTGACGCGGCGGACGTAGTCGCTCACCGCGCTCAGCCGTCTCCAGCTCGGCGGCACGATCGCCCCGCTCTTGTCGAAGCGCATCGTGTAGCAGGGCACCTCGTCGACGATCCGCTCGAGCACGTCCATCTCCTTGCTGCCACCAGTCGGCGGTCACCAGCGGCTCTGATGAGCGTGGCCAGCAGGCGCTGCCAGATCAGCTTGCGGTCGTCGAGCGGCACGATCTCGTTCTCCGCCGCCTGCTCGAGAAAGAGGATGGCGCGCAGCGGCGCCGCCGGCCGACGAGACGTCGGGCACGTCGCCGTGGCTCCAGGTGCCGTGCACGTAGAAGCCGGGCGGCCGCCGGCGTAGCCCCCGGCCAGCGGCGCACGATGTTGCGGTCGTCGCAGAGGATCTCGGCGCGCTCGCCGAGCCCGCGCCGCAGCAGCTCCATGGTCGTCGACTTGCCGGCGTCGGAGTGGCCCGACGAAGACGAAGCCCTGGCCGTCGAGCACGCAGGCCGCCCGAGTGCAGGAAGCAGGCGTCGCGGTCGGCCAGCAGGCGCGCCAGCACGATCTGGTCGCTCGGGGAACATGCGTCAGCGAGCCCAAGCCCGCCGTCGCGCCACCAGTCGGCTCGCTGCGCATCGGGTTGTAGAGCTCGCCGCGCGTGTGGTCGGCGTTGAACACGGCCACGCGGTGCAGCGTGGGGTCGCCCGGGTCGGGCGAGATGCCCTCGTAGACCCACGAGCCGCCCTGCGCGGTAGATCGCCCAGGGCGGCTTGCGGTAGACCTCCTCGCGCTCCGCTCCGAGCCGTCGCGTCCGGTCGCGGCAGCCCGAAGTGGTGGCGGATGACGACCGTGTCGGCGCCCGGGTCCGTCCGACCGCGAACGCGGCGAACTTGGCGTCGAAGGTCGTCGTCGTGATCGGCAGGTCGCTCTCGACCTGCACGGTCACGCCGGCGATCTCGTAGAAGCGGCGGTGCTGAGAGGGAGGCGCGCTCACGCCGCGAAGACTACCCCACGCAGGGGGCGGCCGTCGTCGACGTTGCCGCTCCTGGTGTCGTCGGCGATGGCCGTCGGCCTTGGTATCCGTCGCCGAGGTCGAGTATCCTGCCGTCGAGAGGGGGCTCTCATGCGCAAGGCTCGTCACGCGACACGTCGTCGTCGTGCTTTCGTCGGCACGCTGTTCGCTGCCGCCCTCGTTCTGCTCACGCTGACGGCCGCAGGCGCGCGCCCGCCGGTCGCCGAGGCGACCGTCCAGCGCGCCCTCTGCCAGACTCCGCTGATCGACCTCAGCCCCGAAGAGCGCGACGCCCGCCTCAGCGAGATGGCCACCCAGCTCAAGAGCCGTTGGCTGCGCATCGACGTCTTATGGTCACTGGCCGAGCCGCAGCGCGGCGTCGACGACGAGGTCTACCTGCAGGCGGTCTACGACACCGTTGCTGCGGCCCGGGCGCTGGGCCTCAAACCCCTCGTCATGGTCTTTTCCACCCCCACGTGGGCGCAGGACCAGAGCCTCTGGGTCAGGCCGCCGGGGGGCTACGTGCCCGGCGTCCCATACTCCTTCTACGCCATCGACCTCGACTACATCCCTGACTTCCAGGCGTTCATGAGCCGCCTCACCCAGCGCCTCGGCGCGCAAGTGAATCGCTGGGAGTGCTGGAACGAGCCCAACCTCTGGCCCTACATCTGGCCCCAGCGCACCGACGACGACCCCTACTTCGCCGTCGGCCGCTACGTCGCCATGCTGAAGGCGTTCAACCGCGGCGTGAAGGCGGTCGACCCCGACGACCTCGTCGTCGCGGGCTCGACCGGCCCGATCGGCAACAACGACATCTACCGCACGAGCCCGCAGCGCTTCGCCTCGACCATGAAGAACATGGGCGCCGCGGACCACTTCGACATCTACTCGCACCACCCCTACACGCCCGGCGGCAGCGTCAACATCCGCCCCGACCAACCGCCGAACGACCCCCTGACCACGGTCACGCTCTACAACCTCGGCCAGCTCCTGCGCCTCTACCCCGGCAAGAACTTCTACCTGACCGAGTACGGCTACAATACCGAACCTTGTGACGCCTTCGGCGGGCTCTCTGTGACGCTCGTGCAGCAGGCGAGGTTCCTGCGCATCGCTTATGCGTACGCGGGGCGCTACCCGCAGGTCCAGAACCTCTTCTGGTATCTGGTGCAGGATACAGGCGGGGTGTACACGGGCCTGCGCAAGACGACGGGCTGGCACAAGCCGAGCTGGTTCGTCTTCGCCGGCGGCAACACGGTGGGCATCTACGCGCTGCCCTACGTCGACCGAGGCACGCAGGTCAACGTGCGGGGGCGCGTGACCTGCGAGACCTTCGGGCCGGTCCCCGACCGCACCGTGACGCTCCAGGGCCGCCGCCTCGGGGTGCTCTCGTGGACGACGCTCGCGAGCAGGACGACCGATGCCGAGGGCCGCTACCTGTTCACGCCGACGGTGTGGCGGCCGATGCAGTACCGCGTGGTCTGGCCGGGCGTGCGGAACAGCCTGGTGCGCACCGTCAAGGTGTACTGAGGGCGGCGAGCGCCGCCCGCCGCCACGCTCAGCCGCGCCGGATCGCCGCCAGCAGCGCCTCGACGAGCTCTTCCTCGGGCACGGTCGCGATCTTCTCGCCGTGCGCGAAGAGGACCCCCTCGCCGGCGCCGCCGGCGATGCCGAAGTCGGCGTGGCGCGCCTCTTCGGGGCCGTTGACCCGGCAGCCCATGACGGCCACCGTGAGGGGGCGCGCCGCCAGCTCTGGGTCGACGGC
Source organism: uncultured Thermoleophilia bacterium (assembly GCA_963790185.1). Classification (GTDB taxonomy): domain Bacteria; phylum Actinomycetota; class Thermoleophilia; order UBA2241; family UBA2241; genus UBA2241. The sequence continues at coordinate 176,364 of CAWBNR010000010.1, read as the reverse complement.
CAGCCGGCGCTCGACCTCCTCCGCCAGAGCGACGATGTCGAGCTCCGTGCGCGCGCAGGTCGGGCAGCTGATGACGTCGGGGCCGCGCGCTCGCAAGCCGAGCGCGGCCAGGATCCGCCAGCCGACGCGCACCTCCTCCACCGGGTCGGCAGTGAGCGACACCCGCAGCGTGTCGCCGATGCCCTCGGCGAGCAGCGCCCCGATGCCGACCGCACTCTTGATCGTCCCGCCCCAGGCAGTCCCTGCCTCGGTCACTCCGACGTGGAGCGGCGCGTCGGTCTCGCGCGACAGCAACCGGTACGCGGCCAGCGTTGTCAGGACTGACGACGACTTCACCGAGAGTTTGTAGCGCCTGAAGCCCCAGTCCTCGAACTGCCGCGCGTAGCCCAGCGCGGCCTCGACGAGCGCACCCGCCGGGTCGCGCTCGGCCCGGCCGCGCAGCGCGCGCGGCAGCGAACCCTGGTTCACGCCGATGCGGATCGCCGCGCCGGCCTGCCCCGCCGCCTCGACGACCTCGTTCACGTGCTGCTCGCCGATCGTGCCGGGGTTGATGCGGATCCCGGCGGCCCCTTGTCCGAGCGCCGCGAGCGCGAGGCGCCGGTCGAAGTGGATGTCGGCGACGATCGGTACGGGCGCCTCGGCGACGACGCGCCCGAAGGCCTCCGCGTCGTCGGCCGCAGGCAGGCTCACGCGCACGAGCTCGCAGCCCGCGTCGGCGAGCGCCCGCACCTGCGCGAGGGTCGCCTCGGCATCGCCAGTCCGGGTGCACGTCATCGACTGCACCCGCACCGGTGCGTCGCCACCCACCGTCACGCCGCCGACGTCGATCTGGCGGGTGCGGCGGCGCCCGCTCATGTCTCTGACCTCTGTGCCGCCGTCGCTCATCGCACCCTCAGGATACGCTGGCCGCGTGTGCGGCGTAAGTGTTCGCGAGACCGTCGGCCAGGCTCACGGCCGGCCGCCAGTCGAGCAACGTCGCCGCACGCGCGATGTCGGCCTGCGAGGCGCGGATGTCGGCGGCGCGCCCGGGCCGGTGCTCGACCGGCAGGTCGCGGCCGCAGGCGGCCCGCAGGGCCGCGACCAGGTCGAGCACCGACGACTGCGCGCCGGTCCCGACGTTGACTACCGCGGCGGGCACGCCCTTGGGGGCGCCGGCGCCGGCGGCTTGCAGCCGCCCCGCCGGCGCCTCAGCCGCCCGCAGACACGCCTCGACGACGTCGTCCACGTACACGAAATCCCGGGTCTGCAGCCCGTCGCCCTCGACGGTGAACACCCGTCCCTCCAGGGCCGCCGTGACGAAGCGTGCGATCACCCCCGAGTACTCGCTGCGCGGGTCCTGCCGCGGCCCGTAGACGTTGAAGAAACGCAGGCTGACGGTCGCGGGGCCGCCGCCCCGGGCGAGCGCGGCGATGACCGCCTCGCTCGCCAGTTTGGCGGCGGCGTACGGGCTCAGCGGTCGCGCCGGCTCGTCCTCGGCGAGCGGCAGGCGCTGGCTGTCGCCGTACACGGCACAGCTCGAGGCCAGTACGAGGCGCGGGACCTCGGCCCTGCGCGCCTGGGTCGCCACGTTGACCGTGCCGCCGTGGGTGACGGCCCCCGTCCCGACGGGGTCCTCGAGCGAACGCGTGACCGAGGCGATCGCCGCCAGATGAAAGACCGCGGCGCACCCGCGCACGGCCTCATGCACGGCTGCCTCGTCGCGCACGTCGGCCTCGACCACCTGCAGCTCGGCCGCCGCTGCGAGGTTCTCCCGGCGCCCGGTCGAGAAGTCGTCGAGCACGAGCACGTAGGCGCCGCTCGCCAGCAACCGCTCGACGAGGTGCGAACCGATGAAGCCGGCGCCGCCGGTGACGAGGTAGCGAGGTGGCATCACTCGGGACATCACTTGGGCAGCGCGTTCAGCACGGTCGCGTCGCTGACCCCGACGATCCGGCGCAGGATGACGTAGTCCGTGCGCCTGACGACCACCTCGAAGCCGATGAGACCTCCGGTGTAGTCGCGCTCGATGGTGTCGTCGCTCAGGCCGCCGGCGAGGAGGGGCCGCACGAGCACGTCGGGCACCCGGCTCGTGCGGCGGAACCAGTCCCTCGTCGCGCCCGGCAACGGCTCGTCCTCGGCCCCAACCGTCACCCAGACCGAATTCGTCGCGATGCGGTGCGGCCAGAAGAGGTAGAGACCGGGCGCCTTGTAGAAGACCATCAGACGATCCTGTGGCCGGGCGTAGACGGCGAGGTCCTCCTCGAACTCGGCGAGCGTACGCGCGTCGCGCTCGGGCACCAGCAGCCCCATGTATGGGCCGTGGTCGATGCGCACGCTCAAGTGGGAGTAGGGGACGTCCTGCGGCAGATACTGGAACATGAAAGCGATCGTCACCGCGATGACTCCCATGAGGGAGGTCATCACGAGCCACCAGCGGCGGCGCTCGAGCCAGGCGGGCGCGTCGCGCGGCGGTCCGCCGCCGCGGGACGCGGACACGCCGACCGTCCCGCCGGCCTCGCCGCGGCCTCCGGCTCCGTCGCCGTCCTCCTCCGGCCCAGCCGACCACACCATGAAGAGGCCGCCGGCGATGAACACCGGGGCGAGGCCGACCGCGGCGTTGGGCAGCCCGTCGACGGCCGTGAAGGCAAGCCAGATCCCGGCGACGATGGAAGGCACGACGACCCAGGCGGCAAGCCGCGCCGCCCGCTCCGCGTGGCGCGGCTGCACGAAGAAGAAAGCGAGGACAGCGAACGCCGCCGCCACGATCGCGAAGCCGACGGTCTCGGTAGGCGCCCTCCGCCCGGCGAAGTAGAGGCCGAACGGCAGAAGAAGAAGCCCGACGCGCGCCAGACGAGGCCGTGTCCGCAGCAGCACGACCAGGACGACGCCCGCGAGCAGCGAGACCGGGGCCGACAGAACGACCTCGGCGGCGCCGGTCAGCAGACGCCAGCCCTTCGCGGCGCCGCCGAGCTGGTCGAGCTTGTGGGCCACCGACATCTGATAGCGCCAGTTCCTGGTCAGGTCGCTCCACCCGAAGCTGAGGGCGAGCAGGCCCGCGCTGAGCGTGACGAGCGCGAAACCGGCCGCGTACGCGCTCACTGCCCGCCAGGCAGCTCGCGCGCTGTGGGGGTCGGCTGCGTCCAGCTTTGGAACGGCGCCGGGCCCGCCCTCGGCGACGGCTCGCTTGCCGCGTGCGTCTCGGGCATAGAGCAGGCCGGCCAGACGCACCGGCAGCACCCTGCCGACGCCGAGCGCCAGACACGCGGCATAGAGCGGCGGCAGCACGATAAGGGTCGGCGCCGCCACGGCCGCCAGCCCGTGCGCCATCCCGGCGCCGAGAGCGAGCAGGCGCCGGCGCCGCGTCACGTCGCTGCCGCCGAGCACGACGCGCACCCCGAGCGCAACGCCGATGGTGAGCGAGCCGGCGGCCAGGGTCGCGTAGCTCAGCTGCGTCGCGCCCAACACGACGAAGGTGACGTAGACGGCCGCCACGGCGGCGGCGTACTGCCAGCGCACGAGCCCCTTGACGCCGAAGAACACGATGCCAGTGACGATCATCACCCAGACCAGGTAGATCTGGCGCAGATAGAGCACAATGCCCTCGCTGCCGCCGGTGATCCAGACGTACGCCTCGACGAAGGGGTAGGTGAGGAAGCCCGCCGTCTGAAGCAGGTTCATCTCGTCGACGAACGGCCGGTCCCCCATCGCCCAGCGCCAGGGCACGACGACCGCGAAACCCTCGTCCTGCAGATCGAAGCCGAGGCCGATGCGGTACGACAGTGCGCCGACGATCCCGACCGCGATGAGGGCCGCGCAGGCCGTCAGGAGAGAGCTCTGCTTCTCCTCCTGCGAGAGCGCGCGCAGCGGCCGGCGCTCCCCCAGCCTCGGTGCTGCCGTGCGCCGCCCCGTCACGTCATCTTCAGAAGCCGAGGGCGAGGGTCACCACGTAGTAGACGGCGATACAGGACCACAAGAGCGCGTCGAAGCGGTCGAGCACGCCGCCGTGCCCGGGGATCCCTCGACCGGAGTCCTTGATCCGCACGTCCCTCTTGAGCAGGCTCTCGAAGAGGTCGCCGAGCGGTCCCACGATGCCGATCACGAGACCGAGGGCCACCGAGTAGCCCGGTCCCCAGTCCGGCACGTCGTAGTGGACGTAGAGCCCGATGAAGACCGCCACCAGCACCGTGCTGATGAGGCCGCCGGCGAAGCCCTCCCACGTCTTCTTGGGCGACAGCACGGGGGCCATCGGCGTGGAGCCGAACCAGCGGCCCGTGAAGTAGGCCATGGTGTCACCCGCCCAGGTGCCGAACACGACCAGCAGCACGACGTCGCGGCCGAGCATCGGCAGATCCTCTCCGCCCATTCCCCGCAGCAGCAGCAGATGGGCGAAGCCGAAGCCGATGTACAGGGCGCCGAACAACGTGACCGCAAGCCGCGCGCTGATGCCGGGCTTGGGCCCGATCACGAGCCCGAAGAGCGCGACCAGTGCCAGAGAGAGGACGGTCGCGCCGAGCACCCAGCGTGCGTCGCCCCACTGCGCGGCGCCCAGCATGACCAGCACGGCCACGAGGCCCGGCAGCCGCACCGGCTTGTAGACCTGCATGAGCCGGTAGAACTCGTTGAGGCCGACGAGGGCCAGCAGCGCGATCACGACCCCGAAGACGAGCCCCCCGCGGAAGACCAGCACGAACCCGAGCAGCGCCAGCACGGCGCCGGTCACGATGCGGACGCCCATGCCCCTAGGCATCGTCGCCCCGCTCACGAGCGCCAAAGCGGCGCTGCCGCCCCGCGTAGGCGGCCAGCGCCTCGTCGAGGTCGCGCTCGCCGAAGTCGGGCCAGAGCTTGTCGCTGAAGTACAGCTCGGAGTAGGCGCACTGCCAGAGCAGGAAGTTCGAGAGGCGAAGCTCGCCGGATGTGCGGATCAGCAGCTCCGGGTCGTGCATCTCGGGCGCGTAGAGGTGGCGCCGCAGATCGTCGTCGGAGAAGGCGGCCACGCGCGCAGGCGGCGCGCCAGCCTCGTCGCGGCCGTCGGGCGCCGTCGCAGCCCATTCGGCCGCCAGCCCGCCGGCGGCGTCGAGCAGCTCCCGTCGGGCGCCGTAGTTGAAGGCGATGTAGAGCGTCATCCTCGTGTTCTTCGCGGTCAGGTCCTCGGCCTCCTCGATGCGCCGTACGAGCTCGGCGGGCACGCCCTCGCGGCGCCCGAGGAAGCGCACGCGCGCGCCGCGCTCGTGCATGTCGGGCACCTGCGACTCGATCATCTCGATGAACAGGTCCATCAGCGCCTCGACCTCGGTCGCCGGCCGGTTCCAGTTCTCGGTGGAAAAGGAGTACACGGTGACCTCGGCGATCCCGAGGTCGAGGGCGTGCTCGAGGACGCGGCGCAGCGTCCTGGCGCCGGCGCGGTGGCCGGCGGCCACCGGGCAGTCCGCGCCGCTTCGCCCAGCGCCCGTTGCCGTCCATGATGATCGCGAGGTGGCGGCACTCGGCGCCGCCCGCGGCCGGCTCGGCCGGCCGTTCGCCGGCGCCGGTCCTGAGCAGCCGCAGCCTGCGCCTCAGCCGTCCGGGCCTGGGGCCGTCGGCCATCGCGTCCCTCCCCTGGCGTGCGGCGGGCCCGCCTGCGGCGGCCCGCCCACGCGCCGCTCAGACCTCGAGGATCTCCTCCTCCTTCGTGGCGAGGAGGGCGTCGATCTCTTTGACGTGCTGGTCGGTGAGCTTCTGGACCTGCTCCTCGGCGCGGTGCTCGGCGTCCTCGCCGACCTCGCCTTCGTGGACCAGCTCCTTGAGGTCCTTCATGACGTCGCGGCGCACGTTGCGCACGGCGACACGCCCGTCCTCGGCGAGCCGGTGGACGAGCCGCACGAGCTCCTTGCGCCGCTCCTCGGTCAGCGCTGGGATCGGCAAGCGGATGATCGCGCCATCACTGCTCGGGTTGAAGCCGAGGTCGCTCTCCATGATGGCCTTCTCGACGGCCCGCATCGACGACTTGTCGTAGGGCTGCACGGTGAGGAGGCGAGGTTCAGGGGCGGCGACGTTGGCCATCTGCCGCAGCGGCGTCGAGGTGCCGTAGAAGTCGACGTGGATGCGGTCGAGCAGACCGACGGCGGCACGCCCGCTGCGTACCGTGTTGAACTCGTTCCTCACCGCCTCGACCGCGTGCGCCATGCGCCGATTGCCGTCAGCGATCAACTCCTTCTCCACCGCTGCTCCTCCCCGCTCAGGTCGCGGTCTGGGCCGCCGCTCCGCCACGGCCCGGGACCGCCCGCACCACCGTGCCGACGCGCTCGCCCGTGAGCACGCGCACGATGTTGTCGCCGGTCATCTTGAAGACATGGATCGGCATCGCGTTGTCCATGCACAGACTCAGGGCCGTGGCGTCCATGACGCGCAGATCGCGATCGATGGCCTCGAGGTGGGTGAGCTCCGGGATGAATCTGGCGTCGGGGTCGACCGCAGGGTCGGACGAGAAGACGCCGTCGTACTCGCGTTTGGCCATCAGGATCGCCTCGCAGTCCAGCTCAAGGGCGCGCAGGGCGGCCGCGGAGTCGGTCGAGAAGTAGGGATTGCCAGTGCCGCCGGCGCAGATGACGACGCGCCCCTTCTCGAGGTGCCGCAGAGCGCGCCTGCGGATGTACGGCTCGCAGACGTCCGTGATCTCGATCGCGCTCATGACCCGCGTGTCGACACCCTGGTGCTCGAGCGCATCCTGCAGCGCGAGCGCATTCTGCACGGTGGCCAGCATGCCGATGTGGTCGCCGGTGGCGCGGTCCATGCCGCGGGCGGCCGCGGCCATGCCGCGGAAGATATTGCCGCCGCCGATCACGACGGCCATGGCCACGTCGAGCTCGCGGGCGACGCCGATGTACGAGGCGAGCTCGGCGGTGACGGCCGGATCGATGGCGACGCACGCGCCGCCGTCCTTGGCCTCGCCGCCGAGCGCCTGTCCGCTCAGCTTGAGCGCGACGCGTTGGAAGGCGCGCTGTCTCGACCCGCCTCCCGCCGGCATCAGCCCTCCGTCGTCTCGCCGAGCTGGAAGCGCACGAAGCGCCGCACCTCAACGTTCTCGCCGATCACGCCGACGAGGTCGGTCCGGAGTTGCTCGACCGTCTTGTCGGTGTCCTTGATGAAAGCCTGCTCCATGAGGCAGTTCTCGGCGTAGAACTTCTCGAGCTTGCCGTTGACCATCTTGTCGATCACCTGTGCGGGCTTGTCCTTTGCCTGCTCTGCGTAGATGGCGCGCTCGCGGTCGACGACATCGGCCGGCACTTCCTCGCGCGTCAGCCACCGCGGCTGCGCGGCGGCGACGTGCATCGCGAGGTCGTGCGTGAACTGCCTGAAGATGTCGCCGCGCGAGACGAAGTCTGTCTCGACGCCGACCTCCACCAGCACGCCGATCCTGCCGCCGGCGTGGATATAGGAGTCGACGGCCCCCTCCTTAGTCACTCGGGAGCTCTTGTCCTTAGCCGTGGCGAGCCCCAGCTTGCGAAGCTCGTCCATGGCCTTCTCCATGTCGCCCTGTGTGGCCTGGAGGGCCTTCTTGCAGTCCATCATGCCGGCTCCGCTCTTGTCGCGGAGCTCTTTCACGGTAGCAGCGCTGATGTCAGCCACTGACGTCCTCTCCATAGTCCTTGTGCGGATCTCTGGCTTCTCAGGCCTCGGGGGCCGGCTCCGCCGGCTGCTCCTCGGCCGCAACGGGCTTGGCCTTGGCGGGCTTCTCGGCCGCTTCGGTCTTCTTTTCTGCCTTGGCGGGCTTCTCGGCCGCTTCGGTCTTCTTCTCGGCCTTGGCGGGCTTCGCGTCGGCTGCCTCGGTCTTCTTCTCGGCCTTGGCGGGCTTGGCGGGCTTCTCGTCGGCCTTCTTCACCGGCTTCGGTGCTTCGGGCTTCTTGGCACCCTCCACCTTGGCCTCAGGCTTCGCAGTCTCCACCTTGGCCTCAGGCTTCGCAGCCTCAGGCTTGGCCTCAGCCTTGGGCGTGTCGGCCTTGACCGGCTCACCCTTGGGCTTGGCCTCTTCGGTTGCGGCGGCGGCCTTCGTCTCTGCAGCCTTCGCTTCGGCGGCGGCCTTCGCGGCGACAGCCTCGGCCGCCTCGCGCTCGGCCTGGACCTTCGCCGCGGCCTCACGCGCCTGGCGGTCGGCCTCAGCCTTGATCTCGGCCTCACGCGCCGCCTTCATCTCGGCTTCGGCCACGATCTGACGGCCCTCGGCGACGGCGTCACCGACGACGCGCATGATCAGCGAGCAGCTGCGGATCGCGTCGTCGTTGCCCGGGATCAGATAGTCGATCTCATCGGGGTCGCAGTTGGTGTCGACAAGCCCGACGATCGGGATCTTGAGCTTGCGCGCCTCGCGCACGACGATCTGCTCCTTGCGCGGATCGATCACGAACACGGCTGCCGGCAGGCGGTCCATGTCGGCGACGCCGCCCAGGTTGGTCTCGAGTTTGCGCAAGTCGGCGCGCATGTTCATGGCCTCGCGCGTCGGCAGCAGTTCGAGCGAGCCGTCGGTCGCGAGCCGGCGCAACTCGTGGAGGCGCTTGATGCGCTTGCTCAGCGTACCGAAGTTGGTCATCAGGCCGCCCAGCCAGCGGTTCATGACGTAGGGCATGCCGATGCGCTCGGCGTGCTCCTTGATGGAGTCCTGGCACTGTTTCTTCGTGCCCACGAAGAGGACGAGGCCGCCACGCGACGCGGTGTCCTTGAGGAAGGCGCACGCCTCGTCGAGCAGGACCGTCGTCTTCTGCAGGTCGATGATGTAGATGCCGCCCCGCTCGCCGAAGATGTACGGCTTCATCTTGGGGTTCCAGCGGCGGGTCTGGTGGCCGAAGTGCACGCCGTTGACGAGCAGATCCTTCATGCTCGCGCGGCTCTCGGTGACTGCAGGCAAGGCTTGCCCTCCTTCTGATCGGTTCGTCGGGCGGCCTGGCGGCACGCCCAGCTACTGCTCCGGCGAGGGCCTCGCGGATTCCCTTTCGGGCACCGCCGCGAGCCGTGGGCTCACCGGGTCGTGGTGGATAACGGTGCGGAATTCTACCATAGCGCCGCGGCCCCGTCAGTCGAGGGGCGAGGAGACGGCTCGGCGTCAGCCGATCGCGGCCGGCTCGACCTCGTCGCGCAGCCGGCCCTTCAGGCGCAGGATCGCCTTGGTGTGCAGCTGCGAGACGCGCGATTCGGTGACGCCCAGGACCTCGCCGATCTCGCGCAGCGTCAGGTTCTCGTAGTAGTAGAGCGCGATCACGATCTTCTCGCGCTTGGGGAGCGCGTCGATGGCCGCCGCCAGACGCGACTTCATCTCGGAGAGGTCAAGCATGCGCGACGGATCCTTGCTCTTCGGATCCTCGAGGGTATCGATGAGCGCGGATTGGTCGCCGTCGGAGCCGGAGATCGCCCAGAGTTCATCGAGCGCGACGATCGACGTGTTGGCGATCTGCGAGAGACTGTGCTGGAACTCGGGGACGGACACATCGAGCTCGCCGGCGATCTCCTCGTCGGTCGGTGCGCGCTGCAGCCGGTTCTCGAGCATCGCGCAGACCTTCTCGATCTCGCGCGCCTTGCTGCGCACCGAGCGCGGCACCCAATCGAGCGAGCGCAGCTCGTCGATGATGGAGCCTTTGATCCGCGAGACCGCGTAGGTCTCGAACTTGATCTCGCGGGCCGGGTCGAAGCGCTCGATGGCGCCGATCAAGCCGAGCAGCCCGTAGCTGATCAGGTCGGACTCCTCGATATGGGCGGGCAGGCCGTTGCTCATCCTTCCCGCCACGTACTTGACCAGTGGCGCGTACGCCAAGATCAAGCGATCACGGGAACTCTGGTCGCCCTGGTGCTTGTAGCGCGACCAGAGGTCGCGCACCTGCTGTTCTTCGAGCCTGCTCATCGCTCAGCGCCGATCTCTGACCCCTCTCCGCCGCCGATCATGCCCGCGGGTGGTGCAAATCGTATACCCGCCTCAGATGCGCCCCGCTCACGTGCGTGTAGACCTGCGTGGTCGCTACCGAGGCGTGCCCGAGCAGTTCCTGGATGGCGCGTAGGTCGGCGCCTCGCTCCAGCATGTGCGTCGCGTACGCATGCCTCAGCATATGTGGTGAGGCCGGCTCGATGCCCGCCAACGCACAGTACTTTACAACGAGCCGCCGTATGTCAGAAGTCAGGAGAGGACGGCCGGTGCGCGAGAGCAGCAGGTGGCGCGCACGCGCCACGCTCGAGTCAGCGCCATCGGCCACCGCGACGCCGCTCTTTGGCCGACGTCCGCCGGCCAACGCCGGCCGCCCGCGCGCAAGGTAGCGGCGAAACGCGGCGGCGGCCTCCTCGCCCATCGGGACGACGCGCATCTTGCCGCCCTTGCCACGCACGATGAGCTGCGCCTCGCCCGGCCGGACGTCGTCGAGCGTGAGCGAGACGAGCTCCTGGCTGCGCAGGCCGCACCCGTACAGGAGCTCGAAGACGAGACGGTCGCGCAGGGCCGGCGGCTCGGCGCCGTTGGCCGCGCCGACCAGCGCCTCGACCTCGTCGAGACGCAGAACGCGAGGCAGGCGGCGCCCCCGCCGAGGGCCAGGAAGCTGGTACGTCGGGTCAGCCGCGAGCACCTTGTGCTCGGTCAGGTGGCGCGTGAGACCGCGCAGCGACGAGAGCTTGCGGGCGAGGCTCGCCGGCGCGTAGCCGCGCCGGCCCAGATGTGAGGCGTAGGCGCGCACGATGCGCCGATCGAGGCCGGCGACCGTCGCATCCTCCTCGGCGAGCCAGTCGAGGAGTTGCTCGAGGTCGGATGCGTACGAGCGAAGCGTCGCCGCAGTCATTCCCCGCGCCGCCAGCGCCCGCAGGTAGGCGGCGGTGTGCCCCTGCGGGTCCGCTGGCCGCGCCTCGGCGCGGTGCTCCACGGACACTCCCCTTCAGTCAGACCGGCGCCCGCCGCTGGACGCGCCGGGCCCTCATTTCTTCGCGGGGAGCACGGCGAGTCCTGCCGCGGGGAGTCCGCGCACAAACAGAGACTCACGCTGTGTGGCCGATCGAGTCTGGCGAGCGTCACGAACACTCACAACGACTTGATGATCCCTGAGCGACCAGAGTGGCCATAGCGGTCAACGCCCTAGGGAGGCCCTGGCGATCCTCAGCGGCTCAGGCGGTACACGCCGCCTTCTGCCCGTTCTGCCAGGCTTTCGACCTCGAGAGCGCTCAGCGCGGCGACGACGGTGCGCGCGTCGAGGCCCGCGCGGCCGGCCAGCTCGTCGGCGTCACCCGGCGCGTCCCGAAGGGCACCGAGCACGGCGCGAGCCGCAGCGGCGAGCAGGGTCCGGGGCTCGCCTGCGGACGCAGCGCCCGCCGCCTGCGACGAGTCGACCGCCCTGGCTCCCCCGGTCGTCTCGACCCCATGCGACTCAGCGCCCACGGACTGCGTCGCCCCGTAGGAGCGCTCGAGCCCCAGCGCCGCCAACACGTCGTCGGCTGCTTCGCACAGGTGAGCACCTTGCCGAAGCAACTGGTGCGGCGCCTCGCTCAAGCGTCGTCCGGCCTCGCCGGGCACGGCCAGTACCTCGCGCCCGGCGTCGAGCGCGAGATCGGCGGTGATGCGCGACCCACTCCGCCGGGAACCCTCGACCACGACGACGGCTCCACTGAGCCCGGCGATCACGCGGTTGCGTGCCGGGAAGCGCCAGGCCGACGGCGGCGTCCCCGGCCAGAACTCTGAGATCAGGAGTCCGCGCTCCCACAGCGCCCTGAAGGCCGCCGCGTTGCTTCGTGGGTGGACGATATCGACGCCACAGCCGAGTACGCCCACGCTGGGCAGACGGTCGCCCGCAGGAGGGCCGCTCGCCTCGAGCGCGGCGACCTGGGCGCAGACGTCAACGCCGAGGGCCACGCCGCTGACCACGACCACTCCTGCTCTTGCGAGGTCGGCGGCCAGCAGGCGCGCCATCTCGAGGCCGTAGGCTGACGGGGCTCGCGTGCCCACGACCGCGACCGCGATGGCGGCGGCGAACGTCTCTAGCCGGCGGCGCCCGTCGCGTCCCGCGACGAAGAGCGCAGGTGGCGGATCGAAGACCAAGCGGAGGCTCGGTGGGTAGAGCTCGTCGTCGAACGCGACCAGCACGCTGCCTTCAGGGCAGGCGACGGACGACGGCAAGCGACTGCCCAGCGCTTCGCGGAAGAGCGAGATCTCGCGAGCCGCCTCACCTGTCCTTGCGCTGGCCGCGTGAGTCCAGGTCTTCGGGACTTGTCGTGGAGCGATGGCCGCGCGGAGCTCGCGCAAGGGCGCATCGAGCGCGTCGCCGAGCGAGCCACAGCGCATGACCGCGCGCTGCACGACCCCGGGGCGCTGCGAGGCCACGCGCGCGAGCCATGCCGCTGTCGCGCCGCGGCGATCGAGACGCACGGCCCCGATCTCGCGGGCCACTCTGCCGGCGTCGTGGTCACCAGTCGTCACGCCTTCGTGCTCAGGCGTCATGCGGCCCTCTCACGCGGTAGGACAGGCTTTCGGCGACGTGGTCGGTGCTGATCGTCTCGGCCCCCTCGAGGTCGGCGATCGTCTGCGCGACCTTGACCACGCGGTCGCAGGCCCGCGCGCTGAGGCGTAGCCGGTCGTAGGCGCGGTCGAGCAGCGCGACGGCGTCGCCGTCGAGGCGGCAGAGGTGTCGCAGCTGGCGCGCGCTCATGTGGGCGTTGGCGGACGCCGCGCCGCTGCCGCCAGGCGCCCAGCCTCTCCCGCTGCCGCCGGCGGGCGCCTTCGACCCGGGAGCGCACCGCCGCCGACGCCTTCGCTGCGACCGGCGAGCCGATGCTCTCTGCGGCGGCACCCGCGGCGACCTCGAGGCGCAAGATCGATGCGATCGAGCAGCGGGCCGCTCAGACGCGCCCGGTACTGCTGCAGCCGGTACCCCGGGCAGGTGCACGTGCGCTCGCGGTCGCCTCTGAACCCGCACGGACACGGGTTCATGGCGGCCACCAGGGCAGATTCGCGCCGGGAACGTGACCGAGGTGAGTGCCCGCGAGATGGTCACCTCTCCGTCCTCGAGCGGCTGCCGCAGAGCCTTCGAGCGCGGACAGGCGGAACTCGGGGAACTCGTCGAGGAACAGGACGCCGAGATGGGCGAGGCTGACCTCGCCGGGCCGCGGCGAGCCGCCGCCCCCGACGAGCCCGGGCACCGAGATGCTGTGGTGCGGGGCGCGGAACGGGCCGGCGGGTCACGAGCGGCACGCCCGCCGGCAGCAACCCCGCCACGCTGTAGCACGCGCGTGACCGCGATCGCCTCGTCGACGGTGAGCGGCGGCATGATGGTCGGCCAGGCGGCGCGCGAGCATCGTCTTGCCGGAGCCCGGCGGACCGACCATCAGCAGATTGTGACCGCCGGCCGCGGCGATCTCGAGAGCGCGCTTGACGACGGCCTGACCGGCGACGTCGGCGAAGTCGGCGTCGCACTCGCCGGCGTCGTGGAGCAGCGCGCCGGCGTCGGGCTGCGCCGGCGCGTCAGCCGATCGGCCGGAGAGCGCGCCGACCGCCTCACGCAGCGCCGCCACAGGCGCCACGCTGACGTCGGCCACGAGCGCCGCCTCGGCGGCGTTGGCCTTCGGCACGACCACCCGACGCACGCCGCGGCGGCGGAGGCTCTCGACCACGGCCAGCGCCCCGGGGACCGGGCGCACCGACCCGTCGAGCCCGAGCTCGCCGAGCGCCGCCACGCTCCTCCCCGCCGTCACCGCGCGCTTGACCCGTCGCCAGCAGGAACGCGAGTGCGATGGGCAGGTCGAACGACGGCCCCTCCTTGCGCAGGTCGGCCGGCGCCAGGTTGACGGTGATGCGCCGCGACGGGAACTCGAAGCCGCTGTTGACGATCGCGGCGCGCACGCGCTCGCGACTCTCCTGCACGGCGGCGTCGGGCAGGCCGACGATCGTGAAGGCGGGCGCCGCGGCGACGACGTCGGCCTCGACGTCGACGCATGGCCCTGCGAGTCCGTAGAGCGCTTCGCTTGCGATGTGCGCGATCACGCTCGGCGCGCTCATCCGTCGCAGGTGAAAGCGGCCGGCAGATGACGGACGACGGCCGGCCGCTCGGCTGCGATCGACGGCGATGATGTCGAAGCGCACGTCGGTCGACACCGCGCATGGCCCACGGACGCGCGCCGAGCCAGAGCTCGGCCAGCCGCGCGATCTGCCGACGCTTGCGGGGCGTGACCGCGTCTTCGGGCGCGCCGCACCTGGCGCTGCGGCGCGCCTTGACCTCGACGAAGGCCAGCACGCCGCCGCGGCGTGCGATCAGGTCGAGCTCGCCGCGGCCGACGCGCACGTTTTGGCCGAGCATGCGCCAGCCGCGCGCCCTCAGATACGCCGCGGCTGCCGCCTCGGCTTCACGACCGAGGATCAGCCGACGCTTCCCGAACGACGGCGGGCTACCTGACGGCGCGCGGCGCCCGGCCGACGCGCCCGGGGTACGCGTGGCTGGCACGCGCCCCAGCTCGCCGGCTCTCTCTGCGTGTCTTTGCTCACCCACCGCTCACCACTCCTCACGTCGCACCGGGGCGCCCCCTCAAGGGATGGTCGCGCCCGGGTCACGGCTTTCGCCGACCCTACAGACGACGTCGTGGGGTTTGGACGGGGACGAAGGCGGTGACGGGGTGACGACCGCGCTGTCACCACGCGAGCGACAGCGCGGGTCACGCGCCATGGCGTCACTCGCCGAAGGTCAGTCCGAGCTGCCGGTAGCTGACGGCGTTGAACGAGCGGCGGTGCAGGTGGCATACACCGTGCAGCGTGATCATCTCCTGGTGCTCGGCCGTGGCGTAGCCGACGTGGCGCGCGAAGCCGTAGGCCGGGAACTCCTCGTGAAGGCGCACCATCACGCGGTCGCGGGTGACCTTCGCGATGATCGAGGCGGCGGCGACGGCCGCCGAGCGCGTGTCGCCGCCGATCACGGCCTCGTGCGGGACCGCACAGCCCGGCGCCGCGAAGCCGTCGGTGAAGGCTGTTTCGGGGCGCGGGTCGAGACACTCGAGGGCCGCACCAAGAGCCGCCAGGTTACACGGGTGCAGACCACGCTCGTCGATGCTCGCCGCCGAACAGGCGACCACGGCGACTTGACGGGCGCGCGCCAGCACGAGGCCGTAGAGGACCTCCCGCTGGCCGCGCGAGAGCTGCTTGGAGTCGTTGAGCCGGCAGAGCGCCTCGAAGTCGGCGTCGGTCAGGGCCGCGTAGTCGAAGCACACGGCCGCCGCCACGAGCGGGCCGGCCAGACAGCCGCGTCCGGCCTCGTCGGCGCCGGCCACGAGGCCGCGGCCGCCACGTTCGAGGTCGAAGGCAAAGCGCTCGTTCATCGGCCTCCCCCGCGCCCGTGCGCAGCCAGGATCTAGAGCGAGCCGAAGCGGCCGTACGGCCAGTAGATGAAGAACGCCGAGCCGATGATGTTGCCCTCGGGGACCGGTCCCCAGACCCTGCTGTCATCGCTGTTCGTGCGGTTGTCGCCCATGACGAAGTAGTTGCCGGGCGGTACCGTGTACGGCTCGGCCAGTGACCAAGCTTCGGCCATGGTCGTCTCCGCGATCAGCCCCGCGGGATCGGTGGGGTCTCGCTGGCCCTTCGTCTCGTGGACATACGGCTCGTCGAGCGCCTCGCCGTTGCGCCAGAGAACGCCGTCGCGGGCCTGGAGCACGTCACCCGGCAGCCCGACGACGCGCTTGATGAAGGCGATCTTGGTGTCGAGCGGATAGCGGAAGACCATGATGTCGCCGTGCTTGACGTCGCGCAGATGGTACATCGCGCGGTTCACGAGCACCCGGTCTCCCACCCGCAGCGTGTTGACCATCGAGGGCGAGGGGATGCGATACGGCTTGACGAGGAACGCCTGGACGAGCAGCGCGACCGCCACCGCCACGACGGCGATGAGGATGTACTCAAAGAGACTGGTGCCGCGGCTGGCGCGGCTCCCGGAGGCGTTGCTCACGCCGGCGACTCTTAGCGCTGCTTCTCGCGGACGCGCGCCTTCTTGCCGACCTTCTGCCGCAGGTAGTAGAGCTTGGCGCGGCGGACGTCACCGATCGCCGTGACGTCGATGTGGTCGATCTTGGGCGAGTGCACCGGGAACGTACGCTCGACACCGACGCCGAACGACTGCTTGCGCACCGTGAAGGTCTCACGGACGCCCTCGCCCTGACGCTTGATGACGATCCCCTGGAACACCTGGACGCGCTGGCGGTTGCCCTCGATGACCTTGAAGTGGACCTTGACCGTGTCGCCGGCCTTGAAGGCAGGGATGTCGGCGCGCAACTGTTCGCGCTCGATGTTCTCGATGATGTTCAACGGAGACCTCTTTCCCGTACGGAAATCGGCGGCAACTCTACCAGAGTGACGAAGGGGGCGCAAAGCGGCACGGTCGCGCCCTCTCGCGGCTCACGCTACGCTGGTGCCGCCACGCTGAACAAACAAGGGTGCGAGATGCCGACCTACGACTTCCGTTGCCGCTCCTGCGGCGAGCAGTTCGAGGTGGTGTGCAGCATCGCCGAGCGCGAGGACAAAGCCGTCTGCCCCGCCTGCGGCGAGCGCGACGCCGCCCAGGTCTTCGGCCCGATCGCGACCTCCGGGCGGACCGCGCCTTTCAACCCAGGCTACTTCGAGCGCCCCAGTGGGCGCGGCGCCAAGCCGCGCTGGGTCGAGCCCAAGACCTGATCCGCGCGGCGCACCTGCTCGGCGCGCCAGCGCGCGATGGCGCCGTGGTCGCCGGAGACGAGCACCTCGGGCACCGTCCATCCCGCGAACTCCGCCGGGCGCGTGTACTGCGGGTACTCCGTCCCGCCCTCGAGGCCGGCCGCGAAGGACTCGTCGATCACACTCTCCGGATTGGAGATGACGTCCGGCAGCTTGCGCAGCACGGCGTCGGTCACGGCCATGGCGGCGACCTCGCCGCCGGAGAGCACGTACGGCCCGATCGAGACGCGGTCGGTCACCAGATGAGCGACGCGCTCGTCGATACCCTCGTAGCGACCGCACAGGAGCGCGAAGTCGCCGGCGGCGAGCTCCTCGGCGAGGCGGTCGTCGAACTGTCGCCCTTTGGGCGTGAGCTCGACGACCCGCCGGGTCTCGCGCACGGCCGACGCCGCGACCGCGAAGGCCGCCTCGAGGGCGGCGGCGACGACGTCGATGCGCAGCACCATGCCTGCGCCGCCGCCGTACGGCGTGTCATCCACCTGCAGGTGCGAGAGCGGCGTGTGGTCGCGATAGTTCGTGAAGACGACTTCGTGACCCAGGTCGAGCGCCTTGCGTACGTGCACTTGGGTCACATACCAGTCGAAGGCCGCCGGGAAGAGTGTGAAGACGTCGATCCGCACGTTCAGTCCCCCACCTGATCCTCGAGGAGTCCGGCAAGCACGACGGCCACGCCGGCCGCGACATCGACGGTGACGAGCTCGTCGACCAACGGCACCATGAGCTCCCCGCCGCCGTCTCGCCGCACGACGAGCAACTCTTGCGCCGGCGCGGTGATGACCTCGGTCACTTCGCCGAGCCGCCGGTCCTCGTAGCGCAGCTCGAGGCCGACGAGCTCGCCGACCATGTAGTGCGGCCGTTCGGCGAGTTCGCCCCCGGCCCCGTAGAGCTCGCGCCCCGACAGAGCTCTGGCCTCGTCGCGGGTAGCGACCTGGTCGAGCACCACGAGCGGCCGCCGGTCCGCGCCACCCGCGCGCGTGACCACGCACGGCGCGACGGCGGGGCCGCCGCCGGACTCGGAGACGAAGAACTCGGTCGCGTGGTTCAGGACCTCGAGCCCGCCGGGCTCGAGGTCGAGATAGACCTCGCCCTTCAGACCATGGGCTTTGCCCAGTCGGCCACAGGCCCACAGCGCGGGCACGGCGACGTCCTTCAGTCGACGATCTCCACGATGGCGCGCTTGCCGTCACGCACGGCGCTCGCCTTCACGACGGTGCGCAGGGCGCGCGCGATGCGGCCCTGCTTGCCGATGACCTTGCCGACGTCATCCTTGGCCACCGACAACTCGAGCACGACGGTGGTGTCCGTCTCGGTCATCTCCACGTGGACCTCGTCCGGACTGTCGACCAACGATTTGGCCAGATACTCGAGAAGGTCCTTCAACATCCCACTCCACTCCTCCGGCGGACCTTCGAACGTCTCAGACGCTGATACCCTTGATGGCCAACAGGCGCTTGACGGTCTGGCTGGGCGTGACGCCCTTTGCCAGCCAGTCCTTGGCCCTGGCCTCGTCGATCTCGATGAACGACGGCTCCGTGCGCGGGTTGTACTGCCCTATCATCTCGATGGCGCGCCCGTCGCGACGTGCGCGCGAATCGACGACGACGATCCGGTAGATCGGGTTCTTCTTGCTGCCGACCCGACTCAGTCTCATTCGTACTGCCACTTGTCTCAGTCACCCCCTCGGGGAATCCTCGCATGCTCCGCCGCCAAGTGCCTGCGGCGGTCGCTGCACTTTACGCAACCTCCAGTGGAGGTGCAAGAAACGACGCGTTCAGCCGCCGAGGCCCGGAAGCCTCAGCCCCTTCATCTTGCCCGATGAGAACATCCTGAGCAGCTTCTGCATCTCACGGTACTGCTTCATCAGCTGGTTCACATCCTGTACCTTCATCCCGCTGCCGCGCGCGATACGCTGGCGACGACTGCCGTCGATGAGATCGGGATGTCGGCGCTCCTGCGCCGTCATCGAGAAGATCATCGCCTCGATGCGATCGAGCTGCCCGTCGTCGACCTGGACGTCCTTGAGCTGCTTCATCGACGAGGCCCCCGGCAGCATGCCGACGATGCTGGAGAGCGACCCCATCTTGCGCACCTGCTTGATGTTCTGGAGGAAGTCGTCGAAGGTGAACTCGGCGCGCCGCAGGCGCGCCTCCATCTCGGCCGCCTGCTTCTCGTCAAGCGACCCCTCCGCCTTTTCGATCAGAGACAGCACGTCGCCCATGCCCAAGATGCGGCTCGCCATGCGGTCGGGGTGGAAGGTGTCGAACTCGCCGAGCTTCTCGCCGGTCGAGACGAACTTGATCGGCTTGCCGGTCACCGCGCGCACGCTCAACGCGGCGCCGCCCCGGGCGTCGCCATCGAGCTTGGTCAGCACGACGCCGTCGATGTCGACGCGCACGCGGAACTCCTGTGCCGCGTTCACCGCGTCCTGGCCGGTCATCGCGTCGACGACGAGCAGCACGTTGTGCGGCTTGACCGCATCGCGGATGCGGACGAGCTCGCCCATCAGCTCGTCGTCGACGTGCAGTCGGCCCGCCGTGTCGATGATGGCGACGTCGCCTTGTGTGCGCGCGAAGGCGACGCCGTCGCGCGCGATGTCGACCGGGTCGACATCGGCGCCCGGCGCGTAGACCGGGACCTGCACGCGCCCCGCGAGTGTGACGAGCTGATCGATCGCCGCCGGACGGTAGACGTCGGCGGCTATGAGGACGGGCTTCTTCCCCTCCTTCTTGAGCAGCTGCGCCAGCTTGGCGGCGCTGGTCGTCTTGCCCGAGCCCTGAAGGCCGGCGAGCAAGATCACGGTCGGCGGGCGGCTGCTGTAGGCCAGCTTCGAATCGGCGGCGCCCATCAGGGTCGCGAGCTCGGAGTTGACGATCTTCACGACCTGCTGCGCCGGTGTCAGGCTCTCCATGACCTCGGCGCCGAGCGCGCGCTCCTTCACGTGGGCGACGAACTCGCGCACGACCTTGAAGTTGACGTCGGCCTCGAGCAGCGCGAGACGGATCTCGCGCATGGCCGCATCGATGTCCTCGGCGGTCAGCTTGCCGTGGCCGCGCAGGCCGGCGAAGACGTGCTGGAGGCGATCGGAAAGGGTGTCGAACATCGTCCTGTCTCAGGGTCGGGTGCGGACGCTCAATGGTAGCACGAGCCCGGCCGCGCGGCGGCCCGGCTTCAAACGGGGCCGTCGGCGAGGCAGTCGCCGGGCGCGCCGGCCTTCACGCCGGCATCGACCACGCCGCTCCACGCGTGAGACGCGCCGCCATGAGCAGGGCGGCGGCCGCGGCGGGCAACGCCGCCCCAGCCTCGCGCCGCAGCGCCCCGGCGTCGAGGACCGTCACGCGCAGGCGAGCCCCCGCGGCAGCGGCGAGGAAGCCGCCGACGCCCGCCGGAGCGAGCGGCAGCCCGTAGCCGTACTCCTGGCGCGAAAGGACCTGCAGGAGGCCGTCCGTCACCCGGCGGACCTGCGACTCGAAGAGGAAGCAGGCGATCTTGAGAAGCTCCTCCTCATCGAGCTGCTCGCGGTCGGCGCACACGAGGCGCGCGAGCCGTTCGAGCGCCGCGTCGCGCGTCTTCGCCCGGCCGTCCGGGGTCGGACACGTGTAGTCCTCGGCCGAGATCCTGCCCAGGACGAGATACACGTCCGCCATGGCCGTGAAGCTGTCCGCGGCCACGGCGCACATCCGGCCCCTGACGGGCACCGCGGCGACGAGCGTGTTCGGGTTCGTGCGCAGCACGCCCGTGTAGACCAGCTCGCCCGAGACCAGGCGCGCTGTGTCGGTGCGCCCTTCGCAGGCGATGCGGCCATCGCGGACCGGCACGATGTCGGTCGTCGCGCTCCCAACGTCGACGAAGAGGCAGTCACGCTCGTAACGGGCGGCCAGCAGTGCGGCGGCCACCCAGTTGGTGGCCGCGAAGGCGAGGGGCCGCCCCAGCGCATCCTCGAGTGCCACGAGCTCGCCGTCGATACTGAGCACGTGCGGCCGGCTCCGTGGAAACGCCCGCCGCACGGCCTCGAGCACGCTCACGACACCCTCGCGCTTTGTGCGGAAGGCGTCGGAGAGATCGGCCGTCATGGTCACGGCCATCGGATCGCCGTCCGCGACCCCGACCTGGTCGGCGACGGCCCTCAGCACCTGCGCGAGACTGTCAGGCGCGCGCCACACCTCGAACGAGCGCACGGCCGCGCGCAACTCCGTCACGGCGCCGTCCCGCACGATCGCGCGCGCGGCCTTCACGTGCGCGCCGCCGATGTCCCAACCGGCGACCGCGACAGCGTCAGGCATGCCCCTTGACCGCCTCTCCAAACTCGACCTCCCTCTCCGCCGCCTTGCGCGCCCGCGGCTCCACATGCCGTACGCAGACGCACCAGGCAGCCCCCGCCCAGCTGGAGTCTACCGTCTGAGACAGGCCAGCGTAAGAGGTCGTGAAGCGCGTCGTGAGCCAGAGCTCGACGCGCGGGACATGTTCGATGCGCGCCGTGGCGACCGGCGACCCTCAGCCGGTGACCAATGAGGCGGCGTCTGTCTCGCCGACGATCAGACGCAGCACGTTCGGCCAGCCCGGAGGGTCGCTGTCGGCGGCGCCGTGGCCGGTGCGTTCGACGCGCAGCGCCGGCATGGTCTCCACCTGGGCGCCCAGCGTCGTGACGAGGGCGGCGCCGGTCGGCGTGGTCAGCTCGCGATGAGGGCCCGCCGTGAAGCAGGTCCATCCTTCGAGCAAGCCACGCGTTGCCGGCGCCGGCACCGACAGCGAACCGTGTGCGCACGCGACGCGTCCGGCGCCCACGTTGACCGGCCCCACCAGCAGCCGCTCGACGTCGAGCGCATCGAGGCCGACGACCGCGCCGACGACGTCGGCGAGGGCGTCGGCCGCGCCGACCTCGTGAAAGTGCACGTCCTGAGCCGAGACGCCGTGCACCGCCGCCTCGACCTCGGCGAGCCGCGTGAAGACCGCGATCGCTTTCTCCGTCGCCCCCGGCGGCAGGCCGCTCTCCTCGATCATCGCGACGATGTCACGAAGGCAGCGGCGGACGTGCTGCGGCGGGAAGCTGACGTCGACCTTGGTGGCCTCGACGCCGCTACGGCGGGTCCGCGTAGCGCTCAGCGTCAGGCCCTGGACCCCGAGGGTGTCGACGGCGGCCTGGAGGACCTCGAGCGACACGCCTATGTCGACCAGCGCGCCGAGAAACAGATCGCCGCTGACGCCGCTGAAAGGGTCGAGGTGGGCGATCCTCACTGCCGGTCCGCGACCGCCTGTGAGCTCTCCCCCTCGCCCCCTCCCGCCGTCACGCCGGCGGCCATGAGGTTGATGACGTTCGCGAGGTAGCCCGCGCCGAAGCCGTTGTCGATGTTCACGACCGACACCCCCGGCGCACACGAATTCAGCATGGCGAGGAGCGCCGCGATCCCGCCGAGACTGGCGCCGTAGCCGACGCTCGTCGGCACGGCGATCACGGGAGAAGTTACCAAACCTCCCACGACGCTGGGGAGCGCGCCCTCCATGCCCGCCACGGCCACCACGACGTTCGCCTCGCCGAGCAGCTCCCGGTAGGCCAGCAGCCGGTGGATGCCGGCCACGCCGACGTCGTACACGCGTTCGACACGGCTGCCGGAGCACTCGGCCGTGACCGCGGCTTCCTCGGCGACGGGCACGTCGGAGGTCCCGGCGCTGCAGACGCAGACGAGACCGGCGGGCGTGACCGGCGCCGGGTTCAGGACGGCGATCCCAGCCTCGGAGTAGACGCGCGCCGGCACCCGGCGCTCGAGCTCCTCGAGCGTCGCCTGATCGGCGCGCGTCGCCAGCACGTTGGTGTGTCCGTAGGCCACCATGCGCTCGGCGATCGTCACGACCTGCGCGACCGTCTTGCCGGAGCAGAAGATGGCCTCGGCGTACCCCCGGCGCAGTTCGCGATGATGATCCACGTGGGCGAAGCCGAGCTCCTCGTACGGCAAGGCGCGGAGCCGCTCGACGACCGCGTCGATCTCGGCGCTTCCGTCACGGACGCGCTCCAGCAGGGCGCGCAGCTCATCCGCCTTCATGAGGCTCCCAAGCGAGGCCGACTCGCGTCACGGCAACAGTGCGCTGCGTCGATCATCTCTCTGATCACCAGCCCCCCCGTCCTCACGAGTCGTCGCTGCCGAAGATGGCCCGCGCGAACACATCGGGGTCGAAAGGCCGCAGGTCCTCGAGTTGCTCCCCGACGCCGATGAGCTTGATGGGGATGCGCAGGGCGTCGTGGATCGCGACCACGATGCCGCCCTTGGCCGTGCCGTCGAGCTTGGTCAGCACGACGCCGGTCACGTCGACGGCCTGCCGGAACTCCTGCGCCTGCCGCAGCCCGTTCTGCCCGGTGGTGGCGTCGAGGACGAGCAGCGTCTCGTGTGGCGCGCCCGGCATCTGCCGTTCGATCACACGTCGCACCTTCTCCAGCTCGCGCATGAGGTTGACCTGCGTGTGCAGCCGCCCGGCGGTGTCGACGAGGACGACGTCCGCGCCGCGCGAGCGGGCCGCGGCGATGCCGTCGTACACCACGGCCGCCGGGTCGGCGTCGGGGGCCTGCTTCACGATGTCGCAGCCCACGCGCGACGCCCACTCGCTGAGCTGCTCCACCGCGGCCGCGCGGAAGGTGTCGCCCGCGACCATGAGCGGCGTCTTGCCGAGCTGCCGAAGGCGCCAGGCGAGCTTGCCGATCGTGGTCGTCTTGCCGGTCCCGTTGACGCCGACCACGAGCACCACGCTGGGGTCGGCGCTGACGTCGATGCGCTGCTGCTCGGGGTCGTCTGGGCGCAGTGTCCCCGCGATCACCTCGGCAAGCTCGTCCATGAACGGATCGCGCGCCTCGATGTGCTTCGCGTCGGCGCGCCGTTCGAGCTCGTGGACGATCTTCACGGTGGCGTCCACGCCGACGTCGGCGAAGATCAGCGCCTCCTCGGTCTGCTCGTAGAGGCGGCGGTCGACGCCGACGTACAGGGCACCCTTGAGCTGGTCCTGGACGGCGCAGCGCGCCTTGCTCAGATTCGAGCGCAGCCTCCCGAAGAGCCCCTGGCGCTCGCGCTCCTCTTCGGCGATCACCTCGGGCGGCACCTCCGCCTCCTCGACGCCCTTGAAGACTTCGTGCCACTCCACCGCGCTACCTCGTTCCGTCGTCGCCCGCGCCGTCGCCGGCGGTCGCGACCTCGGGGGCTGCGGCCTTCCGCGACCGCTGCTCGCGCTCGATCTCCTCTTCGGCCATTCTGGCACTCACAACCTGCGAGGCGCCGTCGGGACCCATGGTCACACCGTACAGCACGTCCGCCGCCTCCATCGTCCGCTTCTGGTGGGTGATGAGCACGAACTGCGTGCGGTCCCGGTAGTCCCGGAGCAGCGACACGAGGCGCGAGATGTTGACGTCGTCGAGGGCCGCTTCGATCTCGTCAAGGATGTAGAACGGGCACGGGCGCGCCAGGACGAGCGCCATCAGGAAGGCGATCGCCACCAGAGCGCGCTCCCCGCCCGAGAGCAGCTGCAGCCTCTTGCCGAGCTTCTTGGCAGGCTTCACCTCGACGGCGACGCCGCCGGCCGCCCCATCCTCGCCGGGGGCGGCGAGGACCAGGCGACCGCGGCCGCCCGGGAAGAGCACGCCGACCATGTGACTGAACTGCGCCTGCACGGCCGCGAACGTCTCCGCGAACTCGACGTCGATGCGCTCGGTCAGCTCACGGATAAGACCCCCGAGCTCCTCGAGCGAACGTTCGAGGTCGCGCCGCTGCTCGCGCAAGAAGGCGGCGCGCTCGCCGAGCTCGGCGCACTCCGTCTCGGCCAGCGGGTTGATCGGACCGATCCGCTCGCGGCGGCGCTCCAGGCGGACGATGGTCTCGCGCAACGCCGCCGCCTCGCCGTCGTCGCCCGGCGGCGTGAACGCCGCCTGCTCGAGCGCCGCGGCCACGACCTCGAGCTCTGCGGCGACGTCGCTCCTGCGGTCCTCGAGGCGTGCCAGCGCCACCTCGATCTCCGCGCGCCGCGCGACGACGTCCTGGAGAAGGCGTCGCTCCTCGGCCTCACGCTCGGCGAGCCTCCGCAACCCTCCGCGGTCGAGGCCCTCATCCGCCGCACCGCCATCGTCGAGGCGACCGGCGAGAGCCTGAGCGCACTCGCGAGCGCGTCGAAGGTGAGCGCCGAGGCCATCGCAGGCCTCGCGCACACCGGGCGCCACTTCCAGCCGGAGCTCGAGCTCCGCGAGTCGAAGACGCCCGGCCTCAGCGCGCTCGCGCACGCGTCGCTGTTCGGCCTCGGCGCGCTCGCGGGCGCGGCGACGCTCCGTCAGCTCGACGCGCGCGCGCAGCGCGCGCGCCAGCGCCTGCTCGTGATCGGCCGTCGCAGTCGCGGCCGCGGCCTCAGCGGCGACCAGCCCGGGCTCGAGCTGCTTACCGCGCACCAGGCTCGCGGCCGCGCTCTCGTTCAGGCGCTCGACCTCGGCCTGAGCCTCGGCGATCTCGCCCGCCAGCGCCTCCGCGCCGCGTGTCGCACGGGCCAGTCCCTCCTCGAGATCGGCCACCCGCGACCGCAGCGAGGCCAAGGCGCGCTCGGCGCCTTCGGCCGCGATCCGCGCCCTGCGCTCCGCATCCGCCGCCTCGTCTGCAGCCGTCCGGCGCTCCTGCGCCTGCGACCGCGAGCGCTCGAGGGTCGCCGCCTCTCGCACCTCACGCGCCCGCGCCGCGTCGAGCCTCCCCTGCAGCGTCTCGAGCGACGCCCTGCGCTCCAGCGCGATCGCCGCCGGCACGCTGCCGGCGATACCCATCTGACCGACCACAGGCCGGTAGAACTCTCCGTCCCGCGTCACCGCGAGACCCGTGAACGAAGCAGGCACCGCGCGCAGGTCGTCTACGATCACGACGTCCGCCAGCACGGATGCGAGCTCCTCGTCGCCCTCGACGTTGACCTTGTCGAGAAGCGGAGCCGCACCGGGGAAACCCGGTCGCCGGGCGCCGGTCACGCCGCGACAGCACGAGACGGACCAGCCCCACCCCGGCGCGCTTCAGCGCCCCCAGCAGAGCCCATTGATCCACGCGCTCAGGCACGGCGAGACCGCCCGACAGCTGGGCGAGCGCCGCCGCAAGAGCGCGCTCGTACCCTGGCTCACAACCGAGGAGGCCCGCGACACCCACAGTCCCGGGGTACTCGGCCGCCACGGCGAGCACGTCGGCCTCCACATCCTGCAGGTCGGTGAGCGCCGCGCGCAGATCCTCGATCTCGCGTTCGATGGCGGCGCGCTCGCGCCCGGTCTGGCCGCGCCGAGCCTCGGCTTCGTCGAGGTCGCGGACCGCCTGCGCCGTCGCGGCGGCCCCCGCCGTAGCCGCCGCGGCGGCCGTGGCGGCATCGGTCCGAGTGGCCCGCTCCTCCTTGAGCGCAGCATCGAGCCCCTCGCGGCGTCCCTCGAGTTCCGCCGACAGCACGGCGGTCTGGCGCTCCAGCCGTTCGCGCTCGGCGGCCACGGCCTCCATCCGACGGTCGAGACGCGCCGCTCCGGAGAGGGCGTGCTCGCGCTCGAGCCGCACCTGCCCGGCCTCGGCACGGAGTCGCGCGGCCTCGCCTTGGGCGGCCTCGAGAGCGGCCTGCACCTCGGCCTGCGCGCGCACGGCCTCGCCCGCCGCGTCCTCGAGACCCTGCTCCTCACGCCGCCAGACCTCAGCGTCGGCCTCTTCCCCGCCGCCGGCCAGCTCAGCCAGCAGCCGCTCCCGCTCGGCACGCCCAGCGCGCTCGACCTCGTCGAGCAGGCGCACGCGCTGAGCGGCGAGACGCTCGGCGGCCTCGAGACGCCCGTCGAGCGCCCGGACGCGCAGCAGCCGCCGGGTGCGGCGCTCCCGCTCCGCGAGTCGCCGCGTGAACGCATCCTCCTCGTCGGCCCGCTGGGCTGCCAGCGCCTCGAGACGCCGTTCGACCGCGCCCCGCTGCGCGCCGAGAGCTACCTCTTCGGCACGACGCTCGGCGAGGGCAGCCGCGGCCGCGGCCAGCTCACCCGACAGGAGCCGTCCGCGCACGCCGACGATCTCGGCCTCGACGGCGCGGTGCTGCTCGGCGGCGCTCGCCTGCCGCCGCAGCGGATTCAGCTGGCCGTTCACCTCGCGTTCGAGCATCCCGGCACGTTCGAGGTTGCGGCTCACCTCGCGTAACTTGAGCTCGGAGCGTTCTCGGCGGCGCTTGTAGACTCCGAGCCCCGCCGCCTCCTCGATCTGGTCACGGCGGTCCTCGGGTCTGCCGGCAAGGAACGACTCGACCTTGCCCTGCCCGATGATCGAGTGCAACTCCTTCCCCAAGCCGACGCCGGCCATCAGCTCGACCACGTCGGTGAGCCGGCACGAGCTCTGGTTGATGAGGTACTGCGACCCACCGTCGCGGCCGATGCGGCGGATGATACTGATCTCGGGCGTCGGCAGCGGCAGCGCGCCGTCGGCGTTGTCGAAGAGAAGCTCCACCTCGGCGGCTGCACTCGCCCGGCGGCCGTCGCTGCCGGCGAAGATCACGTCCTGCATGGAGGAACCGCGCACCTCCGTCGGGCTTTGCTCACCGAGCGCCCACTGCACGGCGTCGGCGATGTTGCTCTTGCCGCTGCCGTTCGGGCCGATGATGACCGCCACGCCCGGCTCGAAGAGGAGCTCGGTACGCGTCGGGAAGGATTTGAAGCCGCGCAAGCGCAGGGCGCGCAGGTACATCTAGCGAGCCCTCGCCATCTAGCGAGCCCTGGGTCGGCGGTGGCCCGGCTCCGACGGCGACTCCTGCTCGCCGCTCGACGACGCCCTCTTCGCGCCGGAGCGTCTGCGCCGAGTCTTCTTCGCGGGGGCGTCGCCGGACGGCGCCGCATCCTCGGCGAGACCCGCCGTCGCCGCCGCGGGCTCCTCCGCGACCTCGTCGCTCGTGCCGGCGAGGTCCGCGCCAGGCTCACCCGAGTCGGGCCGGCGGCGGCTGCGCAGACGCGGCCGGCGGCGGCTGAGCCGGGCGCGCTCCTGCAGCTCGGCGAGGGCCTCGGCCGCGGCATCTTGCTCGGCACGTTTCTTGCTCGTACCCGCGCCGCGACCCATGATCTCCCCGTCGACCACGGCAGCGATCTCGAACTCGCGATGATGCGCCGGTCCGGCCGTCGCCACCAGACGATAGGTGATCCCGCTCCCGAGCCGCGCGACGTGCTCCTGCAGCTCGGTCTTGAAGTCGACGTAGCTCAGCTCGGCGAAGGTGATGTGCTCGGCGAAGGCCTCCACCACGGCGGGGCGCACCGCCTCATATCCGAAGGTGACGTAGAGCGCGCCGATCAGCGCCTCGGTCAGGTCGGCGAGCACGTTGGTGTTGGTCATGAGCTGCGTCGCCTCGCCCGCGGCCGCGCCGCCGGCGCGGTCGCGCAGCATCCGCCCCAGGCCCAGCTTGACGGCCACCTTGGCACAGGTGGCGCGACTCACCACGTAGGCACGCAGGCGTGCCAGATGACCCTCGCTGAAGGCCGGATAGCAGCGGTAGAGCTCGGTCGTCACGCTCAGACCGAGCACGCTGTCGCCGAGGAACTCGAGACGCTCGTAGGACTCCCCACGCTCGCTCGCCCACGAAGTGTGCGTGAACACCTTCGTCAGCATCGCGTCATCGAGCTGCTCGGCGAGGCTGAGCAGTCTCCTGTCCATCACCGTCCCCCGCAGGGGGCGAGGGGAGGGCTCCCTCAGCGAGGAGACCTCCCCTCGTCCTCCGCGCACCGTCGGGTTACTGGAGCTTCGCGTCGTCGGCGCGCGCCATGACGAACTCGATGGCGTCGCCGACCGTCTTGATCTCGGCGGCTTCTTCGTCGCTGATCTTGATGCCGAACCGCTCCTCCATCGTCATCACAAGCTCGACAAGGTCGAGAGAGTCAGTCTCGAGGTCCTCCTGGAAACGTGCCTCCAAGGTGACCTTGTCCTCGTCGACCGAGAGGGTCTCGACGAGGATCGTCTTGACGTGTTCGAAGACCTCTTCACGCGTCATGTAGTCAACCTCCACAGTGAACGTTTGGCGTAGTCTACCGAATGCGTCCGAGGGGAGAAAGCCGCCTCACGTCGCACTTCGCTCCTCCCCCAGTTCCGCGGCGATCGTCGGCAGCAGACCGGTCACGACGCCGCGACGACCCACGCGGATCGCGTTGGCGATGCCGCGCGGTCCGGAGCTGCCGTGGGCGATCACGACCGGCGCGCTCATGCCGACGAGAAACGCGCCGCCGTACTCCTCCGGGTCGAGCGCGGCGCGAATGCGCAGCAGCTCGCCGCGCAAGGCGAGCGCCCCGAGCTTCGTCAGCGCCGAGTGGTCGATGGCCGAGCGCAGCGCCTTCATGACCGCGCGCGCCGTCCCCTCCACGGTCTTGAGCGCGACGTTGCCGGTGAAGCCGTCGGTCACCACCACATCGACCAAGCGGTTCATCACGTCGCGGCCCTCGACGTTGCCGTAGAAGTCGATGCGCTCGTCGGCGGCGATGAGCTTGTGCGCCTCGAGGACGAGCTGACTGCCCTTGGTCGGCTCCTCGCCGATCGAGAGCAGACCCACCCGGGGCCGCTCGATGCCCATGAGCTCGCGGGCGAAGATCTGGCCCATCAGGGCGAACTGCCGCAGGTGGTCCGCACGCACGTCGGCGTTGGCGCCGATGTCGAGCATGGCGATCGGGGTCGGCAGCGGCCGGCATGATGGTGCAGATCGCCGGCCGCTGCACGCCCTTCGCTGCCGGCGGATGTAGAGCAGGCCGCGCAGGCGAGCACGGCGCCGGTGTTGCCGGCGCCGACGAAGGCATCGGCGTCGCCGTCGGCGACCGCCTTGGCGCCGACGACCATGGACGACGCCGTCTTGTGCCGCGCCGCGCTCGCCGGCTCGTCGCCCGAGCCGATGACGTCCGTCGGCGTGCACGATCTCGACGTGCGGAGCGCCGGCGACGCGGGGGCGCAGCCGCGCCTCGTCGCCGAACAGCACCACGGTCAGCGAGGGGCCGGCGACCTCGAGCGCGCCGGTGACGACGGCGCTCGGGCGCGTTGTCGCCGCCGGCCGCGTCGACGCGCGACACGGACCTGCCGGTCGTCGCCGGCAGCGCTCCAGGCGGCGGTGACTTCGTGGGGTGAGGTGTAGCGGCGCGAACGCCCTTCGCTCATGCGTTCAGATCGGCGACGAGCCGGTCGAGGTCGACGAGCTCCGCGAAGATGCGCGCGACGAGCTCGACCTTGGCCGGCTCCTTCACGCGCAGGCGGCCGAAGAGCCGGCGCAGGTCGTCGGCCGCCGTCACCGTGTCCACGTCGACGGAGATCAGCGGCACGCCCGCTCTCCTCGGCGCGGCTCGAGCACCGAGGCGCTCGGCACGTAGTTGCCGGTGAGCACGACCGCGACGGTCGGCGTATCGAGCGCGGCGAGGATGACCTCGGCGCGGTCGCCGCCGACGATCACGACCTTGTTCGGCGTGAGCTCGGAAGTAGCGCAGCGCGTGCTCGGGACTCATCGCGCCGATCATGTAGCGTCTCGGCGAGCGAGTCGCTCATACTCCTCGCCGCACACGTAGGTGCCGTCGAGGGCGTCGGCGATCTCGCCCACGGAGACGGCCGAGAGCCGGCTGTCGGCGGCGATGGCGCCGTAGCTGGCGATGCCGCTGCCCGTCGAGAAACCGCGTGTACTCGCCCTTCACGACGGCGAGCCGGCGTCTCGGGCACCATGTTGAAGATCACGCCGAGCAGGTGCGCCTGAAGCGCGTCCTTGACGTAGCAGATGTCGTCGAGCAGGCGCGCGCCGGCGAACTTGGCGACGAGCAGCGTCGCGAGATCGAGATGGCGCACGACCTCGGCGCCGCTCGTGCGCAGAAAGCGACCCTGCCAGATCTCGCCGAGGCCCTCGCAGACGACGCATGTCCTTGCCCTTGGAGACGCGCCCGAAAGCGGCCTCGACGCGGCTCATCGCGTCGACGCTCGGAGCCGGTGAGCACGTCGTGGAGCGCGTCCTCGTCGAGCACGACCGGGCAGATGTCCGCGGGGTCGTCGTCGAGGCCGAGGAAGCCCGGCGACGAAGGCCGCGTCCTCGTCGACGAGGTGCGGTCGTCGGCGCGCGGCGGCCGAGCGTGCCGACGGGCTTGAAGTAGCCGGCGTTGATGCCGCGTGTGCGCAACGCGAGGCAGAGACCGACGGACGTGGTCGTCTTGCCGCCGCTACCCTGGGTCGAGGCGACGTAGAGCGACTTCATGCGCGGGCCCTCCACGCTCGGGAGGAGACTACTGCGCTTCCAGGACGATCACCTCGCGGCCCTTGTACGTGCCGCACTTCGGGCAGGCCCGGTGCGGCAGCTTGGGGCTCTTGCACTGCGGGCAGCAGCTGGCCGTCTCGACGGTCGAGCTTCTGCTGGGCGCGCCGGCTGTCGCGCTTGGACTGCGACGTCTTCCTCTTGGGGACGGGCATCTGTCCGGGCTCCTAGGTTCGGATCGAGCGGCGCATTCTACTGCACCCCTCGAAGATAGTACACCACGGCGCATCTCTCGCAGACCCGCGGAGCGTGGCCGCCGGGTCGCTACGCCTCGTGAGCGTGGTCGGGCTCCTCGTTCAAGTCGGCGCCGCAGACCGGACAGAGGCCGGCGCAGTCCTCCGAGCACAGGAGCTGCAGCGGGGAGCGCGTCGCCGATCAGGTCACGCACCCAGCGCTCGACGTCGAGGGCGAAGCCGCGGGCGTAGCCCTCGGCGGCTTCGTCATCCCCGCCCTCGGAATCGCCGTGATGGACGTAGTCGAAGCCGCTCGCCTCCACCGGTACGCGCGCGTCCGCGAGGCAGCGCTGACACGGGCCCTCGAGCGCCGCGTCGAGCCATGCCTTGAGAGTCAGCCCGTCGTCGACCCGGGCGGCGGCCAGCTCGAGCTCGACCACGCCGCCCTCGACGGCGTACTCGACCCCGCCGAAGACGAAGGGCGCAGTCTCGACGGGCAAGCTGCGCCACGCCTCGCTGTCGGGGCCGAAACGCAGGGAACGCAGATCGAAGCGACGCACAGGGCGCCTCCGCCGGGAGAGCGGGGTCTAGCCGCGGGTCAGGGCTGCAGTTCCTCGTCGGCTTCGGTACGGCCCTGCAGCCGCTCGCGGCCGCGGCGCACCGCCGCGAGGAACTTGTCGAGGTTCACCTCGAGGTTGCCGAGCACCTCGTCGGCGTAATCCTCGGCGCCGAGACGGATCTCGCGCTCGCGCTCGCGTGCCTCCTCGAGGATCTGCGCCGCCTGCCGGTCGGCGAGGCGGACGACCTCCATCTCGGAGGCAAGCTGCTCGGCGCGGTCCTGGGCCTCCTGGAGCACGCGCTCGGACTCCTGCTTGGCCTCGGCCAGCATCTCCTGTCGCTCCTTGACGATCCAGCGCGCCTGCTTGATCTCTTCGGGGATGGTCGAGCGCATCTGGTCGAGGAGGTCGTAGATCTCCTCACGGTCGACCATCACACTGTCCGTCAAGGGGACGGTGCGGGCGTTGTGCACCAGGTCGTCGAGCTTGTCGATCAACACCAGAACATCCATCTTCAGCGATCCTCCTTGGCCGCCTGCCCGCGCGGCGGGAACTTGTCCCGCAAGCAGCGGGCCACGGGCGGCGGCACGAGATCCTCGATCTCGCCGCCGAACGCAGCGATCTCCTTGATACCACTCGAGCTCAGGAAGCTGTACTCGGGTGAAGCCATCATGAACACTGTTTCGATGTCGGGGGCCAGCTTCCTATTGAGCTGCGCCATCGCGAACTCGTACTCGAAGTCCGAGATGGCGCGCAGACCCTTGAGGATCACATGCGCGTCCCAGAGCTGCGCGAACTCGACGACGAGCACGTGGAAACGGTCGACGACGATGTTCGGGTGCTCCTTCAGGGCCTCGCGCAGGAATCCCTCCCGCTCCTCGGCGGAGAACAGCGTCTCCTTGCGCGTCGGCTCGTCGATGAGCCCCACGATCACACGCCCGAACTTGCAGGCGCCGCGCTTGATGATGTCGAGATGCCCGACGGTGACCGGGTCATAGGTACCTGGGCAGATCGCGGTCACGTTGCGCGGCATCACACTCGCTCCTCGTCGATCGACGGGTCGCTCGCGGCGCCCGGCCCATCGCCGGCCACCATGAAGGCGACCTGCGTGTCACCGTAGCGTTTGACCCGCGCCGCGCGCCAGGGCAGATGCAAAGTCTGATCTCGACGCGTCTCGAACACGACGACCGCCGCCGACGCCAGCAGCGGCGTCAGCAGACGTGCGAGGTCGCCCTCGAGCTCCCCGTAGCGTGCGTACGGCGGGTCCGCAAAGACGAGAGTATACATCTCGCCGCCGCGAGCGTCAGCGGCGAGAGCGCGGCGCGCGTCGGCGGCGACGACCCGCGCTGTCGGCGCCGGCGGAGTCACAGACACCGTCGGCCGGCGCACGACGTCGACGCCGAAGGCGGCCAAGTTCGCCCGCAGCGCCTCGAGGGCGGGGAGTCCGCGCTCGACGAACGTGCAGTGCGCCGCGCCGCGCGACAGCGCCTCGATGCCGAGCGCACCGCTGCCGGCGAAGAGGTCGAGGACGCGATGGCCGCCCAGGGCGCCGTCCGACCCGTCGTCGAGTTCGGCGGCGAGTCCCTGGAGCACGTCGAACACGGCCTCACGCACGCGATCGGACGTCGGCCGCGTGGCGCGGCCCGACGGGGCTCGCAGCGGACGGCCCCGCCACCCGCCGCCTACGACGCGCATGGCGCTCCCAGTCTTCCTCTATACTCCTGCACGGATCGGCCCTTCCCCATGACGGACGCCACACCCTACATCCTCGTCGCGCTGGCCACCGCGCTCAACCTGCCTTTCGGGGCCTGGCGGCTGACCACGCAGCGCTTCTCGCCGCTGTGGTTCCTCGCCATCCACGTGCCGGTGCCGCTGCTGATCGTCGCGCGGCTCGCGGTGGGCTACGGCTACGCGGTCGTCCCGTTCCTGCTGGTCGGCGCGGTCGCCGGGCAGCTCGCCGGGGCGCGCCTCTACGGCGCGTGGCGCGACCGCCGGCGCCCGGCCCGCGCCGCCGGCGACTGACGCGACGAGCCGTCGCGCCGTCAGTCTCTCCCGAGGATGATCGGCGGGCGCGCGATGGGCCCGTCACCGATCGTGAATGCCTCACGGAGCCGCTCCCCGGCCACATCACGGCGGCGCCGGTCGCGCGAGTGCACCGTGCCCAGCCTGTCGCCCTTCTCGACCTCGTCACCCACGCGACAGGACAGCACGACCCCGGCCGCGGGATCGACCTCGTCCTCGATCGTGCGACGGCCGGCGCCCGAGAGCTGGGCGGCCTGCCCGACCGCCAGGGCGTCGATCGCGACGACCGTGCCTCCCTGCTCAGCCGCCACCTGCACCTCGGCCAGCCGGTGGAACTCGCCCGGCTTCCAGCGCGCGCCCTGCACGTAACACCAGCGCTCGAAGGCCTCAGCGGCGCGGCCTTCGTCGAGGGCGGCGATAGCCCGGCGGCGAGCCTCGCTCTCGTCGATCCCGAGATCGGATGCCGCCAGCAGGATCGCCGCCAGCTCGACTGCGATGGCGCGTACGTCCTCGGGACCGCCGCCCTCGAGTACCTGCCAGGCCTCCTCGACCTCGAGCCGGTTGCCCACGGTCATACCGAGCGGCGCGTCCATCGCCGTGTAGAGGCAGGCCACCCGACGCCCATACGCCTCACCGATGAGGCGGCAACGGCGCGCGAGGTCGCGGCCCTGTTCGAGGTCGCGCATGAACGACCCGCGTCCGATCTTGATGTCGAGGGCGAGCACCGACGTGCCGCTCGCCACCTTCTTCGCCATGATGCTGGCCGCGATCAGCCCAGCATCCTCGATGGTCGCGGTCACGTCCCTCAGCCCGTAGAGGATGCGGTCCGCCGGGACCACGCGCTCGCTCTGGCTGACCACCGCGATGCCGATGCGCTCCAGCTGCCGCAGGAACTCGCCCTGCGAGAGTTGCACCTTGAACCCTACGACGGACTCGAGCTTGTCGAGCGTGCCGCCGGTGTGGCCGAGGCCCCTCCCCGACATCTTGCCGAAGACGCCGCCGCAGGCGGCGACCAGCGGCGCCAGGACGATGCGTCACCTTGTCGCCGACGCCGCCGCTCGAGTGCTTGTCGAGCACTGGCCGGCCCACGACGCCGAGGTCGAGCGTCTTGCCGCTCGCCACCATCGCCTGCGCCAAGGCGAGAGTCTCCTCGTCGCTCAGGCCCCGCAGGACCATCGCCATGAGCAGGGCGCTCGTCTGATACGCGGGGATGGTGCCTTTGACGACACCCTGGACGAAGAAGTCCATGCGTTCCGCGTCGAGCTCACGCCCGTCGCGCTTCCAGGCGATGATGTCGGTCACGACGTCCACGGTCACCTCGAGTGGTCGGAGTCGGTCAGGGATGACGAAAGGCTGCCGGCGCTGACTTCGCCGGCCAGGGCACTGTCGGGCAGGAAGCCCGCGACGACCGCCCCGAGGGCGGCGGCGAGCGCCGCCTCGAAGCCGGCCGCCGCCGCGAGCACGTCTCCGTGCTCGCTCACGGCGGCCGCCCGGTTCACGACCAGCGAGATCAGCTCGACCTCGCAGCCGCAGGCGCGGGCCGCCCGCACCTCGGGCGCCGTCGACATGCCGACGACATCGCCGTAGGTCGCGAGCCAGGCGACCTCGGCCGGAGTCTCGTACTGTGGTCCGGGGACGGCGACGTACGTGCCCACCCGCGCCGGCAGGTGCGCCGTCAGGACGGCGCACAGCGCGCCGGCGCGCGTCACCGACGTCGCCGTCAGACGTTCGGGCTCGGTCTCCGTCGGTCCTTGAAGGTCGACGACCTCGACGACGATCACCGCGTCGCCCGGCGCGACTGCCGGTCGCAGCGCGCCGCACGTGTTGGTGAGGACGACTCGCCGTGCGCCCGCCGCGCAGAGATCGCGCACCGGGCGCTCGAGCTCCTCGCGGCTCCAGCCCTCGTAGAGGTGGGGTCTCCCCCACGCCAGACCGACGCGCAGCGGACCGCAGCTCGCGACGAGTAGCCGTGAGGGGTGACCGCCGACGGCGCTGACAGGCCAGCCGAGCTCGCCGTAGTCAAGCTCGGCCTCGACCTCGAGTCCGTCCGGCACGACGGCGAGACCGGAGCCGAAGACGACGGCGAGGTCGAGCGCTGGGAGTGCCGCCGTGGTCACCGCCGGGCCCCCGCGGGGATCGGACGGCCGGCCAGCGGCGGCGGCTCGCCGGCGAGCGCGGCGAACGCCGTCGCGCCGACGTCCGAGAAGGCGCCGTCGTGCCGGCCGCCCCGCAGTCCGAGCGCCAGCAGCGGCGCGTACTCACGTGAGTGGTCGGTGCTCGCCGTGGTCGGGTCGACGCCGTGATCGGCGCAGAAGACGAGCACATCGCGCGGGCGAAGCAGCGCCTCGAGACGAGGCACGAAGGCGTCCACTTGCGCGAGCCCGCGCGCGAAGCCCGCGGCGTCGTTGCGGTGACCGTAGACCATGTCGAAGTCGACGAGGTTGGCGAACAGGAGACCTTCGTCCATCTCGGTCAAATGGCGCTCGCAGGCGGCCAGGCCGTCCGTGTTGTTGGTGGTGTGATCGTCCACGTCGACGCCGCGCTGGGCGAAGATCTCCCCGATCTTGCCGACGCCGACGACCGGCACGCCGCGCTCCTGCAGCAGGTCGAGGTAGGTCGGCCCTGTCGGCGGCAGCGCGAGATCGCGGCGGCGCTCGGTGCGCACGTAGCCCCCGCTGCGGCCGGTGAACGGCCGCGCGATCACCCTGCCGACGGCGTGCTCGCCGCGCAGGATCTCGCGTGCGATCCGGCACCACTCGTAGAGCTGCTCGACGGGGACCACGTCCTCGTGGCAGGCGATCTGGAACACCGAGTCGGCCGACGTGTAGACGATGGGCCGGCCGCTGGCGACGTGCTCGTCGCCGAGCTCCTCGATGAGGGCGGTGCCCGACGCAGGGCGATTGCCGAGGACCTGCCGGCCGACGGCGCGCTCGAAGGGCTCGATGACGTCGAGAGGAAAGCCGTCGGGATAGGTCGGGAACGGATGCTCGACGACGAGCCCCATCAGCTCCCAGTGGCCGGCGGTCGTGTCCTTGCCGGCGCCGCGCTCGAGCAGGCGACCGAAGGTCGCTTCGGGGCGCGGCGGCTGCGGCGCGGAGCCGGGGCGGTCCAGTCTCCCCACGACCTCGGCGAGCCCCAGGGCGTTCAAGTTCGGCAGCGCCACGCCGGTGACCTCGAGCACGTGGCGCAGCGTGTCCGCGCCCTCGTCGCCGTAGGCGGCGGCGTCGGGCAGGGCGCCGGCGCCGACACCATCCAGCACGACGATGGCGACGCGCGTCATGGTGAGTCCTCGTCGGCGGCGCCCCGACCGCGTCGCGCCCGCGGGTGCGTCTCGAGGAAGACCTCACGCAGGTGTTCGACGCTCACGTGGGTGTAGATCTGCGTCGTCGCGACCGAGGCGTGCCCCAGCATCTCCTGCACGCTGCGCAGGTCGGCGCCGGCCGTGAGGAGGTGTGTGGCGAACGAGTGGCGGAAGGTGTGGGCGCTGGCGCGGCCGAGGAGGTCGGCGCGCCGCAGTGCCCGGCGAAGGACGTAGTCGAGGCCCTGCCTGGTGAGAGGCGCTCCCCTCGCGTTCAGCAGCAACCGGTCGCGCCGCCGGCCGCGCACGAGCGTGCGGCGCCCGTCGCGCACGTAGCGCCGCACGGCATCGGCGGCCGCCTTGCCGAGCGGGACGACGCGCTCCTTGTCGCCTTTGCCGACGCAACGCACGAGACCGCCCTCGAGGTCGACGTCCCCCTCGCGCAGACCGACCAGCTCGGAGGCACGCAGACCGCAGCCGTAGAGAAGCTCGAGGGCGGCGAGATCGCGCTGGCCGAGCGGCCCGGTCGGCACGATCCGCGCGAGCACGCGTTCGACCTCCTCGACGGAGAGGACGCGCGGCAGGTCCTGGCGACGCTTGGGCGTCCGCACGCGTTCGGTCGGGTCCCGCTCGAGCACCCCCTCGCGGACGAGATAGCCGTACAGTCCGCGAACGGCCGCCAGGCGCCGGGCGACGGTCGCGCTCGCCCCGGCGCTGCCCGGGCCGACGAAGTAGGCCTCCAGGTCGTCTTCGTCGGCCGTACGCGCGCTCGGGCCGCGCTCGTGTAGGTACGCGAGGAACCGCCCGAGGTCGCGCCGGTAGGCGGCGACCGTGTTGGGGCTGACGCCGCGCTCGAAGGCAAGATAGTCGAGGAAGTCCTGTGCGTCGCGGTCCAGCGCATCGACGCGTCTGGTCTCGCCCATCTGGGCCTCTGCGCTCAGAACGTCGCGCCGGAGGCCACGTGCACGAGCGCGTGAGCGACGCGATAGACATCCGTAAGACGCGCCACGGCAAGCCGCTCGTGCGGCGAGTGGAGGTCTTCGAAGCCGAGGCCGAGGGTCACGGCCGGCAGGCCGCGCAGGTTGAACACGTTGGCGTCGGAGCCGCCCCCGCCGCCGATGCGAAGCGGCTCGAAGCCGCACTCGGCGAAGGCCCTGAGGGCGAGCCGCACCGGCAGGCTCTCGTCGTCGTGGACGTACCCGTGGAAATCCTCGTCGATGGTGACCGTCACATCGACGTCCGTCTCGGCAGCCGCCAGGTTGCAGGCCTCGACCATGTGGCCGACCTGTGCGGAGAGGCTCACTTCGTCGCGGCCGCGGGCCTCGGCGGTGACGACGCAGCGCTCCGGCACGATGTTGGCCGCCGAGCCGCCCTCGATGAGGCCGACGTTGGCGGTCGTCTGGGCGTCGATGCGCCCGAGCCGCATGGCGGCGACGGCGCGCGACGCGGCGACGACGGCGCTGCGGCCCTTCTCGGGCTCGATGCCGGCGTGCGCGCTGCGTCCCGTGAAGCCGACGGTAAGGCGTTTCAGGGTCGGCGCGGACATGATGAGCGTACCGACCGGCCCCTCGCTGTCGAACACGAAGCAGGCCGCGGCGGGGACGGAAGCGACGTCGAGAGCGGAGGCGCCCTTGAGGCCGATCTCCTCGCCGGCGGAGATCACGAAGGTCACGTCGCCGGCCGGCGGTTCGGCGGCCAGGTCCTCGGCGAGCTGCAGCAGGACGGCCACGGCGGCTTTGTCGTCCGCGCCGAGGATCGTCTCGCCGTCGGTGGCGACGACGCCGTTCTCGACGACGACCGTCGGCGCCCGCTCGATCGGCACCGTGTCCATGTGGGCGGAGAAGGCGATGGGGACACCGCCACCCGTGCCCCTCACGGTGGCGACCAGGTTACCGCTCGCGAGCCCCGTCTGGGCGGCGGACTGGTCTTCGCTCACGCTCAGCCCCGCCGCCTTCAGCCTCTCCTGGATCAGGTCGGAGATCGCGCGCTCGCAGCCCGACGGCGACGGCACGGCGACGAGCTCGAGGAAGCGCGCGAGCAGCTCGTCGGTCGTCGCCCGCGCACTCATGTCGTCCGGACCTCTTCGACCTCGTCCTCGCGGACGCCGCGCAACCGCGCCGCGGCGGCGACGAACTCGCGGAAGAGGGGGGCCGGCCTCGTCGGGCGCGACTTGAACTCCGGGTGGAACTGTGACGCCACGAACCACGGGTGGTCCGGGAGCTCGACCATCTCGACAAGACGGCCGTCGGGCGTCGTGCCCGACACGACGAGCCCGGCCGTCTCCATCTGCGGCCGCAGATCGTTGTTGACCTCGTAGCGGTGCCGGTGTCGCTCCTGGACCTCGTCCGCTCCGTACGCGGCGTGCGCCTTCGTGCCCGGCACGACCCGCACGGGCGAGGCGCCGAGCCGCATGGTGCCGCCCATGTCCTCGATCTGCTTCTGCTCGGGGAGCAGGTCGATGACCGGGAACGGCGTCTCGGCGTCGAACTCGGCCGAATTCGCCCCGGTCATGCCGCAGATGTCGCGCGCATACTCGATCACGGCGCACTGCATGCCGAGGCAGACGCCGAGATACGGCGTCCGGTGGTCACGGCAGTAGCGGACCGCCGCGATCTTGCCCTCGATGCCGCGCTGGCCGAAGCCGCCCGGCACGATCACGCCGTCGGCGCCGCCGAGACGCTCCGCGACGGTGGCCTCGGTCAAATCCTCCGAGTCGATCCAGAGGATCTCGAGCTCGCGACGCACGGCGAGAGCCGAGTGCTTGAGCGCTTCCCAGACCGACAGATAGGCCTCGTGCAGCTGCACGTACTTGCCGACCAGGGCGATCGTGACCCTGCCCTTGCAGGCGTCGATCGCCTCGACGAGCTGCTCCCACTCCGCGAGGTCGGGCGGCGGGCGCATCGAGGCCCAGCATCCGGACGACCAGGTCGTCGAGGCCCTGCTCGTGCAACACGAGCGGCACTTTGTAGATGTCGTCGGCGTCGGGCGCCGAGATGACGGCGTCGAGGTCGACGTCGCAGAAGAGGGCGATCTTCTCGCGGATGCCCTGGTCGAGCGGCTCCTCGGAGCGCGCCACGATGACGTCGGGCTGGATGCCGATCTCGCGCAGCTCGGCGACCGAGTGCTGCGTCGGCTTGGTCTTCAGCTCGCCGACCACGCCGATCACCGGCACGAGCGTCACGTGGATGTAGAGCACGTTGTCGCGGCCGATGTCCTTGCGGAACTGGCGGATGGCCTCGAGGAAGGGCAGGCTCTCGATGTCGCCGACGGTGCCGCCGATCTCGGTGATGAGCACGTCGACGTCGAGGCTCGCAGCCAGGCGATGCACCCGCGACTTGATCTCGTTGGTGATGTGCGGGATCGACCTGGACGGTGCCGCCGAGGTAGTCGCCGCGGCGCTCCTTGGTGATGACCGCGTTGTAGATGCCGCCGGTGGTGACGTTGGAGTCGCGCTGCACGTACTCGTCGATGAAGCGCTCGTAGTGCCCGAGGTCGAGATCGGTTTCGGCGCCGTCCTCGGTGACGAAGACCTCGCCGTGCTGATACGGGCTCATCGTGCCGGGGTCGACGTTGATGTACGGGTCGAACTTCTGGTTCGCGACCTTGAGGCCGCGCGCCTTGAGGAGGCGGCCGAGCGACGCGGCGGTGATGCCCTTGCCGAGCCCGGAGACCACGCCGCCGGTGACGAAGATGTGCTTGGCCATGGGCGTGCGTGCCTCCCTACGCGACTGGTCTCAGGCCGTCCCCGGGCACGCCGACGCCCACGCCGGGGCGAGCCCTGTGCTGCACGGGATTTGTGGGGCCGGTCGCGAGCCCGTACGTCTCGAACGGGCCGGCGCGAGGCTCTGACCGGCTGGGCCACGGATCACGGCCCCAAGTATATATCGACGAGGGACCCCCCGACAAAGCGGCCGTCGTCGGCCGGGCGTCGATCGGCGCCGCGGGGTCGCTACCGGTGGCGTGGCGCCGGCATCATGACGCCGACTCTCATGCGGCTCGGGCGTCAGAAATCGGCCGCTCGACGACGGAACGCGCGACAGCGGGGCCGTCGGACGACCGATCCTGCGGTCTGGCGGGGTGACGTTCGCGCTTTCGATGACTGCGTGGCACGGAGCCGCCCGGCGCCCTCGCGGGCGGCGTCACGCGCAGCGTCAGCGTGCCGACGTCTTCGCCCGCTTCAGCAGCCCCTGGGCGTGCCGGCGGGCGGCGGCGTCGTCGGGTGCGGCGCCGAGCATGCGGCAGAGCTCGGCGAGGCGATCCTCCCCTTCGACCATACGCACCTCGGTGCGCGTCGTCGCGGCCTTCGCGTCGCTGACCTTGACGATCGCGTACTGGCGGGCGGCGCAGGCGGCGACCTGCGGCAAGTGGGTGATGCAGACGATCTGGCGGCGCTCGGCGAGCCGCGCCAGCCGCTCGCCGAGCGCCACCGCCGTGACCCCGCCGATGCCGGCGTCGACCTCGTCGAAGATCAGCGTCTCGACGTCGTCGCCGAGCGTGACCATGCCGCGGATCGTGAGCATGACACGGGAGAGCTCGCCGCCCGAGGCCGTGTCGCGCAGCGGCCGCAGCGGCAGGCCGGGGTTGGCGCTGAAGACGAACTCGACCTCGTCGGCGCCGCGAGAGCCCAGAGCCTCCCAGCCCTCCCCGCGCGGCGACACGCGCGCCTCGAAGCGCCCGTGCGGCATCGCGAGCTGGTGGAGCTCCTCCTCGACGCGGCCGGCGAACACCGGCGCCACGGCGGCCCGTGCGGCCGTCAGGCGGCCGGCGGCCGCGATGGCGGCCGCACGGGCCTCCTCGGCGGCGCCCGTCAACGCCTCGGCGTCGGCCTCGTACTGCTCGAGGCGGGCGAGCCGCTCACGGGCCTCGTCGACGTAGCTCAGCACCTCATCGACCGAGGCGCCGTACTTGCGCTGCAGGGCGCGCACCCGATCGTAGCGCGTCTCCAGCGCGTCGCGGTGGGCGGGCTCGACGTCGAGCTCGTCGAGGTAGCCGCGCAACCCCGCGACCGTGTCGTCGACCTCGGCGGCAAGCCCGTCGAGGCGCGCCGCCGACTTGGCCAAGCTCTCATCGAGCACGGCCGCCTCACCGACGAGCCGCTGGGCGACACGCAGCGCGTCGAGGGCGGCGTGCTCGCCCTCCCCTGCGAGCAGGGCGAGGGCGCCGCCCACGCGCTCGAGCAGCTTGCCCGCGTGCCGCAAACGCTCGCGCTCGGCGGCGAGGCGCTCGTCTTCGCCGGGCTCGAGCTGCGCCGCGTCGATCTCGTCGACCTGGAAGCGCAGCATGTCGATCTCACGCTCGCGCTCGCGACCCGCGGAGCGCAGCTCGTCGAGCTCGCGCACGAGCGCCTGCGCCCTGCGATACGCCTCACCATAGTCGTGGGCGAGCGGGCCGAGCTCGGCCGGGGCGTAGCCGTCGAGCAGGTCGAGCTGACGCTCGAGCTGCAGCAGGCGCGTGTGCTCGAGCTGCCCGTAGAACGCAAGGCGCTCGTGGAGCGCCTCCTCGATGGCGCCGGCCGAACTGAGGAGACCGTTCATGCGGGCACGCGCGCGCGCGCCTCGCGGCAGCTCGCGCGCCACCGCCAGGGTCTCCTCGCCACCGTCGGCCGGCTCGAACAGCGCCTGTACCAGCGCGCGCTCGGCGCCGGGGCGGATCATGTCCTCCCCGCCCTTCTGGCCCATGAGCAGACCGATCGCCTGAGCGAGCAGCGACTTGCCGGCGCCGGTCTCGCCGGTGATGACGTTGAGGCCCGGCGAGAGCTCGAGGCGGGCGGCCTCGATCAGCACGAGATCGTCTATCTGCAGCTCAGCGAGCATGCTTGCGGTCGAAGAGCTTCTCCTCGACGTTCTGGTAGAACGAGCCCGCGCTGCGCTGCATGAGCCGGGCGCGGCGTTCGCCGGCACGGATGCGCACCTCGTCGCCGCCGCGCATGCGACCGACCGAGGAGCCGTCGACCATGATCTCGGCCTCCTGGGCGTAGGAGACGTTGCGCGCGATGATCTCGTGGTCGGGCCGCAGCACGATCGGCCTGAAGCCGAGCGAGTGCGGCGCGATGAAGTTGAGGACGAGCACGTTGGCGTCCCACACGACCACCGGCCCGTCGCACGAGAGGTTGTAGGCGGTCGAGCCGCTCGGCGAGGCAGCGATGAGCCCGTCGCAGAGCATGCGCCCGATGGTCACCCCCGACACCTCGTACTCGAGGTGCAGCACGTGCCGCGGCGCGACCCGCGAGAGCACGACGTCGTTGACCCCGCAGAAGCGCTCGCCGTTGATCTCGGCGGCGACGGTCAGGAGCTCGGCGATGCGATAGTCGCCGCGAAGGATCTGAGCGAGGCCCTCCTGCCAGCCCTCCAGCGGAAGGCTCGCGAGAAAGCCCACGTGCCCGAAGTTGACGCCCAGGGTGGGAACACCGCTGCCCATGAGGCCGGCCCAGCGAGCGCAGAATCGTGCCGTCGCCGCCGAAGACCAGGGCGAGATCGACCGCGCGCAAGCTCGTCGTCGGAGGCGCGCCGGTAGCCGAGCTTGGCCTGACGTGGGTGCTTGGCGACCTCGTCGGCGGTCATGAAGAGCTCGAGATCGAGCCCTGCCGCGAGCTGCACG
Organism: uncultured Thermoleophilia bacterium; assembly: GCA_963790185.1. Taxonomy (GTDB): domain Bacteria; phylum Actinomycetota; class Thermoleophilia; order UBA2241; family UBA2241; genus UBA2241. Next base: position 132,813 of record CAWBNR010000010.1, on the reverse strand, counting down.
AGCTCCGCCAGCGCGGCGTTCGTGGGCGCGTCGGCCAAGTGGGTGGCCACGGCGACGCGGCGCAGGGGCTCAGGCATCGGTGGGCTCCGGGTCGGCAGCCTTCGGCGCGCCGCCGCCGGCTGCGCGCGGTGGACTGTGTCGACCGCGCGCCGGGCGGCATCGGCGGGGCTCACGCGATCCCCTGGAGCGCAGCCGTCGGAGAAGTAGACGAAGTACTCAACGTTGCCCTTCGGTCCGGGGTGAGCAGAGTCGGTCATGCCGAGCACCGCGGCGCCGCGCTCCTCGAGCCAAGCGCCGACGCGCGCGAGCACTTCAACGTGCACGGCCTGGTCGCGCACGACGCCCCCCTTGCCGACATGGTCACGGCCGGCCTCGAACTGCGGTTTGACGAGCACGAGCCCTCGGTAGCCGGAGCGCAGGCATTCTAGCACGGGCCTGAGCGCGACCGTCAGCGAGATGAAGGACACATCGGCGGTCACGAAGGAGGGCCGGAACGGGAGACGATCCGCCGTGAGTTCGCGGGCATTAGTGCGCTCCATCACGGTGACGCGCGAGTCCTGGCGGAGGCCCCAGTCAAGCTGACCGTAGCCGACATCGACGGCCACGACCCGAGCGGCTTTTCCTTCGAGCAGCCGCTCGACGAACCCGCCGGTCGAGCTGCCGAGGTCGATCGCATCCTGGCCCTCGACGTCGACTTCGAACACGGTCATGGCGTGGTCGAGCTTGTCGCCGCCGCGCGAGACGTAGCGCCGTCGCGCGGCGACCGTGAGCTCCGCTCCGGCGGCGATCGGCGTACCGGCCTTGTCGACGACGACGTCGTCGACTCTGACCTCGCCGGCGAGCACGGCGGCGCGGGCGCGGGCCCGGGAGTCGAAGAGGCCGCGCGCGACGAGCAGCGTGTCGAGCCGCTCGCGCACGGCCTCAGCGCGCGAGCTTCGTCGGGTCGCCCTCAAATGCGGTGCCGGCGGCCTTGCGACCGTTGCCGCGCGGCTTGCGGGCGGTCTTGCTCGCGCCGGCCGCCGAGGCCTCGACGACGGCCGCCACGACGGCCTCGCAAGTGAGGCCGACGTGCGCCAGCAGGCTCGCGCGGTCGCCGTGCGGGACGAAGGCGTCGGGCAGGCCGAAGCGCAGGACCTCGACGCCGCTCGCGGCGACCTCCTCGAGGACGGCGCTGCCGAAGCCGCCGGCGAGGGCGTTCTCCTCGACGGTCACGAGCAGGCGGTGTGTCGCCGTCAGCCGACCCAGGAGCTCGCGGTCGAGCGGCTTGACGAAGCGTGCGTTGACGACAGTCGGGGCGACTGCGCGCTCGCGCAGCAACCGGGCGGCCTCGACGGCGATGCCGACGCCGGTGCCGATGCCCACGAGCGCCACGTCGGCGCCCTCGGCCAGCACCTCGGCCTTGCCGATCTCGAGGATCTCGAGGGCCTCGGGCCGCTCGAACGGCGCGGCCATGCCGCGCGGGTAGCGCAGCGCCGCCGGCCCGTCGAGGGTCAGCGCCGTCGCGAGCATGTGCTGCAGTTCGAGCTGCGAGGCCGGCGCCATCACGGTCATCCCGGGGATCATCCGCAGGTACGAGAGATCGAAGGCGCCGTGGTGCGTGGGACCGTCGTCGCCGACGAGCCCGGCGCGGTCGACGGCGAAGACGACGGGCACCTGCTGCAGGCTCACGTCCTGGATCATCATGTCGAAGGCGCGCTGCAGGAAGGTCGAGTAGATGGCGACGATCGGGCCTCAGGCCGCCGAGAGCGAGGCCCGCCGCAAAGACCGCGGCGTGCTCCTCGGCGATGCCGACGTCGTAGAAGCGCTCGGGGAAGCGCTCCTCGAAGGCGTCCAGACCGGTCCCCTGCGTCATGGCGGCGGTGATGGCGACGATGCGCAGGTCCTCCTCGGCGAGCCTCACGACGGCCTCGCCGAACGCCTGCGTGTACGTCGCCCGGCTCGCCGTTCCGCCCTGCTCCTTGCGCTCGCCGTTGCCGATGAAGAACGGTCCCGTCCCGTGGTACTTGTCGGGACTCGCCTCGGCCGGCTCGTATCCCTTGCCCTTGACGGTGCGCGCGTGCACGACGACCGGACGCTCGGTCTCGAAGGCTTGGCGCAGCGCCTCGCGCAGCGCCTTGAGGTCGTGGCCGTCGATCACACCGAGGTACGCGAGACCGAGCTCCTCGAAGAGCATCCCCGGCAGGATCAGGGCCTTCATCGACTCCTTGACATCCTTGCCGAGGGCGTAGGCGCGCTCGCCGATGGCCGGGACACGCTGCAGGATGTGCTCGAGATCCTCGCGCAGGCGGGTGAGGGTCGGGTCGAGGCGGAGACGATTGAGATAGAGCTGCAGCGCGCCCACGTTGGGCTTGATCGACATCTGGTTGTCGTTGAGGAGGACCACCAGCGGCGAACGCAGGTGGCCGGCGTTGTTCAGAGCCTCGAAGGCGGTGCCGCCGGTGAGAGCGCCGTCGCCGATGACGCAGCAGACCCGGCCGCGCGCTTCACCTGCGAGTCGCGCGGCCTCGACAAGCCCAAGCCCGTAGCTCACCGACGTCGAAGCGTGCCCCGTGCCGGTCACATCGTGCTCCGACTCGAAGCGGCACGGGAACCCGGAGAGCCCGCCCTCCTGGCGGATCGTCTCGAAGACGTCGCGGCGCCCCGTCAGGATCTTGTGGGCGTAGCACTGGTGGCCCACGTCCCAGACGATCTTGTCACGCGGGCTGTCCATCATGCTGTGCAGGGCGACGGTCAACTCGACGGTGCCGAGGCTGGCGGCGAGGTGGCCGCCGGTCTCGCTCACACACTCGAGAATGTGCTGGCGGATCTCGTGGCAGAGAAGCTCGAGTTCGGGTTCGGAGAGCTGCCTGAGATCGGCCGGGGAGGCGATCCGGGAGAGATACTGCATCGTGCGGCGAGTATAGCACCGGGCGTCAGAGCGGGTCTTCGGACGACACCCCCGCGTCGGCGACGAATCTGCTCCACTCCGCGCCGTCCCACCAGCGCAGCTGATGTCGGCGGGCTGGATCCGGGTGCCAGGCGGCCGGCGGAAGCGCCGTCCCGGCCGCCGTCCACGCCCCGGCGGCGCTGGGCGCCGCTACGACGACGCCGCCCCGCCCACGCCACCACGGCCGCCGTCTCGTCGATGCGCGCCGCGTAGGCGACCGCGACCCGCAGCACCATGATCAGCGTCACCGCGTACCCCAGCACGTCGATCGTGTCCGCCACCGCGTAGGCGCCCGTCGAGACGAGGAAGCTCGCCGTGTCCTGCACGTCCGCGGACAGCTGGAAGATCGCGCTGCCGACCAGGTTCGACAGCAGGAACAGGAACCACCACCATTTGACCGCGGCGTGCCCGTCGTCGGTCGTCCCATGACTGACATGCCAGATCTCCTTGACCGCCTGATACGGCTTGAACAGGGAGGCGATCGGGATGAAGAACCACCACACGGTCCAGCCGGGCGTGAAGCGCATCGCGACACCCGCGAGAGCGCGCAGGTTCTTGTTGGCCCTGTACGCCCACATCAGGAACACGACGGTGCACGCGACGAGCAGCCCGAATTGGAGGAACGCCACGAGGCCGCGCACGGCATCGGAGGCGAGGAACTGGTCCGCGATCACTGCGTTCGCGGGCAGCGCCGAGTACTCGGCGTAGCTGTAGAGGTCGGCCGCCACCGCGAGCGCGGAGACGGCGACGCAGGCGATCAGCAGCACGCGGAGCGGCCGAGTGAGCCCGGCCAGTGGTTTGATCGGCACGCATTCCCCCAAGGTCGTCCGCGCAAGACCCGCATATCCTACGGTCTTGTTCGTCACGCAGCCGCGAGAGCTTGAACCCAGCGGTCGCCGTCGCGAGCCCCGCACGACGCTGCGCGGATCCGTCCTGGCAAAGGACTAGGTTGACGAAACACGGCGTGGTGACACCATTCGGTAGGGTGATGACGAGGAGAGCGATGCAGCCGCGGACCGACAGGCTCTGGTTGTCGCTCGCCCTCTGCGTCTTGGTCGCCTTCTGCGCGGTGGCCGGGCTGACCGGCTGCAGCGCGGTGGACGACGGGGCGGCGGGCGGCGGCGCTGCCGCGCCGCCGCCCGCCGCCCCCACCCCCTCGGGCACGCCGGCGACCCCCGCCCCTGCTCCCTCGCCGAAGCCCACTCCGACGGCGGCCGCGGGCGCCGCGACCGCCAGCAAGACCGTCACCAAGATCGTCTTCGTCGACGTCGGCCAAGGCGATGCGATCCTCATCACCTCGGGCAAGACCGACGTCCTCGTCGACGGCGGCCCCGAGGGTTCGGACGCCGCCGTCGCCGCGGCCATGCGCAGGGCCGGCATGGACGACCTCGGCGTGGTCGTCGCGACCCACATGCACGCGGACCACGTCGGAGCGACCGACGAGCTCATCGAGCGTTACCGGCCGCAGAAGCTCCTGCTCGCCGGAGCGTGCTCGTCTACCCTCAAGGACGCGCTCCGCGGCGCCGGAGGCAAGCTCAAACAGGCTCGCCGCGGCGACGCCTTTCGCTGGGGCGCTCTCAGGGTGAAGGTCCTGAGCCCCGCGACGATCAGCGGCGATGCCAACGAGGACAGCCTCGTCCTTCTGCTCGAGGTCGCCGGCCGCAGGATCCTCCTGACCGGCGACCTGACCGGGCCGAACGAGGCCGCCGTCGGCTCGATCTGCGCGCGCGGCCCACCGCTCTTCCTCCTCAAGGTCGCACATCACGGTTCGCGCTACTCCACGTGCACGGGGTTCCTCGGCGATACGCGGCCGCGGTTCGCGGTCATCTCGGTGGGCCCGAACTCCTACGGCCACCCCACGCCCGACACGGTGGGGCGTCTGCGCACTTCCGGCGCCCGCGTCTACACGACACAGAAGAACGGCACGATCACGGTCACGATCCTGCCCTCGGGCGTCGGCAGATGGCGCTTCGGCAGAAGCTCGAAGGCGCTCTGAGATCTGCCGGCCGGCTCGCGCGACACGCCCGCGTTGCCGGCCTTGGCAACACCTCGTCCCCGTCCCCACGACGCTGCTCGTCCTGCGATATGTGTACAAGGGCACGCGAAAGCGCCTAGAATGGCGCGCAAGAAGGGGTGGAGACGGCCGGGGGGCCGACATCGGCTTGTCCCTGCACTCGCAGCCGCACCGGCATCCGCCGGCGCGGCGCCCCAGAAGACCAGAACGACGCACGACAAGTGCAGACAGCGAAGAGAGGAGAGGGGTATGAGGGGTACCACACGCCGCACGGCCGTCATCCTGACGCTGCTCGTGCTGGCACTCGTGGCGGTAGTCGCCGTCCCGATCGCGTCGGCGCGGATCGCCGCCGACTCGCCGGCGAAGGCCAAGGTCGTGAAGAGGGTGGACAAGCGCTCACACCCGCTCGGCGACAAGAAGGCCGCGCTCAAGGCGACGGCGCTCGAGGACAAGGTCACGGGTCAGGCCAAGGGCGACGATCTACGAGGTCGCGCCGGGCGAGTTCGTGGCGCTCGCGATCACGGGTACCGGCATGGTGTGGACGGTCCCCGGCGAGTTCTCGGACTACCCGCACAACAGCATCCCGGAGCCCGACCGCGACCGTCGACAACACCACGATCTGGGTCGAGGACTTCAGCGAGGCCTACTTCGACGAGATGCTGTACACGCGCGGCGAGGGCGTCAACTCGATGGCCGAGTACTTCCTCGAGATGTCGAGCGGGCGCTACACGGTCGACGGCGACTGTGTCGACTGGGTGACGGTGCCCGGAGACTCACGACCGTCTACGACGACGGCAACGCCAACGACGACACCTCCGAGAACGTGTGGCTGTTCCTCGCGGACTCGCTCGACGGCTGGTACGAGCAGCAGATCGCGGCGGGCAAGACGCCCGCCGAGATCGACGCGTACCTGGCGCAGTTCGACGAGTACGACCGCTACGACTGGGACGGCGACGGCGACTTCAACGAGCCGGACGGCTACATCGACCACTACCAGTCGCTGCACTCGGGCGAGGGTGAAGAGGCCGGCGGCGGCGAGCTCGGCGACGAGGCCATCTGGAGCCACAGCTGGTACGCGAACTACGCCGACATCGGCAAGACCGGCCCGTCGGCGGAGTACCTGCTCGGCGGCATCAAGATCGGCGACAGCAGCTACTGGATCGGCGACTACACGATCCAGCCGGAGAACGGCGGCGTGGGCGTGTTCGCGCACGAGTACACGCACGACCTCGGCGCTGCCGGACCTCTACGACACACTACGGCGACAACGGCACGGCTTCTGGACGCTCATGTACTGCGGTTCGTGGCTGTCCGACAGCTGGACTACGACCTCGGCTCGGCGCCCGACCACCAGGGTCCGTGGGAGAAGCTGCAGCTCGGCTGGCTCGACTACGCGGTCGCCGAGCCGGGCGAGACCGCCGAGCTGCACGCTGGGGCCGGTGGAGTACAACTCCACGCAGCCGCAGGCGCTGCTCGGTGAACCTGCCCGACAAGTTCGTGTCGTGGAACATCGGCGATCCGTACGCGGGCGAGAACTTCTACTACAGCGGCAAGGGCGACAACCTCCGCAACGAGATGACGAAGGCGTTCACGCTGCCTGCGGGCGCGCGCTCTCGGCGCATGGTGAACTACGGCATCGAGAAGGGCTACGACTACGCGAACCTCATCGTCTCGACCGACGGCGGCGCTCACGTGGGACACGGTGCCCACGAACCTGTCGACTCCACGGTGGAGGCGAACGGCATCGACGGGTTCTCCGACGGACTGGGTCGACCTCACCGCCGACCTCTCGGCATACGAGGGCGACGTGCTGCTCGGCTTCAGCTACATCACCGACGGTGGCGTGGCCGAGGTCGGGTTCATGGTCGACGACATCGCGCATCACCGGTGCCGGAGCTCGACGGCGCCGAGACCGACGCCGGCTGGACGTTCGACGGCTTCAAGACGACGACCGGCTACGAGAGCGGCTACTACTGGAACTACTACCTGGCCGAGTACCGGCAGTACTGGGGCTACGACGTGGCGCTCACCAACGCTACAACTGGGGCAACCTGACGGGCAAGGACGCCATGCCGAACTGGGCCGAGCGCTTCCCGTACCAGGACGGACTGCTCGTGTGGTACTGCGACACGTCGCAGGCGGACAACAACACCGCGCGTGCATCCGGGTCACGGCTTCGCGCTGCCGGTCGACGCGCACCCGGTAGCGCTGACGCGCGGCGGCAAGAACAACAAGAGCGCCAGCTGCTGGCGCAACCGGATCCAGTCGTACGACTCGACGTTCGGGCTCGCAGCCGACCGACGCGCTCCCGCTCCACTACAACTCCAAGCTCTACACATCCCGAGCCTGCCGGCGGTCTCGGTCTTCGACGACCTGCTGGAGTACTACAACGAGCGGATCCCGCTCAACAGCGTCGATCACCCGCACTCGGGGACGATGATCGAAGTCCTCAGCACAGTCATGTCGGCCGACGGCGGCTCGTACATGGCCATCCAGGTGACCGCGCCTCAGCTCATCGAGTAGCGGGACGCATCGCGGCACGTCGCACGACGCGTCCGCAGCGAGTAAGGCGACGAGGCCCCCGGAGCGATCCGGGGGCCTCGTCGCATCTTTTCGTCACCATCAGGTCCGTTGCCACGGTTGGCAACACATCCCTCACGACTCCACGACTTTGGTCGTCCTGCAATGCGTGTACAACGGCACGCCAAAGGGTCTACTATGTGCCCGAGAATGGGCGGAGACGGCCCGTCGCGCATCACAGCGCGCCGGGCGTTGGGCCCGCCTTCCCGCTCTTTGGATGGGAGAAACCGGACAAGGAGAGGCACTATGAGGGGGTTCCGTTTCCTGACGGTCGCGGTGGTGTTCGCCGTGACGGTCCTTCTGCTCGCGGCCGCACCGGCCATCGCCGCCACGACGCTGCCGCAGACAGACATCCCGTACGACAGCACGCAGGCGCTCAAGAACGTCGCGCCGCCCGTCCAGACCGCACCACTGGGATCCCTGCTCAACGAGATCCTGGCCGCGGGCGAGGTCTACGACGAGAGCACGGCCGACTTCATCCTCACCCTGACCAGCGACGACCCGAACAACCCCGAGACGTTCGACGTCGCGTTCTGGAAGGAGTACGAGGGCGAGCACGCCGACATCTACATCGGCTGGAACGACCTGGCGGCGCCCGAGGCCTCGACGCAGCAGGATCAGGAGATCACAGCCGAGCAGATCGCCTACATAGGCGCCGAGTTCGACGCGAAGATCTGGGAGTCCGACGTCTTCCACTTCGGCAACTACGAAGCGCGCGCCTTCGAGACGGGCATGGACGGCAGTCGCGCGGCGATCCTCGTCTACAACATCCGTGACGAGGCGTACTACTCGGACTACCCGTACTACATCGCGGGCTACTTCTGGGGCGGCTTCAACGACGAGATGGGGATCAACGCGGTTTTCATCGACTCGTACAACTGGAGGGACCGCCTCGGTGAGGACGTGGCTCGCCCGTACCTCTACGAGGGCGTCGTAGCCCATGAGTTCGAGCATCTGATCCATCACGACGTGGACGCCGACGAGGACGGCTTCGTCGACGAGGGCATGGCCTGCATCGCCGAGCAGCTCCTCTACGGCAACTACGCCAGCGCCGGCCAGATCGGCTCGTATCTCTGGCTGCACCGCGACTCGCTCATCACGTGGAACGGCGTAGCGCTCGAGGACTACGGCAGCGTGACCCTGTGGACCGACTACCTGTGGGAGCAGGTCCCGGGCTACGAGGACCGGATCCCGATGATGGCACCGCTCGATGACCGCATCGCCGCCGGTTTCGAGGACGACATGTTCGCCGAGACCGACGCCAAGTTCGCCGACCCGGGCGACGCCCTGATCTGGAACATCATGCACAACCAGACCAACGGCCTCGAGGGTCAGGCCGACTTCTGCGGCGGGATGGACGAGATCGAGCGTCTCTTCCACGACTGGACGCTCTGCAACCTGCTCGACGGCAAGGTCGACGAGCCGCAGTGGAACTACACGAACCTCGCGATCGGCACCGAGGACTCCGACTTCGTGACGATCGACGACGGCATCAACTTCTACAAGACCGGCTACAACTTCGCGATGCCGACGATGAAGCCGGCCGAGCGCCGCGCGATGACCGAGCCGTGGGGCGCGTACTACCGCTACCTCACGCCCACGAAGCCGGGCGTCACCGTCGTCTTCAAGGGCCCGGCGGAGACGGGTCTGCCACCGACCACCGGTGAGTACGAGTGGTACGGCGGCATGGGCGCTCTGCTGGTCAACACACTGGCGCGGCAGATCGACGACGTGCCCGAGGGCGCAACGCTCGACTTCCTCACCTGGTTCGACATCGAGTCCGAGTGGGACTACGGCTACGTCGAGGCCTCGAGCGACGGCACGAACTGGAGTGTCCTGCCCCAGCTCAGCAGCCTGCCGGTCGCGACTGAGGACGTGAACGCCTCCACCGCCTTCGACGGCGTCGGCGGCTTCACGGGCAAGTCCGGCGACTGGCAGCCGGCGAGCTTCGATCTCACCGGCTTCAGCGGCACCGTCTTCGTGCGCTTCCGCTACATGACCGACGAGGCCGTGAACGGCCAGGGCTGGTACGTCGACGACATCTCCGCCGGAGCCTTCGTCGACCCGTGCGACACCGAGAACGACTGGGTCGCCGACGGCTGGACCTTCACGACCGGCCTGCAGAACAACGACTGGACGGCCGACGCCTACGCCGCCTACACGGAGGCCGGCGACGTGCCCTACGTCGTCAAGTCGCTCGTCGGCCCCGAGATGGAGCCCGGCCTCGCCGGTCGCGCCACCATCGCGACCGCCAACATCAAGGGCAAGATCTACGGGATCGTGTCCAACCACCCGGACGGCACCTTCGCCGCCCCGGCCAAGATCACAATCACGAAAGGTAAGGCGAAGCGGAGCTGAGGGAAAGGCGACGCTGAGCCCAAGAGGGCGCTGAGGCACGCGTTGCAGCGCTCAGGGGGGGCCGCAGCCTGACGGAGCGGCAACGGGCGCTCACACATATCTGAGGAGCGCCGACAGCTCTGCAGCGGCGGCGACAACGGCGGCCGGCCGGCCCGGGAACGGGCCGGCCGGCCGCCGACAATTGCGCCGCCGCGAAGACCTCGTCGCGGATCTACGACAGGCTCACCGGGACCTGAGCTCGGGACGGTCATGCCCTCCCGCTGGCCGAGCCTCTACATCAGCTCGATCCTGAGCTTCTTGCCGACTGCCGCCGCCGCACGCTCGAGCGTTGAGAGCGTGACGGAGCGGTTGGCCGGGTCGAGGAGACGATCGACTGCGGGCCGGCTCGTCTTCATGCGGTGCGCCATCTCCGACTTCGTCAGCCGTGCGCGCTTCATCTCCTGCCCGATCTGAAAGGCGACCACACGCTTCGCGGCGGTAGCCTCCGCGTCGTCCAGAAGGCCTTCGTCCCGCAGGAAGTCGTCGAAGTCACTGCCGATATGCGGCTCATCCATCACGTTGCTCCCTGTGCTCTCGCGAGGCGCCGGCGCGCTGTCTTGAGGTCCGCCGTCGGGGTCTTCGCCGACTTCTTGACGAAACCGTGCAGGAGGACCATGGTGTCGCCGTCGACCGTGAACATCACTCGCGCAGTCCCACTGCGAACGCGAGACCTCACTTCCCAGAGACCCGGCTCGAGCTTGCCGATCAGGGGCATACCCAGAGGCCACCCGTACTGTGCCGTCTTGATGTCGTCGCCGATGGTCCTTCGATCTTCACGATTCAGGGCCAGAAGCCATTCGCGCACCGGCTCGCTGCCGATGCCGGAGCGATAGAAGACGACATGCAGGATCGGCCCCCTGCCGCCGCCTGTCGTCGCTCTGCTGCCAGTGTACCACAAATGATGCACCCTTCGACGGCGCGCCGTAGCGGCCAACGACGATGGGTGTGAGCCCAACCCCGGCGCAGCCCCCGAGCTTCGCCGGTGGCGGGAAGGCGCTCAAGGATGCTGACCGTCGGCAGGTGTGACGTTCATCAGGGGGGCTGCAGGATCAGCCGGCAGCCGCCTCCGTATGCACCCATACCGGCTTGTGCTTCGGCGCGATCGCCTCGACCAGCCGGCGCGAGGTCCTCGGGCCACGCGTGGCCGCCGCTGTGGACGAAGTGCGCCTCGACGCCGTGGCGCGTCGGCCCACTCGCGCATCGCGCGCCGTCGCGCTCCCAGTAGCCGCGCCACATCGACCAGACGAGGACGACGCGGTCCGGCGCCGACCTTGTCGAAGAGCTTCGTCACGCCGCAGCTGCCGCGCGTGCACATGAGGAAGCGCCCCGGCTGCGCGGCGAGCTCGGTCGCTCGAGACGCGGCCCTGCTCGCTCATCTCGCGGGCGAGGTCCATGAGGCCGGCCTCCTTGAGGCGCTCGACCTGGTGCGGCGCGAAGCTTGACGCGCACGCCGTCCCAGTCGACCTGCGGGATGCTCGGCGAGAGCGGCGCGAGCTGCATGAGCACGTAGGCCTGGTAGGCGTCGACGACGAGCTGGCGGCCGCTGCGCCTCGCGGCGCGGAAGCAGGAGACGAGGCGGTCGAGGTTCTGGCCCGAGGCGGCGACGGCGATGAGCTTGTCCGGCTCGCCGCGCGCGAGCTCGAGCGAGCTCGCTCCTCGACGTCGGCCTCGCGAGCGCAGCCCGTGCGTGCCGCCGGACGAGCCCAGCGTCGTGCCCTCGCACGAGCAGCCAGTCGACGCCGCGCACGCGCTCGTCGGCGAGCAGGTTCTCGAAGCGGAAGCCGGTGCGGCCGTGGGCGCGCAGGTCGCCGGTGTAGAGCAGGCGCTGCCCGTCGGCCTCGACGAGCAGCGCGCGCGAGTCCGGCGCCGCGTGGTCGACGGGGATGCGTCACGGTGCAGCCGCGTCGAGCCGCCGCCGAAGCGCAGCGTCTCGTCGGTCGGGAAGCAGGCGCAGGTCGGCGGCAGCGCGGCGTCGGGGAAGAACACGCGCCCGACCTCGAGGATCGCGATCGTCCCCTCGCTGCCGTACACCGGGATGGCCGGGTGCGCGTGGTGGGCGAGGCCGTAGTGGTCGAGGTGCGAGTGCGTGAGGACGATGGCCGCGACGGCCGGCGCCGTCGGGTCGTGCGGGAAGACGCCGGGGACGTCGCGCAGGACGCCCTCGGCGATCAGCTCCTCGGTCGGCCGCTGCGGCGTGCCGCGCGGGAAGTCGCCGCCGTCCGGCGCCGTGAGCGGCATGCCGAGGTCGAGCAGTACGCGCGTGCCGCCGGCCGCGCGCACGTCCCGTCTCTCGCGGCACGCGTGCCGTCATCGGCGGCAACCTCGATGCACATGCCGCCGATCTCGTGCTGGCCGCGGTGAATGATGTGGTGCGTTGCGGAAACCCCAGGAAGTCGATGCCGGCTCAGACGACAGCGTAGCAGCCGGCCCGGACGGAGCGGCAGGCGCGGGACAGCCAGCCCAGTGCGGAGCGTGACAGGCGCGACGCCCCTGGTGCGCTCATGAGCCCTTCGAACGCAGTCGTTGCAGGCTCGCGTCGTATCGCGCGCGTCCTACGTCGCGAGGCGTGGCGCTGTCGAACACCTTGAAACCCTCGCCCACGGGAAGCGCACCGGCGACGACCATCTCCTGAGCGAGCCGTGCGGTCGACATCACATCGAGGCCGTAGGTCTTCCTCGCGAGGTCGCTCCCCCAGTTGTCATCGATCACAACCAAGCTCGTGTGGCGGTGAGCGGCCATGAGTACCGTGGCAATCTCGCCCGCGTGGGCGCGCTCGTGCTCGCCGAGCGAGCGCTTCAGGCCGAGGATCCTCGCGAACTCGGGCTTCAGACCATCGGGCAGGTTCTTGGTCCGCTTGGGCCACCTTCCTCGCACTCGCGCAACCGACCCAGCGCTGGCGAGGTGGTCATGGAGCTGCCGGAACTCCGAAGTATCGGCAAGACGAAGCAGCTCGCGCTCGACCTCACGCGTGATGCGAGCACGGTCGGCCAGGTAGCTACGGAGTGCAGCAAGCAGCCCGTGCTCGGCGAAGCGACAGAGCACGCTGGCGTCGAGCAGAAGCTCCTCTGCCGACTGCGAGCGCATGAAGACTCAGTAGTCTGGCTCGTGGCGGCCCGGCTGAATGCCGCGACGGTCGAACTCGCCGTGCACGCGATCCGGGTCGACCTCGAGAAGTCGCGCGATCTGCTCGACCGTCAGGAGGCCGCGCTCGTAGGCGGTGGCGGCCTCCGTGATGGTGGCCCGAGGCATGCGCGGCAGGTCGCCGTGTGCGTGGCTCAGTGTGTCTTCGTGCTCGCCCAGGCCCAGACGACGGCAGAGTGCACTGTGCTCGCCCGCAGCGATGCGCGACTTGATGGCCTCGACCCTGCCTTTGGTCAGGTGCCGTGCCCTCTGCAGGCGATAGAGAGCGGCTTCAGCGCTGACATGGAAGTACTCCGCGAGACGCACGACGGTATCGAGGTCGTCAGGTGGCTCGCCCATCGCTGCCAGCCAGCGTCGTACCCCATCGGCTGGAGCGAGGAACTCGCTCGCGAACCCGTCGGCCTGGACCTCTGCCGGCGGCCGGCCCCGTTCACCGAACACGTCCGTCGTGTAGTCCACCGACCCGATGTGACCCAGCTCGACGTGCCCGAACTCATGAGCGAGGGTGAAACGCTGCCGCACCGCCGAGTCGGCCCCATTCACAAAGATGAAGCTGCGGTCGTGCTTGCGGCCTTGGAGGCCGGCAAGCCCCCCCGGCAGCGCGAGCACCGTGACGGGGATGCCCGCGAGGTCCTCGATCCCGAGCACGATGTCCGCCACCGGCACCTCGAGCCCCAGGCCGAGGCGAACGCGAGCCAGTCTGGCGGCCGCCTCACCCCTCTCGAGCTCGGAGATGTAGGTCATCGGCCGACGGCCTCGATCTGCAGCATGGCGTCGATGAGTCTCGAACAGCGGACGATGGCGTCGTTCGTGGCGCCATCGTCCGCCGCACCGCGCTTGACGAACGCCGGCTGCTCATCGAACAGCAGCTCCTCGGCGGGGACTCCAAGGTAGTCAGCGATATCGACGACCTCAGACATGTTGAACGCCCTCTCGCCCGCCAGTGCCCGACTCAGCACGGGTGGCTGCATGCCCACCGCCTCGGCAAGCTCTCGCTGGGGCCGATCGCCAAGCAGGCCGGCAATACGCACCCCGATGTCTCTGTCTGAGCGAATCTTCACAGCGCCTCCCTCCGCCACTCGTGAAGCGTTGCTATTATCGCATGGCGTCGGACGTCACAGCAAGGCCTCTTGTGGTTCACGTATCTGGCATGACGTCAGGCGGCAAACCCCGAACCGCGGCAGGAAGTGGCGCGTTTGACCGGCTGTCGGTTGAGGCCCCCAGTCATTCAGGCCTTCCGCCGAGTGTGGCGGAACAGCCAAGTCCGCCCGAGCGGCCGTGCCCGACGAAACGACATGGTCTTTCGAAACGGCATGCCGGGGTCGAGAAGCACGCACCCGAATCCAGCCGTTCTCAAGCGGACCTACCTCCCAGTCGATGAGAAGTCCGAGACGGACGTCCGATAATCACCCTAGAGCGGAGCGGCGACCAGCCCGAGGAGTCAGACCGATGAAGCTCCTGTTGTGCAGCGGCTGCCGCGACGTCGTGGCGCTTCAGATGGATGTCGAACCTCGTAGGCAGGGGGAGCCAGGTCCTCGGCCAAGACCGCTTCCTCCTCTTGGATCGTACAGAGGTCGCCGGTCTCCCGGTTGAGGTAGGCTGTGACTGCCATGTCAGCATTGCTGGCCTTCCACTTCGTGACAGGATCGATCAGCGGCCGCTCCACGCTCTCCTTGGCCGCCGCGATCGGGACCGTCGGATATTCACCGGGATAGCGATACTCGACCCCGTGGCGCCGCCGAGGGACTCGGCCAATCCCGGGTCGACAGACCGGCACAGCGCGAGCAGACGCGTGATGTCGTGCGTCTTCGGAGACTCCACCTGGTTCCAAACGAGGAACGCCTTCAGAGGCTTCTTCGGGCGGCTTCGTAGATGACCCGGCCGTACTTGTGGGCGGGATACGCGATGTCGTCGGAGGTGAAGCTGCGGATCTCGCCGCCGCTGCGGTCTGGTGCAAGCCGACTGCGCGTCTACTTGAAAGGCTGGTCACGCCCCCAAGATCTCATTCAGGCCCTCGATGACCTGCGCGACTTCCTCCGGTGAGGCGGCCCCGAGCTTGCGGCCGATGCGCTGCACCGACAGGGTGCGGATCTGGCTGATCTTGATCCACGATGGCTTGGGAAACCGCGCAGCGCCCAGCTCCAAGGTCAGAGGGAAGCCGGCTCGTTGAGACTGTGTCGTCAGCGCAACCGCGATCACCGTGCCCGAGCGCTCGTTGAAGACGTCGGCGCTCAGGATGAGGACGGGCCGCCGGCCCGACTGCTCGTGCCCGCGGGTCGGGTCCAGATCGGCCCAGTGGACGGCGCCCCTCAGTATTCGGGCCACTCGGCCAGCTCTCCGCCCATGCCTTCGTCGGCCAGAGCCTGCTCGAAGCCCGGGTCGAGCTTCGTGCACTCCTGCGCCAAGCGGCTGTGAGCGAGTCGCGTCAGCTTCTCGTCGAGAGCCTCCTGGATGGCTTGACTGCGGTTGGGGAAACGGTGCTCGGCCACCAGCCGGTCGATCGCGCCGAGCGTCTCCTCATCGATGGTGATGGCTATCTTCGAGCGCCCCATGATGCACCTCCGGGTATGATGATACGTCATACCCAGCGACCTTTCAAGGGACTCGCAGGTCACCGCCTCCTGACCACTCTGCCTATCTGGCCGTTTCATGCCACCCGGAGCCTAACCGGAGTCTCCGTGTGGCACCGGGGTGACTATTGCCGAGCAGAGGTGACGTTCAGCCGCGGAACACGTCCGGCGCGCGCCGGTCAAGCAACCCGTGGCTCAGCCGCGCCGTAGTACCACACCCCGTCCAAGCCATAGCCGGCGAGGGCTGCCAGAAGTCAACCTCGTCCGGCGGCTCGGCGCGGTGCAGGAAGTGCGAGAACCAGCCGAAGTCGGTGTTGGCGATGAAGCCGGATGCCGCAGAGGTTGGCCGGGCGCTCTGAGGCATGCCTACAGCACAACAGGTTCGTCCGGCGGTCCGGCCACCGCACACATCGCCGAAGGGAGAAGCGCTAGGCCTCGGCGCGCTTCAAGAGAACGTCGCGCGCCAGACCGCGCACTGCGGACGCGTTGCCGCTGGCGACGTCGACGTCGAGTCCTTGCCGCACGATCTCGACCACTTCGCCGGCGCTCAAAGACTCCACGTGCTCGCTCGCGGCAACGTACGTCGCCACCTGACTGGGAGAAGCGCTATCGCTGATCCAGCCCTCGTGCGCCAACTTCGCGCCCTCAGCGCGGATGTTCTCGGCTTCACGATTGAGATCGATGGCCACAGCGCCCTCCTCTACTCTCTGGTTCCGCAGTCGCCACGCGTATCCTACCCGGCACTGGGAACGGAAGTCTCGCCACTAGCGTCGCATCAGTGCACATGGTG
The DNA here is from genome assembly GCA_963790185.1 of uncultured Thermoleophilia bacterium. GTDB lineage: Bacteria > Actinomycetota > Thermoleophilia > UBA2241 > UBA2241 > UBA2241. The sequence continues at coordinate 116,395 of CAWBNR010000010.1, read as the reverse complement.
CCCCATGGCACGGTCGGACGGGATGAACAGCTCGCCGTACAAGTCGATGGCGGCCCTGTCGGTGAGACTGACAAGGAACAGGGCGACGTTCTTGGCGATGACCGTGGCGTCCTCGGAGCCGTTGATCCGCTGCTGGACATGCCACGGCAGCAGCAGCCTCTTGGCGCACAGCGTCTCGAACAGCCTCTCCAGGACGTGGTCGGCCTTGGCGTTCTGCCGCGCGACCAGCGGGCCCTTGTACACGCGCTCGTGGAGGTAGCCGCGTACGCGATCGAGCTGTGGACGCATCTCATCAGAGAAGGCGATGACCGGCGTTGGGTCATCGCGAGCGGCGAGCAGATCGGCGTGCCCAGCCCCACGCCGAGCCGATTCCGTCAGCACGTCGTCGAGCAGTATCGAGATCAGGTTGCGATGCAACCACCGGACCGTCAGCTTCCACTCGTCGACGCCTTTCCACCCCTCAGGATGAATCGACTTGATCTCGGCATCGGTCTTGACACTCGCTCGCCGCCACAGGCTCACCTCAGAGAGCGCGTCGCCGAGCTCGTCGCGAGTGACCAACCCGTGCTCAAGAGCATCGTGAACATCATGACTCACGTAGGCCACCTCATCGGCCACGTTGCCGGTCTGAGCCTCGAGCGAGGGAGACTTGTGAGCACCAAGCTCGGAGCCCGACCCGTAGCCCACCGCAGGGTCATCGTAGGCGGTCTTGTGGCGCGCGATGCCCTCACGAACCGCCATCGTGAGATCGAGCCCGAGATGCGCCGGGTACTGCACCTCGATCTCGTCGAGGACAAGCAGCGAGTGGTGGTTCGAGTCCCAGCCCCCATGATCATCGAGTAACCGCTTGAGAGTCTCCTCACCCTGGTGGCCGAACGGTGTGTGACCGACGTCGTGGCCGAGGCAGATGGCCTCCGCGAGCGGAGCGTTGAGGCCGAGTGAGCAGGCAAGAGACCGGCCAACCTGCGCTGTCTCGACCGAGTGCATGAGACGCGTGCTGTAGAGATCGCCCTCGGTCACGATGAGGACTTGCGTCTTGTGCTGCAGCCGGCGGAAGTACTCACTGTGGATGATGCGGTCGCGGTCCCGCTCGAAGGCTGGTCGCGGATCATCGTCAGGGGTTTTGCCGTACCGGCGATCAGTCCACGGTGCTTCGTCCGGCGTGCGCAGATGGGCCAGCGCGTGGAGATAGGGAAGTCGATCGTCCTTGCTCATTGGCGTCGAGTCTTCACTACTGCCGAGCAGCGCACAAGGCCGGGCACGGGTGACGTTCTCGTTGAACAGGGAACGCCTGGATGCGCGCCGTCATCTCGGCGAAGGTGTCGCTGCCGCTCAGGTCGCCTAAGGACTCCCGGGCGATCCAGACGGCCTTCTGCCCGGAGGAGTTCACCCTCCCCCAGCTGCAGAAGGTGTACGAGACGACTACCAGCCCGTGCGCCGGACACAGCGGCGGCGCTAGCTGTTCTGCATCACGCGGTCATCGACCTGAGACTGCCCAGCGGGATGCCCCCAGCGGCCGACCGTCGCGGCCGACTGGGCGACGACGGGTCGTGAACCCGCAAGACCAGGGAGAGGGCGTTCTCGAAGCGTTCTAAAGGGGTAGTACGGACGCAAGGGCCCGACGGCGGCCCGCCCCAGACGTGAGGAGGGCTCGTCATGTGGTTGGTCATTCTCCTGCTGATCCTGGCGCTCATCTTCGGCGGCATCGGTCTCTTCGTCGAAGCGCTGCGCTGGATCCTGATCATCGCACTGATCCTTCTGCTGGTCGGCATCGTGTTCGGGTTCAGGCGCGGGTGCGGGGCGTGAAGTCGGGCTGACCGGGCGCGATGACAGGGCCCAAGCCACCAGGCACGGGAGCGCCCAAGCCGCCACGCGAGTGGAGTCGGAGTCGCTCCGCGGCACAGACCATCAACCGCAGACACTCACCCTTCTGCTGGTACCAGAGATGGGGGCATCCCAGGTGTGCTCGTCCCGCGTGACGACGATCTGGAGTAGATCTGGCGGTCATGGCTGGACCGCAGCTCTGCCAACGTCTTGAGGCCTTCCCTCCAAATGCCGTAGCCCATGAACGTCCCCGTGCAGAAGCGAAGATCGACGACATCGACGCCGTCCGGGCCGGCCAGCGGCCTTTCGCGCTCGACCTGTGACAGCACGTTGTGAAGAACGCGGGAGCCGGGGTCGTGATCCGCCAGAAGAACCAGATACTCGACCCGCCCACCATCGAAGCCCGTCGGAGGCTTGGCGGAGGAGATCAGCCCCAGGTAGTGCTTCTGTTGCAGCACCGCGAGCATCTCCGTCTTGAGCGCCGCCACCTTCTCGGGTGCGAACCAGCGCATGACGTCGCGCATGTGCTCCACGAGCCCTTGCTCACCCTGTAGCACGGCGTCGCGGTACTTCACCTCGATGATGGAGAGCCGCAGCTTGTCGGGGTTTCGCCGGGATGCGCCGGTGGACGGCCAGTACGCACCCACGAGATCGAAGTACATGCCCTTCTTCCTCGGCCCCTCGCCGGGGTCTTCCCACGCGCAGGCCGCCTTGTACTCGAGGTCGGCCATCACGTAGTCCGTCTTGTCGCAGGCAGAGCCGAAGTTGTTAGAGCGCACCGTCTCCTGAGAGTACTGACGCTCCTCCTTCGGATGGCTGGGGTTGCCGAAGTAGACATCCATCGCGCTCTTGAGCCGCGGGAATAGATCGACCCACGCCGTGACAGCGTCGAGTGTGTCCACCTTGCGGTCGGGCAGGTCCATGGCGGCCTTCGGTGCCCCCTTCTTTGGAGCGCGGCCGCGGCTATGGGTCGTGTCCGTGTACTCAGGATCGAACTTGCAGACCAGCTCACCTGTCGACGGGTTGCGGTTCACGGAGACCAGGCTGCCGCCACGGTAGTAGATGTTGAAGGCATTGCCGCGGAACTCCAGATCCAGCGTGGTATCCCTCAGCGTTGCCGAGAGCAGCGGGCGCAAGTGACCAAACCGCAGCGCACGCAGCAACTCTGAGCAGAGCGCCCTGCCCAGGCAACGGGGAACTTCTGCCTGCGGCCACGCGCAGTCGCGGAGCTCTGCGTACCACTCAAGCCGGCTCGCCCTCCCCTCCAGGCCGCTCCGCCCACGATTGGCCCCACTTGGGCTGGGCAGAACGAACACTCGGCTGCGACCGATCTGCCAGTCGGCCTGCGGCCCAAGGTGCACCAAGTCTGCGGAACGGTCCAGAAGCTTCGCGGCGGTCCGGGCGGCGGCTTTGCTCGTGAAGGCGACCCAGTCAGGCGCGTGCTTCTCGATCTTCCCGACGAAGCGCCCGATGTCGTGGCCGTCAGCGGGCAGCGTATCGTCCATGCCGTGGTGGTGCTTGTAGAGATCGGTCAGCCCGATCCTGTCTACCAGAACCCACGCATCCTCGCGAGGCTCAAGGCTGGACGTCGTGAGGCCCGCACCGTAGAGCAGTTCCCAGAACGCGTTGCCCTGGCTGGCGTAGTAGTGACCGAGGCTCGCGGAGGCGTTCCCTGCCGCAGTCCCCACGAAGACGACCCGCTGGTAGCGGGCGAGGTAGTCGGGCAGGACTTCGCGATTGGTCGGCATCTCAAGCCCCTTGGAGTAGGAGTTCCCCGGTGCGGCGGCGGATCGCCTCGATGCGCGCCGTCATCTCGGCGAAGGTGTCGGTGCCGTTCAGGTCGCCGAAGGACTCCCAGGCGAGCCACGCGGGCACGCGCTCGTAGCGCGCGAAGAAGCCGAAGCCGGCGATGGCCTTGTGGGGCGCGCCGAGACGGAAGAAGAACGGCGCGCCCGGCGGGATCGCCTTGAAGCCGTGCGGCGAGGGCTGCCAGAAGTCGACCTCGTCCGGCGGCTCGGCGCGGTGCAGGAAGTGCGAGAACCAGCCGAAGTCGGTGTTGGCGATGAAGGCGTTGGTGGCGACGCGTGGTGTCACTTCGCCGTTCGCTGGCGCCGCTTCAGCCGGCTTCGAGACCGGGACGAGTCCGCCAGCAGCGGCGCCCCCGCAACCGAGCGCGACGTGCTGTGCCTGCCCAATCCTGGTTCCGCGTACCCTCGTCCTGCAGCCTGCCGAGGACCGCAGCATCGACGTAACTGAAGCTCTGAGGAGGCCGCCCGCTCAGACCGAGGTCAGCGAGCGCCATGGGGCGCCCGGCTGTGACGACGCGCCCGACACCGATGGCCACGCCGGCATCGCGCCCACAGAAGTACCGCGCGAACTGGTCCTCCGCGATGCCGCCGACCCGCGCGTGCTTTGCCCACAGTGCGTCAACGTCGTCGATATCGATGTCAGAGACCTCGAAGTACCCGAGCACCTGCTTGACCGGACTGCTCGCGTAGACGACCACGTGGGACGGCGCACGCGCAAAGGGGATCTTACGGAACTCCACGCGCTTGCGGCCGGCCATGATCGGCTCCGCATAGCGCGGCTTGATCGGCAGAAGCACTACAACCCGACTCTCTGCGCAAGCCATCGTGCCGCCTCCTCGCCGATCGACATCACGCTTCGCGGTCGTCCTCTGAGGACGCCTCCCCCAAAGAGCTCGGCGTATTCGACCGGCGGCCTCAGCACACGCGCCTGTCGAAGACCAATCACGAGGACTTCGCGCTCCCCAACGACCATCTCCTCAATCTGCTGATACGTGTAAAGCGTACGCTTTCCTGCCGCCCTCACGATACCAGCAGGGTCGGATAGCACGTTCACGTCCTCGGCCACCCCCACCACTGTGAGCGTGGAGCTGGCGGATCGATAGAAGTACAGAAGGTTGCCCGGCTCGATCCGTCGCGTGTTGGCGCGACACAGGTACGCCTTGCGAATCCCGTTGCCGTGTGCCTCGGTGTCGTTCAGTAGGGAGAGCTGCGGCTCGGCCTCAGGGAAGAGCCGCTCGTGATACTCCGGCCTGATAGGCACGATGAACGCGGGTACGCCCTCCCATCGTAGCGCTGGCGGTCCGAACGCGATGTGGAACTGCAAAGGCGACAGATCCACCGCTCCTCCTACGGGAGGCCGCAACGATTTCGCGTGCACCGGATCGGTCCCATCCTTCAGAACGTCAAGCCGACGGAAGCCGAACTGCTCGAGGAACTCGAAAAGAAACAGCTTGTCTGATTTCGCCTCCACGAAGAGCGTTTCGTAACCGTGAGCGGCGGCATAATCGAGGATCGCTTTCAGCAATAGCTCGCCATAGCGGTTGCCCTGGTGGTCGTCCGAAACCTTGAAGGTGCACACTTTGAGGAGCTTGCCCGGCAGCCCGTGTTCGAGAGGAGTCTCCTCGTTCACGATGGCCACCGCTGCGTACCTGTTGCCGTCGCGCTCGACGACCCACGCGTGCCGATGAAGCCGAGCCGCCTTGGCCAGCCAATCGTCAAAGCCCGAGTACTCGGCGCGCAGGTCCTCGAATATCGGGTCCGCACAGCTCAGCTGTGCCGCCGACACGGCCCGAGCCGCCGGTGGGGCGACCGGCGTGGGCTCATGAAGCTGGCGGGCAAGCAGTAGAGCATCGGACAAGGTAAGGACTCGATCGCCGAGGTCGGCCGACCGCGCCCTTCGATGCAGCCCTGCGTCGTCGGTGACGAGAATGTCGGCGCGCCCGGATCGAATCGCCTCGAGAAGCCTGGCGTCCACCGCGTCATGAGACTCGGGATCCGGCTCGCCGATTATTCGCGCGAGGTCCTCCGAAAGACCTGGAGGGGAGTCGAGACGAGGGTACTTCCCGGCCAAGGCGAGGCGCAGGGATCGCCTGACTTCGTCGTGGTCACGCCCGATTTCGGTGTACGCGTCCGGGTGCACGAGAAGGCGTCCACCTGCGGTGCGCACCAGCCGCAGGAGTTCGACGATAACGGGCGTGCCCATCTCCACGTCGCCCGGCGAGGTTGGCTCGGCGGGAATCAGCACGTTTGTATCAAGAAGGAAGTCCATGGCCCGACTATTCTAGGACCCTTCGCGGCGCGCGGTCGCCAGGACAGACCTCGTTACCTCTCGGCCTGCCCGGGGTACCAACGCAGCCGGCGCGGACCACGAGACGCGGTGGACGGCCGCGCTGTCTCGGCAGAGGTGGTGACCGAGACCAGAATAGTGGTCGAGTGCAAAGGCCACCGGCTCTCTTCCTCAGCCTGCCAAGCCCGAGATCAGCAGGGCCACCCCCGCGACCAATCCAGACATCCCGAAAGCGGCAAAGACGAGATTGAAGCATGCCGAGTAGCTGAGGGGCCGCGCTACGAAGGCTCGAAAGCCACGGCGACGCATCGCCGTCACCGATTCCTCTCGTGAGAAGATTGCGATCGGGCTGGCAGCCTCGTTCGCGCACTCCTCCCCCGAATCTGCCTCGAGCGACTTCAGGGCCTCCTCGCCGTAACGAACCAGTTCTTTGTTTCGCAAGTCGAGCTTCCAGAACACGAACGACACGAACGCTAGTCCGAAGGCCAGCGGGCAGCTCACAATCGCGTCGTGCGACCCCTTGGCGACGGTGAGTAGCGCGCCCACGATCACAGTCGACAGCAACACGTAGAAATGAAAGGTCCTGAGCCGCTGGTCGGTGTGGAGTGAGAAGTAGTTCCATGCGTAGTCCCGTAGTTCGCCCAAGCGGTCACTATCCATGGCTACACGATGCTCCGAGGCCGGCGCACCCGGGCAATCCCTTCATGCTCCCGGGCCGCTGAGGGCGCGACAATGTGGTGGGTCAACGCGATCCTGCTTCCGCCGACTGAGACTCGTACACCTTCAGCACCTCGTCCCCGTAGTGGTTGATCACCTTCACCGCGATCTTGCCGGTCGACGGCGGGTCGAACGGGCGGCTCACGGTGCTGTAGAGGGTCGACCAGGCGTCCTCGTCGATCTCGGCCTTGAGGGCGCGCTGGAGCTTCTTGTAGGGCTCGTCGGCGCCGGTGAAGTAGGCGTGGCGCACGAAGAAGCTCTCCTCGTTGTAGTCGGTGTCGATGAACCAGCAGGCGATCTCGTCGGTGGTGTCGCTGCGGATCTCGCCGGTGGTGGGGTCGTAGACGTCGAGGCCGTGGAGCTCCACCTGCAGCTTGCCGTCGGGGAGGGTGCGCAGCTCGAGGTCGGGCTCGCCGAAGACCATGAAGAGGTTGCCGGCGCCGGTGCTCTTGAGGAGCTTCTGGTCGGCGGTGTCCATGGCGAGGTCGGGGTTCATGCGCGTGATGAGGATGGTGAGGTTGGGCCACTGCTTGGTCTCTTCGTTCACGTAGGGACCGAAGGCGAAGGCGCAGACGACGAGCATCGGGAAGCCCTCGCCCTTGCGCGCCTCCTTGGCGGCCTCCTTGACCCAGGTCGGCGTCGACGGTGCCGTACTCGGGGCCGATGGAGATGGCGGCGCGGAGGGTCTTGCCGGCGGCGTCGGTGTACTCGCCGACGGCCTGGACGTAGGTGCCGGCGTAGGGCTCGATGCGCTCGAAGACGAGGCGCTCGCCCTTGAAGGTGTTCTGGACGCCGGCCTTGCGCAGGTTGTCGAGGATGATGGTGACGAAGTCGGCGGCGTCGCGGGCCGGCGGGGCTTCGCCGGCCGGCCCGTCCGCGCTCGCTCGCCGTCGCGCGCCCGCCAGCATCCGATGCGGCGAGAGGCTCTCGACCGTGAACGGCCCGGTCACGCGGATGCGCGAGCGGTCCTCGTAGGGCTGGTCGTAGAGCAGCTCGGTGTCGGCGTGGCGGCGGATGGCGGCGTCGATCTCCTCGCGCGACATGCCCTCGCGGATGTCGGGGTTGTTGGCGATCGACTTCAGCGTGATGTGCGGGACGCGCTTGTAGACGAAGCCCTTGCGGACGTCGCCCGAGTAGGCCGAGGTCGCCGGCGGGACGCCGGTCAGCTCGGCCTCGCGCTTCGCGCCCTCGGGCGAGTCCGCCAGCAGGTAGTACGGGAAGCGCGCGCCCATGAGGCGCGTGCGAGCGAGGGCGAGCGCCACGCGACTGGTGTCGACCGTGATCCAGCGGCGACCCCACTGCTCAGCCGCATACGGCAGTCGTGCCGCTGCCGCACGTCGGATCGAGCACCAGGTCGCCCGGGTCAGTCGTCATCAGCATGCACCGCTCGATGACCGTGCGTCGCGGTCTGAACGACGTAGACCTTCGGGTCGCGCGAAGCCGGACGCTGCCAGTGTCCGTCCAGATGTTGGTCAGCGGAAACGCCGGGAAGTCGTCGATGAAGCGCACGTAGCGCGAGGGTGTTCGCCGTACGCCTGAAGCTCGACCGGCACGCGAGGAGCGTGCTCATGCCCTCCTCGTTGGTCTTCCAGCCGCCGCTTCGACGGGCGACGATACTCCCGTCCGTCAACGTCGACCGGGAACGATGCCGTGCGTCCCTGCCCGCGCGACGCTCTGGCTGACGTGAGGTCGTCGAGTCGGAAGACCCGAGCGCCGGCGGGCAGCAGGCTCGGATCCGTCCGCTCCCGCGACGTCAAGCGTCGTCGTGTACCATCCGGCAGCTCCAGCCGCGTCGTACTTGCCGCCGCCCTCACCGCCGAACGGCCTTCTCGACGATAGAGCTGGCGGTACTTCGCCGACTCTCGATCTCTTCGCGTACCACAGAAGGTAGTCGCAGACGTGCCGGCGTAGCATCGCGGCTGCTGCCCCGGTCGTCTTGCTGAAGTCGATCTGCGATCACGAAGTTCTCGCTCCCGAACACCTCGTCCATCACGCACCGCACGAGGTGCACGTTCTCGTCGCCGATCTGCACGAAGATGCTGCCGCTCTCGGTGAGGAGCTCGCGCGCGACCGTCAGGCGGTCGCGCAGGTACGCGAGGTACGAGTGGATGCCGAGCTCCCAGGTGTCGCGGAAGGCCTTGATCTGCTCGGGCTGGCGGGTCGCGTCCTCGGCCTTGCCGTCCTTCACGTCGCGCTTGCGCGTGCTCACCTGCCAGTTGCTGCCGAACTTGATGCCGTAGGGCGGGTCCATGTAGATCATCTGGACCTTGCCCTTGAGGCCCTCCTTCTCGGCCAGCGAGGTCATCACCAGCAGCGAGTCGCCGAGGATCATGCGGTTGGCCCAGTTCTGCTCGTGGCGGTAGAACTCGACGAGCTCCTGGAACTCGATGCCGTCGTAGTCGTTGAAGAGCGTCATCTCGGGCTCGGGCTCGCCCTTGCGCGCCGTGTCGCGCAGGTTCTCGATGATCACCTGCGGCAGGATCTTCTCCTGGATGTAGATGGGGACGACCGGCACCTCGAGGTCGCGGGCGTCCTGCTCGTCCTTGCCCTTCCAGACGAGCTGCGGGTCGAGCGACGGGTCGCGGGGGTAGAGCATGGCGCCGGGCGCGGCTTCGTCACCCTCGACGAAGCCGCGCAGCTCGTTGGTCGGGATGTTGGTGCGCTTGTCCTGGTGCCGGCAGGGAGTCGACGGGCTTGGGGCCGGTGGGTTTCCTGGCTCTCGGCATCAGACGACCGCCTCCATTCCCCCGAAGCCGAGCTGGCCGGGGCCCTGCGGCTTCTCACTCCACAACCGTCCGTCGAGCTCGCGCCCGGTCTCCTTGCGGCGCACGCCACCCCACTGCTTGAAGTAGAACGGCACGCCGGCCGCGACGCACTGGTCGCGGACCGACCTGACCCAGTCGGCGTGCATCGGCCGCGCGCCGGGCCCGGACTCGCCGCCGACGATCATCCAGTCGATGCCGGTGAGATCGAGGTCGTCGACGTGGCCGAGGAGGGGTTCGAGCACGAGGTACTTCACGGCCGCGCCGGTCTGGCGTAGCTGGTCGGCGCGGCCGAGGTGCGCAGCGTCCTCCACCGTCGCGCCCGACCAGACGTTGGCGGGCCAGGGCAGACGCCGGCTCAAGCCTGCGAGCCGCTCCGGGCGCTTGGTGAGCAGGTGGAAGCGGTGCCGCGGCGAGCGCTCCATCGCGTCGAACACGCGCTCGATGAACTCGTCCGGCACCTCGTCGTGGAAGAGGTCACCCATGAAGCTCACGTAGACCAGCCGCGGCTTCACCCAGTGCAACGGCTTCTCGAGCAGATCCTCGTGCGTGGTGACCTGGAAGCCGCGCGACGTACCGCTCCTGACCCATCCCCCGCAGCCGCCACGCCATGCGCTCGGCCCAGCAGTGCGCACAGCCAGGGCTCACCTTGGTGCAGCCGGTAGTGGGGTTCCAGCTCTCCTCGGCCCAGCCGATGCCGCGGTTGCCAGTCATGCAAGCACCCCGCCAGCCGCGAGGGCGGCCCGGATCGTGTTCTTCGCGTCCCACGGGTCGCTGATCTCGATGAAGCCCCAGCGGCCGAAGCCGCCGTGGTTGTTGACGGCCGGCACCCAGAGGGTGCGCGCCGTCTCGCACCTTGGCGGCCTTCTCCGTCTTGGCCTCGCCCGAGACCTCGATGATGAGGTTGAGCGGCTCGCTGCCGTCGGCGCCGTCGACGCGCAGCCGCACGATGAAGTCGGGGATGTAGTTGTGCGCCTCGCCGTCGAAGGTGTACGGGATGAAGAAGCCGAGGTTGTGGTTCTTCACGTAGCTCTCGACCTCGTCCATGTCCTCGAGCACCTGCGCCATCTTCTGCTCCCACGAGTCGGTGTCGCAGACCACGTGCGAGATGTGGCACTTGTCGGGGTCGGTCACCCATGACCGGGCGCGTGGTGTCGAAGTCGACGTAGCTGGTCGAGCCCACCGTGTCGTAGGGCTGCAGGATCGGCATGCAGCAGCTTCTCGCCCGGGCGTCGCCGTCGACGATGGCGCGGTAGATCTTGTCGGCGGCGTTGTGCGCGTACTCGACGAGCAGCAGCATCTGCGGGAAGCAGTCGTCCTTGCAGGTCAGGCACTCGCTGCAGCCAGCCGCTGCGACGCCGCGAGGATCTGCGGGAAGAGCCACGGCTTGCGCGTCGCCCGTCGTCGCCGCAGAAGTACTGCTCGTAGACCAGCTTGGCGAGCAGGAAGTCGACCTCCTGGGGGCGCTGCGCCTTGAGCTCGTCGAGCGTGTGGATGACTGCCTCGCCGATGATCGGCGCGTTCTCGACCTTGGTCGGCACGTCGGCGGTCGAGAGCGCCATGCCGGAGCCGTCGTCGAACTCGACGCGTCGAGCCGCTCGCCGGCCAGCTCGTAGCGGTAGCCGGTGAGGCGCGGGAAGGTGATCTCGCGCGCGACGCGCTCCGTCGAGCGCGCGCACGCGCGTCGCCTTCTTGGGCAAGCACCGGCGTGCTGATCGCCGGCCCGACCGGGATGAACGAGAACGGCACCCCGTAGACCTCGGCGTACTCGGCCGGGAACATGTCGTTCTCGTCGGTCACGTAGGTGGTGCGCCGCAGCGCGCGCCCGACGACCTGCTCGCAGAGCAGCTGCGTCGAGAAGGCGCGGACGCCCAGAACGTGCGTCACGGTGTTCGCGTCCCAGCCCTCGGTGAGCATCGAGACGCGAGACCACGCACTTGATCTGCTCGCCCAGGCGCCCCGGCTTGCCGACCGTGTTCATGACCTCGCGCAGCAGGTCCTCGTCGGTGATCGCCTCCGGGTCGCGCTCGGGGAAGCGCTCGCGGTACTCGGCCTTGAACTCCTCGATCTCGCGCGCCGCGATCTTCTTGAAGTCGGGGCTCATCGCCTCGCCCGACTCGAGCTGCGACGAGTCGATGAGGATGGTGTTGGGGCGGTCGGTCCACTCGCCCGGTGCTCGACGTTGCTGAAGCAGCTGCAGGTTGCCGGGGGCGACGGATGCGTCTTGGCCTCGTCGCCCTCACTGATCGTCTGCTCCCAGCCGGCGATCCAGTCGAAGACGAGCTTCGAGACGTTGGTGTTGTTGCAGACGACGATGAAGACCGGCGGCGTGAGCCGGCTGCCCTCGCCGCGCTCGTCGGCGGCGCGTTCCCACGCCTCGTAGTACTTCTCGTAGTTGCCGTAGAGCGAGTGCAGCGCCGCCTCGCAGCTCCTTGGGCAGCTCGGGCATGCCGCCGGCTGACGTCGTCGGTCTTGCGCCCCTTCTTCGGCAGGCTGTCCTTGACGTGCGGCCAGAGGTGGCGGTACTTCGGGATCTGCGACGGTCATGGCGTCGTCGGCCACCGGCACGCGCGGCACCTTGACGATGCCGCACTCGATCGCGTCGACGAGCGAGAAGTCGCTCACCACCCACGGGAAGAGCGTGCCCTCCGCGTAGCCCGAGCCGCGCAGGAAGAACGGCGTCGCCGAGAGGTCGTAGATGGCGCGGATGCCGATCTTCTTCTTGACAGCCTCGAGGCCGCTGATCCAGACGCGGGCCTCTTCGTCGCGCTTCTGCGGCTTCCCTGCCTGTCCTCGCCCTTGAGCGCGGCGCCGTCGCCCTCGTCCGTCGGCCTCCGCGGGCTTGCCCCGGTAGCAGTGGTGTGCCTCGTCGTTGATCACGACGATGTTGCGCTTGCTGCCGAACTCGCGGCAGACGCGGCGCACCATCTGGTCGGGCGTCTCGGTGAAGGGGCTCTGCGCGGCCGAGTCGCGGCCGGCCAGCAGACGTCTTGGTCAGCTTGCCGGCCGAGACCTTCTCGCGGAGCAGGAAGGCGTGGAAGTTGGTGATGACGACCTTGGCGCGGTTGAGGCGCTCCATGAGCTCGAGCGGCACGACGTCGAGCTTGCGGTAGTAGTTGTCGGGGTCGTTCGGGCAGCAGCACGCGCAGGCGGTCGCGGATGGTGATGCCCGGCGCCACGATGAGGAACGAGTCGCTGAAGCGGGCGTCCTGCGGGTCTTCGACCTTGTTGAGCGCGTGCCAGGCGATGAGCATCGCCATGACGACGGTCTTGCCGCTGCCGGTCGCCATCTTGACGGCGATGCGGTCGAGGCCCGGGTTGGCCGCCTCGTTCGCTTCCTTCAGGCGGTTGAGCAGGTGAGGCTGTGCCGAGCTTCGGCGCGTACTCCGTGAGGAAGATGGCCGTCTCGACCGCCTCGATCTGACAGAAGAAGAGCCGCCGGTCGCGGTCGCGCCGCTGCCAGTACTCGAGCAGGCGGCGGGTCGTACGCGTGATGCCCGGGTAGTCGCGTGCGCGCCAGTGCGCCGACGGCTGCGCGCACCTCGTTGATGTAGTCGTTCTCGCGCAGCCGGTCATCGGTCCACTCGGTGCCGAGCTCGAGCTGCTTGCCCTTCTTCTTGGGCTGCGCGACGGGGATGAAGTAGGCGCTCGGGCGGCGAGCGTCGACGATCTCGTTGGTGATGCCGTCGTCGTCGAACTTGAAGTGGCGACGCGGCTCGGCGAACGCCGAGTTGATGACCGGGTTCTCGATGACAGCTTCGCGCACGCGGCCCCCTCCTGGTCCGCTGCCCCTGACGCCGACCTACGGCCGACGCATGGCCGAGTCTACAGGCAGGGTAGGACGTAGCGCGAGGACGACCTTCTCACAGGCCCGCACGTCCTAGACGCGGGGCTCTGTCTCAGGCGCAGGTAGAACGGGCTGACCTTGATGTCGGATGGGGATGGCGACCTGCCGCATGGCGTCATCCTGCGCCGAGACGGGCGGCCGGCGCAAGGGAGAGAGCCACCCGCGCCGGCCGCTCGTCACCCTCCCTGAGCGGGGACGTCCACCGCACGACACCAGTGTCACCCGGTCCCACCGCGGGACCGGGGCCGTACGTTGGCGCCATGGCTGCCTCCTTCACGCACTCCGGCCCCTGGAGCCCCGAGCCGTTCGTGGCCGATGACGGCTCTCTCCCTTTCGAGCGGTTCGTCGAGGAGCTCTCGGACTTCAAGCTGGAGGCACTCCTTGCCGCGATCGATCGCGTTCTTGTCGTTCGCGGTATCGACCTCGGCCGCACCGAATGGCTCAAGGCGCTCGGGCACGGCCTCCACGAGTTCCGTGTCCGTCATGACGCGGACAAGATCGCGCACATGTTCGGCGGCAGCCCCGCACCCGTCACCGCTCCTCCTGGCAACGTCATGCTGCGCGTCTTCGTTCACTTCTACGGGGACAGGGTGGTCCTCCTGCTCGGCGGCTACGACAAGGGTCACGACGCGACGCACAGACGACAGCAGCGTGAGATCGCCGAAGCCCGTCGCCTGCTGAGACAGTTCAAGCGGCGCCGGCGCTCGGGGCGACACCCGTGAAGGCGACGCCGTGTTGCACCAGAGAAGTTGACGCGACATGGGGTCTTGCCCATACTGACGGCGAGGAGACGCCCGCATGAGCAACAGCTACAAGGACATACTCGCCCGCCGCAAGGCCCGCAGCGACCCACGGTCGGCAGAGTATCGGGCCGTCTTCGAGAAGGCCTACGACATCGCGCTGCAAGTCATCGACCTGCGCGAGCAGCACGGCCTCACCCAGAAGCAGCTCGCCGAACGCTGCGGGATCGACCAGGGTGACGTCAGCCGCATCGAGCGCGGCTCCACAAGCCCGACGGCGAGGACGCTCCAGCGCATCGCCGAGGCGCTCGACGCCGACTTGCGCCTCGTCTCCCGCGCATCCTGAGCGAGTCGCCCGAGCAACCGCGCCGAACTGCTCGTCGCCCGCGACCTCGCCGCCCAGCAGTGGATCTTCGCCAAGACCATGCCGGAGAACCCCCCACGAGTACACGCTGCGCAGGCTCTGGCGGAGCGACGCCACTCGCCCCTCCGCGACTCCGCTGCCACGCACGGCTTCGCTCCGTAGCCAAATCTGGCAACGACCCCCCCTACACCTCGAGGGCAGTCCGTGCTAGCGTCGTGCTGCACGGCGCCTGGGGGCGCCGGTCACGAGGGGGTGGCCGAACACACATCGCACAGCACGGCTTCAGAGCCATCCTTCGACATCCGTCCTGAGGGGGAATCGCATGTCGCACTTCATCCGTCGGCTCGCGCTGACACTCGTCGTCGTGAGCCTCGCGCTCGGCCTCGGCGCACAGGCGGCGCTGGCCGCGCCATCCAGCACGACCGAGCCTCTCGACCTCGCGGATATCCGCGACACGGCGTCCAAGGAGCTCAGCGCCCAGAACGCCCTGGACTACACCGCCTATCCGTACCTCGGCTGGCGCACCAACGGCGGGCCCTGGTTCAACGCCTGCCTCGACTGGCTGGCCGACGAGCTCGAGTCCTTCGGCTTCGTCGAGGGCAAGACGGCCCCCGGGCCGCACTACTGGTTCCAGGACGACGTGCGCCCGGGCAACTCGATCTGGGCGCCGCAGTACGCAGCGCTCGAGATCGTCGGCCCGGCCGGCGACGCGGTGCCGGGCCAGTCGTACCACTTCGACTTCGCGGTCGACACCTTCGACCCCACCTCCCCGTACTACCCGAGTGAGATCACGTACGAGTGGCTCCTCGAGAACATCGGCAGGCGAAGCCGAGGCGGCTCATCAACGAGCGCTGTCACCTGGCGACGAGCTCGCCCTTCACGAGCCCGGCCGGCACAGAGCTGTCCAAGGCACAGGATCAGGCCAGGGAGGGCGACCTGGTCGACGTCGGGGTCGTCAGGTTCGTCAAGGGCAAGTACGTCTGGACCGCCAAGACCGGCCCCCTCGCCGGCAAGTTCCTCTACGCCGCCTACGACGCGCAGACCGGGGTCGGCACCCCACGCTCCGTGCTCTACGGCCTCGCCGTGCAGGAGCACGCCGCCGGCGCACTTTCGCCGCAGATCAACTACTACAACAACCCGGTGATCGACGGCGAGGAGCTCTACCCGAACACGGTCAAGTACGCCGGTGTGAGCGGGTCCGCAGGCGGACCGCTGGGCTTCAACATCTCGCCGATGGACGCCCGCTACCTCGAGGAGCTGCTCGTCGCGGGGCCGGTGACGATGAGAGGCATGGCCATCGGCAGCAGCGAGAGCTACACCGAAGACAAGCCGCTGCGCACGCTGATCGCCGAGATCCCCGGTGAGGGCCCGGTCGCCAACGAGCGCATCCCGCTGCTCGCCCACGTGCAGGAACCGGGCGCCTGCGACAACGCCAGCGGCATCGGCACGCAGCTCGAGATCGCGCGTGCCCTCACAGAGATGATCGACACCAAGGCCCTGCCGGCCCCCAAGCGCACCTTCACCTTCATCTGGGGCGCCGAGCTGATGATGGCCAAGCTGTGGAAGCACGACAACAAGGCGGCCTTCGACGCGACGGTCGCCGCTCTGGTGCTCGACATGGTCGGCGAGGACCCCACCAAGACGGGCGGGCCGATGCGCATCGAGAAGATGCCCGACCCCGCGGCCGTGTACCAGTACGGCCTCGACACGCTGCCGGGGCTCGAGCAGGAACTGCCCGACGCCTACGTACGGCTGCCCGACCTGCACTCGCTCTGGGGGCAGGGCACGGTGAAGTTCTGGCCGTACCCGGGCCACTTCCTCAACGACCTCTACTTCAAGTCGGCCGATCTGGTCAACGCCATCTCGCCAGACTATGAGGTGGGCTCGAACCCCTGGGAGGGCGGCAGCGACCACGACAGCTTCCTGTGGAACGAGGACAGCGACGGCTACGATCCCAAGCCGGCGGCGCTCACCTGGCACTTCACCGACTACGTGTACCACACGTCGATGGACACGATGGCCATGGTCAGCCCGCGCGAGGAGATCGACGTCGCTCTGACGACGATCGGCGTGGGCTACCTGCTGGCCATCGCCGAAGAGCCACAGGCCACCGAGATCATGGGCATCGTTGAGAACAAGGCGGCCTGGCGCTTCTCCTATGAGCGCGAGAACTCCGCCGGCAGCCTGCTATGGGCCTACAACGCGGCTAAGGACGCCGGGGCCACACCCACGGAGATCAAGGCAGCGGTCGCCGACGCCCTGGCTCTCGAAGTGCTGACGCTCACCGACTGGGGACGCTGGTACGAGGAGGCCGTGCTCAGCCCGCGCACGCTGGTGGGCGACGAAGTCTCGGGCGACTATCAGGTGCTCGAGGACAACGCCGTGCTCGACGTGCAATCCCTCACATCGCGTGCCGTGGCGAACGCCGAGGAGATCGCCGCCGACCTCGTCAAGTAGCTCCAGATCACGGGGCAGGCGGGCCGGGGCGAGGTCTGACGACCTCGCCCCGGCCCGCGCTACGATGTGTGCGGCGGTCGAGCAGCGACAGTCGAGGAGCGAGACATGACGGAAGCAGCCGGAGTTCGCATGCGCGTCGTCGTGGGCGACATCACCGGCCTCGCCGTCGATGCCATCGTCAACGCCGCCAACCGCCGTTTGCTCGGGGGCGGCGGCGTGGACGGAGCCATCCATCGCGCCGCCGGACCGGGCCTCTTCGACGAGTGCCGCACGCTGGGTGGCTGCCCGACCGGTGAGGCGCGCCTCACAGGAGGCTACGACCTGCCGGCCCGGCACGTGATCCACACCGTCGGGCCGGTCTGGCGCGACGGCCGCCACGGCGAGCCCGAGCTCCTGCGCTCCTGCTACCTCGAGTCGCTGCGGCTCGCCACCGAGGCCGGGCTCGAGACGATCGCCTTCCCCGCCATCTCGACCGGCGTCTACGGCTACCCCAAGGCCAAGGCCTGCGAAGTCGCGGTCGCCGCGGTCGCGGAGTGGCTTGCGGCGCACGAGCTGCCGCGCGCCGTCACCTTCTGCTGCTACGGGGCGGCCGACGCGGCGCTGTACCGCACGCGGCTGCGGCGAGAGGCGTGAGCGACCGCCTCAGGCTTTCCTCGCCGCTCGACCGCGCCTCCCTGCCCCTGCCTTTGCGTCCCTGCGCTGGCGTACCATACGGGCACAGGGGCCGGTGACGCCGGCCGGGGGCTCATGAGGGGGCGTCATGCGTCTGATCGCGCTTGTTCTCACGCTGGGCGCCGCCGTGGCGGCGATCGTACTGGTGGTCGGCCTGCTGCGGCCGGCGATCTTCAAGGCAGGACGGCGGCGTGTCGGCCTCCTCGTCGGGCCCGTCGTCGTCGCGCTCGCTGTCGCCGGCCTCGTGTTCTTCGCCCTGCCGGCCTATGAGGTCGCGCAGGCGAGCGCCGACGAGCCGATCGTCTGCGGCGAGACCGGCGAGCTCCTCGTGACCGTCCGCAACGGCGGGCTGGTCGGTGGCACCTACGCGTGCTCCTACGCCTTGGACGGATCCACGCAGGACGACGTCGAGCTGCGCGTCGACGGCGGCGGCAGCGAGACCGTCGCCCTGCCGCTGCCCGACGACCTCGCCCCCGGCGACCACACGGCGACACTGGGCGACACGACGATCGTTTTTACGGCGCTGCGACCGGCCGAGTTCGTGGTCGAGTACCTCGATGTCTACCCCAAGCTGCTCAAGCCAGGCCAGCGCGTCGAGGTGGTGGCCGAGGTCACCAACACGGGCGAGGTGCCCGGCACGTTCGACGGCGAGCTGCGGATGAACGGCAAGATCCTCGAGTCCAGTCCGGCCGACGTGGACCCCGGAGAAGTCATCGACCTCGAGTACGTCGTGAAGCCGAAGACCGCCGGCCAGTACCGCATCAAGCTGGGGGACCGGCAGGAGAAGATCGTGGTCGTCAAGCCGGTCCGCTTCGCCAACGGGCACGTGATCGAGCGCAACCTGAGCAGCGGGCTCGGCACGCTCCTCCTCAAGAACAACAAGAACCGCTCCGATGCGGTCGTGGTCCTGACTTCGACTTCGTCGCGCAAGCCGCTGCTCGCCGTGTACGCCCGTGGTCGCGCGTCCTGCACCCTCTCCGGCATCCCCAACGGCAAGTACCGCGTCTACTACTGGATCGGTCGCGACTGGAACTGGTACATGCATGGCTTCCTGACGACCGATACCAGGGGCCGCTACAAGGATCTTCTCAGCTACTCCACCAAGAGCTGGACTTCATCGTGGTCCGATGCGTTCTACCTCTACACGCAGCAGAACACGCAGTACACGACGTGGACCCTGACGCTGTACGGTGTCGAGGGAGGCACGGCGGACACCACGGAGGTGTCCGAGAAGGACTTTCCCAAGGTGGACTGAGACGGGATGCACGAGGCGACCGCGGTCGAACGTTGAGCGGCGCCCGCCTTCGACGTATACTCTTTATGCACCTGTGCACACACTCTGAGGGGGGACCATGCACACGACTGCGCACAGATCACTCACGCTCCTGCTCCTGGCGGCGGTCCTGCTGCTGACGATGGCGCTGGCGGCGCCGCTGGCGGCGGCGGGCCCGGCGCCGCCACCGCTGCCGTCCGACATCGGCGACAGCGCCTACGCGTACATCGACGCCCTGACCCGCATCACCAACCCGGACGGCACCTACACCGGCCTCCTGCGCGTCGCCGGGACCGAGGACGAGTACGCGGCCGCGCTCACGGTGCAGGGCTGGTTCGCCGACGCCGGGTACCTGCCCGCGCTGCAGCCGTTCACCTACACGCGCGACGGGGTCGCCTACACGAGCCAGAACGTCGTCGCCTACCGGCCGGCCGATCTCAAGAGCAACGGCGCGCCGACCCCGCTGGTCATCGTCGGCGCGCACTACGACGCTGTGAAGGCCGGCCAGGGCGCCGACGACAACGCCTCGGGCGTCGGCGCCATGCTCGAGGTCGCCGAGCGCATGGCGGGCTACAAGATCGACTACGACCTCGTGTTCGTCGCCTTCGGCGCCGAGGAGGTCGGCCTCATCGGCTCGAACCGCTACTCCCGCTCGATGTCGAAGGCCGACAGGGACCGCGCCATCGTCATGATCAACCTCGACTCGCTGATCGTCGGCGACAAGCTCTACGTCTACTCCGGCACCAACGGCTGGACCTGGGCACGCACCGAGATGCTGCGCCTCGCCGAGCTGAACGACCTCCCGATCGAGACGCAGCTTGGGCTCAACCACAAGTATCCGGCGGGCACGACGCCCAACGGCTTCAGCGACTACACCGCCTTCAACCAGATCGACATCCCGGTCGCCGCCTTCGAGTCGACCAACTGGGAGATCGGCGACCTCGACGGCTACGAGCAGACCGAGGAGTACGGATCCTTCTGGCACACTCCCTGGGACACCCTGGAGATGATCGAGCTGCTCTACCCGGAGCGGCCCATGGAGCACCTCACCGCCTTCACGACGGTGGTCTTCGACTTCCTCCGGGTGCTCGACCCGAAGAGCATCGACGTGACGGAGTCGATCGACTACGAGCCGGCGGTGCTCTGACAGTCTGACGGCTCCACCGGCTGCGGCGGTCGCGGCTGACCACGACCGACACAGCCCGGAAAGCGCGGCCGGCCCCCATGGGCCGGCCGCGCTTTCGGCGCGTCGACATCGACGCGGGCGGGGCGGCGAGCCTGTGGCTCGCCGCCCCATCTGCGTCTGCGCCGCCCCACGGGCCCGCCTCTGACAGCCGGCCACGTCCCCTTCCGCGTTCCACGCCCATTCCGCGCTCCACGCGTGATGAACGGGCGACTGTCTGGGGCACGGCGGGCCCACTCGCGCAGGCTATACCTCAAAACACAATCGCCCACCCTGAATCCCGCTGATTCCGCGTTCCACCACCCCCAGACCGACGCATTCCGGCGATTGTCCGCCGAAACGTGACGGCCGATCCGTGCAGCTCACCACGTTGCGCCAGTCCTTATCCCGGGCCCGCGTCCGAGTCTCCTTCTTGTGGCACTGGGTCCACTGTCAAGCCTTCAGCGCGTCGCACCTCGACAGAGATGCCGGGACCGAATCGAATCGACTGGACCGGGTCGAAGCGACTCGCCGTACGCCGCAAGCGGAGCGGTCCGCGTCGATCCCGTCGCGGGCGTCCGATGCGGGCGTCACATTTGCGCGGATCGGCGCCGGAATGCGCGCGTCGCAGGGGTGGTCGAACGCGAGATCAGTCGAATGGCCGGTGGACGATGGCGCTTTCGATGACTGCCCGCGTAGCGGCCCCCCGTCGGCCGCTATCGACCGGAGTGTGAAGGCGGCCGGCGCCCCAGCCCCAAGAGCGCCGACCGTTCGCGGACGCTAGCAGACGCCCCAGACGGATACCCACGCCGCCCCGGCGCACCTCGCAGCGCCGCTAGAACGCGACGAAGGTCGACAACATCGCCTCGAGCTCGTTCTCCCAGCGCTCCCACTCCTTCTGCGGGCAGTGGTGGTAGACGTGGTACTCGCGAGCAGGGCTCCGCCACCAGACGAAGAGGCCGCGGTCGCCGCTGTGGCGCCCGCCGGCGAAGCCATGCCACGTGTACTCGAAGGCGAGGGCCTCGTGCGCGCCCAGCCGACAGTCCTTCGTGCCGAGCGGCGTGAAGCCGGGCAGGTGGAGCGAGTCGAGGAGAGGCGGCACGGTCGTGCGGCCGTGGAGGTGAGGCCACCCGTGGGTCCGCGCGCCCGGCGCGCGCTCGCCGGGATCGATGCCGGGCGCCGCGAACTCGAGGGAGCGCAGCGGCCGTGAGCTGCCGTCCCGGTCCGTGACCGTGACCTCCGGGTCGCTGAAGCCCTGGGGCAGACCTGCGGCCGCCGTCCCCCTGTCGCCGGAGAACATCCTGGCGACGGGGTCCACGGCGGCCGCCAGCGGCACGAACCGCCGCGGCACGGCGATCGCGAACCCGAAAGCCTCGGCACGGTACCAGCGGTAGCCCTGCCCGGGCTGTCGCACGGTCATCGACCGCCCTTGATCCATCCGTACCCCCCAAAGCTCCGTCGGCCTGAGCGCTGCTTCGACCCGACGACCGCGGCGGCCCGTCCGTCGCAGAGTCGAGTCTGGCCCTCTCACACCGGATACTGCCGCATCCCGCGCCCGTCGCCAAGCACAATAGAGGGATGTCCCAGCCCATAGCCTCAGGAGACGATGCCCGCGAGCAGCGACGCCGTGCGCGCGGCCTCAGTGCCGGCGGCGCAGGATGTAGCCGGCCACTTGGGCGAGGACGGCGGTGTCACCCGGGAGGGCGCGCAGCGCGTCGAGGGCGCGCCGGTGACTCGCCTCCGCCATCCGGCGCGCCTCGTCCAAGCCGAAGAGCGCGGGGTATGTGGTCTTGTCCTGCGAACGGTCCTTGCCGGCGGTCTTGCCGAGCGCCTCGGCATCGCCGGTCTCGTCAAGGATGTCGTCGACGACCTGGAAGAGCAGGCCGATCTCGGCGGCGAACGTCCGGTACGCCGCGACCTCACGCTCCCCGGCGCCTGTCAGCAACGCCCCCCCGACGACCGCGGCCTCGATGAGGCGCCCGGTCTTGAGCCCGTGCATGGTGTCGAGGTCGTCGTGGTCGGCGGCCAGGCCCGCGACGTCCATGTACTGGCCGCCGACCATGCCCGTCACGCCGGTCGCGCGAGCGATCTCGGCGACCACCGCGAGGAGGGTAGCGGCATCCGCCGGCTGGCCCTCAAGCACGAGGTGGAAGGCCTCGGCGAAGAGACCGTCGCCGGCGAGGATCGCGACGTCGTCGCCGTAGACCACGTGACAGGTCGGGCGGCCGCGGCGCAGCGCGTCGTCGTCGATCGACGGCAGGTCGTCGTGGATCAGCGAGTAGGTGTGGATCAGCTCGAGCGCGGCCGCCGTCGGCAGCACCGAGGAGGGGTCGACGCCGCGGCTCTCGGCGACGGCCAGCGCCAGCACCGGGCGGATCCGCTTGCCGCCGGCCAGCAGCGAGTAGCGCATCGCCTCGACGAGCCTGGCGGCGCGCCGGTCGGCGCCGAAATCGAGCGCCTCGAGGTACTGCTCGGCGAGGCGCTGCAGATGAAGCGGGTACGGCGGCTCGCCCGTGGCGGACGGCGACTCACTCGTGGAGACGGGCGGCTCGCCCATCGTCAGCCCGTCGCCGCCGCCAGGCGCTCGAGCAGGCGCGAGGCCTCGTCGGCGAGCTCGGCGAACCGTTCGAGCAGGCTCAGGTCGACCTCGCTCGAAGAGCCGCCGAGTCTGACCTCGAGCTCGCCGAGCTCGGCCACGATCTCGCGTAGCCGCGCGAGATCGCCCGCCGCCTCTGTCTCAGTCATCGTCCGTCCCCTTCTCCCGGCCCTCGTCGCCCAAGGCCTCCTCCTCCGCCTCATCGCCCCATGTCTCGCGATCGGCGCCGCCCCCACGCCCAGCGCCCGTCCCGCCACCCGGCGGCGTACCCGGGAGGTCGCCCATGACCCCACCGAGCACGCCGTTGACGAAGCGGCTGGACGCGTCGGTCGAGTAGCGTTTCGTGAGGCGCACGGCCTCGTCGATCGCGACCTGCGGCGGGGTCTCGGTGTGCCGCAACTCCCAGAGGGCGAGCCGAAGGATGCTGCGCTCGAGCGGCGCGATCCGCGCCACGGGCCAGTCGCGCGAGTGGGCGCCGAGCTCGGCGTCGAGCTCGTCCACGCACGCGATCACACCGCTCACGGCGGCGATCGTGAAGTCGTCCGGCGGATAGCCCTCGCGCAGACGATGCCCCTGAACGAGGTCGCCGAGCGAGAGCGGCGTCACCTCGCGCTGGTACAGCAGGAAGACGGCGTCACGGCGGGCCTGCTTGCGGCTCGGTGCACGCTCCGACACGAGCCCCACGCGCCCCGATCAGGCCGGTTCGAGGGCGAAGAGCGCCTGCCCGTACTGCACGGTCGCGCCGTCGTCCACGAGGATCTCGCGCACGATACCGTCGATATCGGCGGTGAGCTCGTTCATCATCTTCATCATCTCGAGGATGCAAAGCGTCTGGCCGGCCGCCACCTGGTCGCCGACGTTGACGAACGACGGGGAGCCCGGAGAAGGCGAGCGATAGAAGGTCGCGACCCACTTCGAGCGCACGACGTGATGACCGTCGGCCTCGGCCGCGCTGCCGTTGCCCCCACCGACCGTGGCGGCGACGGCCGTGGCGACCGCAGCCTGGGCCGGCGCAGGGGCGGCGGGCGCCGCAGGCGCCGCCGCGACGCCGGTCTTGCGCACCGTGACCTTGAGCTCGCCCTCCTCGATGGTGACCTCGTCGACCCCGCTCTCCTCGACCATCTCGAGGATGTCCTTGACGCGGTCGGCCGAGCGGTCGAGCAGGTCGGCGCCCGCCTGCGAGTGGATCCAGCGGTCGTGCATGCCGAAGACGTCGGACTCGAGGCCGACCTTGTGCCGCTCGAGGTACGTGCGCGCGGTCTGCGGGAAGAGCGCGTAGCTCAGGAGGTCCTCCTCGGAGCGCGCCAGCTCGCCGATCTCGTCACGGTAGTCTTCGAGCGTCTCCTCGACGAGGTCGGCCGGGCGGCAGTCGATCGGCTTCTCGCCGACGAGCACGCGGCCGACGACCTCCTGCGAGACGGCGCCCGGCGCGGCCCCGTAGCGGCCGCGCAGGTACTGCTTCATCTCGTCGGGGACGATGTGCCAGCGGCGGCCCGAGAGCACGTTGAGGACCGCCTGCGTGCCGACGATCTGCGACATGGGCGTCACCAGCGGCGGGAACCCGACCTCGGCGCGCACGACGGGAATCTCCTCGAGCACCTCGGACAGACGGTCGAGTGCGTCCTGCTCCTTGAGCTGGCTCTCGAGGTTCGAGATCATCCCGCCCGGCACCTGGTGCGAGTAGACCTGCATATGGGTGAGCGAGGTCACGCCACGATCCCAGCCGCCGGACTTGCGCACGCCCTCGAAGTACTTGGCGATCTCGAAGAGCTTCTCGAGGTCGAGCTCGGTGTCGTAGGGCGTGCCGATCAACGCGGTGACGACCATCTCGGTGGCCGGCTGCGAGTTGCCGAAGGCGAGCGGCACCGTGGCCGTGTCGATCACGTCGACGCCGGCCTCGATGGCCTTGAGATAGGTCATCGGGGCGAGCCCGCCGATGTAGTGGCAGTGCAGTTGGACCGGCAGATCGAGCTCGGCCTTGAGGCGGCGGATGAGCTGCTCGGCGTAGAACGGCGAGAGCAGAGCCGCCATGTCCTTGATGCAGATCGAGTCGGCGCCCATGTCGGCCAGCTTGTGGGCCACCTCGAGGTAGTGGTCGAGCGAGTGCACCGGCGAGATCGTGTAGACGACCGCCGCCTGGAAGTGCTTGCCCGTCTCCTTGATGGCCGCGGCGGCCGTCTCGAAGTTGCGGACGTCGTTGAGGGCGTCGAAGACGCGGAAGACGTCGATGCCGTTCTCGGCTGCCTTGTAGACGAAGCGCCGCACGATGTCGTCGCCGTAGTGCCGGTAGCCCACGATGTTCTGGCCGCGCAGCAGCATCTGCAGCGGCGTGCGGGAGGCGTGACGCTTGATGACGCGCAACCGATCCCATGGGTCTTCGTCGAGGAATCGCAGGGCGGCGTCGAAGGTCGCCCCGCCCCAGCACTCGAGCGAGTTGTAGCCGACCTCGTCCATGCGCTC
Source organism: uncultured Thermoleophilia bacterium (assembly GCA_963790185.1). Lineage (GTDB taxonomy): Bacteria > Actinomycetota > Thermoleophilia > UBA2241 > UBA2241 > UBA2241. The sequence continues at coordinate 91,426 of CAWBNR010000010.1, read as the reverse complement.
GAGGATCGGCAGCATCTCAGAGGTGCGCATGCGCGTCGCCCAGAGCGACTGATGGCCGTCCCTCAGGCTGGTATCGGTGATGCGGACGCGTCGTGCCTGCATGACCTCTCCTGACCGTCAGCCGCGCCTCAGGCGCGGCTGACGTACCCGCCCGTGCGGGTGTCGACCTTGATGCGCTCGTCCTGCTCGATGAAGAGCGGCACCTGGATCGCGACCCCGGTCTCGAGCGTCGCCGGTTTCGTCCCCCCCTGCGCGGTATCCCCGCGCAGACCGGGCTCAGTGTGCGTGATCGTCAGCTCGACCGTGGTCGGCGCCTCGACCGTGAACGGCACGCCGTCGAGGTAGAAGACCTGGACCTCCATGTTCTCGACGACCCACTGCAGCGCGTCCTTCGCCATGTCGGGCGAGAGGGAGAGCTGCTCGTAGGTCTCCGGGTCCATGAGGACGACCTCGGTCTCGGTCGAGTACAGGTACTGCAGCTTGCTCGAACGGGTGTCGAGACGGCTGAACTTCTCCCCCGCCCTGAAGGTCTTCTCGAGGACCGCGCCCGTCTTGATGTGACGCAGCCTGGTGCGCACGAAGGCGCCACCCTTGCCGGGCTTGACGTGCTGCGACTCGACGATCGTGAACGGGTCGCCCTCGACCTCGATGGCCATCCCGTTCTTGAACTGGTTGGTGTTGACGACGTCTGCCATGGCGCTCCGTGATGGATCGTTGGAGAGGTGCGAGTGAATCGACATGATACCGCACGGGACGACGCGGCGGGAGCGGCTCCGCCGCTCCCGCCGCGTCGTCCTCAGCCGACGACCTGCAGCTCCTTCGGGTACAACGTCAGGCGCTCGCAGCCCTCGGCCGTCACGAGCACCGTGTCCTCGATGCGCACGCCGGCGTCGCCCTCGAGGTAGATGCCCGGCTCGATCGTGCAGACCATGCCCGCCTCGAGGCGGTCGCCCAGGCGGCTGCCGAGAAACGGCGCTTCGTGGACCTCGAGACCGACGCCGTGCCCCGTGCCGTGACCGAACTGCTCGCCGTAGCCGGCCGCCGCGATCACGGCCCGCGTGGCCGCGTCGACGTCGTCGCGGCCGTGCGCACCGTGCCGCGCGGCGGCCACCCCGGCGAGCTGGGCCTCGAGGACGATGTCGTAGAGCTTGCGATGCGCTTTCGAGACGCGGCCGGCGGCGAACGTGCGCGTGATGTCCGAGCAGTAGCCGTCCACGCGCGCGCCAGTGTCGATCACGACGAGCTCGCCGGCTTTGATGCGCCGCCCTCCCGGGATCGCGTGTCCCTGCGCGCCGTGGTCGCCGGCCGCGACGATGGCCTCGAACGACTCGCCCTCGGCGCCGCGAGAGTGGTACTCCTCGAGCAAACGCCAGGCGACCTCGATCTCGGTACGGCCGACGAGTCCCTCGCCGACGACCACGCCGAGGGCGAGATCGACGAGGGCCGCGGCGGCGGCCATCGCCTCGACTTCGACGGGCTCCTTCACCATACGCAGGCGCGTGACGTGCCGGCGCACGTCGCGCAGGCGGCCGCGATGGGCGCGCCGCAGACCGCGGTACTCGGCGTGGGTCATGGCTCCCGCCTGATAGCCCAGCGTGAATCCCTCGCCGATGCGCTCGCTCGCCGCCTTGACGCTGTCCTCCAGCAGGTCCCTGCCGACGTGCTCCACGAGCTCGTAGTCGTCCACTTCCTCGCGGACCTGGGCGTAGAAGCGCGAGTCGGTGACGAGCAGCGCGGTCTCGGCCCCGACGACCAGGGTCGCGTCCTCGCCACGGAAGCCGGAGAGGTAGCGCACGTCGTGGCGGTCGGTGACGAGCAAGGCGTCGAGCCCTCGTTCGTCGAGCAGGACCCGACAGCGCGCAAGGCGCCCCGCGTGGTCGGCCTTGGCGGTCGTCATCGCTCCTCCTCATCGTCGGCAGCCGCCACCAGCTCGGCGAGCCGGTCGACCGCCTCGAGGTAGCCGTCGACCCCTCTGCCCGCGACGCGCACGGCCGCCAGGTCGGCGATCACCGAGGTGCGGCGCCATTCCTCGCGCTCGCCGATCGCCGAGAGGTGCACCTCGCCGACGGGGCAGCGCACCAGCTCGAGAGCGTCGCGGATCGCATAGCTGTAGTGCGTCCAGGCCCCGGGGTTGACGATGACGGCGTCACCGCCGGTCACCGCGACCTCGTGCAGCAGCTCAATGAACTCGCCCTCGAAGTTGGTCTGGTGCGCCAGCACCGTGAAGCCCCGGCGCTCGGCGTGGCGTGCGACTCGCTGCTCGAGCTGTGTCAGGGTCTCGCTTCCGTACAGCTTGGGGTCGCGGCGCCCCAGCATGTCCAGGTTTGCTCCGTGCAGGAGCCAGAGGACCTTCATATCGCCGTCAGCCACGCCACCACCTCCGCTTCGAGTCCGGCGGGTACGTGGACGCCGGTGCGCGGACGCCCGAGCGCCTCAAGCAGCACGTAGGCCACACCGTCTGGTCCTGCCTTCTTGTCCCTGCGGATCAAATCCACGACCATGGCCGGATCCACGCCGGTCGCCCGCCGCGGCAGCCCCAGCGCGTCGAGCAGAGCCGCGCCGCGGTCGGCCTCGTCCTGGCCGAGTCCGCAGAGCGGCACCGAGAGCCGCAGCGCAGCCCGCAGCCCGAGAGCGACGGCCTCGCCGTGGGTGAAGCGCTCGAAGTCACCGGCCGCCTCGACCGCGTGCCCCACCGTGTGGCCGAGATTGAGGACGGCACGGCGGCCGGTCTCCTCGCGCTCGTCGACTTCGACGACGGCGATCTTCTCGGCGAGGCAGCCGGCGATCAGCGCCTCGCCGAAGCAGTCGGCGCCTGGCAGACGCGCGCTGCGCCCAGTGTCGGGCTCGCCTCCGTCCTGCGCCGCTTCGATGCCTTCATGCAGGCCCGCGGCGGCCTCGATCTCATGGAGCAGACCGCCGCCAGCGATCAGCCCGTACTTGGCGACCTCCGCCGCCCCGCTGCGCAGCTCGCGTGCCGGGAGAGTGTCCAGCGTGTCCGGGTCGGCGACCACGAGCCACGGCTGATAGAAGGCGCCGATGTGGTTCTTGCCGGAGCGGAAGTCGACGCCGGTCTTGCCGCCGACCCCGGCGTCGACCTGCGCCAGCAACGTCGTCGGCGCCTGCACCAGGCGCAGTCCCCTCTGGTACGTCGCGGCCACGTAGCCGAAGAGGTCCCCGACCACGCCGCCGCCCAGAGCGACGAGCGTCTCGCCACGGCGAACGCCGCGTTCGTAGAGCACGCCGTAGATCTCCTCGACGCGGGCCAGCGTCTTCTCGGGTTCGCCGGGCGGGATCACCACGTGCGACACGGCGAAGCCGGCCTCACCAAGCCTTGCGCTCACGCGGTCGAGATAGAGCGGCGCGACGTTGCCGTCACTGCAGACCACGACCTGCTCGGCCGCGCGAGACATGGCAGGTCCCGCGCCCGCCGGGCTTAGCGCCGAGAGCTCCGCGCCGAGGGCATCGAGGACCCCGTGCCCGACGATCACGTCGTATGCGCGCGATGGCGGTGCGACGTGGAGGCGACGCATCACGCGCCTTCCCCGCCCGCGACGGCGCCTGGATCCGTGAGCCTCACGAGCTCCTCGACGACGTCGTCAAAACTGCGCCCGCGGCCGTTGTCGACGACCACGGTCGCCACCTCACGGTACAGCGAGGCACGTGCGGCCAAGAGGGCGTCGAAGGCGGCGCGCTCGCGAACGAGCGGTCGCCCGGCAGCCGCGGCCGTCTCTTCCCCGCTCTCCGCAGTCGCCGCCTCGTCGGCCGTGACGCGCTCCCAGAGAACGTCGGGCGGCGCGCTGAGCCACGCGACATGTGCGACGCCGCGCAACGCGGCTCGCACATCGCCGCTCAGCACCGCGCCGCCCCCAAGGCTCGCGACCATGGGCAGCACCGCCGCACGGCCGAGCACGGCGGTGCAGACGTCGCGCTCCACGGCGCGGAAGCGCTCTTCCCCGTACTCCTCGAAGATCGCGGCGATCGACCCCATCTGCTCCTCGATCACACTGTCGCTGTCGACGAACGGGATCGCGCGCCGGTGCGCCACGCCCATCCCCACGGCACTCTTGCCGGCCCCCATGAACCCGACGAGAGCGAGCGAGGAGACCGCCGGCGACGGCGCCGCCATCACGCCGCTCTCAGCGCCGCCGCAGGCGCTCGTCGAAGGCCGCGATCGCGCCGACGACGTCACCCACGGTCGCGCCGCCGAAGCGCTCGAGCAGAGCGTCGGCGAGCGTGAGCGCCACCATCGCCTCGCCGATCACGGATGCCGCTGGCACGGCGCAGGTGTCGGAGCGCTCGTAGCGCGCTTCGACGCGCACGTGTGTCCCCAGCGTCACCGTCTGCAGCGGCGCGCGCAGGCTCGCGATAGGCTTCATCGCAGCGCGCACGACGATGGTCTCGCCCGTGCTGATGCCGCCGTCGATGCCACCGGCATGGTTGCTGGCGCGCCCGTAGCCCGTCTCCTCGTCCCATACGATCGGGTCCTGCACGGCCGAGCCCCGGCGGGCAGCGGCGGCGAAGCCGGCGCCGACCTCGACGCCCTTGATCGCGTTGATGCTCATCACCGCGCCGGCGAGCCGCGAGCCGAGGCGGCGGTCGCCCTGCACGTAGCTGCCGACTCCACTCGGATAGCCGAAGGCACTCACCTCGAAGACGCCGCCGACAGTGTCGCCGGCGTCGCGGGCGTCGTCGATCGCCGCCCGCATGCGATCGGCCGCTGCGGGGTCGAGGCAGCGCACGTCGTCATCGTCGACCCGGTCGACGTCGGCAAGCTCGAGCGTCGCCTCGGCGCACACACCGCCGATGGCGACGACGTGGCTCCCGACGCGACAGCCGACCGCCTCGAGGAGAGCGCGGGCCACCGCGCCGCAAGCCACGCGCGCAGCGGTCTCCCGCGCGCTCGAACGCTCGATCACGTCGCGGATGTCGTCGAGGTCGTACAGCAGGGCGCCGCCCAGATCCGCGTGACCGGGCCGCGGCACCGCGACCGCCGCCTCGGCGGCCGTCTCGGCGCGGGCCGCATCGTCGGCCGCCACTCCGGGCCCCTCGACCGCCATCACCGCTGTCCAGTTGGCGGCATCGCGATTGGCGATCGCCAAGGCGATGGGCGCGCCCGTCGTCAGCCCGTGCCGGACACCGCCGAGGATCTGCACCTGGTCCCGTTCGATCTGCTGCCGCGCGCCGCGCCCGTAACCGCGCTGGCGCCGCGCCAGCTGCCGGTCGATCTCGTCACGCGAGACCGGCAGGCCGGCCGGGCAGCCCTCGAGGATGGCCGTCAGTTGCGGCCCGTGCGACTCACCTGCTGTCAGCCAACGTAGTCGTCCCATGACTCAACGATACACAACGGGCTCTTCTTGAGGCAAAAGGAACGGGCGGGGCGGCCTCTCGGCCGCCCCGCCCGTTCACCCTCGCCTCATGCGCGCCGGGTTGCTCGATCAGCGCTCGCGCTACTTCGTCAGAGACTGCCCCACGTGGAGCACCAGGTCGGCGTCGCCCCAGAGGACGGTGGCCGACTGCGCACCCTCGTTGATGGCGACGACCTTGAGCTGGCCCGCGTCGGTGCTGATCACATCGCCGGCCGCCTTGTCGCTGTACACGGTGCCGTCGACCTCGAGTGTCACGGTCGCGACCCCGCCCGTCGACGCGATGCTGAGCGCCTCGAACGTGTGACCCGACGTGCTCACCGTGCTGTCCGAGGTGGTGCCGTCGGCGAACAGGATCTCGGTCACCGTCAGCGTGTACGTCTTGCCCGTGTCCTTGCTGGTGACCTCCACGGACTCGCCGACACCGACCGTCACGGACGAACTGCCGTCCTCGAACTCGTTGCCGTCCATCAGCCTGAAGACGACATCACCGCTGTTGATGGCGCCGATCGTGAACACGGGATCGCTCGCCGGTACCTGGTCGCCGACCTCGACCGTCATGATCGTGCCGTTGACCTTGATCTTGGCTCCCGTCGCCTGCGTGACGCCGCCGTCGCTGGCCGTGTCGCCGCTGGTGTCGACGCCGGCTTCGCTCTGCACGTAGAGCGGCCGGAACGGGTTCTTGCTCTCGAACCTGTCGAGGATCGGCTGCTGCTTGGCGGGGTCGGTCGCGAGCGCCTCGTCGACCAGCCCTGCGTCGTTGGTCGTGTCGCTGGCCATGGTCGTGACCACGTACCCCTGGCCACCGGTGCTGGCCTGCGTGTCGCCGCCGCGCAGCTCGAGCCCTACGGCCAGCAGCGCTGCGACGCCGAGGGTCAGTGCGACCACGACGAGCGCCTTCGAACGGCGTGTGAGCGTCATTGCGCACCTCCCTCAGCCGACGGCACGGTCTCAACGGTCTCGGCAGCCGGTGCCGCACCGCCACCCCACAGGTAGCCGTCGATCTCCATGGTGACGGTCAGCAAGGGGTCGGCGCTGACACCCGAAGCGTCGGACGTCGAGCTGGTCATCACCTGCAGCGAAGCGATCTGCAGCAGGCGGCCGGTCGCCTTGACCCGTGTGTTGCGGATCGCCACGTAGTCCTCGACGCGGTAGAGGAAGTCGACCACGTCGAAGAAGCGACCGCCGACCGACAGCGTCAGGGTCTGGATGCCAAAGGGCTGACCCGTCTGCACAGTGCCGCGCGAGATGCTGTCGATGGTGACGCCGGCCAGGTCGGCCGTCTTGTTGAGCTCGACGATCAGCGAAGGCTGACCCTCGCCGTCCGGCAGCATCTTGCCCAGGCGTACGACCTCGACGCGCGCCTGCGGAGCCGTCTTCTTGTACTCCTCGAGACGGACGAGCTGCTGCTGCGTCGTCTGCAGCGTCGTGCGGGCCACCGAGAGCTGGTCGTCAAGGTCGCCCAGCTTCTGCCGCGTCGGGCTGAAGAGCAGGAAGTACCAGGCGACGATGAGGACGACGGCGACGACGCCGGCGATGATGTAGACCTCACGTCCGCGCGCCTTCATCGCGTTCATCAGTTGACCTCCAGAAGCGCGGTGGTGGGCGGGGCCGTCAGGAAGGGCCGCAACTCGGCCGTCACAGTGAACGTGCCGGGAGTGCTGGCGGTGCCCGTCTCGGCGGTGTTCTGCGCCGGACCGGACGAGGTCGTCAGCAGGATGTTCTGGATCTGCGGGATCAAGCCGAGCCGCGTCATGAACTCGGCGACGTCGTCGTGGGTCCACGCCTGGCCGACGAATGTGATGTCGGTGGTGGCGCCCGTCGCGGCGACGTCCGTGGCGACGTCCCCAGGCAGCATGGGCGCCGGCACCGCGCAGTTGAGCGTCGTCAGGCTCACGTTGTCGGGCATCACGAGGCTCAGCTGCTCGAGGAAGTTGGACCAGGCCACGCGGGAGTCGTAGATCGCCGTGGCCGCCTCGGTCATCTGCATGCGCTGTGTCTGCAGCTCCTGGTACGGCTGCAGGGCCGCGATCTGCAGTTGCAGGGCGGCGGTCTGCGACTGCAGACCTTCGAGCTCCTGCTCCTTGTCGTTCACCGCTGTACTCTGCTGGACGTAGACCATGCCCATCGCCAGCACCACGGCGACGAGGAGGAGGAGCGTGTAGAACAAGCCGCGCTCCCGCGAGGCCTTCGCCTGCGCTTCTTTCGGCAGGAGGTTGATGCGCTTCATTCGGCTACTCCTCGTCCTCGAGCGCGAGTCCGACGGCGATCGACAGTCGCGGCGCGATCACTTCGAGGTCGGTTTGCGCGATCTTTGACGTATTGCCACTGACGTGCTGCAGGGGGTTGCCCAGCTGCACCTCCATGTGGAGCGACTGCGCGAGGTACTCGTTGATGTTGCGGGTCAGCGACCCTTCGCCGCTCAGCAGCAGGCGGCCGATCTGACCCAGGGGATCCTGCGAGTGGTAGTAGTCGATCGAGCGCCGGATCTCGTCGGCGAACGCTTCGGCGCTGGTGTCGAGCACCTGACGGATCTCTTGCATCGTGTCCTGCTCGAGGTCGCCCACCGGCATCTCGGAACCGCCCGACAGACCCACGCTGAGACGCAGCGCATCGGCCTCCGCGGTCGAGATGCCGCGGTTGGCGGCCAGCGCGGCGACCAGCGACTCGTAGCCCAGGTTGATGACTCGGGTGAACTGGGGCGTATCGCCGGCGACCACCACGATGTTGGTGATGCCCGAGCCGATGTTGACGAGCGCGCTCGCTTCGGCGGGCTGCGGCGAACCCTGATCGATGAAGGGCACCGGCGGCGCGATGGCGCGGGCCAGTGCGAACGCCTGCAGATCGATGCCGTCGACGGCGAGACCCGCCTTGTTGGCGACCGCGACGAACTGGCCGACCATGTCGCGCTGCGCGGCCACGAGCAGTACCTTCTGGCTGCCGCCGCCGTTCTCGCCCGGCGTCGTGGAGATCACCTGATGCTCGAGGACAGCTTCCTCGATCGGGATCGGGATCGTCTCCTGCGCCTGGAACTGGACCGCGGCGGCGAGCTCCTTCTCGTCGACGAGCGGGAGCTCGAGCGTGCGTACCACGATCTTCTGGTTCGCGATGCCGAGACTCACGCGCTTACCGCTGAAGCCCGCCTCTTTCCAGAAGGACTTGAGCTCGGTGGCGAGACCGTCGACATCGACGACCTCGCCCTCGAAGACCAACCCCTCGGGCAACGCCCGTACCGCGGCGGCGCTCAGGGTCTGTCCCGACTTGCTACCCTTGATCTGCGCACCAGCGATCGAGGATTGCTCCAAGTCCACTCCGACACGCATGCCGTTCTTCGCCATGTCAGTCTCCACTCACCCAGTTGATCTCTAGCCGCGTTGTCGGCAACCGCGAGCGAAACTTTAGGCGCGGCGCCCCTCGAGGCACGGTCCGCGACCCCGCGGACGACAGCGCTTGGCCCGCGTACACGGATGCGTCGCGCGGCCTTGGGCGGCGCTCGAAACCTCCCGATCCTCCATACCATGCCGCCATCGAGCAGTCGCCACCTCACGAGCGACGCAGCACCTCGAAGGCGCGACAGCCGGCCGGGGGCCAGGCGAGCCACTCGTCGTCGAGCGTCAGGCACAACGGCGCCGCGGCCACGATCTCGGCGGCGGCCAAGGAGCCGGTCATGCGTGTCGGCGCCGCGACGCTGAGAGCGCCGGTCGACAGCAAGGCACCAGAGAAGGTGCAGACCGGCGCGTCGCCGTCCTCCAGGGGCTCCCCGCCCAAGATCGTGTCGCCCTCGACGATCACGACCACCGGACAGGCGAAAGGCGGCTCGAGGCGCACGCCGGTCACCAGCAGCGGCCCACGGCGATCGTCTTCCGCCACGTAGACGATGAAGCCTGCGTGAGGGTCGGCTCCCGCGGGCGGCTGCGACGGCAGCAGATCGACGTGGAGCGTGGCGTCGCCGAAGGGGTCGCTGAGCGCGTCACCGGGCTCGATGGAGTGCTGCCGCAGCCGCGCCAGCGCCGCTGTCGTCGGCTGCGCCGCCAGATCTGCCGCGAAGGGCTCGCCGACGTGCACGTCGGTGTCGAGGGTCGGCTCTGGCAGGTCGTGGATCTCGCCCTCGGCCGTATAGATGGCGCCGCCCGCATGGACCGCGGCCAGTGCGTACAGCTCTGGGTGCAGAAGGTCGGGCGGCGCGAGGGCCTCGACGGCTCCGTCAGCGTCGCTCGTGCTGTTGCCGAAGGCGATCCACTCGCGACCCACGACGTCGCCGCCCACGTACACGCCGCAGCCGACGATCTCGATCGGCGCCAGCACCACCAGGTCGCCGGTCGCGGCGAGACCATGAGGCACCGTGCCCGGGCGCAGCCTCACCGACAGGCGACGCGCCACACGCGCCCCGCAGGCGCGGCTCTCGGCGGTCAGATCGAGGGCGGTGAAGACGGCGCCGTCATCAGCAGAGACACCGGGCGCGACCTGCATGGCGGTCTCGACCGGCGGCCGGAGGTCGTCGGCCTCGACGACCGCCATGAAGCTCGCCGCCGCCGCCCCCCACCGCACTTGCTCGACCAATTGAGTCACGGCCGCGTCGGCGGCGGCGGCGCAGGCATCGCGACCACGGTCGGCCGCGTCGGTCATTGAGGCGGAGAGCGCCGCGGCCACCAGCGACGCCGACGCCAGCGCCGCCACGGCGCCGACCAGCAGCACGACGAGCATCGTGAACCCCCGCTCGCGCCTGGACCGGCCTGAGGCGGACCTGCGCATCACAACCTCGCCGGCGGCAACGCGAAGACCCAGAGAGCGCTTGCCGTCGAGGCTCCGGCGGCGGCGCTCGCCTCGACGGCGAGCGCCGCCACCCCGGACACACGGCCGTCGGTCGCGACGCCCAGAGTCGACGGGTCGACCTCAGCGCCGCTTTCGTCGAGGTACGTCACGCGGAACGCCCGGATGCCGTCGGCGACGTACGAGCTCGAGGAAACGCGCCAGAGCACCCGGCGCGACGGATCCCAGCAATACTCGACCTCACGAGGCACACCTTGGGCGTCGATGAGATCGAGCGCGAAGCGACGGTCGCTGAGGCCGGCGAGCGGGAGCGTGAGCCCGAGGGCCTGTGCCAGGTCAAGGGCGAGCCGCCGATGCGCCGCGGCAAGCCTCGACTGGGCCTCGGAAGCGCGCGTCTCGCGTGCACACGCGTGGCCCACGCCCCAAAGCCAGCCGTAGGCCGCGGCGGCCAGCATGCAGGCGAGAGCCGCCGCCACCATCACCTCGACCAGCGTCAACCCGTGTTGCCGCGACCCGCATCGTTCATCGGCCGCCTGTGCCCGGCCCGCGCTCATGCGCCACTCGTCAGCACAGCGGACACCGCGAAGCTCCAGGACCGGTCGGCGATCGTCGCCGTGGCCACGACGAGAAGCGCACCCGCCGGCGGCGCCTCACCGCTCCACACAGCCCACCCGTCGGCGCCGACCTCGGGGCAGACCGCGACGAACCCCACAGGCGTCACCTCGACGAAGCGCGACACGAGGACCACCTCGCCCCAGGTGAACCGCAGCGTACGCTCGAACCACGTCGCCTCGCCCGGCACGGCGGGCACCACGCAGAGCGCCTCGTCGTGATCGTCTTGCGGCCGCGCGTGCGGGAAGAGCTCACCGAGCGCGCTCCCCGGCGCGACACCGTCGGAGTCGAGGCCGGGAGGCGGGGGCTCAGGCGCGAAGCGCAGCGCGCGCAGGCGCTCGATCTCGGCCGCGGCGGCCGAAGCCGCCGCGCGTCTCACGCCTTGCTGCGCGCGCTCCGCCAGCGCCTGAGTCACGCATGCCGTGGTCGCCGCGGCCACGACCCCCAGAAGGGCTGCCGACACGACCACCTCGAGCACACCGAACCCGGCTGCGGTCGGAGCCTTCACAGGCACCTCACGCAGCCGGCCATCTGCACGACGACAGAGTGGGAGGTGCGGCCGAGCAGAACGAAGGTGCCGGCGCGCGGCGTGTCCTGGCCAGCCGCCGCAGGCCAGCCGGCCGCGACGAAGTCGACGATACCCCCCGGGTAGTTCGACTCGACCCGGGCCGGCAGCCGCTCGACGCCCCACCGGCTCCACTCATCGTCGCGAAGCTCGAGGAGCTGCACGCCGCCGTCGGCGGCCACCTCGACCCGCACGCGCACTCCGTGCGCTTGCGCCCGCGCCTGCGCCGAGCGCAGCACGAGGGCCAGCTCGCGGGCGGCCGCTCCCGCGGCAAGCCCGGAACGGACGGTCGACGCCGCCGGCACCGCGAGGCCGGCGAGCACCCCGACGAGAACGCACACGACCAGCGACTCGACCATCGTGTAGCCGTCTCCGCGCACGATCACCGCCCGATCCTCGAAGCCCTGCAGGGCGCCGCTCGCGCCGCCCGACCGATCGCCGGACTGGTGAGCGCGGACGCCTGCCTCACTGCGAGCAGGCTAGTCGAGCGTCGTGCGGATGGGGAGAGTGACCTATCGGGGGAGGTGTTGACGACGCACGCAACATCGCGACCGTAGGAGCCGCGTCAGCGCAGCGCGAAGTCCAGGTAGGCGTCGATAAGGCCCTGGCCCGCGAAGAGGCTGAGCAGGGCTCCAGCGGCCAGGAACGGCCCGAAGGGCACCGCCGTCTTCGCGTCCTTGCCGGTCGCGGCCATGATCGCCACCCCGATGAGGGCGCCGCTCACGAAACCGATGAACAGGGCGGGGACGACGGCGGCCCCCAGGTAGATCCCCATGCAGAGCGCCATCTTGACGTCGCCGAGCCCCATCCCCTCCACGCCGCGAACGCGCTCGTAGAGCCAGGCGATCGCGAAGAGGAAGAGCGCGGCGCCGACCCCCGCGACCGGCCACTGCCACCAGGCGCCCTTCCCGACAAGCGCCATAAGGACGAGCCCGATGGCCGCCGTCGGCAGGATCACCACGTCGGGGATGATCTGGATCTCGAGGTCGACCTGCGTGACGAGGACCATCGCCGAGACGAAGATCAGGTACGGGAGTAGCAGCCAGGCGAGGCCGACGTAGGCGGCGACGGCCGCGAAGAGCGCGGCCGTCGCCGCCTCACCCGCGGGATACCGCCAGCTGATCGCCCCGCCGCAGTCGCGGCAGCGCCCGCGCAGCAGCAGCCAGCTCAGGACGGGGATGTTGTCGTAGGCGCGGATCTGTGCGCCACACCGCGGGCAGTGCGAGCGTCCGCGCCAGATGCTCTCGTCGTGCACCAGACGCCACGCCCAAGCGTTGAGGAAGCTGCCGATGAGGAGCCCGTAGACCGCGGCGATGACGATGAGGAGCGCGGTCATGCGCCTACACGCGCCCCTCGAGCAGCGCGGCCGACAACTCCGCGAAGGTCGTCGCCGGCATCGTCTCCGCCAGTGGCGCCAGCGCCCGCATGCGTGCCTCCCTGCCCTGCGGCAACAGCGCGTCGAGAGCGGCGACCGCCTTCTCGCGCGAGTACTTGTCGCCGTCGGCGTAGACCTGCGCCCACATGAGCGCCGCCTTCTCCGTCTCGCCGCCCTTGGCGGCGAGCGCAGCGGCCAGCCGGCCGAGATAGGGCGGCGCCCCTTCGACAGCCGCCGCCCTCGCGTACCACTCGGCCGCTATGCTGTCCTTCGTCTCTCCCTGGCCGTAGCCATAGACGAGGAAGCCGGCGAGCGCGGCCAAGCGCCACTCCTCCGGGTCCGCCTCGACCCCGCGCTGCAGGATCTCGTACGCCTTCGCGCCCTCGTTCGCGTCGAGCAGCGCGAACGCGCCGAACTGGTACGCCCGCGTGAAGCGCGGGCTCAGCCGCGTGACGAGGTCGACGAGGTCGGCCATCGAGTCGAGCCGGCCGTCGCTCTCGATGTGCTCCCCGTAGTACTGCACCATGTAGAGGTAATAGGCGTCGGCGACGGACGTCCTGAAGCTGGGCGAGAAGTCCTCGAAGAACTGCGCCGACGGCACGAAGACGCGCGGGTCCCCTGCGGCTCGCTCGGGCCGCGTGACCTGATAGGCGACGACGCCGGCGAGGCACGCGACGACGACCACGACGGCGAGGGGGCGGCGCACGCTAGAACTCCTTGCGCCGCATGGCGATGCCCGCCGCCGCCAGCGCGACGATCATGTACGCGACGAGATAACCGGCCCAGAGCGCGACGCTCCCCCAGTCGACCGTCATCTCCCCCACCGCCGCCGCCTTGACGTCGACGGCGTTGAAGTTGGGGATCACGACGAACACGACCCACGAGACGGCCTCGGAGACGGCGCCGGCGCCGATGCGGCTCAGCGACAGCACGTTGTGGCTGAGCTGTCCGGCGACGAACACGCCTAGGCCGAGCATGCTCGCCAGGATCGCCGAGGTCACGGTCGAGAAGAAGATGACGACCGCGACGACGGTGAGTACTTGCAGGTAGATCAGGACCGTGGCCACGAGGACCATGCCGGAGGCGCCGCCCCCGACGAGCAGCGTCATGACGAAGAGGAAGAGCCCCATGCCGCCGATCACGACGGCCAGCGTCGCGGCGAGACCCAGGAACTTGCCGACGACGAACGCACCCCGGCTCACGGGTTTGGAGAAGAGCACGAAGACGGTGCGCTTCTCGACCTCCTTGCGCACGAGCGTCGCGGCGATGAACGCGGCGACGATCACGCCGAAGCCGGTCACCGCGACGAGACCGAAGTCCTTCATCATGCGGCCCTGCTGCTCGAGGCTGATGCTGCCCAGCCAGAGGCCGGCGACGATCATCACGAGCGCGAAGAGGACGATCACGGTCAGCACGCGGTCCCGGATGGTCTCGCGGAAGGTGTTCAGGGCGATGGCGACGACCTGGTTCATGCCGACGCCTCCCCAGCGACGTCTTCGCGCCGCTCGTCGGCGACCACGCGCATGAAGAAGGCCTCGAGACCCCGCGAGTCCTCGGCCAAGGCATCTCGCACGCTCCCGCTCCAGACGATGCGGCCGCTCTTCATGATGGCGATCTTCGTGCAGAGCTCCTCGACGTCGGCGAGGATGTGCGAGTTGAAGAGGACCGTGCGTCCCTGCGCGTGCAGGCGCTGGATGATGCGCTTGACCTCGATGCGCCCGACCGGGTCGAGCCCCGTCATCGGCTCGTCGAGCAGCACGAGCCGGGGATCGTTGATGAGAGCCTGGGCGATGCCGATGCGCTGCAGCATGCCCTTGGAGTACTTGCGCAGATGGACGCCGGCGGCCGCTTCGAGGCCGACGTCCTTCAGCAGTGCGCCGGCCCGCGCCTTGCGCTCGCCCGCGTCCAGCCCGAAGAGGCGGCCGCAGAAGGAGAGGAACTCGCGCCCGGACAGGTAGTCGTAGAAGTAGGGGTTCTCGGGCAGGTAGCCGACCGCGCCGAGACCGTCGCAGCCCGAGGGTGACGCTCCCGCTCGTCGGGGCCATCAGACCGAGGAGGACCTTCACGGTCGTGGTCTTGCCGGCGCCGTTGGGGCCGATCAGCCCGAAGACATCGCCGTGGTCCACCGCGAGGTCGACGCCGCGCAGGATCGTGACGGGGCGACGCCGGAGACCGACCTGCACGATCTTGGTCACGCCGGAGAGGCGGAAGAGCTCTTGTGTCTCGGGGCCGGTTGCGCTCATTCGTCGTCCTAGTTCGCCTTCGAGGAGCGCGTCCCTGTCGCGAGACAGGCCGCAGCCCTCACCCGAGTGGGTCACGAAGAAAGGGGCGGGGCCTCTCGGCCCCGCCCCCTCTACACAGTGAAACGTGCGTGAAGACTTAGACTCAGCGAACGACGAAGTCGCCGCCGGACAGGATGCCCTTCAGCGTGTAGTCCGTCCCGTCGGCCGACACGTAGGAGAAGTTGCCGAGGGTGCCGGCGTTGGTCATGTCGGTGCTCGTGAACGGGTTCTGCGGCCACTGGTCGATGTCGCCGGCGATGTTGGCGACCACGGTGGCCGTCAGCGGGTAGACGTCGTTGTTGTCGACGGCGTAGCTCTGGACGCCGACCTGGATCGTGTGGACGCCTTCCTTCACGCCTGCGTCCTTGGCCTTCTCGCGCTGGTTCAGGAACATCGGGATCGCGATCGCGGCGAGGATGCCGATGATGATGATCACGATCAGCAGCTCGATGAGCGTGAAGCCCTTCTGCCTCTTGGTGAAACGCATCATGTGAGTGTCTCCTTCTCCGTCTATTTGACCGTAACAGCCGCTTCTGTGGACTACTGGGGCGAACATCTCTCGCCGGTCGCACTCTCTCAACGCAGCAGCCTGCATCACCCCCTGGTCGCGGGCTACACAGGCAAAGAGTGGTGGAACCTTCGGTGGCGGCAGCCCAGCCGGCTCGTTGAGCCCTGTGGCTTTGCGCCCCACTCTCGCAAGTGGTTTGCCCTTCTCGCCTTCGCCCCTATAGTGCCTCCTTGGCCGGTTGCTAGACACTATGTCGGCGATTGTCGCCCGACCTTTAGTAGCCAGCCGTGACAACTTCACCGCCGCAGTACCCCAAGAGTTCCCGAGTGGAGAGTGAGCGACCTGGAACGAACGTCTAGGTCGGCTCAGAAGACCTTGCGCGTCAGCAGCTGCCTGAGCTTGACGAGCGCCTTGCCTTGCTCGCGCGAGACCTTGCGCTGCGTGAGCCCAAGCTCCACAGCGACCTCGCGCTGCGTCAGATCCTTGAAGAAGAGCAGGTAGATGAGGCGCTTCTGAAAGGCCGAGAGCCGGTCGAGGGCGTCGTAAAGCGCGATCTTGTCCTCGATCGGCAGCGCGAAGCTCTCGGGCCGCAACGAACGCAGAAGGCCGGCGTCCGGCCTGGCGCCGAGCTCCTCGGCCGTGTACGGCTCGTTGCGCCCGTGCAGGTCGATGCGCGCGTACAGGCGCATGACTTCGAGCACGCCCTCTTCGGCGATGTTGAGCGCGGCCGCCAGCTCCGCCATGCTGGGCGGACGCCCGAGGACGTGCATGAGCTCGCCCGACTTCTGCTGGATGTCCCCGTAGACCTTCTTGACCCAACGCGGCTGGCGCAGCAACAGCGAGTCGCGCAGGTGATGGCGCAGCTCGCCGTCGACAAGGGCCGTGGCGTACGAGGAGAACTTCGCGCCCTTCGCCGGGTCGTATCGCTGCGCGGCCTTGATGAGCCCGAGATTGGCGACCTGGAGCAGGTCCTCGTAGGGTTCCTTGGCGTAGGAGAACCGTTTCAGGATGTAGTGCAGCAGCCGCTGATTGCAGCGGACGAGCTCATCGAGGGTCGCCGGCGACCGCGTACGCGCATACTCCGCGAGCAGCTGCTCGTTGTCCACCGGCGACCCTCGACTCTCTCGTCATTCCTTGACGATGTTCATCATGTTGAAGATCGGCAGGTACATCGAGATGACGACCACGCCGACGATGACGCCCACGCCGAGCATGAGGATCGGCTCGAGGATCGAAGTCAGCGACTTGACGCTGGAGTTGACCTCGTCCTCGTAGAAGTCGGCGATCTTGCCGAGCATGGCGTCGAGCGACCCCGTCTCCTCGCCCACGGAGATCATCTGCGTGACCATCGCCGGGAAGACCGAGATCCTCTCGAGCGGGCCGGTGATCGACTGACCCTCCTTGACGCTCTGCTGTACCTCGACCATGGCGTTCTCGATCACGACGTTGCCGGAAGCCTGGCCCGTGATCTCGATGGCCTGCAGGATCGGCACACCCGACGAGACCAGGGTGCCGAGGGTGCGCGAGAAACGCGCGACGGCCAGCTTGCGCACGATCTCGCCGATGCCCATCGGCACGTGCAGCTTGAACCGGTCCCACGTCGCCTTGCCCTTGGCGGTGCGCTTCAGACGGCGCAGCAGGACGATGAACGCGATGATCCCGAGGACGACCGGGATCGCCCGCCAGCTCGTCATGACATCAGAGAGGCTCACCATGATCCGGGTCAGCGTGGGCAGCTTGGCCCCGTCACCGATGTCCTTGTACATGTCCGCGAACAGCGGGATCAGGAAGAGCACCATGCCGACCAGCACGAGCAGCGCGAAGCTGCCGATCAGGATCGGGTAGACCATCGCCGACTTGACGGCGCGGCGGATGCTGTCCTCCTTCTCGAGCTGCGTGGCGACACGGTTCAGCACCTCATCGAGGATGCCGCCCATCTCGCCGGCGCGCACCATGCTCACGTAGAGCTTGTTGAACACGGCCGGGTGCTTCTCGAGGGCGTCGGAGAGGCTGATGCCGGCCTCGACGTCCTGCCGCACCTCGCCGATGACGGCGCAGAGCTTCTTGTTCGGTGTCTGCTCCTCGAGGACGTAGAGACAGCGCAACATGGCGAGGCCCGAGTTGACCATGGTCGCGAACTGTCGCGAGAAGACGGTCAAGTCCTTCGACTTGATGTGCTGCATGAAGCTTATGTCGATGCTGGCGAAGCCCTTCTTGACCTCGTTGACGTCGAGGACGGTGAGACCCTTGCCGCGCAGCATCTGGGCGACGGCGGCCTTGCTGTCGCCGTCGACCTGGCCGCCGGCCTGGCCTCCCTTCGCGTCGAGTGCCTTATAGACGAACGTCGTCATGGGTCACCTCACCTGCCCTTGCCCACGGCCACGGCGGGCCGGCCCGCAGGCTGGCCCATGAGCCGCTTGAGATCGTCGGGTGTGCTCGAGCGGCGGACCGCCAGCTCGCGCGAGATCTGGCCGCGCCGGACGAGGTCGGCGAGCGCGGCGTCCATCGTCTGCATGCCGAACTGCGTGCCGGTCTGCATGACCGAGTAGATCTGATGGACCTTGCCTTCGCGGATGAGGTTGCGTACCGCGGGCGTCGGGATCAGCATCTCGCAGGCGACGACGCGGCCACGCCCATCGACGGTCGGCAGCAGCTGCTGCGTGCAGACCCCCATCAGCGTCGTCGAGAGCTGCACCCTGATCTGCTCCTGCTGGTGCGGCGGGAAGACGTCGATGATGCGGTCGATGGTCTGCGGGGCGTCCTGGGTGTGCAGCGTCGCGAACACGAGGTGCCCGGTCTCCGCGGCGGTCAGCGCCGTCGGCCATGGTCTCGGGGTCGCGCATCTCGCCGACGAGGATGACGTCGGGATCCTGGCGCAGGACGCTCTTCAGCGCCCTGTTGAAGCTCTTGGTGTCGGCCCCGACCTCACGCTGGTTCACCATGCACTTCTTGTGGCGGTGCAGGAACTCGATCGGGTCCTCGATCGTCATGATGTGCTCGTCGCGGGTCTGGTTGATCTCGTCGATCATGGCGGCCAGCGTCGTCGACTTGCCCGAGCCGGTCGGCCCGGTGACGATCACGAAGCCGCGCGGCTTGGTCGTCAACTTGTGAAGCGCGGGCGGCAGACCGAGCGCCTCGAGGGGCTTGATGTCGATGGGGATCAGGCGGAAGGCCGCCCCCAGGCTGTTGCGCTGGAAGTAGGCGTTGACGCGGAAGCGCGCCCTGCCGGGCACCGAGTAGGAGAAGTCGATCTCCCACTCGTTCTCGAGCCGTTGCCGCTGGTCCTGCGACAGGATGCTGTAGATCAGCTCCCTGGTGTCGTTGGACGTCAGGCGGGGGTAGTCGAGACGCTCGAGGACGCCGTTCACCCTGATGATCGGCGGCGAGCCGACAGAGAGGTGGACGTCACTGGCGTCGCGTTCCAACACTTCCAACAGAATGTCGACAAGATCCATCGTTACATCCTCGTCTCGTCGTCGCCTATACGATCACGCGCGCGATCTCCTCGATGGAGGTCGCGCCGTCAAGGCACTTTGTCGATGCCGTCCTCGCGAAGTGACTTCATGCCCTCGGCAGTAGCCACCCGGGCAGATTTCATCGGCACTCTTGCGCTCGACCGTGAGCCGTCTGACCGCTTCACTCACGATCATGACCTCGTAGAGCCCAATCGGCCCTTGTAGCCCGTACCATTACAGCGCGAGCAGCCCTTGGGTCGGTAGAGCGCGACGTTCTCCACGGTCGACGACCTCCGGAGGGAAGTCGTTCTTGCGCAGCATCTCGCGGGTCGCCGGGTACGGCTCCTTGCACTCCTTGCAGAGCTTGCGGGCCAGGCGCTGGGCCGAGCACGCAGTCGACGGCGGACGACGTCAGGAAGGGCTCGATGCCCATCTCGGTCAGGCGTGAGAGCGCGCCCGGCGCGTCGTTCGTGTGCAGCGTGCGCAGCACGAGGTGGCCGGTCAGCGCCGACTCGATCGCGATCTGCGCGGTCTCGCGGTCGCGGATCTCGCCGACCATCACGATGTCCGGGTCGCAGCGCAGGATCGAGCGCAGACGCCGCGGCGAACGTCAGCCCGGCCTTGACGTTGACCTGGACCTGGTTGATGCCGGTGAGTCGGTACTCGACGGGGTCCTCGACGGTGATGATGTTCTTCTCGGGCGAGTTGAGGATGTTCAGCGCCGCGTAGAGGGTCGTCGACTTGCCCGAGCCGGTCGGTCCGGTGACGAGGATGGCCCCGTACGGCCTCGTGAACGAGCGCTGGAAGCGCTTGAGCGCCTTCGTCGAGAAGCCGAGGTCCTCGAGATCCAGCATCACGTTCGACTTGTCGAGCAGGCGCATGACGATCTTCTCGCCGTACACCGTCGGCAGCGTCGCGACGCGCATGTCGATGGGCTTGCCGCCGACGATCAGGCCGATGCGGCCGTCCTGGGGCACACGGCGCTCGGCGATATCGAGGTCGGCCATGATCTTGAGGCGGCTGATGACGCCGTTCTGCATGCGGCGCGGGATCGACATGAGCTCGTGCAGCACGCCGTCGATGCGGAGACGGGTCATCAGCTCCTTGGCCTGCGGCTCGAAGTGGATATCGCTCGCGCCGTCGTCGACGGCCTGCGCGATCACCGAGTTCACCAGCTTGACGATGGGCGCCTCTTCGGTCGCGTCGCGGATGTCGGTGACCGATTCGTCCTCCATCGCGTCGTGCGCGAGGTCGTCGACGTTCTGGTCGATCTGGGCGCGCCGCTGGCCGAGCTTGCCGATGGCCTCGACGACGTCCTCGGTGACCGCCATGGCCGGCTGGATCGCATACCCGGTGATGAGCTCGAGGTCCTGCTGCGCGAAGAAGTTCTGCGGATCGGACATGGCCAGCAGCAGCGTGGAGTCGTCGAGGAACTTGACCGGCACCGCCTCGTATTTCCGCAGGAGCTTCTCTGGGACCAGGTCGCCCACGGAGGACTGCGGCGGCGTGCTCTTGAGGTCGATGAAGGCCACGCCGAACTTCTGCGCGAGCGCTCTCGTCATGTCGAGCATGGAGACGATGCCGTCCTCGACCAGCAGCTGGCCGAGCCGCTTGCGGGTCTCGCCCTGTCGAGCCATGGCCGCCTCGACCTGCTCGTCGGTGACGAGTTCCGCATCCTTCAGGATGTCGCCGAGGCGCAGCTTCGAGGGCTTCTGGCCACGGAAGCGGCCGTCGAGGTCGGGCGGCGCCTCGGCCAGCGCCGTGTCGATCAGAGCGGAGGCGTCGGCGACATCGGCGAGCAGTGCCGCCTCGTCCGTCAGTGCGTCGGCGTCGTCAGCCGGCGGCTCCTCGCCGGCGCCGACGTGATCCTCGGCGTGCGCCTCCCGAAGGGCCCACTGGATCGTCTCCTGGTCGTCCTCGACCCGGCTCTCCGCCGATGCGAGATCGTCGCCGCTACCGCCCAGCTCCTCGAGGAGCTGGGCGATGGCGGTGGCGGTGTCCGTGTCGCGCCCGGTCCCGACAGCATCGCGGGCCGCCGTGGCGGCCTCCGGATCCATGATCGGTTCCAGCGTCTCTCCCCCGTCGAGGCTCGTGCCCTCACCGGCCCGTCGAGCCGACCGCTTATCATCGTGTCTCCGCGGCATCGCGCATCACCTGCATTGGAGCCGGCAGGCCCGTCCAGAGCTCGAACGCGGCCGCCGCCTGCCAGACCAACATCGACAGACCGTCGACCGTACCTGCCCCACGCGCCCGCGCTGCGGCAAGAAGGCCGGTCGGCCTCTCGCCGTAAGCCAGGTCGACAACGACCTGCCCATTGACCACGTTATCGGCCAAAGCGCCGGGCACTTGACCCCCGCCTTCCATACCGAGACTGGTCGCGTTAACGAGCACCTCGTGGGCTTGGACGAACGCGGCGTCGAGCGCGTCGAGCGGCGCGGCCGCGAGCTCCGCTCGCGGCCGCGCCGCGACGATCGTCTCGATCAGGCGCTCGGCGTTCTCGACACTGCGGTTCACCACCGTCGTCGCGACACCAAGGTCGGCGAGCGCCAAGGCGACGGCGCGGGCGGCGCCGCCCGCACCGAGCAGAAGCGCTCGCGTGCCGGCGCTCGGACCGCGCCACGCCTCCCCGAGGGCACGCGCGAACCCGATGACGTCGGTGTCGTGGCCGCGCAACCGGCCGTCCTCGACGACGATCGTGTTGACGGCTCCGAGCGCGGCCGCCGTCTCGTCGAGCGCGTCGAGCAGCGCCGCGGCCGCTACCTTGTGCGGTACGGTGACGTTGGCGCCGCGCAGACCGAGCGCGCGCAGCCCCGCGACTGCCGCAGGCAGACCCGCGCGCGTCACCGCGAAAGGCACGTAGACGAGATCCAGCCCACACTCGGCGAAGGCCGCGTTGTGGATCCTGGGCGAGAGCGAGTGCCTGACCGGGTCGCCGATGATGCCGACCACACCGGTGCTTCCCGAGATGGCGATGGTGGGGCCCCCTTCCTGACCGGGCCGGAAGTGCTCCCGGCCACCCCCATAGGTTTGGCGCGCGCCGGCCACCTCCTGCCGCGCCGCGCGCCGGCGGTGAACGCGTCGCGCCGGGTCGTCGGCCGCAGACGGGCCGCGATCGCACCGCTACCGTTCGGCGGCGGCCTTGGCCTTGTTCTGCAGGAACTCCTCGTACGACGTCGAGAAGTAGTGCGCGCCGCTGCCGTCGTTCTTGGCGACGTAGTACAAGTAGTCGACGGCCGCGGGGTCCGCCGCCGCCGCGATCGCCGCGAGCCCGGGGTTCGCGATCGGCGTCGGCGGCAGGCCCGCGATACGGTAGGTGTTGTAGGGCGAGTCGATCTCGAGATCGTCGAACGTGAGCTCTTCCTTGTGGTCCGGCAAGGCGTACTGGATGGTGGCGTCGATCTGCAGCGGCATGCCGATGCGCAGACGGTTCCAGATGACGGCGGCGACCAGCGGGCGCTCGTCGGCCACGCGCGCCTCGCGCTCCACCAGCGAGGCGATGATGAGCACGTCGTACGTCGTCAGCTTGGCCGCACGCGCCCTGCCCAAGTCGACCTTCTCGAGGTTGGCGAAGAGCGCCTCGAGCTGCAGGGCGATCGCCCGGCGCGGCTTGAGAGAGAGCAGCACCTCGTAGGTCGCGGGGAACAGGAGCCCCTCGAGCGTGGTCCCCTTCTTGTAGCCGTCAAGCTCGACCGCCGGCGGGTCCTCGCTCGCGATGCGCCGATAGGCGGCGGCGTCGAGACCGTCGACCTCCTTCGCCCACCGCTTCGCGGTCTGCTCGACGGTCAGGCCCTCCGGGATCGTCACCTTCGCCGTCGCCGCCTGCTCGCCGGCGAGCAGCGCGGTGATCAGACTGCCGTAGGGCTCGTTGACGCGCAGCCGGTAGGTCCCCGGCTTGAGGTCGCGGCTGTGTCCGTCCGACTCGGCCTTGCGCACGAACGCGAGGGCGTGGCGCACCACGCCGGCCTCCTCGAGGATCGCGCCGATGTCGGACAGGCTCGCGCCTTCGGGGATGGTGACGCTGACCGGCTCGCCCGGCTCGCCCCAGTCCAGGTAGTCGCGCACGTACCCGGCGGCCAGACCCGCCCCCAGGACCAGCAGCAGCAGCACGCCGAGGAGGATGAACCTGACACGGCGCCGGCGACGACCGCGCCCGTCGTTCCCCACCGGCGCCTCGGCTTCGGGTCCGACCCATGGATCCGATCCCGGGAGAGGTGACCGGCGCGGCCCCGGAGGCAGGTCGGGGGACGGCCCCGTCGACGGTCCCGCAGCCGACTCCGGCGGCGCGGGCTCGAGCCACGCCTCGCCGCGGGCCGCCGCCCGCCGGCGTTCACGCTCCTGCCGCCGGCGTTCGCGGTCCTCACGCAGGCGCGCCTCGTCGTCGGGCGTCACACCGGCGCGCCCCGGGGCGTCCTTACCCCGCCGGCGTGGCATGGCTCCGCAGGTAGTCCTCGAGGATCACGGCGGCGCCGCGGGCGTCCAGGGGGGCGGTGCCGCCCCTCTGGATAGCCACGCTCGTCGTGAAGCGTTCGTCGAACAGGGTGACGGCCCACCGGGAACGGTCTTCGAGGCGCCCGGCGAAGGCACGGGCGCGCTTCGCTTGCGCGTGCTCGCGCCCGTCGAGCGAGACAGGCAGGCCGACCACGACAAGCTCGGCATGCTCCGCCTCGAGCATCTCCAGCAGGCGGGCGAGACCGTCCGCCTCGTCCACGTGCTCGACCACGCCGACCGGCCGCACGATGGTGCCGGTCGGATCGGTCGTCGCGACCCCCGTGCGGACCTGTCCGTAGTCGAGGGCCACGACCCGCATTCAGGCGTCCAAGGTCGCCGCCACGTGCTCGAGGCCCGCCGCGACAGCGGCCTCGGCGCCGTCGATCCGCGGACCGGACCCCCGGGCGAGCGTGGGGCGACCGCCGCCGCGTCCGTCGACGTGCGACAACATCGCCTGCAGGATCTCTCCGGCCTTGAGGCCGCGACCGACGGCCCCGTCGCCGACGGAGACGAGCAGCGCCGCGCGACCCTCGACGTCGGCGGCCAAGATCACCACCGCGTCGGCGTGGCGCTCACGAACGTCGTCGGAGAGACCGAGCAACTCGTCAGCCGTGCCGACGCCGGCCGGGACGGCGGCCACGACGGGAACGCCACCTACGTCGCGACGGCCCTCGAGGAGCTCCTCGAGGCGGCTCCTCGTCCCGCCTGACTGCGCCGCGGCGAGGTCACGCTCGAGACCGGCGACGCGCTCCCGCAGCTTGGCGACCGCGACCGGCACGCGATCGGGCTTGACGCGCAGGGTCTCGGCGAGCTCGTCGTAGGTCGCCTCGAGATCTCGGTAGTGCTCGATCGCGCGCGCCGAGGTGACCGCTTCGAGACGCCGCGTGTTGGCCCCGATCGACTGGCTCGCGGTGAGCTTGAAGACCCCGATCTGCGAGGTCGAGGCGACGTGCGTGCCGCCGCAGAGCTCGCGGCTGAAGTCGTCGATCTCGAGGATGCGCACGAACTCGCCGTACTTCTCCTCGAAGAAGGCGATGGCGCCGATCTCGGCGGCGTACTCGCGGGTCGTCATGAAGGGCCGGACCGGGTGGTTCTCGACGATCCGGCGATTGACGAGCTCCTCGACCTGCCGCAGCTGCTCGTCGGTCGGGCGCGTGCGCACCGTGAAGTCGAAGCGCAGCCGCTCGGGCGAGACGAAGGAGCCCGCCTGGCGGACCTCCTCCCCCACGATCAGGCGCAGGGCGTTGTGCAGGAGGTGCGTGGCGGTGTGATTGCAGGCGGTCTGATGGCGGCGCACGGCGTTGACCATGGCCTTCGCCCGCTGGCCGCCGACGACGCCGCCCTCGGTCAGCCGCCCGACGACCACCTGGTCGCCGTCGAAGCGCACCACGTCCTCGACCTCGAGCTTGCCGGTCTCGGTGTGGATCCAGCCGTGATCGGCGACCTGGCCGCCGCCCTCGGCGTAGAAGGGCGACTCGGCGAGCTTGAGAGCGAGGCGCCCGTCGTCCAGCCGCGTCACCGCCCGGACGACCGTGTAGACCTCGAGCCGGTCGTAGCCGACGAACTCGGCCGGCACCCCGGAGTGACCGCGCTGGAACTCCTCGATCTCGCCCGGGCCGCCGCCGAAGGCGCCGGCCTTCTGGGCGGCGCGAGCCCGCTCGCGCTGCCCGCGCATCAGCGACTCGAAGCCGGCCTCGTCGACGCCGACCTCGGACTCGAGGGCGATCTCCCGGGTGAGGTCGAACGGGAACCCGAAAGTGTCGTGCAGCTCGAACGCGACCGCAGCCGGCAGCTCGGCCCCGCTGTCGCGGGCGCGGCGCAGGGCCTCGTCGAGAATGCTCATGCCCTGCTGCAGCGTGCGACGGAAACGCGCCTCCTCCTCACCGACGGCGGCGACGATCTCGTCGCGGCTGGCGACGAGCGCAGGATAGGCGTCGCCCATCAACTCGACGACGCGCGCGCAGAGGCCGGCCAGGAAGGGCTCGTCGATGCCGACCGAGACGCCCTGCTGCACCGCTCGGCGGATGATGCGGCGAAGCACGTACCCGCGGCCCTCGTTGCTGGGAACGACGCCGTCCATCACGAGGAAGGCCGCGCCGCGCGAGTGCTCGGCCATGGTCTGCAGGGCACGCACGGTCGCCACCGAACCCTTCGGGTCGACACCTGCGCATTCGGCGCCGAGAGCGATGAGCGGCGCGAAGAGATCGCACTCGAAGACGGTGACCGCACCCTGCGTCACGGCGGCGATGCGCTCGAGCCCCATGCCGGTGTCGATGCTCGGGCGCGGCAGCGGCGTGAGCGCCCCCCGCTCGTCCATGTCGTACTGCACGAAGACCAGGTTCCAGTACTCCATGAAGCGGTCGCAGTCGCAGCCCGGCGCGCAGTCGGGCCCGCCGCAGCCGACCTCGGGACCCATGTCGTAGTAGAGCTCGGAGCAGGGCCCGCACGGCCCCGCCGGGCCCACCGGACCCCAGAAGTTGTCCTTGCGGCCGAGACGGACGATACGCTCCTCGGGGATGCCGCGATCGACCCACAGCTGCACGGCCTCGTCGTCCGGCGGGACGGACTCGTCGCCGCCGAAGGTCGTCGCCCAGATGCGGTCGCGGTCGATGCCGAACTCGTCGGAGAGCTCGAGCGCCCAGTCGATCGCCTCGGTCTTGAAGTAATCGCCGAACGAGAAGTTGCCCAGCATCTCGAAGAAGGTGAGGTGCCGGGCGGTCTTGCCCACGTTCTCGATGTCGTTGGTGCGGAAGCAGCGCTGGGCGGTCGTGACGCGCGTCGCCGGGGGGGTGTCGACGCCGAGGTAGTAAGGCTTGTACTGCTGCATGCCGGCGCTTGTGAAGAGGACGCTGGGGTCGCCCGCGGGCACGAGGCTGGCCGGCTCGCCGGCCAGATGCCCGCGGGCCACGAAGAACTCGATGAAACGGGTGCGGATGTCGGCGGCGTTCACGTTCGGGCCCTCTCGATGGTCGTGGTGTCGGCGCCCGTCACTGCTCGCCGGAGATGCGGGAGACGCCGGGCCGGTCAAGGTCGCCGATCTCTTCTCTCAGCTTCTCGAGCGAACGGCGGATCAGGCGCGAGACATGCATCTGGGAGATGCCGACGCGCTCGGCGATCTGGGACTGCGTGAGCCCTTCGAAGAAGCGCAGGTGGAGGATGTAGCGCTCGCGCTTGTCGAGCTTCGCGAAGCCGGGGGCGAGCGTCGTGCGGTCCTCCATCGTCTCGTAGGCGGCTTCGGGACCGCCGAGGAAGTCGATCAGGCCCCCGTCCTCATCGCCGCTTTCGGAGTTCGGCGACGCGTTCAGCGAGATGGAGTTGTAGGCCTGGCTCGTCTCCAGCGCCTCGAGCACCTCTTCGGGAGTGGCGCTGGCAGCCTCGGCCAGCTCGCTGATGGTGGGCGCGCGCTGCAGCCGCGGGACGAGCTCGTCGATCACCTTGTTGAGGCGGATGTTGAGCTCCTGCAGGCCGCGCGGGACGCGCACCGACCACCCCTTGTCGCGGAAGTAGCGCTTGATCTCGCCGACGATGTTCGGGGTCGCGTATGTGGTCAGCTCGACGCCGCGCGTGAGGTCGAAGCGGTCGATTGCCTTGATCAGGCCGATGGCGCCGACCTGGACGAGGTCGTCGAAGTGTTCGCCGCGGCTCGCGTAGCGGCGCGCCAGCGAGCGCACGAGCGGGATGTACATGGTGATCAGCTGGTCGCGCGCCTTGCGATCGCCGTGGAGGTGATAGCGGCGCAACAGGTACTGGTCGAGCTTCTCGGACTCGTCGCGACCGCGGCCGGTGTGAACCGGGACGACGGGTTCCCTCTCGTCGTCGTCATCGTCGTCGCGCAGACCGCGGGCCTGGCCTGGCAGGCCTTTGAGGTCGAGCGGGTCCTTGGCGCGCCGGTCGTCTCGTGGGGTCATGCGCGCCGCCCACTCCCCTTGACCATCGCCACGCTGAAACCGTCGTCGTCGCCTTCGAGGGAGAACGAGTCGAGCGTGTGGCTGAGCAGACGGCAGAGGTCGAGGCAGGCATTGTCGCCGGACCCGCCCTCCAAACGCCGGCGCAGGTCGGGCGACCGGTACGGACCGGCGACCACGTGCAGGGCGCCGTCCACGATCGCCATCTCGAGCGCCCACGAGTCGAGCGGCTCGCTGTCGAGTGCGGCGCGCAGAAGCTCGGTCGCCGCCAGTGAGAGGTCTTCGAGCTCCTCCAACGACAGATCGAGGCGAACGGCGACGCCGCCGAGCACCATGCGGACGGTCGGGAGGGCCGTGACGGCCGCCCTGACTTCGAGGCGGATGGACGACTCGCACATCTGCGGCCTCACTGCGGTGAAGCCGCCGCGTCGCTCCCGGTCTCGAGAAGCAGAGTGAGCTCAGCCTCACGGGCACGCGCGGCGATCAGGCCCTCGTCGATGGCGCGCTTCGAGCGTTCGCGCAGACCCTCCGCGAGACGCTGCACGTCGCCGGGCAGCTCGAGCAGCACCTCGACGTACCCGACGCCGGTCGCGTCGTGCCTGCGCTTCGCGTAGTAGCCCACCGCCGCGGCGGTCAGTGCGGCGCTCATGGCGAGTCTGCCGAAGAAGCTCACGCCGGCGACTCCTCCTCCGGCGCCGCAGACGGGGTATCGGACGCGTCGGGTTCGGCGGCGGACTCGGCCGCCGAGGCCTCGGTCGGTGAGGGCTCAGGCGCCTGCCAGCCGGGCGTCGCCGCAGCGTCGTCGGCGGCGGTCGCGCGGCCGTGGTCGCGCCGCATGAAGCTGCTGACCGCCTGCTGGACGCCGCTGCCGAAGGCGGCGGCCTTCCTGGCGGGCGCGCGCATCGCGGCCTCGACCCCGGTCACGAGCCCGTTGACCTTGTCGGTCATGTCGGCCACGTCGCGGGTGATCTCATCGACGTTCGACAGGCTGCCGTTGACGCCGTCGAGGGTCTCTCCGGTCTTGCGGAGCAGCGGGACCGCCTCACGGCCGACGTCCTCGAGCATCTTGTCGGCGCGGGCGAGCACGTGGCCGGCGCGGAAGAGCGCGTACGCCATGGCGATGGCGACGAGGACGAAGAAGAAGGCTGCCGCATAGCGCAGGATATCGCTGGCGGTCACGAGCACCACGGTTGTCACGTCCACGCTGCTCTCCTCTCCGCAGGGCCATGCGCCCGATTTCGAGCGAACCCTATCATACCCCCCCGGCGGGCCCGTCCCCACTCGGGCGGCGCATGCTTCACGGCGTCGCCGTCGTGATCACGCCGCCGCCCACGACGCGGTCGCCGCGATAGAACACCGCCGACTGGCCCGGGGCCAGCCCCGCGAAGGGCGCCTCGAGCTCGACGAGAAGACGCCCGTCGACGCGCCTGCCGAGGCCGCACACCGGCACCGCCGGAGAGCGGTAGCGGAGCTGCACCAGAAGCGTCTCGGCGTCATCACGGCCGCTGTCTTCCTCGATGCCACGGTCGACGACGTCGCGCAGCAGCAGGCGGCGCTCGAGCAACTCGTCGGCCCTCCCGATAACGACCTCGTTCTCCGCCGCCCGGCGCTCGAGCACGTACCACGGGCCGCCCGGCACGGCGATGCCCCGACGCTGGCCTATCGTGAACAGCCAGTGCCCGTCGTGCTCGCCGATCCCGTCGCCGCACCGGTCGACGAAGCGGCCCCGGCGCGGCTCGATCCCCCGCGCCGCGAGAAAGTGGCGGTAGCCGTCGGGCGCGAAACACACCTCCTGGCTCTCAGGCGCCTCGGCGGCCTCGAGACCGAGCGTCCGGGCGATGCCACGGACCTCGCTCTTCGTCATCTCGCCGAGAGGGAGCGCAAGGCGTGCGAGCGTCTCCTCGCCGAGCATCCACAGCATGTACGACTGGTCTTTTGCGCGATCGGCCGCGCGCGCCACGTACGGGCGACCGCGGTGCCGCACGAGGCGCGCGTAGTGACCGCTGGCGACGGTCGCGACTCCCTGCCCGGCGGCCCGGCGAGCCAGCAGCGCGAAGCGCCGGCGATTACAGGCGGCGCAGGGGTTCGGCGTCTCCCCGGAGAGGTACGACGCGACGAACGGCTCGACGACCGTCCGCGCGAAGCCCTCCCGGTCGTCAAGCACCTCGAACGGCGCTCCGGCCGTGGCGGCCGCGTCGCGCGCACGCCGCCAGGACTCCGAGCGGCGACAGCCGCGCTCGTCCTGCGCGCCGCACAGGTCCACCATCGCGGCGCGCACCTCGGCGCCGGCGTCCTTCAGGCGATGCAGGGCGACGGCGCTGTCCACGCCGCCGCTCACGCCGACGAGTACCGATCTCACCTCAGCCAACGCTCTGCCGCGCCTCGCCGGCGCCGCCCGCGTCGCTGGGCTCCCCCACGTTGCGCGCCGTGGCGAAGTGCTCCATCACGAGGTCCGCGTACACCGTCACCCCCTCGGAGACAGCGGGCTCATCCGCCGCAGCGCGGCGACGACCTTGGGAAACACCTCGAGGAAGTACGCGACCTCCTCCTCGGTACTGCCCCTACCGAGGCTGACGCGCAGGCTGCCATGCGCCTCCTCCTGGCCAAGTCCCAACGCGAGAAGCACGTGGGACGGCTCGTGCGCACCGGAGGCGCAGGCGGAACCGCTCGCGACCATGATGCCCCGGGCGTCGAGCTGCAGGAGCAGCGACTCGCCCTCGACGTAGCGCACCGCGAAACAGGCGTTGCCGGGGAGTCGCCGCAGGGGGTGGCCAACCAGGCTCGCGTCAGGCGTCGTCGCGACGACGTCGGCGATCAGGCGGTCACGCAGGCCCTCAAGCCGAAGACGATCCTCGGACGTCTGGGCGGCCGCCAGGCTCGCGGCGACGCCGAGACCGACGATCCCCGGCACGTTCTCGGTGCCCGAACGCAACGCACGCTCCTGGCCACCTCCATGGAGGATCGGGCGAAGCTTCGTCCCGCGGCGCACGTAGAGCGCCCCGATCCCCTTCGGGCCGTAGAACTTGTGCGCGGAGAGGCTCAGGAGGTCGACGCCCAGCTCCTCGACATCGACCGGCAGCGCTCCGACCGCCTGCACGGCGTCGGTGTGGAAGAGGGCGCCGTGTTCGTGAGCGATGCCGGCCAGCT
This sequence comes from uncultured Thermoleophilia bacterium, assembly GCA_963790185.1. Taxonomy (GTDB): domain Bacteria; phylum Actinomycetota; class Thermoleophilia; order UBA2241; family UBA2241; genus UBA2241. The sequence goes on along the minus strand of CAWBNR010000010.1, from coordinate 60,956 downwards.
GGGCGATCGGTTGCAGCGTGCCGACGACGTTGTTCGCGTGCATCACCGAGGCGAGCCGCGTCTCTGGCCTGAAGGCCGCCGCGTACGCCTCGAGGTCGACGACGCCGTCACCGTCGACCGGCACGACGTCGATCGCCCAGCCCAGATCGCGCAGGGCCCCGGCAGTCTCGGCGACGGCCGCGTGCTCCACCGCGCTGATGATGAGGCGACCGGGCTCGCCGCAGCGCTGCAGCGGCCCGCTGAGAGCCAGGTTGTCGGCCTCGGTCCCGCCGGCGGTGAACACGATCTCCGTCTCGCCGGCGCCAAGCAGGGCGGCGACCCGGACGCGCGCCTCTTCGACGGCCAGGCGCGCGCCACGGCCAAGCCGATGCAGCTCCGAGGGATTGCCGTAGCGCTCGCCGTAGAACGGCAGCATTGCCTCGAGGACGCGCGGGTCGACCGGCGTCGTCGCCGCGTGGTCGAAGTACACGGTCTTCACGCGCCCACCGCCTCGAGAAGCTCGTCGAGCGAGAGTCCGTCGAGAGCCTGGGCGATCGCGTCCTCGAGGCGGCGCCATGCGAGGCGCGACGCGCAAGCGCCGGCGCGGTCGCACCCGCCGCCCGAAGGAAGGCACTCGTTGACCGCCAGCGATCCATCGACCGCCGCCACGACGTCGCCCACGGGGATGTCCGAGGGCCGGCGGGCCAGAAGGTAGCCGCCGAGAGGGCCTCGCACCGTGCGCACAAGCCGAGGGGTGCGCAGCTGCGCGAGGATGCGCTCGAGGAACGATGCCGGGATCTCCTCGACCGCCGCGATCTCGCGCAGCGGCACGGCGCGGCCGTCGTCCTGTGCCGCCAGATAGACCATGGCGCGTAGTCCGTACTCGGAGCGAGAAGAGACGCGGAGGCCCGTCATGCGAAGATCCCGACCTTCATGGTCGGGATCTTCGCGCATGGCGGGCACAGCCGCAAGACGCGGCCGGATCGATGGCCGAGAGCCTCCGTGCGCCTACGCTCTCTCGAAGCGCGGCGCTTGCGCGGTCACGCGATCGAGAGACGCACCGTTCGGCTCAGAGGCCGCGCGCGGCGTCGGCGATCCGCTGCTCCATGACCTTGACCCCGATCCAGCCCGTATACATCTCGGAGACCGTGCCGTCGCCGCGCACGATCGCAAGGATCGGAGGATCGTATACCTGGAGCTGCCCCAGGATGTCGCCGAGGCGCTTGACGTCATCGACCTCGTAGGTGAAGAACGACATGTCGTCGGCGTACTCGGCCTTCAGACCACGCACCTGCTCGAGCATCGCCATGTCGGCGGTGGCGCCCTTCATGTAGACAAGCAGGACGAAGCCGCGCTGCTCTTTGAGCGCGTTGGCGATCGGCTTCGGGGTGTCGTCGGTGACCTGGATGGTCAGCGTCCCCGAACCGGTGATGCCGTAGCTCCCCGGTATCGGGACACGCTCCGTCGCCGTCGGCAGCGCCGCCGTCGTATTGCCGCTCTCCGCCATCGCGAAGAAGACCGTGAACATCCCCATGACCACGAGCCCGCCCACGACGATCAGGGCAGCGGTCGCCAGAAACGACCTGTTACGAGCCACGACTCCCATGCCGGCCTCCAATTCAGCAGAGCTCCACCTTGCCGTGCTCGTACTCTTCTCGAACCTGCTCTCGCAGGTGGGTGCCCTCTCGGCTCATCCAAGGATGAGACCGAAGTCCAGGCTCCCGATGTGTCTGTGTTGGCTCGAGAATGCTACGAGGTCACGCACAAGGTAGAGCGCGGCCATCCTAGCAGACGATCATCGGTTCAACAACAGAGTCGGCAGCGCCGCCAAAAGCTTGAGGAATCGGTGAGAAAAGCGTCCGCGCAGGCTCGAACGGCGGCCCGCTGGCCGCGGTCAGCTCGACCGCAGACGAAGCTCCTTGAGCTGCAGCGCAGTGACGCCGGTGGGCGCACCGGTCATAGGCTCGCCGCCCGACGACGTCTTGGGGAAGGCGATCACGTCGCGGATCGAGTCGGCACCCACCAGCCGCATCACAAGCCGGTCGAGACCGAGCCCGATGCCTCCGTGCGGAGGTGCGCCGTATTCGAGGGCCTCGAGGAACCAGCCGAAGGCCTCGTCGATGCGCGCGTCGTCGTAGCCCAGCGCGTGCAGCACGGCGCGCTGCAACTCGGGTCTGTGGTTGCGCAACGACCCTGAGCCCAGCTCCGTCCCGTTCAGCACCAGGTCGTACTGGGCCCCGTAGACTCGCAGCGGGTCGGAGTCGAGGAAGGGCAGCGTCTCGTCGGTGGGCAGGCTGAACGGGTTGTGACCGTAGGTGAGCTCGCCGGTCTCCCCGTCGACCTCGAAGAGTGGGAAGTCGACGACCCAGAGCAGCGACCATCGTGCCGACGGCGCCGGCTCGAGGAGGTCGATGAGCGCGAGTCGCAAGGCCCCGAGCACCTCGGCCGCGGCGAGCGGCTGATCGGCGGCGAAGACGACAAGGTCGCCGGGCTCGGCGGCGACACGCTCGGCCAGTGCACCCTGCTCGGCCTCGGAGAGGAACTTGACGATGGGGCCGCGCAGAGCGCGGCCCTCTTCGACGTACACGTAGGCCATGCCCTTCGCCCCGTGCTCCTTGGCCGTCTCGGTCAGCCTGTCGATCTGGGCGCGGGAGAGACGGCCGCCGCCGGGCGCGCGCAGCGCGCGCACGACTCCGCCGGCCTTGATCGCCCCGCGGAAGACCTGGAAGCCGCTCTCCTCGAAGACGTCGGAGAGCTCTTCGATCGCGAGCCCGAAGCGCAGGTCGGGCTTGTCGGAGCCGTAGCGCAGCATGGCCTCGTCGTAGGTGAGCGTGGGCAGCGGCAGCGAGAGCGGACCCTCGCCGACGGCCGTGAAGATCGCATCCATCAGGCCCTCGAGCAGGGTGCGGATCTCGACGGCCGTCATGAACGAGACCTCGGCGTCGATCTGCGTGTGCTCGGGCTGGCGGTCGGCGCGCAGGTCCTCGTCCCTGAAGCAGCGAGCGATCTGGTAGTAGCGGTCGACGCCCCCCACCATGAGCAACTGCTTGAACATCTGCGGCGACTGAGGCAGCGCGTAGAACCGCAGTGGCTGCAGCCGCGACGGCACGAGGAAGTCGCGAGCGCCTTCGGGCGAGGACCTCGTCAGCTCGGGCGTCTCCACCTCGAGGAAGCGCTGCGCGTCGAAGTAGGCGCGCGCGGCCTGCACCACCTTGTGGCGCAGCTCGAGGTGGCGCAGCATGGGCGCGCGCCGCAGGTCGAGGTACCGGTACTTGAGGCGCAGCGTCTCGTCGACGCCGTCGGCCTCGTCGCCCTCGACGGCGAACGGTGGAGTCTTGGCCCGATTGAGGACTTCGACGCGCTCCACGCGTACCTCGATCTGGCCGGTCGGCAGACCCGGGTTGACCGTCTCCGGCGAGCGCGCCACGACCTCGCCCTCGACGGCGAGCACAAACTCGGGGCGCACCGTCTCTGCGACCGCGTGCGCGTCGCGCACGCGCGACGGGTCGAAGACGAGCTGCATCACGCCACTGCGGTCACGCAGGTCGATGAAGACGAGGTTGCCGTGGTCGCGGCGATGCGCGACCCAGCCAGCGAGCTCGACGCGGCGACCGACGTCGGTCGCGCGCAGCTCCCCGGGGTAGGTGTCGCGCAGGCTCATGACGTCTCCCTTCCCTTGGCGGCGAGGCGCTCGAGGGCCGCTTCGATGGGCAGGTCCTCTTCCCCGCCGCCGTCGAGCCGCCGCAGGCGCACGGCGCCGGCGATCACGTCGTCGAGCCCGACGAACAGCGCGTAGGCGGCCCCGCTGCGACCGGCCTGCCTCAGCTGACCCTTGGGGCTGCGCTCTGCGAGGTCGAGCTCGGCGCGGACTCCCGCGGCGCGCAGCCGCTGCGTCATCTCGAAGGCGGCGTCCCGCGCATCCGCGAAGGCCACCACGTAGACCCGCGGCGCCGGGCGCGGCACCTCGGCCTCGCCCATGGCCAGCGCGATGCGCTCGAGGCCGGCACCCCAGCCGACACCGGGCGTCGCCGGCCCGCCGATCTGCTCGACCAGGCCGTCGTAGCGCCCGCCGCCGCCCACGCCGCTCTGCGCGCCGAGCTGATCCGAGCTGAACTCGAAGGTGGTGCGCGTGTAGTAGTCAAGACCGCGGACGAGCCGCTGGTCGAGCTCAGGTGCGAGCCCGGCACGTCGCAGCAGGTCGAGCACGCGCTCGAAGTGCGCGCGGCAGTCGCCGCAGAGGTGATCGACGAGGCGCGGGGCCTCGTCGAGCACGGCGCGGCAGCTGTCGACCTTGCAGTCGAAGGTGCGCAGCGGATTGAGCTCGAGGCGCTCGCGACAGTCGCCGCAGAGCTCCGTCTCGCGGCCGCGCAGGTGCTCGCGCAGCTTCGCCACGTACGCGGGCCGGCAACGCGGGTCGCCCATGCTGTTGACGGCCAGACGCAGCCCGCCGACGCCGAGCTCGTCGAAGAGCCGCGCGAGCAAAATGATCACCTCGGCGTCGACCATCGGGTCGGCCGAGCCGAGCGCCTCGGCGCCGAACTGGTAGTGCTCGCGGTAGCGGCCCGCCTGCGGGCGCTCGTAGCGGAACATCGGGCAGTAGTACCAGAGCTTCACCGGCTGCGGCCACTTGTGCAGGCCGTGCTCGAGGTAGGCCCGGCAGATCGGTGCCGTACCCTCCGGGCGCAACGTCAGCGAGCGGCCACCCTTGTCCTCGAAGCTGTACATCTCCTTGCGCACGATATCGGTGGCCTCACCGACGCCGCGCGCGAAGAGACCCGTCTCCTCGAACTCGGGGGTCACGATCCGGCGATAGCCGAAGTCGGCGAAGACGCGCGCCGCGGCGGCGACCACGGCGTCGCGCGCCGCCGCCTCGTCGGGCAGGAGGTCGTACGTGCCTTTCGGTGCCCTGGGCGTCGTCACCAGCGGTGTCCCGGATCGTGGCGCAGGGGCGACAGAAACGGGTTCAGCGCGAGCTCGCGCCCAAGCGACGTGTCGGGCCCGTGGCCGCAGTGGACGGCGCTGTCCGCTGGGAAGCGCCGCACCAGCTCGGCCACCGACCTGAGCAGCTGGTCCATGTCGCCGCCGGGGAGATCCGTGCGGCCCACACTCCCGTGGAAGAGCAGGTCCCCGACGAACAGGTGACCGTCGATCGCGAAGGTGAAGCCCCCCGGCGAGTGACCGGGGGTGGGGATCGCCGTCACCGCGATCGGCAGGGCGAGCTCCTGCTCGCCCGCGAGCAGGATCGCGCCGTCGACGGGCTCCACGTCGAAGCCGGCCAGCGAGCCGAGGCCCGCGTCGGCGCTCTGCGCTGCGTCTCCGGCGCCCATGTACACGGGGATCTCGAAGTGGCGCGCGATCGCCGCGACACCGCCGATGTGATCGAAGTGGCCATGGGTCACGAGCACCGCGGCCGGCGCAAAGCCGAACTCCGTGAAGGCGTCGATGACGACCTCGGCTTCGTCACCGGGATCGACGACGAAGCCCTCGCGCCCCCTCACGACGATGAAGCAGTTGGCCTGGAGGGGGCCGAGCGGCACGGCGAAGACTTCAAGCGCTTCGGACACGGGACCTCGCGGACGACGATCGATCGGCGTTACGGTATCAGACCCCCGACGGAAGCGTCGAGCGGCGGCGGACGGCGGCCCGTGGCCGCCGTCCGCCGCCGCTCGCCTCGGTGTCAGCCGCTCACGACGCGGTAGGCGTCGTACACCGTGTCGACGGCGCGGATGTTGGCGAGGATGTTGTCAAGCTGCCGTACGTCGCCGACCTCGATCGTGAAGCGGTCGCGCACCACACCGTCGGGCAGCGTCTGCACGCTGCCCGCCAGGATGTTGACCCCTGAGTCGCCGAGCGTGCGGGCCACGTCCTCGAGCAGATGGTTGCGGTCGAGCGCCTCGACCTGGATCTCGACACGGAAGGCGACGCCGCCGAGGCCCTGCCAGTCGACTTTCGTGAAGCGTTCGGGGTTCTTGGCAAGGGCGCGCGCGTTCTTGCAGTCGCGGCGGTGGATCGTGATGCCCTTGCCCAGCGAGATGTAGCCGACGATGTCGTCTCCTGGGATCGGCCGGCAGCAACTCGCCATGCGCACCATGATGTCGCTCATGCCTTCGACGGCGATGCCGTACACGCCGGAGACGGCGGCGGGACCCACGGACGGCTCGCGCCGCGACTGCAGCAGCTCGGCGCTCGGCGTCGCCTCCTTCATGGTGCCGGCCCGCTGCATCACCTTGTTGACCACAGTCTTCACGGTGACGCGGCCCGACCCGAGAGCGACGAAGAGGTCCTCGGCCTTGGCGTACCCCATGTCCTTGACGATCTGGCCGAAGACCTTGGAGCCGATGATCTTCTGGGCCGGCAGACCCTCGCGCCGCATCAGATCCTGCAGCAGGTCGCGGCCGGAGTGCTCCGAGTCCTCGCGCCGCTCGCGACGGAAGAAGTGGTGCACCTTCTGACGGGCGCGTGGCGTGGCGACGACGTCGAGCCAGTCGCGCGAGGGCCCGCGGCTCGATTTCGAAGTGATGACCTCGACGATGTCTCCCGAGTGCAGCTGGTGGTGCAGCGGCACGATGCGGCCGTTGACCTTGGCGCCGACCGTGTGATTGCCGACGTCGGTGTGGACGGCGTAGGCGAAGTCGATCGGCGTGGAGCCGGCGGCGAGGTTCTTGACGTCGCCCTTGGGCGTGAACACGAAGACCTCGTCCTCGAAGAGGTCGATCTTGAGCGTGTCCATGAACTCGCGCGGATCGCCCGTCTCCGACTGCCACTCCATCATCTGGCGCAGCCAGGCGAGCTTGTCCGGGTTGCGGTCGCCCTTCTCCTTGTAGAGCCAGTGAGCGGCGACGCCGAAGTCGGCCGTCTGGTGCATGTCGAAGGTGCGGATCTGGATCTCGAGCGGCTTGCCCCCGGGGCCGATCACCGTCGTGTGCAGCGACTGGTACATGTTGAACTTGGGCATGGCGATGTAGTCCTTGAAACGCCCGGGGATGGGCTTCCAGACCGAATGGATGGTGCCGACCGCGCCGTAGCAGTCCTTGACGCTCCCCACCAGCACGCGCAGCCCCGTGAGGTCGAAGATCTCGTTGAACTCCTTGCCGCGGCGGCTCATCTTCACGTAGATCGAGTAGAAGTGCTTGGCGCGGCCCTGGATATCGGCCTCGATGCCGGCCTTCTCGAGCTCGGCGTGAATGAAGCTCGCCGCCTCTTCGGCGTAGTCCTCCCGGTCCGCGCGGCGCTGCGCGACCCACTTCTGGATCTCCTGGTACTTGCGGGGGTGCAGCGCGGCGAAGGCGAGATCCTCTAGCTGCCACTTCATGTTGTGGATGCCGAGCCGGTGGGCGAGCGGCGCGTAGACCTCGAGGGTCTCCTTGGCCTTCTGGATCTGCTTCTGCTTGCTGAGGTAGCAGAGCGTGTGCATGTTGTGCAGGCGGTCGCAGAGCTTGATCAGGATGACGCGGATGTCGGTCGCCATCGCGACGATCATCTTGCGGTAGTTCTCGGCCTGCTCCTCCTCTTGGGAGGTAAAGTGCATCTTGGTCAGTTTGGTGACGCCGTCGACCAGCATCGCGACCTCGTCACCGAACTGTTGCTGGAGCCACTCGACCGGCGTCTCGCAGTCCTCGACCACGTCGTGCAGGAGTGCGGCGGCGATGGTCACGGAGTCGAGCCGCAGCTGGGCGACGTTGAGCGCCGTGCCCAGCGGATGGTGGATGTACGCCTCGCCGCTCTTGCGCGTCTGGCGCCCGTGCAACGCGACGGCGGCCACGAAGGCGCGCGTGATCAGCTCGCGCTCGGGATCGGGGTCGTAGCGCTCGATGGCCGCGAAGAGCTCATCGAGCAGCGGCGCGTACTTCTCCGGGACGTCGTTCAGAGACGCCGCGTCAGGCAGGTCTCCATGAAGTCGCTTGTCTGAAACAGTCGGTGCCATGTTCTGTAGTTCTCGGTCCTGGTGAGGTCGACCTTGACGTCGGGACGCTCGAGCTCGACGCCGCCGTCGGTGTGCCGGACGAGCCCGGCCTCGGCGAAAGCCCGCAGGGCGGCGGCCAGCGGCGCCGGCGGCCGAAGGAACGGGCCCTGCAGGAGAAGTTCCTGCTCTGGGACCTCGCCAAACCGGCCGCCCGCCGCCGCGAGCACTCGCCAGAGCGCGCGGGCCACGGACTGCAGGTCGAAGGCGCTCGATCCGACCTTGCCGGCGAATTGTACTTCACCCGGGCCCCAGAGGATATGGAGCCAGGCCCCGGAGCCCGCCGCGGCCAGCAATGTCTCGAAGGCGAGGCGTGTGGGCGGCGGGTCGATGAGGACCAGGTGGGCGGCCGCGCTCAGCAGCTCGGGACGCGCCAGAGCGACGTCGTGCCCGACGAGCGCGACGTCGTGCGCGGCCACGAGCGCTCCCCGCGCGGCCGCGCAGGCGCCGTGCAGGTACAGACCACGACGGCCGAGCTGCGGCGGCAGCACGTCGTGCGTCAAGAGCGGCCGCCGCCGCGACACGTCGGCGGCCAGTACGACGACAGGCCCGCCGGCGGCGGCGAGATCGACCAGCGTCGAGGCGATCGGGCGGCCGCGGCGGTCGAGCAGGCGGCCGTCACGGCGGGCCTGCTCGACCGCCGCGGCCGCGTCCTCGCCGACCTGCGGTAGAGGTCCGTCGAGCAGCTCGCCCCACAGCTCGACGCCCGTCAGCCGGTCGCGGCAGGCGAGGTCGCAGGGTGTCGCGCAAAGGTCGGGTGCGGCATCGTCCAGCAGGTGCAGGCTCTTCACCTCGACCTGCGCGCTGACACGCCCGTTGTACGAGTTCTTGCCGAGCGTCAGCGCGATGTCGTAGCGCCCCTCCTCGACGGCGTCGACGGAGCCCGCGAAATCGAAGTGGATGGCCGAGGCGCAGGCGCCGTCACAGGCCACGCGGCACTGCAGATGACGCCGGTCGCGCGTGAGCCGCGGCGTCTGCAGCCGCGCGCTGTGGAGGAGCAGCGCCGGCCGCGGGTTGCCGTGACCGTACGGGGCGAGCTGCTCGATCTCGTCGGCCAGCTCGAGGGTGAGCTCGTCGCCGCAGACGACCGCGTCGACACGGCGCACGCGGACGAGATCGCCATCGCCGAGGGCACGCGCGGCGACCGCAGTGAAGTCGGCGCGGAAGGCCGCGATGGCGGCCACCGGCAGCCGCACGCCGCAGGCGGCACGGTGACCGCCGAACGTGAGCAGGTGCTCGGCGCTCGCCTCGACGGCGGCCAGCAGGTCGAAGCCCGCGATGCTGCGGCCGGAGCCTTTGGCGACGTCCTCGCCCTCGCTCAGGAGGATCGTCGGCCGATTGAAGCGCTCGGCGATGCGCGAAGCGACGATGCCGATGACGCCCTCGTGCCAGTCAGGTGAAGATAGGACGAGCGCCGGTGGCGGCGGGTCGGGGACCATCTCGGCCGCGGCGGCGACGATGGCCTGCTGGATCGCCTGTCGCTCGCGATTGAGCTCGTCGAGCTTGAGGGCGATCGGCAGCGCCGCGACGCGGTCGTCGCAGCCGAGCAACTCGAGGGCGAGCGAGGCGTCCTCGAGACGGCCGGCCGCGTTGAGACGCGGGGCGAGCCGGAACCCGACGATCCCGGCGCTCACCGCCGCCGGCTCGACGCCGCTCACCTCCATCAGCGCGGCGAGCCCAGGGCGCGGTGCGCTGCGCAGACGGCCCAGGCCCATCGCGACCAGCGAGCGGTTCTCGTCGCGCAGCGGCACGATGTCGGCGATCGTGCCGAGGGCGACGACGTCGACGTAGGGCCGCAGGGCGAGCGGCAGCTCGACGCGCGGCGCACCCTCGTCCTGGAGGAGCGCGTGCGCCAGCTTGAACGCGACGCCGACGCCCGCGAGGTCGCGGAACGGGTACCCGCCCAGCTTGGGCGTCACGACGATGCAGTCCGGCGGCGGGCCCTCGGGCTCGTGGTGGTCGGTGACCACCACGTCGAGGCCGAGGGCCTTCGCATGCGCGACCTCGTCGCGCGCCGTGATACCGCAGTCGACCGTGACCAGGAGCAGCACTCCGGCAGCGGCCATCTCCTCGACGGCCTCCGGTGAGATGCCGTAGCCCTCGCTGAACCGGTTGGGCAGGTGCCAGCGCACGTCACCGCCCAGATCGCGCAGGACCTCGACCAGGAGGAAGGTGGCGGTGATGCCGTCGACGTCGTAGTCGCCGTGCACGGCGATGGGCTCACCGCGCTGCAGCGCCCGGTCGACACGACGGCGCGCCGCGGCCATGCCGTCGAGCCGGTAAGGGCTGTGCAGGAGGTGGTCGGGTTGGAGAAAGGCCCGCGCCGCGTCGACGTCTGCGTACCCGCGCCGCACGAGGATCTCGGCGAGCGTCGCCCCGACGCCGAGCGCCTCGCTCAGGGCGCGAACGGCCCCGAAATCGACGTCGGCGATACGCCACGTCCCAGGATCGACCATCACCGTCACGCCGTGCAGTGTAGCGCGGCGCGCAGACGGACGCGCGTCGAGGTCAGCTGTCGGCGCGCTCGTCGGCCGGCGTCGGGCCGTCTGCCGTGGCCTCGACAGCGGGCGGCGACTCGGGCGCACCGGGACCGTCTGCCTCGGTCCAGACCTCTGTCGCAGCCTCCGCAGGTCCGGCGGCCGTCATCGTCTCCTGCGGGGCCTCCTCGGCCCGCTCGGCCTCGACGGCCTGCTCCGCCTGTTCGGCTTGTTCGCCCTCGACGGCGCGCAGCCGACGATAGACATCGAGCAGTTCCTTCTCGAGTTTGCCGCGCGCCCGCCAGCCGCGGGTCTGGGCGAGAAGCGCGGAGAAGATCCCGGCCGCCACGATGAGGCCGGCGGCGATCGCGAACAGCCAGAATGCGTTGACCGACCGCCAGACGCCGACGGCGTAGTCGACGTCGACATCGAGCTCGCGGTTGAAGGCGCCCAGCGTCAGCACGACGGCCGCGACGACACCGAGCATGACGAGCGAGTACTTCATCGGAGACCCCTCAGTTCGCTGTCGGCCGAGTATACCAAGCGACCACAGCGAGCCCCCCGTTGGCGCGGGACGGCGCCACGAGGGTGCGCGGCGCGCGCGGAGATGGGTCGCCGGCGTTCGGCCGGTCAGTCGCCGACGCGCTCGACCTGAACGCGCTCGCGCTCCCTCTCGAGCCAGCCTTCAAGCGCCTGCAGGCGCTCGCGGCGGTCGAGTTCGATCCGCAATTCGCCCTCGACCTCGGCGAATGTCCGCGTCCTGGCCTCGCGGCGGTCGTAGAGCTTGAGCACGAACCAGCCTCCCGGCCCCTGCACGACGCCGGAGACCTCGCCACGCTTCAGACCCTCGGCGGCACGCGCCAGCGGCTCAGGGAGCGATGACACCTGCACCCAGCCCATCATGCCGTCGTTCTGTTTCGTCTCGGGATCCATGCTGTAGGTGCGCGCCATCTTCTCGAAGGACTTGCCGGCGCGCAGCTGGCCGGCTACGCCGTTGGCCGCGTTGACGCCACGGAAGAGGATGCTCCCGAGCTCCACGGCCGCGGGCTCGGTGAAGAGCTGCTCGCGGTTCTCGTCGTAGAAGCGCCGCAGCGCCTTGTCGAGGTGCGGTGATCGGCGAACTTCTGGTCGCGGAGGCGCTCACGAAGCAGGCCGTACTCGGCGCCCTGACGGAGCTGCTCGCGCGTCATCGCCGCGGTCTGCAGCCTCGCGATCAGCGCCTCCTCGCCGCCCAGGCGCTCGCCGATCGCGCCCAGCCGCTCCTCTAGCGCGGCCTCGTCGACGGTGACGCCGAGGCGTTCGGCCTCGCGCCGCACCAGCACGCGGCCGATCGCCTCCTCGAGGGCCGCGTCGGGCTCGTCGGGCTCGTCGGCGAGGCGCGCCTCGGCCAGCACCACGTCGACGTCGGCCTGGGTGATCGGCTCGCCTTCGACCCAGGCCAGGATCTCCTCGGTCCGCGGCGACGCCGACGCGACTGCGTCCGCGGCGTCGCCGCCCGTCTCGTCGCCGCACCCCGCGAGCGTCGCCAAGGACAGCACGAGCACGATGAGCAGAAGGGCGCTCACACAGGGGCGAGGAGACAAGCGCACAGCCGACCTCACTGAGACGACGCGGGACCGTCCGCCGGGGCGCCCTGGCCGGCAGCCTCCGCCGGCGCGGCCTCCATGAACGGCTCGCCGCGCACCACGCGCGTACCCGTGTCGAACCGCGCCGGGAAGTAGCAGGCGACCTGGTGCTGCGCGCCGGCGTCGCCGCCCGTGCTCGACCAGCGGGGGCATCGCCGTCGTGCAGATCTCCTGCGCGCGCGGGCAGCGCGGGTGGAAGACGCAGCCCTTCGGCGGGTTGGCCGGGCTCGGCACGTCGCCCTCGAGGATGATGCGCCGGCGGGCGCGCTCGGTGTGCGGGTCGGGGATCGGCACGGCCGAGAGCAGCGCCTCGGTGTAGGGGTGCTGCGGGCAGTCGTAGAGCACGTCGCTGCCGGCGATCTCGACGATCTTGCCGAGGTACATGACGGCGACGCGGTCGGAGATGTGCTTGACGACGGAGAGGTCGTGGGCGATGAACAGGTAGGTGAGGTCGAACTCGTCCTGCAGGTCCTCGAGCAGGTTGATGACCTGGGCGCGGATGCGAGACGTCGAGGGCGCTCACCGGCTCGTCGCAGATGATGAGCTTGCGGGTTGAGCGCCAGCGCGCGGGCGACGCCGATGCGCTGGCGCTGCCCGCCGGAGAACTCGTGCGGGTAGCGCTCGGCGTGCTCGGCGCTCAGGCCGACGGTCTCGAGCAGCTCGAAGACGCGCTGCTTGCGCTCGGCCTCGGTGCCGATGCCGTGGATGCGCAGCGGCTCGCCGATGATGTTGCGCACGCGCATGCGCGGGTTCAGCGAGGCGTACGGGTCCTGGAAGATGATCTGCATGTCGCGGCGCAGGCGCTGCATCTCGCCGCGCGAGGCGCGTCATGACGTCGATGCCCTCGAAGATCGACCTGGCCCGGCGGTCGGCGTCGATCAGGCGCAGGACGGCGCGGCCGGTCGTCGACTTGCCGCAGCCGCTCTCGCCGACGAGGCCGAGCGTCTCGCCCTTCGTCGACCGAGAAGCGAGACGCCGTCGACGGCGTACACCTGCCCGGTGGTGCGCTTGAGCACGCCGCTCTTGATCGGGAAGTGCTTCTTCAGGTTGCGGACCTCGAGCAGGCTCATGCGGCCGCGCTCCTGAAGTGCGGCAGCGCGGCGCGGATCGCCTCGCGCTCGGTCGCTGGGGATCCAGCAGTGCACGCCGTGCTCCGGCCCGACGATCTCGAGCGCCGGCCAGTCGTCGCGGCACTCCGGCCGCTCGTAGGCGCAGCGCCCGCGAACGGGCAGCCCGCGGGCAGCGGATGAGGTCCGGCGGCTGGCCCTTGATGGGCGTCAGCCGCGTCTTCTCGACGAGGTCGAGACGCGGCAGCGAGCCCAGCAGGCCCCACGTGTACGGGTGGTGCGGGTTGTAGAAGATCTCGTCGATCGGGCCCGTACTCGACGGTGCGTCCGCCGTACATGACCATCACCTTGTCGGCGATCTCGGCGACCACGCCGAGATCGTGGGTGATGAGGATGACGCCGGAGTCGTACTGCTCCTGCATCTCGCGGACGACCTCGATGATCTGCGCCTGGATGGTGACGTCGAGCGCCGTGGTCGGCTCGTCGGCGATGAGGATGTCGGGGTTGCAGGAGATGGCCATGGCGATCATCGCGCGCTGGCGCATGCCGCCGGAGAACTCGAAGGGGTACTGCTTGACGCGCTTCTCGGCGTCGGGGATGCCGACGCGGTCGAGCAGCTCGGCCGCCATGCTGCCAGGCCTCGTCCTTGCTCTTGTCCTGGTGCAGCATGATCGCCTCGGCGATCTGGTCGCCGATCTTGAAGACCGGGTTGAGGCTGGTCATCGGGTCCTGGAAGATCATCGCGATGTCGTTGCCGCGCACCTGGCGCATCTCGTCGTCGCTGAGCTGACGCAGGTCGCGGCCGCCCAGCGTGATGCCGCCGCTCGACGATCTTGCCCGGCGGGTCGGGGACGAGGCGCATGCATCGAGAGCGCCGCCACCGTCTTGCCCGACCCGGACTCGCCGACGATGCCGAGCGTCTCCTGGCGGTCGAGCGTGAAGCTCACGCCGTTGACCGCCTTGACCACGCCGGCGTGGGTGAAGAAGTGGGTCGAGAGGTCCGTGACCTCGAGAAGTCGTTCGGCCACGCCTACTCCTTGAGCTTGGGGTCGGTGGCGTCGCGCAGGCCGTTGCCGAACGAGATGAAGCCGAACACCGTGACGCACGAGGGCGATGCTGGGGAACGTCGAGCATCCACCAGCTGCCGGCCGCAGAGGTAGGTGAGGTAGTCGGCGATCATCTTGCCCCAGCTGGCGTCGGGCGGCTGGATGCCGATGCCGAGGAAGCTCAGCGCCGCCTCGGTGACGATGGCGCCGCCGACGCCCATGGCGATGGCCACGTAGACCGGCGCCATCGTGTTGGGCAGCACGTGCCGGAAGATGATGCGCAGGTCGCTGGCGCCCTGGGCGCGCGCCGCCTCGACGTACTCCATGGCCTTGACGCTCAGCACCGAGCCGCGGTTGAGGCGCGCGTAGCGTCGCCCAGCCGAGGATGCCGATGGCGATGAACACGTTGACGAAGCCCGGGCCCAGCACGGTCATGATGAGCAGCACGAAGAGGATGTAGGGGAAGGCGAAGAAGACGTCGGCGAGTGCGCATGATGACACGTGTCGACGCAGCCCCCGTAGTAGCCCGAGATCGGCCCGAGCGACGAGGCCGATGATCAGGGCGATGGCGACGGCGATGACGCCGACGAGCAGCGAGATGCGCGTCGCGACGAGCGTGCGCGAGAAGACGTCGCGGCCGAGGTAGTCGGTGCCGAACGGGTGCGACCAGCGACGGCGGCGAGCCGCAGCCCTTCGGGCGAGAGCGTCGTAGTTCGACCTGCGTTGGGGTCGTACGGCGCCGAGCCGCGGCCGTCGGCCGGCGAGGTTGGCGATCTCCTGCGACCATGCCGACGATGATGAAGACGATGATGATGCACGAGGCCGACGAGGGCGAGCTGGTTGCGCCTGAGGCGGCGCCACGTGTCGGCCCACAGGCCGAGCGGCTTGCCGCGCCACTGCCGGCCATCTTCGCGGCGCGCTCCTCGAGGACGTCGGGCTCGCTGACCGCGCTGATGCCGGCGCTCGTCGAGGTTCGACGAGCTGTGCCGCTGGTGTCGCGACTCGGGTCGTAGCTCGCTCGGCCACGCTACTCCTCGAGCCGGATGCGCGGGTCGACGCAGGCGTAGCCGAGGTCGACGAACAGGTTGGCGAACACGTAGACGACGGTGGCGAAGAGCACGCCGCCGGCGACCACCGGCAGGTCGCGGGCGCCGATGGCCTGGTAGATCATGAGGCCGATGCCGGGGCGCGAGAAGACGGTCTCGGTGAGGATGGCGCCGCCCATGAGGGCGCCGAGGTCGATGCCGGCGATGGTCATCACCGGGATGACGGCGTTCTTGAAGGCGTGCTTGGTGACGACCCTGCGCTCGGAGAGGCCCTTGGCGCGCGCCGTGCGGATGTAGTCGGAGCGGATGACCTCGAGCATCGAGGCGCGCTGCATGTACGAGATGTAGGCGACCTCGATGAGGCCGAGCGTGACGGCCGGCAGGATCAGCGTCGCGAAGCTGTCCCAGGTCGCCGGGATGACCCACAGCACGTTGTCGCCGGCGCCGATCAGCGGCAGCAGGTTCGAGCTTGAGGCCGAAGAACCACTGCATGAAGAGGCCGAGCACGAACACCGGGATGCCCCAGATGATGAGCGCCGCCGTGGTCGAGCGCCGTGTCCCAGAACGTGTACTGGCGCAGGGCCGAGTAGATGCCCGAGCGGGATGCCGAGCAGCTCGATGAGCACGGCCGCGAGCGCCAGCTGGATGGTGTTGGGGGCGTTCTCCCTGATCATCTCGGTGACCGGCCTGCTGCAGGTAGTACGACTCGCCGAGGTCGCCGTGCAGCAGTCCGCCGACCAGAACTTGCCGTACTGCACGTAGATCGGCTTGTCGAGACCGAGCTGGACGCGGATCGCGGCGATCTTCTCGGGCGTCGCGTTCTTGCCGGCGAGCATGCTGCGCGGGGTCGCCCGGGATCGCGAACATGATGAGGAACGTGATGACGGTGACGCCGATGAGCACGATGACGAGCTGGAAGAGACGTCTGATCGATGTACGACAGCATGCGCGCTACTCTACCTCACCCGGCGTGGCCCGCACCACGCGGGCCGATGGACGCGATGACCCTGCACTCGAGCCGGAAACGAGTGGCGGCCCGCCGCTGGTCTCAGCGGCGGGCCGCCACTGCGACGACTGCGCGCAGTCTAGATATTCACGACTGCATACGCAAGCTCGCAGATCACGCGCGTCACTTGACCCAGAGGGTCCACATGTCGGTGAAGCCCATCGGGTCGTGGATGAAGTTGCCGATGCGGTTGTTGGTCACGCGGAAGTCGCGGTAGTAGTACGAGCGGGATGCCGGGCATGTCGGTGAGCATGAGCTTCTCGGCCTGCGCGTACAGGTTGTAGCGCTGCGGCGTCGTCGGCCGTCGGACGCGCCTGCTCGAGCAGCGTCGTCGAACTGCGGGTTGGAGTAGAAGCGTGTAGCTGTCGGTACGCGACTGGCCGACTGGAACAGCGGGTAGAGGAAGTTGTCCATCGACGGGTAGTCGGCGATCCAGCCCATGCGGAAGACCTGGCTGCCGCTGCCCGCGTTGCCCTTGGAGAGCTTGTCGAGGAACGTGCCCCACTCGAAGTTGCTGAGCTTGACGTCGAGTGCCGGCCGTCTGTCCAGCCGGCCTGCAGCACCTCGGCCGATCTTCTGGTGACCCTCGTCGGTGTTGTACCAGTAGCTGAGGGTCGGGACGTTGCCCAGACCGGCGATGATCGCCTTGGCCGCCTCGGGATCGTACGGGTACGGGGTCTGGTCGGGCTGGTAGCCGGGGATGCCCTCGGGGACGTAGCCGGTGGCGGGCAGCGGCACGCCCTCGTTGACGATGTTGATGACGTTCTGTGGCGTCGGCCGACATGGACGATCGCCTTGCGCAGCTCGAGGCCTTCGTGCCGCCGAGCGACCTGGTCGTTCATGTTGATGCCGATGAAGTACGATGGCGAGTGTCGGGCCACGCCTTGGCCGTCCACTCGCCGCTCTTGACCTTGGGGTTGGCCTCGGCGGCCGCGACCTGGCCCGGCGGCACGATGGTGTAGTCGATGCTGCCCTTCTGGAACTCGAGCCACTGCGGTCTGCGACTCGAGGTGATGATCGGCATGTGGATGTTGTCGACGTACGGCCGCGTTCTCGGTGTCCCAGTAGTCCGGGTTCTTGACGAGCGTCGACGTACTGGTTGTTCTTCCACGTCTCGACCATGTACGGGCCGGTGCCGACGGGCTTCTGGCTGAAGGCCTTCGCGCCGATCTTCTTGATGTAGTCGACCGGCCGGCGCCGAGGCGACGGTGTGGCCGAGCGTCTGCGGGAACTCGGCGAACGGGTAGCGCAGCTTGACCTCGAGCGTGTAGTCGTCGATCGCCTTGACGCCGGTGAGGCCCTTCTTGGGTCGACCTGGTAGCCGCCGTCGTCGCAGCCCTCGATCGGGGCGAGGATGTACGACGACGTAGCGACCGGTTCTTCGGGTCGGTGACGTAGTTCCACGAGTCGACGAAGTCCTGCGCCATGACCTCGCGGCTCACGGGCGGCGGAACATGACGCCCTTCTTGAGGTGGAAGGTCCAGCGTCTGGAGTCGGTCGGTCGTCCCAGCTCTCGGCGATGTTCGGGCACGGCCTCCATCTCGCCCTTGTCGTTCATGCTGATACTTGACCAGACCCTCGAAGACCTGGTGGGCGACCTGCATGCCCTCGGACTCCTGGGCGTTGACCGGCTCGATGGAGACCGGGTTGGCCGACGAGCGGGTAGTTGTAGGTGCCGCCGGCCTTGGGCGTGCCCTGGTCCGTCGGTGCGGCGTGCCTCCTCGTCATCGCCGCAGGCGGCGACGAACATGAGGGCGCCGACCATGAGCATGAGCGGCCAAGTACGGCCAGACGCCACGCGTGTGTCGAATTCTTCAAGGTGACCTCCTTGGAAAGACCAGAACTCCTGCGAGAACCCCCCGTCGGCGCGACGCCGTTCGTAGCTCGGGGCTCCCCCCTCATGCGCTCCTACCCGATACTCGCACCTCCCGGTCGTTCTGGTCCTCTTGCTTCGAGGGCGTCGTGCCCCTTGCTCCTCAACCCGGCCCCGCCCGGGCTCAAAGCCCTTCGGGGCCAAGAAACGACTACCCCAGCCTCCAGACCAGCAGGAACGTGGTGAAGAAGAACGTGACACCGGTGATGATCGTGTAGCGCGTGAGATTGCGCTCCATGACGCTCGCCTGCGAGGCGAACGAGAAGCCGGTGACGCTGGCCATGCCCGAGTCCTTGCCGGAGTGCAGCAGGATGAGGACCACGAGAAGGAGGCACACGATCAGGTGCACGACGATCAGAGCAGTAGTGAAGATCACCCAGGCTTCTCCCGTGACTCGAGGCTGACGTGTATGCAAGCATAGCATTGTTGCACCTTGTCTCGCGACGGCAACATGCGGGGTGGGCAGCCCGGGCCGGGGCTTCTCGCTCAGACCCCGTCGGCGGCCTGCGGGACAAGCAGGTCGCGACCGGTCATCTCGGCCGGCGACGGCACGCCGAGCAGGTGCAGCGCCGTCGGCGCGAGGTCGCAGAGCCGGCCGCCGTCGCGGACGGCGACGCCGTCCGCCGTGGCGACGAAGGGCACGCGGTTGAGGCTGTGGGCGGTGCTCGCGCCGCCGTCCGGCTCCAGCATGTTGTCCGCGTTGCCGTGGTCGGCGGTGACGAGGCAGACGCCGCCGACCGAGAGAGTCGCGTCGACGACGCGACCCACGCAGACATCGACCGTCTCGACCGCCCGGACCGCCGCCGCGATCACCCCCGTATGCCCCACCATGTCGGCGTTGGCGTAGTTCACGACGACGAAGTCGAACGCGCCGCCCTCGAGCCGGCGCACGAGCTCGTCGGTCACCTCGACGGCGCTCATCTCCGGCTTGTGGTCGTACGTGGGCACGTCGCGCGGGCTCGGGATCAGCACGCGCTCCTCGCCGGGGACCTCTTTCTCCACCCCCCCGTTGAAGAAGAACGTGACGTGGGCGTACTTCTCGGTCTCCGCGATGTGGAGCTGGCGCAGACCGTGCTCCGCGAGCACCTCGGCGAGCACGTGCTCGGGGCGCTCCGGCGCGAACGCCACCGGCACGGGGAACTCCTTCTTGTAGCGCGTCATGGTGACGAAGTCGACGGCCGGCGGGCGCGGTCCGCGGTCGAACTCGTCGAAGTCGCGCTCGAAGAAGGCGCGCGTCAGCTGCCGCACGCGGTCCGGGCGGAAGTTGAAGAAGAGGCAGACGTCGCCGTCGGCGACCCGCGCCGCGGGGTCGGGCGCGACGACGGTCGGGCGCACGAACTCGTCGTTCTCGCCGCGCGCATAGGCGGCGGTGACGGCGCTGCGCGCGTCGGCGGCGAAGAAGCCCTCGCCGTAGACGAGGGCGTCGTAGGCGAGCTTGGTGCGCTCCCAGCGGGTGTCGCGATCCATGGCGTAGTAGCGGCCGACGACGACCCCGTAGCGGCCGACACCGAGCCGCGCCATCTCGTCGCCGACTCTGGCGAGGTACCCCTCGGCGCTCCGCGGCGGCGTGTCGCGGCCGTCGAGGAAGGCGTGGACGACGACGCGGCCGACCGAGCGCCGCCGCGCCAGCTCGAGGCAAGCCTCGAGGTGCCCAAGGTCGCTGTGCACGCCGCCGGCCGAGACGAGGCCCATCAGATGAAGCGTGCTGCCCCTCCCCGCCGCCTTGTCGCAGGCCTGCACCAGCACGCGGTTCTCGAAGAACTCGCCGTCGGCGATGGCCTTCGAGATGCGCGTGAGCTCCTGGTACACCACGCGCCCGGCGCCGATGTTGAGGTGCCCGACCTCCGAGTTACCCATCTGGCCCGGCGGCAGGCCGACGGCCTCGCCCGAGGCGTCGAGCACGCCGTGCGGATAGCGCGCGATCAAACCGTCGAAGACCGGCGTCGCAGCCAGCGCGATGGCGTTGCCCGGGCCCGCGGGCGCGCAGCCCCACCCGTCGAGGACCATGAGGACGACCGGCCGGTAGACCTGGCCCGTCGGCGAGAGCGCCGGATCAGGGGCACCGGCCTCGCTCACGCCGTCTCCACGAAACGGACGATGCGCGCGAAGCCCTCCGGGTCGAGGCTGGCCCCGCCGACCAGCACGCCGTCGATGTCGGGCTGCGCCATCAGCACGTCGATGTTGCCGGGCTTGACGCTGCCTCCGTACAGGATGCGAACCGCGTCGGCGGCGGCGCCGAACCGCGCCCGCACCCGCCCGCGCAGCGCGGCGACCGTCTCCTGGGCGACCTCCGGGGTCGCCGTCCTGCCCGTGCCGATCGCCCAGATGGGCTCGTAGGCCACGGCCACGAGCGGCAGCTCGCCGGGGCTCAACGCGGAGAGGTCCTCTTCGGCCTGGCGCCCGATCTTCTCCTCGGTGAGACCAGCCTCGCGCTCCTCGAGGCTCTCCCCCACGCAGAGGATCGGGCTCATCCCGTTGTCGAGGGCGGCGCGCACCTTGCGCGCCAGGTCGGCGTCGTTCTCGGCGAAGTACTGGCGTCGTTCGGAGTGCCCGAGGACCACGTGCGTGACGCCGAGCTCGACGAGCATGCCGGGCGCGAGCTCGCCCGTGTAGGCCCCTTCGTCCGCGAAGTGCATCGTCTGGGCACCCACGGCGACGGCGCTGCCCGCGGTCGCGGCCAGCGCCGTCTCGAGGCAGACCGACGGCGGACAGACGAGCACGTCCCGGTCGTCGGCGCCGGCGACCAGCGGGACGAAGGCGTCGAAGAAGGCCTTCGTCTGCGACCTGTTCTTGTACATCTTCCAGTTGCCCGCCATCAGCGGGCGGCGTGCTGCGGTCATGCTCACTCCCGGTCCAGAAGGGCTTCGACGCCGGGCAGCGCCTTGCCCTCGACGAACTCCATGGCGGCGCCGCCGCCGGTGGAGACGTGCGTGATGCGGTCCTCGAGCCCGAAGCGGCGCAGGGCGGCGACCGTATCGCCCCCGCCGGCCACGGTCACGGCGCCGCTGGCCACGACGGCCTCGGCCAGCGCCCGAGTGCCGGCGGCGAAGTCGTCGATCTCGAAGAGGCCCATGGGGCCGTTCCAGAAGACCGTGCCGGCGCCGGCGATACGCCGCGCGAACGCGGCGGCGGTCGCCGGCCCGATGTCGAGCCCCATCCTGTCGGCCGGCATACGGTCGGCCGACACGACCTCGGTCGTCGCGCCGGCCTCGGCCGCCGGTGCGACGACCACGTCGGTCGGCAGCTCGAAGGCACAGCCGCCGTCCCGCGCCGCAGCCGCGATGCCGGCCGCGACGGCGAGCTTGTCCTCCTCGAAGCGCGAGCTCCCGATCTCGTGGCCGGCCGCCTTGAAGAAGGTGAAGCACATGGCGCCGCCGATGAGGATCGCGTCGGCGACGGTCAGCATCTTCTCGATGACGCCGATCTTGTCGGACACCTTGGCGCCCCCGAGCACGACGACGAACGGTCGCGCGGGCTCGCCGAGGAGCGCACCGAGCATCTCGAGCTCGCGCGTCATGAGCAGACCCGCCAGCGCCGGCAGATGGTGCGTGACGCCCTCGGTCGACGCGTGCGCCCGATGGGCGCTGCCGAAGGCGTCGTCGACGTAGACCTCGGCGAGAGCGGCCAGCCGCCCGGCGAAGTCGGGGTCGTTGGCCGTCTCCTCGGCGTGGAAACGCAAGTTCTCCAGCATGAGCAGCTCGCCGGGACCGAGGGCCGCCGCGGCTCGCTCCACCGCCGGCCCGATGCAATCGTCGGCGGTCGCCACGGGCCGCCCCAGCAGCTCGGCCAGACGCGCCGCGGCCGGGGCCATGCGCAACTCCTCGACGACCTTGCCCTTGGGCCTGCCCAGGTGCGAGGCGAGCACGACGGCGCAGTCTCGCTCGAGCAGGTAGCGGATGGTCGGCAGGGCGGCTCGGATCCGCGTGTCGTCGGCCACCCGGCCGTCTTCGAGCGGCACGTTGAAGTCGACCCGCAGCAGCACGCGCGCGCCGGCGAGCGGGTACTCGGTGAGCGAACGCTTCGTCACGTCTGCAGCCTCCTCGCCTCTCGGGTCTTCACGGGGTCGCCGCCCACGACGTCACAGGACCCGCTGGACGAGGTCCACGAGCCGGCACGAGTAGCCCCACTCGTTGTCGTACCACGAGACGCACTTCGCCATCCTGCCCTTGGTCATGGTCAACGCCGGGTCGAAGATCGACGAGTGGCTGTTACCGACGATGTCGATGCTCACGATCGGGTCCTCCTGGTACTGCAGGATGCCCTTCATCCTCGGGCTCTCCGCCGCCGCCTTCATGGCCGCGTTGACCTCATCGGGCGTGGCCTCGGTCTTGAGCTCGACGACGAGATCGGTGGCCGAGCCGTCGGGGACCGGCACGCGCAGGGCGAAGCCGTCGAGCTTGCCCTCGAGTTCGGGGATCACGAGCGCCACCGCGCGCGCCGCGCCGGTGGTCGTGGGGATGATCGACATGGCGGCGGCGCGGGCGCGGCGCAGGTCCTTGTGAGGGAAGTCGAGCACTGCCTGGTCGTTCGTGTAGGCGTGAATCGTCGTCATGAAGCCCCGCTCCACCCCGAAAGTGTCGACCAGCACCTTCGCCATCGGGGCGAGACAGTTCGTCGTGCAGCTGGCGTTGGAGATGACGTCGTGTCGCGCCTTGTCGTACGCGTCCTCATTGACGCCGAGGCAGATGGTCACGTCCGGGTTCTTGGCCGGCGCCGAGATGACGACCTTCTGCGCCCCCGCCGCGAGGTGCTTCGCCGCGTCCTCCCGCTTCGTGAAGCGGCCTGTGGACTCGATCACGACCTCGGCGCCGAGCTCGCCCCAAGGCAGGTTGGTGGGATCGGTCTCACTCGTCACCGCGATGCGCGCGCCGTCGATGTGGAGCGCATCGTCCTCGGCCATCACGACTCCGTCGAACCCTCCGTGCACGGAGTCGTACTTGAAGAGGTGGCCGAGGGTCCGCGAATCCGTGAGGTCGTTGATCCCGACGAACTCGATGTCGGCGCCTTGCCGGAGCGCGGCCCGGACGACGAGCCGCCCGATCCGGCCGAACCCGTTGATGCCTACACGTACGGTCATTTCATCCTCCCAGTGGATTGTCTCGCAAGCCTACCCTCATTCTCCGCGTCGACTCCACGCAACGGCGTGACGGCGGTCACGCCGGACAGGCGGCGGGGTCACGTCAGCATGACTCCGGCACCGGCTCGGGCACCGTGGGGATGCGCCCCAGGAAGATGTTGCCGGTGCGCCCGTCGATGGAGAGCCAGTCGCCGGCCCGCACGTCGTGTCCGGCGAGGCGGGCGGAGCCCTCCCGCTCGACGACCTCGAGGTCCATGCACTCGACGACGGCCGTCTTGCCGAGCCGCTTGGCGGTCACGGCGGCGTGTGAGGTGGCGCCGCCCCGGGCGGTCAGCAGCGCGCTCACCCGCGTGATCATCGCGATGTCTTCGGGCACGGTGTCCGGTCTCAGCAGCACGATGTTCTCGTCGGAAGCCTTCGCCAGCAGTTCCTCGATCTGCTCGGCGCTGACGGCCACGCGCCCGGAGTAGGCGCCCCCGGCCACACCCATCCCCACCGCCACGGGAGGTCCGTAGTTGGGCGAGGACGCATCGAAGTACGCCGCCGCGCCCGCCTGCTCCTGGACGACGGCCCGCTTCTGCAACACATAGAGGTCCGCGGCCTCCGGCGACTCGAACGTGAACTCGATCTCCTGCGGGTCGAACTCACGCTCGGCGACGAGGTCACGAGCGACCGCGAGAAGCCCGGCGTAGATCTCCGGGTAGTCCTTCTCGAGCGAGTGTTGTGTGGCCCTGTACGTCGCGCTCCCGAGTCGCTGCGCTTCGGAGACGGGCCACGGAAACACGAGCCCCCCGACCAGGTCCTCGCCCTGGCTGCACACCGCAAAGTCGCCGAAGAGCCGCACCCGGCGGCTGTACGGCTCGAGCGGGTTGTGCGTGAAGACCACACCCGACCCGGACGTGCGACCCAGGTTGCCGTACACCATCCGCTGCACGACCACGGCCGTACCCCACTCGTCGGCCACGCCGACGTACTCTCGGTAGAACCGGGCGTGTGGCGAGTCCCACGACTCGAGCACCTTGAGGACGCAGGCGACGACCTGGGCGAAGGGGTCGTCGACGAAGGCCACGCCCGCCTCCTGCGCGCGGCGCTTGTAGGCGAAGGCGATCTCGCGCATCTGCGGCGCCGTGAAGTCCAGCTTCTGCTCCACCTCGTAGCGACCCTTGAACTCCACCATGATCGTGTCGAAGAAGTCGCGCTCGATGCCGTCCGACATGGACCACGATTGGAGGAAGCGCCGGTAGCTGTCCCAAGCGGCCCACTGCAGGCGTGGCTCCCTCGAGATAGCCTCCGCCAGCTCGTCGTTGAGGCCCACGTTGACGAACGTGGTCATGAGACCGGGCATCGAGACGGCCGCGCCCGAGCGAATCGACAGCAGCAGGGCTCGCGACGGGTCGCCCAGACGCAGACCGGTCTGCTTCTCGAGCTGGCCGAGCGCCGTGCGGATCCGCTCGATGGTGTCGTCATACAGCGGCTGGTGCGCCATGGCCGGCATCGCCCCGAAGAGCTCGGTGCTGAGCACGAAGCCCTGGGGCACGTTGTGTCCGTACGACGCCATCTGCTTGAGCCCGAGGCCCTTGAAGCCCAGGGTCATCTGGTCGTCGGTGTCCGGCTTCGGCTTGTGGAGATCCGACACCAAGCGCCCTGGATCGTAGTTCATCATGCGGGTCAGCGCCCTGCTGCCGAGGCGCCCCGTGAGCGTGGAGATCTGGCGCAGGGCGGCCGCCACGTAGCGGTCGAGCGCCTGCATGCCCAAGGCCGATACCAGGACCTCACGCAGCACCATCTCCGCGACCGCATCGAGCGGCATGGCGCGCGCCACGCACTGCCGGGGGTCGTGGACCAGCACCGTGTGCAGCACCTGATCGTGGCTGAGCACGGCGGTCGAGGAGAGCTCGGTCACGCTGTTGACGAGGAACTGGAAGACGTTCTGGTACTGGCGGAAGGTGAAGTTGCGGCTGGCGAAACTCGCCTCGAGCATGTCGAGGTTGGCGCTGAGGGCACGGGAGTCGACGCCGTCGACGGCCAGCGCCCGCTCGAAGCGCCCCATCGCCGCCCACATCCGCCGCAGCGACTCGCGAGTGACGTACTGCTCGATGCCCTCGTCGACCAGATCGTCGAGCAGCCTGCCCGCGAGCTGCTCAACGCGGATGGACAGGCCCAGGGCATCGAACTTGGGCTCGTTGTAGTTGCCGTAGATCGAGGGGATGCCCGCAGCGATGTGCCGCTTCTGGTAGAGGTTCTCGGTCGCCGTCGACCGGGCGGGATCGAGGATGATGGCCTTGAGCTCCTCGAGCACGACCAAGGCCGCGTCGAGAAGGCGGTCACGGTTCGCCTGCGCGGGGCGCACCTGCCAGGCGTGCAACGCACGGGTGAACCTGCCCCGCACCCTGGCGTCCAGCCGGAGGTGCTGGGCGACGGCCTCGCCCACGTCGCCGGCGGTAGGCGAGTACTTGTCGGCGAGCAGCTGGTACGTCCTGACCATGAGCGCGACGCGACGCCGGTCGGTCTCGCCGCCGGCGCAGGCATCGCCCGCGGGGGCGCCGCCGCCCGCTCCGGCATCGGCCGCGGGGGCACCGCCGCCCGCTCCGTCGCCCGCCGGCTCGAGCCGGCCGAGCCGCTTCTCGAGCTTCTCGGGAGACAGCGAGAGGAGCCGGTCGAGGAACTCGTCGAGGCGGGCGCCCGTCGGCAGCGCCGGCGCCCGTCGCCCGGAGATCTGCCGATCAAGCGCCACGAGGGTCGCGCGCGGGCCTCTCGCCCACTCGAGCTCGCCGCGGACCGTCTCCATGGTGTTGGCCGAGAGGAAGGGTTCGAGCCCCGAGGGATCGAGGGTCATCCAGTACGCCAGCACGGCGCGGCTGAAGGCGACCAAGCGGTTCGACGACTCGGCGTGCGCCTGCTTGCGAAGGAAGTGCATGAGCGTGTCGCGCCGCTGGCAGACCTCGTCGATCTCGGTCGAGACGGCGCGCAGCTCGCCCTCGGCGCCCACCTCGTTGAAGTAGACCGGCAGCGTCCTCAGCAGCTGCTTGACGACGAAGTAGATCGGGCGGATGTCGGCGTTGAGGAAGCGAGTGACGTCGCGCTGGAAAATGTCGGTGTCGGCGATGTACACGCCGCCCAGCCGCAGCTGGACGTTGAGCGCCGCGGCCAGCCTCTCGAAGAGCGCGGGGTTCGACTCGATGATGTGCATCCAGCAGCGGATCTTCGGCAGGTGGTAGGGATTGACGACCGTCTCCCACTCATCCGTCGCCCCGCTCACTTCCGGGTACTGGAACTTCCAGTAGAGGATGTCTTCGATCAGGTGATCGGCCGCTCGGACGTTGTCGGCCTCGCCGATGGCCACACCGATGGCCTCGTAGCACTGGAAGCGCATCAGCAGGAACTCGTTGTCGCGGTCGCGGAAGAAAGCGGTGAGGCGGCTCAGGATCCTCTCGGCATCCGTATGCCGCTCCGGGTGCATCATCTCCTTGACGACGCCCAGGAGGTCGCCCATCACCTCCTTCTGGCGATAGCCGAGAGTCTCGTCCTTGAGGAAGAAGAGGCAGACCGCGAAGCGATCCTCGAGGTTCTTCACCTGGAAGAGCTGGTCGATCACGCGCCCGAGGACCTCGGAGAGATTCGGGTACTCGGCGGAGAGCAACGCCTCGCCGGGCGCGGCCTCGGCCCCCTGGATCAGCGCCGACAGACTCGGCTGCGCGAGGAAGTCGAAGCGCTCGACGACGGCGGCGGGGTCGGTCAGTTCGGTCGTCTGGGTCGCCACCCACGCCGGCACGTCGAGATGGTCCCTCAGCCGCCGGTACCCGAGGAGCAGGACCGGACGGTAGAGGTCGGAGTACACGCGAGCGAGCGCAGGTCGCCTCTCCGCCCGCCCGACGAGGTTCTTGAGCAGCGCATCGCGCTCGAGGAAGGCGTCTACGCGACGGGGCAGCAGCCCGCCGAGAGACTCGCCGATCTGCGCCAGGGAGTCGTCGTAGGCATCGCCGTGCCGACCGTCCAGAGCCTCCGCGCACCACGTCAGGAGGCCACGGAGCAGGAGCGAGAACTGGTCCTCATCGAGCGGAGAGTCGAGCAGCCCGAGCACGAGCTCCGCCAGGAGCCCGAAGTGAGTCGAGCGCTCGTCCGAGCGTTCGAAGTACGGCCAGTTGCGAAGCAAGGTCGTCTGGAAGCCGTCGACGAGCAGGTCGGCGTTGCGGAAGGTGTGGAAGTACTCGGCCAGGGTCTCGGTGAGCGCCGCACGGACGCCGTAGAGCCCCTCGACCGCCTCGAACAGCGGCGCATATGCCTCGGGGATGATGACGTCCTGCGCGGTGCTGGCGATGTTCGCGCGCAGCGCATCCGAATCGAAGGGCAGCGGGTAGCTTCTCACAGTGCCGTCAATGATACCTCGACGGCGCGGCGCGGCGGGCGGCAGGCACGGAGGCGGCGCGGCTTCGCCGAAGAGGCGAAGGCCGCGCTCGCACCTTGGCCGCTCTGCCACAGGGGCACCGGCCCGCCCCTGCGATACGATGACGGGTGACGAGCCACACGCGGTGGCATCGACCGAGCGGGACCGCGACTTCGCCGAGCGGTCCCCGCGACGCGATGCCGAGACTGGAGGGATCGCTGGCCATGGGTGCGCAACGAACGCTGGGCATCAACGGGTTGGGTCGTATCGGCAAGCTCACGCTCTGGTACCACCTCGGCCGCGACGACTTCGACCGGATCGTGATCAACGTGGGCCGACCCGTTGGGACGTCGCTGGAGGCGCTCGCTCAGTACATCGCCAAGGACAGCACATACGGACCCTTGCAGCGCTTCCTCCACGGTCAGGCCGGGGTCCTCGACCTGCGGGTGGTCGACGAGGAGCGCGGGCTGATGAGCGCCTACGGCAAGGAGCTCGTCATCTTGCGCGCCGCCCGCGACCCCAAGGACATCCCCTGGCGCGAGCACGGGGTCTCGCTGGTCGTCGAGTGCACCGGCAGCTTCCGCGACCCTCACGCCGAGGGCGACGAACGCAGCGGCGTGCTCCGCGGCCACCTTGCCGCCGGGGTCTCGACGATCGTCCAGAGCTCCCCGTTCAAGAGCTCGCCGAAGGGCGCGCCCCTTCCCGCCGACGCCGCGATGCTGATCCACGGCATCAACCACTTCGAGTTCGACCCGGCGAGGCACAAGGTCGTCTCGGCGGCGTCCTGCACGACCACGGCGCTGGCCCACATGATGCGGCCGCTGCTCGACCGCGACCTCACGCGCGACATGATCACCGCGGGCATGAGCACCGTGCACGCCGTCACCAACTCGCAACCGGCATTGGACGCCGTCCCCAAGGCCGGCGCGACCGACCTCCGCAAGAGCCGCGGGGCCCTCGACAACATCGTCCTCACCTCGACCAACGCGGCCGCGGCACTCGAGCAGGTCATGCCCGAGATCGCGCGGATCGGCTTCATGGCCGACTCGGTGCGCATCCCCACGCAGAGCGTCAGCCTCATCATCCTCAACGTGACCTTCCAGAGCGAGGCGCTGCCCGACGGCACCGTCTCGGTCGAGCGCGACGTCATCAATTCGATCTACCGCGAGGCCGCCGAGGGCGAGGCCCGCGGCCTGCTGAAGTACAGCGACGAGCAGAACGTCTCGAAGGACATGATGGGCGAGAACGCGGCCGTCGTCATCGAAGGGGTCGAGACGCACACGCGCACCGGCTTCATGGACCTCAAGGTGCCGGCCGCGGCCGCCGGGGTGAGCGCCGAGTGCGAGAGGATCCAGCTGCCGCTCACGCACGTCAAGATCTTCGGCTGGTACGACAACGAGATGGGCAGCTACACGTACCGCCTGGGCGAGCTCACAACGCACATCGCGAAGACGATGTGAGCGGGCGCTCGCGCGGCGCTCCCGGGCATGCGGTCCGGCCGCATCGGCGAGCGGCGTCTCACGGCTCGATCTCCGCGACGAGCGCGAGCAGCCGCCGCAGGCGATGGTTCAGCGCCGACTTGCCGAGCGGTGGCCGCACCCTGCCGCCCAACTCTTTCAGGCTGAGATAGGGGTAGCGCGCGCGCAGCTCCGCCACCTCCTGAAGAGAAGCCGGCAGGGACGACCATATGGGGTCGGCCATCAGGCGGCGGGCGGCGGCGGCCTGCCGTTCGCCTGCCGCCGCCGCCCGGCGCGCGTTGGCTTGGTCGCAGTTGGCGAGACGGTTCGCGCACTCGCGCACGCCGCCCATGACGGCGCGCTCCTCGCGCCGCAGGGCGGCATCGTGCGCGCCGAGCACCGCGAGCAGCGCGTTGACGGTCTCCGAGCGCTTCGTGTAGCAGGCGATGTTGCGGGTGCGCGCGGTCAGCTTGAACGGCAGATCGAGACGCTCGAGCAGACGCAGCAGCTGCTCGGCGAGATCGCGGTCCTCCAGCGTGAATTCGAGGTGGACGGGCGCCGTCGGGGCCGAGATCGAGCCGCAGCCGAGGAACATGCCGCGCACGAAGGCGACCACGCAGCAGCGGCGCTGCAGCAGGCGGCTGGGCGCATGCAGCTGCAGGCGCAGCGCGTCCGAGAGCACCCCCGTCTCGTTCAGGACCTGCAGCCCGGCCTCGCGGTCGTCGAGCACGACCTCGTACCGGCGCCCGGTCGGACCACCGCTCACCGTCCGCACCTGAGCCGCCACGTGGTAGGGGCGCAGCAGGGCCAGTGCGTGGCGCGCCAGCACCGGCAGCGAGAACGAGAGCCGCACAGCGTACTGCCCGCCCGAGGAGATCTCGAAGGTGCCCGCCCCGAACAACAGCCCGCTGAGCTGGGCCTGGCGGCAGTGCGCGGTGCCGGGAACGAGCGCCGCGAGCTCGCGCTTGACCTCGTGGGAGAAGCGCACGTTCCCTACTTGAGCAGGCGCAACAGCGCCGCCGCGAGGCGCTCGGAGTCGTGGCGCACGAGCCCGCCGCTCGGCACGGCCACGTCGGCGTGCGCAACCTTGACGCCGAGCGAGCTCAGACGCTCCTCGTCGACCCGCACGGGGGCCGACCCGGTGGCCTCGTAGGTGGCGACCAGCGGCTCGGCCACCGGCGTGTCGTTCACGAGGATGACGTCGATCATGCCGGTCAGACCGTGCCTGTACAGAGCATCGAGGTGGTCCGCCGCCGTGTAGCCGTCGGTCTCGCCGGGCTGCGTCATGACGTTGCACACGTAGACGACCCAGGCGCGCGTGCGCTTGAGCGCCTCGCGGACCTCGGGGATCAACAGGTTCGGCATGATACTGGTGTACAGGCTACCCGGCCCAAGGACGACCAACTCGGCGCGGTCGAGAGCGGCGAGCGCCTCGGGCAGGGGCGTGACGCGTCTCCGGCTCGAGCCAGACCCGCAGCGGCAGACGGTCCGCCGCCGTGATCTCGCTCTCGCCGCTGACACGCGCGCCGTCCTCGAGCTGCGCATGCAGCACGACGTCGTCGAGCGTCGAGGGCAGCACGCGCCCCCTCACCTTGAGGACGTGCGTCGACTCGCGCACCGCCGTCTCGAAGTCGCCCGTGACCTCGGCGAGCGCCGCGACGAACAGGTTGCCGAAGCTGTGCCCCTGCAGACCTCCTCCATCGGGAAAGCGGTACTGGAAGAGGCGGCTCATGAGCGACTCGTCGTCGGCCAGCGCCACGAGGCAGTTGCGGATGTCGCCGGGCGGCGGCATGCCCATGTCCCGGCGCAGCAGGCCCGAGCTGCCGCCGTCGTCGGCCATCGTCACCACGGCCGTCAGGTTGCTCGTGTGGAGCTTCAGGCCTCCGAGCAGAGCCGCGAGACCGTTGCCGCCGCCGATGGCGGTCACGCGCGGGCCGCGTGCGAGCTTCGCCGCCGCGCGCATCTCGGAGGCCGTCTCGGGGTTGGTGCGCTGGAGGAGCCAGACCTTGCGCAACCCCGTCACCAGCAGCAGCGTCCCGGCCGCGAGACCGTCCAGGAAGAGCGCCACCCCGGCGAAGGGACGGTCGCCCAGCGCGCCAAGGCCCAGCGCACCCAGCAGGCGATCGGAGAAGCAGATGCCGACCCCGACGATGACGGTGAAGGTGAGCAACGCGACGCCCAGCGCGGCGACGAGCACCCAACGCTTGAGCCCGACACCGGGATAGAGCCACTCGACCCGCGACAGCTTCATGCGTCTCGTCCCACTTCGCGAACAGCCTAGCCGCGAGCCAAGTCGCGGTGCCGCGCGCTCGTGTAGTACCCCTGCTTCTGGTAGCGGTCGGCGATGTCCTCGGCGATGGCCACAGAGCGATGGTGGCCGCCGGTGCACCCGACCCCGATGGTCAGGTGCGCCTTGCCCTCCGCCGCGTACCGCGGGAAAAGAAAGTCGAGGAGCGAGTAGAGCCGCTCGAGGTAGTCGAGCGTCCCCGGCGACTGCAGCACGTAGTCCCGCACGTCCGCGTCCAGCCCTGTCAGGGGCCGCAGGCGCAGGTCGTAGTGCGGGTTGCGCAGGAAGCGCACGTCGAAGAGCAGGTCGGCGTCGATCGGGATGCCGTACTTGTAGCCGAAGGACACGACGGCGAAGACGATGGACGAGCGTCGCCCGTGGCTGATCACGTCGGCGTTGAGCTGCGCCTTGAGCTCGTGGATCGTGAGCGAGCTCGTGTCGACCACGACGTGCGCGCGTTCGCGCAGGCCGGCCAGCCGGCGGCGCTCCTCGCGGATGTCGTCGAGGACGCTGCCGCCGCCCGCCAGCGGATGCCGGCGCCGGGTCTCCTTGAAGCGCCGCACGAGGGCCTCGTTGGACGCCTCGAGGAAGATGAGCGTGTGCTCGACGGCGCGCTCGCGCAGGGCGTCGAGCAGTTGCTCGACGCGCTCGAAGTAGACGCCGCCCCGCACGTCGCTCACGATCGCCACCCGGTCGACCTTGCTGCCCTCGCGGCGGAAGAGGTCGACGAGCGTCGGCACCAGCTCGGGTGGCAGGTTGTCGACGCAGAAGTAGCCGGCGTCCTCGAACGAGTCGAGGGCCTGCGACTTGCCGGCCCCCGAGAGACCGGTGAGGATCACGAACTCGAGACCAGTCGCCATCAGCGCTCCTCGTCCACTGGAGGCCACCCCTCGAGGCGCAGCAGCCGCGCCTTCCAGGCCGGATCGTCGCCGTAGCGACCGAGAGTGCCGTCATTGTGGATCACGCGGTGGCAGGGCAGCACCACCGGCAGAGGGTTGCGCGCCATGACCGAGCCCACGGCCCGGTAGGCGTTGGGCCGACCGGCGGCGGCGGCGAGATCGCGGTAGCTCACGGGGCGACCATACGGGACGCGTGCCAGCGCCGCCAGCACGTCGCGCTCGAAGCGCGTGCAGCCGCAGGCGTCGGCGAACGCCTGTACGTCGAGTTCGAACGCCACCGGCTCGCCGCCGAAGTAACGCTCCAGCGCCGCCGACCAGTGCCCGCCCCGCGGCGCCCCGTCGGCGACGGACCGCACCGGATCGGGCAGGTCGAGCTCGAGCGGCAGGTCGCCGGCGAGCAGCAGGCGACCGGCGCCCCATCGGGTCTCGTACGTCTCCTCGTGAAGCTCAGCGATGTCAGCCGGTCCTGTGCAACTGCGCATGGATCTCCCTCGCCACCTTGCGGGGCAGCCCCGGGACCTGCTCGAGCTCCTCGCGGGAGGCCGCGAGGAAGCGCTCGGGGCTGCCGAAGTGCTCCAGTATCTTACGCCGCCTGACGGGCCCGACGTTCGGCAGCGCGTCGAAGAGCGCCGAGCGGCGCGTGTCGGCGCTCCGTCGCTGCCGGTGGAAGGTGATGGCGAAGCGGTGCGCCTCGTCGCGGATGCGCTGCAGTAAGAGCGACGCCGGGTCGTCGGGGGCCAGCGGCAACGGGTCGCGGCGCCCGGGCACGAACACCTCTTCGCGCTGCTTGGCGAGGCTCACCACCGGCGCCTCGACGCCGGTCTCCCGCAGCGCCGCAAGCGCCGCCGAGAGCTGGCCCTTGCCGCCGTCGACGACGACCAGGTCCGGGCGCGCGGCGAAGCTCTCGTCGGCCGGCGCCTCGACCGGGGACTCGACGGCGAACTCCGCACCGCCCTCCTCCCCCCGGCGGCGCCGGCGGCCCGCCGGAAGCGCCGGCGCACCACCTCGTGCAGCATGGCGAAGTCGTCCTGCCCGGCCACGTCGCGGACCGCGAACTTGCGGTAGTGCGCCTTCTTGGGCACGCCGCCCTCGAAGACCACCATCGAGCCCACGGCGTGACGCTCGCCGAGGTTGGAGATGTCGTAGCACTCGATGCGCAGCGGCGGCGCCGGCAGGCCGAGCGCGTCCTGCAGCGCGACCAGCGCCTCGCCGCGCGCCAGGCGCCGCCGCCGGCGCCGCTCGGCCTCGGCCTCGGCGGCGAGCTCGGCGTTGCGCTGGGCGAGCCGCAGAAGACGACGCTTCGGGCCGCGCTTCGCCGCGCGCACGACGACCTTGGCGCCACGGCGGGCCCCGAGCGCGGCGGCGATGTGCTCGGGCTCGTCGAGGGGCGCCACGATCTCGGGCGGGATCGTGGCGGGCTCCCAGTAGAACTCGAGCATGAACTCCTCGAGCACGTCGCCCGGCTCGCGCTCGTCCGCGTTCTCGACGAAGAACGTGTGCCGGTCGACCACGGCCCCGTCCCGCACGCGGAAGACCTGCAGGTTGCTGCCCGGCAGATCCTGAAAGAGGCCGATCACGTCGAATGCCTCGACCGCCTCGACCCGCACCGACTGGCGCTCCTGCACGTGCCGCACGGCGTCGAGGCGGTCGCGCAGCAGGGCCGCCTTCTCGAATTGCCGTGCCTCGGCGGCCTCCTGCATGGCGCTCGCGATATCGCGCTCGACGGCTCCCAGGTGGCCGCGCAGGAAGTCGACGACCTCGGCGATCACCGCCGCGTACTCGTCGCGCGAGACGCGGCCGTCACACGGGGCGAGGGAGCGCTTGATGAAGTGCTGCAGGCAGGGCGAGCCACTGACGCGGCCGGGCTTCGCGCCCCTGCACTTGCGATACGGGAAGATGCGCCCTATGACCTCGAGCGTCTCGCGCACCTTGCGGGCGCTCGAGTACGGCCCGAAGTAGAGGTTGCCCGGCACGTGGCGACCGCGAAAGAAGCGCACGCGCGGCCACTCCTCGACCATCGTGATCTCGATCCACGGGTAGCTCTTGTCGTCGCGCAGGCGCAGGTTGAACGGCGGGCGGTGCTCCTTGATGAAGTTGTCCTCGAGGAGCAGGGCCTCGGTCTCGGAGTCGGTGACCACCCACTCCAGATCGCGAGCGCGGGCGACCATCTCGGCCGTGCGCCCGTGCGGGGCCGCCGCGCCTCCTCCCCGCTTGAAGTACGAGGCGACGCGCTTGCGCAGGTCCTTGGCCTTGCCCACGTAGAGCACGACGCCCTCGCCGTCGAGGAAACGGTAGACGCCCGGCTCGTGGGGGACGCGCGGCAGCAGCTCGTGCAGCGGCGAGGGTCCGCGCTCAGGCCGTACGGAGGGCTCATCCATTCCCGTGATTGTACCCGCGGCCACCGCGCGCCCCAGGGGGCCTCGCTAGTGGTCCACCGCTTCAGCCCTTGACTGCGGCAAACGCCTTCTCCAGCAAGGCGCCCGCCTCCAGGCTGTCGGTCGGCTTCGCAAAGAGGAATCCCTGCATGTACTCGCAGTCCATCGCCGTCAGCATGGAGAGCTGGTCGTCGGTCTCCACACCTTCCGCGATCACTTTCATGCCCAGACTGCGGGCAAGCGCCAGGATCGTCCGGACCACGTCTGAACCACCGTCCTCGGTTCCGACACGGCTGATGAAGACGCGATCGATCTTGAGGGCGTCGATCGGCAGTGTGTGCAGGTACCCCAGCGAGGAGTACCCCGTGCCGAAATCATCGATCTGCACCTGTATCCCCAGGTCGCGCAGCTCCGCGAGCATGGCCGACGTGGCCTCGGAGTCCTCCACGATCACGCTTTCCGTCAGCTCCAGCTTCAGACAGCTGGCATCCAACTGGTTCCTCCGGCAGGCCTCGGCGACCCTGTGGACCAGATCCGTCTGAGCGCACTGCCGGGCCGACAGATTCACGCTCATCGTCAACGGGGGATCCGCGGGGAATCGCAGCTGCCAGTCGCGGATCTGTCGACATGCCTCGTCCAGGACCCAGTAGCCGATCGGAACGATGAGTCCGGTCTCCTCAGCGGTCGGGATGAACTCCGCCGGCGGGAGGAGACCTCGAGTCGGGTGCTGCCAGCGCACCAATGCCTCGAAGCCGACGATCCGGCGCGTCGCCAGGTGCTGGATCGGCTGGTAGTGCACGATGAACTCCCGGCGCTCGCAAGCCGTTCGAAGGTCAGTCTCAAGCTCAAGCTGAGTCACCGCGCGCGTCAGCATCGCCGGTTCGAAGATCTCATAGGCGCCCAGGCCCCGGCCCTTGGAGTGATACATCGCGATATCGGCATCACGCAGGATGTCATCCGGCCGCTCATAGCCGACCTCGCTCAGCACGATGCCGATGCTCACGAAGATGTAGATCCGGTGACCATCCAAGTCGTACGGCAAGGCCAGATCATGCTGGATGCGCTCGGCAACGTACGTGGCACGGGCGAATTCTCCGATATCTTCGAGCAAGATGGCGAACTCATCGCCCCCCAGACGGGCGACCGTGTCCTGACGGCGCAGACAAGCCGCCAGACGGCTTGCCACCTCGATGAGCAATCGGTCGCCCGCATCGTGACCCAGGGTGTCGTTCACCGCCTTGAAGCGATCCAGGTCGAGGAAGAGCACGGCATACATGTCTGCCCTCTGCCGTTGTGCGCGTTCCATCACATGGCGCAAGCGATCCATGAACAGGACACGATTGGGCAGATTCGTCAATGCGTCATGTGTCGCGGAGTGCGCCATTTCCCCTTCGGTGCGTTTGCGCTCCGTCAGCTCGGTCTGCAGTTGCACGTTGAGCCGCGACATATCCAACAGCCGATCCTTCTCCACCAGGTTGCGGTGCTCAGCGAAGACCACGATGGTGACCGACACGATGCCGTTGAAGATCAG
This sequence comes from uncultured Thermoleophilia bacterium, assembly GCA_963790185.1. Classification (GTDB taxonomy): domain Bacteria; phylum Actinomycetota; class Thermoleophilia; order UBA2241; family UBA2241; genus UBA2241. The sequence continues at coordinate 24,867 of CAWBNR010000010.1, read as the reverse complement.
CGGCATGGCCATGTTGGCGAACGAGACGTTCGAGACGAACACAGGGAGCATCACGAGGGTCGACACATTGACGGTGGCAAGCAGAGAGGTGACGCGGGCGGATGCGACGGCGCTGCTGAGGAGTATCGTCAGGACGTTCCAGATGAGCAGGACGAGGAGGGCCTCCGAGCTGTGATCGCTCCCCACGACGACGTTCAGCACGGGTATGACGGTGAGGATGACCAAGGCGACGAGCGCGGCCGCTCGGGAATGCCGGGTGCGGCTCAAGAGGTACGCCATCGCCACGCCGACATCCGCGCCGGCCAGAACGAATGCAGCCGCCGGGTTTGGGCTGAAGGAGCCCATGTAGACCACTCCACTGACCATCGTCACCGCCAGGACGAGCAGCAGGCTCGATACCAGACGCGCGTGCCGTCGTTCGTCGGTTTCGGCGATCGTCGCGGCCGGCTCGACCAGTCGCCGCAAGAAGCCGAGCATGCCGCGCTTGGAGGATTCGGTCGAAGCGCGAGAGGGTCCCTCGCTCATCCTGGTGTTCCTTCCGCCGGCCCGCGTGAGGCGCACGATCCGAGCACCGCGCACTCCCAGTCTCTCTGAGGAACGCAGCGCATCAGGCGCTTGTTCCTCTGTCGACAGCATGCCGCCGCGGCTGTAGTCGGAGGCGCCGGCCGGAGCGGCGCTGGTCAGGCGTGTTCAACGAGCACCAAGCGGACGACGTCGCCGACCACGGTCGCCTTATGCCGGTGGTCCTCGCCGGGAGGGATGAAGAGGCCGTCCCCGGCGGAGAAGCGAACGACGGCGCCGTCGAAGTCGACGTCGACCTGCCCGTCGAGGACGTAGCCGATGTGGCCCTTCGTGCACCAGTCCGGTTCGACGAACCCGCGCGAGAACTCGACCAGGCGCAGGACGGTGTCTTCATGCCGGTAGAGCTTGTGCCTGGCTCCGGGCAACGGGCTCACCCACTGCAGGGAGTCGAAGGCCACTCTGTGATCGACCACGACGCTCAATCCAGCGGAGTGACGACACCGACTCGGCGGACGTGCGCACCGGCCCGTGGTAGACCGCTTCGATGTTGTTCCCGTCCGGGTCGAGCACGAAGGCCGCGTAGTAGCCTGGATGGTACCGGCGTTCGCCCGGGCCGCCGTTGTCCCTGCCGCCCGCCGCCATGGCGGCGGAGTAGAACCGGCCGACCTCGTCATGGTCGCGCGCCTGGAACGCGAGATGGACCTGGGAGATCGGTCTGGCCGCCAGATCCGCCACACGCAGGTGTACGTGGTCTATCAGCCCGCCACGATGGAACTCCATGCTCATGCGGATGGCACCGGGCCGCTGAACACAGCCTCGATCCGGTAGCCGTCCGGGTCCGTCACATAGGCCGCGAAGTAGTCTTCGCCGTACTGAGGCCGGACCCCGGGCGGGCCATCGTCGCGCCCCCCGCTCCGGACCGCTGCGGCGTGGAACTCCGTGACCGCCTCTCTGCTCGGCGCCGCGAAAGCCAGATGGAAGCCCGTACCGGGTGCAGCCAGGGGCTCGCTCTGAAGCTTCAGGGCGAACATCTCCTCGCCCCCGGGCAGGCCATACCCTGCCCCATCCGCCTGGGACCAGACCCGCACGTAGCCCAGCGCGGCGAGCGTCGCGTCGTAGAACGCGACCGCACGCTCGATGTCGCCTGTGCCGAAGGAGATGTGATGCAGCACCCTGCCTCCCGTGGTCCGACCTTGAGTGGATGAGCCGTCCGCGCTGCGACTGAAGGATACCGCACGGCTCCCGAGCGCCTGGCCGAGACGCTTGTCAGGCGCCGAGGCTGAACACATGCACCTCGTCGGACCGCAAGTCCCTCGAGAAGGTCGGTCGCTCTCCGCCGGACCATTCGAGCACCTCGTCGGGGAGAGCGACCAGATGGAGGGTATCGATGCGCTCGCTTTCCTACGCAGGCGTCAGGAACAGCCAGTGATCGGGAGATTTGCAGAGCCCGCCGAGACGGATCTCGAACGGCCGGCAGTCCGCCGTGACCGCCTGTATGTGGGAGATCAGGCTGTCTCGCCCGACGCTCTCCGGGACCGGGTAGACGACCGGCATGTGCGGGCGAACGACATCGACCGTCGGATCGTACTTGCGCCGTATCCGGCCGACGAGGGCCGCATCCGCTCTCGGGTAGATCAGGAGCACGTAGTGCATGTGGCTGCAACGACCCTTCGTGTGCCTAGCGTGAATCGGACATCACGAGGTGACTCACTCACCCGTGGTGACCAACAAGGGCAGCGAAACGACGGAGAGGACAGCCGCCACGACGAGCAGCCAGATACCGGCACGGAACCACCCCGCGCCGTCAGCACGTCGCTGACCGCCTGTCCCCAGTCTCGACCATGTCCGCAGAAGGACGAGTGCGGCCGCCAGATCGACGCTCACGACCACCACGAGTACGCCGAGCTTGACGCCATGGAAAGAGGGGTCCCACGACTGTCCCGCGACGGAGCGCAGCATGACGTACGTCTGCCACGCGGCGACCGCGATCGCCACGCCTGCCGCCGGCGCCAACGACCACCGCCGGTGTCGCTTGCGCGCAACCAGGACGGCGGACGCGACGAGCAGGACCGTGGGCAAGAAGAGGAAGAGACCCGCCAGCGCGTACTCCCAGGCCCGTCCCAGTATCGGGTGCGCAAGCGCGAACGGCTCGATGGTCTGCGGCACACCTGCGGTGTCCATCGGCACGGGATCCTGCAACACGGTGAAGTCGCTGGCGCCCCACGAGTCGCCGGCGCGCCAGTAGAGGAACGCCAGATAGGGTCCTTGCTCCTCCCTCGCGCCCTCCGTCACGTCCGGCGGCGGCATCGGGGACGAAAGCCCGAAGTCGCCGTGCATCACGACGAGGTAGACCCGCTCGGGCAGGCCCTCGTAGAGCTCATCAGGGCTCTTGCACAGCAGACCGGCAGCCTCGTCGCGTGTCGTCGCAACGTAGCGCGCCCATTCGACAGAGCCGGTGGCGTGCTCTTGGGCGGTACGCGTCACCATGTCGCCGAGCCCCTCGGGGGCGTCGGCGGCAAGGGCCTGCGAGGGCAAGCCGAGCACTGCCGCGACCGTTAGCGCCGCTGCCAGCAGGGCGACAAAGAGGGGGACGAGACGGAGGTGCACGCGGACTGCCCAACCGGCCCACGAGCGACTACTCCCGTTGCCACCCGCCGTGATCACAGCCACCGTGTCACCCACCGCTCTCCCCTTGTCGGTCGTGGCTCAGGCTATGAGTCTCACGCTCAGGTAGAGCCTGAGGCGACAACGGCGAATTCGCTGGCGTCGGGATCGTACACGCCTCCCGCGACATCGCCCCAGCGCTCCGCGACCCGCAGTCCACAGTCGGCGAACTCTCTTTCGACCTCCGAGGGCGTGAAGCATTGAAGCCAGTTGAAGACGCGGCGAGTCCGGTGGCGCTCGACGATCGTGTACTTGTCCAGAAGCACTCCCTCATCGTCGTACTTGAACGTGTTGAGGAAGCCGAAGTACTCGTCGGGTGACCAGAAGCCGTTCAGGAGATCGAGTGCGTACGTCGCGCTCGCTTCGCGTGCGTCGAACATCCGCGGCGAGTAGACATCGAGAAGGACCGCACCGCCATCCGCGAGCATCGAGCGGAACTTGCGCAAGAGCATTGCGCGCTGGTCAGGACTCAGTGCGCAGAAGTCGCACATGATCATCATGATGAGGTCGAAGCGGCGGTCGGTCTCAAAGCCCAGGTAGTCCGCTTCGACGTACTCGATCTCCAGCCCCTCATCTGCGGCCGTCTCGCGAGCGTACCTCAGCGAGTTGGCGGAGAAGTCGATCCCCGTGACATCGAGACGCGCGCGTGCAAGGCGTTGCGCGTAGAGTCCAGGCCCGCATCCGAAATCAGCCACCTTGGCTCCTACGCCAAGTCCGAAATGCGACACGATCCACTCAGCCGAGCGGTCGAGAAAGGCATGGTTCCTCGATGCAGCGTCCACGGATTCGTTGAGGTGGTAGGCCAGCATCTGCTCCGACGTGTGCGGGTCGGTCCATAGCTCGCGGGCCGCGTACTCCGCGAAGGGTTCGGGCCGGCGATTCACTTCATGCAGGAACTCGAACAATGGCATCTCCCCTTGTTGGATCTAGCGCCCACGGCATGAGCTGCAGCCGGGCGAGTGTTGCGGTTCGGGCTTGAACTCAGATCGAGATCTGGTCACGGTCGCCACCGGTCCGGGACGCTCTCCGGATGATGTCGGAAAGGGCGGCTCGCCAGAAGAGTGCCGACGTCGGGCCGTCAAAGAGACACCCACCCGCTCCGCTCGACGTCATATGGCCTGATCACGACCTTCACCCTCCTGTCTTCGCCGGCTACCGACTGGATAACTCGCGCAAGTCGCGTCGCAAGCTCCTGCAAGGCCTCCTTGGTGCGCTCAGGCCGTTCCCAGAGGTCGACATTGATCCTCGTCACCTCGCCGTCGAAGCCGTCCGGCAGGAGAACCGGCACCAAGTTGATCTCCCAGTCGTTGATGGCGAGTTCAGGCATGCTGGTCAGGGCGCGCTTCGTCGCTTCCTCGAGGTCCGACAATCGGTCGTCCCTTCTGAGATTGAAGACGCTGACCAATGGCATGGGTCCTACTCCTTCAGACAGCTCGCGCTCTCGGTCATCTGCGGTCTAGCGTCCGCGGCATCAGCGGCGGCGCGAAGCGCCGTCCGTCTGGATGCCGAGGTTGGGTCGTGACCCCATTCGGACAAATGACAGTGTCACGGCATCCATGCACTAGGGGGAAACCAAGAGCGGCCCCGGGCTCGGCGCAGTGAAGGATCCCGGGGCCGCCACGATGCAATCTAGAACCAGATGACCCTGCCGGAGGCGATGTCGTACTTCGCACCGATGATCTCGAGCTTGCCTTCCTTGACCTTCTCCTCCAGGAGCGTCGAGCCCTCGAGCACCTTCTTCTGGAGCTCGACGTTCGCGTCGGCGGACTTCTCGGCAAGGTCGGCCTCAGCGGCGCCGGCGGCCATCGCCTGTGCTACGGCCGGCTGTATCATCTCGACGATCGAACCAATGGATCCGGGTGCCTCACCACCCTCGACCGTCGCCTTCACGGCGCCGCACATCGTGTGGCCCATGACCACCACGAGCGGTGATCCCAGGTGCTCGACCGCGTACTCCACGCTGCCTAGCGCGACCGGGTCAACGACGTTGCCCGCGACGCGTATCACGAATACGTCGCCGAGCGCTTGGTCGAACAGGACCTCCGGCGGGACGCGCGAGTCCGAACACGTCACCACGACGGCGAATGGCTTCTGACCCTTGGCCAGTTCGTCGCGGCGAGCCTGCGACAGGTCCTTTCCGAGCACGGAACCCGAAACGAACCGGGCGTTGCCCTCCTCGAGTAGTCTCTTCGCCTCGGCGGGCGATGTGATCTCCGCGGAGCGCTCATACACCGCCGGAGTAGCCTGCGTGCCCTCCCCCGTCTTCTCCGGCGTCGCCTGCGTCGCGCAGCCGATGAGCGAGATGACGAGTGCCGTCGCCAGTGAAGCGACGACGATATGCCGTGCCCTCATGAGAGCCCCCTCTCCCGGTCCCACTGTGGAACCGATCGTCAGAGACCTTATCCCCCAGATTCGGAGCGGACACCGTTACACAGATGGTGCAGCGGTGAGCTAGGCCAGCTCGAGCGTTGCCGGCGTCAGGGCACAGCGGTGCTGTCGCATGACCGCCGTGCACCGTGGCGCGCTCCAAGCATCTGGCCCAACCGGGTGCATAACCTGTGCGTCGCGCGCTGCCGGCATGTCGGAACGCTTTGGCGCATCAGGTTGATGCACTTGGTGGATGCCGCTCCCAGTGCACGGGCGACTAGTCCGTTGCCTGAACACCGTCGTCGCTGACGTGCTTGGTCCAGTTCTGACCGTCCCAGTAGCGCAACTGATGACGGCCGTGGGGATCAGACAACCAAGCGGCCGCGGGTTTGGGCTGAGGCCCAGGGAATGATCGAGGAGTCGCCCCCCCGCCGTGGCGTACAAGACCTCGAACCAGCCCATGGGGTCTCCATCGGCGATGTGACGCCGGGCCAACTCCCCGGCTGTCGCCCTCTCTTGGTCAATCATCTTGTTTTCCGTCCGACCGCAGAAGATGCAGGCGTCCCTGTGTACGCACATAAGCCCGCCGCATTGAGGGCACGTCGCCGCGTGCCTCGGAAAGAGCAGCGTTGATCTCCCCGAAGGCCACCGGGGGATACTGTGCAGCCATGCGGAAGCACCTGACGCCGTTCTTCCTGAAGTAGCGGAAGGCGACCTTCGCTGCACTCTGTGACCTGTCACGAAGGTCGGTATCGATGATGGTGCGGCAGTCGATGCTTCCGTAGCGAGCGCGGAAGGACTCCACGATCCCTTGCGCAGCGACGATCGCCGCGGCCTCGGCCTGCGGCCCCGCGCCCAGAAGGCGATAGGCCTGTGCACCTGCAGCCAGTGCCGCGCCCCAGACCTGGCCGCACTGGTAGCCACGCGACATGATGCCGCCCGCCAGCGGCGCGGAGGCCCGCTCCTCGAGCGTCAACGGGTTGTCGTACGCACGATCGAGGACTTTGCAGAGCGTCTCCGAGCATGTCCCAGCCCTGAGAAAGGTGAGCACCGATCTTGATGAGGACATCGCGTTCCGGGTGTTGGCCATAATGCCTCCGCTTGACGGTAGCTACTCAGGGCTCACGAAGAAGGCGGGATGGTGCGAGACCTCGCCGAGCGGCATTGGCCCGGCGATCCGCAGACACAGCACGTTCTCGTCGGGGACTCCAGTGAAGATGACATCGGACACCTGCTCAAAGCCGAACCGAGCGTAGAACGCCGGGTCTCCCACAAGAACGCATCCGCCGGCCTCTCTGGAGCGCAACGCATCAAGCCCCGCCTCGACCAGCGCGCGGCCGATCCCCTGACCCTGGAAGTCAGGCAGCACCGCCACCGGACCGAGCAGGTACCAACCCGGAGCCACACCGCCGATCTGGGCTTCCGAAAAGGCTATGTGACCGACGACCGCCCCTTCGAGTTCGGCGACCAACGAGATATCCAGGGCGTCGTCTGCCCGAAGACCCTCAACGATGAGGTGTTCGGTCTGCTGGCTGAACGGATGGTCCTTGAACGCCTCTACGTTGACGTGCCGTATGGCTTCAAGATCCTCGAGGCTCTCGGGACGTACAATCATCGCAGACCTTTCATGAGGTGCGCCTGACGTCCGGCGCACGAGCTGCAAGCCGCCTTGCCACCCGCGTAGGCCCGAGTCTACGGCGCACGGCGGCTTGTCTGCTCGATCCGTTTGTCAGGCGATTCTGAGTTGCAGCGGAGAGGCCACATCGGAGGGCTCGGATCAGGCCGGCAGGCCTGCTCCGGAGTCGACGACCTTCACACCCTTGACGAGGAGCCACAACCCCAGTCCGACTTCCGCGACGAAGCCCAGGGCGAACGCTGGGTAGCTGATCGCGGGGTAGGCCGGCAGCAGCAGAGCCTGAAGGAACCAGATCAGGACGCCGATTCCGTCAAGCATCAGAATGACGCCCAGGAACCTGGGAAGGAATCCGGACTTGTAGACCAGATAGCCGAGCGGGAACAGCCACGTGCCGAAGAACAGCTGGGCCGTAACGAAGCCCGTCTTGTAGACGCCGATGGACAAGTACGCCAGCCCCTCCAGCTGCGCCGCCGAGTATGCCTGCATGATGGCTGGCGCGCGTCTCCCTGCAGCAGCGCGGATATGAGCGGGAACATGCTTGCGCACTGTATGGCAACGCCGACCGCGTTGAGCAGCAGAAAGAGCAACGCCAGGTGCTGGTTGACCGGTCGCAGAAGAACGTAGAGACCCCAGGCGGCCACGAGGAAGAGGAAGGCTGATATCAGCGCGACAACAAGAGCGAGCCGGAACGACCAGGTATTCGTGACGATCGACTGGTAGACCTGGTCGACTCCACCCATCCCGATGTGCCCAAGCACACCGGCAAGCACGGATGCCAGAACGAACGCGAGGTAGAAGCCGCCCGCGATTCTGGCCACCTTGTCCGGCGCCAGGTGATCGATCGTGCCGGTAGTCATCCCGGTCCCTCCTCCAGTCATGCGACCGCTCTCACTCTCTCACACCCGTTGAGCCTGCCGCACAGATAGCCAATGACTACTCCCAGAGCCAGAATTCTTACCACGTTGAACATCGCGGCGATGAGGAAGTAGCGCCACGCATCACTCGTTGTCGTGAGGAACTTCGCGGGGACTTCGATCAGCAGTGTGACGATGACCAGGGCAATGGAGCTCAGCACTACAGATTTCGGAATCGCAGTCTTCGCCGGGATCTTGTCAAAGAAACGCAGCAGAACGTAGCCGACGCAGAAACCGAGGATCAAGCCACCAACAAGAGCTTGAAGAAGCATCGGCACGTAGGAAATCGAGAGAGCAGCTCTGTACTCCGCCGCAATGGGGGTCAGGGAGATTCCGAAGTTGGCCAGCCAGAATCCCACTCCTCCCCCGATAGCCAGTATCAGCGCCTTTCTCCAGATTCCTTGTGGCTGGGCCATCCTCTTCTTCCCCTTCTGTACGAAGCGCCCATGAGGAAGGTGCGGATGCGGTTGCTGTGATGGAGGGCGTCAGCAGGCCGGCGGGCGAGATCCAGCCATTCTCCCCGAACACCACGAAACCCCATCCGCCTAGCGTCTTGCGCATGAGCTGCGCGCGCTGCGGCGTCAGCTTACTACGGAGACCGTTGGGCGCGTCAGGTTGATGCGCTGGTCAGGCACGCGGCCTCTAGTGTGTCACCTGCAGGCTAGGAGAAGAACGAGTAGACACCGACCGCCAGCCCGATGAGAGCCCCAATGGGCCCGAGGATGGCACCGAGGAGCACAGCGTAGACGCAGCCCCAGACGACGGCGACCGCGGCATCGATCCACCGGGAGCGCCGGCGTTCACGATGGATGACATTGCGGTTGATGAAGAGGTAGGTGATCGGTATCAGCGCCACGATGGCGAACACCATGCCCCACCTCCGGATCGATACCTGATGCCGTACCTAACGTCTTGCGCGCAACCTGCGAGCGCTGCGGCCGAAGGATACAACCGCGGCGTATCGGCGCGTCAGGTTGATGCGCTGACTAGAAGGGAGCATTGCGCCGGGCTTGATCAGTAGTCCAGCTTCATCGGCAGCCGATTCTGAACGGCCAGCTCAGCGTGATGCAGGAACATCGCGAGGCCAAAGCGTGCGCTCTCTTCGAAGGGGCCATCCTGGTCGACGCCGTCGCGCCGCGCCCGTTCGAGCTCCTGCTCGCTCGCGCCGTGTGTCTGGTCATTGAGCTGCCGTAGCTGCTCGAGGAGGCTGATCGAGGAGCCGATGACGACGTCGTTGCCGACGACGTCCTGTGCGCCGAAGGCGAAGTCGAACGGGACGGGCAGCCAGAGCTCAGGCCCAAGCACCTGGAGGAAGGCACATCGGAAATCCTGTGCGGCGAGCTCTGCGTATGCCTCGTCCTTGTCGAAGGCGGCAGTCCCGCTGGCAGGAAAAGGATGCTGGGGCAGCGCTGCGTGAGCGGCCAGGAGGACGAGGCCGGAGTAGCCGATCCAGTCAGGCTTGTCCGTGAAGTAGGGAGCGCCGAGTCGCTCGTCCGATGAGAAGTCGGCCGAGAGATGGTCACCAAGCCCCGCCCCAAGCGCCCCACGCCAGCCGTCGACAGCCTCGGCCACGACAGCCGGATCGGTCACTGCATCGTCGGGCTCGGGCTCGCTGCGGATGACCGTCAGCGAAAGACCCTCCTCGCGAGCCAGGCGCTGAACGACCGTCTCCCAGTCGCCCAAGTGATACCGCGTCAGCGTGCCTACGTAGATGTCGAGCCCCACGCCCCCTCCCCTTCTAACGTCTCGCGCATGAGCTGCGAGCGCTCACGCTGCGTGGTTCACCGTGGAGCGTACTGCGAGCCAGCTCGATGCGCTTGTCAGCGCTCAGCCCACGCCTGCCTGCGTCGGCGGGCTCACGCGTGGAGACCGCGTTCGGGCGTCACGTCAGTGACGACGCGACGCTCTCGCAGCACGCGCGGCGGCAGGCTACTTCAGTAGCTCAAGCTTGACGGACTTCGTCGACTTCTGCTGTACGCCACAAAGAGCGCGACGCCAGCGCCGACGTATGGAGAACACGAACGTGAGGACGAAGCCCAAGAGGAAGCCGTGCCAGCCCTTCTTGCCAGCGCTCTGGTACACCGTCATGCACCAGACGCCAATGCCCGCAGAAAGAGCGAACGTAAGGATGGCCAATGGTCCCCAGCTCGTGACCAGCGCTACCACAGCGATCATGTTCAACGGTCCTCCTCCGCTGCGCTCACATCCTCTGTGGCGCTCACGAGGAGTCTGCGGACTGCGCAAGTGCCAGATGCAGACTCCCCCCTCCGTACATGACCCTAGCACGGCGGTCGTGAGACTGACAGGGTCGTCCGCACGGTCGCGCTGCCGCTGCGGCGGAGGAGTCGCAGGGCATCGTCAGTCTGCAGAAGACGGCGCGGCGGGCGCGCCGTCAGACGCGCGCCGCGGCCTCCCGCCCGAGCACGCGCCCGAGGAAGGCTCCGGTGTGCGAGCGTCGGCGAGCGCGGCGACCTCCTCGGGCGTGCCGGTGGCGACGACCGCGCCGCCCTCCTCGCCGCCCTCGGGCCCGAGGTCGATGACCCAGTCGGCGGACTTGATGACGTCGAGGTTGTGCTCGATCACGACCACCGTGTTGCCCGGGTCGACGAGCCGGTGCAGCACCTCGAGCAGCTTCTCGATGTCGGCGAAGTGCAGGCCGGTCGTCGGCTCGTCGAGGATGTAGAGCGTGCGGCCGGTGGCGACCTTGGCCGAGCTCGGCGGCGAGCTTGACGCGCTGGGCCTCGCCGCCGGAGAGCGTCGTCGCCGGCTGGCCGAGCTTGATGTAGCCGAGCCCGACGTCGTGCGAGGGTCTGCAGGCGACGTGGCGATCCGCGGCACCGGCGCGAAGAAGGCGCACGGCGTCCTCGACGGTCATGTCGAGCACGTCGGCGATGTTCTTGCCCTTGTAGCGGACCTCGAGCGTCTCGCGGTTGTAGCGCTTGCCGTGGCAGACCTCGCAGGGGACGTAGACGTCGGGGAGGAAGTGCATCTCGATCGTGATCGTGCCCGTCGCCCTGGCAGGCCTCGCAGCGGCCGCCCTTGACGTTGAAGCTGAAGCGGCCGGGCTTGTAGCCGCGCAGCTTGGCCTCGGGCAGTCCGGCGAAGAGGTCGCGGATGTGGTCGAAGACGCCGGTGTAGGTGGCCGGGTTGGAGCGCGGCGTGCGGCCGATCGGCGACTGGTCGATGTCGATGACCTTGTCGATGTGCTCGAGCGCCGTCGATGGCGTCGTGCGCGCCGGCGCGCAGCTTGGAGCCGCGGTTGAGCCGCGCGGCCAGCGCCGTGTAGAGGATGTCGTTGACGAGCGTGGACTTGCCCGAGCCGGAGACGCCGGTGACGCAGGTGAAGCGCGCCGAGCGGGAAGCTCACGTCGATGTCGCGCAGGTTGTGCTTGCGCGCGCCGCGGACGCGCGAGCCACTCGACGCGGCAGGCGGCGCTGGCCGGGGACGGCGATGCGCCGCCGGCCCGACAGGTAGTCGCCGGTGAGCGAGGCCGGCGTCGGCCATGATCTCGCGCGGCGTGCCCTGGGCGACGACCTCGCCGCCGTGCTCGCCGGCGCCGGGGCCGATGTCGACGAGGTGGTCGGCCGCGCGCATCGTCTCCTCGTCGTGCTCGACGACGATCACCGTGTTGCCGAGGTCGCGCAGGCGCAGCAGCGTGTCGATCAGGCGGTCGTTGTCGCGCTGGTGCAGGCCGATGGTGGGCTCGTCGAGGATGTAGAGCACGCCGACGAGCGCCGAGCCGATCTGCGTGGCCAGGCGGATGCGCTGCGCCTCGCCGCCGGAGAGCGTCGCGGCGGCGCGGTCGAGCGTCGAGGTAGTCGAGGCCGACGTCGTTGAGGAAGCGGAGGCGCTCGCGGATCTCCTTGATGACGCGCCCGCCGATGAGCCGCTCGGTGTCGGTCAGCGAGAGCCCGCCGAGGAACGCGAGCGCCGTGCGCACGCTCATGCCGGTGAACTCGTGGATGCTGCGCTCGCCGACGGTGACCGCCAGGCTCTCGGCTTGCAGCCGGGCGCCGCTGGCACTCGGCGCAGACGCGGTCGCTCATGTACTCCTCGATCTTCTGGCGCACGAGCTCGGACTCGGTCTCGCTGCGTAGCGCCGCTGCAGGTGTCGGCACGAGCCCCGGGAAGCGCGGAGGTGTACGTGACGCACGCGCCCCTCGTAGTTGCGGTAGCTCAGCGGGATGCGGCGCTCGCCGCGTGCCGTGGACGAAGAGGTCGCGCTGCTCGGCGGGCAGCTCGGCCCAGGGCGTCTCGGTGTCGACGCTGAAGGTCTGCGGCGATCGACTCGATGATCTGCTCGAGTCCAGCCGTGCGAGAGCTGGCCATACGGGAGCAGCGCCCCCTTGGCGATCGAGACGCTCTCGTCGGGCACGATCAGCCCGGGGTCGATCTCGCGGCGTCGAGCCCAGGCCGTGACAGGCCGGGCAGGCGCCGTGCGGGCTGTTGAACGAGAACATGCGCGGCTGGAGCTCGGGCAGCGAGATGCCGCAGTGCGCGCAGGCGAACTTCTCGGAGAAGGTCAGCGTGGGCGCCGTCGACGACCTCGATCTCGATGAGGCCCTCGGCGAGCTGTGCCGCCGTCTCGACGGAGTCGGTGAGGCGGCGGCGCAGCCCCTCCTTCATGACGAGGCGGTCGACGACGACCTCGATGGTGTGCTTGTGCTTCTTGTCGAGCTCGATCTGCTCGGCGAGCTCGCAGACCTCGGCCGTCGACCTTGACGCGCGTGAACCCGTCGGCGCGCAACTGGTCGAAGAGGCGCCCGTACTCGCCCTTGCGGCCGCGCACGAGCGGCGCCAGCACGCTGAAGCGCGTGCCGTGCTCGAGCTCGCAGCACCTGGTCGACGATCTGCTGCACCGTCTGGCCGGCGATCGGCCGGCCGCACTTGGGGCAGTGCGGGTGCCCGATGCGCGCGTACAGCAGGCGCAGGTAGTCGTAGATCTCGGTCACCGTGCCGACCGTCGAGCGCGGGTTGCGCGAGGTCGTCTTCTGGTCGATCGAGATGGCCGGCGAGAGCCCCTCGATCGAGTCGACGTCGGGCTTGTCCATCTGCCCGAGGAACTGGCGCGCGTAGGCGGAGAGCGACTCGACGTAGCGACGCTGGCCCTCGGCGTAGATGGTGTCGAAGGCGAGCGAGCTCTTGCCCGACCCGGACAGGCCGGTGATGACGACGAAGCGCTCGCGCGGCAACTCGCAGGGACAGGTCCTTGAGGTTGTGCTCGCGGGCGCCGGTGATGACGAGGCTGTCGCTCACGACGGGTCTGGCTCGCGGAGTCGACGATGCAGTCGCATGGGCACGCTAGCCGAGCAGCAGGAGGCCGGTCCAGCGGGCGTGCTCGGCCGCCGGGAACTCGATGTCGAGGCCGGCGGCCGCGGCCGTCGCCACGAGGTCGACGCCCAGCGCCTCGGCCGACGGGCGCGCCTCGAACGGGTGCCGGCACGGCTCGCCCGAGCCTTGGCCGACGCACTCCTCGCAGAGCACGCACTCGCCGCCGGCGAAGGCCGCCGCGAAACGGTAGCCGAGGCCGAAGGCCTCGCGCTCGAGCGCCGTCATGAGGGCGGCGAAGGCGGCCTGCGACTCGGCCACGCCGCCGACGCCGGCGTCGCCGGCGGCGTGCGCCTCGGCATACGTGCGGCCGGCGAAGGCCTCGTCGACGGCGGCTTGAGCGACCGGGATCGGCTGCTGGACGACGAGCGCCTGCGTGTATCGCCGCAACGCGGCGCGCAGCTCGTCGGGCGCCGGCACGGCCGGCGGGCACATCAGGTTGCGGCCGTAGCTCGAGCAGCGCGGCACGAGACACTTGAGCCGGACGCGCTCGTCGATGACGACGCCGGCGGCCGGGAGCGGCGCGACGCGGTCGGCGCCGAGCGCGCGAGCGCGCTCGGCCAGCGCGGCCGCGTCGCGCCGCAGCGCCGCCGAGACATCCGGCGTCGCACCCGTGTCGTGACCCTCAGCCAACCTTGGACTCCCTTCCGGACAGCTCCCGCGAGAGCTCGCGGATCTCGTCGCGCAGCTTGGCCGCGAACTCGAACTTGAGATCGTCGGCCGCCTGGAACATCTCGGCCTCGAGGTCGGCGATGAGGTGCTCGAGGTCGGCGGTCGGCATCGCCAGGCGCTTGGCGACCGCCTTGGCCGCGCGCCGCCCCTTGGTCGGCACCGCGGCCGCGTCGCTCACCATCTGGGCGATGTCGGTGACCGACTTGACGACGCTCCGCGGCGTGATGCCGTGCAGCTCGTTGTAGGCGATCTGCTTGGTGCGGCGGCGATCGGTCTCGTCGATCGCCGCCGTCATCGCCGCCGTCATGCGGTCGGCGTACATGATCACCGTGCCGTCGATGTTGCGGGCCGCGCGGCCGATGGTCTGGATCAGGCTGGTCTGGCCGCGCAGGAAACCCTCCTTGTCGGCGTCGAGGATCGCCACGAGCGTGACCTCGGGCAGGTCGAGCCCCTCGCGGAGCAGGTTGATGCCGACCAGCACGTCGAACTCGCCGAGGCGCAGCTCGCGGACGATCTGGATGCGCTCGAGGGTGTCGATCTCGGAGTGGAGGTAGCGCACCCTGAAGCCGTTCTCGACGAAGTAGTCGGTCAGGTCTTCGGCCATGCGCTTGGTGAGGGTCGTGACGAGCACGCGCTGGTCGCGGTCGACGCGCGTGCGGATCTCGTTCATGAGGTCGTCGATCTGGCCCTCGGTCGGCCGCACCTCGACGACCGGATCGATGAGACCGGTCGGGCGGATGATCTGCTCGACGATGTTGACGCTCTCGCGCAGCTCGAACTCGCCCGGCGTCGCGCTCACGAACACGATCTGCGGCACGGCCTCGAGGAACTCGTCGATGCGCAGCGGGCGGTTGTCGAGGGCGCTCGGCAGACGGAAGCCGTAGTCGACGAGGTTGAGCTTGCGCGAACGGTCGCCCTTGTACATGCCGCCGATCTGAGGCAGCGTCATGTGAGACTCGTCGATGAAGCAGAGGAAGTCGTCGGGGAAGTAGTCGAGCAGGCAGTTGGGCCGCGCGCCGGCCTCCTTGCCGAGCAACACGCGCGAGTAGTTCTCGATGCCGCTGCAGTACCCCATCTCGCGCAGCATCTCCATGTCGTAGAGCGTGCGCTGGCGCAGGCGGTGCGCCTCGAGGAGCTTTGCCGTGCTCGTCGAACCACGCGGTGCGCTCGTCGAGCTCGTGCCTGATGTCGGCGAGGGCGCGCTCGATCGCCGGCCCGCTCGTCACGAAGTGCGTGGCGGGATAGATGACGGCGTGCGTCGGGCTTCTCGACGACCTCGCCGCCCACCGGGTCGAAGCGCTGGATCGACTCGACCTGGTCGCCCCAGAGCCGCACGCGCACGGCGGTGTCCTGGTCGGCGGGCCAGATCTCGAAGGCGTCGCCGCGGACGCGGAACTTGCCGCGCGCCGGCTCGAAGTCGTTGCGCGCGTACTGGATGTCGACGAGCTTGCGCAGCACCTCGTCGCGGTCGACGGTGTCTCCCACCTGTAGGAGGACCACGCGGTCGAGGTACTCGTCGGGTGAACCCAGACCGTAGATGCAGCTGACGCTGGCGACGATGACCACGTCACGGCGCAGGACGAGGGACGTGGTCGCCGAGTGCCGCAGCCGGTCGATCTCGTCGTTGATCGACGAATCCTTCTCGATGTAGAGGTCTTGCGCCGGGACGTACGCCTCGGGCTGGTAGTAGTCGTAGTAGCTCACGAAGTACTCGACGGCGTTGTCGGGCAGGCACTCGCGGAACTCGTTGCAGAGCTGAGCCGCGAGGGTCTTGTTGTGAGCGATGACGAGCGTGGGCTTCTTGACCCGCGCGATCACGTTGGCCATCGTGAACGTCTTGCCGGAGCCGGTCACGCCCAGCAGCGTCTGGTAGCGGTCGCCGCGCACCACCCCGTCGCTCAGGGAGGCGACCGCCTCCGGCTGATCACCGGTCAGGCTGTAGTCGGCGTGGATCCTGAAGTCGCTCATGGCCTCCCCGACGGGGCGCGATGCGGTCGGGCGGCGCGCGTCGAGCCGTTAGGCGACACCGTCACCGCGAGTGTAGCAATACGAACACGTGTTCGCAACGCTCAGGGTTCCGTCCCGAGCGCGTCCCCATACGCGTCCCGGTAGATCGCGCACAGGCTGCGGACGCGCTCGACATACGCGCGGGTGTCGTCGTACGGGATCGCCGACGGCTCCAGGCGGGCCGCGCCCGCGGCCTTCAGCCAGCCGTCGACGCTGCCCAGACCGGCGTGGTAGGCGGCGAGCGCGGCCGTCTCATCACCGTGGTAGCGGTCGAGCAGATAGCGGAGCTGAGCGGCCCCGTAGCGGATGTTGATCGTCGGGTCCTTCAGGTCGGTGGTCTCGAAGCTTCCCCCGCCGGTCCGCCGGGCGATCTCCTCCGCCGTTTGCGGACGCACCTGCATGAGCCCGATCGCGCCGCTCTCGGAGACGACCGTCTCGCGGTAGCCGCTCTCCTGGCAGATGACGGCCGCGATCAGGGCAGGATCGAGCCGCTGACGGGCCGCCGTCTCGCAGATCACCGTCTCGTACTCGAGGGGATAGACCTGGCGTGCCACGACTGCCGGCATGGCTTCGGCATACCAGGACGGCAGAGAACGGTGACCGACGAGGAGCAGCAGCGCGGCCGCCGCGACGGCGAGCGCCAGCGCGACGAGGAGCTTCACGAGACCGAGCGCTCCGCCCTCTCCCCCGCCGCCGCCGCCGAGATGATGCGCGCGAACGTCTCGCCCACGAACTCCTTGAGCCCGGGACGGTCGCCGGTGTTGTGCGCGACGAAGTCCGCGCGCGCCGCCTTCTCGTCTTCGGGCAGCTGCTGTTCGAGCCGGTGCGCGAACTCGCTGTCGGTGAGTTTCGCGGCGACGCGCCGGCGGCGCACCTCGGACGGCGCCGTCACCAGCAGCACGTAGTCGAAGGACCCCTCCAGGTCGGTCTCGTACAGGAGCGGCACCTCCGCGACCAGCAGCGCTGGCTGTGGGCTGGCCTTCTCCGCGTCGCGCGCCCACTCTTCGAGACGGCGCCTGACATGCGGATGAAGGAGCGCCTCGAGCCAGGCCAGCGCTTCGCCGTCGTCGAACACGATGTGGGCGACCGCGAGGCGATCGACGGCCCCGTCTTCGGTGAGCGCCCCGGCCCCGAAATGCTCGCCGATCTCGGCGGCGATGTCGGGCCTGCCGAGCAGCTCGTGGACGATGTCGTCGCTCGAGACGACGGCGGCCCCCAGCTCCTTGAGGTAGGCCAGAGCCGTCGACTTGCCGGAACCGATACCTCCGGTAAGGCCGAGACGCGGGACTCTATGGCGGCGATGCGGACTCATGGCATGCGTGCGGCCGGGCGGCGTCTCGACGCCGCCCGGCCGAACAATGCGCGGGACTAGCCTTGCGGCTCCGGCTCCGGCTCCGGCTCGGCCTCGGCGACCTCGTCGGGTGCCTCAGCCTCAGCCTCAGCCTCAGCCTCAGGCGCCTCTTCCCTGGGCGCCTCTTCCGCGGGCGACTCAGCCTCTGGCGCCTCGGCGGCCGGCTCCTCCTCGGGTGTCTCTTCCGCGGGCGACTCCTCCACGGGCGCCTCGGCGGCAGGCGGCTCCTCTGCGGGCACCTCAGCCTCATGTGCCTCGGCGGCCGGCTCCTCTGCGGGCGCCTCGGCAGCCGGTGGCTCTTCCTCGGGCGCCTCTTCCTCGGGCGCCTCAGCGCCGATCGGGAAGACCTCGTCGCTGAGCCCGAGCTCAGGCTCCTTCACAGCGGCGGGCTCGGCCTCGATGACCTCGGCGGCCTCTTCGGCTGCCTCGTCGGTCTCTTCGACGGCTTCGTCGGCTGCCTCGACGGTCTCATCGGCGGCCGCACCGTCGTCGGTCTCCTCGCCCTCGTAAGACTCGCCCTCCGGCTGCATGGGCCGCACGTCGTCGGCGCCGTCGGTCCGCTTGATCGACAGGCTCAGGCGGCGGCGCTCGGTGTCGACCTCGATGATCTTGACGTGCACGATCTGCCCTACCGAGACGACCTCGTCGGGCCGCTCCACGTGCCGGTTGGCCAGCTCGCTGATGTGCACGAGGCCCTCGATGCCCTCGTAGATCTCGATGAAGGCGCCGAAAGCGACGATCTTGGTGACCTTGCCGTCGACGATGTCGCCGACCTTGTGGCGGGTCACGATCTTCTGCCACGGATCGTCCTGGGTCTGCTTGAGGCCCAGAGAGATGCGCTGACGGTCGCGGTCGATGTCGAGCACCTTGACCTTGACCTTCTGGTTGACCTGCAGCACCTCGGACGGGTGGTTGATGTGCGTCCAGCTCAACTCCGAGATGTGGATGAGGCCGTCGATGCCGTCAAGGTCGACGAAGGCGCCGAAGTCGACGATGTTCGAGATGGTGCCCTCGACGACATCGCCGACGGTGAGATCGTCGATGATCTGCTGGCGGACCTCCTTGCGCTCCTCTTCGAGCACGGCGCGGCGCGAGAGGACCACGTTGTTGCGATTGCGGTTCATCTCGATGACGCGGCAGTTGAGCTCTTTGGTCACGTACTCGGAGAGGTCCTGCACGCGGCGGATGTCAACAAGGGACGCCGGGAGGAAGCCGCGCACCCCGAGGTCGAGGATCAGGCCGCCCTTGACGACCTCGATGACGGTGCCCACGACGGGGACGCCGCTCTCGAAGGCGCCTTCGATGCGCTTCCACGCCTTCTCGAAGCGGGCCCGCTTCTTGGAGAGGATCAGACGACCGTCCGCGTCCTCCTTCTGCATGACGAGGGCGTCGACTTCTTCGCCGAGCTCGACTTCCTGCAGGGTGTTCACGTTCTTGCGGATCGAGAGCTCGTTGACCGGGATCACGCCCTCGGACTTGTAGCCGATGTCGACGAGGACCTCGTCCTTGTCGATGCGCACCACCTTGCCGGTGACGATGTCACCCTCGCCGAACACGTTGATGGTGATGTCGTAGTTCGGGACGATCTTGCCGTCTACCTCGATGAGGTAGCCGTCGCTGCCTTCGACGATCTTCGGTGCTTCTGGGGTCTCGATGGGGTTGTCCGTCATTTGGTCTCTCGGCCTCCCGGTCACAGTCGCGGCTCGTCGCTTACGGGTCCGCCCCTCCCGTGAACCGCAGCCGGGGTGGGGCGAAACCGGGAGAGTATAGCACAGCGATTCCGTATGAGCAGGGAGATCGCGGGTGACGTCGCTACTTGGCGTCGCGCCAGTTGGCGCCGGCGCCGAGCTCGACTTCGAGCGCCGGCACCATCACGCAGGCGCCGCGCATGGCGTCGCGCAGCAGAGCCTGGATCTCCTCGACTTCGCCCGTCGGAGCTTCGACCACGAGCTCGTCGTGCACCTGCAGCACGAGACGCGACGCGAGGCCTCCTGCCTCGAGACGCTGCTGGACGTCGATCATCGCCACCTTGATGATGTCGGCCGCCGTCCCCTGCAGCACCGAGTTCACGGCGAGGCGCTCGCCGAGCGAGCGGACGCGGTAGTTGGACGACTTCAGCTCGGGGACGGGACGGCGCCGGCCGAACAGGGTCGTGACGTAGCCGTCCTGGGTCGCTTGCGCGATCACCTGGTCGCGGAAGCCGCGCACCGCCGGGTACTTGGCGAAGTAGGCCTCGATGAAGGCGCGCGCCTCGTCGACCGGTATGCCGACCTGCTCGGAGAGGCCGTAGGCGGAGAGCCCGTACATGATGCCGAAGTTGGTCGCCTTGGCGCGCTCGCGCTGCTGCCGCGTGACCTCCTCGACAGGGATGCCCGCGACGGCGGCCGCGGTCACCTTGTGCACGTCCTCGCCGCGCGCGTAGGCGTCGAGTAGCGCCGGTTCGCCGGAGAGCTTCGCCATCAGGCGCAGCTCGATCTGCGAGTAGTCGGCGACGATCAGCTCGCACCCATCCTCGGCCACGAAGCAGGAGCGGATCTCGGCGCCCAGCTCGGTGCGGACCGGGATGTTCTGCAGGTTCGGGTTCGAGCTCGAGAGGCGCCCGGTGCTGGCCACGGTCTGATTGAAGGTCGTGTGCAGCCGGCCGGTGCGCGCGTCGACACACCGCGGCAGCGGCTCGAGGTAGGTGCTGAGCAGCTTCGTGAACTCGCGCCACTCCTCGACCGCCGGGACGATCGGGTGCTCCTCGCGCAGACCGCGCAGCACCTGGGCGTCGGTCGAGAAGCCGGTCTTGCCCTTGCGCGCAGGCTCGAGGCCGAGCCGCGAGAAGAGCACCTCGGCGAGCTGCTGCGGGGAGCCGATGGTGAAGGGCTCGCCGGCCAGCTCGTGGATGCGGTCGGCGAGCTCGTCCACGCGCTCCCGCAGACGCGCCGTGATCTCGCCGAGCCGGTAGGTGTCGACCTTGACGCCCGCCGTCTCCATGACCGCGAGGACGCGGGTCAACGGGAGCTCGATCTCCTGCAGCAGCCGCTCGAGCTCGAGCTCGCGCAGGCGCGGACGCTGCCTCTCGGCCACGCGCCAGGTGAAGACCGCGCGGGTCGCGGCGGCGGCTTCTTCGGCCGGGCCTTCGAAGAGGGGCCCGGCCTCGTCGACGCCGGCGAGTGTCTCGAGCACGCGGTCCTTCTCGGCGCGCTCGGGCGTGAGCAGGTAGGCCGCCACCGCGGTGTCGAAGGCGATGCCGCGACTCGCCTCGCCGAAGCCGGGCAGCGCCTTGACGTCGTGCGCGACCAC
This sequence comes from uncultured Thermoleophilia bacterium, assembly GCA_963790185.1. Classification (GTDB taxonomy): domain Bacteria; phylum Actinomycetota; class Thermoleophilia; order UBA2241; family UBA2241; genus UBA2241. The sequence goes on along the minus strand of CAWBNR010000010.1, from coordinate 4,117 downwards.
GTGGCCAGCGAGGCGCCACAGCGCCCGCCACTCGTCGGGCCCCACGCGCGCCGCCTGCACCACCTCGCCGCCGGCGTAGACCGCCGCCGCCCAGTCGCCGCCCTCGCCGGCCGGCACGACGGCCAGGGCGCACTCGCGCTGTTCGAGCGCGGCGGCCAGCGCCCCGGCGCCGCGCTCGAGGGTCAAGCGCGGAAGCGGCTCGGCGGACGGCGGCGAGGTCTCGCCGCCGTCCGCCGGCGGCGCCACGCTCTCCCTCAGGCGTCGCACCAAAGTGGTGAACTCGTACCTGCGGAACAGGTCTTCGACGCGTCCGACCGGCATGACGTAGCCGGAGCGCGCGACGAGCTCGCTGAGATCGATGTCGAGGGGCACGTCGCGGACCATCGTCGCGAGCCGTTTCGAGAGGCGCGCGACCTTCTCGTGCTCGGCGAGCAGCGCGCGGCGCTTCACGGAGGCGACCTCGTCGAGGCGCTCGTAGAGCGCCTCGAGACTGCCGAACTGCTGCAGGAGCGCCGCCGCCGTCTTCTCGCCGATGCCCGGTACCCCGGGGATGTTGTCCGAGCTGTCGCCCTTCAGGCCGATGAAGTCGGGGATCTGGGCCGGCTCGACGCCGTAGCGCTCGACCACCCGCGCGGGCGTGTAGATCTTGACGTCGGTGATGCCGCGCCCCGTCGTCACGACCGCGATCTGGTCGTCGACCAACTGCAGGCTGTCGCGGTCGCCGGTCACGACCGCGGACTGCACGCCCTGCGCGCGGGCCGCCGTCGCCAGCGTGCCGAGCAGGTCGTCGGCTTCGTAGCCGCCTTTCACGAGATTCACGAAGCCGAAGGCGTCGACCAGCTCGGGCAGGCGGTCCCACTGCATCGAGAGCAGGTCGGGCATGTGGGGACGCTGCGCCTTGTACTCCTCGAACTCCTCGTGCCGGAAGGTCTTCTCGCGCGCGTCCCAGGCGACGATCACCGCGCACGGCGAGTACTCCGCGACGATCTTGATGAACATCTGGCTGAGGCCGTACAGCGCGTTGGTCGGGAACCCGTCGCGTGTGGCGATCGTCTCGGGGAGCGCGAAGTAGGCCCGGTACGCGAGACTGCTCCCGTCGAGCAGGAAGAGGCGCCGTGCAAGGTCGTCGGGGTTCATGACGGCATCCTACCGCAGCGCCCGCGGAGCGCCGCCCCGGCTAGCGACGCCGCTTGGCCAGGAGCACGCGCGTGCCGCTCGCGCCGCACGACACGAGAAGCCCGTCGCTGAGCGTGCGCATGAAGTGGATGCCGCGCCCCGAGGCAGCCATGGCGTCGGGGGCGCAGATCGGCGCGGCGTCCATGCCACGCCCCTGGTCCGCCACCTCGACGGCGACCTCGTCCTCGTAGCAGAAGAAGCGGACCCTCACCTCGTCCCGCGACCCTCCTGGAGACCCGTGCTGCACGGCGTTGGCGAGAGCCTCCCCGACGGCGACGCCGAGCTCAAACAGCGGAGCGCCGCTCAGGCCACAGACCTCGCTGAGGCGCATCACGCGGCGCCGCGCCGCGGGGAGCTGCTCGATCGTCGCGGGGAAGGCGAACTGGTGCCGCCAGCGCGGCTCCGGCGGCAAAGACACCGATGTGCCTCCGCCCGTGTCCGGCCCGAGCCCGGGGCCGACCGGCACGTCGAGCCCGGCTCGCGCGAGCGCCTCCCTGACGGCGGCGCTCTCGGCCGAGACGATCAGTTCGCCTCCGTCCGCCGCAAAGCGCGCCGCTGCGGCCTTCAGCGCGTGGACGAGCCCGTCGTGCGGCGTTCGGCTGCCCTCGAGGTCCACGACGACCGCCCGTACGTCGGCCACGCGGCAGGCCTCGAGCTCGCGCCGCAACGCCTCCACTCCCGCGCCCTTCACCGACGTGCTGCAGCGCAGGACGCAGACGTCGCCCCGCACCTCCCTGACCACGGCCTGGCGCCGGCCCCCGGTCACGCGCCCTTCGCCTGGTTCGCCCGCCGGCGGGCCGCTGCGCGTCACGCCGGCCGAGTCCGCCGAACCGCGGCACGCCGGCCGGCGGCTGCCTCAGGCTCGGGATCCGGCAGATCGCGGGTCTCGCTCACGCTCCTCCTCACGCTCACCGACACGTTTCTTCCCTCGACGCTGATACCCTTGGCGCGACGAAGAGGAACCACGGCACGGGAGGAGCGATGGGAGCACGCACTTTCGCGGCTGGGCAGCGCGTCGTGGCGCGGCTGGATCACGGCGGCGACCTGCTCGCGCAGGTCGCCGCCGTCGCCGACGCGCACGGCATCGTCACGGCCGAGGTGCGGGCCGTCGGCGCCCTGCAGCGCGCCGAGCTCGCGTTCTACGACCAGTCGGCCAAGCGCTACGAGGCCCACGTCGTGGAGCGGCCGGTCGAACTGCTCGCGCTGACCGGCAACGTCTCGCGCCGCGACGACGAGACCGCCGTGCACGTTCATCTCGTGCTGGGGGAGTCGGACGGCCACTGCGTCGGGGGTCACGCGCTGCCCGGCTGCGTCGTCTTCGCCTGTGAGCTGGTGCTGGAGGAGCTCGTCGGCGAGCCGCTGGAGCGCTGCCACGACGAGGTCACGGGATTGCCGCTCTGGCGCGGACTCTGAGAAGGCAAGAGGTGGTGTCGGAAGGGGGACTTGAACCCCCATGAGGTTAAACCCTCACTAGGCCCTCAACCTAGCGCGTCTACCAATTCCGCCATTCCGACACGCGGCGCAGGAGAGTATAGAGGCTGCCTCGACGGCCGGTCAACGCGTGGACCGGAGCGCTCGTGACAGTGGGCGGACCCGGTACCGCTGCCTCGATCCGCCCACCCGCGGCGCCCCCTTCAAGGACCTCTCATGAGAGGCTCGTGGTCTGTACAGACCCCGGCGCCGACTGCATTCTGCACCCCGAGTATACTCACCGGGACAGGAGGCCTCAAGGCCATCGCCGTCGGACGGAGGCCCGATGAGCCGCATCCTCGTCGGCACGTGTTCGTGGACCGACCCCAGCCTCATCGAATGTGGTCGCTTCTACCCGCCGCCCGTGCGCAGCGCCGCCGACCGCCTCCGCTTCTACGCCGCCCGCTTCCGGCTCGTCGAGGTGGACGCCACCTACTACGCGCCGCCGGACCCGCGTACCGCGCGCCTCTGGGCCGAGCGCACGCCCCCGGGGTTCGTCTTCGACGTCAAGGCCTTCGGGCTGCTCACCGGCCACGCCGTTCGCGCCGACCGGCTGCCGCGCTGGCTGCGCGAGCACCTGCCGGAGGAGCTGCGCGCCAAGCCGAGGTTCTACCGCGCGAGCGTCCCGGACGACCTCGTCGAGGCCGTCTGGCAGCTGCACCGTGACGCGCTCGCGCCCCTCCACGAGGCCGGCAAGCTCGGCGCCGTCCTCTTCCAGTTCCCGTACTGGTTCGTGCGCTCGCGCGACAACGAGGCGTACCTGCGCGAGCTTCCCGGTCGGCTCCCCGGGCTGCAGGTCGCGGTCGAGTTCAGGGGCGGCGGCTGGATGCGCGAGGACGCCGCCGAGGGCACGCTGGCGACGCTCGAGGACGCGGGGCTCGCCTACGTCTCCGTCGACGAGCCCCAGGGCTTCTCCTCGAGCACGCCGCCGCTCGCGGCGGCCACCGCCAACCTCGCCTACGTGCGGCTTCACGGACGCAACGCGGACACGTGGGAGGCGCGGACCACACGCTCGGCCGACCGCTTCAAGTATCTCTACCCGGAGGAGGAGCTCCTCGACTGGATCCCCAGGATCGAGGGGCTCGCTGAGCGCGCCGGGACCGTGCACGTCCTCTTCAACAACAACTTCGAGGACTGGGGCCTGCGCAACGCGCGCCGCATGAGCCAGCTGCTCGGCGTCGAGGGCGGAGCCGGTGACGACGCCGAGGGCTCCGACCCCGCGAGTCAGACGACCCTGGACGTCGACGGGGGCGGCGCCAGCACCTCGCGCATCTGAGCGTCGACGCGAGCTCCCCACCGCGCGAAGCTCTCGAAGAAGGCCTCGCAGGGGACGATCTGCTCCGGCACGAAGACGCCCGGCCCGGCGATCTCACCGCTGCAGAGCATCTTGGCGACGATCGCCGGCGGGATGCCGGTGTCGACGTCGCCGCCGCCCGCGCCGTACTGCTTGTGCGCCGGGATGACGGCGACG
>CAWBNR010000009.1:0-16487 GCA_963790185.1 uncultured Thermoleophilia bacterium | reverse complement strand
CCAATACCTCCACCACGACCAGCGGTGGCTCGGCACTCGGTGGTGGCTTGGCCATCACCACTTGGTCGGGTTACTCTCCGACGATCACCGCAAGCGGTTGCACCCTCAGCGGCAATCACGCGGATAATGGTTCGGCAGCCCAAGGCGGCGGCGTTTATTTTGGCGGGGCCTCGAGCGCCACCCTTTCCGGTTGCACCATCAGCGGTAATACCGCGGATAACGGTGCCGGTGTCGCTAACGATAATGTCACCTCGGGCGTCACCCTGACACTGAATGGCTGTTCGATTGAAAACAACTCGGCCACCGGAAACGGCGGCGGACTCGCTAACACCAATACCACTTCCATTACCGCCGTAATCAACGGGACCATCAGTGGCAACACGGCGATGCTCAGTGGTGGTGGTGCCTATTCGTCCGCCGGCTTGTTGACACTGACGAATGTGACCATCGCCAACAACCGCGCCGACAATGACAACAACGGGACCGGCACAGGCGGCGGGATCAACCGAGCGGGCGGCACGGTCACCCTTAAGAACACCCTGGTCGCGGGTAATTTCAATGAAGGCGGCGCTACGGATCCAGCCGATGACATCAGCGGCACGGTCGATGCCGCCAGCAGTTACAACTTGATCGGCACCTGGGGGCGCCGGCGGCCTGTCCAACGGCGTGAATAACAATCAGGTCGGGGTGGCAGATCCGCGCCTGGGTCCGCTCCAAAACAACGGCGGTCTTACCCAGACCCATGCCCTGCTCGTGGGCAGCCCGGCGCTCGATGCGGGCAGCAACGCCCTGGTGCCTGGCGGGTAACCACCGATCAGCGGGGAACCGGCTTCGCTCGCATCCTCGATGCCGCCGACGCTAACACCACTCAGACCGTGGACATTGGCGCCTACGAAGCACACCCGATGATCGAGGACATCGCGGACCAGGCAATCAATGAAGACGGCAATCTGAATCTCACCTTCAACCTCGGCGACGCCAATGCCGGCACCACACCCGCAATCAGCGCTGTGACGGCCAGTTCCGCCAACACGTCTTTGGTGCCCAATAATCCGGCGAACATTAGTGTGAGCGGCTCCGGGGCGACGCGAGCCTTGACCGTCACTCCCGCCGCCAACCAATCCGGCACCGCCACGATTACCGTTACCGTAACCGCCTGGGGTCGCAGTCCATCTCCGATTCATTTGTCCTGACGGTGAGTTCTGTCGCCGACGCGCCGTCCGTAACCAGCGCCACCACGCCAGAGGACACTCAGTCCAGTTCCGGCCTGGTCATCAGCCGTAATGCGGTCGATGGCACGGAGGTGACGCATTTCAAAATCACCGGCATCACCGGCGGCGCGCTGTTCAAGAACAACGGCACCACCACCAACAACAACGACTTCATCACCTTTGCCGAAGGTAATGCCGGTCTGAAGTTTACGCCAGCCGCCAACGCTTTCACGCGGAAGGCGTCGAGCGCCTGCCGGTGCTCGGCGCCCCGGCCGCCCCGACCGCCGAGCCGCCTGCGGTGTCGGCAGCCGTCCGTCTCGTCGAGGTGGACGCCGATCATCCGTTCTTCGCCGTCGGCGGCTCGATGTCGACCGTCGTCATCCGTACCGACCTGATGGGCGAGGTCCAGATCGTCGAGCGCGACGCCCTGCTCACGCAGACCGCGTACGCGATCTACAGCGACCTGCTCTCTCGTACGCGCGGCTCTGAGCCGAATTCGAGGACGAGCCGGCCCGCAGCCGAACGTCGCCCCGCGGCCGCGCCGTGTCCGGTCCCTGCGGCGTCGTCCCTGGTCGCTGTCTCGACGAGCCCAGTCGCAACCGCACGAGCCGATACAGCGAGAAGCCGCCAAGCACGCCGAGGACGTTGAGCAGCACGTCGTCGACCTCAGTCACGCGGTAGGCGTACCCCACCAGCAGCGAGCCGGCAAGCTGCGTGGCCTCGATCGTCACCGAGAGAGCGAGACCGGCGAGACCCGCGCGTCGCCAGCCGTCGGCGCGCGGCATCACGATCGGCAGCATGAAGCCAAACGGCGCGAAGACGAGGATGTTGCCCCCGACCAGCCAGACGATCGTCCCCAGCGTGCCGGACGCGAGGACCACTTCGACGCCGCGGAGCGGTACGAGCTGGACGTCGATCGGGCGAGCCGGGCCCTCCAGCGCACGCGCCGTCGCCTCGACGGGGATGGGGAAGAGCGCGGCGCTCGCCATCCAGCCGAGGTAGAGGACGAAGAGCGCGCTGACGGCGACGGCGAAGCCGCGGCCTCCGCGCCGGCGTGCGTGCACGGCGAGCGCTGCGGCGGCGGCCGCGGCCAGCGGATACACGATCCAGCCCTCGAGCATGGGGCGAGCCTACCGGCGGCCGTGCCGCGCCGCATCGTCCGCAAGGAGTAGACCGGCGTACTCCCCGAGGCGCTGGTCATCGCGACACGCCATCGCCTACGATGGCCGTGTGGACCTCGCGGCTCTGGAACGACGACTGACCGGCATGTCCCCGGCGACGAACGCCGCATTCTCGCTCGGGCTCGCGGCGCTCGTCTGCCTGCAGGTCTGGGCGCTCGACCGGTGGCAGCCCGGGAGCGGTGAGCCCGGGGCCGTCGGCTACCTCTTGGCCGCCGGCGCCTTCGTCCCGTTGCTGGTCCGACACCGTCTACCCGCAGTCGCGCTGGTCCTCTCCGGTGCCTGTGCGCTCGCGTACATCGTCGGCAGCTATCCGCCGGCGTTCGTCGTCGCCGGCCCTATGATCGCGATGTACTCGCTCGCCGTGCACGGGCGGCGGTTCGTCGACGTCTTCGTCGCGCTCGTCGCCGCCGCCCTCGTCGTCGCCACGCTCGCCTTCACGATCTCGGGCGTGGCCTGGATGACCGAGGCCGGTGGCACCTTCGCGCTGCTCGCGGCGGCCGCCTTCGCGGGGGGCATCCAGCGCTCGCGCCGCGCCTACACGGCCGCGGTCGAGGAGCGCGCGCTCGAAGCCGAGCGCACGCGTGAGGAAGAGGGGCTGCGACGCGCCGAAGAGGAGCGCCTGCGCATCGCCCGCGAGGTGCACGATGTCGTCGCGCACACGCTCTCCGTCGTGATTGTGCAGGCCAACGCCGGCCTGCAAGTGCTCGACGAGCGCCCGGAGCAGGCGAGGGAGTCGCTCCAGGCGATCGCCGACAGCAGCCGCCAGGCGCTGAACGAGCTGCGAGCCACGCTGTGCGTGCTGCGTGGCGACGATCGGAGGGCGCCCCGACAGCCGCCGCGCGACCTCACGCGTCTAGATGAGCTGGTCGCGCCGGCGCTCGAGGCCGGGCTCGCCGTCGAGCTCGACGGCGAGCCCGGCCTCGAGCGCGTCCCGGCGGTCGTCAGCGCCTCCGCCTACCGCGTCGTGCAGGAAGCGGTCACGAACGTGCTGCGTCACGCGCAGGCGACGCGCCTGCGCGTCCACGTGGGCCTTGTCGGCGCCACGCTCTCAGTCGACGTCGTCGACGACGGCGTCGGCGGCCCCCCGAGCGGCGTTGACGGCAACGGCCTGCGGGGCATGCGCGAGCGCGTCACAGCCCTCGGCGGGCGCTTCTCCGCCGGTCCGCGGCCCAACGGGGGCTTCGAGGTCTCCGCGCGCATCCCGATCAAGGCAAGCGGCTGATGACGATCCAGGTGCTGTTGGTCGACGACCAAGCCCTTGTGCGGGCGGGCTTTCGCGTACTGCTCGAGACTGCGCCCGACATCGAGGTCGTTGGCGAGGCGGCCGACGGAAACGAGGCCGTCGCGGCCGCCCTCGACCTCCGACCCGACGTCGTCCTCATGGACATCCGCATGCCCTATATGGACGGCCTGCTCGCGACCCGCCGCATCCTCGAGCTGATGGCCGAACGCGCGCCGCGCGTCGTGATCCTCACCACCTTCGACGCCGACGAGTACGTCTACGAGGCCCTGCGCTCCGGCGCGAGCGGCTTCCTGCTCAAAGACGCCGACCCCGAGAACCTGATCGAGGCCGTCCGCGTGGTCGCCGCCGGCGACGCTCTGCTGGCGCCCTCCGTGACCCGCCGCCTCATCGCGGAGTTCGCCTCCCGCCCCGAGGTACGGCAGGCCCGCCCCCGACAGCTCGAGGATCTGACCGAGCGCGAGCGCGAGGTGCTCACGCTGGTCGCCCAAGGCCTGAGCAATGAGGAGATCGCCGACCGGCTGGTGATCAGCCCGACGACGAGCAAGACGCATGTGTCGCGCATCCTCATGAAGCTCGGCGCGCGCGACCGCACCCAGCTCGTCGTCCTCGCCTACGAGACGGGATTCGTCGAACCGGGGCCGCAAGCGCACTGACGCACGGTCGGCTCGTCCCCAACGTGTAGCACAGGACCGTCGCCGCGGCCGACGCGACGGAGACGCCGCCCCTCGTAGGCTGGCGGCATGAAGGTCAAGATGATCCTCCCGGCACGCACCACTCGCGCGGCCGCCCGGCGTTCCATCAAGTACGCGCTGTTCCCGCCGCTCGGCCTCGCCACCCTGGCCGGCTACCTCGACGAGGACGACGAGGTCGTGATCCAGGACGGCCACGTCGAGCAGATCGACGTCGGCGATGAACCCGAGCTCGTCGCCATTGAAGTCTACGTGAGCTCCGCGCGCCGGGCATACCAGCTCGCCGATCACTACCGTGCCCGCGGCGCCCACGTGTGCCTCGGCGGGCTGCACGTGACGGCGGCGCCCGGCGAGGCGGCCGCTCACGCCGACAGCATCTTCACAGGACCAGGCGAGGACACGTGGCCCGCGTTCCTCGCCGACTTCCGCGCCGGCCGGCCGCGCGCTCGCTACCACTCGACGGTGAGGACGCTGGACGGCGCCCCCCGACCGCGCCGCGATCTCCTGAGGCAACAGCTCTACCTCGTCCCCAATTCGATCACGGTGTCGCGCGGGTGCCCGCATCACTGCGACTTCTGCTACAAAGCGGGGTTCTTCGCCGGCGGCCGCTCCTTCTACGTTCGGCGGGTGGACGACGCGCTCGACGAGATCGCGGCACTGCCGGGCCGTCACCTCTACTTCCTCGACGACAATCTCTTCGGCAGCCCGCCGTTCGCGCGGGCGCTCTTCGACGGCCTTCAGGGTGTCGGTCGCGTCTGGCAGGCCGCCGCCGCCGTGCCGGCGGTGCTCGACGGTGACCTCGTCGAGCGCGCTGCTGCTGCCGGCCTGCGGAGCCTCTTCATCGGCTTCGAGACGCTGAACGCCGACAACCTTCAGGCGCAACACAAGGGCCAGAACCTGGAAGGCGCCGCACGGCGGTCCTACGAGACCGCCGTGCGGCGCCTCCACGATCTCGGCGTGATGGTGAACGCGAGCTTCGTCTTCGGCATGGACGAAGACGACGAGAGCGTCTTTGCGCGCACGGTCGAGTGGGCCGTCTCCCAGGGCATCGAGACGGCCACCTTCCACATTCTGACGCCCTACCCCGGCACGGCCCTGCACGAGCGCTTCGCCGCGCAGGGCCGCCTCCTCACCACGGACTGGGACCTCTACGACACCCGGCATGCAGTCTTCAGGCCCTCGCGCATGACTCCCGAGGCGCTCGAGAGGGGCTACGCCCGAGCCTACAGAGACTTCTACCGATGGAGTGCCATCGCCCGTTCGGCCCGGGTCCAACGCGGCTCGCGCGAGACCCTCCGTCACCTCGCCTACGCGGGCGGCTGGAAGAAGCTCGAGCCGCTCTGGGACCTCGTGATCCAGTCGGAGAAGATCCCGGCCCTGCTGCCCCTCCTCGAGACGGTGCTCGACGGTGGACGGGCACGGTCGACGTCAGTGCGGACTTCCCTGCCAGCCGACCGCATGTGGACTCGTCGGGGAGAGGATCCATTCTCGCCCCCTGACGTTGTGACGGTTCATCCGAGCGGCTAATATCGGCTCCTGTCAGAGCCCCGTCCGCCGGGGCTCCGAAAGGGGGAGCATGGAAGACCGCATCCCGACGCGCATGGGCGACGGGACGATCGCCCGCCTGACGAAGAGCGAGATCCGCGCCGATGTCGAGGACGGGGTCGCACAGGCGGTGCGGCGAGCCAAGGTACCGCCGCTCGCCGCCGACGAGATCGACCACCTCGTCGACATCTACGCATCACCCGCGAAGACGGTCGGCGTCGACCTCGGCGACGAGATCGTCCTGAGCTGCGACGGCTCCGGCATGAAGACCCACGCCACACGCACGCAGGACATGCAGTCCTACGAGCAGTGGATGGGCGCCGACCTCCTCGAGCTCTGCCCCGGCGACTACTCGCTCAAGGTGGTGCGCACGATCCTGCCCTATGAAGCCCAGTGCCTGCACGACGCCCTGCTCTCGACGGTGGCGCCGATGCAGTACGGGGTCATGCCCAACCTCGGTCTCTACGCCAAGGACGACGGCCCGTGCGAGAACTGGTCGGCGCTCCTGCCGATGGGCAAGATCGCCGAGGCCCGCGCGGCCGCCGAGGAGGCCGCCGAGATGGCCGTCGCCGACGCCGTGCGCATGGCCGACGTGATGTACGAGGCGGGCGCCGACGCGATCGACTTCGACACCACCGGCGCCTCGGGCGACCCCGAGTTCTGGGCGACCCTGCGGGCGACCGAGATCATCCGCGAGAAGTACCCCGACATGGGCGTCCAGCTCGGCATGGCCGGCGAGTTCGTCCTCGGCATGCACGGCGAGCTCGACTACAGGGGCAAGCGACTCGCCGGCATGTGGCCGCTCGCGCAGCTGCGCGTCGTCCAGGAGGCCGGCGCCACCATGTACGGGCCGGTCGTCAACGTGAACACCGGCAGAAGCTGCGCCTGGAACACGGCCCGCGCCTGCACCATCGTCAAGCCTTGCATGGACGAGGCCGAGATCCCGGTGCACATGAACGCAGGCATGGGCGTCGGCGGGGTGCCGATGTTCGTGCACCCGCCCGGCGACGCCGTCGCGCGCTCGGCCAAGGCCTTCGTCGACATCCTCAAGGTCGACGGGTTGTAGGTGGGTTCCGGCGACCCGCACGGGATGCACAACGCCCATGCGCAAGCCGCGGGACTGGGTGGGATGCGAGCCGCGGGAGACCTCGTGGCCCGTATGCAGATGACTCGCGGTCTGCGTCTCAAAGAGGCGAAGGAGTACGTAGCCGGCAAGCTCGGCGTGACGCCCTTCGACCTCGGCGACGTGGCGGCGATGACCGAGGTGAGGAGTGAGTTCGGCTTGGGTCGGATACACTCTTACGCTATCAGTCATCCTTGGCAGGCGAACTTCATCGAGGCGAAGTTCAATATCAGCCGGGTGCTGGGGGTGCCGATCCTCTGCGTGGAGCGTTTCAAGGAGCGCACCGGCATGACGGAAGCGCCAACAGCACACTAGGCTGGTGAGGTGGGGCGGCGGTGCGCGCGACCCTTGAGGTCGCGTCGCCCGCCGCCCTCTATCGTGCCTCGCACAAGCAGCCGGTAGGATGCTCCCATGACCTCACGACCTGATCTCCCTGTCGCTCGCGACTGGTTCTCCGTGACGTGGGTGACGGGCAGCATCGCCATGCTGACCGAGCCGCACGTCGACGAGCTGCTGCGCGCGAACCTCTGGTACGTCCGCGGCCGCGAGCGCGACCTGCTGGTCGACACCGGCAACGGCATCGCGCCGCTGCGACCGGTGATCGAGCGGCTCGCCGGCGCGCATGTCCGCGAGGTCGTCGCAGTCGCGACGCACGCGCACTTTGATCACATCGGCGGTTTGCACGAGTTCGAGCGCCGCCTCCTGCATCCCCGCGAAGAGGCGGCGGCCCGTCACGTCTCCGAACTCGCACCGCTGGTCAGCGCCATGTGGTCCGCCGAGTTCCGAGCGGATATCGTCGCCAGCGGTCAGTCGGTGGCGCCGGTGCTCATCGACGCCCTGCCGGCGCCCGACTTCGACCCCGCCGCCTTCAGGATCGCCCCGGTCGCGGCCACGCACTTCGTCGAGGGCGGCGACGTGATCGACCTGGGTGACCGGCAGCTCCGGGTGCTGCACCTTCCCGGTCACACACCCGGCGGCGTCGGCCTCTGGGACGAGGCCGCCGGCGTCCTCTTTTCGGGCGACGTCATCTACGACGCCGAGCTCATCGACACGTCGCCCGAGTCCAGCGTCGAGGACTACGTACGCTCGATGACACGTCTCCTCGACCTCCCCGTGTCGATCGTCTGCCCAGGCCACGAGGAACCCTTCGGGCGCGAGCGCCTGCGCGAGCTCGCCGGGGCGTACCTGCGCGAGCATGCCGGCTGAGCGTATGCGCCCGGGCGGCCGGCGACTCCAGCTCGGCGCCGCCATCGTCGCCATGATGTGCATCGCCCCGCTCCAGTACTCATGGACGCTTTTCACCTCGCCGCTCGAGCGGGCGAACCCCTGGTCGCTGGCCCAGGTGCAGATCGCCTTCACCTTCTTCGTCGTCGCCCAGACCGCATCCCAGCCCGCCGGCGGGTACTTCATGGACCGACACGGGCCGCGCCTCGCGTACGTCGCCGCGGCCGCCCTGATCGCCGTCGGGTGGGGCGGCCTCGGTCTGGCGCACAGTCTGGCCGCCCTCTACGTCCTCTACGGGCTCGCCGGGATCGGCGCCGGCATCGTCTACGCGGGAGCGATCGGCACCGGCATCCGCTGGTTCCCCGATCGCCGCGGTCTCGCCCTCGGCCTCATCACGGCCGGGTTCGGCGCCGGCGCGGCGCCGTTCATCCCGTTCGTGCAGAAGCTGCTCGACGCCTACGGAGTGCGGCCGGCGTTCGCCGTGACAGGCCTTGTCAGCGGCGCGGCGGTACTGATCGTCGGGCTGCTCCTGAAGGCGCCGGACGGCGCTGCCGGGCGGGCCGCGCCGACCCTCGGCGGCGCAGCCGCCGATGTCGGTCCCGGCGTCGCCGCCGACCCCGCGCCCGCCGGCTTGGCCCCGCTCGGCCTCCTCAGGCTCGGCCAGTTCTGGCTCGCCTTCATCGCCTTCTTCTTCATGGCGACCGGCCTGCTGATCCTCACCGCCAACATGAGGCCCATCGGCGAGAGTCTCGGCATCGCCGCCACCGTGATCGTCGCCGCCCTGACTCTGCAGCAGCTCCTCAACGGGGCGAGCCGCGTGGTCTGGGGTTGGGTCTCCGACCGCCTTGGTCGCGAGGTGACGATGGCGCTGGTCTTCGCCTTCAACGGCCTCGTACTCTGTCTGATCCCGATCTTCGGCTCGTGGCCGCCGGCATTCGTCGCCCTGACCGCTCTCGCCTTCTTCACGAGCGGCGAGATCTTCGCCCTCTTCCCGGCGCTGACCGCCGACCGCTTCGGCTCGAGGTACGCGGCCGCGAACCAGGGGATGCTCTACACGGCGAAGGGGCTCGCCTCGCTCGCAGGAGGCGCCTTCGCCGCCTGGCTCGCGGTCTCGCAGAGCTGGACCGTCGTCTTCGCGCTCGCGGGAACTCTGGCGTTCGCCGCGGCAGGCCTGATGCTGGTGCTGCGCGGCCGGGCGCGCGTAGCGCCTACCGTCGGCGCCGGAGCACCAGCGACAGATTGAGAGAGGGCGGGGGCGGCGAGCTCCGCCCGCCGCCCCCGCCCGAGACTCACCGCTCGCGCTCAGACGCCTTCGGGCAGACTCCCCAGCCGCTTCTTCACGATCTTCGTCGCGGTCTCGATCACGTTCAGGCTCTCGTCCACGTCGGCCTGCGTGTGCGCGGTGCTGGCGAAGAAGCGCTCGAAGTTGAAGTTGTGGAAGTACACGCCGCGCTCCTGACACTCGGCCTGCCAGTGGCTGAAGAAGCGTGTGTCGCTGGCGCGCGCCTGGCGGGAGCGCGTCACCGGCTCCTCGTGGCCGAAGAACACCTGCCACATGGGGCCGACGTGGCCGATGTACGCGGGCACGCCCTGCTCGGCGAGGATCCCCTGCGATGCCCTCGACCATAGCGTCGGCGATCGTGTTGAGATGGCCGTAGACGGCCTCCGTCTCGCCGAGGAGCTTGTCGAGCGCAGCGTTCATGCCGGCCAGCGTCATCGGGTTGGCGCTATACGTGCCGCCGTGCAGCACGACGTTCTCGGTCTCCACGTCCATGATGTCCTTGCGGGCGCCGAAGGCGGCCGCGCCGGGCGTGCCGCCGCCGACCGCCTTGGCGACGCAGGTGATGTCGGGGATGACGCCGTAGCGCTCCTGGGCGCCGCCGAGGGCGACACGGAAGCCGGTGATGATCTCGTCGAAGATGAGCAGCACGCCGTGCTCGTCGCAGAGGCGGCGCAGACCCTCGAGGAAGCCCGGCTCGGGCGGGATGATGCCGCAGTCGGCGAGGATCGGCTCGCTGAGGATCGCGGCGAGCTCGTGGGCGTGGCGCTTGATCAGCGTCTCGACGCCTTCGAGGTCGTTGAAGCAGCCCACGATCACGGTATCCTCGACGACCTTGGGGATGCCGGCCAGCGACGGCAGGGTGCGCGGGTACTTCTCCGATCCCGCCGCCTCGAGTGCGGGCATGTGCGAGAAGGCGTGGCAGTCAAGGAAGCCGTTGTAGCTCCCCTCCCACTTGAGGATCTTGTCCTTGCCCGTGTAGCCGCGCGCCAGGCGCATCGCCGCCTGGGTGGCCTCGGAGCCCGAGTTGGCGAACCGGACCTGGTCGATGCCCGGCACGGCCTGCACGATCTTGCGCCCGACCTCGTAGTCGAGCTCATGCGGGAACGTGTAGAGCATGCCGCGCTCGGTGATCTGCTCGACGATGGCGTCGACGATGAACTTGGGCCGATGACCGAAGAGCATCGGCCCGTAGCCGATGCACCAGTCGATGTAGTGGTTGCCGTCGACGTCGTAGAAGTGGGCGCCCTCGCCCTTCTCCATGACGATCGGACGCGTACCGATGAGGCGGGCGTAGCTCGACTCGCCGCCGGCAATCACCTCCTGGCACTTGGCGAACCACTCCTTGGTCTTGGTCAGGTGGGCGTCGTCGATCAGGTGGTCGCTCATGGCTTCAGCAACTCCTTCATCAGCGGCCGGGCGCGGCGCGGTCACGCCGGTGCGGGACCGGGTCCCCGGCAGTTGGCGCACAGTCTACGCGACGGGCGCGTGAGCAGAACAGCGTTGGCCGACGATTCTAGCAAACTTGCTAGACGTATAGCGAATATGCGACAATGGCGCTTGCCGAAGGTGCCGACTAGGATTCCCCTCAGGCCCTGAGGAAGCATCCTGGAAGAGAGGTTCGCAGAATGGAATCGCGCACGTTCGAGACGGTGGGCGCGGTCACTCGGCGAAAAGACGGGCTGGCCAAGGTCACCGGCACCGAGGTCTACCCATCGGACATGCACCTGCCGTACGCCCTGCACGCACGCGTGCTCCGGAGCCCTCACCCCCACGCGCGGATCGTGTCGATCGACACGAGCGAGGCCGAGAAGATGGGGGCCATCTGCATCACCGCCGACGAGGTGCCGCAGAAGCCGTACAACGAGCGCCAGGTGAGCATCCCGGCCAAGACCTATCGCGACCGGACGGTCCTGCCGCACGTGGTGCGCCAAGTCAGCGAGGGAGTCGCCGCCGTCGCGGCGCGAACGGAGGCCCTGGCCGAACGGGCGATCCGCTCCATCAAGGTCGAGTACGAGGTCCTGCCGGCCGTGTTCGACGTCCACAAGGCGATGGAGCCCGGCGCCCCGCAGCTCTACGAGGACGTCATGCTCGGCGACGTCGAGCTTCCCATCGCGCACAACATCGCCTGCGAGCGCCAGGTGCAGGTGGGGGACGCCGCCGCCGGCTTCGCCGAGGCCGACCTGATCGTGGAGCGCGAGTACCAGACGGGCCGCGTGTACCACGCCCAGATGGAGCCGAAGGCGGTCATGTGCCGCCCGCAGGCCGACGGGGGCATCGAGCTGTGGGCGACGACGCAGTCGATCCACAACACCAGGCAGCTGCTGGGCAGGATCTTCGACATCCCGCTGAGCAAGGTGAACGTCCATCGCTCCTCGATCGGTGGCGCGTTCGGCTCGAGCATCCAGATGAACACCCCGATCGCCATCTGCGTGGCACTCGCCCTCAAGGCGAAGAAGCCGGTGAAGCTCGTTCTCACGCGCGAAGAGGACATGTACGACCACTGCAAGTACCCCACCATCATCAGACTGAAGTACGGCGTGAAGAGCGACGGTACCATCGTCGCCGGCGAGCTCAAGACGCTGGTCGATGTGGGCAGCCACAACATACAGGGGTATCCCCTGCTCGGCTGCATGTCCGGCTGGTTCGTCTCGCTGTACCGCATGCCCCACATGAACTTCGAGGGCACCGCGGTCTACACGAACAAGGCTCCGGCCTGCGCGATGCAGGGGTACGGCAACCCCGACGTGTCGTTCGCGGTCGAGTCGAGCATGGACATCATCGCCGAGAAGCTGGGGATGGACCCCATCGAGCTGCGGCTCAAGAACTACGTGGGCCTCGGTGAGACCTTCTGGGGCCAGGGCCCGACCGTCCGCTCCATCATCCGCAGCTGCGGCGTCGAGGAGATGCTCAGGAAGGGCGCCCCGATGATCGGCTGGGACGAACGTGGCCGCCCCGAGGACAAGACGGGTCGCTACCGGCGCGGCGTCGGTGTGGGGCGGACGTTCCACACGTCCGGCACCGGGGCCGCCATGCCGGGCGAGGTGATCGACTACTCCACGGCGATGGTCAAGGTGAACGAGGACGGCTCCGTCGACTTCTCGACCGCACTGATGTGTCACGGAGGCGGCACGCTCGACGCCTGCGCCAAGTTCGTGGCGGAGGAGATGGGCGTGCCGTTTGACAAGGTCGGCATCTCGCCGGCGAGCACCGCGGACACGGGCTACGACGTGTGCACGCACGCCACGCGCGGCGTCTACTGCGGGGGTGGCTCGGTGGTCGAGGCCGCCAAGTCCGCCAAGGCCCGTCTCCTCGAGTTCGCCTCGCGGCTCATCGAGGTCAATCCGGAGGCGCTCCAGATCGCGCCCGACCCCGAGACCGGCCAAGGCGTCATCTTCCTCGAGGGCGCGGCGGACAAACGCATCACGGTGGCCGAAGTGGCGAAGCAGGCGCAGTTCAAAGGATGGGGCACGGCGATCGCCGTCGAGAGCCACCGCATGGTCAACTGCCCGCCCTGCTTCGTCACCAACTTCGTCGAGGTCGAGGTCGACACCTGGACCGGCGAGGTCGAGGTGTCGCGTGCCGTGTGCGCCGTCGACTGCCGGCACCGTCGTGAACCCAGACCTCGCCGCGGGCCAGCTCGAGGGAGGGCTCTGCCGCGGCATCGCCCAGGCGCTTCTGGAGGACACCGACTACCGCAGCGACACGGGTGAGCTCACCTGCGGGGGCACGTTCATCGACTACAAGCTGTACACGGCCGCCGACATGCCCTCCGTCAAGGACGTGCAGATCTTCTTCGCCGACACGTACGAGCCGTCGGGCCCGTTCGGCGCCAAGGGGATCGGGGAGGCGGCGAACAACGCCGTGGCGGCCGCCGTGATGAACGCCCTTCAGAACGCCCTCGGCATCCGCTTCCAGTTCATCCCCATCACCCCGGAGATGATCCTGGCCGCGATCCATGGATGGGCCTGTGAGGGGGTGTTCCCGGAATGACCGTCAACACGCGAGTCCTGGTCAACGACTTCGAGTACGAACTCCCCTCGTCGCTCCGAGAGGCGCTGCGGATGCTGGATGAGTACGGCCCGGACGCCAAGGTCCTCGCCGGCGGCACGGACCTCGTCGTCCAGATGAAGATGGGCCGCAGCGCGCCGCGTGTCGTGGTCGACATCTCCAAGCTGGAAGAGCTCAAGCGGCTCGAGGCCGGCGAGACGATCCGCATCGGCGCCGGCCGCCGCTACGTCGACGTCCTGCAATTCCTTCGGGAGCAGGGTCGCCACCACAGCCTCACCGAGGCCATCGAGGGCATCGGCAAGATCCAGGTCCTCACCGTGGGCACCATCGGCGGCAACCTCTGCAATGGGTCGCCCGCGGCGGACACGGCACCGCCGCTCATCACCTACGACGCGCGCGTCCGCGTGATGAGCGCTCACGCCGAGCGGGTCATCCCGCTGCGCGAGTTCTACACCGGCGTCAATGCGACGGTGATGGCGCCCAACGAGATCATGATCGACGTCGAGTTCGATGCATTCCCCGACGGCCGCGCGAGCGCCTTCCGCAAGATCGCTCGCGTCGCCTGCGACATCTCCAAGGTCACCTGCGCCGTCGCCGTGCAGCGGGACGGCGAGACCTGCACGCACTGCCGTATCGCGCTCGGCGCTGTCGCGCCGGTCCCGCTGCGGGCGCGCACCGCCGAGGGGGCGCTCGAGGGGCGACGGATCGACGCGCTCACCGCCGGCGAGTGCGCCTCCCTCGTCGACGAGGACATCTCCCCCATCGACGACATCAGGTGCTCCGAGCGCTACCGCAGGGAGGCGGCCGGCGTCCTGTTCAAGGATGCCTTCGAGACAGCATGGGAGCGTGCGCGATGCTGACCACCTGCTCCAACGCCATCGTCCTCACGGTGAACGGCGAGGACCACATGCTCGTGGTGGAGCCGAACGAGCTGCTCATCAACGTGCTCCGCAACGAGCTCGGCCTCACCGGGGCGAAGTACGGCTGCGGGACCGGCCAGTGCGGCGCGTGCACGGTCCTCGTCGACGGCGAGCCCGTGCTCGGCTGTATCACCCTGGCCGTCGCCGTCGACGGCAAGGAGATCACGACGATCGAGGGTATCGGCGGGGAAGACGGCGAGCTCCACCCCATCCAGGAGGAGTTCCTCGGCGAGAACGCCATCCAGTGCGGCTTCTGTACGCCCGGCATGATCCTGGTGGCGGGGGACCTGCTCAAACGGAATCCCCATCCGAGCGAGACCGAGATCCGCCACCACATCAAGGGGAACATCTGTCGCTGCACCGGCTACAACGGCATCGTGCGGGCCATCCAGAATGCCGCGGCGAGGCTGCCGAAGCCCGGCGCCGCGCCCCCGGCCGAGCGCGGTGAAGCGGGTGAGCCATGAACGTCACGCAGTATGTCCGCCCCAAGAGCCTGAGCGAGGCTCTCGCGGCGCTCGACGCACACGGTCCAGACGCGATCGTCATCGCCGGCGGGACCGACCTGATCCCGGTCATGCGCGCGACGAAGTACTCGGAGACGGCCGCCGCAGAGGCCGGCGGCCGCCCCGCACCGTCTTCGGCACACGTGTCTTCGGCACACGTCCTGGTCGACGTCGGAGGACTCGGCGAGATCAAGGGTGTGGACCCGCGTGACGGCTTCCTCCGCGTCGGAGGCGCGACGTCCATCGCCGCCATCGCCGCGAGTCCGCTCTTGAGAGAGAAGGCCCCTGTCCTCGTCGCCGCGGCCAGGTCGATCGGCAGCCCCCTCGTGAGGAATCGGGCGACCATCGGCGGCAACCTGGCGACCGCCTCCCCGTCAGGGGACATGGCGCCGGCGCTTCTCGCGCTCGACGCCATCGTCCGGTTCGCGGCGCGCGGGGCGGCGAACGCGAGGCCCCTCTCACCGACTTCTGCGTCGACTACCGCTGCACCCTGCTGCAGGAGACCGAGATCATCACGGATGTCCTCATCCCCATTCCCCCGGCACGAGCCGCCGGGCGCTTCGAGAAGGTCGGGCTGAGGAATGCCGATGCGATCAGCGTCGCCTCCGTGGCGGTGGTGATGGAGCTCGACGGAGCGACGTGCCTCAAGGCGAGGATCGCCCTCGGGGCCGTCGCCCCCGTGGCCGTTCGCGCCCTCGCGGCGGAGAAGGCGCTCGAGGGACGGCACATCGATGCCGACCGCGCCCGCGAGTGCGCCGCCCTCGTGCAAGAGGACATCATGCCGATCGACGACGTCCGGAGCTCGGCGGAGTACCGCCGCTGGGTCGCCGAGGCCGTGGTCGCTCGCAACATCATGAGAATCGTCGGGATAGAGGACGCGGACTGATGGAACGCTACGAGGTCAAGATCTGTCTGAACGGAAGGTGGATGACGGCAGAGGTGACCGCCGCCGACACCCTTCTCGAGGTCCTGCGCGACACGTTCGGGGCGCACGAGGTGAAGAACGGGTGCGGCCAGGGGGACTGCGGGGTCTGTACGGTCCTGCTCGACGGAAGGGCCGTCAACTCGTGCCTCACGCTCGCCGTCCAGGCAGACGGCAGCGAGGTGACGACGCTCAAGGGCCTTGGGACCCCGGACCACCCGCACCCCCTGCAGGAGAGCTTCGTCGAGCACGGGGCGATCCAGTGCGGCTTCTGCACGTCGGGCATGATCCTCACCGCGAAGGCGCTCCTGGACGAGAACCCGACCCCCTCGCGTGACGAGATCAGGGAGGGCATCTCGGGCAACCTCTGCCGCTGCACCGGCTACACGAAGATCGTCGACGCGATCGAGGACGTCGCGCAGCATCCCGAGCGCCCAGGAGGGCGGTCCTGATGACGGCGGACACTCAGGGGCCCCACTACAAGGTCATCGGGCGATCGATGCCGCGGCACGACGCGCGCGACAAGGCGTTCGGCCAGACCAAGTACGCCGATGATTTCGAGATGAGCGGGATGCTCCACGCCAAGGTGCTGAGAAGCGAGCATGCCGCCGCCCGTCTGCGCTCCATCGACACCAG
>CAWBNR010000008.1:0-62082 GCA_963790185.1 uncultured Thermoleophilia bacterium | reverse complement strand
GCCGTCGTCGAGCCCATCGTGGCTCAGTACGAGCCTCAGGCGGTGCTGGTCTCCGCGGGGCAGGACCCGCACGCCGACGATCCGCTGGCCAGCATGATGCTGACCCAGGACGGCTTCGCGCAGCTCGCCCTTCGCGTGTCGCGGCTCGCCGAGGCGCACTGCGAAGGGCGTCTCACGCTGGTGCTCGAGGGCGGCTACGACCGCAGGGCGAGCGCCCTGGCCATCGAGGCCGAGCTGCGCGCTCTCTGCGACGGGCGGGCGCCCGACGTCGCCGGCGAGACCGACAGCGCGACCGTCGCGATCGAGCGGGCCGTCGAGGTGCAACGGCGGTACTGGACGCTCTGAACGCTGCTGCCTTGGCTCTCGGCGCCCTCGCTCAAGGCGTCGTCGCGGGTCGCGCCGAGGACGGTCTCAGTACCCCTGGCCGGCCTTCACCTTGCCCGTGAAGATGCGATAGACCACGATCGTGTAGGCCGTGACCAGCGGCAGGCCGATGAGCGCGATGACCAGCATCACGGTGAGCGTGAGGTCGCCCGACGAAGAGTTGGCGACCGTGAGGCTCGTCTCCTCCGCCGTGCCGCGTGCCGGCACGATGTCCGGGTAGTTGCCGACGGCGGCCACGCCGGCGAGCGCGATGATCGTCACCGCCGAGCCCAAGAACGCCTTAAGGGCGGCCTGCGCGCCGATCTGCCACAGCGTGTAGAACGCGGCAGCCGCAAGCAGGACGACGAACACCCAACCGACGGGACTGCCGACGACGTTGTCGCTGGCCCGCGGCACGGCGATGAAGGTCACCACCGTGCTGGCCGCCGCCAGCAGGAGGGAGACGACGTACGCAGCCATCCTTACCCGTGACGCACGGCGCTGGAGGGCGCCCTCCGTCTTGTGCGCGATCCAGGCGGCGCCGTGGGCGACGAAGAGCGCGAGACCGGTGACGCCGATCAGCAGGCTGTAGGGGTTGAGCAGCTCGAGGAAGGTGCCCGTGTAGTCGCCGTTGAGGTCGAGCGGCACCCCTCGGATGACGTTGCCCAGGGCGACGCCGGCGAGCAGTGCCGGCAGCAGGCTGCCGGCAAAGAAGCCGGCGTCCCAGACCCGCGCCCAGGGCTCGTCGCGGTGACGGAACTCGAGCGACACGGCGCGGAAGATCAGGCCGAACAGGAAGAGCATGATCGCGAGGTAGAAGCCGCTGAAGGTCATCGCGTACACGGGCGGGAAGGCGGCGAAGAGCGCGCCGCCGCCGGCGACGAGGAAGACCTCGTTGCCGTCCCACACCGGTCCGATCGCGTTGCGGATGGCGGCCTTCTCCTCCTCGGTGCGCCCGAGGAACGGGTAGAGCGCCCCGGCTCCGAGATCGAAACCATCGAGGACGGCGTACCCCGTGAGGAGCACGGCGACGAGCGCGAACCAGACGTCTGCGAGCGTCATCCCGGCACCCCTCTCATGCGGCCGGGGCGCCGGCCCCGGTCGGCCGCGATCCGTCGACCGGCTTGGACTGCGGCCCGGCCGACCCCGCCAGCATCTCGGCGACGTCCTGCGGTCCCTTGCGGATGATGCCGAAGACGACCCGCAGCCAGCCGACGAAGAGGAGCAGGTAGATGACGGCGAACACGGCGAGCGTCGCGCCCACCTCGCCGGTCGAGACCGTCGGAGAGACGCCGTCGACCGTCCGCAGCAGGCCCTGCACGATCCACGGCTGGCGGCCGACCTCCGTGGCCGCCCAGCCCGTCTGGATGGCGATCTGCGGCAGGAAGACGGCGAACACGAGCACCCACAAGAGCCAGCGCTGCCGCTCGATACGCCCCATCATGCGCATGACGAGCGCGAACAGCAGGAGGGCGATCATGAGGAACCCCACGGCGATCATGAGGTGGTACGCCTGGAAGGTGAGCTGGACCGGCGGGCGCTCGTCTTCGGCGACGCTCGAGAGCCCGGTCACCTCGTGGTCGGGGTCGAGGCCGAGCATAAGGCTGAGGCCGCTCGGGATGCCGAGGCCGACGACCTCGCGACCACCGTCTCGCACCCAGCCGAAGAGGTAGAGGGTGGCATTGCCTTTGGTCTCCCACACGGACTCGAAGGCCGCCATCTTGATGGGCTGCTCGCCGGCCACCTCCACGGCGTGCCAGTGGCCGACGAACGGCATGGCGATCGCCGTCACCAGGCCCAGCACGAGCCCGGTCGTGAGCCACGAGCGAGCGAGGCGGACGTGGCGGCCCTTGAGGAGGTACCAAGCCGCGATGGCGGCGATCGCGAACCCGCCCATCACCCACGTGGCGACCACCGTATGCGTGAGGCGCGGGAGCGTGGACGGGTTGAAGACCGCCGCCCAGAAGCTGGTGAGCACCGCCCGCCCGCCCTCGATCTCGAAGCCGCGCGGCGTGTGCTGCCACGAGTTGGCGATGAGGATCCAGACGGCCGACATGTGGGCCCCGATGAGGACGAGCCAAGCCGAGGCGTAGTAGAAGCCCTTCGAGACTCGCTCGCGGCCGAAGAGCAGGACGCCGAGGAAGGTCGACTCGAGGAAGAAGGCGAAGAGGCCCTCGGCCGCCAGCGGCGCCCCGAAGATGTCGCCGACGAAGCGCGAGTAGTTGGCCCAGTTCGCGCCGAACGCGAACTCCATGGTGATGCCGGTGGCCACGCCGATCGCGAAGGTGGCGGTGAAGAGCCTGATCCAGAAGTCGGAGGCCGCCCTGTGCGTCGGCACACCGCTCTTGAAGTAGCGACGCTCCGAGAGGACCACCATGAGCGCGAGGCCCATGCTGAACGGCACGAAGATGAAGTGATAGCCGATCGTGAAGGCGAACTGGAGCCGGGCGAGATCGAGCGCGTCCATGCCGCTGTGGCACCTCCTGCGGGCGGGGCCTGGGCACCCGTCTCTGTGACCGCGGGCGTCTCGAGATGCGAGACGAGAATCGGACAGGACAGGGACGGATTGACCGGATTGTCGCCGCGGCGACGGGCGCATGTCAACGTGGAGGCGGCCGGCGGTGGACCGCGCGTGGCCGGTAGGCCGAGCACGGAGCATGCATAGAACGTACTTATCGGCGCATGACCCCTTCCGTTCGGCGCCCTTCTGTGCTACTGTGGCGCGGGGCCGGCTATCGAAGCGCCGGCCGTTTCGCTGTTTTCAGGAGGCTGATACCGTTGTCTGAAGAACTGCTCGAATGTCACGAGTGCTCCGCACTCTGTGAGAAGGTCGTCTACCCGGCGGCCTGTCTCAGTATGAATTGCCGGTTCCTCTACGCGTTCAAGGAGGAGGGCCGCACCTTCTTCGGCTGCATAGAGAAGGTCTTCCCGCACGAGATCGAGCTCGAGCTCTTCGAGAGCATCGAGCGCGGCAAGGGCGGGTTCGGCACGGTCAAGGCGGCTCGCCGGCCGTTGCCGCAGTGCTCCGTGGCGGTCCAGAGCTGCTATGCCTGCGACGAGGCGCCGCTCTGCCGCAACATGTACTTCCGCCGCCGGGAGCGGCGCGAAGTGCACACCGTCGAGGACTGACGGGGCATCCCTTCGCGGGCGATGCCACCGGCGTCCGGTTCGCACCGGGCGGGCGGTGATATACTGCTGCGTGCGCAAGCATCATGTGGGGGCGATCGGTTTCGACATGGGCGGACCGCGGTCGGAGCAGCAAGCCGAGGTTCCCGGAGGCCTCGTTAAACAGCCGGGACACATCACTTGCCGAGAGTAATCTCGCGCTGGCTGCCTAACTAACTAGTTAGGTGCCCGTCACGCCCGGAGCGTCCGCGACCGGGGTCGTGGCGTCACTCAGCGGACTGGAGCGTGTTCGGCAGGCTTCGACCGGACTAGCTCGAGACTGATCGAGGCTGGCGACCGGCACCCGGCCGACGCGGGGGCCGCGAGCGAGACGAAAAGCGCCGGCTAAGCTTGTAGAGACTCCGCCGAGGCACTCGTGGACGCGGGTTCGATTCCCGCCGCCTCCACCATCTTCTTGTGACGGCGCCCCGCGGCCAGCGGGGCGCGCGTGCACCGCGCTGGCCGCGGGGCGTACGCGGACTCCGTTTCCCGATCGCACGGACGCTATACTGCGTGCCGTGGATGGACCGTCCGATACCGGCGTTTCGCGTCTCCGGAGGCTGGCCGACCCGGCCGTGCTGAGCGCTGGCGTGGCGCTGGTCATCACCGTGGCGGCGCTCGTGACCTACTTCGGCCGTGAGGCTGCGCCGGCGGAGTACCGCGCGGACGACACGCTGTCCCTCATCCTGATCCTGATCGCGACGCTGCCGCTCGGTCTCATGTGGCTATCGCCGATAGGTGTGCTGGCGGTGTCGCTGGCCCCTGTCGTCGCCCTGGCGGTGGGCGACTACCAGCCGATGAACGCGACGCTCTGGGCGGTGATCATCGCCGCGGTCACGACCGCCGCCTTCGACAGCGTGCGGCGGGCGATCGTGGGCGGCTTCGTGCTGGCCGCCGGCCTGATCCTCGTGTTCGCCCTCTATTGGGGGCAGATGCCGGTCGGCCAGTTCGTCGCCATCTGGGCGATCTTCTCGGTCCTGTGGGCGGTCGCCTGGGCGGTCCGCGTCTACCGGATGACGGCGGCGCGGGCGGAGCACCGGGCGGCGCTGTTCGCCGCCGACCGCGATGCCCGCGCCCGCGAGGCCGTCGCCGACGAGCGTGCCAGGCTCGCGCGCGAGTTGCACGACAGCGTGGGCCACGCGCTCAACGTTGTCGTCCTTCACGCGGGAGCGGCCCGTCGGGTGCTCGACACGAAGCCGGCCTTGGCGGCGGAGGCGCTAGGCTCCATCGAGACGGCGGGGCGGCAGGCGCTCACCGATATCGAACGCATGCTGGGCATCCTGCGGGCCGAGGAGGACGTGTCGCTCGACTCGGCGCCGGGTCTCGACCAGATCGCCGTGCTCGTCACGCAGGTGCAGGAGGCCGGGCTGCCCGTCGAGCTCTCCGTCGAGCCCGGCCCGGGCGACCTGCCCGCCAGCGTCGACCTGACGACCTATCGCATCGTGCAGGAGGCGCTCACCAACGTTCTGAAGCACGCGGGCCGCGCCCACGCCTGGGTCGACATCGCCTGTCGCGAGGGAGAGCTGCACGTGACGGTCGCCGACGACGGCCGCGGGGCGGCCGCGGCCCCCTCGGAGGGCGGCGGTCGCGGCCTCGCCGGCATGCGCGAGCGTGTCGCGATCTTCGGGGGAGAACTGCAAGCAGGGCCGCGTCCCGAGGGCGGGTACCTCGTCCGGGCGCGGCTCCCGCTGAAGGAGAGGTGACGACTTGACGATCCGCATCGTACTCGCCGACGACGAGCAGCTCGTGCGCTCCGGCCTGCGGCTGATCCTCGAGTGCGAGGACGACCTCGAGGTGGCCGGCGAGGCCGGCGACGGAGCGGAGGCCGTGGCCCTGGCGCGCCGCCTGGAGCCCGACGTCGTTCTCATGGACGTGCAGATGCCGGTCATGAACGGCATCGAAGCGACGCGCGAGATCGTCGCCCTGAGGCGCGACGAGAGCTCGCGCGTCATCATCCTCACCACCTTCGACCTCGACGAGTACGTCTACGAGGGGCTCCGCGCGGGGGCGAGCGGCTTTCTCCTGAAGCGCACGCCGGCGGAGGACCTTGTTGCCGCCGTGCGCGTCGTCGCCGGCGGCGACGCGCTGATCGACCCCGGCGTCACACGTCGCCTGATCGAGCATTTCCGCGAGCGCGACCAGCTGCGCGCGCGCAAGGAACTGCGGGTCCCGCAGGGTCTGAACGAACTCACCGAGAGGGAGCGCGAGGTCTTGCTGCTGGTCGCAGGCGGCCTCTCGAACCAGGAGATCGCCCAACACCTCTTCCTCTCGGAGGGCACCGTCAAGACGCACGTGAAGCACGTGTTCGCCAAGCTCGCGCTGAGGGACCGTGCGCAAGCCGTGATCCTCGCCTACGAGAGCGGCATCATCGAGCCCGGGAGCTCCGCGCCAAGCGGCTGATTTCCCAGACAGAGGGCGGCCGTCCGTTCTGGCCGCCGCCGCCCTTCTACCCCCGTGGTGGTAGTCTGACGGCATCGCGACTCCCACCGCGGGCGCAGTGTGTTCACCCGTGCGGGAAGACGCGCCCGCGCTCATCGTCCTCTAGCCTTGTCCTACGAGAACGGACACGGCGTGAGGAGGTGAGCGCATCATGACGGCCCTGAAGTACTTCTTCGGTGTGGTGGCGCGGCCGCAGACGTGGCTCGACTACGTGTACCTGTGGCTCGCCTTCCCGCTCGGGCTCTTCTACTTCATCTTCCTCGTCGTCGGTCTGAGTGTCGGTCTGAGCCTGGTCATCGTCTGGGTCGGGATCCCCATGCTCCTGCTGGTCGCCGGGGCGTGGTATCTGTTCGCCGCCTTCGAGCGGATCCTGGCGCGCGAGCTGTTGCGCGTGCCGGTAGGTCCTGCGCCGCGCGCCTGGGAGGCGGTCGACGGCGTATGGGCCAAGCTCAAGGCGCACTTCGGCTCGGCCTCGACCTGGAAGGACCTGGTCTACCTGCTGGTGCGGCTGCCGCTCGGCATCGTCTCGTTCGTCATCGTGGTGACGCAGGCCGGCGTGGCCGTCTCCTTCATCGGCGCCCCGTTCTTCGAGCGCTACGACGCGCTCTGGATCGGCGGGCAGCGCGTCGACTCGTCCGGCGTCGCCCTCGCCCTGGTGCCGGTCGGCGTGCTCGCCGTGATCACCCTGTTTCACGTGATCCGCGGGTGGGCGTGGGTGTGCGGCAAGCTGGCGACGGCGCTGTTCGGCGACGGACGCGGCCCGGCGAGATCGGCGCGGCTCGCCATGCCGGTCGCGGCGCAGCCGGCGCCGGGCGCTGCGTGGCCGCAGCCGTCAGAGGCGGGCCCGGGCCCGCCGGCAGGACCAGGCACGCCTGACCAGCCGGCGGCGCCGGCCCCCGAGACATCGACCCATCCGGAGTGAGTGGAGGTATCGCCGTGGACCGCATGACCATCAGGAGGTCGCTCCTTCCCGTTCTCGTGCTGCTCGGCCTGGCGGCGGCATTCGTCCTGGCCGCGCCCGCAGTCGCCGCCGCCGACTCGGCGGACGTCGGCGTGACGGTCGCCCAGACGCGCCGGGAGCCGGGCCCCTTCTTCGGCGAGAGCGTCGTCGTTGGGCAGGACGAGCTCTACGGCGACCTCGTGGTCTTCGGCGGCGACGTGGACGTCCTGGGCGAGGTCGACGGCGCGGTCGTCGTCTTCGGCGGCGACGTGGACGTGCAAGGCAAGGTCGGAGGCGCGGTCGTGGCGTTCGGCGGCAACGTGCGCGTGTCGGGCGCTGTGGGAGAGGAGATCGTCGCCTTCGGCGGTGACGTCGTGGTCGAGAGTACGGCCGTCGTCGGGACCGAGCTGAGTCAAGACGACGACGGCGTCATCGCCTTCGGCGGCACGGTGACCGAGGAGCGCGGGTCGGAGATCGTGGGCGGCGTGCGCCGCGCCAGCGGGCGCGACTTCGGCTGGGCCGTCGGCACCGGCGTCACCGCGCCGTTGCGCGCGTTCTTCTCCTTCAGCCGCTGGCTGATGTGCACGTTGGCCGCCCTCGTCCTCGGCCTGGCGGCGGCGGCGCTTCTGCCGAGCCAGATCCGGGCGGTGGGCCGTCAGCTTTCTGCCCGCCCGGCCGCCTCGCTGGGATGGGGCGCGCTGACCTTCTTCGTCATCGCTCCACTCGTGATCATCGCTCTCTTCATCAGCGTGGTGGGGATCCTCGTCGTGTTCCCGGCTGCGCTGACGCTGGTGCTCGCCTACTGCTTCGCCGTCTTCAGCGTCGGCACGTTCATCGCCGAGCGCTTCGTCGCCGGGCGAGTCAGCGACCGCAACCAGCTCTTTCTCGCCATGACGATCGGCGTGGTCGGGACCTCCATCGTGTCGGTCGTGCCGGTGCTGGGCGGGCTGCTGATCTTCGTGATGATGCTCTTCGGGACGGGCGCCGCCATCCTCGCCGTCGGCGACTGGCGGCGGCGCCGCAAGCCGGCGGTCGCGGGGCAGCTCCCGCCGGAGGAGCCGCAGTCCGCTTCTCTGCCGGCGCAACCGGCCGAGCCCCAGAGCGCGCCACCGGCGGTCGAAGCGGGACTCAACGCGGGCGGTGTTGTCGACGGGCCCGACGAGGGGCAGACTGCCCCAGATGGAGCCCTCGGAGGCGACGATGCTGAACGCCCCGCGGAGGATGAGCCGTCCTCGCCGCCGTCCTGACGCAGGCGGGCAAGACGAACGGCGCGAGCGGCCGACCCGGAGGGGCCGGCCGCTCGGCGGCGTAGCGAGAAGCAGAAGGGGACACTTGGGGACACCCAGAGCACACGGAGGGCCAGAGTGAGCACACGACCTGAGACCACCGGCGCGTCGGGCGATCAGACGCTGCAGCATTGCGCGACCGACGCGACCACGGGCGCGGACGAAGCCGTCATCGTCGCGCGTGGCGTGCGCCGCGTCTACGGCGCGGGCGATGCCGCCGTCGAGGCCCTGCGCGGCATCGATATCGACCTTGCGCGCGGCCGCTACACGGCCATCATGGGGCCTTCGGGCTCCGGGAAGTCGACGCTGATGCACATCCTCGCCGGGCTCGACCAGCCGTCGCAGGGCTCGGTGCGGATCGACGGCGTCGAGATCACCAAGCTCAAGGAGCGCGCGCTCACCCAGTTGCGCCGCGACAAGGTCGGCTTCATCTTCCAGACCTTCAACCTGCTGCCGACGCTCACCGCTCAGGAGAACATCGTGCTGCCGCTGACGATCGCGGGCCGTAAGGCCGACGAGGGCTGGCTCGAGGCGCTGATCGCCACGGTCGAGCTGGGGGATCGCCTGTCCCACAAACCGGCCGAGCTCTCGGGCGGTCAGCAGCAGCGCGTCGCCGTCGCGCGGGCGCTCACCTCGCGACCGGCGGTGCTGTTCGCCGATGAGCCTACCGGCAACCTCGACTCCCGCACCGGTCAGGAGGTCCTCGACCTGCTGCGGCAGTCGGTGGACGAACTGGGGCAGACCACGGTCATGGTCACCCACGACGCGCACGCCGCGACCTTCGCCGACCGCATCGTCTTCCTCAAGGACGGGCTGATCGCGCACGACTGCGGTCGCCTCGGCCGGGACGAGATCTACGAGGTGATCAAGTCGCTGGAGGACGCGCGATGATCCGTATCGCGTGGCGCAGCCTGCTCGCGCACAGGCTGCGCTCCTTCCTCACTGTGCTGGCGATCGTGTTCGGTGTGGCGATGATCAGCGGCACCTACGTCTTCACCGACCAGATCAACAGGGCCTTCGACGAGATATTCACCGAAGCCTACAAGGGCACGGATGTGACGATCACGCGCAAGATGTCGTTCACGAGCCAACTAAGCCAGGCGCTGACCGGTCTGCCCGAGTCGATGGTCGAGGACGTGCGCGCCGTGGACGGCGTGGCGGAGGCGTACGGCTACGTCCAGGGCCAGGGTGCGGTCGCCGTCGACGGCGAGGTCGTCGAAACGGGCGGCTCGCCGACGCTGTTCTTCTCTTACGTCCCGAGCGAGCTCAGCGCGACGGCCTACGTGGACGGCGCGGGCCCGACAGGCCCTGGCGAGCTCGGCATCGGCAAGAAGTTCGCCGAGGAGAAGGGGCTGAGCCTCGGGTCGAAGGTCACCGTGATCACCGACACCGGCCCTCGCGAGACCACGGTGTCCGGCATCTTCACGTTCGGCAGCGAGTCGTCGCTCGGCGGTTCGATCCTGCTCAACATGACGCTCGAGGACGGCCAGGCATGGTTCGACATGGCCGGCCGGGTCTCCGAGATCGACGTGCAGGCCGCCGACGGCGTCGACGCCGACGACCTTGCGGGCCGCATCCGCGCCGTCCTGCCCGAGGAGGCGGACGTCAAGACCGGTACCCAGGCGGCGGCCGACCAGAGCGCCGAGATCAGCGACGCGATCGGATCGTTTCTCAACCCTGCTCTGCTCTCTTTCGGCGGCGTCGCCGTGCTCGTTGGCGCGTTCACCATCTTCAACGCCTTCACCATGACCGTCGCCCAGCGACGGCGGGAGTTCGCCATGCTGCGCGCCCTCGGCGCCTCACGGCGACAGGTGCTCCTCAGCATCACCGGCGAGGCGCTCGTGATGGGTGTGCTGGCATCGGTCGTCGGTCTGGTCGTCGGCCTCGGCTTCGCTGTTGCGATCAACGCGCTCATGAAGGTCGCGAACGTCGACATCCCACTGAGCGGACTGGTCATGGAGCCGCGCACCGTGATCGTCGGTCTGGTCGTCGGCATCGGCGTCACGCTGCTGTCGGCGCTCGTGCCGGGGCTGCGCGCGACGCGTGTCCCGCCGATCGCGGCGCTGCAGGAGGGCTCGACGCTGCCTCCTTCGCGCTTCTCGCGCTTCTCGCCGTACATCGCCGCCGCGGTCGGGGCTCTGGGCGTTCTCGGGCTGCTGAACGGCATGTACGGCAGCGGCTCCACGACACAGCGCCTGCTGGCCTTGGCTGCGGGTGCCGTGCTGATCTTCCTTGCGGTCGCCATGCTGTCGAAGTACTTCGTCTCGCCGGTTGCTCGAGCCATCGGCGGCTGGCCGCTTGGCGTTGCGGTCGTCTCTGCCGTGGCGGTCATCCTTGCCACAGCGCTCGCCTGGGGTCTGGGGGCGGGTCTCGTCGTCTTGCTTGTGCGACTTGCGTCGTCTCAAGCTGCACAAGTCGTGGGAGTCGTCTTGGGCATTGCTGGGCTTGTGGTCGTCCTGTGGGTGCTCGTCCGGGAAACCTTGGAGTTGAGGCATCAGCCACGACGAGAGAACGTCTCAACCGTGAGGCTGGCTCGCGGAAACAGCATGCGAAACCCTGCGCGGACCGCGGCCACGGCGGCGGCGCTGATGGTCGGGCTCGGTGTGATTGTCTTCGTGGCCGTGTTCGCGCAGGGCCTCAAGAGCTCGTTCATCGACAGTTTCGACGAGGTGGTGCGCGCCGACTACGTGATCGCGAGCACGAACTACATGACGCTGCCTGCCGACGTGGTCAGCCGCGTGCAGAGCGTGCCGTCGGTCGACGACGCCGCCGGTCTCGACGCCCAGCAGATCCAGGTCGACGGCAACGAGACGTACATGCCGGCGCTCTACGCTGTCGATCCGTACTCGTTCGAGCGGCTCTGGAGCTTCGACTGGCTCGACGGCGACGACACGCTGCTGAGGCGGCTGAGCGGCGGCGGCGCGATCGTCGAGGAGCAGACGGCGAGCTCGCTCGGTCTGTGTGTCGGCAAGAGCTTCGAGGTCCTGACCGCCGAGGGCACGAAGACCGAACTCGAGGTGCTCGGCACCTACCGCGACCCGATGATGATCAACGGCATCACCGTCAGCAAGGCGACGTACGACGAGCTCTACTCGCGCTCGCAGCTCTTCATGGTGTTGGCGTTGACAGGAGGAGAGGGGTCGGACGCCGACACGGCGGCGATCGAGGCCGCATTGGCCGACGTGCCCACGGCGGACGTGATGACCGCCGCCGAGTACAAGGACGGCATCGTGGGGCAGCTCGACCAGTTGCTCAACCTGCTCTACGGTCTGCTGACGATGAGCGTGATCATCTCGCTCTTCGGCATCGTCAACACGCTGGTCCTCTCGGTCTACGAACGCACGCGGGAGATCGGTCTGCTGCGCGCGATCGGCGCCTCGCGGCGTCAGATCCGGCGCAGCGTGCGCTACGAGAGCGTGATCACCTCGGTGATCGGCGGCGTGCTCGGGATCGTGGTCGGGGTCGCCTTCGCGTACGTCGTGACGACGCGCTTCGGCGGCATGGGCATCAAGTTCGCCGTGCCGGTCGTGCGTCTTGTCGTCTTCCTCGTGGTGGCGGTGATCGTCGGCGTCGTGGCGGCGATCCTGCCGGCGCGGCGGGCGGCCCGTCTCGACATCCTGCAGGCGATCCAGTACGAGTGAGGAGAGGGGCGCGGGGCGCCGTGGCGCCCCGCGCCCCCTCGCGCCCCCACGTACCCGTGCGTCAGGCGCGCACGTCGCAGACGGCTCGTCGCGTCTAACGCACGGGTCATCCGAGAGCCCGCGGGGGCCTTTGCGCGGCGCCAGACGCTCGTATAGCATCCGCCGCGCACAGCCCACGCGCGCTCGGCGGCGTGCGGTCGAGGATGGTGCCGGCGACCGGAGCAGGCTTGATCAAGTACATCGTCATCGCGGTCTTCGTCCTCGTGCTGGTCGGGGTCGGGGTTCAGAGCAGCCGGCGCACGCGGAGCGTCAACGACTTCTTCCTGGGCGGCCGCGACGTGGGCCCGTGGCTGTCGGCGTTCGCCTACGGCACCACGTACTTCAGCGCGGTGCTCTTCGTCGGCTACGCCGGCAAGGTCGGGTTCGGGTTCGGGCTGTCCTCGCTGTGGATCGTCGTCGGCAACGCGCTGCTCGGCAGCCTGCTCGCCTGGCTCGTGCTGGCCAGGCGCACCCGGCTCATGACCGAGCGGCTGGGCGCGATGACCATGCCCGAGTTCCTCGCCGCGCGCTTCGACTCGCGTTGGCTCAGGGCGACATCGGCGCTCGTCATCTTCATCTTCCTGGTGCCGTACTCGGCGTCGGTCTACTCGGGCCTCGGCTACCTGTTCGACCACGTGCTCGGCATCGACTACGAGCTCGCCCTCTGGGTCATGGCGGCGCTGACCGCCGTCTACCTCGTGCTCGGCGGCTACGTCGCGGTGGCGCGCAACGACCTGATCCAGGGTCTCGTCATGGTCGTCGGCGTGGTCATGATGGTCGGGTACGTCGTGCGCGCCCCCGAGGTCGGGGGTTTCGGCGCCGCCGTCGACAGGCTGAGGGAGGCGGCGCCGCCGACGGTCGAGGTCTGGCCGCCGTGGAACCTCTCGCCCTTCGGCTGGGAGGCGTTCCTGCAGTCGCCGGCCGTCGTGCTGCTCTCGCTCGTGCTGCTCACGAGCCTCGGCGTCTGGGGCCTTCCGCAGATGGTGCACAAGTTCTACGCGATTCGCGACGAGAAGGTGGTGCGGCCGGCGATCGTCATCTCGACGCTGTTCGCGGCGCTCATGACCTTCGGCGCCTACTACACCGGCGCGCTCAGCCGCCTCTTCCCAGGTGTCCCCGAGCTCGCCGCCGAGAAGCGCTTCGACGAGATCGTCCCCGTGGTGCTCACCGAGGCGCTGCCCGACACGCTGGTCGCGGTGATCCTGCTGCTCGTGCTCTCGGCCTCGATGTCGACGCTCGCCGGGCTCGTCATGATCTCGGCGTCGGCGATCACCATCGATCTCGTCCAGGGCGAGCTCAAGCGCGACCTCGGGCGGCGCTCGTCGGTGCTCGTCATGCGCGGCGTCATCCTGCTCTTCGTCGTGCTCTCGGTCGTCATCGCGCAGCAGCAGTGGCAGCTCATCCTCAACCTGATGGCGCTGTCCTGGGGCACCGTGGCCGGCTGCTTCCTCGGGCCGTTCGTCTGGGGGCTGTTCTGGCGCCGGGTCAGCGCCGCCGCCGTGTGGGTCAACATCGCCGTGGCGCTGACCCTCATGCTTGGCCTCGGCTACCGGTACGCGGCCGACCCGGCGACCTCGGGCTACGTGCCGGTGATCGCCGTGCTGGCGATGCTCGCCTCGCTCGTCGTGACGCCGCTCGTCAGCCTGGTCACGCCGGCGCCCGCGGCGGCGACGGTCACGCGCGCCTTCGATGGAGCCGCCGCGGCGCTCGCGACGGCGGCGGACGAGACGCCGCCGGAGGCCCGCCGGCCGGATCCGGCAGCTCGCTAGCTCTTGTCGCGCAGGTCGAGCACGCGCTTGGCTTGCCGGCGGTGCGCTCGATGGCGCCCGGCTCCACGAGCGTGACCCGCGCGCGCAGGCCGAGGGCCGACTGCAGCTTGTCGGCGACCGATGCTCTGGAACGCGCACCATGTCGGCCATGACGTCGGAGAAGACGTTCTCCTCGACCTCGAGGCGCACCTCGAGGTCGTCGAGGCTCTTCTTGCGGTCGAGCGACGATGAGGTAGTGCGGGCGCACGCCCTCGATCTGGAAGAGCACGTCCTCGATCTGGCTCGGGAAGCACGTTGACGCCGCGCACGATGAGCATGTCGTCGGTGCGCTGCCGGACCTTCCTCATGCGCGCCAGCGTGCGCCCGCACTCGCAGCGCGACGGGTCGAGCGCCGTCAGGTCGTGGGTGCGGTAGCGCAGCAGCGGGAACGCCTCCTTGGTGAGCGTCGTGATGACGAGCTCGCCCTGCTCGCCGTGCTCGAGCGGCTCGCCGGTCGCCGGGTCGACGATCTCGAGCGAGCAGGTGGTCCTCGTTGACGTGCAGGCCGCAGGCGCACTCGCACTCGCCGGCGACGCCCGGGCCCATGACCTCGGAGAGCCCGTAGTTGTCGGTGGCGCGGATGCCGAGCCTGCGCCTCGATCTCGGCCTTCATCCGGTCGGAGCACGGCTCGCCGCCGAAGAGCCCGAGCCTGAGCTTGAGCGACGAGAAGTCGACGCCGAGCTCCTCGCCCTGCTCGGCGAGGTAGAGGGCGTACGACGGCGTCGAGACGAGCACCGTCGTGCCGAAGTCCTGCATCATGACGAGGTGGCGCTCGCGTCTGCCCGGCGCCGGCGGGGATGATCGTCGCGCCGATGCGCTCGATGCCGTAGTGCATGCCCCAGCCGCCGGTGGACATGCCGTAGGGGAACGCCATCTGGACGAGGTCGCCGCGCTGCACGCCGGCCGCGGCGGCGACGCGCGCCGTCAGCTCGGTCCACGTGTTGATGTCGCCGCGCGAGTAGCCGACGACGACCGGCTTGCCGGTCGTGCCCGACGACGAGTGCACGCGCACGACCTCGTCGAGCGGCAGCGCGAACATGCCGAACGGGAAGGTGTCGCGCAGCGCGCTCTCGTCGGTGAACGGCAGGCGGCGCACGTCGTCGAGGGTGCGGATGTCGCGCGGCCGCACGCCCCTCTCGTCCATCTGGGCGCGGTAGTGCGGGACGCGCTCGTAGGCCCACGACGTCGTCATCTGGAGGCGGCGCAGCTGCAGCTGGTGCAGCGCCGCGCGGTCCATGCACTCGTACTCGGGGTTCCAGATCATGGTTCCTCTCCTTCGCCGCTCCAGGCGCCGAGGTAGATGGTCCGCACCGACTCGTCGGCGAGCAGGTCGCCGGACGAGCCTTCGAGCACGACGCGGCCCGTCCGCATGACGTAGCCGCGGTCGGCGTGCTTGAGCGCCAGACGCGCGTCCTGCTCGACGAGCAGGATGGTGACGCCCTGGGCGCGCAGCTCGTCGAGCGCCGCGAAGATCTCGGCGATGACCTTGGGCGCGAGGCCGAGCGACGGCTCGTCGAGCAGCAGCAGGCGCGGCCGCGACATGAGCGCCCGCCCGACGGCCAGCATCTGCTGCTCGCCGCCGGAGAGCGTCTCGGCCGGCTGGTTCGGCGCGCTCGGCGAGCACCGGGAAGAGCGCGTGCACGCGCGCCAAGCGCCTCGTCGATCGCCGACCTCGCCGCTCGCGGCCGGCGCCGTAGGCGCCGAGCTCGAGGTTCTCGCGCACGCTCATCGGGCCGAAGAGCAGCCTGCCCTCGGGCACGAGCGCGAGGCCGTCGCCGCACGAGCCGCTCGGGCCGCGGCGCGGCGACGCGGGCGCCGCGGTAGGTCACGCGTCCCGGCGCGCACGGCCACGAGCCCGACGATCGGCCTTGAGCAGCGTGGACTTGCCGGCGCCGTTGGCGCCGATCACGGCGACGAGCTCGCCGTCGCCGACCGTGAGGTCGATGCCGTGCAGCACCTCGACGTGGCCGTAGCCGGCCTTCACCGCGCCGAGCTCGAGCAGCACGCCGGTCTCAGGCATCCTCGTCCGCCTCCTCGCCGAGGTAGGCGGCGATCACGGCCGGGTCCTTCTGGATCATGCGCGGCGGCCCCTCGGCGATCTTGCGGCCGCGGTCGAGCACGACGATCTCGTCGGACACCTCCATGACGAGTCCCATGTCGTGCTCGACGACGACCACGGTGATGCCCGCGTCGCGCACCCGGAACAGCGTCTGGACGAGCTCGCGGCGTCTCGGTCGCGTTGAGTCCGGCGGCCGGCTCGTCGAGCAGCAGCAGGCGCGGTCCGGTGGCGAGCGCGCGCGCGATCTCGACCAGCCGCCGGATGCCGGCGGGCAGGTCGGCGGCCGGCGCGTCGACCCACTCCTCGATGCCGATGAGGCGCAGCAGACGGCCGGCCTCCTCGCGGGCCTCGCGGTCCTCGGCGATCGCCGCGGGCAGCCGCAGCATCGCCGCCGACGAAGCCCCGCCGCTGGTGCGCCTGCCTGCCGACCATGACGTTCTCGCCGGCGGTCAGCTCGTCGAAGAGCTGGGTGTTCTGGAAGGTGCGCGCCACGCCCGCGCGCACCGTGTCGCGCGGCCGGCGGCCGACCAGCTCGGCGCCGTCGAACAGCACCGAGCCGTGGTCGGGCCTGTCGAACCCCGTGAGCGCGTTGAAGAGCGTCGACTTGCCGGCGCCGTTGGGTCCGATGAGCGCCTTGATCGTGCCCTCGAACACGTCGAAGGAGACGTCGTCGACGGCGGTGAGCCCGCCGAAGCGCTTGGTGACGTTGCGCACCTGGAGCAGGCTCACGAGGCCTCGCCTCCTCTTGCGCCGGCGGCGCCACACGCCGGCGAGCCCGCTGGGGCGCGAAGACCACCACGAGGACGATGGCGAGGCCGTAGATGTCCTCCTGGTACGACTGGATGACCTGGGCCGTCTCGCGCGGGATGCCGGGGATGAGCGCGTCGAGGTACTGGACGAGCGTCAGCAGCACCGCGGCCGCGAGCGGGTCCGGCGAGTGAGCCGGTGCCGCCGAGCACGGCCATCGCGAGGAACGTGACCGACGCCGTCAGCGTGAAGACGCTCGGCGAGACGAAGCCGACGACGCTCGCGTAGAGCGCGCCGGCCAGGCCGGCGAGCAGCGCGCTCACGACGAACGTCCGCACCTTGACGCCGACGACGTCGACGCCGCACGCCTGGGCGCCCGAGCTCGCTGCCGTGCAGCGCGCGCATGGCGCGCCCGGGCCGCAGTCGAGGTCACGTTGTACGCGGCGAGCAGCGCGATGCCGACGACCGCCCAGACCAGCCAGTAGAGCGAGGCGGCGTCGCCGATCTCGAAGGGGCCGAGGGCGGGGAACGGGATGCCGCCGAAGCCGTCGACGCCGCCGGTGACCGGCTCCGCCTCGGCGAACGCGAGCGTCATCAGCTCGCCGAAGCCGAGCGTCGCCATCGCGAGGTAGTGCCCCTTGAGGCGCAGGCTCGGCAGGGCGAGCACGAGCCCGCCGAAGCGCGGCGAGAGCGCCGGCGGCGGCGAACGCCGAGCAGCCACGGCCATCCGAGCCGGACCGTGCAGAAGGCGCACGTGTAGGCGCCGAGGCCGACGAACGCGGCGTGGCCGAGCGACACCTGGCCGGCGTAGCCGAACAGCAGCGCGAGCCCGACGACCACCAGGGCGTTGATGCCGGCGAAGGTGAAGACCTTGAGCAGGAAGCGGTCGGTGACGAGCAGCGGCAGCGACCGCCACGACCACGGCCGCCAGCGAGCGGGGCGAGCGCCCTGACGCGGTGCGCGTCGCTCATCACACCTTCACCCGCCCCGACCCGCCGAACAGGCCCTGCGGGCGCACGAACAGCACGACGAGCAGGACGACGAGGGCGACGGCGTCCTTGTAGAGCGGGTCGATGTAGCCCGCCGTGAGGCTCTCGAGCAGGCCGAGGATCAGGCCGCCGCCGACGGCGGCGACCGGGTTGCCGAGCCCGCCGAGGATCGCGGCCGCGAAGCCCTTGACGCCGATGCCCGCGCCGACGTCGAAGGCGGTCTGGGTGAGCGGCGCGACGGCGAGGCCGCCGACGGCGCCGAGGGCGGCGGCCAGTGCGAACGACGCGGTCACCATCGCGCTCGGCGTTGACGCCCACGAGCCGCGCCGCGTCGCGCTGGAGCGACGTGGCGCGCATCGCGCGGCCGAACGTCGTCCTGCGGTACAGCAGCGCGAGGGCGACGACCGCCAGCGCCGTGAGCGCCCAGATCCAGACCGTCTGGCGCTCGATCGCGGCGCCGAGCACCTTGATCGAGGCGCCCTCGGTGAACGGCGCCAGGGCGCGCTCGTCGGGCCCGAAGAGGTGCAGCGCCAGCTGTCGCAGCAGGACCGAGCCGCCGATCGTGACCATGATGATGCGCAGCGGGTCGCCGCCCGCGATGGGACGCACGGCGAGCAGCTCGAAGACCGCGCCGATGGCGGCGGTGGCGGCGATCGCCGCCACCGCCGCCACGGGCAGCGGCAGGCCGAGCCCCGCGAAGAACACGCCGAGCATGCCGCCGAGCATGAAGAACTCGCCCTGGGCGAAGTTGATCGCGCCGGTCGCGGCGAAGACGATCGTGAAGCCGAGCGCGACGAGCGCGTAGATCGAGCCGTTCTTGAGGCCCGCTATGAGGAACTGCAGCAGCTCGTCCAGGGCGTCAGCCTCGTGATCTCGTCACGTCTGCGGTTCACGATGCGATCGCTGGTGCGGTCGGATGCCGCCGACCCCCGGGCCCGCAAGCGGGCCCGGGGGTCGGCGGTCAGTCGTGCGTCGCTACTTGGCCAGCGTCCAGTCGCCGTCCGACGATCTCGTACATGGTGAGGTCGCTCGCGGTCATGCCGTTGTGGTCCGTCGGCGGAGAAGGTGAAGGTGCCGCCGATGCCGACGAACCCCGTCGTCTTCTCGATCTCGTCGCGCAGCGCCGTCGGCGGTCACGTCGCCGTCGATGCGCCGTGCCGCCTCGACGATCGAGGTACAGCGCGTCGTAGGCGTGACCCGCGAACGTGCTCGGGGCGTCGCCGTAGGCCGTCGTGTAGCGGTCGATGAAGTCGGTCGCCACCGTGTAGGCCTCGGTGCCCTCGCCGTACGCCTCGGGGATGAGGATCTTGCCGGCGGCGAACATGACGCCCTCGGCCGCGTCGCCGGCGCCCTCGATGAACTCGCGTGCGGGCGATGCCGTGGCTGCCGTAGATCGGCAGCGTCGATGCCGAGATCCTTGGCGTTCTTGGCGATGATCGCGGCCTCCGCGCCGGCGGTCCACATGACGATCGCCTGCGGCGTCGGAGTTCTTGATCTTGGTGAGCTGGGCGCGTCATGTCGGTGTCGCCGGGGTTGAAGCGTCTGGTCGGAGACGATCGTCGACGCCCGCGTCCGGGGCCATCGGCCTCGATGACGGCCTGGCCGTCCTTGCCGAAGCCGCCGCTGTCGCTGATGAGGCCGATCTTCGTGATGCCCTGCGCCTTGAGGTAGTCGAGCGTGAAGGGCACGACGATCAGTGTTCGACCAGGGGGTCGCGAACACGAGCGGGTCGACCGGGTTGGTGATGACCGTGCCGCCCGCCATGGAGACTTGCGGGATGCTCGGCGCGCTCGATGTCGCCGCGGATCGCCATCGTCTGGCCGGTGCCGGTCGCGCCGATGATCGCGACGACGCTCGTCCTGCTCGATCAGCTTGCTCGCCGCGGCGACCGCCTTGGCCTCGTCGGTGGCGTCGTCCTCGATGATCACCTCGATCGGCCGGCCGTTGACGCCGCCGGCGTCGTTGATGCGCTTGACCTCCATCTCGAGCACGTTCTTCTCGGGCTCGCCGAGGCCGGCGTAGGTGCCGGTCAGGGAGACGATCGCGCCGATCTTGATCGGCTCGCCGCCCCCGGCGGTCTCATCCTCGCCACAGGCGGCGAGCGCGATCGCCAGCGAGACCGCCAGCGCGGCCGTCAAGACCGCCATCGAGAGCTTCAACGTCCGTCCACGCATGGTGTATACCTCCGTCTGGGTTCTGTTCGCGCACGTTCTCCGACAGGCCCTGGTGCGCGTTGTCTCCTGATGAGTGACGAGCGCGACCGGCCGGTGCCCGAAGTCGGGACCGGCAGGCCGATGTCGGTGAACGCGGCGAGCGCAGCGGTCGCGGGCGGGGAGAGGGGGAGCCGGGTCGCGGTTGGGCGGACGTTCGTGCCGCCGCGTGCCGCGCAAGCGCGTGCCGCCGCTCTTCCGGCCCTCCGCACCACTGCCATGTCGCTACCCCAGATGCGTCGACTCACGCAGCCCCCCTGCGTTGGCGCGGCGGCCGTCCGCTGGTGCCGGCCGCCAAAGTGGGCTGCATGATAACACGCGACGCCTGTGCTCATGCGCCGGCATGGGCCGCATCCTTATGCGCAGGGTCGCTCAAGCGGTGTGCTTCGCAACGCCGGATACGAAGCCTTGCGCTCCCGTTTCGCCTCAATCGGGTCCGGGTAGGCCATGGGCCGCCGCGGACATGAACCACATCGCTGCCGGCCGCCTCTACGCCGTGCGAGGACACCCCGAGCAAGGACACCCCGAGGAGGGACACGATGCAGGAGATCGAGATCCAGGCCGAGGCGCGCATGCCGCTCATCGGCGACGACGCGCCCGCGTTCGAGGCCAAGACCACGAAGGGGCCCATCTCGTTCCCCAAGGACTACAAGGGCAAGTGGGTCATCCTCTTCAGCCACCCGGCCGACTTCACCCCGGTCTGCACGACGGAGTTCATGGGGTTCGCCGCGATCCAGGACAAGCTGCGGGCCATGAACACCGAGCTCATCGGCCTCTCGATCGACAGCATCTTCGCGCACATCGCGTGGC
Organism: uncultured Thermoleophilia bacterium; assembly: GCA_963790185.1. Lineage (GTDB taxonomy): Bacteria > Actinomycetota > Thermoleophilia > UBA2241 > UBA2241 > UBA2241. Next base: position 41,585 of record CAWBNR010000008.1, on the reverse strand, counting down.
TGCGCACCATCGAGGAGAAGATCGAGCTGGGCGAGCAGAAGGGCGTCCACATCGACTTCCCCGTCATCGAAGACCTCACGATGAACGTGGCCAAGAAATACGGGATGCTCCAGCCCGCGGCGAGCACGACGCAGGCGGTGCGGGCCGTCTTCGTGATCGACCCCAAGGGCAAGATCCGCGCGGTGATCTACTATCCGCTGAGCAACGGGCGCAACATGGACGAGATCAAGCGCCTGATCCAGGCCCTGCAATTCACCGAAGAGCATGGTCTCGCCACGCCGGCCAACTGGCGCCCAGGCGACGAGGCGATCATCCCGCCGCCGGTGACGGCCGACGCCGCGGTCGATCGTATGGCCGGCAAGGACGGCGGCCGCTGTGTCGACTGGTTCCTCTGCCTGAAGAAGCCGTGACCGCGGACGCGCGGACGTACGGCTGAGCACTCGAGAGGAGACGGAGGCGCGGCGCCTCTCGGCGCGGATCCCATCGCTACAGGTCGCCCGGAGCGGCGGGTATCATTGCCGCATGAGCGCAGCGCCCATGTCCACCCCATCCTTCGAGCAGGGCCCCATCCGGCCGCCGAGTGAGGCCTACAGCCTGCTCGTGCGGGTGATCCGCAACTGCACCTGGAACCGCTGCAGCTTCTGTCCGGTCTACAAGGGGACGAAGTCGTCGCAGCGGCCGCTCGAGGACGTGCTCGCCGAGGTCGACGCGATGGCCGCGGCGGCCGCCGTGCTGCGCGCCGAGGGCCAGGGCGCGCTGCGCGGCGGTCGCCTCCCGCCCGAGGCTTTCCAAGTCATGCTCTTCGTGCACGGCGGTGAGCGCCACGTCTTCTTGCAGGATGCGGACCCTCTCGCGGTGAAGCCCGAGAAGCTCGCGGCGGTCATCGGGCGCATCAAAGAGCGCTTCCCGACGGTCGAGCGTGTGACCACCTATGGGCGCGCGGCCACGCTGTCGCGCCGCACCGCCGAGCAGCTCGGGCTGCTCCGCGACGCCGGGCTGACGCGCGTGCACCTCGGGCTTGAGTCGGGCGCGGACGAGGTACTCATGGCGATCGACAAGGGTTGCACGGCAGGCGACCTGATCGAGGCCGGCACCAACGTCGTGCGGGCCGGCCTCGAGCTCTGCTTCTACCTGATGCCGGGTCTCGGCGGGCGGGCGGCGGCGGCCGCGCACGTCGCGGGCTCCGCCCGCGTGATCCGCGCGGTCGCCGCCGCCGCGCCGCCCGAGCGCCCGCTCGTCGTGCGGCTGCGTACCGCCGCGGTGGTGCCCGGCACGCCGCTGGCCGAGCGCGAGGCCGCAGGCGAGTTCGTGCTGCCGGACGACGTCGAGGTCATCGGCGAGCTGCGCGACCTCCTCGAGCAGATCGGAGAAGCTCGGCTCGAGCTGCGCTCCGACCACGCGCTCAACCTGCTCCCCGGCCTCGAGGGGTCGCTGCCTGCCGACCGCCGGCGCCTGCTCGACATGCTCGCCGAGTACCTCGCTCTACCTCGGGAGCAGCAGGCGCGCTTCGCGATCGGCGCCCGTCTCGGCCTCTTCCGCGAGCTTTCGGACCTCGACGATCCGACCCGTGTGGCCCGTCTCGAAGGCGAGTTCGCCGGCGGCTACGCGCAGCCCAGCGCCGACGAGCTGCTGGTCGCGGCCACGGCGCTGCGGGCGCGCTTCCTCTAGGCGGCTGCCGGGGGCCTTACTTCGCCGATTCGGCGGGCCCGATCTCGCCCGTCAGGTACCGCTGCACGGTCGGCCCGACGGCGGCGACGAGCTCGTCGATCGAGGCCGAGGCGAGCGGCTCGAGCGCGGCCGATGAAGCGCATGATCGCGAGCCCGACGAACTGCGAGCCGACGAGCGTCGCGCGCAGCTGTGCGTCGGGCACGCCGAGCGCCTGCGTGATCGGCCCGAAGACCTCGCGCACGAGCAGGTCGCGGATCATCGCCATCGCCGTGTCGTTGGTCATCGCCGAGCGCAGCATGGCCATCAGGCGCACGCGCGTCTCGGGCGGCTCCCAGGCCTCGAGGAAGGCTGCGGACGACGGTGGCGCCGAGCTGGTCGGGGCCGGCGGCCGTGCCGCGGGCGAAGACCTCGCTCGGGCCGGACGGGCAGCTCGAGGGCGGCGCCGAAGAGCGCCCTCCTTGGAGCCGAAGTAGTGCAGGACGAGGGCTGGGTCGACCTCCGCGGCGGCGGCGATACCGCGGATGGTCGTGCGGTCGTAGCCGACCGTCGGCGAAGGCGGACGCGCGGACGCCGCGAGGATCGCCTCGCGCGTGCCGCTCTCGCCCGGTCGCCGGCCGGTCGCGCGCGCGACGCGACCGCCCGCACGGGTGCGTTTGCCCATCGCTCCTGCGCCCTCGCCGCTCACTTGCCCCTGGCTGCTGCCGCGGCGGCTCGCCGCCTCGGCCCGCTCGGACCGGTTCATCTCCTCGTGCCCTTCGTGCTCGCCGAGGCGCCGGCCGACGAACAGCGACGGGATCGCCGCCAGCAGCGCGGCCAGCGCCGCGGCGTAGAACGGCCACGTGAACGACTTCGCCACGTTGTCGCGGAAGATCGCGCCGATCTTCTGCCTTGAGCTGCGCTGCTGCTGCTTCGCCTCGGGCGAGCCGGCCGGCGGCGACGGCAGCGTCTCCCGGCAGGTCGCTGACGAGGTCGCCGTGCGGTTGCCCTCGCCCGACCTCGCGGCCTCCGCCGCCTTCGCGAGACCGGCCGTGATCTGCTGCCTTCGGCGGCGCCGGGAGTCGGGTCTGCGCCTGCACGTACTTGATCGCCTCCTTCGCCGCGTTCTTCACGTTGTCGGCGATGCGTGCCCGAGAAGATCGCGACGACGATGGCGAGGCCGAGCGAGAAGCCCACCTGGCGCAGCGTGTTGAGGGCGCCCGAGCCGACGCCGGCGACCTGCGGCGGCAGCGAGCCCATCGCCGCCGCGGCGAGGGTCGGCATCGAGAAGCCGATGCCGGCGCCCACGAAGACGACGCGCCAGGTCGCGTCCCACACCGTCGACGTGCCCGTTCAGCTGGGCCAGCAGCGCCAGGCCCAGGCGAAGAAGCAGAGCACCCGATCGACCGCCGGGATCCGCGGTCCGATCCTGTCGACCAGCCGCCCGACGTTGGGCGCCACGATCAGCCCGGTCAGCGGCATCGGCGTCATCGCGATCGCCGCCTTCAGCTCGCTGTAGCCGAGCACGCTCACCAGGAAGATGACGAGCAGGAACATCGCGCCGCCCATCGCGGCGCCGATGAACATCATCGAGGTGTTGGCGGCCGTGAACGAACGGATCCGCAGCAGGCGGAAGTCGAACATCGGCGAGGGCGTGCGCAGCTCCCACCACATGAAGAGAGGGAAGCTCACGACGGCCACGGCGAACAGGCCGAGGATGCGCGCCGAGGTCCAGCCCCAGTCGTTGCCCTGGATCAGGGCGAGCACCAGGCAGAAGAGGCCGACGGCCGAGACGAGGATGCCGGGGACGTCGATGCCGTGCGCGTGTCGCGCTCGGGCGGCGCTCCGGGATCAGGAGCGAAGGCCATGCCAGGGCGACGATGCCGACCGGGACGTTGACGAAGAAGATCCAGTGCCAGGAGAGGTACTGCGATGAGGACGCCGCCGAGGGTCGGACCGACGGCGCCGGCGACCGTCCCCAGGGCGCCCCAGAGGCCGACCGCCATGCCGTGCTGGCGCGCGCGGGAAGGCGGCGAGCAGGATCGCGAGCGAGATCGGCGCCATCGCCGCGCCGCCGACGCCCTGGCCGACGCGGAAGACGATCAGCCACTCGATGTTCGGCGCCAGGCCGCAGGCCAGCGACGAGAGTGCGAAGACGACGAGGCCGGCCGACGAAGACGAGCTTCTGGCCGTACTTGTCGGAGACGCGGCCCATGGAGAGGAAGAGGACGGCGAGCGCCAGGCTGTAGGCGTTGATCACCCACGAGACGCGAGACGACGGTCGTGTCCAGGTCGTCGATGATGGCCGGGATGGCGATGTTGACGATGGTGACGTCGAGCAGCGCCATGAACATGCCGAAGCGGACGGCGACGAGGATCCACCACTTGCGCGGGTGGCCGGTCGTCGAGGGTGCCGAGGCCGATGGCGGCAGCAGAGGTCGTTCAACAGGGGGTCCCTTCAGTGTCGTGTCGGCAGGATCGAGGGCCGTCTGTGTCCGTGGCGAGCGCCAGCTCGACGAAGGTCTCCTCGAGGGTCGCGGGGACGAGGCGCAGGTCGGCGGCGACGAGACGCGCGTCGAGCGCGGCGCGCACGCGCGCCTCGTCGCGGCCGGCCACGCGCAGCGTGCGCCCGTGCAGGGCGACCGGCAGGCCGGCGTCCGCGAGGACGCCGAAGACGGTCGCCCAACCGGCGCCCGCGGCTCCGGCTCGCCAGCCCCGACCTCGACGGCCTGCGCGAGTCGCCGACGATGGCCGCCTCGCGGCCTTCGGCGACGACACGGCCGGCGGCCATGATCACGAGCCGGTCGCACTGGGACGTCTCCTCGAGATAGTGCGTCGTGACGAGCACGCCGGCGCCGCGCGCCGCCGCCTCGTGGACCGTGTCCCAGAGACGGGCGCGAGCCTGCGGGTCGACGCCCGAGGTGGGCTCGTCGAGGACGAGCAGCTCGGGCGAGTGGGCCAGGGCCGACGCGAAGGCGAGCCGGCGCCGGAGGCCGAGCGGCAGGTCGCGCACGAGATCGTCCCGCGCCGCCTCGAGCTCGGCGTCGAGCGGCGGCGGGGAGGAGCCGAAGGCCGCCGCCGCGAAGGTCAGGTTCTCGGCGACGCTCAGGTCGTCCCACAGGCCGAGGCCCTGCGGGACGTAGCCGAGCCGCCGCCGCGACGCGCGCGACGGCGGCGCCCCGAAGAGCAGCGCCTCGCCTTCGGAGGGCGGCAGCAACCCGAGCAGCATGCGGATCACGGTCGTCTTGCCGGCCCCGTTGGCGCCGAGCAGTCCGACGACCTCGCCGCCGCGCACCGCGAGGTCGGCGCGCGTCGACGGCGACGAAGGCGCCGAAGCGGCGCGTGACCGCACGTGCTGCGGCCAGCGGCGCGGCGCCGGTCGCACTGGCGTCAGTGCTCGTTCGCTCGCGCCCTCCCGGCCGCCCGTCCCCTGGGGTCGCGGCGGGCGCGAGCGGCCGCGGCAGCGCCGCGGCGACCGCCTCCGGCGGTCCGGCGGCGACCGCGCGGCCGCCGTCCAGCACGAGGACCTGCGCGGCGCGCTCGGCTTCGTCCAGATACGTCGTCGCGACCAGCGACGGCCGCGCCGTCCGCGGCCGCGCCGGCGATCAGTCGCCACAGCTCGCTGCGGCTCACCGGGTCCACGCCGGTCGTCGGCTCGTCGAGGATCAGCAGCTTGGGCTCGTGCAGCATCGCCAGGGCGAAGGCCAGCTTCTGGCGCATGCCGCCCGAGAGTCGCCCGGCCAGCCGGTCGCGGCGCCTGGCCGATGCCCGATCTGCCCGAGCAGTCGTGCGGCGCGGCGCTCGCGCTCGTCGCCGCTCAGCCCGTAGGCCGCCGCCGGCGAAGGCGATGTTCTCGTCGACCGTGAGGTCGCCGTACAGGCCGGACGGTGCCGGAGATGAAGCCGATCTCGCGCGAGCGGCGGCCGACGCACGCGTCCCGCTCTGCGGGCGAACGAGCGCCGGCCATCGCGCGCAGCAGCGTCGTCTTGCCGGCGCCGTCGCCGCCGACGACGACCGTCACCGCGCCTGGGCGCGCCTCGACGCTGACGGCGTCGAGCGCCGTCCGCGAGCCGTAGCGTACCGTCAGGCTGTCGACGCCCCACGTCATGCCGGCGCTTCGCCCCTTGGCGCGCCGCCCGGCTCGGTGTCGCTGCGTGAGCTCGGCGCGTCGTCACTCGGGAGGTCGTCGACTCCATCGGCCGACCCGCGGCCTCCGCGGGCCGCTCGCGCCGGCGCGAGGTCGCGCCTGAAGCGCAGCATCGACAACGTGAAGACCGCCGAGGCCATCACGACAGCACGAGCAGCGGCAGCCAGAGTGCGTCGATCGGCGTGCCGCGCACCATCACGCCGCGGGCGATCTTGACGAACCACGTCAGTGGCAGGCAGTAGCCGATCCAGCGCACGCCCCACGGCATCGCGTAGAGGGGGAAGAAGAGGCCGCTGAGCAGGAACTGCGGCACCATCGTCATCACCGCCAGCTGGATCGCCTGGCCCTGCGTCTGCGAGACGGTCGAGATGAACACGCCCAGGCCGAGGGTGACGAAGAGGAAGAGCGCGGAGCCGAGGGCGAAGGTCGCACACCGAGCCGCGGAAGGGCACGTCGAAGAGCAGCATGCCCGACGGCCACGATGACCGCCATGTCGATGGCCGCGATCGCCAGGTACGGCGCGATCTTGCCGAGGAAGACGTCGCGCGGGCGGAACGGCATGACGGCGAGCTGCTCCATCGTGCCGGTCTGGCGCTCGCGCACCACGCCGAGCGCCGTGGCGATCGTGCCGACGAAGACGAGGATGATGCCGCACAGGCCCGGCACCATGATCGACGGCCGTGCGGAGGTCGGGGTTGAAGAGGACCTCCGTCTCGGCGCCGCCGATCAGGGCGAGCACCTCCTGCGCGGTCGGCCGGCAGCCCCGCCGCGTCCTGCAGGCCGCCGGCGGCGGCCTGCGCTCCGGCGAGTCTGCGCAGCGCAGTCTGGGCGGCGAAGAGCTCCGCGCCGTCGATCAGCACCGTCGGCGGTCTCGTCGGCGCTCGCCGGCGTGACGAAGGCGACGACCGCCTCGCCGCGACGCAGGGCTTCCTCGGCGGCCGCGCGCCCGTCGCTCGGCCTCACGTCGACCACCGCGAACTGCTCGGGCAGGCGGGACTCGACCAGCTCGGCCGAAGCGCCGACGACCAGGGTGGGGATCTCCTCGACGTCGAAGCTCGCCGCGTAGCCGAATACGACAAGGAAGAGGAAGGGCAGCGCGAACAGCATCGCGACCGTGCGCCGGTCACGCCGCAGCTGCCTGAACTCCTTGACGACGATCGCCCACATGCGGGCCTCCCTGGTTACGTGCGTACGGTCGAGCGGCGTGGCCGCTCAAGAACTCAACGTCCGTTGAACTCTACGGATGTTGAGTTTCTCCGTCAAGTCCCGGGACGACGACTTGAGCGGGGAGGAGCGGGAGCGTGCGGCAGTCGGCGGGGCGCTGTGCATGTTGTGGGCCGCCGCCGCCTCTGATAACTTTGACGGTCTGTGCGAGGCGGCGCCTGCCGTCGCCTGCAAGGAGGGGTGTGAGCGAGCCGAACGCAATGCCTGTCCGCAGCGGCATGGTGCGATGCATGCTCATTGCGCTGCTCGCCGTCCTCGGCCTCACGGTCGTGCCGGCGGCGTTGTCCGTCACTGCCGAGAGCGAGCGGGAGGAGGCACGGGCGCTGGCCGCCGAGGTGGCCGAGCTCGATGCTCTCATCGACGAGGCCGTGGCCCGCTACGCGCGGGCCAACGAGTCGCTCGCCGTCGTCCGTGCGTCCATCACCGAGAACCGTCACGCGGCGCGTGATGCGCGCCGGCAGGTCGGTCTGGCACAGGGGCTGCTCGCCGACCGCGCCCGTTCGCTGTACAAACAGGCGACGCCGACGACAGTCGACGTGCTGTTCGGCGTCGCCGACTTCGGCGACCTCGTGAGCCAGCTCGAGCTGCTCAAGCGGCTGGGCGCGGGCGACCTCGACTATCTGCAGGCGCTGCGGCAAGGCGAGCGCGACCTGCGCGAGCGCTCGCTTGCGCTGGCGGCCAACGAGGCGACCGCCGAACAGCTGCTCGCCGATCGCGCCGCCGACGTCGAGCAGCTGCGCTCCCTCTTCGACGCTCGTCGCGAGCTTCTCGAGAACGCCGAGGCGCGCGTCAGGGAGCTCGCGGTCGACGAGCGATCGACGGAGACCCGGCCGGCTGCCCCCACGGTCGCCGACGACGGCCAAGGCGACTGGTGGCCGATCATCAAGCGGGCGGCCGCGGCCAACGGCGTCAGCGCCGTGGGCATGTATCGTCTCATGATGGCCGAGTCGGGCGGCTCGGCTACGATCGTCGGACCCGGCGGCTATCACGGTCTCTACCAGTACTCGATCACCACCTGGCGGGGCACGTGGAACCCATACCGGTCGGCGAGCATCTACAACGGTGAGGCTCAGATCAAGGCGAGCGCCCTCGCCATCGCGCGCGGCTACGGTCACTCCTTCTGGCCGTCGACCTTCGACTGGGCGTTCAGCGACTGATCTTCGCGGCGATACCGCCGTGCCCTGACAAGGCCGCTCGACCGAGCGACAGACTACGCGCCATCCCTCACGACACCTCCGACGGCCGCCGGTCGCGACGGCTTTCGGCGGCGACTCGGAGCGCGTGCGATTCTGTGCGAGCAGCCCTTGACACGGGCATTTTGGTGCCTATGATGTGTGCGACTTTGTGCGGTTTTGCTGAATAGGGAGTGGGAACTGGGGGACCATGCCGTCGCCAGCAGAGCCTGAAGCCCACGAGATGATCCCGGCGGAGCGTCGCGGGCGCATCGCCGAGATCCTCACGGCGCGGCGCACGGTGCGCGTCTCGTCGCTCAGCGAAGAGCTCGGCGTCTCCGAGATGACCATCCGGCGCGACCTCGAGCGGCTCGAGTCAGAAGGTCTGCTCTCGCGCACGCACGGCGGCGCCATCCTCAAGCAGCACATGGTCGACGAGCCGCTCTACGTCGACAACGTGCTCACGCACGCGGAAGAGAAGCGGCGCATCGCGCCGACGCCGCTGCCATGATCAAGCCGGGCGAGACCGTGTTCCTGAGCTCTGGCACGACGGCCGCGCAGGTCCTGCGTCACGTCGACCCCGACTCGAGGCGCGCTTCGTCACGCACAACGTCGGCGCCGTCGCCGAGGCCCAGGGGCTGCGGGTCGAGCTGGTCCTTCTGGGCGGCGTCTACCGGGCGCAGTCGAACGCCGTCGAAGGCTCGCTCGCCCTAGGAGCTGCTGTGCCGCTTCCACGCCAGCAAGATGCTCCTCGGCGTCGACGGCGTCGACTCTCGAGGAGGGGCTGACGACTCCGACCCTCGGCATGGCGAGCGTCGAGCGCGCGATGATCCCAGACGCGCGGCGAGCTCATCGTGCTCGCCGACAGCAGCAAGATCGGCGTGGTCGCCGACGTCGTCATCTGCGGGTTCGACCAGGTCGACGTCGTCATCGTCGACGACGGCGTCGACGACGCCGTCCGCGACGAGCTGAGCGGCACTCGGCGTCGCGTTGCATCGTGGTCTGAACGAACGAAGCGCGGTGCTGCGGAGGTGCAGGGGAGAGGAGCGACGTGGACCTAGACCAGGCCAACCGGCTTTTCGACACGGCCGAGCGGCTGGCGGCCGACGTCGCCACCCTTCATGAGGCGCTGCGGGTCGAGTTCCTCAGCGCCCAGCTCGCCGAGGTGGTGCGAGCGACTACGACCTCGGCGAGGTCGACCGTGTCGAGCAGATCTTCGGCGGCTTCGAGAACCTCAGCTTCGCCGTCTGCACGCGCGGCGACGGCGGCGAGCGGCGCTACTTCGTGCGCAAGTACAAGTACGGGACGGTCGAGCGCGAGATCCGCTACGAGCACGCGCTCGTGCGCCACATCAGGAGCAACGGCTTCGATCTCGCGGCGCAGGTGCTCGACACCCGGCACGGCGACACGCGTCGTGACGCGCGAGGAGCTGCGCGACGGCGAGCGGGTCACCCGCTACTTCGCCGTGTACGAGATGCTCGGCGGCGAGGACAAGTACAGCTGGGTCAAGAACCGCTGCACCGACGCCGAGTTCGAGGACGCGCGCCCGCGTCCTCGCCCGGTTCCACCAGGCGGCGCACGACTTCGACCCCGGCGACCTCGATACGCGAGCAGCCGCCCATCATGGACTTCCTCGCGACGCTGCCCGACACGTTCAGCGGGCTGGCGGCGCAGACGACCGGCACGAGGTACGACGCCTTCTTCCTCGCCAGGCTGCCCGGCATCCTCGAGGCGATCGATCGCGGCCTGGCTCTCGCCCCCGCAGCTCGAGGGGCTGCCGCGCTGCCCGGTCTTCTGCGACTACCATCCCGGCAACCTCAAGTGGCGTCGACGAGAAGGGCGTGGGCCTCTTCGACTTCGACTGGGCCAAGCTCGACTACCGCCTCTTCGACGTCGCCATCGGCCTCGTCTACTTCTGCAGCTCCTGGGAGGGCCGCGGACGACGGCGAGATCCGGCTCGACAAGGTCGAGTTCTTCCTCAGCGCCTACCAGGACGAGGCGGCGCGCTTCGCCGACCCCGGGCCGATGACCGACGGACGAGCTGGCGGCGCTGCCGCGCATGGTGGCCATCGCGGCCCTCTACGTCGTGAACTGGGACATCGTCGCCTACTACAAGGACCGCAGCGCCGAACGACGACGAGTATCTCTTCTTCCTCGAGCACAACGTGGCGTTCGTGGAGTTCATCGAGGACCACTTCGACGAGCTTGCCGCCATCGCCGCAGCCGTCACCCGCCGGCCGCTTGGGGTCGCGGGGGAGAGGGAGGCGTGACGCAATGAGATTCGCGGAGCTGCTCACCGACGCCCAGGTGCGGCCGGACGCACGAGGCGTCGCTCGAGGTCCTGGAGAGGGTCGGCATCCTCGTGCACAGCGATGAGGCGCGCGAGGTCTTCGCTCGGCACGGCTGCCGTGTCGAGCGGGAGACCGGGCTCGTGCGGCTTGCCGGCCGAGGTGGTCGAACGCTATCGCGCGATGGCGCCGGCGAGCTTCACCTTCCGCGGGCGCGACCCGCGCTTCGATCGCACGATCCCCGACGACGGTCCAGTCGTGGTGACCGGCTCCTCGGCGCCCAACGTCGTCGATCCCGTGACGGGGGTCGAACGGCGCGCCACCTCCGGCGACATCGCCGCCATCGCCTACCTGATCAACGAGCTTCCCGGCTTCGACGTCTTCAGCATCTCGACGCTCGCCGACGACGCGCCGGAAGGACAGTTCAGCCTGAGCCGGTTCTATCCGGCTCTCAAGAACTGCCTCAAGCCCGTGCGCAGCAACACGCCGAGCATGGACGACCTGCGCCAGGTCGTCGAGCTGGGTGAGCTCATCGCCGGCGGCCCGGATGCCTACCGAGAGCGACCGCTGATCACCACCACTACTGCCCGATGGTGAGCCCGCTGACGATGGACGTCGAGTCGACGGAGGCCGTCATGTGGCTCACCGAGCAGGGGCTGCCGGTGTACACCACGGTGGTGCCGAACGCCGGGCCTCACCGCGCCCATGACGCTGATGGGTTGCCTGGTCGTCGGCAACGCCGAGTATCTCGCGATCACCGCCTTCCAGCAGATGGTCCGCGAGGGCACGCCCGTGATCTACGCAAGTCTGCCGACCGTCGCCGACATGCGGACGGGGGCGTACGCGCCGGGCGCCGTCGAGACCGGGCATCCTGATCGCCGCCCAGGCGCAGCTCGCCCACTTCTACGGTGTGCCGTCGGGCGGCTACGTCGGTCTCACGAACGCTCACGCGCAACGACGCGCAGTCGGGCTTCGAGACCGGCATGAACACGCTGCTGGCCGTGTCGGCGGGGGCGACCCTGCTCAACATGGGCGGGCTCCTGAGCTCGCTTATGGCGTTCGACTTCGCGAAGTGCGTGATCGACAACGAGATCGCGCTCATGGACAAGCGCGCGTGGCGCGGGCTCGAGTTCAGCGAGGAGAACCTGGCGGTCGACGAGATCATCGCGGTCGGGCCGGGCGGCGGCTACATGAGCCGCGGGCACACGAGGGCGCGCATGAAGACGACCGCCGTGTTGCCGAAGCTCGCCGCCCGCGACATGCGTGCCCAGTGGGAGGACGCCGGGCGGCCCGACATCCACCAACGCGCCGTCACGGAGGCGCGTCGCATCCTCTCGCAGCCGAATCCGGCAGTCTGGGACGTTGAGCTCGAGCGTCGCATCCGCGACCGTTTCCCCGGGCTCGTCGCCGGTGACGCTGTCCCCCTGGAGGTCGCCGAAGCATAGCGACGGACAGGATCGACGGTGAAAGACACGGCCGGGCGTGGTCGTGAAACGGGATCATACGGATCAGGGGAGCATCCAATGACGGACGCAGAGATCTTCGAACAGCTCAAGCAGGCGGTGATCGACCAGGACGAAGGCGGCGTGCTCGCCGCCGTCGACGAGGCCCTCGCCGCAGGCGTAGACGCCAAGGCGGTCATCGACGAGGGGCTCCTGCCGGGCCTCAACGTCATCGGCGAGCAGTTCGAGAGCGAGGAGATCTTCCTGCCCGAGCTGATGCAGGCGGCGCTTGCCTTCCAGGCCGCCATGAGCGTCCTCGAGCCGAAGATCAAGGAGGGCGGCGGCGCGGGCCCGAAGAAGGGCAAGGTCGTCCTCGGCACCGTCAAGGGCGACCTTCACTCGATCGGGAAGAACATCCTCAGGCTCCTCTACGAGACCTCGGGGTTCGAGGTCTGGGACCTCGGCATCGACGTGGACCTCTTCCAGTTCGTCGACAAGGCCAAGGAGGTCGACGCCGACATCATCGCGATGTCCGCGCTCCTCACCACGACGCTGGTCGGACAGCGGGACGTGATCGAAGCGCTGCGCGACCAGGGCACGCGCGACAAGTACAAGGTGCTCGTCGGCGGAGGCGCCACGACGAAGGAGTGGGCCGACTCCATCGGCGCCGACGGCTGGGCCGGCTCGGCGTACGAGGCCGTGAGCGTGTCCGCACAGCTGGTGTCTTGACCGCCAGGCGACCCCGACTTTCAGGGAGCACGACATGATCGACTTGACAGAGGTGTTCGAGCGCGCCGAGTCCGGTCCGCTGATCTCCGAGACCGACTACTACATGAAACGCTACGTGCCGAAGCTCAGCGAGCTGCTGGCGCGCCACGGCGTCAAGTGGGACAAGCAGACCATCATCAACACGGACGACGACCTCACGGACCGCGTCTTCCGGGCCGCCGTCGACCTGATCGCCGAGGCCGGGGCCTACTGCCCCGAGACCAACCGCGTGATGGAGTTCACCCACGACGAGGTTCTCACGGCGTGCGGTCAGTGTCCGACCAGCGCGGTCTTCGGCGAGGGCCGCGAGCGCAAGGCGATGTACGGCCGCCGCCCCGACACCACGGACGACCGTCCGTGGGTGCACGTCGGCGGCGGCATCTACACGACCGACGAGCAGGTCTACGTCGACACCGTCGAGATGATGGCCTCGTACAGCATCGTCGACTCCGTGAGCGTGCCGTCCATCCTGCATCTGCGTGGCAAGGATGCGCGCGTACGCTCGCCGCAGGAGGTCCTGGCGGCCTGCAAGACGGTGCGGCTGGCGCGCGAGGGCATCCGCCGCTCCGGGCGCGCCGGACTGCCGATCATCAACGGCATCTCGGCCGCCTCGCAGCCGGCCTCGATGTTCGCCGCCAGTCACCCTGACTTCGGCCTGCGCCCGAGCGACGGCTTTCTGATCGACTTCCTCTCCGAGATGGTGGTCGGCTACGAGGCGCTGCAGAAGGTGGCCTTCTACAACAGCATCAGCGCCAACATCGGCTCCACGTCCACGCCCCTCTTCGGCGGCTACGCCGGCGGGGCGGAGGGCGTCGCCGTGCAGGCGACCGCCTACATGATCATGGGCAACCTCATCTTCCGCGGCAGCTACCACTACAACGCGCCGCTGCACAGCAAGCTGCACCTCTCCTCGACCCGGCCCCTCATCTGGGCGATCGCGATGTCCAACGCCGCGATCGGCCGCAACATGGGCTACCCGATGGTGAACCTGCCGTATCTGGGCGGCGGCTCGGGCACGAAGCAGTACCACTACGAGATGGCCTGCTACATGCTGGCCGTCGTGACCTCCGGGGGCAACGTCTTCTCCGGTCACCCGTCCATGGCCGTGCAGCCCGACTCGCTCGTGCCCGACGACCACAAGTTCCACGCCGAGATCGGCCTCGCCACCGCGAAGCTCACGCGTGCCGAGGCCGAGCCTCTGGCTCAGAGACTGTTCCCGCTGTTCGGCGACAAGCTGAAGGATCCGGACAAGGGCCTCACGTTCCAGCAGGTGTACGACATGAAGACGAAGCGGATCGTGAACGAGGAGTACCTGCGCACGATCGAAGAGGTCCGCAGCGAGCTGGCCGGCATGGGCCTCGAGGTGCCGGCCTCGTGACGCGGCTCACACCCGAGGCCGCCATCGCCCGCATCGACGACTGGCGCGGCAAGCATGTCGAGTGCGAAGAGATCGGCGGGGGCATCAGCAATCACAAGTACGTGATCACCGTGGACGGGGGCCGATGCGGGCGGGCAGGTACGTGCCTGCGCATCCCCGGTGCCGGCACGGACGCGTTCATCGACCGCGAACGGGAGCTCGGCAATCATCGGTCGACCGCGGCCGCGGCGTCGCGCCGCCGCTGCTGCACGTGCTCGAGCCCGAGAAGTGCACGGTCGTGCCGTTCATCCAGGCGAGGCGATGCATCCCGACACCCTCGCCGGTCACCGCGACGGCTCGAGAAGGTGGTGGAACATCATCAGGACGTACCACGACACGGCCGCCTTCGCCAACGACACGCCAGCGTGTTCCCGATGATCCGCCGACTACCTGCGGATGGCCGCCGAAGCGAACGCCTGGTTCCCGCCCGACTGGCCGCGGATCATGGCCATCGGCACCGAGATCGAGCAGGCGATGGAGCGCGACATCGCCGCGCCCGGTCGCCTGCCACAACGACCTGCTGTCCGAGAACTTCATCCTCGACGACGCGGCCGGATGTGGCTCATCGACTGGGAGTACGGCGGCATGAACGACCCGTACTTCGACCTCGGCGACTTCTGCGTGGAGCACCCGCTCTCGCGCGACGAGGAACGTCTCATCGCCATCAGGTACTGCGGCGAGATGCAAGAGCACCGGTTCGCATCGCATGCTCCTGTACAAGATCGTCGCCGACCTGTGGTGGAGCATCTGGGCGATTCCAGGAGCGGGTGTCCAAGCTCGACTTCGACTACCGCGAGTACGGCAACGCCCGTCTCGACCGGCTGCGCGGCAACGCCGCCGACCCGGAGTACCCACGTGGCTCGCGACGGTGTAGGCGGGCGCCCGCAGGGGCGCCCGAGCAGGGTGTGTCGGCCGTCCGAGGCGGCCGCCATGCGGACCGGGAGATGCGCATGAACGATGAAGTCACCCAGCCGGCCGGCGAGGTCGGTGACGAGGTCGGCGTCGGCACCCCCGATGCCGACCTGGCCAAGGTCTTCGAGGACGAGGCCTTGCGCGTGGTCGAGGCCGCGACGTGCGCGGGTGTCCCTCTGCGCATCATCGGAGCGCTGGCCTTCCACCACCACTGCCCCGAGTTCGGCTTCATCCAGGCCAAGCTCAACCGCGTGTACACCGACATCGATTTCGCGGGGTACGGCAAGCAGACCCGGCAGATCCGTGAGCTGTTCGTGTCTCTCGGCTACGACGAGGACCTCGAGGTCAACGCCTTCCACGCCGAGGGCGGCCGGCTCATCTTCAACCACTCCGGCAAGCCACATCCACGTCGACGTGTTCGTGGACCGGCTCGACTTTTGCCACGCGATCCCGTGGAAGGGAAGGCTCGAGGTCGACTCGCCCACCATCCCGCTGGCCGAGCTGCTGCTCGAGAAGATGCAGATCGTGAAGATCAACGAGAAGGACATCATCGACACGATCATGCGTCCTGCGCGAGCACGAGATCGCGGCCGACGACGAGGACCACGTCAACTGCGGCGCGCGTCGCCAAGCTCTTGCGCCGGCGGAGTGGGGTCTGTGGCGCACGATGAGCATGAATCTCGACAAGGTGAGCGAGTACCTGCCGCACCTGGACCTCGAGGACAACGACAGGAAGGTCGTCTCGCGAGCGTGTCGCCGAGGTGCTCAGCGCGATGGACGACTACCCCAAGGGCACCAGGTGGAAGCTGCGCGCGCAGAGTCGGCGACAAGGTCAGCGCTGGTACAACGAGATCGACTGAACGGTACTCGGGAGAGACGGCAGGTCCGATGGCATTCTGGAAGAAGAGGGACGGCGGTGACGGCGAGCGGGTGCGCCTGTTCTACGCCACCGACGTGCACGGCTCCGGAGCGCACCTACCGCAAGTTCGTCAACGGCGCCAAGTTCTACAAGGTCGACCACGTCATCATGGGCGGCGACATCATGGGCAAGTTCCTCGTCCCCATCGTGGACGAGGGCGGCGGCCAGCTACCGCGTCACCCTGCAGGAGGAGTTGCATCGCCTGGACGGCGAAGATGCCGTGCAAGGAGTTCAAGGAGCGCATCGAGACGCTCGGCTTCTATCACGTGACCGTGTCGCGAAGACGAGTTGCGCGAGATGCAGAGCGATCAGAGTCGGCGTCGACGCGGCGTTCAAGCGGGAGGCTCACCCCCGTCTGGAGCGGTGGATCGCGTTCGCAGACGAGCGGCTCGAGGAGACGGAGGTGAAGTGTTATGTGACCGGCGGCAACGACGACCCGCAGGACCTGCTCGACTTGCTCGACGCCTGCGCAGAGCGAGCACGTCATCAACTGTGAGGAGAGGATCGTCACGCTCGAGGGCCTGTACCCGATGGCCAACTGCGGGTACAGCAACCCGACCCCCTGGAACACGCCCCGCGAGACCGACGAGACGACCCTGGAGGCCTCCTCGAGAAGGCCGTCGACGGCCTCGACGACTTCACCGATGCCATCTTCAACATGCACGTGCCGCCGTACGACTCCACGCTCGACGACTGCCCGAAGTTGGACTGGTCCACCGACCCGCCCACGCCGATCGTCGTCGCCGGCGTGCCGCAGTCCGCGCCGCCGGCAGCACAGCCGTTCGCAACGTCGTCGAGAAGTACCAGCCGCTGCTGCTCCTCACCGGGCACATCCACGAATCCAGGGGCTTGGTCAAGGTCGGAAGGACGACCGGTGATCAACCCCGGCAGTATGAGTACGGTGAGGGTATCCTGCGCGGGTGCATCGTCTCGCTCGCGCCGGGTAAGGTGGTCGGCTATCAGATGACGTCCGGGTGACGTGTCTTGGGGGCCGTCGCGCGCGCACCTGAGCAGCGCGGATAATCTCAGTGACTGGGGGAAACGAGATGGCAACAACGTTGGCGAAGCCTGAGGTCTTCAGCCGCAAGGCCTCGGGGCTGTCCAGGGTGATGTCGCCTTGGTCGGCGTACATGTACAATTTCCTGACCATGGGCGTGATCTCCGTGGACGTTCGTATGGGCGCCGGCCGCCTTCCCGGGCGTCTCGGTGTGGCAAGCCTGTCTTTACGCGCAATTCTCTTCGAGCTGCCGATCGCCCTCGCCTTCGTCTGGCTGGCGACGGCGATGCCGCGCTCCGGCGGCGACTACGTCGTCCAGAGCCCGCGTGTTCGGCGGCGCCATCGGGTTCCCGGTCGTGATGAGCGGGTTCGTGATCTGGATCCTGCAGTGGGTCGCGCTCGCCGGCTGGCTCCTGGCCACGTCTCGGCGTCGCGCCGACTCTCATGGGGCTCGGCGTGCACTACGAGAGCCAGGGCCTCATCGACACCGCCGTCTGGGCGCAGTCGGGCGCAGGGCGTCGTGACCATCAGCATCATCGGCGCGGCTGCCATCGTGGTCGTGCTCGTCACCGGCTTCAAGAACTACGTGCGCCTGCAGATCTTCATGTTCGCCGCGCACCGTGATCCTGGTCGCCATCATGATCGTCCAGTTCCTGCGCACGACGCCGGATGCAGTTCGCGGTCGCGATAAACCACTTCGCGAACGTCGTCGACGGCCGCGCCGGACTACTACAACTGGATCCAGAAGGACGTTGCGGACGCCGGCGTCAACCTGCTGCCGAAGTTCGCGCTCGGTGCGATGCTGCTCGCGATCCCGATCGTCTGGACCAGCCTGCAGTGGGCGACGTACAGCGTCCAGCAGGGCGGCGAGATCAAGGGCGCCCGCGTGTTCAAGAACCAGATGTTCATCATCGTCGGTTCGATGATCACCGTGGGCATCGTCCTCGCGCTCATCGCATGGGCCGAGGAGCGCGCCGTCGGCACCGCAGCTTCTTCAACGCCGTGTCGCACTCCTACTACTACGGGGTGAGCGACGTCCGGCGACGGGATCGGCAGTGTCCTTCCCTTCCCCGGCATGTTCGCCATCGTGATCTCGTCCAGCCCGATCATCGTCATCCTGACGGCGGTCAGCTTCATGCTGGCGTCGCTGCAGATCACCTGTAACTGCTACATCGGCATGACGCGCATCATGGTCGGCATGTCGCTCGACCGCACCCTGCCCACCTTTGTGTCGAAGATCAGCCCGCGTTTCCGCTCGCCGGCCGAACGCGCACTGCATCTACTTCGCTCCTTGCTGCGTCCCAGTGATCATCGGCTACAGCTACTGGGATCAGTGGTACAGCATGACCCTCGGCGTGACGTTCGCCTGCGGGTACGTGTTCGTCGTCAGCACGCTGGCGGCTGCGCTCCTGCCGTTCCGCGCCAAGGCGCTGTATGAGGCGTCGCCAGGTGCGAAGTACACAATCGGCGGGTTCCCGCTGGTCTCGGTCTTCGGGTTCATCGGGTTCGTGTTCGGCATCATCGCCGTGACCTTGTTCCTCACGAACGATGCCTACGGGCTGACCGGCACGACCCCATACGTGATCGTGGGCGGCGTCTTCGTCGTCTGTCTGGTCTGGTACTGGATCACCAGGGCCTACAACAAGAGCAAGGGTATCAACGTCAACTACGCCTTCCTCGAGGTGCCGCCGGAGTGAGTCTGCGGCGTCATCTGCCGGTGTCCTCTGGAACACGTAGAGGGGGGTGACCGGCAAGGCGGCCGCCGGGCTGTGCCCGGCGGCCGCCTCCACCTGCGAAGCGGGCAGAAGCGGCGTGGCCTTGGCGGCCCCGCCGGGACTGGAACGCGCGAGGGCTTTGGGTACATGATGTGGTGTGCTCGATCGTGATGGAAGGAGCTGGGCCCATGACACGAACGACGAGCTCGAGAGGAGGGCGCACGTGACGACGCGGATCTTCTTCGCCACCGACGTGCACGGCTCCGAGGCCTGCTGGCGCAAGTTCATCAACTCGGGCAAGCACTACGAAGCCGACGTCCTCATCCTCGGTGGTGACATGACCGGCAAGGCCGTGGTGCCGATCATCGACCAAGGGGCGGGCAAGTACGTCTTCCACATGCAGGACGTCCGTCACGAGCTCGAGGGCGACGAGGCCCTCGCCAAGAACCAGAGGGCGATCCGTGACCACGGCTACTACCCGGTCGTGATGAGCGCCGCCGAGCGCGACGCGTACACGAGCGACTCGGAGAAGCTCGACGAGCTCTTCCACGAGCAGATGCGCACGACCGTCGCCGACTGGGTCGCCTGGGCCGACGAGCGTCTTGCCGGTACCGGGCTGCAGTGCATCGTCTGCCCGGGCAACGACGACCGCCACGACATCGACGCGCTCCTGGCCGAGTCCTCGACGATCCAGGTCGGGGAAGGCAACGTGCTCGATCTGCCCGACGGTCACCAGCTCGCCTCGAGCGGCTGGACCAACCTGACGCCGTGGGACACGCCGCGCGAAGAGGACGAGCCGGCGCTCAAGGAGCGCCTCCTCGGCATCATCGCGCAGGCGACGGTCGGCCCCGAGCGCCTGGTGCTCGGTCTTCACGCGCCGCCGTACGACACCAACCTCGACATCGCGCCCAAGATCGACTGGGAGACGCTGACGGTGCAGGGCCAGGACACGGCCCACGTCGGCTCCACGGCCGTCAAGGAGGTGGTCAAGGAGGTCCAGCCCATTCTCTCGTTGCACGGCCACATCCACGAGAGCCGCGCCGCCGAGCGTCTCGGCCGTACGCTCGCCATCAATCCCGGGAGCTCCTACGTTGAAGGGACCCTGTCGGGAGTGATCGTGGAGCTCGACGGCAAGAGCAAGCTCAAGCGGTACCGCCTGACCATGGGGTGAACGCGCCGCGCGCCGACGCGCGACACCAGGGGGACGGCACCATGGTGCCGGCAGCAACCACTCGACAGGAGGGTCAACTTATGGCAACGAACCCCGCACCGGAGCAGACGCTCTTCGTGCGCAAGGCCAGCGGCTTGGTCAAGGGGTGGTCCGGCGGCGACGGGTTCCGTTACTCGTTCTTCTCGGTGAACCTGTTCCTCGCCATCTGGTCGTTCGCGTACGCGACGTTCTTCCCCGAAGGCAGCCTGTTCTGGTCCATCGTCATCTGCGCGATCTTCATCGTTCTCGAGATCATCGTCTACGCCGCCCTCATCTCCGCGATGCCGCGCGCCGGCGGCGACTACGTGTGGATGACCCGCATCTTCCACAGCGCGGTCGGCTTCGTGATCGCCGCTGTGGGCTGGTGGTTCATCCTGTGGCTCTGGACCCCGATCTACGCCGACATGGGCGTCCAGACCACGATCAAGCCCATCTTCCGCATCCTCGGCCTGCACGGTGCGGCCGACTGGCTGGGGAGCCGCACGGGCATCTTCGTCGCGTCCCTCGTGGTCATCGCCATCGCCTCCACCCTGGTCGCGGTCGGCATGAAGGCGTACGCGAAGTTCCAGAAGTGGGCCATGTGGATCGGCCTCGCCGGCGTCCTCGTGTGCGGCATCCTGCTGCTCGTCACCTCCGGTGACAGCTTCAAGGAGAAGTTCAACGACGCCGCCAACAAGTACTACGGCGGCGACGCGGGCCTGCTCGACCTGACCGTGTACCAGCAGGACGATGCCGGCCTGTTCATATACGACGACGAGGGCAACATGGTCGTCGCCGAGGGCGAGACACACGCCGGGGCGTTCGAGGCCATCGAGGCGATCGGCGAGGGCACCGGCATGCCGACCTCCACGTTCCAGGGCGGCATCGGCAAGTACACGTGGTTCCTCATCCCCTTCGCGCTGTTCTGGATGGCGTGGCCGAACTGGGGCGCCACCCTCTACGGTGAGGTGCGCGGCGCCAAGGACTTCCGCAAGAACATCTACCAGATGCTCGGCGGTCTCTTCGTGCCGACCTTCATCGCCCTGGCCTTCCTTGCACTGATGACGTGGAAGGTGGGCTACCAAGCCTTCATGGGCACTATGGCGGGCTTCTGGTGGGGCGTCTCGCCGATCGGCGGGGACTACGTCTCGCCCACGGCGATGATCTCCTGGATCGTGCCCAACGCGGCCTTCCAGGTCATCCTCATCGCCGCCATCTCGCTGCTGCTCTTCGGCTGGTTCGGCACCCTCTTCCTGTCGTCGACGCGCATGATCTTCGCGGCGGCCTTCGACCGGATCCTGCCTGAGAGCGCCGCGAAGGTGACCTCCAACGGCGTGCCGGTGATCGCGCTGGTCCTCATGACCATCCCGTCGATCATCATGGCCGCGCTCTACGCCTACACGCCCGTCGACGAGGACGCCGGCGTCACGATCGTCAAGCTCTTCACCTACGACGCGACGTTCGGCATCGTCATCATGTTCCTGGGGTCGGCGCTCGCCTTCATGGTCATGAAGTGGCGCGCCAGGGCGATCTGGGACAGTTCCTCGCTGCCCAAGGGTGAGATCGCGGGCATCCCGTGGCTCTCCATCGTCGCCGCCATCTACTGCGGCTTCATGGCGTGGAACATCTACCGGTTCGTCGTCGACGACATGTACGGCGTGAACAACGGCTGGTCAGCTCTTTTCATGGTCGGCCTATACGTGCTTGCCATCGTCGTCTGGGTGATCGCCTGGGCGGTCCGGAAGAACCAGGGTATGGCGCTCGAGTCCGTGGCCAAGGAGATCCCGGTCGAGTAAGCGCGCGACAGCTCGTGCCTGCGCCGGCGGGGGCGCCGGCGGCCGCTTCGCGGCCGCCGGCGCCCCGCCGGTCCTCCGCGAGCTGTGAAGAAACGGCCCGGCCCCCGCGGGGGCCGGGCGCAGCGAAAGGCGGCTTCACCGCGAAGGGTGCGCGGCCGCGAGTCGCACAAGGAGGCCGCAGCAGCTCATGCCCCAGAAACCGTTCATCCTGCCGAAGGACATCCCGATCGCCCAGTACCCGGGCCCCGAGGTCTTCCTCGCCGAGGGCAAGCGACTCGTCGAAGAGGGGGAGAAGCGCGGCATCGTCATGCGGGTCATGGGTCCCTTGGCGCTCCACTACTACTTCCCGGACCAGATCGACCTGTACGCGCGCCTCGAACGGCTCGGCGAGCGCTACTTCACCGACATCGACTACGCGGCGTACGGCAAGGGTCGCAGCAAGATGCGCGACTTCATGAAGGACATGGGCTACGAGTGCGACCAGGAGACGATGGTCATGTCCGGCAAGACGCGGCACATCTACTACGCCGGCGCCGTGCCCATGATCGACGTCTTCTTCGACAAGCTCGACTACTGTCACGAGGTGGACTACGCGGGCCGGCTCGACAAGGATCCCTGGTCCGTGCCGCTCTCCGACATCCTGCTCCAGAAGCTGCAGATCGTGGAGATCAACGACAAGGACCTCAAGGACATCGAGTACCTCTTCGTGACCTGTGAGCTGGGCGCCGACGACGAGCGCAAGATCAACATGGACTACGTCGCGCGGCGCTTCGCCGAGGACTGGGGCTTCTGGTACACGGCGACGCAGCTCAACCTGCCGAAGGTGAAGAAGCACTGCGAGCAGGTCCCCGCGCTGACGCCCGAGATGCGCGCGCGCATCCAGGCGCAGGCGGACACGCTGCTGGCGCGCGTCGAGGCCGAGCCGAAGTCGAAGAAGTGGAACAAGCGCGCCAAGAAGGGCGCCTCGAAGATCTGGTACAACGAGGGCTTCTCCGACTGGTGAGCCGGCCGCGGGGCGACGGCGTCTGGATGCGCTGCGAGCACAGCCCCGCGTTCTGACGCACGACCTGCGACGACGCGTTCTGAGGCCGACTCCGCGATCAGTCTAGGGTCTTCGTTCACTGCAGGCCGCTTGCCGCGCAACTGTGCGGTTCTGTGCGACGTCACGCTTGACACCCCCGCGGTCTGAGTTACAATATGTGCGACTTTGTGATGTTTGCCCATGCGAACGGAGGCTGAGCGATCATACCGTCACACGGCGCGCCGGAGGCCCCCGAGATGATCCCGGCCCAGCGTCGCAGGCGTATCAGGGAGCTGCTGCAGGAGCGGCGCGCCGTGCGCGTCTCCTCGCTGAGCGAGGATCTTCGCGTTTCCGAGATGACGATCCGCCGCGACCTCGAGCGCCTCGAGGCCGAGGGTGTGCTCTTGCGTACGCACGGCGGCGCCGTTCTCAGGCGGCGCATGGTCGAGGAGGCTCTGTACCTCGACAACGTGACGGCCAACGCCGAGCAGAAGCGCCGTATCGCTCAGAGTGCGGCTGCGCTCATCCAGCCCGGCGAGACCGTGTTTCTGAGCGCCGGCACGACGACCGCGCAGGTCTTGCGCCACGTCGACCCCTCGCTTGAGGCGCGCATCATCACGCACAACGCGGGTGCGCTGGCCGAGTCGCAAGGCCTGAGCCTCGAGGTGATCCTCGTCGGCGGCCACTACCGGCCGCGTTCGAACTCGGTCGACGGCCCCCTCGGGGTCGAGCAGATCGGCCGGTTCCACGCCAGCCTCATGCTGCTGGGTGTCGACGGCCTCGATCTCGAGGAAGGGCTGACGACCCCGACGGTCGGCATCGCCAGCATGGAGCGCGCCATGCTCGACCAGACACGCGGCGAGGTCGTCGTGCTCGCCGACCGTAGCAAGATCGGCGTGGTCGCCGATGTCGTCATCTGCGGGCTCGACCGGGTCGACACCGCGATCGTCGATGACGGCGTCGACGAAGCCATCCGCGACGAGCTGACGTCGCTCGGCGTCCACTGCATCGTGTGTGAGCGGGTCCCGGGAGACCGGGTGGCCGCACGGCGCGGGAGGTGCCGAGGGCGTAGGCGAGGCCGACCGTTCGCAGACCTGAATCCGTCGAAACGATCCCTAAGGGGGAGACATGCAAGAACACAACCTGTTGGAGAACCTGGTTGCGGTCAGCCCCGGCATGGAGATCTGGTGGGACTCGTCGCCGGTCATCTTCGAGAACTGGTGCAAGAAGATGCTCGCCAAGGCGCGACCCCGGCGACCACGAGATCCTCAAGGCGCCAGTTCGCGCGCATGTACGACGCGGACGATCCCGATGAGCCAGCTGTTCCGCGGCGTCACCACCAACCCGCCGCTCTCGCTGCAGGCCATCAAGGACGACCCGCCGCGCTGGGAGGAGGTGGCCGAGCGGATCCTCAAGGAGAACGACGGACTCGACAAGGAGTCCCTCTTCTGGCTGCTCTACAAGGAGGTCGTCAAGCCCGGCTCCGACATGTTCCTGCCCCTCTTCGAGGCCTCCGGCTACAAGGAGGGCTTCCTCTCCGGCCAGGTCGACCCGCGCAGCTGCTTCGACTAGCGACGCGATGCTCGCGCAGGCGCTCGAGATCCATGCCATCAACCCGAACGTGATGATCAAGGTGCCCGGCACCGAAGGAGGGCTACGAGCTCATCGAGGAGCTCACCTCCCGGGGCATCGCCACCAACAACACGCTCACCTTCGTCCTGTCGCAGCTCATGGACTGCGCCAAGACCGTGCAGCGGGGCCTCGAGAAGGCCAGGGCCAACGGCGTCGACCTCTCGAAGTGGCGCTCCGTCATCACCCACATGGAGGCCCGCTACGGCGACCTCGGCGGCCTGCGCGACTTCGCCAAGGAGAAGGGCATCGAGCTCACCGAGGGCGACGTGCGCCTGGCCGAGCTGGCGATCTTCAAGAAGGCCTACCGTCTCGTCAAGGAGCGGCGGCTACCCGAGCAAGATGCTCTCCTGCTCGCTGCGTGTCGGGCCGGAGGTCGACGGCAAGCCTGGGATCTGGCACCTCGAGGAGAAGGCCGGCGCCGACATCGTCGTCACCTGTCCCCCGTCCTTCATCGACGAGCTCATCAACTTCCCGACGGCCGAGAACATCAAGTTCGACGCGGACCGCATCGACGTCGATCCGCCGAAGGAGGTCATGGAGAAGCTGCTGCGGATCCCGTACTTCGAACGGGCCTACGACGAGGACGGCTACACCCGCGACGAGTACAACACCCATCCCGCCCTGGTGAAGACGGCCGAGCAGTTCAGCAAGGCCACCAACGAGATGGTCGAGTTCGCGGGGAGCTGCCTCGCGCAACGTCCTGACCGATGCGACGAAAGGACGGTGAGAATGGCCGACATCAAAGACAGGTTCGTGCCGTGGGTGATGACCGCGCCCGAGTACAGCATCGCCGTCCTCGACAAGGCCTGGGCGCATCCCGAGTTCGGCCGCATGATGCTCAACGAGAACCCCGTCCCGCCGTCGGACAAGGTCGTCGAGGCGGTCGCCAACATCATCAAGCAGGGCAACCGCTACCCGGACCGCATGCTGCCGGCTGCGCGACCAAGCTGGGCGAGCTGCACGGCGTGGCCGCCGAGAACATCGCCCTGGCCAACGGCTCCTCGGAGACGATCGACGCGATGATGCGCATCTTCCTGCAGCCGGGCGACGAGTTCCTCTGCTCCATCCCGACCTTCGAGATGTTCCCGTCGCGGGCCGGCCTCTGCGGCGCGACGACCGTCCAGATCCCGCTGCGCGAAGAGGACCTGCAGTACGACGTCGAGGGCATGCTCGCGGCGGTCACCGACAAGACCAAGCTGATGCTCATCATCAACCCCAACAACCCGACGGGCATCTTCATCGACGACGACGACCTGATCAGGTTCTGCGAGCTCGGGCATCCCGCTCTGCATCGACGAGGCCTACCTCGACTACCACCCGCAGATCGCGGCCAAGATCGACCTCCTCAAGAAGTACCCGCACGTGTTCCTCTCGCACACCCTCTCGAAGGCCTACGGCCTGGCCGGCGTCCGCTTCGGCTACGTGGTCGGCCACCCGAGGTCGTCGAGGCCTTCAACCGCATGTACCTGCCCTGGAACGTGAGCCTGATGGCGATGGCGGCGGCCGAGGCGATCCTCGACAACCCCGAGGAGGTCGCGGAGAAGGTCAAGTACAACAACCGCTGGATGGACATCTTCGCCGAGGAGCTCGAAGGCCATGGGCCTCAAGCCCTTCCCGCCGCACGGCAACTACATGCTCATCGACGCCAGCGTGACCGGCAAGACCACCGCCGAGATCGTCGCAGGCCGGCCTGGAGATGGAGCAGATCTTCCTCAAGACCATCAAGCCGATCCACGGCAAGGACGGCTACTTCCGCGTCACGCCCGGCGGGCCGAGGAGAACGAACGCTTCGTCCGCTTCGTCGCGCGTACTTCGGCGATGCGCGCGGCGCCGTCGAGAGTCCTGTGTCGGCCGCGGGGCGCACCCTGCACTGGTCACGCGGCGCTGGCCCGCTGCCCTCCCGTCGCGGAATGGCGGAGCGGCCGACGCTGCCGCGCACCGCCAACGAAAGGACGTAGGTGAGCCCCGTGGCGAGCGCGGCGACCGCACAGACACTCGAAGAGCGCTGCATCGACACGATCCGCTTCCTGGCCGTCGACGGCGTGCAGAAGGCCAACTCCGGCCACCCGGGCATGCCGATGGGCGCCGCCGCGGTGGCCTACACCCTGTTCACGCGTCACCTGCGCTTCGACCCGGCCGACCCGGCGTGGCCCGACCGCGACCGCTTCGTGCTCTCGGCCGGCCACGCGCAGCATGCTGCTCTACTCCCTGCTCCACCTCACCGGCTACGACCTGACGCTCGACGACCTCAAGGCCTTCCGCCAGTGGGGCAGCAAGACGCCCGGCCACCCCGAGTACGGCCACACCGCCGGCGTCGAGACGACGACCGGCCCGCTGGGCCAGGGCTTCGCCAACGCCGTCGGCATGGCCATCGCCGAGCGCTTCCTCGGCGCGACGTTCAACGGCGACGGGCCCGACGTGATCGATCACTTCACCTACGTCCTCGCCGGCGACGGCGACATGATGGAGGGCGTCACCAGCGAGGCCGCCTCGCTCGCCGGCCACCTGAAGCTCGGCAAGCTCATCGTCCTCTACGACGACAACCACATCACGCATCGACGGCCCGACCGACCTCGCCTTCACCGAGGACGTCGGCGCCCGCTTCGCGGCCTACGGCTGGCACGTGCAGAAGCGTCGCCGACGGCAACGACGTCGAGGCCGATCGACGCGGCGATCGCCGCGGCCAAGGCCGAGACCGGCGGCCGTCGCTGATCGCGGTGCGCACGCACATCGGCTTCGGCTCGCCCAACAAGCAGGACACGGCCGGCGCCACGGCGCGCCGCTCGGCGCCGACGAGGTCGAGCTGACCAAGGAGCGCCTCGGCTGGCCGCTCGAGACCGACCGTTCTTCGTGCCCGACGAGCGTGAGCGCGCTTCTACGAGGCGGCCGGCACGCGCGGCGCGGCCGCGCACGCGGCGTGGCGCGAGCGCTTCGATGCGTGGAGCGCGGCCGACGCCGTCCGGCCGCCGCGAGCTGGCGACGCGCCTGGCGCGGCGAGCTGCCCGCACGGCTGGGACGCCGATGCTGCCGCTCTTCGACGCCGGCACGACGGCGCCGATCGCCACCCGCGTCGGCGTCGGGTCAAGGCGATCAACGCGCTGGCGCCGCACCTGCCGACGCTCATCGGCGGTTCGGCCGACCTCGCGCCCTCGAACAACACCGTCATCAAGGACGCGCCGGCACCAGCACGGCGGCGACGCCCGCCGGGCGCAACCTCCACTTCGGCGTGCGCGAGCACGCGATGGCGGCGATCGCGCAACGGCATGGCGCTGCACGGCGGCCTGCGGCCGTTCGTGCGCCACCTTCTTCGTCTTCGTCGACTACATGCGGCCGGCGATGCGCCTCGCGGCGCTCATGGGCGCTGCCGGTCATCTACGTCTTCACGCACGACAGCGTCGGCGCTCGGCGAGGACGGGCCGACGCACCAGCCGATCGAGCACCTCGCCATCGCTGCGGGCGACGCCGAACTTCGTCGACCTGCGGCCGGCCGACGCGAACGAGACGGTCGAGGCGTGGAAGATCGCGCTGACGCACGCGACGGACCGGTCGGGCTCATGCTGACGCGTCAGAATCTGCCCTCCATCGACCGCGGCAAGTACGCGCCGGCGGACGGCGTCGCGCGCGGCGCCTACGTGCTCGCCGACGCCGGCGAGGGCGCCGCACCCGAGCTCATCCTCATCGCCAGCGGCAGCGAGGTGCGCTCGCGCTCGCCGCGCACGAGCGTCTGGCGGCCGAGGGCGTGCGCTCGCGTTGTCAACATGGCGTCGTGCCGGCTCTTCGCACACCAGGACGCGGCCTACCGCGAGAGTGTCCTGCCGGCGCCTGCCGGCGGCGGCTGGCCGTCGAGGCCGGCGTCACGTTCGGCTGGGAGCGGTGGATCGGCGACGACGGCGAGGTCATCGGCATCGACCGCTTCGGCGCGTCGGCGCCGGCCGGCACCATCTTCGAGCATCTCGGCTTCACCGCCGAGAACGTCTACCAGCGCGCCAAGGCGCTGCTGAACCGCTAGATTCAGACCCGTCCGCGACGGACGTTCGTCAACGAGTGACACTGCGGAGGTCACCGAGTATGAAGATACTGACCAGGATGGGCGACGCCTCGAACGTCCAGCTCACCCCGAACGAGCTGAGAAGCGAGTTCGTGACGGGGTCCGAGGCGGCCGCGGTCAAGGCCAAGATCCCGACGCTGACCGAGAACGAGATCGACTTCCTCGTCGATATGTTCTCGGCGCCGACACGACTCTGGGGCGTGCAGCGCGGCAACGAGGTCGTGATGACCAAGGACGGCTGCGTCAACGCGCTCAACTCCTCGCGCATGTCGAGCGGGGTCGTCGCGCCGGTCAACCGCGAGGTGGGCGTGCGCCTCTTCGAGTCGATGCTCGGCTTCGACTCGATGGAGGTCTCGCACAACGACTACTCGGTGAAGCCGCAACGCTTCCTCAAGGCGCTCGAGAAGCTGCACATGGAGATCCTCCAGAGGTGACGATCTTCCCGCTGCTCTACGGCTTCATGCCGAACCTCGGCCTCTACTACCGGCCCGACGGCTCCTTCGCGAACCCCTCCGACCTGCTGCCCCTGGGCAAGATCGACGAAGCGCGGCGGACGCAGGAAGAGGCCCTCGAGGCCTGCCACGAGGACTGCGTCGAGATGAGCGACTGCATGGTCGCGATGGGCGCCGACGGCATCGACTACGACACCGTCGCGTCGACCGGCGACGCCGAGTTCCTGGCCGTGCTCCACACCACCGAGCACGTCGCCAAAGAGACGGGCCTGCCGGTCGAGATCGGCATGTCGGCCGAGATGGTCCTCGGTTTCCACGGCCAGCTCGAGTACAACGGCGTCCGCCTCGCCGGCCTCTGGCCGCACCAGCAGCTCCACCTCTGCGAGAAGGCGGGCTGCGCCATCTTCGGCCCCGTCGTCAACACCAACACCAAGAAGACGATCCCCTGGAACCTGGCCCGCGCCCTCACCTTCGTGAAGGCCTGCACCGAGATCGCCAAGATCCCCGTGCACCCGAACGTCGGCATGGGCGTCGGCGGCGTGCCGATGTTCGAGACCCCGGCCGTCGACGTGGTCACGCGCTGCAGCGCCGCCATGATCGAGATCGGCAAGGCCGACGGGTTGTAGGTGGGCACGGGCGACCCGGCCGGGATGCACATGGCGCATCTGCTGGCCTCATCGATGGGTGGCATCCGGGCCGCTGGAGATCTAGTGGCGAGGATGCAGCTCAACAAGAAGATGAGGATCGACGACGCCAAGCGGTACGTGGCCGACAAGCTCCACGTGACACCGCTCGACCTGTCCGACCCGACGCTGATGCGAGGCCTCCGGGAGGAGCTCGACATCGGCACGATCACCGGTGTCCCGGGCATCGCGAAGGGCATGGCGGCGAAGGTGCGCATCGCCGACCTGCTCGACATCGAGATCAACTGCGTCGAGCAGTTCAAGAAGAAGACCGGCCTGGTCTCGGGCAAGACGCTGGCCCCCTGAGCCGTTCACCCGCCGGAGGCCTGAAGTCCCCCTGGGCGCGCGGAAGGCGGCGGGGGCGATGACATCGCCCCCGCCGCCGGCGCCTCTCTCGCCGCTCGGCGCGGCGGCGGGGAAGCGGCATCGAGAGGTCGTGATGTTCGACTTCGACGGCGTCGTGGTCGACTCGCTCGAGGTCTTCGCCGCTGCCCTGATCGCCGCGTGTGAGGAGTACGGGATCGCCGCCGTGCGGACCGTCGACGACGTCGTCACGCTCTTCGCCGGCAACGTGTACGAGAGCTTTCGCACCGCCGGCGCCGACGAGCAGGCCGTCGCGCGCGCGATGACGGCGGCGGGTGCTTCTCGAGCGCGATCTGTCCCGGATGAAGCCGTTCCCGGGGATGTCGGAGGTGCTGGCGCGGCTCGGCGAGCAGGGCGACGTGGTGATCGTCACGTCCAACAGCGAACCGCTTGTCCGCCGGTTCCTCGCCGAGAACCACGTCGAGGGCGTCACGGCGATCGCCGGCGTCGAGAGCGGCCCCAGCAAGACGGAGAAGATCAGGCTCGGAGGCAACGCTATCCGCGGCAGGCGGTCTACTTCTTCGTCGGGGACACGGCCGGCGGCATGGGCGGGCGCACGTAGCCCTTGTCCGTCGGCCGCGCCGACAGCGCGAGGTCGTGCGGCAGCACATCCTCGTAGGGAATCCTGCTCAGCAGGTGATGGATCATGTTGAGCCGCGCGCGCTGCTTGTCGTCGGCGTTCACCACCCACCACGGCGAGTCCCTCGTGTCGGTGTAGGCGAACATCTCGTCCTTCGCCTGCGAGTACTCGACCCAGCGATGCCGGCTCTCGAGATCCATCGGGCTGAGCTTCCAGGGCTTCAGCGGGTTCTTCAGCCGCTGCTGGAAGCGCTTCTCCTGCTCCTCGTCGCTGACGCTGAACCAGTACTTCAGCAGGATCAGGCCGTCGCGGATCAGCATGCGCTCGAACTCCGGGCAGGTCGCTGAAGAACTCCTGACACCTGGTCCTCGGTGCAGAATCCCATGACCCGCTCGACGCCCGCGCGGTTGTACCAGCTGCGGTCGAACAGCACGATCTCGCCGGCGGCCGGCAGCTGCGGCGACGTAGCGCTGGAAGTACCACTGCGTCTTCTCGCGCTCGGTCGGCGCCGCCAGAGCGACGACTCGCGTACCACGCGGGGGTTGAGGTGCTCGGTGATGCGCTTGATCGTGCCGCCCTTGCCTGCGGCGTCGCGACCCTCGAAGACGACCGACGACGCGGCGGCCCTCCTTCTTGACCCACTCCTGCAGCTTCACCAGCTCGATCTGCAGCTTCACGAGCTCACGCTCGTAGGCCCCGCGGTCGAGCTTCCTGCGGGCCGACGCCTTGTCCGTGGTGGGCGGCGTGCCCGCGCCGGCCCTTCGGGCGGACACGATGTCCGCGGCCTCGGCGGGCGGCGCCGCGGCCTCTCTCTTCTTCTTGTCCTTCTCCTCAGCCATCGTCCACCCCCGGTGCCCGGTCCTCAGCATCATAGTCGACATCGACACGCTGCGAAGGCCGGCTGCCGTGGTCGCCGTGGTCGTGCGCTACCGGCCTTCGGCCCCGGGATCTCTACGATCACCGTCACGACGCCCTGAGGTGAGAACGGCGAGCAACTCCTCCGGCGTGGCGACGACCTGCGAGGCGCCCGCCGCGAGCAGGGACTCCGGCTCGTGCCAGCCCCACGCCACCGCGACCGGTGTGACCCCGGCCTCGCGCGCCTCGCGCATGTCGCCGGCCGTGTCCCCGACGAAGAAGTAGACCGCCTGCCGCGGATAGCGTTGCCTCACGAGCCTGATCTTCTCCGTCTTGCTGGGGCCGCTCTCGACGCCGGCGATCGCCGTGACGCCCTCGACGTGGTTCTCGGCGAGGAACCGGCGGACAAGCGGTTCGCTGTTGGACGTGACGATCACCACGTCGCCCTGCTCGCCGAGCCGCGCCAGCACCTCCGACATCCCCGGGAACGGCTTCATCCGGGACAGATCGCGCTCGAGAACGCGCCCCGCCGCCGTCATCGCGCGCGCGACGGCCTGCTCGTCGGCGCCGGCGGTGCGAAAGCTCTCGTACACGTTGCCGGCGAAGAGCGTGACGACGTCGTCGACGGTCCGCACGGCGGCGATCCCGTACTCCTCACACGCGGCGATCAGGGCAGCGGCGAAGACCTCGAGCGAGTCGACCACGACGCCGTCGAAGTCGAACATCACGACCTCTCGATGCCGCTTCCCCGCCGCCGCGCCGAGCGGCGAGAGAGGCGCCGGCGGCGGGGGCGATGTCATCGCCCCCGCCGCCTTCCGCGCGCCCAGGGGGACTTCAGGCCTCCGGCGGGTGAACGGCTCAGGGGGCCAGCGTCTTGCCCGAGACCAGACCGGTCTTCTTCTTGAACTGCTCGACGCAGTTGATCTCGATGTCGAGCAGGTCGGCGATGCGCACCTTCGCGGCAATACCTTTGGCGATGCCCGGGACGCCCGTGATCGTGCCGATGTCGAGCTCTTCCCTGAGACCTCGCATCAGCGTCGGATCGGACAGGTCGAGCGGTGTCACGTGGAGCTTGTCGGCCACGTACCTCTTGGCGTCGTCGATCCTCATCTTCTTGTTGAGCTGCATCCTCGCCACTAGATCTCCAGCGGCCCGGATGCCACCCATCGATGAGGCCAGCAGATGCGCCAGGTGCATGCCGGCAGGGTCGCCCGTGCCCACCTACAACCCGTCGGCCTTGCCGATCTCGATCATGGCGGCGCTGCAGCGCGTGACGACGTCGACGGCGGGCGTCTCGAACATCGGCACGCCGCCGACGCCCATGCCGACGTTCGGATGCACCGGGATCTTGGCGATCTGGGTGCAGGCCTTCACGAAAGTCAGCGCGCGGGCCAGGTTCCAGGGGACCGTCTTCCTGGTGTTGGTGTTGCAGACGGGGCCGAAGATCGCGCAGCCCGCCTGCTCGCAGAGGTCGAGCTGCTGGTGCGGCCAGAGGCCGGCGAGCCGGACGCCGTTGTACTCGAGCTCGCCGTGGAAACCGAGGACCATCTCGGACGACATGCCGATCTCGACCGGCAGGCCCGTCTCTTTGGCGACGTGCTCGGTGGTCTTGAGCACGGCCAGGAACTCAGCGTCGCCGGTCGAGGCGACCGTGTCGTAGTCGATGCCGTCGGCGCCCATCGCGACCATGCAGTCGCTCATCTCGACGCAGTCCTCGAGGCAGGCCTCGAGGGCCTCCTCCTGCGTGCGCCGCGCCTCGTCGATCTTGCCCAGGGGCAGCAGGTCCGAGGGGTTCTCGAAGGAGCCGTCGGGCCGGTAGTAGAGGCCGAGGTTCGGCATGAAGCCGTAGAGCAGCGGGAAGATCGTCACCTCTTGGAGGATCTCCATGTGCAGCATCTCGAGCGCCTTGAGGAAGCGCTGCGGCTTCACCGAGTAGTCGTTGTGCGAGACCTCCATCGAGTCGAAGCCGAGCATCGACTCGAAGAGGCGCACGCCCACCTCGCGGTTGACCGGCGCGACGACCCCGCTCGACATGCGCGAGGAGTTGAGCGCGTTGACGCAGCCGTCCTTGGTCATCACGACCTCGTTGCCGCGCTGCACGCCCCAGAGTCGTGTCGGCGCCGAGAACATATCGACGAGGAAGTCGATCTCGTTCTCGGTCAGCGTCGGGATCTTGGCCTTGACCGCGGCCGCCTCGGACCCCGTCACGAACTCGCTTCTCAGCTCGTCCGGGGTGAGCTCGACGTTCGAGGCGTCGCCCATCCTGGTCAGTATCTTCATACTCGGTGACCTCCGCAGTGTCACTCGTTGACGACCGTCCGTCTCGGACAGGTCTGAATCTAGCGGTTCAGCACCGCCTTGGCACGCTCATAGACGTTGTCGGCGGTGAAGCCGAAACGCTCGAAGAGGATGCCGGCCGGGGCCGAGGCGCCGTAGTGATCGAGGCCGATGACCTCGCCCTCGTCGCCGACCCAGCGCTCCCAGCCGAACGTGACGCCCGCTTCGACGGCCAGTCGCCGGCGGCAGGCGCGCGGCAGGACGCTCTCGCGATAGGCCGCGTCCTGGCGCCCGAAGAGCTGCCACGAGGCCAGGTTGACGACACGCGAGCGCACGCCCTCGGCCGCAAGGCGCTCGTGCGCCTCGAGCACGAGCGCGACCTCGCTGCCGCTCCCGATGAGGATCAGCTCGGGTACGGCATCGGCGACGGCGTCGGCGAGCACGTAGGCGCCTCGGACGACGCCGTCCGCCGGCCCGTACTTGCCGCGATCGATGGTAGGCAGGTTCTGGCGCGTCAATATGAGCCCGACCGGGCCGTCGACGTACGTCATGGCGATCTTCCACGCCTCGACTGTCTCGTTGGCGTCGGC
The DNA here is from genome assembly GCA_963790185.1 of uncultured Thermoleophilia bacterium. Lineage (GTDB taxonomy): Bacteria > Actinomycetota > Thermoleophilia > UBA2241 > UBA2241 > UBA2241. Next base: position 7,453 of record CAWBNR010000008.1, on the reverse strand, counting down.
CGGACGCAGCTCGACCCAGTTCGGCGTGGCCCGCAGGATGGCGAGATGCTCGACCGGCTGGTGCGTGGGCCCGTCCTCGCCGACACCGATGCTGTCGTGCGTCAGCACGTAGGTGACGGGCAACCCCATCAGCGCCGCGAGGCGCATCGCCGGCCGCATGTAGTCGACGAACACGAAGAAGGTGGCCACGTACGGGCGTACGCCACCGTGCAGCGCGAGCCCGTTGCCGATCGAGGCCATCGCGTGCTCGCGCACCCCGAAGTGGAAGTTGCGCCCGGCGGGCGTGGCCGCCTGCTGGGCCGGCGCGTCCTTGATGACGGTGTTGTTCGAGGGCGCGAGGTCGGCCGACCCGCCCATGAGCGTGGGCAGGTGCGGCGCGAGAGCGTTGATCGTCTTGCCCGACGCCGCCCGTGTCGCCACGGCGCCGTCGGCGGGGTCGAAGACCGGCAGATCGGCATCCCAGCCGTCCGGGAGCCTGCCGCTCCAGGCGGCGTCCCAGCTCGCGGAGCGGACGTCATCAGCCGCGCTCCATGCCGCGTGACGCTCGCGCCACGCGGCGTGCACGGCCGCACCGCGCCGAGCGGCGGCCGCGTAGAACGCTCTCACGTCGTCAGGCACGAGGAAGTCGGGCTCGAGCGGCCAGCCCAGGTTCTCCTTGGTCAGCACGACCTCATCGGGGCCGAGCGGAGCGCCGTGGGCGCCGGACGAGTCCTGCTTGTGAGGCGAACCGAAGCCGATGTGCGTGCGCACGGCGATGAGCGACGGCCTGCCGGTCTCGGCCTTCGCCGCGGTGATTGCGGCGTCGATCGCCTCGACGTCGTTGCCGTCGGCGACCTTCTGCACGTGCCACCCGTACGCCGCGAAGCGCGCGCCGACGTCCTCGGTGAAGGCGAGGTCGGTGGGACCGTCGATCGTGATGTGGTTGTCGTCGTAGAGGACGACGAGCTTGCCCAGCTTCTGGTGACCGGCCAACGATGCGGCCTCGCCGCTGATGCCCTCCATCATGTCGCCATCACCGGCGAGGACGTAGGTGAAGTGATCCATCACGTCGGGGCCGTCGCCGTTGAACGTCGCGCCGAGGAAGCGCTCGGCGACGGCCATGCCGACGGCGTTGGCGAATCCCTGGCCCAGCGGACCGGTCGTGGTCTCGACGCCGGCGGTGTGCCCGTACTCGGGATGACCCGGCGTCTTGCTGCCCCACTGGCGGAAGGCCTTGAGGTCGTCGATCGAGAGGTCGTAGCCGGTGAGGTGGAGCAGGGAGTACAGGAGCATGCTGGCATGGCCTGCCGAGAGCACGAAGCGGTCACGGTCGGGCCATGCCGGGTCGGACGGGTCGAAGCGCAGGTGGCGCGTGAACAAGGTGTGCGCCACCGCCGCGGCGCCCATGGGCATCCCCGGGTGACCGGACTTCGCCTTCTGCACGCCGTCTACCGCGAGGAGACGGATGGTGTTGATGCAACGATCCTCGAGGGCCTTGGCGCCTGCGTGGCGCTCTTCGAGGCTCCCGGCGCTCGCGTCTGGGCTCACGTACGTCCTTTCGTTCGCGGTCTGCGGCGGCAGCCGCTGCCCTCCCCATTCGCGACGGGAGGGCAGCGGACCTGCGGCGTGTGATCAGTGCTGGGTGCGCCTCACGCGGCCGACACAGGACTCTCGTCGGCGCCGCGGGTATCGCCGAAGTAGGCGCGCACGAAGCGCACGAAGCGCTCGCACTCCTCGGGAATGCCCGGGGTGACGCGGAAGTAGCCCTCCTTGCCGTTGATCGGCTTGATCGTCTTGAGGAAGAGCTTCTCCATGTCCATGGCCGCCTGGACGATCTCGGCGCTGGTCTTGCCGGTGACGCCGGCATCGATGAGCATGTAGTTGCCGTGGGCCGGGAAGGGCTTGAGACCGACGGCCTTGAGCTCCTTGGCGAAGACGTCCATCCAGCCGTTGTTGTACTCGACCTTCTTCGTGACCTCGCCACTGTCGAGGATCGCCTCGGCGGCGGCGATCGCCATGAGATTCAGGTTCCACGGCAGGTACATGAGGTTGAAGGCCTCCACGACCTCGGGAGAACCGACGACGTACCCGAAGCGGACGCCGGCGAGGCCGTAGGCCTTCGAGAAGGTGTGCGAGAGGAACACGTGCGGGTACTTCTTGACGAAGTCGACCTTGGCCTCGACCTGCGGGTGGAAGTCAAGGTACGCCTCGTCGATGCAGAGCGGGATGCCGAGCTCACAGAACCTGGTGAGATCGGCGTCGTCGATGAAGATCCCCGTCGGGTTGTTGGGGTTGATGATGAGGATGGCCTTGGTCTTGTCGTTGACCGCCGCCAGCATCCCCTCGACGTCGTACTGCAGGTCCTCTTCACGCAGTGGGATCTGCACGGTCGTCGCGCCGCAGAGACCGGCGCGCGAGGGGAACATCTCGAACGTCGGGTTGGAGCAGAGGAACTCGTCGCCGGGCTGCAGGAAGATGCGCATCATCGCGTCGATGGTCTCCGACGATCCGTTCGCCAGAGCGATGTTCTCGGCGGCCACGCCGTGCAGCGCGCCCAGCTTGGCGCGCAGCCGGTAGGCACGGTCGGGGTAGCGGTTGCCCCGCTTCGCCATGTCGACGATCGCCTCGACGACCTGATCCGACGGCGGCACGGGGTTCTCGTTGAGCATCATGCGGCCACACTCGGGCTGCGCCCACGCCTTGTCGAGGATGGAGGTGTTGTACTCAGGGGCGGTGAGGAGCCACGGCACGAACTTGTCTCTGATGTCGGTCATTCTCGCTGTCCTTTCGTCGCCACGGTCAGGCGTGCGCGAGGCAGCTGCCCGCGAACGTGACCATCTCGTTGGTGGCCTTGGAGAAGGCATCCGCCGTCTTCACGAGGGCCGGATGGGTGTTGTACTCGTCGCGCGTGTAGCCGTCCTCTTCGTAGGCGCGCTCGAAGTACGGGATACGCATGAGCTTGTCCATGACTTCCTTGGGCGGATCGACGGAGATGCGGTCCGCCTGGAACGTGATGTCGTCGGCCGTCGGGAAGTTGATGACCTCGTCGATGAGGCTCGGAGGGCAGGTGACGATGATGTCGGCCCCAGCCTTCTCCTCGAGGTGCCAGATCCTCGTCTTGCCGTCGACGACCGGACCGAGGCGCAGGGAGCAGGAGAGCATCTTGCTCTGATAGCCGCCGTCCCTGACGAGACGGTACGCCTTCTTGAAGATCGCCAGCTCGGCCAGGCGGACGTCGCCCTCGGTCAGCTCGATGCCCTTCTCCTTGCCGGCCTCACGCAGACCACCGAGGTCGCCGTAGCGGGCCTCCATGTGCGTGATGACCGAGCGCCACTTCGAGAGGTCGACGCCGTCGGCTCTGGCCTTCTCGAGACCGCGCTTCACGGTCTTCGCGCAGTCCATGAGCTGCGGCAGGATGAAGGTGAGGGTGTTGTTGGTGGCGATCCCCTTGGCGGTGAGAGCCTCGATGATCTCGTAGCCCTCCTTCGTGCCGGGCACCTTGATCATCACGTTGGGGTTGATGGCATGGATCTCGAGCGCCTGCGCGAGCATGGCGTCCTTGTCGAAGCAGCTCCGCGGATCGACCTGGCCGGAGAGGAATCCCTCCTTGTGGCCGGATGCCTCGAACAGGGGGAGGAACAGGTCGGAGCCCTGCTTGACGACCTGCTTGTACAGCTCCCAGAAGAGGCTCTCGGTGTCGAGTCCGTCGTTCTCCTTGAGGATCTTCTCGGCCTCAGCCTGCCAGCGCGCCGGGTCGTCCTTGATGGCCTGCAGCGACAGCGGCGGGTTGGTCGTGACGCCGCGGAAGAGCTGGCTCATCGGATCGTCGGCATCGTACATGCGCGCGAACTGGCCCTTGAGGACCTCGCGGTCGCCGGGGTCGGCCTTCGCGAGCATCTTCTTGTACCAGTTGTCGAGGATGACCGGCGACGAGTCCCACCAGATCTCCATGCCGGGGCTGACGGCGACCAGGTCCTCCAACATGTTGCGTTCGTGCATCTCTCCCCCTTAGGGATCGTTTCGACGGATTCAGGTCTGCGAACGGTCGGCCTCGCCTACGCCCTCGGCACCTCCCCGCGCCGTGCGGCCACCCGGTCTCCCGGGACCCGCTCACACACGATGCAGTGGACGCCGAGCGACGTCAGCTCGTCGCGGATGGCTTCGTCGACGCCGTCATCGACGATCGCGGTGTCGACCCGGTCGAGCCCGCAGATGACGACATCGGCGACCACGCCGATCTTGCTACGGTCGGCGAGCACGACGACCTCGCCGCGTGTCTGGTCGAGCATGGCGCGCTCCATGCTGGCGATGCCGACCGTCGGGGTCGTCAGCCCTTCCTCGAGATCGAGGCCGTCGACACCCAGCAGCATGAGGCTGGCGTGGAACCGGCCGATCTGCTCGACCCCGAGGGGGCCGTCGACCGAGTTCGAACGCGGCCGGTAGTGGCCGCCGACGAGGATCACCTCGAGGCTCAGGCCTTGCGACTCGGCCAGCGCACCCGCGTTGTGCGTGATGATGCGCGCCTCAAGCGAGGGGTCGACGTGGCGCAAGACCTGCGCGGTCGTCGTGCCGGCGCTCAGAAACACGGTCTCGCCGGGCTGGATGAGCGCAGCCGCACTCTGAGCGATACGGCGCTTCTGCTCGGCGTTGGCCGTCACGTTGTCGAGGTACAGAGCCTCCTCGACCATGCGCCGCCTGAGAACGGCGCCGCCGTGCGTACGCAAGAGCACACCCTCGGCCTCGAGGCGCTCGAGGTCGCGGCGGATCGTCATCTCGGAAACGCGAAGATCCTCGCTCAGCGAGGAGACGCGCACGGCGCGCCGCTCCTGCAGCAGCTCCCTGATACGCCTGCGACGCTGGGCCGGGATCATCTCGGGGGCCTCCGGCGCGCCGTGTGACGGTATGATCGCTCAGCCTCCGTTCGCATGGGCAAACATCACAAAGTCGCACATATTGTAACTCAGACCGCGGGGGTGTCAAGCGTGACGTAGATGGCGGCGATGATGGAGAGCCACGGGATGCCCGCGATCTCACCCTTGGGCAGCGAGGAACTGTCCCAGATCGCCCTGGCGCGCCACTTCATGACCATGAGGAAGGCCACCAGGAGACTACGACGACGATGCCGAACGTCGCGTCGTAGGTGAAGAGCTTGACGATCGTGACGCCGGCGTCCTCGTCGACGGGCGTGTAGGCGTAGAGCGCGGCCATGATGATCGACGGGATGGTCATGAGGACCAGCGCGATCACCGGCACGCCGTTGGAGGTCACCTTCGCGGCGCTCTCAGGCAGGATCCGGTCGAAGGCCGCCGCGAAGATCATGCGCGTCGACGACAGGAAGAGGGTGCCGAACCAGCCGAAGAGCAGCAGCGAGATGGCGGCGATGAGGATGACCTCGAAGGCCGCGTTGGGCACGATCCAGGAGATCATCGCCGTGGGCGAGACGTAGACCCTGGCCGATCGGCGATATGCGCCTACCAGAGCCTGCCATAGTGCCCATGAAGACGCCGCCGAGCATCTGGTAGATGTTCTTGCGGAAGTCCTTGGCGCCGCGCACCTCGCCGTAGAGGGTGGCGCCCCAGTTCGGCCACGCCATCCAGAACAGCGCGAACGGGATGAGGAACCACGTGTACTTGCCGATGCCGCCCTGGAACGTGGAGGTCGGCATGCCGGTGCCCTCGCCGATCGCCTCGATGGCCTCGAACAGCCCGGCGTGGGTCTCGCCCTCGGCGACGACCATGTTGCCCTCGTCGTCGTAGACGAACAGGCCGGCCTCGTCCTGCTGATACTTGGTCAGGTCGAGCAGGCCGGCGTCGCCGCCGTAGTACTTCTCGGAGGCCTCGTTGAACTTCTCCTTGAAGCTGTCACCGGAGGTGACCAGCAGCAGGATACCGCACACGAGGACGCCGGCGAGACCGATCCACATGGCCCACTTCTGGAACTTGGCGTAGGTCTTCATACCCACCGCGACGAGGGTGGAGGCGATGGCGATGACCACGAGCGAGGCGACGAAGATGCCGTGCGGCTGCCCAGCCAGGAGTTCGGCCGCACCGTGCAGACCGAGGATGCGGAAGATGGGCTTGATCGTGGTCTGGACACCATGTCGGCGTAGATCGGGGTCCAGAGCCAGAGGATGAACCACCAGCCCACAGCGGCGATCACGAAGCCGACCGCGCTGTGGAAGATGCGGGACATCCACACGTAGTCGCCGCCGGCTCGCGGCATCGCGGAGATCGAGGCGGCGTAGACGAGATAATACCGAGAACGATGAAGATCGCGGTGATGACGATCGACCAGAACAGGCTGCCTTCCGGGAAGAAGGTGGCGTAGGCGAACGACCAGATGGCAAGGAACAGGTTCACCGAGAAGAACGAGTAGCGGAAGCCGTCCCCGCCGGACCACCCCTTGACCAGGCCGCTGGCCTTGCGCACGAAGAGCGTCTGCTCCGGTGCGGCGTTTGTTGCCATGAACTAAACCTCCTGTCGAATGGTTGCGGCCGGCACCGCGGTGCCGGCCCCCCAGTGTCGCGCGTCGGCGCGCTCATCCCATTGTCAAACGGTACCGCTTGAGCTTGCTCTTGCAGATCGAGCTCCACGATCACTCCCGACAGGGTCCCTTCGACGTAGAACTGCCGGGATTGATGGCGAGCGTGCGCCCCAGACGCTCGGCGGCACGACTCTCGTGGATGTGGCCGTGCAGCGAGAGCAGCGGTTGGACCTCCTTGATCACCTCCTTGACGGCCGTGGAGCCGACGTGAGCCGTGTCCTGGCCCTGCACCGTCAGCGTCTCCCAGTCGATCTTGGGCGCGATGTCGAGATTCATGTCGGTGTGCGGCGCGTGCAGGCCGAGCACCAGACGCTCGGGGGCGACCGTGGCCTCGCCGACGATGCCGAGGAGGCGCTCCTTGAGCGCCGGCTCGTCCTCTTCGCGCGGCGTGTCCCACGGCGTCAGGTTCGTCCAGCTGGTAGCCCTCGGGCAGATGGAGGACGTTACCCTCGCCCACCTGGATGGTCGAAGACTCCGCCAGGATGCCGTCGATGTCGTGCCTGTCGTCGTTGCCCGGGCAGACGATGCACTGCAGGTGCTCGCCGGCGAGACGTTCGTCGGCCCAGGCGACCCAGTCGGCGACCGTCCTGCGCATCTGCTCGTGGAAGAGCTCGTCGAGCTTGTCCGGCTCGCTCGTGTACGCGTCGCCCTCGGCGGCGGTCATCACGACCGGGTAGTAGCCGTGGTCACGGATCGCCCGCGTATTCCTGGCGAGGTCGTCGTCGCCCTCGAGCTCGTGGCGCACGTCCTGCATGTGGAAGACGTACTTGCCCGCCCCCTGGTCGATGATCGGCACCACGGCCTTGCCGGTCATGTCGCCGCCGAGGATGAGGACGTCGGCTTCGTAGTGCTTGCCCGAGTTGATGAACTTGCGCCAGCACGCCTCGGAGCCGTGCACATCGGTGGCGAAGAAGAGCCGGGCCGTCACGCC
>CAWBNR010000007.1:0-482782 GCA_963790185.1 uncultured Thermoleophilia bacterium | reverse complement strand
CGGCCTTCAAGGCGGTGGGCCAGCCGCACGAGCGCCAGCGTGTCGAGGCCGCAGTACTCCAGCAGGCCGGCGCGCAGCTCGTCGCGGCGCTCGGGCGGCGTGTCGGCGGCGATCGCCTCGTGGAAGGCCGCCTGCGCGGAGAGCCCGTCCCGCACCTCTTCGAGCAGGGCGTGGTCGAGCTCGGCGTCGACGGTCGGAAGCACGTTCTTGAGCGAGTAGGAGCCCTGCAGGGCCGGGTGCTCGTAGTGCTCGCGGGTGAGGCGGTAGAGGTCGACGAGCCGCCCCATGATGCCCTCGAGCGCCGGCGCCAGATCGGGCTCCATCTGCGCCAGCTCGAGGAGGCGCCACTTCTCGAAGTCGTGATAGGCGAAGATGGGGCCCGCTGTGCCGGCCGCCGCGACGAGCGCCTCGGCGGCGGCCCGTGTCGGCGGCCGCCCGCTCGTGTCGAGGAACGCGCGGTGCTCGATGACGCCCGGTTCGTGCTCGACGTGGAGAGACCACTGGAAGACCAACTGCTGGTACGGCCGCGTGCCGGCCCAGATCGGCACCGCGAACTGCACGGTCTCGAAGTCAAGGTAGGCCCGCGGGTACGGCAGCTCGCCGAGGTAGCTGGCCGCGCGGTCGTCCACGACGCCCAGCTCGGGGTCGGGCGACAGGCGCGGCGGCTTCTCCGCGGCGTGTCGCGGCCGCCGACCCTCGCGCTCCTCGCACCAAGCGATGAACGGGCACTCGTACGGCCGCCGGCACTGCGGACCGGTGGCGATCACGGGGAGCGGCCCCGCGAGCACCTCCTGGAAGCCCCGCACCCAGCCCGGAAGCTTCGCCAGCAACGGTCTCACCTGGTCGGCGACCGGGATCTCCTTGAGAAGCCCGCGGTAGTCGTCGCCGCCGGGGTAGACGTAGTCGGTGTCGATGACCGCGACGTTGACGACGTCGAGCGGTACGCCGGCGCCCTCGATGGTCCAGGCCTGGATCGCGACGTCCGGCAGATGCTGCTCCTTGAGCCGCGTCGCGGACTTGACCTCGATCATGCGCACGCGGCCGCCGCGGCGCTCGAGGATGTCGGCGCGCACGAGCACTCCGGAGTGGCGGAAGGTAGCTTCGTAGAGGATGACATCGCCGGGCCGTGCGAGGGCGGCATCGGTCTCGCGCAGCGCCTGGCTCAGGCTCACGCCGTCGCCGACCAGCACGCCGCCCGGGTACAGCCCGCGGGCGACCTCGCCGAGGCCGGTGCCGGCCGCGAAGCGGCGTTCGGCGTCGGCCGTGTAAACCTCGAGCTCAGGCTGACGGACATTCAACCACAGGCGGCGGGGACACTGCAGACCGGCGATGATGCGCGATTTCGAGAGGCGAGACGATCTCACGGTCACGATTGTAGTCGACCCGCGGCGTCCGCTCACACCGCCGCCCCGGCCGTCGTGAAGGACGCCCTCTGTGGAGCTACAATCAGAGCACACGATTGGAGGACGAGATGAGCGACACTGAAGGACGCCGGCAGCCCGACGCGAGTGCGCTGCTGGCCGCGCTCGAGCTCGAGCGGCCGCCGATCGGCCTGTACGACGCTCCCGACCCCACGGCGTTCGCCCCGCTCGCGGAGCCCGGCGGGGCCGGCCGGGGCCGGTGTGTCTTCGACTTCTACGAGCGCTGGCTGGCGGGCGAGACCCTGCACCTGACGCACGACAGGTTCGGCTGTGGCGGCGCCGGCCGCTCGCTCTGCGAGGCGGTGACGCGCGACCGCGACGACTTCATCGACTTCCTCTGGAAGGACGAGGGCCTGCGGGCGGAGCGCGAGCTGATGGCTCACTGGGTCGACAACGCGCCCGTCTATCACTCGGAGCACGGACACGTGCTGATCGGGCCGCTCAAGCCGGCCCACTATCGTTTCCTCAAGACCGTGACCTTCTGGGTGAACCCGGACCAGCTGAGCGTGCTGCAGCTCGGCGCCTACCACCACCACGACTGGGGCGACCCGCCGCCCGTGATCGCCCCCTTCGGCTCCGGGTGCATGGAGCTCGTCGCGATCTTCGACGACCTCGAGCGGCCGCAGGCGGCGATCGGCGGCACCGACGTCGCCATGCGCGACCAGATCCCGCCCGACGTGCTCGCCTTCACGGTGACCGTGCCGATGTTCGAGCGGCTCTGCACCCTCGACGAGCGCAGCTTCCTCCACAAGGCCTTCCTCCGCGACCTGCGGGCGGCGCGCGGCGGCCTCGGCTGACGAGCGCATTCTGTAGGATGACTCTATGACCAAACGGGAGACCATCCGGCGCCTGACGCGCAATCGATCCAAGCTGGCCGCCTTCCACGTGCGGCGGCTCTCGCTGTTCGGCTCGACGGCGCGCGACGAGGCGCGCGAACAGAGCGACGTCGACCTGCTCGTGGAGTTCCACCCCGACGTGCCGGTGGGCCTCTTTACCTTCGTCGCGCTCCAACGCTTCCTCGGCGACATACTCGGCACGCGCATCGACCTGGCGACGCCGGACGCCCTGCGCCCGGAGATGCGCGATCAGATCGTGGACGAAGCGGTGCGGGTCCTGTGAGCGCGTCCCACCGACCAGGCGAGCCGCCGGACTCGCGCTCCGCTCGGGGGGCGCCTCCCAGCGCGGCCTGGGAGCGCGAGGCCCGAATCCGCTTCCGCGACTGGCGCTTCAGGGTGCGCGACATCCTCGAGGCCGTCACGGCGATCGCCGACTACACCGACGGCATGACGTACGAGGAGTTCCTCGCCGACCGGCGCACGAGGGACGCGGTCATCCGCAATCTCACGACGATGGGCGAATCCGTGCGCTGGATCCCCGACGAGGTCACGGCGCGACATCCCGAGGTGCCCTGGGCGACCCTGCGCAGCGTGCGCAACGTGGTCGTCCATCAGTACTTCGGGGTCGGCTCGGCGATCCTCTGGGAGACGGTGCGGGGTGACCTGCCCCCGCTCGTGCCACGGCTCGAGCGCGTCCTCGAGGCGTGACGCTGAGGCGTCAGCCCTTCTCGACGACGAGCAATTCCTGCGCCTTCTCGAGCCACTCTGCGATGGCGATGCCCTGCGGACAGCGCTCCTCGCACTCGCCGCAGGCGATGCAGGCGTCGGCGCGCGCGCCCTCGTCGACCCACGTATAGCGCTCGCGCGCTCCCTTGAGGTCGGCGTACGCCACGGCGTCGTTGTAGAGGTCGAGGATGTCGGGGATCGCCACCTTGTTCGGGCACGGCAGGCAGTACTTGCACCCGGTGCACGGGATCGGTGTCGACTCGCGGTAGGCGTCGCGCACGCGGGCGATGACCCGCTGCTCGTCGGGCGTCATGCCGCCCACCTCAGCGCGTGCGGCGAAGCGCACGTTCTGCTCGACCTGCTCGAGCGTACTCATGCCGCTGAGCACGAGCGAGACCTCGCGCTGGTCCCAGAGCCAGCGCAGGGCCCACTCGACCGGGGACTCGGGCGGCCGCCGCCCGGCGGAGCGAAGCTCCGCGCCGGCGGCGGCCCACGCCTCCGCGGCGCCCGGCGTCGGCCGTGCGAGCTGGCCGCCGCGCAGCGGCTCCATGACGACGACGGCCAAGCCGCGGGCAGCGGCCGACTCGAGGCCGCGGCGGCCCGGCCTGGTACTCCTCGTCCATGAAGTTGTACTGGATCTGGCAGAACTCCCACAGGTCGGAGCCGTCGAGGATGGGCTGGAACGCCTCGCAGCGATCGTGGAACGAGAAGCCGAAGTGGCCGATGCGCCCGTCACTCAGAGCGCGCTCGGCCGCACCCAGCACGTCGTGGGCGAGGACGTTGTCGCGCCACGTGTCCTCGTCGAGCGAGTGCAGCAGGTAGAAGTCGATGCCGGTGCCGAGCCGCTCGAGCTGCTCGTCGAGGTAGCGGTCGAAGTCGTCGGCGCGCTCGACCTTCCAGATGGGCAGCTTGGTGGCGATCTTGACGCGCTCGCGCAACCCGCCCCTCAAGGCCCAGCCGACCCACTCCTCGCTGGTGCCCCCGTGGTAGTTGTAGGCGGTGTCGACGTAATTGACGCCGCCCTCGACGGCGCGCGTCAGCAGTTCGCGGGCGGGCTCACGGTCGATGCGGTCGTGCGCGCCGTCTACGACGGGCAGGCGCATGGCCCCGAAGCCCAAGGCGGACGGCGTGTAGTCGAGTTGTCCGAATCGTCGGTAGTGCATGAGGAGATGCTACACGGCCACGCGCCCGCGCTCCATCGCGACGGCGCGGCGGGAGCGCGTCGCGGTCGTTGTCTCCCCTCCCCCGCGAGCGCCCTGCCTGAGGTGACAGCGAGGCGCTTGTCGGCGACAATCGCCTCAGGGGCCACGCCCCCGGCACACGAAGGAGGACGCCATGCCGGTGTACGAGTACGTCTGCAAGGAGTGCGGGACCGCCTTCGAGATCACCGCGCACTGGGACGAGCGCGATGACAAGGCGATCTGCCCGAAGTGCCGGAGCAAGGACGCCGAGCCGAAGTTCTCGTCGTTCGCCTGCGACGCCCCGCCGCGCTGGTGAGCGCTCACCGGCACCCGGAGATCATCGTCCAGGCGTGGCGCGGCGGCACGGTCGAGAGCGTCCACCGCGTGGTCGCCGCCGTCGCGGGTCCGGACGGCGAGATCGAAGAGCACTGGGGCGATCCCCGCTTCGTGACCTACTGGCGGTCCGCAGCCAAGCCGTTTCAGGCACAGGCCTGGCTCGTCGACGGCACCGTCTCCCACTTCGGCTGGGGCGCCGAGGAGCTCGCCATCATGTCCGCCTCGCACGAGGGCACCGACGAGCATGCCGCGCTCGTGCGCCGCATGCTCGGCGACATCGGCCTCGCCGAGACCCACCTGCGCTGCGACGAGAGTCTCGGCGTGCGCCACAACTGCTCGGGCAATCACACGGGCTTCCTCGCCGCCTGTGTCCGCCACGGCTGGGACCTCCCCACCTATCGGGAGCCCGCCCACCCCGCCCAGATGGCTGCGCTGCGCGCCTTCGCGGTGGCCCTCGGGGTCACCCTCGACGACGTCGCGACCGGCGTCGACGGCTGCGGGATCGTGACGTACGCCACGTCTGTCGAGACCATGGCGTCCACTTGGGCGCTGATGCCCGAGATGCTGCCCGAGATCAGCGCCGCGATGCGCGCTCACCCCGTGCTCGTCGAGGCCGAGGGCCGGCTGGACACCCTGCTCATGCAGGTCTTCCCCGGTGTGACCAGCAAGTCCGGCGCCGAGGGCTTGAACTGCCTGGCGCTGCCCGACGGCCGGGGACTCGCGATCAAGGTGCTCGACGGCGCCGACCGCGCCATCGACCCCGTGGCAGTCGAGCTGGTCGCGCGGCTTCTCGGCAGCGACGCCGTCCCCGAGCCGGCGACCGGTCTCTCGCGGCCGCCCGTCACGAACAACGCCGGCGCCGTCGTCGGCGAGCTGCTCGCCGTGTTTTCCGGCTGAGCGGCGCGGCGGCGGGGCGGCGGCGAGGCGGTCCTCATGCAGTAGACTACGCGCCGATGTCGTCCAGCCGGACAAGTTGGGGGAGCCCATGACGCTCAGACTCGGACTGCCCAAGGGGAGCCTCGAAGAGGCGACCATCGACCTCTTCCGCCGCGCCGGGTTCCGCATCACGGTCGCTCCGCGCTCCTACTTCCCCGCGATCGACGACCCCGAGATCGAGTGCATGCTGGTGCGAGCGCAGGAGATGGCGCGCTACGTCGAGGACGGCGCCCTCGATTGCGGGATCACCGGCTACGACTGGGTGCTCGAGAACCAGGCCGACGTGTTGCCTGTCTGCGACCTCGTCTACGCCAAGCGGAGCTTCAGCGCCGTGCGCTGGGTCGTGGCCGTGCCGGAGTCGTCGCCGATCCGCTCGGTCGCCGATCTCGAAGGCAAGATCGTCGCCACGGAGCTCGTCGGCGTCACCGAGCGCTGGCTCGCGGAGCGGGGGGTCTCGGCGAAGATCGAGTTCAGCTGGGGCGCGACCGAGGCGAAACTCCCCATGCTCGCCGACGCCATCGTCGAGGTCACCGAGACCGGCTCCTCGCTGCGCGCGAACAACCTGCGCATCGTCGACACCGTGCTCGAGTCGACGACCCGGTTCATCGCCAACCGCGCCGCGTGGGACGACCCTCCGAAGCGCCGCAAGGTCGAGGACATCGTGATGCTGCTCGAGGGCGCGATCACCGCGCTCGACAAGGTCGGTCTCATGCTGAACGTCGAGGAGGCGAACCTCGAGCGCGTGCTCGCCGTCCTCCCCGCGCTTCACACCCCCACGGTCTCGAGCCTCAGCGACGAGCGCTGGCTGGCCGTCAACACGATCCTCAACGAGGTCGTCGTGCGCGAGATCATCCCGCGCCTCAAGGAGGCCGGCGCGCAGGGCATCGTGGAGTTCCCGCTCAACAAGATCGTGATGTGAGGCGGCCGGCGGCTCAGCCGTCGCCGAGCGGCAGGTAGCGCTCGGTCAGCTCCGCCTCCGGCACCGGCAGCCAGAGGAGCCCCTCGCGCGGGTGCCCGACGGCGCAGGCGAGACCCTGCAGATAGCGGCGACCGGTGAGCGCCGCGGCCAGGGCGTCGAGCGAGTCGTGGTCGTAGTAGGAGTCCCAGCGCAGGCCGTGCTCGCGCAGGAGCGCGATGCGGTCGCGCAGTCCCCGTCTCGTGGTCTTGGCTTGGGGCACGCCGCCCAGCAGGCTCACGAAGGCGGCGTGCGGATAGGTCTCCATGACCACGGGGGGCTGTCCGAACGCCCCGGGGAGCGAGTCGGCGCGAGCGAGCTCGAAGCCGCGCGCGGGACGACGTAGCGCGCGAAAGAGGTCGAAGCCGACCTTCATCCAGGCGACCAGTGCCGCCTCGCCCCGCTCGACCTCGGCTTTCGCCGGAACCTGATGCACGCCCATGCCCCGCCGCAGCAGCTCGTGATCGCAAACGCGCGAACGACGCTCCGGCAGAAGCAGGCGCCGGTTCCAGCTCTGGGGGGCGTCGATGGCGACGACCAGGGGCTGCCGGCCGGCGATCCACTCGACGAGATCGGGCAGCGACGAGGTGTACATCCAGTCCGACTCGCCGACGGCGCCGCCGCTCCGCACGGCGACCGCGGTGCAGGGCCTGCGCGCCGCGACGTCGACCCCCACGATGGTCGCGCCCTCGATCATGGACGCATGCTACCAGAGCCGTGGGGTGATCGAGAGGGCGGCGTGTGCAGGGCCCATCCCGCACCCCGTCCTCTCCTCACCCAGAGGCGACCGGAGGCCTCACGCAGGCAACGCCCTCGACACGGCGATCTCGAAGTCCGGCGGCTTGTGCAGATGACGCTTCACCGAGCACTGCTCGACGGCGCGTACGATCGCCGCCTCGTACTTCTCGGGGAAGCCGGCCGGCAGGTGCAGCGTGAAGCCGACCTTGCCGATCAGACCGCTCTCGGCGTCCCTCTCCGTCGTCATGGTGATGCCTGTAGCCTCGGTCGACAGACCGCGTTGATTCAGGAACGCGAGCATGAAGATGCCGGCGCAGGTGGCCAGCGACGCCAAGAAGAGATCGAACGGCGCCGGCGCGCTGCCGTCGCCGCCGGCGAGCGCCGGCTGATCGGTCTCGACGGTGAAGCCTGCGAAGTCTGCGTTGACCTTGAGATTGCCGGGAAACGATACCTTCATCTCCATGGCGTGCCCTCCTCACGTCGTCTACTGTCGGCCCGCGTCGCCGGCCCACGATAGCCGACACTGATGGTTCGATACCCCTCGGGGGTATATCTCACACGCGGGGCGGCGACAACGACCGACCGGAGACGATGGACGAGGCGAACGTACTCTTCCTCTGCACCGGCAGCTCGGCGCGCAGCCAGATGGCCGAGGCCCTGCTGCGCACCCAGGCCGGCGGGCGACTCAGGCGCAGCGGATCACGCCGCGCGCCCAGAGGCAGTCGCCGCACACCGGATGCGTGTTGCCGCTGCAGTCCTCGAGGTTGCCCTCGGCCAGCTCGCAGGCGCAGTCGACGCACGGCGGGAAGTCGAAGCGCCGCACCCGCTCCCGGAAGGCCGCGTACTCCGCGCCGCGCCACACGTCGCCGAGCGGTTCGTCCGGCAGCCTGCCCACCTCCCAGCGCGTCATCAGCTTGCGGCGGCCGCACACGTAGCAGGGGAAGGTATGCAGCAGAGGGGGACACGGGCTCGCGCCACCGTGCCAGGCGACGGCGCAGCTGTCGGCGCCGACGAAGGGACAGCGCGCGTTGGCGGCGTCGAGATCGACGTCGACCATGGTCACGTGCGCCGCGCGGTGCAAGGCAGCGCCGACCGCCGCGCCCGTCTCCGCGTCGAGGTCCAGACGCGGCAGGTACCAGCGCGGGGTGTGCGAGGCTGCAGGCGCCGACCCTGCCGTCACGCCCTGGTCGTAGAGCGTCTCGGCAACCAGCTCCTCTGTGTACGGAAGCACGTTGCTCACGATGATGAACGAGGCGCCCAACTGCGCGGCCACCCGATTGAGACTGGGTAGCTCGTGCACCGTCGACCGCAGGGCGACGAACTCGACCCCAATCGTCACCGGCGAGGCCTGGCTCGGCCGCTCCCAGTCGTGCAGGCGCTGAACGTTCGCGATCACGCGCTCGAGCGAGGCGCCGGAGCGCACCCGTCCGAAGGACTCCGCCGAGGCTCCGTCGATCGAGACCACGAGCTGGTCGAGCCCCGCGGCGACGAGAGCGTCGGCCATCTCGGCGTCGAGCAGGAGCGCGTTGGTCGTCACCTCGGTGCGCAGGCCGCGCCCGTGCGCGAGCCGCACCATGTCGACGAAGCGCTCGTGCAGAAGCGGCTCGCCCAGGCCCATGAAGGCGATGGTGGGGGCGGCGTCGCCGCCCCCACCATCGCCCGCCGCCGCGGCGAGCCCGTCAACGACGGCCTCGTAGGTCGGCCACGTCATGAAGCCTTCGGGCTCGTCCCAGGCGTGCCGCACGCAGGTGCGACAGGCCAAGTTGCAGGCCGTCGTGGGTTCGACGTAGACCTTGCGCAGCGCATCCACGACTCAAGTGTACGCGTGGGGCACGCAGGGTGCAGCCGCAGCGCAACGACGGGCCGCGCCGCTGCCGATCGACCGGCGCAGTGGGCGCCGACGCGACGACCGATGCTCGCCCATGCCGCCGCGTCAGATCACGGCGTGTCACCGGCGCCGCTCTCCTCGCTCGCGCTGCCTACCGCGAGACCCATCGTCTCGGCTAGGCTGAGACCCGCCGCCACCTGCATCGCCTTCATCAGTCCGAGGGGGACAGGACACCAGGCGTACGAGCCCTTGAGGCCCTCCCGCATGGTCGCCCGGAGCCTGCTCTCCCTGCTCCAGTCCATCTCGTCGTACACGTCGAACGGCCCCTTCTCGTCGAGTGCGGCTGCGAGCTCCTTCACATGATCACAACTCGATTCGATGGTGAACGACGTCGTGCGCCCCCCTTCGACCGCGGCGGTGACGGTCGCCACGAACCCGCAGGTACCCGGGTCGATCGTTACCTGTGCCTTCACGCTCGCCTCCTCCTGTGGTGATGTGTGCGCTCGGCACATCAGCGCGGAGCGCCGCCGACCCGATCGACCGCCTCCAGGACGCTGTCGACCATCGCCGGCAGACCGCTCTCATCGGTGAGATCGCCGTTCTTCTCGATGCAGCTCGCCTCGGTGCCCAGGAGACTGACGTCGGGCTCGATGTCGACGCTCTGCAGCGCCTTGGTGGCGCAGCTCACGCCGCAGCCGTTGACGGCGATGTGGTGCGCGTAGTTCTCGTGCGCCTTCTTGACGATGCCGGGGATGTGCAGAGGCAGGCCGAGGGCGCAGACGAAGCCGATCTCGCCCGGTCGCCGCTGGATCGCCGCGACGACCGCCTTCGTCGACATCTGGCCGACGTTGCAGGCGCCGGAGCAGGGCATGACACCGATCATTCTTGGTCCTTTCGCTCAAAGGGGGAGGATCCGTCGCTCGTGGCCGCGCGGCCGGCGACCAGCGTCTCGTGGGCACGTTCGGCACGCGAGCGCGGCACGCCGTTGGCTCACCGCGACTCACCTACCTCCGCTGCGCGGTCGGCTCGTAGCCCGAGCACGGGATGCACACCGGGGCGCCGTCCTTCATGCGTACGTAGCGGTCGAAGACGTACTCACCGCACGAACTGCACAGAGTCTTGTTGAAGGAGCCCTTCACCGGTGCGTAGGTGAAGTCGTGGAGGCCCTGGACGATGAACATGTCGTCGTCGGACTGGTCGTAGGTCCAAGCGATGACCTCGTCGGTGACCTCGGTCGGGATCTTCGAGGGCTCGACGCCGCGCTTGCGGTAAGCGAAGAACTCGAAGGCGCCGAAGCCGTCGACGAACGAAGGCTTGAGAGCGTAGCGGACGGCGCCCTTCTGTGGGTGGTAGAAGACCGCGGCCAGCTTGCCGTAGAAGCTCTTGGCCATGGCGCACCTTGCCGTAGGTGGCGCCGGTCGCCGCCTGCAGGCCGTCGGCCATGCAGGTCTGGGGGTGCCCCTCGCCGATCTCGGGGAAGACGAAGAAACCGTGGTCCTTCTCGCGCTCCACGCCGAGGTGCAGCATGGCGAGCTTACCCATGCGGTACCCGAGCGGCATGAAGGGGCAGAGATGGCCGTGGAACTCGAAGGCCCAATCGGGGGGCACGTGCGGGGTGGTCATGGTGGTCCTCCTTGACGGATGCCTAGTTGACGAGGTCGAAGATCATCTTCGCGGCGATGACCCAGAGCAGCACGCCGGTGGTCAACTTCACGGTCACGCTCGACAGCCTGGCGCGCACGAGCTGTGAGCCGACGATCGAACCGGCGGCGGCGGACACGGCGCAGACCGCGACGAACGTGGGGTCGAGGCTGCCCGACGGTGGCGTGGGCGAGAAAGCCCGAGAGCGAAGCGAACACGACGGCGAAGGCGGTCGTCGCAGCGGCGACCTTGGCATCGAGGCCGAACCAGTTGAGCACCGGCACGATGAAGTTGCCGCCGCCGACCCCGAGCAGCCCGCCGAGGAAGCCGGCGACTCCGCCGACGCCGACGCCCACCGTGGACGTCCCGTGGCGCGACCGCGCTCCTGCTCGCGCCGGCGCGGCTGGTAGAAGAGCATCATCGTCCCGGCGAAGACCAGGAAGGCGGCGAACAGCGCCAGCAGGAGCTCCGAGTCGACCGCCGAGCGTCAGGCGCGCGCCGAAGGGCGCCAGAGCGACGGCGGTGAGCATCACCGGCACGCCGATGCGCAGGTTGACAAGATGCCCGCGCCAGTAATTCACGGTGGCGAACGACAGGCTGACGACGTTGAGCAGCAGCGCCGTAGCCGTCGCCTCCGGCAGCGACACGCCCATGTAGTAGAAGAGCGGCACGAAGAGGAAGGCCGCGCCAAGGCCGGCCATGGAGAGGAGGCCGGAGAGCACGAAGACCGCCGTCACGCTGACTACGTAGAAGAGCACGCTACATCCGGCGCGGTGACATCGGATTCACTCGCCCCCGATCCCCAGACCGGAGCAGATGGTCAGCAGCGCTTCCTTCAGGTCGCCTCGCTCTCCCTCGAACACCGGCGCGCAGAGCCGGGGCTCGGCCTCGCCGCGCCAGACAGCCCAGGCGAAGGCCATGCAGGTGGCCTGGCCGCATGCCTTGCAGTTCGTGCCGGGCAAGCGCTTGAGGATCTCGAGCGCCGACGGACGCTGACGCAGTTCGAACGACGGCGTGATCTGCGCGCGCCGCTCCCAGACGTCGTTGACCAGGACGCGCACGCGCTCGAGCGCGGTCCACGCATCGACGATGTCTCCAGCCTTCGCGACCGCGATGCGATCGCGAAAGACCGAGACCATGCGCGGACCGTCCATGAAGGTGAGCACCGGGAGCGCGACCACGTACGAGCCCTGCGGCAGCTCGGCGTTGAGGTACGGCAGAGCCTCCGCCAGATCGCCGCCCAGATGAGCGATCAGCCTCAGACGATCGGGGTCCGCCACGCACGGGGCGAGCAGGACGATGGCGACGCGACCGAGGATGTCCTCCGCGAACTCGCGCGGCGACTCATCCGGGACGTGCCGCGCCGGGCCTCGGTAGTCGACCCGGCCCGGGGTCATGACATCTGCCCCGGGACCCCCCAGGAAGCTGGCTTTCGCCTCCTCAGAGAGAACGACGGCCGGACACGCGACCCGCGCGTAGGCTGGGTCGGGAGAGATCACCGTGTAGGGGATGCCCGCCTCGTCGAGCGATCCGCTGACGCGCTCGAACTCGCGCCGATCGGCGAACGTCGTCAGGGCATCCACGTGGGATACCCCCTAGAGTACCCAGTTGAAGAGGTAGCCGACGAACATGATGCCGGTGCCCACCACACCGAGGAAGACCGCGATGAGCGGCCACTTCAGGACCCTCTTGAGGATGATCGTCTCGGGCAGCGAGAGCGCGATCACGGCCATCATGAAGGCCAGCACCGTGCCCAGTGCGGCGCCCTTTTCGAGCAGCGCCTCGACGATCGGGATGATGCCGGCGGCGTTCGAGTACATGGGGATCCCGATCAGCACCGCCAGCGGGACGCTCCACCAGGCGCCCTTACCCATGATGCCGGCCATGAAGTTCTCAGGCACGTAGCCATGGATGACGGCGCCGACGGCGATACCGATGATCACGTACAGCCACACCTTGCCGACGATCTCCTTGACCGCCTGCCGTGCGTAACCGACGCGCGCCGGCCAGTCGAGCCGCTCGCCGACGACCGCCTCACCCATGCGCACGTCGAGCACCCAGTCCTGGATATAGCGCTCCATCCTGAGGCGGCCGATCACCCAGCCGGCCACCATGGCGATGAGGAGCCCGGTGACGAGGTAGAGCGCCGCGACTTTCCAGCCGAAGAGGCCGTAGAGCAGCACGAGGGCGATCTCGTTGACCATCGGCGCGGCGATGAGGAACGACAAGGTCACGCCCAGCGGGATGCCGGCCTCGACGAAACCGATGAACAGCGGCACCGCGGAACAACTGCAGAACGGGGTCACGATGCCGAGACTCGCGGCCATGACGTTGCCGGTCGCCTCGCGACGGCCGCGCAGCAGGGCGCGCGTGCGCTCCGGACTGAAGAACGAGCGCACGATGCCGACGCCGAAGACGACGATGGTCAGCAGCAACAGGACCTTCACGGTGTCGTAGATGAAGAACTCGACGGCGGAGGCGAAGCGGCTGGCACCAAGACGCAGCACGTCCTCCGTCAGCCACGTGACGAAGGGCAGCCAGTAGTGATACACGACCGCCCAGAGGGCGACGCCACCGGTGACGCGAAGCCACAGCGGCAGACATGCGAAGCGTCGCGCGAGAGCCTTGTGAGGAGCGCGAGAGGGAGACGCAGTCGGGACCTCGGCGGGCGGGCCAGAGGGCTCGGGCCGGGCAGTGCATGCGCAGGCCGGCGCCACGGCGTCCCGCGCCGAAGCTTGCGCGACAGGGGCCGTCGAGTGCTCGACCTCGATGACATGCTCACTCATCGGAATCACTCCTGCGCTGACGCCGGTGGTGATGTGAAGGTCGTGATCAGCGGGGTGACGGCAAGATCGCCCAGTAACCGCTCGTGGTCGTAGGGGGCCCGCACGAACTCGACGAAACCGGGCGCCCCGAGCCTTGTCGGGTCGACGATCGCGTAGCAGACACGCCAGTCCCCATCCTTGGGGCACCCGCCGCTGCCCACGTTCACAAAGGTCGTGTCACCCACCGGCCTCGCGCAGGGCACGTGGGTGTGACCGAAGAGGATGGCGCGATAGGGGAACTCCCGGGCCATGCGCTCCATGGCTGTGGCCGGGCGGTCCTCGAAGAGGTACTCGTCGATGCGCCGCGGACTGCCGTGCACGTCGCTGAAGACGGCGAACGGTGTGTCGACCTGCGGCGTCCTCACGTAGCCACCCTCTTATCAACTGACATTGATATCACCCTATCTTGACCATAAAAGAATGTCAATGTAAGCTGATTCCAGATCGTTGGCGTCGGGGCGACCGGTGAAGGAGACATGGCCATGGCCGAGAGTGTGACCAGACGACTGTCCTTCCTGGACCGCTACCTCACGCTGTGGATCTTCCTCGCCATGTTCGCCGGCGTCTTCCTGGGCTGGGCGTTCACCGGGCTGCCCGACTTCATCAACCAGTTCAACTCGGGCACGACCAACATCCCCATCGCCATCGGGCTGATCGTGATGATGTACCCGCCGCTCGCCAAGGTGCGCTACGAGGAGCTCGGCGACGTCTTTCGCGACTACCGGATCCTCGGCCTCTCGCTGGTGCAGAACTGGCTGATCGGGCCGTTCGTGATGTTCTTCCTCGCGATCATCTTCCTGCACGACTACCCGGAGTACATGGTCGGCCTCATCATGATGGGGCTCGCGCGCTGCATCGCGATGGTGATCGTCTGGAACCAGCTGGCCAAGGGCGACACCGAGTACGCCGCCGGGCTGGTCGCCTTCAACAGCGTCTTCCAGGTGCTCTTCTACAGCGTCTTCGCCTGGGTCTTCGTGACGAAGCTGCCGCCCCTGTTCGGGCTCGAGGGGGCCGCCGTCGACGTCTCCATCGGCCAGATCGCGAAGAGCGTCTTCATCTACCTCGGCATCCCCTTCCTCGCCGGCATGCTGACGCGCTACCTGGGCCTCAAGCACAAGGGTGGCGAGTGGTACGAGCACAGGTTCATCCCGCGCATCAGCCCGCTGACCCTCATCGCCCTCCTGTTCACCATCTTCGTCATGTTCAGCCTCAAGGGCGACCTCATCGTCAAGCTGCCGCTCGACGTGCTCGGATCGCGATCCCGCTCCTGCTCTACTTCGTCATCATGTTCTTCGTGAGCTTCTACATGGGGCGCCGGATAGGCGCCGACTACTCGAAGACGGCGACGCTCTCGTTCACCGCGGCGAGCAACAACTTCGAGCTCGCCATCGCGGTGAGCATCGCCGTCTTCGGGCTGAACTCCGGCGAGGCCTTCGCCACCGTCATCGGGCCCCTTGTCGAGGTACCGGTGCTGA
This sequence comes from uncultured Thermoleophilia bacterium, assembly GCA_963790185.1. GTDB lineage: Bacteria > Actinomycetota > Thermoleophilia > UBA2241 > UBA2241 > UBA2241. The sequence goes on along the minus strand of CAWBNR010000007.1, from coordinate 467,884 downwards.
TCTCTCTCGTCCACGTGGCCCTCTGGATGGGGCGCAAGTACTGGGGTACGAGCGACGAGCCACTGCCCGTGGCGGTCGCCGCCGGTGCAGCCGAGATCGGCTGCGATCCGATGCGGGACCACACGGCTCTCGACACCAGGAGGTGACATGACGTCTCGCAGACAGCCCTCCAACGAGCAGACCATCGACGACTTCACGCCGTTCTTCAAGGCATTCTGCAACTCGACTCGAGCCCAGATCATCGAGTTCCTGCTGAGCGGCGAACGCTGCGTGTGTGAAATGACCGGTCCGCTCGACCAGAGCCAGCCACTCGTGTCGCACCATCTGGCGCTGCTCCGCGACGCCGGGCTGCTACAGAAACGCGACGAAGGGGCCAGAACCTATTACTCCATCAACTGGGAGCGCTTCGACGCCGACCTGTCCGGCTTCATCGCCTATGTCGAGCGCCTTCGCTCCACCCCACGGCCTCTCGAAGACACGACGTCGGCCTGCGCGTCGACCAGGCGCATGCGCCCTGAGAAGGTCGTTTCATGACGACCCCGCCACACAAGGAGACATCATGAAGCTTGAGATCCTCGGCTCCGGCTGCGCGAACTGCCAGAAGCTGATGGCCGTCACCGAGGCGGCCGTGCGTGACTTGGGAGTCGACGACGCCGAGCTCGTCAAAGTGGAGGACTTCCCCACCATCATGGCCTACGGAGTCATGTCGACGCCCGCGCTGGTCATAGACGGCGATGTGGTCGTCAGCGGCAAAGTGCCGTCACGAGCGGAGGTCGGCTCGCTCATCACGACAGCGCTCGCGAAGCAGGGATGACGGCTCGGACGAGCCGCGTGACGCGAGCCATCCTGTCGCTCGCCCTTGGAATCGCGGGCGCCGTGGCTCTCGCCGCATGCGGCGGGTCGGGCGCCGACGCGGGCACGTCAGCCGTACCCGCGCCGACAGGCAGCCCGTCGGTCGCACCCAAGGTCACGTTCGTCGAGCTCGGTTCCGACAAGTGCATCCCCTGCAAGGAGATGCGCCCGGTGATGGATGCGGTGCAGCGCACGTTCGGCGCCCAGCTCGAGATCGTCTTCTACGACGTCGGGGAGGATGACGCGCCCGCGCGCGAGTACGGCATCCAGTACATCCCGACGCAGGTGTTCCTCGACGAGAACGGGGTCGAGTTCCACCGCCACGCCGGGTTCTATCCGCAGGCCGAGATCGAGGCCTTGCTGGTGAAGCACGGTCTCGAGAAGGTCACGACACCCTAGCGGCGCGCCGTGCTGGAGGAGATCCTCACCAGCCTGAGTAACGGGCTCGAGCAGTCCCTCGGCTGGGCTCTGGCGGCCGCCTTCGCGTGGGGGGTCGTGAGCATCGTCTTCAGCCCTTGCCACCTCGCCAGCGTGCCTCTGGTCGTCGGCTTCATCTCGACCCAGGAGGATGCCTCCACGAGGCGCGCCTTCAGACTCTCGCTGGTGTTCTCGCTGGGCGTCCTCGCTTCGATCGCCTTGATCGGCGGCATCACCGCCGCACTGGGCCGGCTGGTCGGCGACCTCGGCAGCGTCGGCAACATCGCCGTGGCCGTCGTCTTCTTCGCCTTCGGCCTCTACCTCATGGACCTGGTGCCGCTCGGCTGGAAGGTGTTCCCGTCCACGACACGTCACCGCGGGATGCCGGCCGCCCTCGGACTGGGCCTCGTGTTCGGCATCGGGCTCGGCCCCTGCTCGTTCGCCTTCCTGGCACCGCTGCTGATAATCGTCTTCGGGCAGGCGCAGACGGATTGCGTTCTCGCCGCCGGGCTGCTCGGGGCCTTCGCCCTCGGCCACTGCGGCGTCATCGTCGTCGCCGGTACAGCTGCTCAACGAGCGCAAGCGTTCGTGTCCTGGGGCAGCCGCTCTCATGTCACACGCTGGGTGCGGCGTGTGTGTGGAGCCCTGGTCGTGTGCGCCGGCCTCTACATGCTGCTCGGCTGATCTGGTGCCGTAGTGCCGGAGCCCACCCGACGGCAAGCGCCGTCGCTGTCAGCTCAGCGGGCCGTAGTCCTTCCCCACGCTCCACCACCTGGAGACGGGGCCCTCGTCGATCAGCGGCGCCCTCGACGGTGCTGCCGACGATGGCGGTGACGAACGGGTAGAGGGCGTTGGTGGCGCCGAGCTTCTCCTTCACGGCAGCTCCACTCACAAGATCGGTCAGTCGGCGCTTCCGGCGGCCGCACACGGTCCTGTGGACACCCCGACCGGTACCGGTGCCAATCGGCGAATGGCGCTCGGCCGATCCGCGAACGGTGCGGCCACTCAATCCGTGAGGAGGCGCTCGACCGCTCAGCGGCCGAGCGCCTCCGGGTACTCGCGCGCCAGATCGACGTACCGCTGCTTGAAGGCGCGCCATGCGCTGCGGTGCTCGTCGTCGACAGGGCGCTCGAGGAGGCGCGCCGGCACCCCGACGGCGATGCGCCCGGCAGGTACGACCGCACGCTGCGGCACGACGGCGCCCTCGCCGACGACAGCCCACTCCCCCACCTCGGCCCAGTCGCTGACCACCGCTCCCATGCCGATCACGGCGTAGTCGGCGACGAGCGCCGCGGTGTGCACGACGGCGGCGTGGCCGACCGTGACCCAGGCGCCGAGACGGCAGGTCTCGCCGGGCCGGGCGTGCAGCACGCAGTTGTCCTCGAGGGCCGAGTGGTCGCCGACGACGATCGCGCCGTAGTCGCCGCGCAGCCGAGCTCCCGGGCCGACCCAGCAGCCGGCGCCGACGCGGACGTCACCGAAGACGTCGGCCGACGGGTGCACGTACGTGCCCTCGCCGATGAAGGGGACTCTGCCCCCGTAGCTCGTGACCGTCATCCGGTCGGTCCCGCCTGTCGCACTTCAGCTCTCCCCTTCTCCGTCCCAGTAGCCGCAGGGCTCGATGCGGGTGACGACCCCGAGCCCGGAGAAGGAGATCTTGCGGGAGCGCGGATAGTACGCGAGATCGTGACCCTTGCGCTCGCCGTAGGCGAGATACACGAGATCCTCGTCGCCCGCGCGGAGGGCGTGAGCGACGGCGCTCCCCGCCGGCCGCGCGACGACGTGCCCGGCCGAGACCCGATGCTCGACGGGTGGCTCCTCTGGGCGAGACGCGGTGTAGAGGAGCAGCGTGCCCTGGCCTTCGAGCACGACGAACATCTCCTCCTCCGCGGCGTGCACATGTGGCGGCCAGCCCATCTTGCCGGCCGGCACACGCACGTGCTGGAGCCCGGTCAGGACGGCGCCGCGCCCGCGCGTCAGCGTGCGGCGCCGGAATCGCATGTCGGCTTGGCCGAGTTCGTCCTCCGCGACGTCGTCGAGCGCGACGATGCCGGGCAGGTCGCCCTCGGCCGGCTCCCCTTCAAGGTCCCCGGCGGCCGCCTCGCGACCCCACGGGTGCGGGTCGGGATCGGTCGCCACCCAGCTCCTGCCGAGCCAGGCGACGCCGGCGCGCGGCAGGCGGTCGAAGGCCGGCCGGGCGCGCGTGCCGAAGGCGAGTACGTCGAGCCCGCTTTCGCCGGCCACGAGCGTGTGAGCGGCCCCACCCGCGGGATGCACGAGACAGTGACCGGCCCGGACCGGCGCGGTGCGGCCGGCCTGCCAGCTCGACCCCTCACCCTCGAGGATGAAGAAGATCTCCTCCTCGGCGTCGTGCACGTGCACCGGGGTCGACCGCATGCCCGGATCGATACGCACGCGCTTGAGCCCGAGGTCGACGCTGCCGGCCGCACGACCGAGGTCGGCCCACGCGCCGCTGAGGGGACCGACCTCCACATGCCGCGGCTCGACCGAGTCCCAATGGATCGTCGCTGGCGCTGCCATCTCTCTCCCTTCGACTGATCGCCAGCATGTTCTCACATCCGACGGAAGACGGCCGGGGCGGCGCAGAGTGCGCCGCCCCGGCCGTCGCAGGACCCGGACGCGCCGTCGAAACGACGGCGGCCGGTCCTCCCGTGGTGGCCGCTCCTACGCCGTAGGCTCACTCCCCGACGGCGGCTCGCCGCCGCTGACCTCGAGCGCGCAGGTCTGGCAGTACTCGTCGGAGCCCTCGATCAAGGCGCCGCACTGCGAGCAGTGATGCTCGAGCTTGCCCGACTCGGCGTCCACGCTCGGCTGCGCCGCGGTCACGTGCTCGTGCGGAGTGGCGACCGGTGGTGATGACGCGGCAGGAGGGGGCGCCGGCGGGGCCGGAGGGGCCGGCGGAGCGCCGGGGGGCTGCAGCGACGGCGCGACAGGGCGCTGGCCCGCGAGGGGGTCGACCGCGGCCGCCCAGGCGGCCTTCTCGGGACTGGACGTGCTCGGCGGCTGCTCAGAGGGTGCGGGGGGAGCGCCGGTCACGCCGGCGGACGCAGTGCCGGCCGGCGACCCAGCGGCCGGTGGAGGAGGCGGCGGCGCGAGCGGCGCGTACGGGCCGGCGCCGGCCGGCGCGGGTGGCAGACCAGCCAGCGCGTTGTCCACGAGCTGCACTTCGCCGGTCGCCTGGAAGTACATGGCAACGATGTAGGCGAGGGCCAGCGGCGTGATCAGGAAGCTGACGATGGACCCGATGACCGGGATGAATCCCGAGGACGCCGCTGATGATGCCGAACACGATCATGCCCACGAACACCGCGAGGAACGTCATCCACCAGCCCGCGCCCTTGACGAGTCCCTTGCTGGCGCCAGTCGCCTCGCCGAAACCCAACCTCCGGTCCACCACGACGACGATCGCGTAGACCCAGAGCACGCCGAAGTAGACCGCGACCGGGATGCCGATGAAGGTGATCGAGAGCACCCCCACGATGATGCCGATGAGCAGATACGTGGAGACGATCTGCCCGTACTGGCGGAACCCCACGAAGGCGTCGCCGTACTCCGCCACCCGGCCCTCACGCACGCGGCGCACAAAGATGCTGACCATGCTGCCGTAGAGCGGGATCGTCACGAAGATCGCGATGAGCGTGAGCGCGAGGACGCCGACCACGAACAGGCCCCAGCTGAAGTCGCTGCCGGAGAGCGTCCCGTCCTGGTTCACCGTCCAGGATCCGCCGAGGGCGAGACTCCCCCCCAGGATCGCGGCTGGGATCCCCGTCACCAGTGCCATGCACGACCGTCGTCACGATCAGCGGGCCGATGTCCTTCCTGAACAGACCCCACGCGTGACCAAACAGCTTGCCGATGTCCATCGTGCTCCTCCTGCGCCGCCCTCGCGCGATCGTCGTCCAGTCTCGGGCCGATGCCGATCGGCCCCACGACAGATGTATACGCCATTCGGCACTGTTACCCTAGGAGCGCGATGCCACACTGGACGAGACGGCGGTTTCTGACCACCACCGGCGCGGCCACCGTCGGCGCCGCTCTCTGGGCGGCCGGCTGCGGCGGCGAGCCCACGGCCGAGGCGCCGCCGCTGCCCGAACGCCGGGCGTCCTCGCCGGCGCCCATCGCGACCGACGGCGCCGGCGAGACCCCCGACGACGCACGCGGCGCCGCGCCCGCCGGCCTCGCCGTCGCGCGCGGCGACGACGCGGCCCGCACCACGACGGCGGCGCTCGCCGCGCTCGGCGGCATGAGCAGCTTCGTGCGTCGCGGCGACGACGTCGTCATCAAGCCCAACATCTGCACCGGCGCCCATCCGCCGGAGTACGCGGCGACCACCGACCCGACCGTGGTCGGGACGCTGGTCGCCCTCTGCCGCGAGGCCGGCGCCGCGAGCGTCCGCGTCATGGACTCGCCCTTCGGCAGCCCCGCCGACGAGGCCTACCGGATCAGCGGCATCGCCGCCGCCACCGAAGCAGGCCGGCGGCGAGATGGACGTTCATGACGCCGGCGCGCTTCCAGCGCTTCCGCATCCCCGACGGACGCGACCTCACGGAGTGGGACATCTACCGTGACGTCCTCACCTGCGACGTGCTGATCGACGTCCCCATCGCCAAGGACCACGGTCTCACGCGCCTGACCCTCGGCGGCAAGAACCTGCTCGGCGTGGTCCTCGACCCCGGCCAGCTCCACACCAACATCGGGCAGCGCACCGCCGACCTCGTGAGCGTCTGCCGGCCGACGCTCACGGTCGTCGACGCGATGCGCATCCTCGTCGCCAACGGGCCGACCGGCGGCGACCTCGGCGACGTCGAGCGTCGCGACACCGTCATCGCGAGCCCCGACATCGTCGCCGCCGACAGCTTCGCCGCCACGCTCTTCGGGCTCGAGGGCGGCGATATCCCCTACGTGCGCGCCGCCTACGACATGGGCCTCGGCGAGATGGACCTCGAGCGCGTCGAGATCCGCGAGGTGCGCGCCTGAGAGGGCCCGTGACCGCGGCGACCGGCCGACCACCGCGATCCACTGACCGTTTCGTTGCTCCAAACTGGAGTCCGCAACAGCTGTTGTTGCGCCGTTTCGTCTATGGGTAGAATGAGATCAACCCCGTCATGGACACCGACCGTGAGCTCGAAAGGGGAAGCCGTGGAGCCGATCGAGGTCCTGCGACGCGAGCACTCCATGGTCAAGCTCGTCCTCGAAGCCGCGTCACGCGATCTTGACCAGATCGCGACGACGCGCGCCGCGGACGTCACCGAGCTGGAGCAGCTGATCGACTTCTTCCACTACTTCGCGGACGCCTGCCATGACCCCAAAGAAGAGGACCTGCTCTTCTGCATGCTGCACCGCCGCGGCATGAGCTGGGAGACCTGGCCGCTGGACGAGCTGTTGAAGGAGCACGAGGAGATGCGCGTGATGCTCGAGTCGGCGGCAGACTGGCTGCCGCTGCTCCGTCACGGCGAGACTGCGGCGCTCGAACCGCTGGCGCACAACCTGCGTGCCTATCTGTCGCTGGCCAACGCCCACATCGACAAGGAGGAGGACCTCGTCTTCCCCCTCGCGCTCCGCTACCTCACGAGCGCCGACGTCGAGGAGCTCTCCCGCGCCTTCGACTCGGTCGAGGAGGAGGAGAGCTTCCGCGAGTACTACGCCGATCTCGCGCGGCGCCTGGCCGGTTCAGCCGCGCTCTGAGGGCGGAGAGAGCCGTCAGGCCGGAGGGCCGCCCGCTGGCGGCCCTCCGTGCGCGGTGGTATCCTCCCGCTCCCGCCACCTCGTCCGGGGACCCCCGTCACCATGAGCGTCGTCAGCCTGCAGAACGCCGAGAAAGGCTTCGCCGGGCGCCGCCTGTTCGCCGGCGTCAGCTTCGCTCTGGACGCCCGCGACCACGCCGTGCTCGTCGGCCGCAACGGCACCGGCAAGACGACCCTGCTCCGGCTGCTCGCAGGCACGGAGGAGCCCGACGTGGGCGTGGTCGCCCGCGCCCGCGGCCGGCGCACCTGGCTCCACGAACAGACACCGGAGCTCGAGCGCGACCGGCCGGTGATCGATTACCTGGTCGAGGCGTTCGGCGAGACCGTCGAGCTCGAGGCGGCGCTGCGCGCCGCCGAGGAGCGGCTCTCGGGCCTCGGCGAGCACAGCGCCGAGCTGCGCGACGCGATGCGCGACTACCAGCAGCTGCAGCGGCGTTTCGAGGCGGCCGGCGGCTACGACTACCGCAGCCGGCTCTCGGGCGTACTCGAGGGTCTCGGCCTCCCCGACGCGATGCTCGAACGCCGCCTCCTCTCGCTGTCGGGCGGCGAGCTCACCCGCGTGACGCTGGCGAGGGCGCTGCTGGCCGACGCCGACCTTCTGCTGCTCGACGAGCCCACGAACCACCTCGACATCGACTCCGTCGAGTGGCTCGAGACCTTCCTCGCCGACTCGCCACGCGCGTTCCTGCTCGTCACCCACGACCGGCGGCTGCTCGAACGCGTGGGCCGTCGCGTGCTCTCCCTCGAGCACGAGCAGGTGGACGCGATGACCACCGACTTCGCGACCTATATGCGCGAGTACGAGGTCCGCATGGACCTCGTGCGGCGTCGCTACGAGGAGGACCTCGAGAAGATCGCCCAGCTCCAGCGCTACTACGAGCGATTCCACGCCAAGAAGAACAAGGCCAAGCAAGCCAAGGCGAAGCTCACCCAGATGGAGCGCATCCGCAAAGACCTCAAGGCGCCGCCGAAGAAGCAGGCCCGTTTCAAGCTCGGTCTGCCGCAACCGCGGCCGTCCGCTCGCCTGGTCCTCGAGGTCAAGGCGCCGGCCCTCAGCGTCGGCGCGCCCGACGTGGGAGGCGGGCCCGTCACGCTGGTGCGCGACATCGACGTCGTCGTGGAGCGCGGCGAGCGCCTCGCGCTGGTCGGCCCCAACGGTTCGGGCAAGACCACTCTCGTCGAGACCATCGTCGGCCTGCGCAGCCTGCCCGACGGCGTCGCCCACCTCGGGCACAACGTGCGCCCCGCCTACTTCTCGCAGCAAGGGCGCGAGCTCGACGAAGAAGCCACCGTGCTGGAGACCGTTCTGCCTCTCACCGGCCACGACGAGCAGCGCGCCCGCGGCCTCCTCGGCCGCTTCATGTTCACGGCCGACGAGGTCGACAAGCTCGTGGGTGCGCTCTCGGGCGGAGAGCGCAGCCGGCTCCGCCTGCTCCGCCTGCTCGTCGGCGACGCCAACTTCCTCCTGCTGGACGAGCCCACCAACCACCTCGACATGGAATCCGTCGACGCCCTCGCCGTGGCCCTGGAAGAGTACACAGGCACGCTCCTCTTGGTCACTCACGACCGCCACCTCATTGACCGCGTCGCCACGCGCGTGGTCGAGATCCACGACGGCGCCATGGAGCCGCACCTCTCGCCGGCGCGCTATTGGGAGGCCCGGGCCGCACGGTCGGGGTCCGGCGACGATGCCTCGAGCGAGGATTCGAGAGGCGCCGCCGGCCGGGGCGGCCGCGCAGCGGCCGCCCCGGCCGGCGGCGCCGCGACGAGACAGCCCAACCCCGAGGATGCGCGCCGCCACAGGGCCGCCCTCCGCGCCGCCGAGGCCGCCGTGCTCCGCGCCGAGCGCCGCCTCGGCGAGATCGACGGCCAGCTGGCCGAATCGGACACCTACCAGGACCGCGCGCTCCTCGGCCGGCTGCTCGACGAGCGGTCCGCTGTGGAGGCCACTCTCGAGCAGGAGTACGCGGAGTGGTCGCGGCTCGTCGACCACGCTGAGAAGTAGGCATCGTGCCGGGCCCCGGCCCCGCGGCCTCAGTGCCCAGCGTCCCCCGTCTTCACCCGGCGACCGTCGGCGCTCTGCGGCGCCGAGTGTTCGGCTGGTACGCCGAGCATCGGCGCGACCTCCCCTGGCGGCGCTCGACCGATCCCTACGCCGTGCTCGTCAGCGAGATCATGCTGCAGCAGACGCAGGTGAGCCGCGTGATCCCGCGCTTCGAGCGCTGGATGGCGCGCTATCCGACCCTCGAGGCGCTCGCCGACGCCCCCCTCCGCGACGTCCTCGTCGAGTGGTCGGGTCTCGGCTACAACAACCGCGCCGAGCGGCTCCGGCGAGCCGCGCAAGCTGTCGCGGCGGCGGCGCCCGACGGCGGCGGCGCCGCGCTTCCGACCACCGTCGATGGTTTGCACAGTCTGCCCGGCGTCGGTCCCTACACGGCACGCGCCGTGCTGATCTTCGCCCACAACGCCGACCTCGCGGCCGTCGACGCCAACGTCCGCCGTGTGCTGACGCACGAGCTGCGCCTGCCTCACGACCTCACGCCGCCGCTGCTCCAGACCGTCGCCGAGCGCGTACTGCCCCGCGGGCAAGCGCGCGACTGGCACAACGCCCTGATGGACTACGGCGCCCAGGTCGTCACCGCCCGGGCGACCGGCATCCGCGCGCCGCGGCGGCAGACGCCGTTCGAAGGCTCGCGCCGCTGGTATCGCGCGCGCGCCCTGCGACTGCTGCTTGATCGTCGCTCCCTCGACCTCCCCTCTCTGGGCACCGCACTCGGACTGTCGAACACTGAGGCGACGGGGATCGTCGCGCTGCTCGAGCGCGACGGTCTGGCGCGCCGCCGCGGCGACCGCGTCACTCTCGCCTGACCACGCCGCCGTCCACGTCGATCCCGCCCGAGCGCGAGGACGCCTGCTCGCCTGCGTTGCGAGGCGCGCCCGCCCGTGACGCGCCCCGGATAGCCGCACGGCCGCGCGGGTACCCTCGACCCAGAGAGACGAGGAGGAGCCATGCACTACGACGTCGACGTCGTCCGCGTGCCCGAGCAAGCGCTCGCCGTGCAAGCGGGCCGCGCGTCGATGAGTGAGATCGGCGAGCGCATGCGGCGCCTGCGCGCGAGCGTGCGCGAGGCCGGCCTCACCGCCACCGGGCCGATGATCGGCCGCTTCTACGAGGAGACCGCCGACGGCGAGACCCTCGACTACGACGTCTGTGTCGCCGTCGAGCCCCGCGAAGACGGCTCCGTGCCCGACCGCATCGGCGAGGCCAGCGGTGAACTCGTCCCCACGCACTTCACCCTGGCCGTCACGCACGTCGGACCCCGCGACCAGATGGACGACGCCGTCGCCGCCCTCCACGAGGCGATGACGTCCATCGGCTACCGCGCCGCCGGGCCGCTCTGGGAGGTGTACGTGGCCGGCGTCGCCGAAGGCCTCGCTCCGGCCCAGTTCGTGACCGAAGTGCGTCTGCCCTACGCGCGCTGAGCGGCCGTCGGCACCGAGCGGCCGTCGGCACCGAGCGGCCGTCAGCGTTGAGCGGCGGACGGCGCTCAGCGTGGGTCGCGCACCAGCGCCGTGAAGAGCGGCGCGCCCGAGCTCTCCTCGGCGAGCACAACGAGGAACGGCCGGTCGGCGCGCACCGCGAACGTCTCCGCCGGCGCGCTGGTGATCCCGACGATCGCGCCGGTCGCCGCCGCCGCCTCGACACCCTCTTCGTCCATGTCGAGGTTCGCCTTGTGCAGGATGGCCTGCACGTACAGGTTCTCCGTCAACTCCGCGACGCCCCCGAACTCGGCCTCGTCCGGCGAGAAGGCCCTCACGATGCCGAGCGCCTGCAGATGCTCCTTCAGATGGTCGGACTCGTACTCCAGGCTCAAGCGCGGCAGGACGATGCTGCCTTCCACCCGGCGTGCGGACTCCAGCAGCGACCGGTACTCGCCGTGCGCGAACGCACGCACGGTCTCCTCCGCCGTGTGCGCCCCCTTCGGCACGACGATCCACACCGTCACCGGCCCATCCGTGTCGAGCGCGACGGCGTCGTAGACGTCCGTACCGCCGTAGGAGGCCTCGAGCTGAGACTGCATCATCGGCACCTCGACCGTCTGCCCGTCGTCGAGGCGGAACGGCTCGGGCCGCGTCGCCTCCGGGTCGAAGTACTCCCATCTCACCTTGAGGTACACGGTGTTCACCAGGGTGAGGATGGTTGCGTCGGAGAAGTCGCCCGGGGTCACGAGCTCCTTGATGCGTGCCGCGGTGCGCCGCTCGATCCACTCGTTGATCTGCGCCGCGGCCTCCGCGGGATCGCCGGGCAGCTCACGCATGTCCGCCGCGAAGTAGTCCCGGTTCGTCGCGAGGAAGGCGGGCACGAAGGGCACGCCGTCACGCAGCCACAGCGAGTTGGCGACCCTCACCTGCGACCCGTCGCCGACCTGCGCCGCCGTGATGAGGTCGGCCCACGCCTGATCGAGGCCGACGCCGCTCAACCCGTCCAGCGCGAGGGCCTGTTCGATCTCGGCCGCGGTCGCGCCCTCGGCGCCCGACAGCAGCATGGAGAGAACGGCGTGGATCGACGCCGGCGAGATGACGACGTTGTCGGCCGTCGCGGCCGCCTCCTTCGCCAGCAGGGCGAAGCCGAAGGCCGAGAGCGAATCCGTGAGCGAGCCGGCACTTGAGGACTCGGGGTCGGCCCGGCCTTGCTCCGGGAGAGCCGGCGTCGCCGGCGAGTCGTCGCTCAGGCTCGCGAGCAGGATGAGCGCCGCTCCCGCCGCGACACACGCCAAGGCTGTCATGATCAGTGCACGTCGCATGGAGACACCTCTCGTCGTCGACTTGGACACTCGGTCGCCGCTCAGCTCGCTCGCGCGATCGCGGCCGCGACCGGCCATCCGTCTGCAGAGGGAGACGTTCGCGCTCCGCGCGAGGTTCGTGGAGACGGCGGCGCGCGGTGCGACCTCCGAGCCGTGTTTGACACTCCGGTGCGCCAGGTATATAGTTCGTGACGCAAGGTACAAGCTAAGCTATTTATTGGAGGAGGGTCGCCATGACGAACCGTGTGCTGCTCTTGGTCAACCGTATGCTGGACAGCTCCGGCGAGGCCGTGCGCGCTCCCTCGAGTGTCGCGCGCGGGCGTCGCCGGGCCAAGGAGTAGAGAGGTGGTAGGCATCGTGCAGAACCGGATACTACGTTCGCTCGGCCGCTTCTTCGCCGGCACCAGCGACGTCATCGGCACTCCGTCGGGTGACGCCCGTGGTCATGTGCGCGTGTACGCCCACAAGACCCTGACGCGGGGCCGCGGCTTCTAGCCCCAAAGACGACGATCAGCACCGCAAGCGACTCCCCCCGGTCGCGACCGGTCATCAAGGCCTCCCGCTCCCTGACCCGGCCCCGGACGTCAGGGACTCAAGCGGGAGGCCTTCCTCTTCCCCGGGTCCTGCAGCGCCGACGTCGCCCGCCGGGATCCTGAGCCGCCGATCTCGTCCGTCGCGCCGCTGTGGGCGGCTCTACTCGGCTTCGAAGTACGCGGGGTAGCGCCGCACCGTCTTCTTGCGACGCCGGTAAGTGTGCGCAAGCTCGAGGAAGATGCCGACGTCGCGCTCGAGATCGCTCTGCGTGCCGTCGAAGTAGAAGACGCGGACCGGCACGCCGTCGAGGGCGCGCTGGATCGACGGGTAGACCGCCTCGGTGACGATGCCGTTCATGCAGGTGAACGGGCTGATGTCGATGATGCCGTCGGCGCCCTTCCCGTGGAGGTAGATGGTCGTGCCGGTGCTGAGAACCATCTCGCCGAGCGCGCCCGTGTACGGCAGGTACGGCGCGCTCAGCTCGAGCACCTCGCTGACGCTGTGCGGCTCCTCGTAGCCGACGAACTCGCCCTCCCACGTGGAGTAGAGCGCGCGCTCGTCGGCGTGCATGACCTTGGTGCGGATGAAGCGGGCTGCATTCTCGCCCGTGTACTTGCGGCCATCCTCGAGCAGGCGTCGCCGGTGCTCGTCGTCGACGTACCAGATCCACTCGCTGATGTCGGCCAGCCAGCACTCCCCGCCCTGCTCTTCGACCACTCTGATCAGGTCGAAGTTCGAGAACGTGTTGTGGCGGCAGAAGATCTCGCCGACCACGCCGATGAGCGGCCGGGTACGGTCGAAGCGCGCGGGCACCCGGTTGAAGCGCTCGCGCGAACGCGTGAGGGCGGCGCGGGCGAGTCTCAGGCGCTCCTTGTCCGAGACGTTCTGGGCGCTGATCGCCTCACCGACGTCGACGAGGCTCTCGTGGTAGGCGGCGTCGGTCGCGCCCCTCTCGAGCTCGTACGGGCGCATCTTCAGGAGCGCCTTCATGAGGATGTCCTGGGAGATGACGGCGCGCCAAGCGGTCCTGATCAGCCCCGGCGCGTACTGGCCGATCGAAGAGTAGCCGTCGTTGGACGTGATGCTGATGAGCGGTACGTCGTCGTAGCCGAGCTCGTCGAGCTTGGTGCGGATCAGCGAGAGGTACTGGCCGAAGCGACAAGGCCCGCTGGCGGTAGGCATGAGGAAGGCGACCTTGTCGCGGCCCTCGTCCTCGATGATGCGCAGGAAGTCGCCCATCGTGATCTTCTGCGGGTAGCACTCGTCGCCCGAGGTCAGCTTGCCGCCGAGCTCGAGCGTACGCTCGTCGCTGTCGGAGGTCGGCCAGGCATCGAAGCCGATCGAGCGGATCGCGGCCGCCAGCAGGTAGCTGCCGCCGTAGGGCATCTGCGGCAGGTACATCCGCCGGCCCTCGAGGCCGTACTCGCTGATCGCCTGCTGGATCTTCGGGTCGCTGTGCGTCGCGTCAGCCACGGCCGAGAGGTACCTCCTCGACCGCCGGCGGACAAGCGGCCTCGGTGCCCTGAGACCACCAGCGCAGGAAGCCCTTGCTGTCGAGGTAGGCCTCGCAGCGCGTCATCGCGCCGGCGTCGTTCTGGTGCTCGTCGAACTGCAGCGTCAGGAACGGCTTGCCCGAAGCCTCGCGCACGTAGTGCTTGATGTACGAGTCAGGTCCGCACTTGAAGTTGGTCAGGTAGATGAGGTGCAGGCGGTCGCGATCGTGCACGAAGCGCGCCACCTGGAGGATCTTGCGTCCGTAGTTCCAGTACATGTTGGGGACGATGTCGCTGACGTCGATGCCCTGCAACGGCAGGAACTCGAGGGGGATCAGGTTGACGCCGTAGAACTTGCGCAGCTTGCGCGGGATGTCCATGTTGACGCCCTTGTCGTACATGTTGTACGGCCGGCCGATGAGGACGATACCGAGCTCGCCGGCCTCCTCGAGGGTCGCGAGGGCATCCTGCCCGGCCTGCAGCAGACGGTCACGGAAGGCGTCCTGCGACGCGGCGGCGGCGTCGAGCGCCGCGGCTATCTGCCGCTTCTCGACGCCGAGAGGACCGGTGAGCTCGGCGAGATCGCGCAAGAGGCCCTCGCGGCCGTCGCGGAAGCGCACGCGAGGGCTGAGGATCCGCGCCATGTGATCCTCGATGCGCGGCGCGCGACGCACGACGAACGGCAGCGTCTGACCCCAGGGGCAGGCGTGCGAGTTGAACTGCGGGAACTCCGTCTCCTCGTTCACCACGTTGGGCAACCAGACCCAGTCGACGCCTTCGCGCAGGAGCCACTCGACATGCCCGTGGGCCGCGCGGATCGGGAAGCACGGCTCGGCGACGGTCAGGTCGACGCCCGCTTCGCGGATCGACCTGTCGCTCTCCGGGGAGAGAACGGGGCGCAGCCCGAGGTGGGCGAAGAAGGTGGCCCAGAAGGGCAGACGGTCGTAGGTGTACATGGCGCGCGGGATGCCGACGGTCGGGGCCGCCGCGCCGGCACGCTCCACGGCGGCCTGGTATGGGTCGAGCATCGCCTCCTCGCGCAGGGCGACGAGGTCGGCGATCACCGGCTCCTTGTCGACCTTCGCCGGCTTGCGGTAGCGATCGGAGCACTTGTCGCCCCAGTAGGTCTTCTCGCCCTCGATCGTGAACTGGCGCACGTCGCACTCGTTGGTGCACCCCTTGCAGACGAAGTCGACCACCGTGTAGTCGACCTCGTCCAGGTCCCACCCGCGGAACGTGGTCGCCGCGCCGGTGCGCTGGACGCGCTCCCTGGCGAGCAGCGCCATGCCGAGCGCGCCCATGACGCCGTTGTAGGGCGGCACGACGATCTCCTTGCCGAGGATCTGCGAGAAGGCCGCGGCGACGGAGTCGTTGTAGGCCGTCCCGCCCTGGAAGAAGACACCGTCACCGACCGCGCGCTCGCCGACGAGCCGGTTCAGGTAGTTGTAGGCGATCGAGAAGGCGAGGCCGGCGACGAGGTCCTCCTTGCGGGCGCCGCGCTGCTGGTAGGCCATGACGTCGCGCTCCATGAAGACCGTGCAGCGCTCGCCGAGGCGGATCGGCGCCCGCGAGGAGAGCGCGAGCTCCGCGAACTCGCCGACGATGTCGATGCCGAGCTTCTCGGCCTGCTCCTCGAGGAACGAGCCCGTGCCGGCGGCGCAGGCCTCGTTCATGGCGAAGTCGACGACGATGCCGTCCTGCAGCGAGATGAACTTCGAATCCTGGCCGCCGATCTCGAAGATCGTGTCGACGGTCAGGCCGATCTGGCGAGCGATGAAGTCGGCGCCCGTCTTGTGGGCGGTGATCTCGTCGGTCACGATGTCGGCTCCGGTGAGCTCGCCGATGAGCTCGCGCCCGGACCCGGTCGTACCCACACCGTGCAGGCGGATGCGGTCGCCGAGCTCGGCACGGATCTCGGCGAGGCCCTTGTTGACGACCTCGACCGGACGCGCGTCGGTCTTGGTGTAGATCTCCTTGAGAACGCGGCCCTGCCCGTCGGTCACCACCAGGTTGGTCGAGACCGACCCGACGTCGATGCCCATGTAGACGTCGACGGGCAACGTCTCGGGCCACTCGTAGGGGGTCGCCATGTCGCGCAGCAGCCGCACGCGCTCCATCGAGAGCGGGTCGGTCACCGGGAAGGCCGCGGCCGGCAGGCGAGACGCGTCGAGCTCGACGGCGCCGCGCTCGCGGGCCTCGGCGCGCTCGGCCTCGATCAACGCGGCGCCGATCGCGCCCATGGAGTGATGGAACTCGGGCACGAAGAGGGCGCCGTCGCCGAAGGCGAATGCCTCGCGCAGCGCTCGCACAGCGCCCTTGTTGGCGGCGACGCCGCCGATGAAGGCCACCGGGGGCTCGACCAGCTTGCCCTTGGTGATAGCGCCCTTGAAGTTGCGGATCACCGCGTCGCAGAGGCCGCGCAACACCTCGGGCGGATGGTAGCCCTTCTGCTGGGCGTGGATCATGTCGGACTTCGCGAACACGCTGCAGCGACCCGCGATGCTGGCCGCCTTGCCGGCGCCGAGCACGATGTCGCCGACGTCCTCGATCTCGTACAGCAGGCGACTCGCCTGCTGGTCCATGAACGAGCCCGTGCCGGCCGCGCAGTCGCCGTTGGTCTGGTAGTCGGCGATGCCGACGGAGCCGACATCGCACGCGGCCTCCAGGCGGATGAACTTGGAGGTCTCGCCGCCCATCTCGAACACGGTGACGACGTCGGGATGCAAGGCCGCGACCCCCCGTGCGATCGCCTTGAACTCGTTCTCGAACTCGCCCTCGAGGGCATCGCCGATGAGGCGGCCGCCGGACCCGGTCACGCGCACGCCGGCGATGGCGCCCGCGGGCAGCACGGCGCGCAGGTCGTCGAGTATGCGCCGCACGGCCTCGCTCGGGCTGCCCTTGATGCGGCGGTAGGCGGCGACGAGGAGCGGCCGCCCGGCGACGAGCGTCGACCCATCGGCCGGGGCCTGGAACAGACCGGGGTGCTCGCGCGGCAGCCGCTCGAAGAGCTCGGCGTCGCCCTCGCGACCGAGGAGCGCGGCCTTCAGACTGATGCAGCCGATATCGATTCCGAGCCAGGTCATGGGGGTGACATCGAGCCTCCGTGAGGGGTCACTGCCGCCGGCTAGCCTACCCGCCCTCCGCGGACTCTCGCAACCGCGAAGCGGTCCGCGCGCGCGGTTGCTCTCACGGCCGTCATCGGACCGGTGATCGTGCGCCTGCCCCGCGTCGCGTCGTCACCCGCCCCCGGCTTCGTCGACCTCGGCGGCCGGCCGGCGCGGGCGTAGCATCGGCGCGCCGGCCGGCCGCATCGGCACTCACACGACAGGGGGTCACCCGTGAACGAAGCCACCCCGCTCACCAACAGCGAGCGCCGCGACGACGTCGCCTACCTCGCCGAGTCCTACTCCGCTGCCGCCCGCAGGCCCACGCCCGTGCTCGACGACGAGGCTTGCGCGCGGTACACGGAGGGCGACGCCGACGACCAGACGCGTCTCTTCTTCACCCTGCTCTGCTACGGCGCGCTCGCCGCGCAACCGGCGCCCGAGGCGGTCGTCGAGTCCGACTGGCGCCGCCTCGTCGGCGCCGGCGTCGTCGAGCGCCTCTTCGACGGCGAGTTCGACCTGCGCGCCTACGCCATGGACCCGCCGGTCTCACGCGGCGACAGCAAAGGCAAGGTCATCGACTTCATGCGGCTGGCCGAGACCCGGGACACCTGGTCGCGCCTGCTGCCTCAGCCGCCCGAGCCCGAAGTCGTGATCGACGTCCTCTATGCGGCATCGGGCGGCGCGCTCAAGTCTCGCGCCTTCTGGGTCGTGCGTGAGATGCGCCGCCTGGGGCTGTGGCGCGACGAGGCGCTCGACCGCTTCGGCTTCGTGCCCGACGGGCGCGTGCGCAAGCGTGCCGTGCGCATGGGCCTGATCGACCTGCCCGAGAAGGCCGACACGTTCGCCGACATGAAGGCCGTGTCGCGGTCACTGCACGCCGTCATGCGCCTCAACGGCGACGACGGAGAGGCTTTCGACCTCCCCGTCAGCTGGGCGGCGCAGCGCTGCGAGCTCTGCGACGCGACGCGGATGGCCGGTTGCCCGATGCCTCACTGCCGCTGGCGGCGCAGCCACACGGCCGTCTGAGCGCACGCGCACGACGAGCGAGGCCGGCGCGGGCGGGTGCACCCGCCCGCGCCGGCCTCGCCGTCACAGGACGGTGATCACGCAGCTGACCGATTCCGCCTGCCTGTTGCCGGCCTCGTCGATCGCCCTGAACACCGCGATGTACTTGCGTCGGGCCGGCGGCGTCCAAGAGGCAACGTGAGTCTCGCCGCTCGTCACCCAGCCGATATAGAGCTTCTTGACGATGACCCTGTCGCTCGCCCTGACGATGGTCACCTTGACCTTCACGGTCGGGCTCCAGGCATCGGCGACGACGTACCGCATACGCACCGTCGAGCCAAGGGTCACCGTCGCGGTCAGCGGAGCCGTGATCCGCGGCTTGGTGCGGTCGAGCGTGATCCGCCGTCCGATCCTCGAGTAGCCGATCGCACTCTCCGCCTCCACCCGCACCTTGTACACCCCGCTCGGCGCGACCAGACCCTCCTCGTCGGTACCGTCCCAGGTCGCCGAGTGCGTGCCGACGCCGAGCTCCCCGAGCTGCAGGGTGCGCACCACCGTGTCCTCAAGCAGGATGGTGACGCGCGTCGCGACGGTCCGCGTGAGGGTGAAGCCGACGACCGTCTCGTCCTTCACGCCGTCGGCGTTCGGCGAGAACGAGAGCTCCGTCGCCGTGAAGAAGCCCAGTGTGAGATCGAGCGTGACGGCGCGCGTCGTGACACCCGTGTTGCCGGCGGGGTCACGCAGCTCCAGCTTGAACGCATAGAGGCCCTCCGGAGCCCGCCTCAGGACGCCGTCGACCGGGATCCTGCCGTCCCATGCCGTCGTCACGCGCGTGGAGCCGAGCTTCTGCCACGAGGTGAGTGCACGCACGACCGCGCCCGCCTCGTCGAGGATCGAGACCCGCGCGTAGACGCGCTCGCCGCAGTTGTAGGTCAGCCTGGCGCGATCGGCGTACCCGTCGCCGTTCGGGCTGAGGAAGGGGGACGAGAGCACACACAAGCTCGGCACCGGCGGGCGCGTATCGACGACGACCTCGGTCGTCGACGCCCGTGCCGTGCCGAGCGGGCTGGTCGCCGAGAGGACCAGCCGGTAGGGCCCGTCGGGCACGAGCTCACCGGCGTCCGAGAGCCCGGCCCAGTGGATGGACACCGACTGACCGCGACCGGTCTTGCGCCGCACGACGGTGCCGTCGGCCGCCTTGACCTGCAGTACCCAGTCGAGGACTTCCGACCCCACGAAGCTCAGCGTGATCGTGTCGCGGAAGTCGTCGCCGTTGGGGCTGAACGCGGTGCGATCGATCACGACGTCGTAGATCTTCGGCAGGCCCATCGCCCCCACGGTCTTCCTGACGGCGGGCAGAAGCGCGTAGAAAGCATCGCCCGGGCACGCCGTCCAGTTCGCCTGCCGGTGCCCCGAGATCACGGGGAACGTGACGATCTGCCCTCGCGGTATACTTCTGCGTCGTGCGGCAGAGCATCTCGGCCTTGGCCAGCGGGTTCACGTGGTGCACGTCGAGCTTCCACGCCAGGAGGCGCTTCAACGACGTCATGGCCGCGCTGGGCGGCTGGACCGTGGAGAACGTCCCCATCACCGAGATGCCGGTGCTCGACGTGTTGAAACCCAGCACGTGGGCCCCGATCGGCGCGTTGCGTGATGCCGCCGTAGCGGCCTTCGTAGATGACGCCGTAGCGGTCGATGAGGAAGTTGTAGCCGATGTCGCTCCAGCCCAGCGTCTGCGTGTGGTAGTAGTAGATGCCGCGCACGATCGCGGCGCCTGCGGCGGCCGTGTAGGAGTTGCTGCCGGCCGTGTGGTGCACGAAGGCCATCTTGAGCGGGGCGAAACTGGGGCTGCCCGTACGCAAGGACTCGTCCGCTCCCCACTCGACTGCGCAACACGATGGTCGGCTTCGTGGTCATCGCCGACACGTCGGAGGCGACGCGCAGCCCGCCGAGAGTGCAGGCCACGGTGCGCGCCGTCGTCGTGAATCTGTCCGCCAGCGTGGCGTCGCCGCTCGTGTTGAGGAACACGAGGCGCGGCGCCGGCACCGTGCGACAGCTCCCGTCGGCCGACGTCACGGCCACCTGCAGGTGACGCGCCCCCCCGACCCAGATCGGGTCGGTGAAGACACTCGCGTTCGCCTCGTCGCCCTCTTCGGCGACGCGCTCGACGGGCGCCTCGAGCCACTCTCCCCACGAGCGGCCGTCGGGGCCGGCCCTGACGTACACGGTGAGCGAGTCGACACCGTCGGCGTCGTCGCAGATGAGGCCGACCATCTCGAAGCGCATCCGTGCGTCGATCTGACTGACGGCCGCGCCCTCCGGTGGTCCGGCGCTCGCCGGACCCGCCTCGGACTGCGACGCGCTCAGCAGCTCCGTCGCCCCCGGATCCTCCGCGGCCGAGGGCGCGCTCCGCGTGTCGCGGGTCACGACCAGCGGTCGCTCGGGGGTGACCGTCTTGGACCGGACCGTCGGCGCCGTCAACCACGACGCGGCCGCCGAGCTGACCCTCGGCACCGACCACAGCGCGGCGAAGGCAACGAGGGTGACAACAATCGCGGCCGCGATGCGACGGGGGCGGCCCGACTTAGGGAAAGGCTGTCTCATGGCTTCCTCTTCCTTTCGACAGACCACTGGGGTTTCCTTAGGTCGCTCTGCCGGCGTGCGTCGGTCCGGCGCCGGTGAGCGCGATGAACTCACGCGCCTGCTCCGGCTCGTCGATGAGCATACACGGCTCCACCCAGCTCTCGCTGTCGACGTGCGCGTCGTGCTTGCTGCCTCCGGCCTCGACGCAGCGTCGCCGCGCGGGCTACACCTGCGTTGCCCATCCGTCTAAGGTCTCATGCGCGCGGGCCGATACCAAGCACAGAGCGAGAAGGGCAAACCTGTCGTGAGGCAGGGACGCAAAGCCAGAGGTCTTGGATGCTCAAGATAGCTCGGTTGCCGAAGTCAGACACCGTGGTCTTCTGCCTCCTCCCCTTGCCGCGCACTCCCGCCTCTTGGGCTACCTGACACCGGCCGCCTTCTCGGCGCCCGGACGTCGGTGATGAGAGGAGCCCCCGAGTGGAGGCGAGAACGATGAGAAGGCACACCCTCACCCTGACCATCCTGGCCTTGGTCTGCATGGCCGTCTGGCCCGGAGCCACGATGGCCGGCTCCAGCGACATCGACGGCGTCATCGATCCGAGCGTCGGCGTCGCCCTCGACGCCGCCGCAGGCGAGGCGGCACCCGTCATCGTGTTCGCTTCCGGCCACCTGGACGCCGTCGGCGCGCGACTGCCGAAGGGGGTCGAGGTCACGGAGCTCCGCGCCCTCGACGCCGTCGCCGTCTGGCTGAGCGCGAGCGAGATCGCGGCGCTCGGCGACCTGCCCTGGGTCGAGCACATCGTCGCCGACAACCCCGTCCACGGGATCGGCCTCGCGTCGATGAGCGTGACCAACCTCACCATCGGGCTCGGTGACCTGACCGCGCCCGGGGACGGAGGTCCCGCCGGACGCGACGTCACCATCGCCGTGATCGACAGCGGCGTCGCCGTCAACCCCGATCTCGGTGACGAACGCCTCGTCGGCTGGCGGGACTTCGTCAAGCACAAGAAGCATCCATATGACGACGCCGGTCACGGCACCTTCGTCGCCGGCCTCATCGCCGGCGACGGCAGCGCCTCGCTGCCGCTCGACGAGGGCGGCTTCGCGACCGTCCAGTTCCGCGGCGTCGCGCCGGCCGCCGACATCGTCGCCGTCAAGGTGCTCGACAAGTTCGGGCGCGGCCGCGCCTCGCAACTCATCGCCGGCATCCTCTGGGCTGTCGAGCAGCGCGACTCCCTCGGCATCGACGTCATGAACATCTCAGTCGCCGGCACGCCGACCGGCCCGGTCGAGACCGACCCCGTCGCGATGGCCGTCAGCGCCGCCTGGAAGGCCGGTATCACGGTCGTCTGCGCGGCCGGCAACGAAGGCGAGTTCGGGCTCGGCGGCATCCTCAGCCCCGGCAACGAACCCCACGTCATCACCGTCGGCGCCACCGACACGAAGCAGACCCCGGAGGTGGCGGACGACCGTGTCGCCGCCTACAGCTCCTACGGCCCGACCCTCTACGACGAGTACGCGAAGCCGGATCTCGTCGCTCCGGGCAACCGCAACATCTCCCTGCGGACTCCGGGCAGCTACATCGACAAGACCTTCCCAGAGAACGTGATCCCCGTGACCGACTACTACCCGGACGCGCCGTCTTCGACCGAGTCCAACTACCTCATGCTCTCCGGCACCAGCACGTCGACCCCGGTCGTCGCCGGCGCCGTCGCGCTCATGCTCGAAGACGACCCCGCGCTCACTCCCGACGACGTGAAGCTGCGCCTGATGGCGAGCGCCGATCTCGTGCCTGAAGCGAGCGTGTACCAGCAGGGCGCCGGCACGGTCGACGTGGCCGAGGCACTCGTGCTCGATCTGCTCGCGGACGGACCGACGTTGTCGGCCGACCTCGGCGACGGGACGACCATCCTGCCCCCGGAGGTCTACCAGGATTGGACCAAGTATGCCTGGACCAAGTATGCGTGGACGAAGTACGCGTGGACCAAGTACGCCTGGACCAAGTATGCGTGGACCAAGTACGCGTGGACGGTGCTGATCGAGGGGCAGTGAACGAGGCGACTCAAGCCCGGCACTCTGGCGAGACGGCCGCGCGCACGCGCGCGGCCGTCTCGCTCTACGTCGCCCTCGTCGCCGCGGGCGCCGTCGCGGCCGCGGTCGTGGCTCTTCTGCGTGACCCGGCGACCGTCTCCATCGACCTGGTCGCCTTCGTCGCGCTCGCGGCGGTGACCGACCTGCGCGAGATCCGTCTGCCGGCCGTCGGCGTCGTCACCCTCTCGTTCGTGCCGGTGCTCGGGGCCCTCATCGTCTTCGGCCTCTGGCCTGCCCTACTGGTCGCCGCCGTCTCCGGCCTCGCCACCGCGTGGTTCACGCGCGACCTGGTGAAGGTCGTCTTCAACGCCGCCAACTACGTGGTCTCGACCTTCGGGGCCGGCCTCGTCTACCTGGCGCTCGTCCCGGCCGGCGACCACCTCCCCGACAAGGTGCTGCCGATCTTCGCGGCGACCGCCGTCGACTTCTTCGCGAGCACCGCCCTGCTGGCGGGAGTCGTGGCGCTGGCCAGCGGCGATCGCGCCCTGCGCATCTGGCGGCAGAACTACCAATGGGGCCTGCCGAGCTACCTCACCGGGTCGACCTTGGCCCTGCTCGTCGCCTGGCTCTACCTGACGCTCGGCATCCCGGGCATCATCCTCGGCCTGCCGCCGCTGTACCTCATCTACTACTCGTACGACATCTACATGAAGCGCGTGCGCGACTCGGCCGCCTTCGGTGCCGAAATCGCTTCCTTCAAGGAGGAGCTCGTCGCCTCCACGACACTGCACGATGAGCTCCGCGAGACCCAGTCGAAGGTGACCGCCGAGATCGATCGCGCCCAGCGCATCCAGCTCGACCTGTTGCCCGCGGCCCCGCCGGACGTGCCCGGTCTCGAGGTCGAGCAGCGCATCGAGTTCCTCGGCGAGGTGGGCGGCGACTACTACGATTACCTCGACTTCGGCGACGGCCGCATCGGCATCGTCTGCGGAGACGTGATGGGCAAGGGTCTCGCGGCCGCCCTCATCATGACGATGGCGCGCTCCCTCCTGCACGACGCCGTCGCGCCGAACAAGGCGCCAGGTGACGTGCTGCGCGAGGTCAACGAGTCGCTCGCCCGCGACCTCGCGAGCCAGAGCCTCCCCAACTTCCTCACGCTCACGCTGGTCGCCTACGACCCCGGCTCGCGCACGGCGACCGTAGCCGGCGCGGGGCACAACCCGCTTCTGGTGCTGGGTACGGCAGGCGCACGGCGCCTGCCGGCGCGGGGCACCGTCCTCGGCGTGCGCGCCGACCTCACCTTCCCCGAGGACGTGATCGTCCTGGCGCCCGGCGACAGGCTCGCGCTCTTCACGGACGGCCTGACCGAGGCGCGCTCGCCGAAGGGCGAGCTGCTGGGAGTCGACCGTCTGGAGACACTTCTCGCCGACTGTCGCGGGCGCGCCCTTCGTGAGACACTTGACAGGGTCTGGGGCGAGGTCGCCGCCTTCCGCGGCGAGACGCCCCCCTCCGACGACGCGACACTCCTGCTGCTGGAGGTGGCGTGAGTCCGCGCGAGAGCCACAACGGAGTGAGGTGCTGGTGATGCGCGACGCCGAGCCGGTGCCCTGCTCCCTGCGGGCCTATCGTTACCGGCGGGACAGCGGCCGCATCGAGGCGCTGGTCGGCGCTTTCGCCGCCGGGCTCCCGGAGGACGACCTCATCGCGCACGCCGACGAAGCCCTCGAGCGGGAGACCTTCATGTGCTACGCGGTCGCCCAGGCAAACGACTTCGTCGAAGACCAGCTCTGCTTCGTACCCCGTGGCGATCGTTGCGAGATCCTCAGCATCCACACGAACGGCTGGCAGCGGCACTACGGCGACCACCGCCGCAGCCTCGTCGAGATCCTGAGCGACCTCGCCGGCGCCATCGCCTGCGGCCGGCTGCGTCTGCTCGACCGCGAGGAGGTCGCGGCCGAGGCGACGGCTGGAAGCGAGCTCCTGCACATGGCGATCGACGAGCCTCGCGCGCTGTCCAAGGCGCGCCGCGCCGTCGATGCCCGGCTGGCGGGCGAGGAGATCGACGACGCCGGCCGGCACGCCACCCTCCTCTCCATCTCCGAGGCCCTGACGAACTTGTTGCTGCACGGCGGCGGGTCCGGGGAGCTCACCCTGCGACGCCTGTCCGACCGCCTGCGCGCCGTGGTGAGCGACCGAGGGCCAGGCCTCAACTTCCTCAACTGGATCGAACCGCCGGACCTGACCGGCCAGGCGTCGATGGGCTACGGCTTCAAGATCATCACCGAGAACCTCGACGTCGTCGGACTGCACACGCGCCCCGAGGGCACCACGTTGCTCCTTGACCGCATCATCTGAAGAGGTAGGAGACCCATGCTGCAGACATCCATAGTCCCCGGGCCCGCGCCCACCGTCTTCCTGTCAGGCGAGATGGACCTGGACTGCGCCGACGCGCTGCGAAGCGCCGTCACGGGCGCGGCCAGGGGCGCCCAGGCCGTGACCCTCGACTTCAGCGGGGTCGAGTTCATCGACTCGTCGGGCACCGGCATCTTCGTGCGGCTCTGTCTCGACCTGAAGAGCCAGGGCGTGCCGGTCGTGGCCCGCAACCTGACCGCGCCGGTGCGCGGCGTCTTCGAGATGCTGCGCGTGCGCGAGCTCGTCGGCGAGGACGTGCTGCCGGAGTAGCGGCGCAGGTCGGCGATTGCCGCGGACCGCGCCCTTCCGTAGGCTTGGCGGGCCCGATCTGCTCGACGGGCGCCGGGCCAGATCAGCTATCGTCGGGAGTGTGAATGCCTCGCGCGAAGCACCGCATCGAACACGATCTCTTGGGCGATATGGAGGTGCCGGCGTCCGCCTACTACGGCGTCCATACGGCGCGCGCCTTGGAGAACTTCGCCATCTCCGGCATCCCGATGTCCGTTCACCCGGATCTTGTGAATGCGTTGGCGGCGGTGAAAGAAGCTGCCGCCCTGGCGAACCATGATCTCGGGCTGCTCTCGTATGAGAAGACCGAGGCGATCGTCGCGGCCTGCGGGGAGATCCGTTCGGGTCATCTGCACGACCAGTTCGTCGTCGACGTCATCCAGGGCGGCGCCGGCACCTCAGCCAACATGAACGCCAACGAAGTCATCGCCAACTGCGCACTCGGCCACCTCGGTCACGAGCGCGGCGACTACGACAGACTTCATCCCCTCGACGATGTCAATTCGGGGCAGAGCACGAACGACGTCTACCCGACAGCGGTGAGGGTCGCCCTGCTCTGGGCCATCGAGCGCCTCCTCGACGGGATGGCCGTTCTGCGCTCGACCTGCTCGGCCAAAGCCGCGGAGTTCTCCGATGTCATGAAGATGGGCCGGACCCAGCTCCAGGATGCCGTGCCCATGACTCTCGGACAGGAGTTCAACACGTATGCGACCATGATCGAGGAGGATCAGCTGCGGCTCGCCGAGGCCTCGCGGCTGCTCTACGAGGTGAACCTGGGCGGGACGGCGATCGGGACCGGGCTGAACAGCACGCCGGAGTACGCCCGGCTCGCCTGCCGACATCTGGCGCGCATCACCGGTTTCCCGCTCGAGGTCTCGCCCGATCTCGTCGAGGCTACTCAAGATGTCGGCTCTCTGGTCCAGCTCTCAGGCGTGCTCAAGCGCATCGCGGTGAAGGTCTCGAAGATCTGCAACGACCTCCGACTCCTCTCGTCGGGTCCGCGCGCCGGGCTCAACGAGATCAATCTGCCTCCGGTTCAGGCCGGATCGAGCATCATGCCGGGCAAGGTGAATCCGGTCATACCGGAAGTCGTGAATCAGATCGCCTTCGAGGTCATCGGGAACGACGTCACCGTGAGCGTGGCGGCCGAGGCCGGACAGCTCCAGCTCAATGCGTTCGAGCCGATCATGGCCCACGCCCTTTTCGATAGCGTGATGCATCTCGAGGCGGGGTTCCGCACGCTGGCAGGGCGTTGTGTCGCGGGGGTCACCGCGAACGTCGCCGTTCTCAGGGAGCAGGTGCAGAACTCCGTCGGCCTGGCGACCGCGCTCAATCCGCTCATCGGATACGCTCGTTCCACCGCGATCGCCCAGGAGGCAGCCGCGACTGGACGCACGGTCTACGAGGTGGCACTCAGCAGCGGGCTTCTCACGAAGGAGCAGCTCGAGGACGCCCTCTCCCCGGAGATGCTCACCGGCATGCAGCCGCCCGACCTCCCCGATGCCGGCTGACGATGACGCCCGGTCGTACGCGGCCCCTGCGTGGACCACGCACCTGACCACCTCTCGTCGGCGGTCGTGATCACAGCGTGAAGGAGAGACTCCCGGAACCGCCCGCCACATCACCGGCCGCATCCGCCGGGTCCTCCACGCTTCCGTCTCCCCCATCGATCGGCGCCGATGTCGGCGACCCGGTGGGGCTGGGCGTCGGAGAAGGCTCCACCTCCTCCAGGTAGAGCACGCCGGGATAGTCGGCGAACTGCCGCGACCCGGCCTCAGGATCCTGCCCAAGGACGGGAGCGTCAGGCACGCTCGCGGGATCCAGGTCGCCGGGACTCACGGTCGGCACCAGCAGGAAGCCCGCCTCGGCCCACGCCTGGACCGCCTCAGCCACGGTCATGCCGACGACGTCCGGTGTGACGACGCCGCCCGGTTTGGCCTGGGCGTTGATCGTCGCGAACAGGGCGGCCGCGGCCGCCCAGACGACGATCACGGTCATCCAGCGTCTCATCCATTCCCCCCGTGCGTTCGCTCGCACCACCAATCCTCCCCTGCTCGGGCGTCGTCTTCAAGCTGGGATGGACGAGGGACGCGCCTGCAGAGAGCGATCGCCATGTGAAGCAGAAGGCTGGTGGCGAGGGCCAGAATCGAACTGGCGACACCATGATTTTCAGTCATGTGCTCTACCGACTGAGCTACCTCGCCACCGAAGAAATGAGGGCTCGACAGAGCCGCATCATGCTACCCGCGGCCCCTGAGGGGGTCAACCAGCCTCTCACCCCTCCGACGTGTCGAGCTCGGAGAGTCCCTGGACGATCTCGGGCGTCTCGTCGGGCAGGAACACGTGGATCAACTCGCGCTCCTTGCCGGGCTCGAGCACGCAGAGCACGTAGTCGCCCGGCAGGATCTCGGTGCTGCCCCGGACCAGCATCGCATGCCCGGCGCGGATGATCGCCGCGAGCAGCACGCCGTCGGGCAGATCGATGTCCTGCACGTAGGTGTTGGCGAAGGCCGAGTTCTCGCTGACCTCGAGCTCGACGAGCTCGACGTTCTCGCGCCTGAGCGACAGCAGGTGCACGAACTTGTGCACCGGCAGCTCGCGCACGATCAGCGAGAGCATCGCCGTCGTCGCGCAGATCGTGTTCTCCACGCCGAGCAGGTCGAAGGTCGGCTGGTTGAACGGGTTGTTGACCCGCGCCACGACCTTCGGCACGCCGAACTTCATCTCGGCGACCTGCGCGATGATGATGTTGTCCTCGTCGTCGCCGGTGACGGCGACGAGCATGTCGGCGCGCGCGATCCCCGCCCGCTCGAGCACCCAGACCTCGGTGCCGTCGCCGAAGAGCAGCGACTCGCCGAGCTCGTCGGCAAGCAGGTCATGGCGCGACTTGCGCTGCTCGATGAGGGCGATCTCGTGGCCCAGCTGCCTGAGCTGGCGAGCCGTGTTGAGGCCGACCTTGCCGCCGCCGATGATGAGCACGAACACGGCTCAGCCCTCCTCGAGTTCGCAGGACATGACCGCGTCGAGGAGTGCCCGACGCACGTCGCTCGTGGGGCAGAACGTGCGCACCCCCGCCTTGGCGTAGAGCTGCGCCCGGTACGGGTCGTAGACGCGGGCCACCGAGCAGCGCACGTTGAACTTCTTCCGCGCGATCTGCACGCAGACGAGATTGGTGTTGTCACCGTCGGTGCAGGCGACGAAGGCGTCGGCCCCGGCGATGCCGGCCTCGCGCATCACGTCCCAGTCGAGCGCCCTGCCGTGCACGAAGTCGCCGGGGAAGTCATCGCCCAGCAGGTAGAAGGACTCCTCGTTCTCGTCGATGATGGCCACCTCGTGGCCCCGGGCTACCAGCTCGCGCGCCAGACCCGAACCCACGCGGCCGCACCCTGCGATCACCACGTGCATCGTCACTCCTCACTCTTCGGAGACGTCGGCGGCCCTGGTGGGCCCGGCGGGCTCGGCGCTGCCGGGGGCGTCTGCCCGCTCGCGGCCGCCGAGTCTCGCTCTCGCCCTTCGCCGTCGTCGTTGTTCCCGTTCTCCGTAGGAGGCGGGGCTCCTCCGTTGAGCTCCCTCGCGGTACCCTCGTCGGCGCCGGCCGAGCCCTCCGTCGGATAGTCGCGCGGCACCAAGTTCACGATGACTTCGCACGGCGCGTGCTGCAAGACGTAGTCGACCGTGCGCCCGAAGATGCGGTCGGCGACGCGGCGCTTCTTCACGCTGCCCAGGATGACCACCTCGGAGCGGCGCGCGGCCGCCTCTTCGACGATCGAGCGACCCGCCTGCCTCGAGGTGATGACGATCGGCGTGAACTTGACCTTGAACTGCTCGGCGATGAAGCCGGCCACCGCCAGCACCCGGCCGGCCTTCTCGCGCTCCTCGACCAGGCGCGCGTCGAGCGGCAGGTTCAGCGGCACCTCGATCACGTACAGGCCGTCGATCGACGACTTCTTCTCGGTCGCCAGCTGGCAGGCGAGCACCATCATCTCGTCGGTGATGCGCGACCCCACGATGGGCACGAGGATCTCGTTGTAGTCGATGTCGGCTTGCATCGAGATCGGCATCGCCGTGCGCGGGACGGTGCGGGTCAGCGAGTAGCCCTTCATCTTGCGGTAGGCCACGTACATCAGGAGACCCACACCCATCCACGCGAAGCCGATGAGACGCCCCATGGGGTGGGTGGCCACAACGACGCACCACACCGCGAAAGTGCCGAGGCCGCCGATGACGGACAGCACCGGAACGGAGAAGCCACGAACGGTGACGTTGACGGGGGTGCGGAACGGGCGCCGCGTGTCCGGCTCCTTGTGGCGCAGCCAGATGACCGAGACGTGCGCCACGGTGAACGAGATCATGGCGCCGAACGCATACAGGTCCGCGAGCAGGGTGATGGTGTCGCCCGGAAGCACGAGCAGCACGCACGCCACCAGGCCGAAGGTGATGATCGCCACATACGGCGTGAGGCGCCGCGGATGCACGCGCCCGAGGATCGGCGGCACTTGGCGATGTTGGCCGAGCGAGTAGGCCAGACGCGACACGCCGATCAGGCCGGCGTTGGTCGCGATGAGCAGGATCGTGGCCGCCAGGATGCCGACCCACGGCATCAGGATCGTCTTGAGCCACGACAACCCCCCGGGCAGGAAGCGGACGATGCCGACCACGGGGTCTTCCGGGTAGACGCTTCCGAGGAGCGATCCGTACAGCTTCGTGTACTGCGTCCCGTCGTGCGTGAAGATCTCGCCCGTCGGCTCCATCTCCTCGGTGTACCAGGCCGAGCCATTCTCGGCCGCGGGGACGAAGACGTCGGCGCCCTCGTTGCCGGGCGGCGGCGAGCCCGCGAACACGAACGGCCCGTTGGGCTCGTCTTGACTCTTCGCGATCACTTCGACAGGCTCGGTCTTGCCCGTCGAAGGATCGACCGGCAGCACGTTCGACTTGACGGGCATGGCCGACAGCGCCGTCATCGAGATCCCTAGGTAGACGATCAGCACAGCCACGAGCACGTAGTTGATCGCCCGGGGGACGTCGCGGCCAGGATTGGCGGCCTCTTCGGCCATGTTCGACACGGTCTCGATCCCCGTGTAGGCGATCGTGCCGATGGAGATGCCGTAGATCAGGTGCGACCAGGTTGGCGCCGCGCCCAGATCGACCTGCTCGATGAGGACCGAAGGCTCGAGCAGGAGCACGACGCCGATGGCCATCAGCAGCACCTGCGTCGCCAAGTCGAGCAGGGCCAGCAAGATGTTCAGACGCGCCGCCTCCTTGATGCCGATCACGTTGATGACCACGAGGAAGGCGATCGTCAGGATGCCGCCGATGCCGTTGTACGGCTGTGTCTTGAGAGCGGGCCAGAAGACGGCCAGGTAGTTGGGCACGAAGAAGGCTGAGATGGCGACCGTGACGATGTAGTCGAGCATGAGCGCCCAGCCGGCGCCGAAGCTGACGAACTCGTTGAAGGCTCGCCGGGCGAAGCTGGACGAGCCGCCCGCCTCGGGGACCATCGCCGTCGCCTCGGCGTAGGACCAGGCCGTGGTGCAGAAGAGCAGACCGGTGACCAGGAACACGACGGGCGTCATCCCGAGCGCCCAGAGGGCCACGACGCCGAGCGCGTAGTAGATCGACGACCCGACGTTCCCGTAGGCGGTGCTGAACAGAGCGGGGACGCCGAGGACCTTGCTCAGGCCTTGGCCATCCCTATGCTTGCGTCGCGCCATCCGTGACCTCACTCCGGCCGGGTCTCGACCGGCAGACTCGCACCCACGTCACAGCGTCCGCCAGCGCAGGACACCGAACACCATCAGGGCCACCCCCGCGAGAAGCTGGAGCGAGACCGGCCATAGTCCGTCAAGAACCCCCTTCGCCAGGAGGAGCGCTCCGAGCACCACGAAGGCCGCGGCGAAGATCTGTCTGGTCCTGCGCATCATCGACAACGGCCGGCGCCGTGGGCGCCGACCTTGGGGTCGAATGTAGCACCACGCCGACGCTGGTACAACCAACCGAGGGGCTCAAAGACAGCCTGCTCAAGAGGACAAAACGACGGGGGGCGGCCCTGGGCGGCGCCTCCCGGCGCCGCCCGCCCCCGTCCGCGCTTCGTCCGCGCCCGGTCCCGCTAATGGACCAGGAACGGGATCACGAGCAGGGCGACGATGTTGATGACCTTGATCATCGGGTTGATGGCCGGGCCCGCGGTGTCCTTGTAGGGGTCGCCGACGGTGTCGCCGGTGACGGCCGCGGCGTGAGCCTCGGAGCCCTTACCGCCGTACGCGCCGTCCTCGATCAGCTTCTTGGCGTTGTCCCAGGCGCCGCCGCCCGAGGTCATCGAGATGGCGAGGAAGATGCCGGTGATGATCGTGCCCATGAGCACGCCGCCGAGCACCAGGTAGGCCTTGTCCCAGAAGACGAGCGCGACGATGACCGGCGTGAGCACCGGGATAGCCGCCGGCAGCATCATCTCGCGGATCGCCGACTTGGTGACGATGTCGACGGCCTTCGCGTAGTCGGGCTTGCCGGTGCCGTCCATGATGCCCTTGATATCGCGGAACTGACGCCGCACCTCTTCGACCACCAGCCCGCCGGCCTTGCCGACGGCCTTCATGCAAAGAGAGGCGAAGATGTAGGGCAGCAGCCCGCCGAGCAGCAGACCGATGAGCACCCACGGCTCGTTGACGCGGAACATCTCCACGACCCCTTCGCCGAAGTTCTCCTTGAGGTCGTTCGTGTACGAGACGAACAGGATCAGGGCGGCGAAGCCGGCCGAGCCGATCGCGTAGCCCTTGGTGATGGCCTTCGTCGTGTTGCCGACCGCGTCCAGCGGGTCGGTGGTGTTGCGCACCTCTTCCGGCAGGTCGGCCATCTCGGCGATGCCGCCGGCGTTGTCGGTGATGGGGCCGTAGGCGTCGATGGCGACGATGATCCCGGTCATGGAGAGCATGGCCATGACGGCCACGGCGATACCGTAGAGCCCGGCCTCGCCGCCGCCCGCGACCTCGTAGCTCACGATGATGCCGGCGCCGATGGCGATCACCGGCAGAGCGGTCGACTGCATCGAGACGGCGAGGCCCTGGATGATGTTGGTGGCGTGGCCGGTGACGCTGGCCTTGGCGATGCTCTTGACCGGGTTGTAACGCGTCGCCGTGAAGTACTCCGTGACGATGACGATCATGGCGGTCACGACGATGCCGGTCACGGCGCACCAGAACATGCGGTTCACGCTCGGCATGCCGGCGTCCTTGACGGCGTCGTTGTTCAGCATCCAGTACGTGACCGGGTAGAACAGCGCGATGGCGATGACGGCCGCCGCGGCCAGACCCTTGTAGAGCGCGTTCATGATGTTGTCGCCGCCGCCGAGGCGCACGAAGAAGGTGCCGAGGACGCTGGCGATGATCGACACGCCGCCGAGGACCAGCGGATAGGTGATGGCGACGCCGACCTCAGGCCAGAAGAGGAACGCGAGCAGCATCGCGGCCACCGCAGTGACGGCGTAGGTCTCGAACAGGTCGGCGGCCATGCCGGCGCAGTCGCCGACGTTGTCGCCGACGTTGTCGGCGATGACGCCGGGGTTGCGCGGGTCGTCCTCGGGGATGCCGGCCTCGAGCTTGCCGACCAGGTCGGCGCCGACGTCGGCGGCCTTGGTGAAGATGCCGCCCCCGACACGGGCGAAGACCGAGATGAGGCTGCCGCCGAAGCCCAGGCCGACGAGCGCGTAGACCGCGTAGTCGCCCCAGAACTTCGTGCCCAGCCAGTAGTACACGGCCACGCCGAACAGCGCCAGACCGACGACCAGCAGACCCGTCACGGAGCCCCCGCGGAAGGCGACCTTGAGCGCCGGGCCGAGACCCTGCTTGGCCGCCTCGGCGGTGCGCACGTTGACGCGCACGCTGACCCACATGCCGATATAGCCGGCGGCCGCCGACAGGCCGGCGCCCACAACGAAGCCGACGGCGGTCACGACGCCATACGTCCAGCCGCGGTCGGTCAGCCCGAGGGCCACCAGCAGGATCACGAACACGACCACACCGACCATGGCGATGGTCCTGTACTGCCGGTTCAGGTAGGCCTTGGCGCCCTCCTGTACGGCGCCGGCGACCGCTCGCATCTTCTCGTCGCCGGCCGGCAGCGCCATCAGCCAGCGGATGAGCAGCACACCGTAGACCACGGCGACGATCGCGCAGATCACGGCGATGAGCACGGCGTTGTCAGAGACCCAGCTTCCCACTTCCTACTCCTTTCGCGGCCGGCAGAGGCCGGCGCCCACATGGCTCCGCGCGACGATGGCCGCGCGGCGATTCACTCATTTCGCGTGAGGCGAGCGCCTCAGTCCAGGTACTTGCCGATCAGGAGGTCGAGCCTTACCCGCGTCTCGGCCGGGATCAGCTCGGCCGGCGTGTTGATGGCTTGCTCGACGGCATGGTGACAAGAGCAGTCGCGGCCGACGTCGAGCGCCGGCACGACG
The DNA here is from genome assembly GCA_963790185.1 of uncultured Thermoleophilia bacterium. GTDB lineage: Bacteria > Actinomycetota > Thermoleophilia > UBA2241 > UBA2241 > UBA2241. The sequence continues at coordinate 434,143 of CAWBNR010000007.1, read as the reverse complement.
GCGCGCACGATCGCCTGCGCCGTCTCCACGTTGCGGCGCACGTTGGCGAGCACCTGCTCGAGCGAGACGTCTTCTTCGCCCTCGTACCAGACGTCGTAGTCGGTCACGAGCGCCATCGTCGCGTAGCAGAGCTCGGCCTCGCGCGCCAGCTTGGCCTCCTGCAGGTTGGTCATGCCGATGATGTCGAAGCCCTGGCGGCGATAGACGTTGGACTCGGCGCGCGTGGAGAATTGCGGCCCCTCGATGCACACGTAGGTGCCACCCTGATGGACGGTCGCGCCGACGGCCTTGCCGTGTTCGACGATCACGCCCGAGACGTACTTGCAGAACGGGTCGGCGAAGCCCATATGGACCACAACGCCCTCGCCGAAGAAGGTGCTGCGCCGGGCCTTCGTGCGGTCGTAGAGCTGGTCGGGCACGACGATGTGGAGCGGCTCCAACTCCTCGCGGAGACTGCCCACGGCGCTGGCCGACAGGATCGTGCGCACGCCGAGCTTCTTCATCCCCCAGATGTTGGCCCGGTAGTTGACCTCGGAGGGCAAGATGCGGTGACCGCGCGCGTGACGCGGCAAGAAGGCGACCGGGACCCCGCCGATCTCACCGAGGAAGTAGCTGTCGCTGGGGGCGCCGAAGGGGGTGTCGAGATGGACTTCGCGGGCTCCTTCGAGCAACTCGTAGAAGCCGGAACCGCCGATGACGCCGACGGCGGCTGCGTCCTTGATGCCCGCCATCTCACCCTCCCGTTCGGACGTTGGGCCGACGGGAGTATACAGGCACGGGACGGGCCGACAAACCCGCTCGCGAGGGCGCCGGCGCGGAGGCCGCCGGCGCCGTGGCGGGGGGCGTGCGGGGCCGTTCGCACCCCCGGCCCCCGGCCCGCCCCTGGGTGCAGCGGCGCCCGCCGCGGTCGGACGCCCATACGACGGCGGTCGTTGCCGACCTCCGCGGTCACCCGTAGAATCGCGAGGGACCGCCGCCGTGTGCGATGGTCACGGCGGCGGCGCAGTCCGCGTCGCCGCGCGCCGGACCTGGTTTCCGAAGGGAGACGTCAGATGAGCGACACGCCCGAAGCCGCCGACCGGATCATCTGGGAGCCGTACGGCGACTACCTCGAGAAGAGCAACGTCCGCCGGTTCATGGACGCCCACGGCATCGCCACGTACGACGAGCTGATCAAACGCTCGACCGACGACGTGGCGTGGTTCTGGGCTGCCGCCCTCGACGATCTCGGCGTCCTCTGGGACAAGCCGTACGACACGGTGCTCGACGAGTCCGAAGGCTTCCCGTGGGCACGTTGGTTCGTGGGCGGGAAGCTCAACATCGTGCGCAACTGCATCGACCGTCACGTCGCGGCCGGCCGCGCGGATCACGCCGCCGTCGAGTGGGTCTCGGAGGGCGGCGAACGCCGCTCCGTGAGCTACGCCGAGCTCGATCGCCAGGTGTGCCGCGTCGCCAATGCGATGCGCGCGTCGGGCGTCGCCGCAGGTGACTGCATCGGGCTCTACATGCCGATGGTCCCCGAACTGGTCGCCGTGTTCTATGCCGCGCTCAAGATCGGCGCCGTCATCATCCCGGTGTTCTCAGGCTTCGGCGCCCAGGCTCTGGCCACCCGCCTGGAGGACGGGGCCTGCCGTCTCCTCTTCACCGCCGACGGTTCGGTCCGCCGCGGCAAGCCCCTCGCCATCAAGCCGGAGGCCGATCGCGCGCTCGAGTCCGCGCCCGGCGTCGAGAAGGTCGTCGTGGTCGACCGGCTCGGCGCCGACGCGCGCGCGGCCGCCGGCCTCGACATCGTGATGAAGCCGGGCCGCGACGTGTGGTGGGACGACTTCGTCGCCGGCCAGGCCGACACCTGTCCCACCGTCAGTCTCGACAGCGAGGCCCGGTCGCTCGTCATCTTCACGTCCGGCACGACCGGCCGCCCCAAAGGGACGGTCCACACGCACGTCGGGTGCCTCGCGCAGATGGCCAAGGAGCTGGGCTACGCCTTCGACGTCAAGCCCGACGACGTCTTCTTCTGGGTGACCGACATCGGCTGGATGATGGGTCCGTGGGAGCTCATCGGCGTGCACTTCTTCGGCGCCACGGTCGTGCTCTTCGAAGGCGCGCCGAACTGGCCGCACGCCGGACGCGTCTGGGAGGTGTGCGCCGACCTGAAGACCACCCACCTGGGCATCTCCCCGACTCTCATCCGTCTGCTGATGAGGGAGAGCCTGGACCACGTCAACCGCTTCGACCTGTCGAGCCTCAAGTACCTCGGGTCGACCGGCGAGGCATGGGATCCGGACTCCTACACGTGGTTCTTCGAGCACGTAGGAGGCGGCCGCATCCCGATCATCAACATCTCGGGAGGCACCGAGATCGTCGGCTGCTTCCTGCTGCCCCTCCCCATCACCGCCCTCAAACCGACGACCCTGCGTGGCCCGTCGCCGGGCATGGCGATCGACTGTGTCGACGACGACGGGGATCCGGTGCGCGAGCAACTCGGCTATCTCGTCTGTCGCCGACCGGCGCCGTCGATGACCAAGGGATTCCTTAACGATCCCGACCGGTACATCGCCACGTACTTCAGCCGCTTCGGTGAGGACTTGTGGTACCACGGTGACTGGGCGTACGTCGATGCGGACGGCTTCTGGTACCTGCGCGGCCGCGCCGACGACACGATCAAGGTGAGCGGCCGACGCACCGGCCCCGCGGAGATCGAAGCCGCACTCCTCGACCACCCGCTGGTCTCGGAGGTCGCCGCCATCGGAGTCCCGCACGAGATCAAGGGCGAGGGCGTCGTCTGCTTCGCCGTCCTGCAACGCGGTGTCGGAGAGTCGGAGGACCTGCGCGCGGCCCTCGTACAGCAGGTGGTCGACGTCATGGGCAAGACCATGCGGCCCGAGAAGGTGCGCTTCGTCGACGCGCTGCCCAAGACGCGTTCGGCCAAGATCGTGCGTGGAGTCATCCGTCGCGCCTATCTGGGCGAGGACCCGGGCGATCTCTCGAGCGTGGAGGACCCCTCGACGCTGATCGGGATCAGGGAATCGCGGTGACGCGCGACGGCGGCGGGCCGGCGAACATTCGCCGGCCCGCCGCCGTCGCCGCCCCAGCCTCCCGGGACGACAGCGCCCGGGGGCGATGATAGGCTGCAATTAGTCCGGCGATCGGTCGATCAGAGTGTGACGCGCGGTTCCGCACGGTGCGCGCAGGTCACGTCGCCCGCGACTCATCAACGCACAGATACGCGGCCGCGCGGCCGCGTGAGCCCGCATCGAGCCGGTGCGTTCGGCTGCCGAGCGGCCGGCGTGACGAAGGAGTGGAAGGTGCCGAAGAACAAGGTCCTCCCCATCGACCAGGCGATGTCGCACGTCAGGTCCGGCATGAGTATCGCCGTCGGAGGGTTCATCGGTCAGGGCGATCCTCTGACGCTCATCGACTACATGAAGACGATGGACGTCGACGACCTGACCATCTACGAGAACGACGCCGGGTTCCGCGAGCGCGGCATCGTCGAGCTCGTGCGTCTGGGCAAGATCAAGAAGGTCGTCGCCAGCCACGTCGGCACTACGCCCTACATCGGCCAGGCGATGAACGAAGGCATCCTCGAGGTCGAGGTCGTCCCGCAGGGCACGCTCGCCGAGCGCATGCGCGCGGGCGGGGCGGGGCTCGGCGGTTTCCTCACGCCGACCGGCGTCGGCACGACGTACGGTGAGTCGCGGGAGGCGATGGAGCTCGACGGGCGCACGTATCTGCTCGAGCGCGCCCTCAAGTGCAACGTGGCCATCATCCGGGCACACGCGGGCGATACGTGGGGCAATCTGACCTACCGCGGCACGTCGCGCAACTTCAACGTGCCCGCGGCGACATGCGCCGACTACGTGATCGCCGAAGTCGAGAACCTCTACGTTCTCGGCGAGATCGACCCCAACGCCATCCACACCCCAGGCATCTTCGTCGACGCCGTGGTACGCGCCAACATCGATTACTGCGTCATGCGCGAGGAGGCGCTGGGCAATGACTGAGGACCTCAAGCAGATCATCGCGTCCCGCGCCGCGCACGATCTCCGGGACGGTCAGATCATCAACCTGGGCATCGGTCTTCCGACCCTGATCGCCAACTACGTCCCCGAGGACGTCGACGTGGTGATCCAGACCGAGAACGGCGCCGTCGGGGTCGGGCCCCGACCCGACGTCGGCTGCGAGGACCGCGACCGCGCCAACGCCGGCAACGGTCCCATCACCATCGTCGCCGGCGGGTCCTACTTCGATTCGTGCACCTCGTTCGGCATGATCCGCGGCGGGCACCTCGACGCGACTTTCCTCGGCACGCTCCAGGTCGACGAAGAGGGCAACATCGCCAACTACATGATCCCCGGCAAGATGCTCGCCGGCATGGGCGGCGCCATGGACCTCGTGACCGGCGCCAAGACCGTGTACATCGTCACCGAGCACTGCGCCAAGGACGGCACCCCCAAGCTCATGAAGCGCTGTACCTTCCCTCTGACCGGCGCCAAGGAGTGCGACGTCATCATCACCGAGCGCGCGCTCTTCCGCCGCTACCCCGACAAGGGGTTCGTGCTCGAGGAGATCGCCGTCGGCTGCACGCTCGACGACATCGCCGCCTGCACGGACATGAGCTACACGGTGGCCGACGACGTGAAGCTGGACGCCTACGGCGGATGACCCCCGCGGAGGGCGAGTGAGACACGAAGGGCCCGCCATCCGGCGGGCCCTTCGTGTCTCCGGCGGCCGGCGGCGCGGGTCCCGCCCGCCGGCGCCGCCGGCATGACCGCCGCGTGCTACCGCAGGGTTCGAGCGGCACACCGCCGGGGAAGGTCAGCGGCACACCATGCGGTGTGACCGTCACGGAGGAAGAGCATGGCCAAGCTGAAGGAGCGCTTCAGCCGCAAAGAGTGGAAGGACTGCTGCGGCAAGGGCTGCAAGGACTGCGCCATCGCACAGGCATACATCCGTGAGTACGGCAAGAAGGAAGGCCTGACGCGCCTCAATGACGAGCGCAAGGCCGTCAAGGCCGCGAAGAAGGCGGCGGGCGGCGGCAAGAAGGCGAAGCACGGCGGCAAGAAGAACGCCGGCACGGGCAAGAAGGCCAAGCACGGCGGCAAGAAGGCCAAGCACGGCGGCAAGAAGGCCGCGGCCAGGGCCTGACCGCGGCTCTGGGCGAGCGCACGCTCAGAGCCGGGCGAGCGCCCGTGCCAGCCGGCCGCCGAACTCCTCGCCGGCGACCGCCGGCCAGACCGCCGGGAAGCCGGCGATGAGATCCTCCATCTCCTGCTGACGGGCCGCGAGGTAGCGGGCGGCGCCGGCGTCGACGACGACGTCTCTCGGCGCCGGTGCCGGGTCGTCGCCCGTCCGCCAGCGGCCGAGCGTCAGGTGATCGCGCACGAGGCCGCTGGCGACGACCGCGTCCTGCAGGTCGCCGAGGTGGTCCTGAAGGCCCTTCATCGTCTCGATCAGCGGGCGCGCACCGCGGCCGAGCGGCGCCTCGAAGAACTCGAGCGTGTAGCGCAGCGCCTTGCTCGCGATGCGCAGCTCGTGGAAGCGGGCCAAGGGCTCCCCGGGGCCGACGAGCGCCCCGGCGCCGAGCACGTCGGCGACATCGCGGTGCAGCAGCATCGGCAGCACCTGCGCCACCGTCCCTTGACCGACCGACGCCGCCAGGCGCTCCTGGGGTTCCTCGAGCAGCGCCGCCATGCGCTCGACGAAGCGCCGGTACCCGCCGCCGCCGAGGTAGACGACAAGCTCGGCGCGGCGCGCGGCGTACTCCTCGTCCCAGGCCGCGAACAGACCGTCGAGCTCCTTGCGGCGCCGCTGCGGCAGCCGCTCGACGTACTTGACCGCCTTGCCGTTGAACACATCCAGGTCGCGCACGACGCCGAGGCGGCGCCCCGTGCGGCGCAGGCCCTTCAGAGCGGGATGTACCTCCCGCTCGTCCAGGTAGGGAGCGAAGATACGCATGGCCATGCGCATGCGCCGGGTCGCGACGCGCATGTCGTGCAGCTCCTCGGGGTCGTCGCCGAGGCGGGTCCCCTCCTCGTGCGCGAGCATCTTGTTGAAGTGCAGGCGGAGCACCCTGACCGCCGCGATCGCCATCGTGTCGTCGCGCTCGATCGGTGCGCGCCTGCGACGGACCTGCGCGCCGTCCGCTCTCAGGGCTGCGGAGCCGGCCGGCGGCGCGGCGGCGTCCTCACTCACCGTCGACGGAGCCGTCGCACCCGTCGCGCCCGTCACGCCCGTCGCGCCCGTCGCGCCCGTCGCGCCCGTCGCGCCCGTCGCGCCCGTCGCGCCCGTCGCGAGCCGGTCCCCCCCGTCGGCGAGCGGGGTGGCGCCGTCGAGGGTCTCGAGCGCGCGCGCGAACTTGGCGCGGCCTTCGGGCTTGAGGCCCCGGCGGCGACGCAGCGCTCCGCTCAGCTTGGCGAGATCGTCCTCGCCGCCGTCGGCGCGCAGCTCGAACTCGACCTCGAGCCAGCCGTGGCCGTCTTCGGCGCCCGCGACCTCGACCTCGTCAAGGCTGAGCTCCCCGACCTCGCGGGCGCCGTCGAAGACCGCGCGGGTCCGCCGCCGCTGGCGCAACTCGACGAGCGGCGCCAGCGGGGCCCCCCGTGCGATGCTCTCGACGCGCTCGCGCAGGGGGCCGCGCGGCCACTCCTCCACCGGCACGTCGACAGCGACCAGGGCCTCCAGCTCCTCGCGGCGCAGCACCCCATCGACGGCGGTCCCCAGCCCTTTGAGCGTGAGACGCACACCGTCACCGGTCTCCCGCCGCCGGCAGTAGCAGCCGGCGTGGAGGAAGCGGCGATCGGCGGTGTCGAGGAACACGTCGCGGTCCTCGCGGGCGTCGCAGGGGCCAAGACCGTACCCCCCCAGGCGCCGGGCGCGTGCCAGTCGCTCGAGAGCCTCCGCGTCGCCTACGGCGAACTTGGCCTCGACCTCCACGGGGTTCACGCTCCGCCGAGCTGTGACGGCGGCAGCAGCCACACGAGCTCGGCCGTCTTGAGGTCCGGACCTGACACGTCGACGCGCGCAAGGCCGCCCTTCTTGCAGACGACGCGGCCGCCGCCGATGAGCGCGCCGATCACGGCGCTGAGCTCGGGCTCGTGGCCGACCAGCATCAGCGCCTTCGGTGCGCCTTGGCCGGCGACGATGCCGCGCAGGGCCTTGGCGTCGAAGCCGTGCGCGAGGCGCTCGTCGTCGATGACGCCCCCGTCGAGCCCCGTCGCCGCGGCGACGATCTCGGCCGTACGGCGCGCTCGCGCGAGCGGGCTGGTCACGATGGCGTGGAGACCGAGGTCCATAGCGGCGATGGCCCGCGCCTCGCGGGCCATCGCCGCTTCGCCCTCGGGCGTCAGCGGCCGGCGTGCATCGTCCTCGCGCCACTCGGCGCGCGCCAGCGCGCGCCCGTGTCGCAGGAAGTAGAGGTGCAGGGCCACCGTCACTCGCCCATCTGTCGCGCCGCCTCGCGCGCACGGGCGACGAAGACTTCCTGCGCGTCGAGCGGCGCCTCCCCGTCCCCGGGGCGGAGGCGCTCCCAACCGCCGTCCGCGTGCAGCACACGCGCCTTGACGTTGTCGGCGAGGTACGTCCCGAGGATCTCATCCTTGATCTGCCCCACGATGCCGCGGTCCAGCACCGGGAAGAGGATCTCGACCCTGCGGTTGAGGTTGCGCGGCATGAGGTCGGCGCTGCCGAGCAGCACCTCCTCCTCCCCGCCGTTGCGGAACCAGTAGATGCGGCTGTGCTCGAGAAAGCGCCCCACGATGCTCTTCTCGCTGATGGTCTCGCTGACCCCCGGGACGCCGGGCCTCAGGCAGCACATGCCGCGCACGTTGAGATCGACCCTGACGCCGGCCTGCGACGCCCGGTAGAGCTTGCGGATCATCGACTTATCGACCAGTGAGTTCATCTTGAAGATGAGGTGGGCCTCTTCCCCGCGTCGCGCGTGCTCGATCTCGCGCTCGATGCGCTCCGCCATCTGACGGCGCATATGCTGCGGCGCGACGAGAAAACGACGGTACTCCACCTCGGTCGCGTAGCCCGTCAGCGCGTTGAACACGGCGGAGGCGTCGGCGCCCATCTCCTCGTCGCAGGTGAGGTAGCCGAGGTCGGTGTACTGCTTGGTCGTGACGCTGTTGTAGTTGCCGGTGCCCAGATGGACGTAGCGCCGCACGCGGCCGCCCTCGCGACGCACGATCAGCATGACCTTGGAGTGGGTCTTCAGCCCGAGGAGGCCGTAGACAACGTGCACGCCCTCGTGCTCGAGCGCCCTCGCCCACCCGATGTTGCTCTCCTCGTCGAACCGGGCCTTCAGCTCGAGCAGGACGGCCACCTGCTTGCCGTTGCGCGCCGCCTCCATGAGCTGCTCGACCACCGGAGCGTTCCTGCCGACCCGGTACAGCGTCATCTTGATGGCGAGCACGTCGGGGTCCTCGGCGGCGGCCCGCAGCAGCTCGACGACCGGGTCGAACGAGTCGTAGGGATGGTGCAGCAGCACGTCGCGCTGGCGTATGGCGGCGAAGAGGTCGACGCCCTCGACGCCGGCGAAGGCCGGCGGCACCGACTGCACCAGGGGCGCGTGCTTCAGGTCGGGGCGATCGATGTCGGCGGCGCCCCACAGGCTGCTCATGCCCAGCGGTGGGGGCACCGGATACAGATCGTCGTCCGTGAGCTCCAGGTTCTCCCGCAGGATGCGGCGCACGCGCTCGGGCATCGCGTCGTCGGTCGTGACCCGGATGACCGAGCCGAAGCGGCGCCGCTGGACGAAGCGCTCGATGGTCTCCAGCAGGTCGTCGGCCTCGAGCTCCTGGATCGCGAGCTCGGCGTCGCGCGTCACCCTGAACGGGTGCGACTCGAGCACCTCCAGGCCTGGGAAGAGGACGCCGAGATCGGCCGCGATCACCTCCTCGAGCCACGTGAACCAGCGTTCCTCGTGCGTGCCTCCGGCCGCGGCGCCCGAGCGCCGCCGACCCGCGGGCGCCGGCGCCGCCACCAGCCGCGGCAGCGACTCAGGGAGCTTGACGCGGGCGAAACGGGTCTCCCCGTGCTGGTCGCGCACCAGCACGGCGAGGTTATGGCTCATGTTCGAGATGTGCGGGAACGGCCGCCCCGGATCGAAGGCGAGCGGGGTCAGCACCGGGTACACCTGCTCGTGGAAGTACGCATGGAGCGCCGCCTGCTGGGCCTCGTCGAGCGCGTCGTAGCCGACGATGTGGAGGCCGGCGGCGTCGAGCTGCGGCAGCAGCTCGCTGAAACACTGACGGGCGTCCTTCATCAGTTGCCAGGCCCGCTCGCGCACGACCGGCAGCAGGCGCTGCGGCGTGTAGCCGTCCGCCGACTCCTCGGTGACGCCGGCCTCGACCTGCTGGCGCAGGCCGGCGATGCGCACCATGAAGAACTCCCCGAGGATCGAGCCGATGATGCCGACGAACTTGAGGCGCTCGAGCAGGGGGTTCCCGGGGTCGCGCGCCTCGTCGAGCACGCGCTCGAAGAAGTCGAGCATGCTGAGCTCGCGGTTGATGTAGAGCTCCGGGCGAAAGAGGTCGTCGGGCGCGTCGGCGGCGGCCGGCGCGGCGTCGGCGGCAGGCCGCTCCGACATGGCCGCAGGCGGCGTCTGCGGCGTCTCCGCCGACCGTCGCTCGCCGTCGCGTCCCTGCTGAGTCAAGCGTCGCCCCTGGAGGGTGAGGTAGTGCCTCGCCGTAGGGCGAGGGCGGATAGTATATGCCCCCGATGTGAAGACGTAACGCGGACGGCGGCGGGCGGCCGGGTCATCCGACCCGGCCGCCCGCCGCCGCACTCACTCGCTCAGCCAGCGAAGTTCTCGACCCGGTCGACGCCCGGCACCACGTTCTTCAGGTGCCGCTCGACCCCGTTGGTCAGGGTGAGCTGTGACATCGGGCAGCCTGCGCACGCGCCTTGCAGCCGCACCTGGACGATCCCGTCCACCACGTCGATCAGCTCGATGTCGCCGCCGTCGGCCTGCAGGGCCGGGCGGATGTCCTCGAGGGCCTTCTCGACCTGCTCTTTCATCTCGGTCATTGCTGGTTCACCTCCTCGTCGTGCTGCGAGCGGCTGCCGCGGCGAGTATCGTCCCGCCGTGCGGCCAATGCCGCGAAAGTCGTCTTCTCGAACTCACCGCAGAGGAGCGTCTCGATGGAGCTCCAGAAATCGTGCGTGTCGCAGGGGGTCTCGCCACATGGCTCGAGAGAGGCCCGGCACCGGCACAGCGCGAGAGGCCCCTCGACCGCCTCGTAGACCTGACGCACCGTGACCTCGCTCGCCGGACGCGCCAGCACGACCCCGCCACGGCTGCCGCGCTGCGTGCGCACCACCTCGGCACGCGCCAGCTCGCGGATCACCTTGGCGAGACCGCTGCTCGGGATACGCTGCGCCGCGGCGATCTCGTCGGTGTGCACCACCATGCCGGGCTCGCGCCGCGCCAGCTCGAAGACGGCACGCACTGCGTAATCTGCTTGAGTCGAGAGCCTCACCCCACCTTTGTATCCTAAAAGGATGGATTTGTCTACTTTCCACGTCCATGGACCACGCGTCGCGGCCTCGCGGCCCGCTCAGGGCGTGAGCGGCAGCTCGTACAGGTCCTCGGGTGCGGTCGTCAGCGGACGCAAGCCGTCGCGCTCGACCACGAAGGTGTTCTCGATGCCGACGGCGCCCACTCCCGACAGCACGAACTTGGGCTCGAGCGCGAAGACCATGCCCTCCTCGAGCGCGAGGTCGCTGGTGGTCAGCACCGGCAGCTCGTCGAGCTCGAGACCGACGCCGTGGCCGATGAAGCGCACCTGCTCCCCACCGTGACCCATGAAGTGCGCGCCGAGGCCGGCGCGCTCGGCCACCGCCACGGCGCGTTCGTAGACGGCGCGGCAGCTCGTGCCGGGCCGCGCCGTCTCGATCACCTCCGCCTGCACGTCGCGGGCCACCCTGTAGACGCGCCGCAGAGCCGGCGACAACGGCCCGAGGGAGAACATCCGCGTGAAGTCGGCGGTGTAGCCCTCGCAGACGGCCACGAAGTCGAAGACGATCGGCTCGCCGACGCCGATGGTCTTGAAGCTGACGCCCTGGGCCACTGCGGGGCTCAGGCCCGTCCCGGCCAGAGGCGTATCGAGGTAGCTCGGAGCCGTCGCGCTCACGCCGGTCAGCAGCTGCCCGTAGAACATCTCCTGGTTGAAGCCGCGCATGCGGATGATGCCCTGGTGACCCAGCCGGCGCGCCTCGGCCTCGACCATGCCGGCGAACTCGGCCTCGGTGAGGCCTGCCCGCAGGACCTCAGGCACGAAGGCGCAGACGGCGTCGGCGATCGCCGCCGCGGCCGCGATGCGTTCGACCTCGTACGGCGACTTGACGGCGCGCTGCCGCACGACGGCGCGGCCGATGTCCTCGGCCCCCGCGCCGGGCAGCAGCCGCATCACACGCTCATGGATGGCCACCGGCAGCACGTCGAGCTCGAGACCGACGCGCGCCGGCAGGCGGCCCGTGGCCGCCTTCAGCGCGTCGGTCAGCGCACGAGGGCCGTCGAGTTCGACCACGCGCGCGAGCGGCGACTCGAGACGCGCGCGCTCGACGCTTCTGCGCACGAACAGCACGGACTCCCCCTCGGCGGGCACGTGAAGGTACGACTGCTGCACCGTGCCGCTGAAGTAGAAGAGATCGGCGTTCTGGACGATCAACGCCGCGTCGAGCTCACGCTCCCGCAACGTGGCCTGGAGAGCAGCGAGGCGCGTCTCCACCTCGGCGGCGGGTGTCGGTGTGGCCCGCGGCTCGACGAGCGGCGGGAGTGCGGACTCAGAGAACGGCCGGTCCATGGGGACTCCCGCTCGACCCCGCACAGACCTGCGCGCTCACGCCTGCACTCACCGACTCAGACGGGGAGTGTCGCGACGCGCAGCGCGACCAGGACGACCAAGGCCGCGATGGCGCTGCCGAAGATCCAGAGCTCCCGCCGGTGGAGCGGCCCGCGCAGACCCCGGCCACCGAACTGCAGCAAGGCGGCGATCAGAGCGGATCCCCCGACGAGACCCCCGACGTGACCCTGCCACGAGATGTTCGGGATGGTGAACGTGATGACGAGGTTGAGGACGATGACGAAGCCGAGACTGCGCACCAGCTGCTGGGCCATGAGATCCCGGCCTCGGTTCATGTAGGCGTAGGCGAAGAGCGCCCCGAAGAGCCCGAAGATCGCCCCCGAAGCGCCGACGGTGACCGTGGCCGGCGGCGACGCCGCCAGCACCAGCGCCGAGCCCGCGAAGCCCGAGATGAAGTAGAGGAGCGCGAAGCGGACCGAGCCGATCACGCGCTCGAGATAGCCGCCGGCGATGTAGAGGGCCCACATGTTGAAGAGCAGGTGGAACACGCCCGCGTGAAGGAACAAGGACGTGAAGAGGCGCCAGTACTCGTGCCGGAGGACGACCACGAAGGGGATGAGGGCGCCGAACGAGTCGAGCGTGCCGTAGCGCGGCAGCGCCACGCCCAGCCCCGACAGGAGGAAGCCGAGGACGAACACGGCCACGTTGGCGATGAGCAGCGCCCGCGTGACGGGCGCGCCCACGATCGCGTGACTGCCGGCGGACCAGCGCGTGCGCATCTGCCCCCGGGTCACGACCTTGGCCCTCGGGACGCCCGCGTTCTGCTCCCTGAGGCACTCGGGACAGCGGAAGCCGACGGCGGCGGGGATCATGCACTCGTAGCAGATCGGGCGCCCGCAGTTGGCGCAGGACACGCCGGTCTCCCGATCGGCGTGCCGATAGCAGTAGCGGACGTCGATGTCGTCGGGCATCTCGGCGTCGAAGTCGGGCGGCAGGTCGGGCTGCGAGGGCGGCGTCGAGAACTGCTGACCCGGCATCAGCTAGTCACCAAGGGAGTCGGGATGCGGCCGAAGAGGTCGCGCATCCAGTCCGGCAGGGCCACGGCGCGGCCGGTGCCGCGATCGACGCACGCCAGCCGCGTCCATCCCGTTACGAGCAACTCCCCGTCCCTCGTCACCTCGTAGTCGAACTCGAAGGACGCCCTCCCGACACACCCCATCAAGAGCGTCACGTCGAGCAGGTCGTCGAGGCGCGCGGGCCGCAGGTACCGGACGCGCGCCTCGACCACCGGCAGCTGGAGACCGCGCGTCTCGACCTCGGTGATCGGGCAACCGAGCGCACGCAGCAGCTCGACGCGCACGACCTCGAAGTAGACGAGGTAGTTGGCGTAGTAGGCGACGCCGGCGGCGTCGGTGTCGGCGTAGCGCACGCGCACCTGCGTACTGAAGCGCGGCGCCTCGGGGGCATCCATGGACTCGAGTGTAGCACAGGGCTCCGCCGCGACGAGACCGCCGACGGGGCCCCAGCCGGGGCCCGAAGATCGACGGGCGCGGCGCCGTCCCGGCGCCGCGCCCGTCGGCGGTCGTCGGCCGGCGCGCGAGCGCGCCGGCCCGTAGGTCTCTCTCAGGCGAACACGGCCTTGGCGGCCTCGTCGAACACGCCCATCGCGATGTCCATCTCGGCGTCGCTGATGTTGAGCGGCGGCAGGAAACGGACGCCGTTGCCCTGCGAGCACGCGCCCATGAGGATGACCTTGTGCTTCTGGCACTCAGCGATGAACGCCTTGGCGACGGCGGCGTTGGGCTCCTTGGTGCCCGGCTGGACGCACTCGATGGCGAGCATGAGACCCTTGCCGCGCGCTTCACCGATGGCGGGGTACTGGGCCTGCTTGTCCTGCCAGAACTTGAGCAGCTTCTCGCCCTGCTTCGCCGCGTTGGCGAGCATGCCGTCCTCGACCATCGCGTCCATGGTCGCGACGCCGGCGGCACAGGCCACGGCGTTGCCGCCGTAGGTGCCGCCCATCGATCCGGGCAGGCACTTGTCCCAGAGCTCGTGATTCGCGGCGATGGCGCCGAGCGGGTAGCCGCTGGCGATGCCCTTGGCGATCGTGACGATGTCGGGCTTGACGCCGTAGTGCTCCTGGCAGAACCACGTGCCGGTGCGACCCATGCCGGCCTGGATCTCGTCGATGATCAGGCAGGCGCCGATCTCGTCGGCGATGACCCGGAGCTGCTGCATGAACTCGGCGGTCGGCACGATGAAGCCGCCTTCGCCCTGGATCGGCTCGACGATGATGGCGGCCACGTCGTCGCCGTAGACCTCGGCGCGCAGCACGCGGCGCACGTCCTCGATCGCGTAGGCCGTCGGGTCCTCGCTGGCCGGCGTGCGGAACGGGTAGCAGTAGCGCGCGTGGTAGATGCAGGGCACGAGCGGCTCGTGGTGGCCGCGGTAGTGCACGGCCGAGTCGGTGAGCGCCATCGTGAGGTGCGTGCGCCCGTGGAAGGCGCCCTGGAAGGCGATGATGCCCGGCCGGCGGGTGGCCTGCTTGGCCAGCTTGATCGCATTCTCGACCGCCTCGGCGCCCGAGTTCGCGAACATGACCTCGTCCATGCCCTCGGGCAGGATGCCGGTGAGCTTCTCCGCCAGCTCCAGCATCGGACCGTGGCGGTAGATGTTCATCTGCGCGTGCGCGACCTTGGCGGCCTGCTCCTGCACCGCTTTGACGACCTTGGGATGGCAGTGGCCGGTGTTGACCACGGCGATGCCCATCACGAAGTCGAGCCACTTGCCGCCGTCGGTGTCGTAGACCCAGCTCCCTTCGGCGTGGTCGAGGGTGATCGGCGCCACCGGCCCCAGAAAGTGGGGCATGTGCTGCATGTGGGCGGGCTTGTCTGACATGGACGAACCTCCAGAGAGACGCTACGACCGACGTGAAGCGGGTGACCCACCTCGCCACCGCGAACGCGCGACGCTCGCGCCCCGTGGCTGTGCGACCGGTACTTTAGCAGACGCACATGCCTGCTTCAGTACAAGCGTGCACACGGCGTCCACGAATTCATGCCGCCCTTTGGACATCCCGTACAGGCGTCGCAGTTGACAGAGCGGCCTGGCTTGCGTAGATTGTGAATCGGTTCACAGCGTTTGCTCTGTCACGAACTCCTTCACGCCCGCCGAGGATGAGGGGAGCCGATGGTCTCACGCAAGACGGTCGCGCGCATGAGCAGGTATCGCCGCCTGCTCACGGCCCTGCACGCAGACGGGACCGAGAGCATCTACTCGCACCAGCTTGCCCGGCACGCCGTGGTCAGCGCCCCCCAGGTACGACGCGACCTCATGGCGATCGGCTACTCGGGCAGCCCCAACAAGGGCTACGACGTGGCTGCCTGCATCGACAGCATCACGAGCTTCCTCGACGGACCCGCTCGACAAGACGTCTGCCTCGTCGGCGTCGGCAATCTCGGCCGCGCCGTCCTCGCCCACTTCGGCCAGGTAAGCCCGTCGGTCTCGATCGTGACGGCCTTCGACACGGACCCGGCGTTGCACGGCACCGTTGTCAACGGCTGTCACTGCTTCGCCGCCGACGGAATGGAGCAGCTCGTGCGCGACCTCGGCATCGAGATCGCAGTGCTGACGGTGCCGGGCACGGCGGCGCAGCAGGTCGCCGACACACTCGTGCGCAGCGGCGTGAAGAGCCTGATCTCCTTCGCGCCGACGCCGCTGCAGCTCCCGCGCGAGGTCTTCGTCGAGTACATGGACATCACCGCGGCGCTCGAGTCGGCGGCCTTCTTCGCCCGCTTCGACGCCACTCCGAACGGCAACGACGAAGCAGGAGAGGCCGAGCTGGCACCCATGGTGCGGCGGCTCGGCTCGCTGCTGGCGAGGAAGAAGATGAGACTGGAAGAGCTCGCGAAGGACATCGGCGCGCGGATCGTCACACCGGGCCGCCCGGACGGCACCACGGTCACCCGGATCTACGCCGGCGACCGCGTCAGTGACCTCCTCAACGAGGCCTCCGACACGACCCTGCTCGTCAGCAACCTGGCCAGCGTCCAGATGCTGCGCGTCGCCGAGCTGATGGACGTGCCCGGCATCTGCTTCGTCGGCGGGATCGAGCCGGACGACGACGTGGTCGAGCTGGCGCGCGCGAACGGCACGCTGCTCATGGTCTCCCCCGTCGGCGTCTTCGAGACCTGCGGCCTCATCTACCGTTTCCTGGGCGGCGACGACACCCGCACCGGCAAGGGGACCGCGCCGGACGCAGCCGGCGGGCGCGACGGACGGCCCGGGAGCTGAGCGCGGCGGTGCAGTACCTCACGTACACGATCCGCGGCAACGACTTCAACGCGGCGGGCGCCGCCTCCCGCATGGTCAAGGACCATCTCAAGAGGGTCGGCGCCGACGGCGAGGCGATCCGGCGCGCCATGATCGCGGCCTACGAGGCCGAGATGAACGTCGTGATCCACGCGGACCGCGGCGTCCTCGAGGCGCGCCTCGGCGACTGCCGGGTCGACGTCGACGTGATCGACGAAGGACCCGGCATCCCCGATGTCGAGCGGGCGCTGCGCGAGGGCTTCTCGACGGCCTCCTCCGAGGCGCGGGCGCTCGGCTTCGGGGCCGGCATGGGCCTCCCGAACGTCCGGCGCAACAGCGACACGCTGGAGATCGACACCACTCCCGGCAAAGGCAC
Organism: uncultured Thermoleophilia bacterium; assembly: GCA_963790185.1. Classification (GTDB taxonomy): domain Bacteria; phylum Actinomycetota; class Thermoleophilia; order UBA2241; family UBA2241; genus UBA2241. Next base: position 417,646 of record CAWBNR010000007.1, on the reverse strand, counting down.
CAGGGTCAGCTTCAGCGTGACCTTCAAGCCGGCCTGCCCGACCGACGTCGAGCGATCCCGGTCGCTGGCCGTGATCGCCGGGCGCTGCCGCCAGTGCCTGCGCTGCCTCGCCGCCTGCCCCACCGCCGCCCTGCGCGTGCGCGACGGCGAGCCCGTGCTGCTCGAGCACCTCTGCATAGACTGCAGCGCCTGCATCGCCGTCTGCGAGCCCGCCGCCCTGACGATCGACGAGACGGGCGGCGAGCCCGAGCGTGCGACCGAGGTCGTCGCGCTGCCGCCGGCCTTCCTCGCGGGCTTCGGCGGTGACGCGTCGCCGGCCACCGTCGCCCGCGCGGTGCAGGCCGGCGGCTTCGCGCGCGTCGTGGCCGCCGACGGCTGCGAGCGCGCCCTCCGCGAGGCCGTGCTCGCCACAGCGCGCGCCGGCGAGCGCCCGCTGCCGCGGATCTCGCCGGCCTGTCCGGCCGTCGTCAATCTCATCGAGTTGCGCTTTCCCTCCCTCCTGCCGCATCTCGCACCGTTCGCCTCGCCGTGGGAGGCGTTGCAGGACGACGCCGACGACGTCTCCACGACCTACGTCGTGTCCTGCCCCAGCCAGCGCACCGCCCTGCTCGAGCGCCGCGCCAGCGGCCTGCGCGGCGTCATGACGCCGGCGCGCCTCGGCGCGCGCGTCGCGCCGCTCCTGGCCGGACACGAGGCGGGAGAGGCCGGCGACGGCCAGACGGCCACGACGCCGCCGGCCGCCGGGCGAGCGAAGGCCGGCGGCGCGCCTCCGGCAGTCGGGCCGGTGTCGCGCGACACCCTGGTCGTCACCGGCCTGTCGCATGTCCTGCGCGTGCTCGAGGAACTCGAGGACGGTCTGCTCGGCGACGTCGGCGTCCTCGAGCCCTACGCCTGCGACGGCGGCTGCTTCGGCTCGCCGCTGCTCGCCGAGGACGCCGCCGTCGCCGCGCATCGCTGGCGGGCCGCCCCCCTCGACGACGGTCACGGTGTCGCGCGTCCGCCGCGCCGCGCGCCGGCGCCGCGTCCCGGCATCCGCCTCGACCCCGACATGACGCGCGCCATCGCCAAGCTCGCCCGTCTCGACGAGCTGACCCGCTCACTGCCCGGACGCGACTGCGGCGCCTGCGGCGCCCCCACCTGCGCGGCGCTCGCCGAGGACATCGTCCTCGAGCGCGCCGCGCGCGACCTCTGCCCATACGTGACCGATGAGGAGGCACAGTCATGACGCTCGACGACATCGCCCGCGAGTTGCAGCTGGTGGAGCTCGTCCCCCCGAACGAGGTGGAGCGTGCGGCCGAGGTGACACGCGGCTACGCTTCGGACCTGCTGAGCGACGTGCTCGCGCACGCCCCGGCCGGCGGCGTCCTGGTCACGCTGCAGGTCCACCTCAACGTGATCGCCGTCGCCGGCCACGCCGAGCTCACCGCGGTCGTCTTCGCCGGAGGCCGCCGCCCCGACGACGAGGTCGTCGCCAAGGCCGTCGAGGAGGGTCTCGCGCTCTACGGCTCCGCCGACGACACCTTCGAGATCGCCGGCCGCCTGTACGCCCTCGGGGTCAAAGGAACCCGTGCGTGAAGGCCTGCTTCGCAGACCTGCACGTGCACACCGCCCTCTCGCCGTGCGCGGATGGCGCGATGACGCCGCCGCGCATCGTGGCCCGGGCGCTCACCGAGGGTCTCGCGATGATCGCCGTGTGTGACCACAACACGACCGCCAACGCGGCGGCCGTCCAAGCGGCGGCCGGCGACGAGCTCGCCGTGATCGCCGGCATGGAGGTCACGAGCGCCGAGGAGTGTCACGTCGTCGCGCTCTTCCCCGACGCCCAGGCCGCCGCGCGGGCCAGCGACGAGATCACCGGCCTGTTGCCGGCGGCTGGCGGCGGCTACGCGGAGTTCTTCGGCGAGCAGACGCTGCTCGCCGCCGACGGCACGAAGCGCGGCGACGAGCCGGCGGCCCTCGCCATGGCGACGCCGCTCGACGTCGGCGCCGTCGTCGCCCTTGTTCACCGTCACGGCGGCCTCGCCGTCGCGGCCCACGTCGACCGTCGCTCGTTCGGCGTCGTCGGGCAGCTCGGCATGTTCCCCGTCGAGGCCGGCTTCGACGCGGTCGAGATCTCGCGACACGTGACGGCCGACTCGCCGAAGCTCGCCGAGTTCGCGGCCTACGGGCTGCCGCTCCTGAGATCGTCCGACAGCCACACCCTCGAGGACATCGGGTCGGCGCGCACCGCGCTACGCGTCGCCGCGCCGACCTACGACGAACTCGTGCTCGCGCTGCGCAGCGCCGACGGCAGGGACGTGGCCCTTGCATGATCTCTCCCTGTACCTGCTCGACCTCCTCGAGAACTCCGTGCGCGCGGGCGCCACGGTCGTGGCGACGCGCATCGTCGCCGACCGCGACGCCGACGCGCTGACGATCACCGTGGAGGACGACGGCTGCGGCCTGCCGGTCGCGCCCGAGCAGGCGCTCGACCCCTTCTTCACGACCAAGGAGGGCAAGCGGACCGGCCTCGGCCTCAGTCTCTTCCGTCAGGCGGCCGAGGCCGCCGGCGGCCGGCTCGAGGTCGGCCCCGCCGACCTCGGCGGGACGGCGGTGACCGCGAGCATGGGCTTGGTCAACGTCGACCGGCCCCCGCTCGGCGACGTCGCGACCACGGTGACCGCGATGGCCGCGACGAACCCGGAGATCGACTTCCGTCTCGAGCTCGTCGACGGCGCGCGCCGCGTGGCGCTGCGGGGCGCCGAGCTCCGGCGGCGCCACCCGGCGCTGCTCGACTACCAGCAGGCGGTGCCCTGAGCGCAGCGCCGGCACACAGCGACCTATCCCGCGAGAGCGGATCAACGAACGTTCGACCTGAAGGAGAGCGACATGGGTGAAGAAGCGAGACAGTGCGCCTGCTGCTGCGAGGAGGCGAGCGAGGAAGAGCTCCTCGAACGCCTCGACGCGGTCATCGACGAGTACGAAGGCAAGCCGGGCGCGCTCATCCCCGTGTTGCAGATAGCGCAGGGCATCTACGGCTACCTGCCCGAGGTCCCCCTCAAGCACATCGCGACGCGTCTGCGCAAGCCGTACAGCGAGGTCGCGGGCGTCGTCGGCTTCTACTCGTTCTTCTCGACGGTGCCCCGCGGGGACAACTTGATCCGCGTCTGCCTCGGCACGGCCTGCTACGTGCGCGGCGGCAAGGCGGTCCTCGATGCCATCAAGGCCCGCCTCGACATCGACGTCGGCGAGACCACCGAGGACCGTGTCTTCTCTCTCGAGGTCGCGCGCTGCTTCGGGGCCTGCGGCCTCGCCCCGGCGATGTCGATCGGCGACGAGGTCTACAAGCGCGTCCGTCCGTCGCGTGTCTCCGAGATCCTCGCGAAGTACCGCGAAACGTCCCCCGTCGAAGAAGGAGCGGTCAATGTCGCCGGCTGACGGCCCCCAGAAGATCAAGAGTCTCGCCGACCTGCAGGCGATCAAGACACGCACCCAGGCCGAGACCGCCCTGCGCGAGGACGGCTACCACGTGCGCCTCACCGTGCACATGGGCACCTGCGGCATCGCCAGCGGTTCGCGCGCGGTGCTGGCGGCGGCCCTCGAGGAACTCAACGGGAGCGGCCGCACCGACGTGCGCGTCACGACCTCAGGCTGCATCGGCGCCTGCGAGCACGAGCCCGAGATGACTGTCGAGGTCCTGGACAAGGAGCCCGTGCTCTACGGCGACCTCGACGCCGAGACCACGCGCCAGGTCTTCCAGGAGCACGTGCTCGGCGGCAAGCTCGTGCCCAAGCTCGTCGTCAGCCTCGGCGCGGGGGTGTGACGGTGAGCGGAGCCACCCCCGGCAGCGCCACAGTGAGCATTGAAGGGACACCCACGATGAGCATCCCCCGCGTCCACCTGATGATGTGCTTCGGGACGGGCTGCCTGTCGTCCGGGGCGGAGCGCGTGCGCGACGCCCTGCTCGACGAGCTCGGCGCCCACGGCATGGCCGACGAAGTCAGCATCATCGAGACCGGCTGCAACGGATTCTGCGCCGGCGGCCCGATCATCGTCGTCTACCCCGGCGGCGTCTTCTACAACATGGTCCAACCCGACGACGCCGCCGAGATCGTCGCCGAGCACATCGTCAAGGGCCGCCCGGTCGAGCGCCTCATGTACCGGCACCCGACGAGCAAGGCGATCATCCCGCTCTACCAGGACATCCCGTTCTTCGCCCGGCAGGACCTGCGCGTGCTGCGCAACAAGGGCCGCATCGCCGCCGAGAGCATCGAGGAGTACATCGCCCGCGACGGCTATCAGGCCCTCGCCAAGGCGCTCACCGAGATGACCCCGCAGGGCATCATCGACGAGATCAAGACCGCCGGCCTGCGCGGCCGCGGCGGCGCCGGCTTTCCCACCGGCCTCAAGTGGGAGTTCTGCCACAACGCCGAGGGCGACAAGAAGTACATCCTCTGCAACGCCGACGAGGGCGACCCCGGCGCGTTCATGGACCGCTCGGTGCTCGAGGGCGACCCGCACGCCGTCATCGAGGGCATGCTGATCGGGGCCAGGGCCATCGGCGCCGACGAAGGCTACGTCTACTGCCGCGCCGAGTACCCGCTGGCCCTCGAGCGCCTGGAGTCGGCGATCGCCGACTGCCGCGCCTACGGCCTGCTCGGCGACGACATCTTCGACACCGACTTCAGCTTCGACCTCCACATCGCGCGCGGCTCCGGCGCCTTCGTCTGCGGCGAGGAGACGGCGCTCATGACCTCGATCGAGGGCCACCGCGGCGAGCCGCGCCCGCGGCCCCCGTTCCCGGCCCAGAAGGGCCTCTGGGGCAAGCCCTCGGTGCTGAACAACGTCGAGACCCTGGCCAACGTGGCGCAGATCATCCGCAGCGGCGCCGAGTGGTTCCGCTCGGTCGGCACCGAGCAGCAGCCCGGCACCAAGATCTTCGCCCTCTCCGGCGCCGTCAACAACGTCGGCCTCGTCGAGGTGCCGATGGGCATCCCGCTCGGCGACATCATCTACGACATCGGCGGCGGCATCCCCAACGGCAAGGCAGTTCAAGGCCGCCCAGATCGGCGGCCCGTCGGGCGGCTGCATCCCCAAGGAGCACCTCAACGTCGCCGTCGACTACGAGTCGCTGCCGGAGCTCGGGGCGATCATGGGCTCCGGCGGCCTCATCGTCATGGACGAGGACACCTGCATGGTCGACATGGCCCGCTTCTTCCTCGACTTCATCCAGGACGAGAGCTGCGGCAAGTGCCCGCCCTGCCGCGTCGGCACCAAGCGGATGCTCGAGATCGTCACGCGCATCTGCGAAGGCGAGGGCGAGGAGGGCGACATCGAGCGCCTCATCGAGCCTCGGCGACACGATCCAGGAGACCGCGCTCTGCGGCCTCGGCCAGACGGCCCCCAACCCCGTGCCTCAGCACGATCCGCCACTTCCGCGACGAGTACGAGGCAGCACATCCGCGAGCAAGCACTGCCCGGCGGGCGTCTGCGCCGGCCTGTTCATGCGCCCGCTGCCCCAACGCCTGCCCGGCCGGCGTCGACGTCCCGGGCTTCGTCTCGCTCGTCGGCGAGAAGCGCTACGCCGAGGCGCTCCGGCTGCACCGCGAGCGCAACCCGCTTGCCAGCATCTGCGCCCGCGTCTGCTTCCACCCCTGCGAGAGCAAGTGCCGGCGCGCCGGCGCTCGACGAGCCGGTCTCGATCCGCGACGTCAAGCGCTTCATGGTCGAGCAGGAGGTCACCGTCGCAGCTGCCCGAGATCCGCGGACGAACGCCGCCAACGCCGACGCAAGGTCGCCATCGTCGGCGCCGGCCCGGCCGGGCTTGTCCTGCGCCTACTTCCTCGCGCGCCTCGGCTACCAGCCGACGGTCTTCGAGGCCGAGACCACGGCCGGGCGGCATGCTCGTCCAGGCCATCCCGGCCTACCGCCTGCCGCGCAGAGAGTCTGGCCCGCGAGGTCGCGCATGATCGAGCAGCATGGGCGTCGACATCGAGACCGGCAAGGCGCTCGGCCAGGACTTCACGCTGAAGAGCCTGCAAGGACGAGGGCTACGAGGCCGTCTTCCTCGGCGTCGGCGCCCCCGACGGGAAGCCGGCTCGGCATCCCCGGCGAGGACGCGACCGGGCGTCTTCGACGGCCTCTCGCTTCCTGCGAGGAGTACAACCTCCGCGGGTCCGCGCCGATGGGCAAGAAGGTGGTCGTGATCGGCGGCGGCAACGCCGCCATCGACGCCGCCCGCACGGCCCTGCGCCTCGGCGCCGAAGAGGTCACGCATCCTCTACCGGCGCACCGCGCGACGAGATGCCCGCCTGGGCCGAAGAGATCGAGGACGCCGAGCCGAGGGCGTCCAGATCGACACCCTCGTCGCCCCCGCAGGAGATCGTGCGCGACGAGCGCGGCGAGGTCACGGGCGTGCGCTGCAGGGAGATGGCGCTCGGCGACTTCGACAAGAGCGGCCGGCGCCGCCCGTCGCCGGCGCACGACCCCGAGTTTCGTGGTCGAGGCCGACCGGTCATCGCCGCCATCGGCCAGTGGCTCGACGCCGAGCCGCTCATGGACGGCGTCAAGGTCGACCTGAGCCTCAAGGGCTACGTCGCCGTCGACCCGGATGACCGGCCAGACGTCGGAGCCGTGGGTCTTCGCCGGCGGCGACGCCGTCACCGGTCCGGCCTCGGTGGTCGAGGCCATCGGCGGCGGGCGAGAAGGCCGCCGTCGCCATCGACCAGTTCCTGACCGGCGCCAACCACGCCTTCTGGCGCCGCGAGTCCGACGTCGAACCTTCTTCGACCCCGACGCCGACCCGGTCGAGTACGCGCGGGCCGAGGCTCGAGCGGCTGCCGTCGAGCGGCGCGCGGAGCAACTTCGACGAGGTCGAGTGAGCCTGGGCCGCACAGGTCGCCCTGCGCCGAGGCCAGGCGCTGCCTGCGCTGCGACTACGGCAAGCACTGCTCGTGAGCAAGGAGAGCTGAAGGATGCCTACACCTCACCATTGACGACATCAAGGTCGAGGTCCCCGAGGGCACCACGGTGCTCGAGGCCGCCCGCCAGGCGGGGATCCGGATCCCGACCCTGTGCTACCTCGAGGGCAGGGAGCCCATCGGCGCCTGCCGCGTCTGCCTGGTCGAGATCGAGGGCGCCCGCACGCTGGTCGCCTCCTGCTCGCATGCCGGTCACCGAGGGCATGAAGGTGCGCACCAACAGCCGGCGCGGTGCGCGAAGGCGCGCCGAACGGTCGTCGAGCTGCTCCTCTCCGAGCACGACGGCGACTGCCAGACCTGCGCCCGCAGCGACGACTGCGAGCTCCGCAAGCCTGGCCCTGGAGCTCGGCATCGACGAGCTCCGCTACCAGGGAGAGCGCACCAAGCGCGTCGTCGACTCGTCGACCCCGGCGCTCGTCCGCGACACCGGCAAGTGCATCATGTGCCGCCGCTGCGTCACCGTCTGCAACGAGATCCAGGGCGTCGGCGCGCTCTTCGCGCAGGGCCGCGGCTTCGAGACCGTCATCGGCCCGGCGTTCGGCGGCGACCTCGACGACGGTCACCTGCGTGCAGTGCGGCCAGTGCGCCGTGGTCTGCCCGTCGGGGCGATCACCGAGCGCGACCAGATCGAGCGAGGTCTGGGACGCGCTCGACGACCCGACCAAGACCGTCGTCGTGCAGACCGCCCCGGCGATCCGCGCCGCGCTCGGCGAGTGCTTCGGCATGCGCGCCCGGCACCCTGGTCACCGGCAAGATGGTCGCCGCCCTGCGCCGGCTCGGCTTCGACGCGGTCTTCGACACGAACTTCACCGCCGACCTCACGATCATGGAGGAGGGCACCGAGCTCCTCCTGCGACTCAAGAAGGCCCTCGTCGACGGCGAGCGGGTGGCGCTGCCGCATGATCACGAGCTGCTCGCCGGGCTGGATCAACTTCATCGAGCACTTCTACCCCGACATGCTGCCGCAACCTCTCCACCTGCAAGTCGCCCCAGCAGATGTTCGGCGCCCTGGCCAAGACCTACTACGCCGAGAAGATCGGGCATGAAGCCCGAGGACATGCGTCGTCGTCTCGATCATGCCCTGCACGGCGAAGAAGTTCGAGGCGCAGCGGCCCGAGATGGACGCCAGCGGCGTGCAGCGACGTCGACGTCGTGCTGACGACCCGCGAGCTCGGCCGGATGATCAAGCAGGCGGGCATCGACTTCGCGCGCCTGCCCGACGAGAAGATGGACGCGCCGCTCGGCCTCAGCACGGGCGCCGCCGACATCTTCGCCGACACGGGCGGCGTCATGGAGGCGGCCCTGCGCACCGTCTACGAGATCGTCACGCAGACGCCCTTCCCCTTCCCGAACCTGCATGTCGAGCCCATCGAGGGCCTCGAGGGCGTCAAGGAGCGCCACGGTGAAGATCGAGGGCGCCAAGGGCGACTGGGCGTTCCTCGAGGGCGTCGACCTCAAGGTCGCCGTGGCGCACGGTCTCGGCAACGCCCAGAAGGTGCTCGACCAGGTGAAGAGCGGCGAGGCCGCATACCACTTCATCGAGGTGATGACCTGCCCGGGCGGCTGCATCGGCGGCGGAGGGCAGCCGCGCTTCACGACCGACGAGGTACGGCTGAAGCGCATCGAGGCCATCTACCAGGAGGACGAGCACCGCGAGCTGCGCAAGTCGCACGAGAACCCGCACGTCTGCAAGCTGTACGAGGAGTACCTCGGGGCGCCCTGCGGCGAGATCTCGCACCACCTCCTGCACACCGCGTACGCGGCGAAGGAGCGCGTCTGAACGGGAGCGACGGGCGCGCGTCCGAGCGCGGGACGCTGATGACGCGCCCGTCGCGACCGGCGCGACCGGCGGGGGCCGGGGACGGACCCCGCCTGAGGCTATACTTGAATGACCTTGACCCCGGCCGTGGGAGCGGCGAATGGGCGCTGAGCAGGCATTGATACTGATCGTCGACGACGACTACGACTTCCTCGAGCTCAACCGCATGATCCTCGAGGGGGCCGGCTACCGCGTGGTCACCGCCACCAACCCGAAGGAGGCCGCGACCCGTGTCGACGAGGCGCGGCCCGATCTGATCATCACCGACCTGATGATGACGAGCGTCGACGCCGGCTTCGCGCTCTCGGCGCGCCTGCGGGAAGACCCGCGCACGGCCGGCGTGCCGATCATCCTCTCGACCTCGGTGAGCAGCCAGCTCGGTCTCGACTTCAGGCCGCGGTCGAGCGAGGACCTCGAGAAGATGCACATCGACGCCTATTTCGACAAGCCGGTCGACGCCCAGGCGCTGCTCGCCAAGGTCGCCGAGCTCCTGGGCGCCGCGTGACCGCCACCGTGACCGGAGCAGGGATGCGACGGATCGAGGTACCGGCGTGAACGAGGACAGAGTCGCGCAGCAGCAGCTCGTGACCACGATCGGCGAGAAGTGCCGGATGTGCTACACGTGCCTGCGCGAGTGCCCGGCCAAGGCGATCCAGATCATCGACGGGCAGGCCAGCGTCATCCAGACGCGCTGCATCGGCTGTGGCAACTGCGTCACCGTCTGCAGCCAGAACGCGAAACAGATCCTGAGCGGCATCGAAGACACCGAGACCTTGCTGGCCGGGCCCACGTCCGTCGCCGCCATCGTGGCGCCGAGCTACCCCGCCGAGTTCGCGGACAGCGGTACGCCGGCACTGGTCGGCGCCCTGAGACAGGCCGGGTTCGCCCGCGTGTGCGAGGTGGCCTTCGGGGCCGACCTCGTCGCACGGGCATACGCGCGCCTGCTGCTCGACGACGACGGCCGGCACATCGCGACCACCTGCCCGGCCATCGTCAGCTACGTCCGCAAGTACCACCCCGAGCTGCTCGACCGGCTCGCGCCGATCGTCTCGCCGATGATCGCCATCGCCCGTGCGCTGCACAAGCGGCACGGGCCCGACCTCAAGATCGTCTTCGTCGGGCCCTGCATCGCCAAGAAGGGTGAGGCCGAGTACGAGCAGTTCGAAGGCGAGGTCGACGCCGTGCTCACGTACGCCGAGCTGCGCGCCCTGCTCGAGCAGCGCGGCATCGACTTGGCGGCCATCCACGGCGCCGACGACTTCGACCCGCCGCGGGGCCGCCTCGGCGGGCTCTTCCCCATCACTCGCGGACTGCTGCAAGCGGCGGGACTCACCGAGGACCTGCTGCGCGGTGAGATCGTGAGCGCCGACGGGCGCGAGAACCTGGGCGACGCGATCGTCGAGTTCAGGAGCGGCGAGACCGAGGCCCGATTGCTCGACATCCTCTGCTGCGAGGGCTGCATCATGGGCGCCGGCTTCACCGACCACGAGCCGGTCTTCAAGCGACGCTCCGACGTGAGCCGCGAGACCCGGAAGCGCCAGGCCGGCTTCGACGAGGACGCTTGGGCGGCGGCCATGCGCGAGAACGACGACGTCGACCTCTCGCGCACCTTCCAGGCCTACGACCAGCGCTTCGACGCGGTGCCCGGCCCCGAGCAGCTCCGCGAGATCCTCGCCCGCATGAACAAGTTCACCGACGCCGACGAGCTCGACTGCGGGGCCTGCGGCTACGACACCTGCCGCGATCACGCGATCGCCATCTCGCAAGGTCTCGCCGAGGTCGAGATGTGCCTGCCGTACTCGGTCGAAGAGCTGCGCAAGACCGTCGAGGAGCTGCAGGAGTCCCACCGCTCCCTCGAGAGCACCAAGGAGGCGCTCGTCAAGTCCGAGAAGCTGGCCAGCATGGGACAGCTCGCGGCCGGCATCGCCCACGAGGTCAACAACCCGCTCGGCATCCTGCTGCTGCACGCCAACCTGCTGCTCGAGGAGTGCGACGAGCAGAGCGCGACGCACGACGACCTCAACCTCATCGTCAACCAGGCGAACCGCTGCAAGAGGATCATCTCCGGGCTGCTGAACTTCGCCCGTCAGAGCCGCGTCGTGCGCCAGCCGACCGACCTCGGGGCCCTCGTCGCCGAGGTCCTCCGCACGATCCCCGCCGAAGAGGACGTGACGATCACCGTCGAGGACCGCCTGGAGGATCCGACGGCGGAGCTCGACGCCGATCAGATCGTTCAGGTGCTCGTCAATCTCATCACCAACGCCCAGCAGGCGATGCCCGACGGCGGCCGCCTGGTCATCGCGCTCGAGGACACCGAGGACGAGGTCTCGCTCAGCATCACCGACAGCGGACACGGCATCCCCGACGAGCACTTCGAGAAGCTGTTCAGTCCCTTCTTCACCACCAAGCAGGTCGGCAAGGGAACAGGGCTCGGCCTGGCCGTGACCCACGGCATCGTGAAGATGCACCGCGGGCAGATCGCCGTCGAGTCCAACGCCGACCCCGGCCGCGGCCCGACCTTCACCACCTTCACGATCGTGCTGCCGCGGCGCGAGAGCGGCGTGACCGTGCCGATGAGCCTGCAGGGAATCGACGGAGGGCTGAGCGCATGACCACCGCGCCGACGTCACGTGAGACCCTGATGGATCCGCAGCAGCAGGTGATCCGGGTCGTCATGATCGACGACGAGGAGGCGCTCTGCCTCGGCGTGCGCCGCATCATCGAGAAGTACAAGGTGCACGTGCCCGACGTGCTGGTCGACGTGAGCTTCGAGTTCTCGTACTTCACGTCGGCCGAGGACTTCCTCGTCAACCTCGGCGAGGGCGGGGAGGTCGACCTGCTGCTGCTCGACCTCAAGCTGCCCGGCATGGGCGGCATGGAGCTGCTCGACGTGATGAGCGCCGAGGGTCGCGAGATCCTCACCATCATGATCACGGCCTACGCCACCTTCGAGACCGCCGTGAAGGCGACCAAGCTCGGGGCCTACGACTTCCTCGCCAAGCCCTTCACGCCGGACGAGCTGCGCTACGCCCTGCGCAAGGCCACCAGCCAGCTCATCCTCAGCAGGCAGGCGCGCAAGCTCGCCGAGGAGAAGCGCCAGGTGCGCTTCAACTTCATCTCGGTGCTGGCCCACGAGCTCAAGGCGCCGCTCAACGCAGTCGAGGGCTACCTGAACATCCTGTGCACGACCGAGACCGACAAGAACCTGCAGATGATCGAGCGCAGCATCGTACGGGTGGACGGCATGAAGAAGCTGATCGGCGACCTGCTCGACCTGACGCGCATCGAGTCGGGCAAGCGCGAGCGCGTGATCACCCGCGTCGACCTGGTGGAGCTGGCCAAGGCGTCGATGGAGCTGTTCGCCGTCGACGCCGAGCGACGCGGCGTCACGATGACGCTCGACGCCGACGGCGAGGTGGTCTTGCGGGCCGACGCGGGCGAGGCCGAGATCGTGCTCAACAACCTGATCTCGAACGCCGTCAAGTACAACCGCGACGGCGGCAGCGTGCGCGTGCAGCTCCGCCGCCTCGACGAGAGCGTGCGCATCCGCGTCACGGACACCGGCATCGGGCTCTCGGCCGAGGAGCAGGCCAAGCTCTTCACGGAGTTCATGCGCATCAAGAACGAGCACACGGTGAAGATCCTGGGCAGCGGCCTCGGCCTCTCGACGGTGCGCAAGATCGCCAACCTCTACGAGGGCGAGGCGAGCGTGGCCAGCGAGATCGGCACGGGCAGCACGTTCACGGTGACACTCAACGACGCCCCGCTAGGCCCACCTTCCGAGACCGCCTAGATGATTGATTCCACGCCCGCAGCCTCAGGCGCAGTAGTCGACGAGCGCGCGGCCCGGCCGTCCCAGCCGGTGGTTGAGGCTGATGCAGGCGGCGAGGCAGAGGAATCGCTGCAGGATGCGCTCGCGCAGTCCAGCCAGGGTGCGCGCCCCGTGACGCTCGAGCGTGAGCAGGTCCTTGCAGGTCCAGAAGATCGACTCGATGCGCTGGCGGATGGGGGCGAGGTGCGGCCCCTCGCCGGGCTCGTCGCGGCGCCGGGGACGTACGACGAGTACGCCGAGCTCGGCAGCGCCTGCCGCGAACTCCCGGCCGGCGTAGCCCTTGTCGCAGACCAGCAGCTCACCGCCGCGCGCGGCCCGTTCGAGCAGCTCGAGCGCGACCTCACGCTCGCCGCGTCGTGGGTCGGCGAGGGTGAACGCCCGCGGTGTGCCGTCTGGAGCAGCCAGCAGGTGCAGGCGAAAGCCCCAGAAGAGGCGCGAGTGGGCGGCGCAGTAGCCGTAGCCGGCGGCGTCTGCGAGCGCCGAGCGCTTGACCGTCTCACGGCTGGCGGCGCAGGGCACCGGGGTCGAGTCGATGAGCAGCAGGTCGTCGCTGAAGCCCGGGCTCTGGCATGTGAACACGCCCATGAGCCACTCGATCGCGCCTGCGAGCCGGCGCCGGCGCTTCCAGTAGGCGGGCTGGCTGGGCAGAACCGGGAAGAGATGGACGAGGCGCTTGCGTGCCACGGCGAGGAACCTGCGATCGGAGGGGATGCCCATGATCGCCTGGGCGACGCAGAGCGTGACCAGCTCAGCGTCGCTGATGCGGCGCCGGGCGTTTCTTCTTGCCTCTGGCAGAAGATCGTCGGCTGTGCAATAGATGACCGTGCAGAGAGTGTCGAGGTCGGCGTGCATCGTGGCCTCCGGGCAGACGGTGACTTAGGCACCGTCGGCTTCGGCCTCTCTGCGCTGCTTTCCTTGCCTGAGGCTGATCTCGTGGAATCAATCATCTAGGGCGCGCCGACCCCGAGACGTCGCGACACATCCCGCTTACTCGCGGAGCATCTAGGCGACACCGAGCCCGTTGTCAGCCAGCAGTCCCTCAGCCTCAAGCCAACGCAGGAGCATCGACTCAAGAACGGCGTACGCGTCGACACTGGGGAAGCGCCGATCGTCGATGGCATACTGCACCGAGAGTCCGTCGGTGACCGCGATCAGCAGCTGTGCCAGCCCTCTGAGTCTGGAATCGGCCCCGGAGCCGTTCCCGCCGTAGAAATCGCTGTACACCTTGATGAGCCACTCGTACATCGCAGCGATGCGCTCAGTGTAGGGCCCCTCGCGAAGCACGTTCGGCAGGAGTTCGAAGAAGGCCAACTGCAGGTTGCGGTTCTCACATACCCGCGTGCGCTTCGCCTCGATGAACGCGTGAATCTGTTCGCGCCGCGTCTCCGCGTCCGTCAAGTCGACGATGAACGCTGAGTTCTCATGGACGTACGCGTCAACGACGATCTCCATGAGGCCAGCCTTGTTGCCAAAGTAGTAGCGCACGGCGGTCTTGTTGAGCCCGCACTCGGCCGCGATCGTCTCAAGGCTGAGCTCACTGTAGCCCCTCTCGACCAGCAAGCGCCGCGTGGTCTCGACGATTCTCCGAGCCGTGGGGCGAAGTGTCGCGAGAGGATCCTCCGTCAAGTACTCCTTGGTCATAGCTACCCCCAACTCGTGCTCGTGAGGCCAGCCCGCGCCTCGGGATTCGTTGCCCATTCGCAGATTCGCGCCTTCCTGCTGCCTTGCGTACAGCGCCGTGACCGTGACACCCGTCCGCGTGCACTGCGACAGCTCGTATGACCCTACCAGTCGCCCTGACCTGCCCCAAAGTGGCCGACCACCCCGATGACGTCCTCTCCGTGCGATCCGGCCGGTGCCGGCCGCCTCTCCTTCCGGTCGACCTTGAGATCGACGGCGAGCACGTGCGGGTTCTGGCAGAAGGCGATGCACTGCGGTTCGCCGTCGCAGAGGTCGCACTTGAAGGCGACCTCGCGCTCGGGGTGCTCGTGGATGACCCCGGTCGGGCAGACGTCGTAGCACTCGCCGCAGTTCGTGCACTTCTCCTCGTCGACGACGAGCACGTAGCCCTTGACGACGTCGCCGTTCTTCTTCTTGCCGGGGTAGTCGCCCTTGACCCGGACGGTGATCTCGCGGGTCACGATCGCGTCCTGGGGGCAGGCCTCCTGGCACTTCGCGCAGGCGGTCTGCAGGCAGGTGTGGCCCTTGATCTGCCCGGTCGTCGGGTTGACCTCCGAGAAGAGGCGCGCGACGGAGGGCCGGTAGGCGCCCTCATGGAGGGCCGAGCAGGCGAGCTCGCACATGTGGCAGCCGGTGCACTTCTTCGAGCTGATCATCACGTGAGGCATTCTTCTGTCCCTTCGTCTCTCTCGTGGACCGGCCGTCAGAGCCGCACGTCGATGCCGAGCTCGGTGAGTTTGGCCTCTGAGGGGACGCCGGAGGGGTCCCAGCCACGTATGGCGTAGTACTCCTGCAGGGCTGCCTTGAAGACCGTCCATCCGATGGAGCGCCCGGCGGAGACACCCTGGCTGAAGGCGTACGCCGGCTCCACGGTCATAGCCGGAGCCGTGTCTGCCTCGGCGGCCTCCCTGATGTTGAACAGGCGCCCCAGGTTCCAGATGCGCTCACCGATTCGCAGCAAGCCCTCCTCGGTGAAAGAGCGGCCCCAGACCCGTTCAAGGAGTCCACCCACCGCCTCGCGGCTAAGGCCGAAGTTGCCGCACCAGATGCCCGAGTAGTAGAGGGACGTCCAGTCCTGCTTCGCGACGACCAAGGCGGCCTTGCCTTCCAGGCTGTCGGCCGGGAGGGTCCCGCTCAGCACTTCCGCACCGACCGTGTACGAGCGCATGTGACAGGCACCGCGGTCGGACGTGGCGTAAGCGAGGCTCATGCCGAACGAGCCGCGCGGGTCGTAGCCCGGCAGTTCGAGGTTCTTGACCTCCATGGCGAGCTCGGGATGCCCATACTTGGCGGCCAGGGCGCGGGAGCCGAGGGCGAGCTCGGCGCCGATCCCTTCGCGCTTCGCCATTAGGCCCGGAACCTCGACGTAGGTGGCAAGATCGCCGAAGCGCAGGCCGAAGTCGTGGATGCCCCTCTCGGTGAGGTCCATGGCCAGGCCGACGACGGCGCCGGCCGAGATCGTGTCGAGGCCCCACTCATCGCACTCGGCGTTGAACCTCATCAACGCGGGGAGGTCGGCGACGCCGCAGTTCGGGCCGCAGAGGGCGACCGTCTCGTACTCGGGGCCCTCGCCGGCCACGCCGGGCACCTGGTGCCACTGGCGGCACGCCATGCTGCACTGGGAGCAGGCCCGGCGGGCCGTGCGCACGGCGCTGAAGGCCTCCGAGTTCACCTTGCCGGCACCCTCGAAGCTGCCGCTCGACCAGTTGCGCGTCGGCATCGCGCCGCCGCCGTTGATCGGGTCGACGAGGACCAGAGTGCCTTCCTCGGTGAGCCAGAGGTTGTCGGCCATGAACTGGGCCTGGAGGTCGAGAAGATAGGCGAGAAAGGCGCGCGCGTCACCGACGGTGACACCGCCCGTGCCGCGCACGGCGAGCGCCTTCAAGTTCTTGCGGCCCATGAGGGCACCGTGACCGCCACGCCCGGCCTTGTGGAACTGGTCCGTGCTGATGCAGGCCCAAGGGATCTCGCGCTCGCCGGCGGGACCGATGGAGAGCGTCTTGGCGTTGGGGTCGAAGTCGGAGCGCATGGCGGCCTCGATCTCCGAGGTCTTCAGGCCCCAGTACTTCTGGGCGGGGCGCAACTCAACGACGTCGTCGGCGATGGTGACGACCGTCGGCTCGGCGGCCTCGCCTGTGATGATGACCGCGTCGTAGCCGGCGAACTTGAGCTCCGGTGCGAACGACCCGCCAACATAGCTGTCGTTGAGGACGCCCGTGATCGGGCTCTTGCAGCCGACCACGAGGCGCGAGCCCGTGCAGGCGCCGGTGCCCGCGAGCGGACCGGTCATCAGGATGATCGGGTTGTCGGGCGACCACGGGTCGATGCCGGCTGGCACGAGGTCCCAGAGGTACCGAAGCAGCAGGCCCTTGCCGCCGATGTACTGCTCAGCCCACTCCAGGTCGAGCGGCTCGACGGCGGTCGTACCGGCGCTCAAGTCGATGGTCAGTACGGCGCCCGCATAGAAGCCGGCGGGTCTGACGTCTTCGGCACCCCGGACATGCCTCATGTCGCCCTCTCCTCGGGATCGCGGCACGTTGACGGTGGACGTGCGGGAACATGGTCGTGATCCCGGCATTCGTTCCCTCGAGCAGCGACGCCGTCCGTCGGAGGCCGGCCGGGTCGGCGCCGCCGTCCATCGGACGGCGGCGCCTCTCCGGCCGGCGACGCGCTCCTGCGCGCCATCCTGCTCTGCCTCAGGGCCTCAGGCGGGTGCCAGCCCGGCCGCTTCGTCCAGGGCCGCAGCCGCCGCCTCGGCGTCGGCGGCCGTCACGGCCGGCTCCGTCGCGTCCTTCGTCAGATAGGACTTGACGGCCGGGATCTGCGCCAGGACGAAGTACACCAGTCCCGCCACGACCGTCGCCAGCCCGGTCGCCGTCGTGTAGTGGAAGATGCTGCTACGGATCACATAGTTGATAGGGTCGTACAGCAGGAAGTAGGAGCCGACACCCGCGCCGAAGGCGACGAACGCCGGGATGTTGAAGCCACCCGTGTACCTGTACGAACCGTGCTTCAGATCGAACATGCTGCGCAGGCTGATGCGCTGACGCCGCACGAAGAAGTAATCAACGAGGATCAGCGCCATGGCCGGTCCCGCGACGACGCCGATCACGGCCACGAACTTGGGGTAGTACTCCCAGATCCCGCCCCACACCGTGAGCAGGCCGCACCAGATCGTCCACACCGTGGCGACGATCCGGTAGTCCCACGTCGGCCTGAGCACCTTCGTGCCGACGGACAGGCCGTAGACCCCGACCGTCATGGTCGTGATGTTGGCGAATCCGATGGCGACCAGCGAGAGTGTGCCCATCCAGCTGCCGCCCAGCTCCAGCAGGTAGTCAGTGGGGTCGGTGGAGAGACCGCCGTCGAGCTGGGGCGCCATGACGAGCGCCGTCGCTGTGGCGATCAGCACGAAGAACACCATGGCGAACCCGTACCCGAGCATCAGCCCCCAGTGGGCCTTTCTCTCGGTCGTGACGAGACGGGTCACGCCGCCGATGATCGGATACCAGGACAGGATAAAGGCGAAGTTCCATTCGTTGACCATCGAGTAGCTCTCGATGGGGCCGGATGTGTGCTCCTCCATGCCGATGGGGCCGGCGCTGAAGACCGTGCCCCCGCTTTTCACCAAGACAGCCACGAGGATGAAGATGCCCACGGCGAAGAGGCACGGGGCCATGATGCGCGTCGACCACGCCACCCCGGCCGGGCCTCCCATGGCTATGGCCCAGCCGATCACGACGCAGAGGATCGACAGCGGCTTGAGCCAGCCGTCCCCGATGTCGGCACCGAAGGCGCCGAGCACCTTCTGCGTGGATGAGCCGAACATCTGCGCGTTGATCGCGTACCAGCCCCACGTGGAGCCGATGGCGACGACGGCCATGATGAGCACGCCGACGTAGCCGAACACGGCGCGCTGGTAGATCCAGTGATCGATCCCGTATCTCGTCGAGATCACGCCGATGAGTGCGACGATGATCACGAAGAACATCACGGCGCCCAGGACCGAAGCGATGGCCTGCTTGAAGTTCACCATCTGCGCGATGTATGCGCCCTGGTAGTAGCACCAGGTGGCGACAGCGAAGCTCCCGGCTACGAAGAGAAGATCCCAGAACGCGTAGATGCGCTGCTTGCTCAGCAGCGGGATCGTCCCGTACAGCGTCTCACGTTCTACTTGAGCCGTGAGCGCGTCTTGAGTGTTGCCCATATGCGTATCCTCCCGAAGGCCATGGCCCTCTGCGACGCGTGGTCGCGGACGGCACCACCCATTGTCCTCACATGTACGCGCCGGCGATCAGCAATATCGAGCATCGCCACGGCGAGGATCGCCGTCCCCCACCAGTCGCTCGACTTGAGTCGCGGTGGGAAGCTGTAACCCGGACCGTCGATGACCCGCACCTTGAGATCCGATTGCTCCTGGATCAATGTGGCGAGGTCCGTTCGGTCACCTTCTCCCTGCATGTCTGTCCCCCCCTTCAATGCTTGCGTGTCCATGGGTTCATAGCGCGCAGTCAAGCACGGTGCGGATCGCACGCCCGGCCGCGAGGTCCTCGAAGGCATCGTTCGCCTCCTCCAGAGGCCTGTGCCCCGTGATGAGCTCGTCGATCATGAGCTGACCGCTCATGTAGAGGTCGACGAGCTTCGGGAAGTCCACGCTGGGCCTCATGCTGCCGTAGTTCGAGCCGATGACGCGCTGCTCGTAGCAGCTCAGCAGCAGGGCGTCGTAGGACGGCCGCGTGCCGGCCTTGGGCTGGCCGACGATCACCGCGGCGCCGCCGAAGGCGAGCATCGCGGCGGCCTGCTCGCAAGTCTCCTTCAGCCCGATGCACTCGAAGACGTAGTCGACCCCGCCGCCGGTCAGCTCGCGGACGGCGGCCACAGGGTCGACCTCGGCGCTGTCGACGACGTCGCTGGCCCCGAACCTGCGCGCCCAGTCGAGCTTCTCCGGGACGACGTCGACGGCGATGATGCGCGTGGCCGCAGAGAGCCGCGCCGCCTGGATCGCCGAGAGGCCCACGGCGCCGCAGCCGATCACGGCGACCGTCGCACCCCACTCCATCTGCGCGGTGTTCACCACCGAGCCGAACCCGGTGGCCACGGCGCAGCCGATGATCGAGACCTTCTCGAGGGGCGCGTCGTCGCGGATCTTGATCGCCCCAGCGGCCGGGACCACGGCCTCCTCGGCGAACACCGCCGAGGAGAGGTAGTGGTAGACGGGCGAGCCGTCCGCGCGAGCGAGACGCGCGGTGCCGTCGAACATGAGGTCGGTGCCGACCGCGCTCATCGCCGTCTCGCAGAGCTGGGGTCTGCCGGAGACGCACCAGCGGCACTCGCGACACGACGGCATCCAGGAGAGGATCACGTGGTCGCCGACGGCCGGCGCCGTGACCCCGGGGCCGACCTCGGTGACGATTCCGGCGCCCTCGTGCCCGAGCACGAGCGGCGTCTTGTGGTTCCAGTCGCCCTTGTAGACGTGCAGGTCCGAGTGGCAGACGCCGGCGCCGACCAGCTTGATCTTGACCTCGCCGGCCCTGGGGGCCTCGAGGGTGAGGTCCTCGACCTGGAGCGGCTGGCCGGGCCCGTTGAAGACTACTGCGCGCATCTCTCTCACCATCCGATCGTCGTGTCCATCTCAGCGCCCACCTCTCGTCAGCCGCGCGCGTCGGGATGGAACTCCTCGGACTTGTAGGGGAACCACCAGAAATCGTGCGCGCTGGCGGAGGGGTCGATGAAGACGAGCTTCGTATGCCGCCAGAGGTCGAGACCCTCGGCGCCGAGCTCCCGCCCGATGCCTGACATCTTGCGGCCGCCGAACGGACCCGCGTCGTTGTCGAGCAGTGGGGCGTTCACCCACACCATGCCGGCCTCGAACTCGTCGATCGCGCGGAATGCCTCGGCAAGGTCCATGGTGTAGATGTTCGCGCCGAGGCCATAGCGCGAGCGGTTCGCATACTCCATGGCCTCGTCGAGACTCTTGACCTTCACGAAGGGGGCCACCGGACCGAAGATCTCGTCCTGCAGGATGTCGTCGTCGGGCTTGACGTCGGTGAGGATCGTCGGCTCCACGAAGAAGCCCTTGTCGAAACCAGCCGGACGCTTCGCGCCGCACACGACCTTCGCGCCTTGCTCGACAGCGCGCGCGACGACGGCCTCGTAGTGGTCCCGGTCCTCGGCCGAACACATCGGACCCAGGTCGACCGGACCGAGGCCGTTGCCGATGCGCAGCGACCCGACGACCTCCGTCAAGCGCTCGACGACCGCGTCGTGAACGTCTTCGTGCACGTAGATCCGCTCAGCCGAGGTGCAGACCTGCCCACAGTTCGTGAACGCCGCGAACGCGAGCCCCTGCACGACCATCTCCAACGGTGCCGACGGCATGATGATGAAGGGATCGTTGCCGGACGCTTCGCAGAGAACGGGCTTCATCATTTCACCGCAGACCTTGGCGACCTTCTGGCTCACCTCGATCCCACCGGTGAACGCCACACCGTGAGTGTCCGGGCTTGACACCAGCCCACCGGCGATGCCGCGTCCCGTGACGCACTGGATGACGCCCGGCGGCAGGGCGGAGAAGGACTTGAGATACTCCAGAGTGACCAGCGACGTGAGTTGTGACGGCTTGATGATGACCGTGTTGCCCGCGGCGATCGCCGCAGCTGCCTCCCACGTCGCCAGCAGCTCGGGGTAGTTGTAGGTATTGATCACAACAACAACGCCGATCGGCTCCTTGATCGTGTACTGCAGGTTGCCGCGAACAGTGGGGCCATGGATGACTCCATACTCGTGCCGGGCGGCCTCAGCGAGGTAGTCGATCGCCGTGATACACCAGTCGACCTCGTCGTGACTCTCCTTGTACGGCTTGCCCATCTCGCGGGTCTGGAGTTCCGCGATCTCAAGCTGATTGGCGCGGATATCGCGCGCCACCTGGTGAAGGATGTCGGCCCGCTCGAGGGCCGACGTCTTCTTCCATTCCTTCTGGGCCTCGTTGGCGACTCGAACGACTTCTGCGATCTCCTCCGGAGTGCAGTCTGCCGCGTGGCCGATGACTTCCTCTGTGGCCGGATCGACCGACTCGTAGAACGTCGAGGCGCTACTCGTGCGGAACTCGCCGTCCACGAGGAAGGTACGGCTTAGCTTGTGCAGCTGATCACCCACCTGAGACTCCCTTCACTCACCGTCACAGTCGGCGATGGCACCCACCTTCCGTGTGGTGCACACCATCCGGATGGTGTGCATCCTATAGGCTTTGATCCATGTGTCAAGGGTCTGCCGCTGAAGAGGCAGAACGAGAGGCGTCGCCCGAGGCGTGGCGTCGATCAGCGCTCGGCGACGCCGGCCGCCCACTCCCGTCGCCGCGACAGGCTGCTCTCGTCTGACGCCACGTAGATGATCGCCTTCGCCTCGCAGGCGCGCACGCACGCTGGGTCACCGTCGCAGTAGTCGCACTTGACGCTGAGGCGAGCGACAGGGTCGTAGTGGGCGTGGCCGAAGGGGCAGGCGACCACACAGGTGCGGCAGCCGATGCATTTCTTGACATCGATCACTACGCGCCGTGTCTCGGTCTCGATATGGCAAGCCTTTGTTGGGCAGGCCTCCGCACAGGACGGCGTCTCGCAGTGATGACAGGTGAGGGCGACGTAGCGCTCCTCGGCGGTGCGCCAGATCTTGATATGGGCCCGCTCGAGGTCGATGTCGCAGGTGTGCACGACCGAACAAGCGACGGCGCACTCCAGGCAGCCGGTGCACCGCTCCGAATCGACGATCAGGACCTTGCCGCGCACCCTACTGCCGCTCCCGCGACGCCACGTGCCCGCCGAGCACCGCAGCGGCGGATCCCCGCTCCGCCTGCCAGCGGCTCAGCCGATAGAGCGGCGGCGCCTCCCTGATGCCGACCGCAAGGACGCCCATGCGCAGGATGAAGCCACCGATGAGTGCACTCATGGCCGAAGTGATGGTGAGAGAGTCCGAGGCGAGAGCGGCACCGACCCCCGTGAGGACGAGCGGCAAGACCAAGGCGCCCCCGACGATGCCGAGCCAGAATCCGGTGCGCCACGAGCCCGAGAGCATCCTGCGCGCCGACTCCTGCGCCTCCGGCTTGCCGCGAGTCAGCCGCCAGACGTAGGCCGCGAGCGCGGCCGCCTCGAGGGCGATGAGGGCCGGCTTGGCGCCTTCGAGAGCATGCACGACGCTCTCCACCGGGCCCTGATCAGTCGCAAGGACCCCGTACAGCAGGGTCCCCAGCAGCTGCCCCGCCACGCCGGTGGAGAGTGCCGAGGCGAGAAAGAGGACGGGGAGAAGGACGGTGTTCCAAGCCGCGATGTACCGCATCGAGCGCAGCAGAAGGCCTGTGTACACGGCGGTGCCCACAGCGAGCACGAATCCCAACCCTTGGGCGAGACGCCACAGGGAGGGCAGCCGCGCCGGCCAGTCAGGGAACAGCACCGCCACGGCGGCGATGATGGTGCCGACGACGATGAAGGCGGTGAGGATGAGGAACCCGCGCGCCAGCCACGAGGTGCGCGGGTTCTTCCAAGCGGTGTGGAAGAGATACCAATTGCGTCCGAGGTGGAAGATCAGCAGCGAAGCCCCAACGGCGGTCACGGGCGCTCCCCACCAGAGCAGCGCCTGCGACCAGTCCCAGGGCCAGCCGTCGACCAACTCGACAGGGACTGGACCAAGTCCCAGACCGAACCAGTCGAGCAGCACCGCGATCACGAAAGCCCCCGCCCCGAGCCCGCCCAAGTAGAGGTAGCCAGCAATGGCCAGGTCCCACTGGCGCTGTGGCTCGTCGACCTGCGGCGTCATCGGGATGCGCGCAAGGAGCTCCGGCGAGAATGCCGGACCGGCGGGCGCCTCGGTCCGGAGGCCCTTGTCGCAATCTGCAGTCCCACCCGAGAGAGCCGGCAACGAGACCTCCGACTTCTCGTGCGGGACCATCGCCGGAGAGACCGTCACGCCGCCCGGCAACAACGGGAGCCCGCCCTCAGGATTCGCTCTGTTCGGCGTCGTCGCCACTCCCTGCCATGGCCCCGGCCAAGGCCTCGTCATGCGGGGTGCTCGCGACGCCCGATCCACGGTCGCCCTCCGAAGGCAGAATGCCCGCGACCGCCAGATCGTCGGCAACGTCCTCGAGCCCGAAGTGCGTCAAGGTCGCCCGCGTCGGGACGCCGGTGTGACGGTCCCAGCCGCGCAGCGCGTAGTACTCGTCCTTCATCTGCTCGAGCTGTACTTCCTCGACGCCGTGCTGCCCTTCGTGGTACCCACGCGAGATCGGCTTGCCGAACTCCTTGCGCGGGATGGTGTCGTCCACCCGACGGCGCCCGAGCCTGCACTCGTACGCACGTTCCACGTTCCGCACGCGGAGCGACGCATGCCAGAGCTCGTCCGCCGTGACCTCCCGTCCGAGGCCCGCCGTCAACGCCCGTGCGTAGTGCTGCGGGGTGAGATCGAGGTACAGCCACTTGGTGTGCCACTTGCAGGATCCCACCATGTCCGGAATGCCGGTGGTGGCACCCATGTCGTGCACGATCATCGCCTTCCCATCGACCACGTCCGGGTCCCCGGCGCGCTCCAGTCCCGTGAGTTCCGTCGCGAGGTGCGCCTCGTGGTCGATCGCCGCCGCCCGCTCGTCGGGCGACCATCCCGGGTACACCGGCGCGGCGATCGTGTCGAACTGGTGCATGTCGAGGTCCTGGATGCAGTCCGAGCGGCGGCCGACAGAGTACGAGAGAGCCATCGATGTCAGTCGCGGGTTGATCCCATACATGGGGTTGTTGTTGACCTGCATCGCGTGCCAGTAGGTGCTCCTGCCACCACGGCGATCGGCAGGAACGCGCGCGTCCAGGTAGTCGGCGGCGACCTTGAGGCCGCCGGCCAGCACATCGCCGAAGCCGACGCGACGCACTGTGTGATCGAGCATCGTCAGGATGGCCTCACGGTCGCCCCACTCCAGGGCGACGCCATCGGTCAGACTCTCGTCGATGATGCCCAGCCCGTGCAACTCCATCAGCCACTGCAGCATCATCGTCAGCGAGGTGTTGTCGATACCTACTTCCTGGCAACGTCGCGTCAGGTCGTACCACAGCAGCATGTCGTCGTTGCGGACCTCCCACGAGAGCTGGTTGTACAGCTCGCACGAGATCACCGTACCGCCGATCCCCGGAACGTAGTAGTTCTCCATGCAGTGCACGGGACAACCCGTGCAGCCCGTGCGCGCGTGCATATACCGGTCCTTGAAAGCCTCCGGGTCCATGCTGCCTTCAGGGTCGAACTCGATCCCCTCGTGGCCGTCCCCTGCCGCCTCGATACCGGAGAGCACGTAGGCGTACTGGGCGTGCACACCGCCGATGCTGTGGATCTCCTGGTAGAAGTCCGCCCCGCGCACCGTCATGTGCGCGTCGAGGCACGCCTCGAGGAATTCGTCCACATGGGCCACGGCGACGCCCTTGGTGCCGCGAACCGCGAGCGCCTTGACGTTCTTCGAGCCCATGACCGCGCCCATGCCCGTCCTGGCGGCGGCGTTGCCCAGGTTGCTGTGGATCGACCCATAGCTGACCTGGTTCTCGCCGGCCGGGCCGATACACAACACCTTGATCTCGGGGTTATCGAGCTCCTCCTTGATCGCTTGGCGCGTCTCGTATGTGGAGCGCCCCCAAAGCCCCCTGGCGTCACGCAGCTCCACAGTGTCGTTGTGGACATACAGGTACACTGGCCGCTCGGAGCGGCCGGCAAGCACGACGTGGTCGTAACCGGCCAGCTTGAGCTCCGCACCGCAATCGCCGCCGATGTTGGAGTTGCCGAGAAGTCCGGTGACCGGCGACTTGCTCATGACATCGATCCGACTGCAGCCCGGGAACGGGGTGCCAGACAAGGGACCGGTGCCGAAGGCAAGGATGTTCGCCGGACTCAGCGGGGCCACATCGAGACCGACGTGGTCGTACACGAGTCGGGCGCCGATGCCCCGTCCACCGATGTACTTGTCCGCGTAGCGCGCGGTCGGGATCCTGCTGACCTCTCCTGTGGTGAGATCGACCCACAGGATGGTGCCGCCGTAGAGAAAGGACACGGGAGACCCCCTTGAGAAGCTCGTCATTCCTTGGACGTCTCGAGGTACGCCAGATACTCGCCGACGGCCGCACGTTTGCGATTCAAGCTCGCCTCGTCGACGCTCACGAAGGTGAGAGCATCGTTCGGACAGACCTTCACGCACCAGGGGTCGCCCTCGCAGAGCGTGCATTTCTGGCTGACGCCCAAGCGCGGGTCGACGAACGGCGCCCCGAAGGGGCACACCTGGACGCATGTGCGGCAACCGAGGCACCTTTGCTCGTCGACCACGACGGCGTGCGTCTCCGCGTCGCGGACCAGCGCGTCCGCGGGGCACAGTCTCACGCAGAGTGCGTCCTCACACTGCTGGCAGATGACAGGCACCGACGTGATCCGCCCGTCCTTCTCGCTGCGAACCACGTACAGCCTGGCGCGAACGGGATTGCTCTCCCTGGCGTTGCGCGTCGAGCAGAAGAACTCGCACGTCCGGCACCCCGTGCACTTCGCCACATCTACGCTGATGATCGAGTACATCGACGTCGCTCCTCCCCTCCGGCTGACGCTGTCCATGTCATTCTGTGCGACCGAGGAGATCCTCTGCGGATGGACGACCGCGCTGCGTATCCTCTGCGCCAGCTGGTTGGTGCCAATATACCGGCAGGCTGTGGGCCCTCCTCAGATCTCCATCACTCGCATCTTCACCCGTCATGTCGGCGGGACAGGTCGCCCGTCGCAGCCCACCCGTCCATGATCGCACCACGGCGGAGGATGGCGAGGCGGCGTGCAGAGGTCAGTACACCACCTTCTGCGTCGCCGTCACGCTGATGCCGCGCTTGTTGAGCTCGGCGAAGTAGGTCTCGGGCGGGATCGCGGCCTCGCCGCCGAAGGCGCCCTTCTTCGCGATCGCCCCGCGCCCGAGGAGGCGCCCGGTGAGGGCCGCCGGGTAGCCGACCGTGAAGGTCGAGCAGGGCATCTTCCACTCGGGGTAGAAGTGCAGGACGCTCTCGAGGCGCCAGTCTTGCGTCTGGCCGTCCTTGGTGCCGCGCACGTCGACCCTCAGGACCTTGTGGTCGTCGAGCTTCGCGGGCTCCTTGCCGGCCGCCTCCTTGAGGGTCTCTTCGACGAGCGCAAGGACGAGATCGCGCGGCACCACCTGCTGGCCCTTGACGGGGATCGCCTCGGTGCCCGCGGCGCCGAGATCGCAGAGGAAGCGGAGCTTCTCCTCGAAGCGCTTCGGCAGGGCGAGCTTGAAGAAGCACTCCCGGATGCCCTTGTCGGCGAAAGCCACGGGGATCGTCGCGGGCTCGGAGTGGATCGTGTAGTAGCAGGTCTGGGGGCCGACCGG
This sequence comes from uncultured Thermoleophilia bacterium, assembly GCA_963790185.1. GTDB lineage: Bacteria > Actinomycetota > Thermoleophilia > UBA2241 > UBA2241 > UBA2241. Next base: position 390,968 of record CAWBNR010000007.1, on the reverse strand, counting down.
GTCGGGGAAGTCGACCTCCTCGGCGCCGGAGAAGGGCGGATACTCGCGCCACTCGCCGTCCTCGAAGGGCCAGGCACCCATCAGGAACTCGTTCAGGATGGTGTCGAGCGAGTAGGGCGGCACGAGGGGGGCGGCCGCCGTCCCCCAGTTGGCGATGCCGTCGGTGATGCGCACCCACTCGACGGTGTCGAGGCGCTGCTCAGCGTAGCGCGCCATCACGTTGACGATGCCGGGGGCCGAGCCCGAACCGAGGATCGCGGTCAGACCGGCGGCCTCGAAGCGCGGCGCCCATGGCGAGCTGCTTCTTCGCCCAGTGGAAGAGGCCGCCGGTGTCGGTGTAGTGAGCGCCGGCCTTGAGGCACGCCTCCATCACGCCCTCGTTGAAGTAGGCCATCGAGCAGTTGACGACGACGTCGCACGGGCTCGAGGACCTTCGCCAGGGCCTCTGCGTCGCTGACGTCGACGGCGACGGTCGCGATCTTCGCCGAGGCGAGGGCGTCCTTGCGAGCGGCGAGGCCGGCTTCGTTGAGGTCGGCGAGGACGATCGCGTCGACCTCGTCGGACTCGACGAGGTCGCGGATCGCCGCCTCGGCCATCTTGCCGGCGCCGCCGACTACACAGATGCGCATCGGTACTCCCTTCGAGCGTAGACTCCCAATCTCTACAACAGCCGGTGGCCACCAACCGGATGATGTCTGGCGAAGCCTAGTGACCGAGAGCTGGCCATGTCAAGCCCGCCGATGATCCTGAGTGTGTCGAGATCGCCACCGTTTGCATGTGCCTCGCGGAGACTCCGGGCTCTACGACGGAACGCGACGTGCGAGGGAGTGCTCCCCCATCGCGGGAGGCCTCCCTGGGAGCGCTGAGGGCAGAGCCGCGGCCGAGACGGGCTGACGAGGCCGATTTGATCCCCGCCGCCCCCGTCTTGGCCCGGACGACGCGGCCTGCCATACTACATGTGGGCCGCTCGCTACGACTTGCACAAGCGAGCGAACGACGGTATAGGGACCAGCACAGCTGAGACCGTACCAGGAGCACGAACCACGAAGACCGGCCAGAGGCCTTCGACCAGCGCGTCGTCACCCTCTTCGGCACACACCGTGTCTTCGTGAGCGGCGCTTGAGCGCGCCCGCGACGGACATACGACAGCAGCGCGCGCAAAACGATGCGCGCGACAAGCAAAACACGGACAGGGAGCGCGTGGTGGCCAGGATCCTGATCGTCGATGACGACCCCGACATCATCGAGGCGGGTAAGCTCGTTCTCGAGCGCGAGGGCTTCGAAGTCGTGGGTGCGTCCAACAAGGGCGAAGGGCTGAAGAAGCTCGAGGAGGTCAAGCCCGACCTGCTCATCCTCGACGTGATGATGGAGGAGCCGGACGACGGCCTCCGCATGGCGCGTGACATCCGCAAGGCCGGTCACACCCTGCCCATCATCATGCTGACCAGCGTCAACGCGGCGATGGGCCTCAACATCGACAAGGACGAGGAGATGGTCCCCGTCGATGAGTTCCAGCCGAAGCCGGTCGAGCCGGCCACGCTGGTCGCCAAGGTCCGGAAGCTGCTCGAGACCACGAAGTAGGAAGGCTGCTGATGCTCGCAACGACACCCGATCAGCTGCACGCCGAGATCCGCGAGCTCATCGAGAAGCTCGGGCCAGGTCGCAGCTCTCTCATACCGATCCTTCAGGAGGTCAAGCGCCGCCACCGCGGCGTCGACGCCGAGGCGATGCAGGTCGTCGCCGAGGCCCTCGACATCCATCCCGTCGAGGTCTACGGCGTCGCCTCGTTCTACGCCTTCCTGCACGGCGCGCCCGAGGGCGCGTTCGTGATCCGCCTCTGCGGCACGCTCTCGTGCGACTTCGCCGGCAAGCAAGCGGTCGCCGAGGCGCTGCAGAAGGAGCTCGGCATCGCCTTCGACGAGTCCACCGACGACGGCCTCTTCACGCTCGAGTGGGCAAGCTGCATGGGCATGTGCGACCAGGGACCCGCCCTGCTCGTGAACGACCAGATCCACACCAAGGTCACCCCCGAGCAGATCCCGGCCATCCTCGCCGACTGCCGCACCCTCGCGGCCAAGGAGAGCTGAGCCGTGGCGATCACGATCGAGACCAAGGGCAACGCCCTGACCTATGCCACCATCGAGGCCGACGCGGGCCTCAAGGCGGCGCTCGCGCTCTCGCGCGGCGACATCATCGACACCGTCGCCGACAGCGGCCTCAAGGGCCGCGGCGGGGCCGGCTTCCCGACCGGCATGAAGTGGAACTTCTGCGCGGCGGAGAAGGCCGACCAGAAGTACATCATCTGCAACGCCGACGAGGGCGAACCCGGCACCTTCAAGGACCGGGCCATCCTCACCGAGTTCGCCGACCTCGTGTTCGAGGGCATGACGATCGGCGGCCGCGCCGTCGGCGCGAGCCTCGGCATCGTCTACCTGCGCGCCGAGTACCAGTACCTGCGGCCGCACCTCAACGAGGTCATCAAGCGGCGCCGCAAGGACGGGCTGCTCGGGCACGACGTGAAGGGCCTCGCGGGCTTCGACTTCGACATCATCACGGCGCTCGGCGCCGGCGCCTACGTCTGCGGCGAGGAGACGGCCCTCATCGAATCACTCGAGGGCTTCCGCGGCGAGCCGCGCAACCGGCCGCCGTTCCCCGTCGTCGCCGGGCTGCTCAACAACCCGACGGTCGTCAACAACGTGGAGACGCTGGCCGCGGTGGCCTGCATCTTCGCCAAGGGCACCGCGTGGTTCAAGGGCTTCGGCACCGAACGCTCGACGGGCTACAAGCTGTTCAGCGTCTCCGGTGACTGCGAGAAGCCCGGCGTGTACGAGTTCCCCTGGGGCATCTCCATCGCCGATCTGCTGAAAGAGGTCGGCGCCGACGGCGCCAAGGCGGTCCAGATCGGCGGCGCCTCCGGCGTCTGCGTGCCCGCCAGGGATTTCGGCCGCCGTCTCGCCTTCGAGGACATCCCCACCGGCGGCTCCGTCATGGTCATCGGGCCGCAGCGCGACATCCTCGACGTCGCCGAGAACTTCCTCGAGTTCTTCGTCGAGGAGAGCTGCGGCCAGTGCACGCCGTGCCGACTCGGCAACGCCCAGATGCTCCAGTGCGTGCGGCTCCTCAAGCAGGGCGCCTGTCCGCCGGAGTTCCTCGCCGACGTCAAGTCGCTCGGCGCCACCATGCAGGTCGCTTCGAAGTGCGGCCTCGGGCAGACCAGCCCGAGCGCCTTCCTCTCGATCATCGAGCACTTCGGCGACGAGATCACGAACCGCGCCCCGAGCGCGTGACCGGGGAGTGAGCATGAGCAACCCCACGACCCCCATCCATCGCGCGCCGCTCTCGCAGCAGGCGCGGCGCGTGCCCGTGACGACCAGCCCGAACGCCATCGGCGGTCTCGTGTCGGTGACCATCGACGGCGTCGAGTCCAAGGTCCCCTTCGGATCGACAATCCTCGAAGCGGCGACCAGCATGGGCATCCGCGTCCCCACCCTGTGCAACCACCCCGATCTCAATGTGGCCGGCGTGTGCCGCATGTGTCTCGTCGAGGTCGAGGGACAGCGCACGTTGCAGCCGGCCTGCACGCACCCGGTCGTCAATCAGATCGTCATCCAGACGCACAGCCGGCGCGTACGCCAGGCCCGGCGTCATGTGCTCGACCTCCTGCTGAGCGAGCACTACGGTGACTGCTACAGCTGCGTGCGCAACGGCAACTGCGAGCTACAGGCGCTGGCCGAGGAGTACGGCATCGACCGTTTCCGCTTCGGTCACCCCGAGCAGCCGGTGGCCGAGCTCGACACCTCGAGCTACTCGGTCATGCGCGACATGAACAAGTGCATCCGCTGCCGGCGCTGCGTGCGCACCTGCATCGACATCCAGGAGGTCGGCGTCCTCGAGGCCGTCAACCGCAGCAACCAGACGGCGATCGCCACCTTCGCCGACCTTCCGCTCGGCGACGTCGTCTGCATCAACTGCGGGCAGTGCATCAACCGCTGCCCGACCGGCGCTCTCTACGCGAAGGACGAGACCGACGAGGTGTGGCAGGCCATCGACGACCCCGACACGCACGTCGTGATCCAGACCGCTCCGGCGCCGCGCTCGGCGATGGGCGAGCTCTTCGGCCTCGAGCCGGGCACGCCCGTCACCTTCGAGATGAACACGGCGTTGCGCCGCATCGGCTTCGACAAGGTCTTCGACACCAACTTCACGGCCGACCTCACCATCATCGAGGAGGGCACCGAGCTCATCCTGCGGCTCTACAAGGCGCTGGTCGAGAAGGACACGACCGTCGCCCTTCCGCAGTTCACGAGCTGCTCACCGGGCTGGGTCAAGTACCTCGAGCACTTCTACCCCGAGTACCTGCCCAACGCCTCGTCGGCGAAGAGCCCGCAGCAGATGTTCGGCGCCCTCATCAAGACCTTCTACGCCGAGAAGCTGGGGCTCGACCCGGCCAAGATCGTGAGCGTCGCGCTCATGCCCTGCTCGGCCAAGAAGTTCGAGTGCAACCGGCCCGAGATGCACGATTCGGGCTTCAAGGACGTCGATTACGGCCTCACCACGCGCGAGCTCGGCAAGATGTTCCGCGAGTCCGGCATCCACGTGCCGAGCCTGCCGAAGGCCGACTTCGACGACCCGTTCGGCACGGCGACCGGCTCCGGCGTCATCTTCGGCGCCACCGGCGGCGTGATGGAGTCGGCCCTGCGCACGGTGATCGAGCTGGTCACCGGCCAGAAGGTCGAGAGCATCTACGACCACGGCGACATCGTCCCGGTGCGCGGCTTCGCGGGCGTGCGCTACGCCGAGATCCCGATCGACGCCGTCGGCCCGGTGCCCGAGATCCTCGCTCACCTCGTCCCGAACTGGGACTGGCTCAAGGGCGCGACCCTCAAGGTCGCCGTGGCGCACGGCACCGCCAACGCCAAGAAGGTCATGGAGGACATCAAGGCGGGCGGCAAGTTCAGCGAGTGTCACTTCATCGAGTTCATGGCCTGCCCGGGCGGCTGCCTGGGCGGCGGCGGCCAGCCGATCCCGACGAGCCCCGAGATCCGGGCCGCGAGAGCCAAGGCCATCTATGCCGAGGACAAGGCCTACGACGTGCGCAAGTCGTACGAGAACCCGGCCGTCACGCGCACCTACGCCGAGTTCCTGACCGACGGCCCCTGCGGCCACAAGAGCCACAAGCTGCTGCACACCAGCTACACGGCGCGCGGCAGACACATCCCGCAGGACTGACGACGAGCGAGGCCGTCGCCTCGGCGGCGGCCGACGAGGCCCGGGGCCGCACCACGTGCGGCCCCGGGCCTCGTCGCTTCTGGGCGCCGGCGCGCGGCCGCCGGCCCGGCGACCTCCACCGGCTCGGGGAGCACCGTCTCCTCTGCGGGGACAGCACGAGTACCGAGGACGTATTGAGGTTGATGGCGGAGAAGAGGGCGTCCCTCATGGCCACCGACCCTCCGCACCTCGTCGATTACACGGGCGGCCAGCATCCGGCGAGCGAGGCCAACGGCGGCGCTGAGCGCGCGACAAGCATTGGGACACCTAGATCGACCACGAGCACAGCGCCGAGTTCGCGGCGGCGCAAAGAACACCTGCCGTGCTGGTGCCGGCATGATCTACTCGACTACGATGACCGACAAGCGGAGGCCCTGTCACAACGAGCTGTACTGAGGATGGGGGCCGACCACCTCTCACGGGCCTTCCACGAGGCGGCCGCGCAGCACGGTATCGCACACCCGCGCACCAGACCCTACCGGCCGCAGACCAACGGCAAGGCCGAGGCGTTCGTGAAGACGCTGCAGAACGGCTGGGCCTACCGGCGGCCCTACCAGGCGACCGCGGAACGCATCACCGCCCTACCTGGCTTCCTCGCCTACTACAATGACTACCGACCGCACGGAGGCCTCGACGGCGACACGCCGCTGGGCAGACTCAGGTCAACAACCTCGTGATGCGGAACAGCTAGCCCCAGCTGCAGGGAGTCTTGAGTCAACGGTGCCGGCCGTGCGGGACTCAATTGGCTGCGAGTCACTTCACGACGTTTCGGCCGTCGGCGATACTCTCCTCCGAGGCGACTGAAGGCCCGTGCCAAGGCCTCGAAGCGTGCGGCCTGCGAAGCGTCGAGCGCCTGGTCTGAGTACCGCGCCAACTCGTAGATGGCGGCGAGATCTGCGGCCGGCTGCGCGAGCTCTCCGGGGACCGGCCAGCCATCGGCAGTCCCCTTGGCTGGCGAGACAGCGACCACTGTCGCCACTGCGGCAAGGTGCGCTCGCACCGTCACGCCCGGCAGTCGTGGCAAGTCGGCTCGCGCCAGCCGCCGCTCGAGCTGCGCATAGCGATGCCGCACGATCTCAGCAGGGCAGCTCGGCGTCTGACGTAGCGTCATGAGGCGGCGGCGAAGCAGGCGGCCGATGGCCGCCGCTCGCTTCAGCGCCGCGGACCGAGGCGAGGTGAGGGTCTCATGTTCTTCCTCGACCGCTTCTTGGTCAGGCGGCTCGCGGCGAGAGCGCCGAAGCGCCACCGCGACGATCGCCAGCGATGTGGCGACGGCCGCCACGGCCGCACCGATCATCAAGACTACTCTCAGGGTATCCAAGTCAGCCGTCGAGGTGGCCGGAACATAGCTGGGCTCGGCCACCAGCGATTCGATTGACTTGGAGCCCGCGGCATGGAGGTGGAAAAGTGTGAACATGTGTTCCGCGCCGCGGAGCAGCCATGCTCCGGCCCAGCCGATAACGAAAGCTACGCTGGCGAGAGCGTAGGAGAGCCCGGCCGCGAGCGTCTCGAGCACCCAGCGGAGTACGTTTGGACTCACGACATGGGTGAGCAACAGACCGACGGCGATGATACCCAGGAGCGCAGCGGCAACGGCAGCCAGCCACGGCCAGGCCGGCAGGCGGTCGGCGTCGTTGACCGCGTCGGTCAGGTCGCGGTAGCGCACCACCGCGATGAAAAGGCCGCCGACGACGACCGACGCTACGATCACCCAAGCGCCCCAGGACGGAGTCGCGCCAGCCGCGGCAGCGCAGACGAGCATGGCGCACAGCAGACCGAACGCACGTACCGCCCGCCACATGGCTTCCTCCGGCGACACCACGGCGCGACCCACGCGGATGCCAAGGACAACGAGCATGCTGACGAAGACGACATCACGTCCGCCATGCCACACGACGTAGGGGTGCGCCCAGGACTGACCTGCGCAGAACAGCACGCCCGTGGCGACCAGAACCACCGCTACGGCGACGATGCACGCAATCCGCTCCCGCTCGGCGCCCGAGTTCTGCCGGGCGCCGTACCCTGCGACAACCACGACGGCGAACGCGAAAGCCGTCGATGGGATCCACGATGCTCCGGTGAGTACCGCGGCAAGGGCGCCGCACCAGACGCCGTCCACCGCAGCGGCGAGCGCCAGCCCGGCGAGGTCAAGCCCGGAGCGGGAGCGCATCGCTCGTCCTCCAGGCGAAGTCCGCGGGAATCGCGAAGTCGGCGAATGGTAGCTCGGCCTCGTCAGGACGACCCACGAAGACGACGGTGGTCGGCCGCTCAGCGCGCAGCCTTGCGATGAGGCTGCGTACGGCCGGCCGCAGCTTCGCCGTGATCACGACGCAGTCAGCGCTCCCAGTCTCATCTGCTAGCTCCGCCGTGATGACGGAGCCGTAGTCGCCTGCGGCGTATGGGCTCAGGCGCGCCAGTGTTTCGAGAACCTCGGGCAGCGCGCCGTAGGCCGCCTGGATGTCCGCGGTGCGCCGCTCATGCGTCAGAGACGCGTTGGAGGCCAGCCCGACCGCGTAGTCTTGGTCTGCGAAGGCCGCTGCCACGGAGGCGGCAACCACGCATAGCAGCTCCATGAGGTCGGGGTCGATGACTTGCCAGGCCTTGCGCGTCGACTCGACGTCCAGTAGCAGCCGCATCGCCGCCAGTGAGGCGGGGTCGAACTCCTTCGTATGCAGCGACCCCACCCGCGCCGTGGCGCGCCAGTCGATGGCGCGCAGCGGATCTCCCCGGCGATAGATCCGCGTGTCTCGCAGCGCCGTGGGGTCGGTCACTAGCGAGCGCACCGCGGCCTCCGAGACCATCGGGCGACCCGTGACCAGATCCGATGCGGGCAGACTGAGCACTCTCGGCAGCACAGTCAGCTCCTGTCGCGCCTCGACAGCCTGCTCGACCCCGCCGATGCCGAAGGGATCGCCGGCCTCCAGCTCCACGGGACCGAATCTATGGAGACCGCGCTCTACGCAGCGCACGCGGTACCGTCGTCGGAGCCGCTCGTACCAGCGCACGGAGACGGTCTGGACGAACGCCTGCCTCCCGAGATGCGACATGGGCGACAGGCGAAAACCCTGGGGTTCAAGGCCGGTCGGCCATTCATCGCACACACGTATCCACACGAGCGGCAGAAGCTTGTCATTGGAAATGCTGATGGTGATCTCGAGCTCGCCGCCCCACGAGACAACGCGCCGGGAGAGCGATCGGTCGAAGGTGACGGCGGCGAAGATGCGCCGATGCGTTGTGGCCACGAGCGTGGCGATGACCGACGCGGTGAGCGTCGCGAACGCGAGCGTGGTCGAGTGAAGGATGCCCGAGACCGCCAGTCCCGCAAGCGCGGCCAAGAGAATGGATCTCACGTGCATGACCGCCTTCTGGTCACTCGACCGAGGCTTGGCCCGCCCCGACCTCTGCCGGCACCGGCACTCCCGCTGCCACCTCACGCAGGACGTCGTCCGCCGAACGCCCATCGATGACCGCGTCTCGCGCGAGCAGCAGCCGGTGTGCCAAGACGGGGGCAACGAGCGCCTGCACGTCGTCGGGAGTGACGAAGTCACGGCCCGCGAGGGCGGCGGTGGCCTGAGCCGCATGTTGCAGTGCGAGCGAGGCGCGCGGGCTCGCGCCGAGTCTCAGTAGCGGGGACTCCCGAGTCTCTCTCGTGAGCGCCACGATGTATCCGGCCACGTCGCCGGAGACGTGGACGGCGTGGACCGCCGCTCGCGCGGCGGGCAGTTCGTCTGCGCTCACAACGGCGCGCACCTCACTCAGGGGGTCACCGCTGCGGAACCGCTCCAGCATGCGCGTCTCTTCGTCGTGTGTCGGGTACCCCATGCGCAGACGCAGCAGAAAGCGGTCCACCTGTGCCTCCGGCAGAGGGAAGGTCCCCTTGAGCTCCACCGGGTTCTGCGTCGCCAACACCATGAACGGCTGCGGCAGCGGGTGCGTCGTCCCGTCCACGGTCACGCCTCGCTCCTCCATCGCCTCAAGAAACGCCGACTGCGTGCGCGGAGTGGCACGGTTGATCTCGTCGGCGAGCACGACGCTGGCGAACAGCGGCCCGGGGCGAAACTCGAACTCCCCGAGCCGCTGGTCGAAGACCAACGATCCGGTCACGTCGCCGGGCAGGAGGTCGGGCGTGCACTGGATACGCGAGAACACAAGACCGAGCGTGGCAGAGAAGGTCCGTGCGAGCAGCGTCTTGGCGACGCCGGGCACGTCGTCAAGGAGCACATGCCCGTCGGCGAGCAGAGCGACGGTGAGCAGGCGCGTCTGATCGGCCTTGCCGACGATCACGCCCCCCACCTGCTCCGCGATAGCACGGCCAAGCTCAACGGCGCCGGACAAGGTGGTGGTGAGTTCGCGGTCCATCTTCAGCCTCCGAGGTCGCTTGACTCGTGGAGTCCCTGGTCGCATGCGCGTCGAGGCCACGGCACCACATGACCCCGGGGACTCCGCGTGCCTCCCCGCAAGTCGAATCGCCTTCCAGCGAATCCCCCTTCAGCACGGCCTCCGTGCGCCCTAAGGCACCGATCGCACAATACGAATTGGACGACCGGTCCACGAGCATCCGGCGAAGACGCACCCGACCTTACCACGCCCAGCGACTGCCACGGGCAGAAATCCGAGAACGACTCTGTAGGGCCGATGACCTGCACCCCTGAGATTGGTCCACCCTGACGGTTAGGATTCACGATCGACCAGAAAGGAGGGTGGAATTGACCCGCTCTGGCGACGCCTCACACCATACCAGCCGGCGAGAGGGCGGCGCAGACGAGCGCGACGGGGTAGACAGTGGCGACAGGCAGCATGGTGGCCTCGTACGACCATAGTCACAGGACGCGGCGGACCGCCACCCTCGGCGCGCTGTAGGCTGAGCGGCGTACGCTGCCCGAGCGTTCATGTGGGCGTACCTCGTTGAAGGTGAGAGGGAACGCGGCGACCACCGTCGGCGCGACGGGCCGCCGCACAGCCCCCCTGCCGCCCGTCTCTCGCGCGGGCGCGTATCAGCACATCACCTGAGTCATCGCTTGTTGCTACCTTAGTGTGGAGACCCTACAATCAGGCGTGATAGTTCCTGCGGAGGTGGCCGGCGTGGTGAGGGGGCCCTTCCCAGCACCCGGCAGGAGGTAGAGCAAGCCCGTGACACGAGAGCCCGGAGCGATGTCCCGCGGTGACGCGATCGAGCGCGTGCTCGCGGAGACGCGCTCGGCAGCGGCGCACTGCTACCAGTGCGGCAAGTGCTCTGCCGGCTGCCCGATGGCCGCCGAGATGACGCTCCAGCCTCACGACATCATGCGACTGGCGGCTCGGGGCCGGTACCGCGAAGTCCTCGCCGCCGACTCTCTCTGGCTCTGCCTCACCTGCGAGACCTGCAGCACCCGCTGCCCGACCGGGACCGACCCGGCGGCGCTCATCGACGCGCTCCGCGAGGCCGCCGTCCTCGACGGCAGCCGCGACGTCCCGCGTGCCATCGCCGCGTTCCATCGCTCGTTCCTCGACCAGGTCCGCCTGACGGGCAGGCTCTACGAGGCCGGCTTCTTCGTCCAGTACAAGCTGCGCAGCCGGGCGCTGCTCCAGGACATGGGCAACGCCCCCGGCCTGGTGCGCCGCGGCAAGCTGCACCCGCTGCCCCACCGCGTGCATGCGGTGGGCGACGTGCGTGCCATCTTCAAGCGTTGCGGCGTCAGCGCCGCCGACCTGGCCGGCGCGAGCCGCGCCCCGGAGACCGACCGATGACGCTCGCCTACTACCCGGGCTGCTCGCTGCAGGGCACCTCGAGAGAGTTCGAGGAGAGCTTCCTCGCCGTCGCCAAGGCACTGCGCATCGAGATGACCGAGATCGACGACTGGAACTGCTGCGGCGCCAGCTCGGCGCACCCCGTCAGCCGCGACCTGGGCGTCGCCCTGCCGGCGCGCAATCTGGCCCTCGCCGCCGAACAGGGGGCCGACGAGCTCGTCGCGCCGTGCGCCGCCTGCTACAGCCGCATGGCGGCGGCCCAGCACGCGCTCTCCACCGATGCCGACCTCGCCGCCCGCATGCCCGATATCCTCGGGCGGCCGCTGCCCGCCCCGCTCCGCATCCACAACGTGGTCGACCTGCTCGCCGCGCACGCGCCCATCATCGAGGAGCTCGTCGCGGCGCGCGTCGAGCCGGCGCTGCTCGCCGGCCTGCGCGTGGCCGCCTACTACGGCTGCCTGCTCGTGCGTCCGCACGAGGTCACCGGCTTCGACGACGCCGAGCAGCCGACCACCATGGAGACCGTGCTCGCCGCCTGCGGCGCCGCGCCCGTGAGCTGGAACATGGCGGTCGAGTGCTGCGGCGGCGCCTTCTCCATCTCGCGCACGGATTCGGTGGTGCGGCTGGGCCGCCGCATCGTCGCCGACGCCCGCGCCCACGGCGCCCAGGCGATCGCCGTCGCCTGCCCGCTCTGCCACACCAACCTCGACCTCCGGCAGGCGGCGATGACCGGCCGCGGCGAGGAGCCGCTCCCGGTGCTGTACATCACCGAGCTCGTCGGGCTGGCCGTCGGCCTCTCCGCCGCCGAGCTCGGCGTCGGCCGCCATTTCGTCGACGCCGGTCCGCTGCTCGCCGAGCTCACAGCCGAGGCCGAGGCCACGACCACCCGCGCCGCCGCGACGGAGAGCGCCTGATGGCCCGCGTCGGCGTCTTCATCTGCCATTGCGGCGAGAACATCGGCCGCACCGTCGACTGCGCCGCCGTCGCCGAGGAGCTGCGCTCACACCCCGGCGTCGTCCACGCCGAGGACTACAAGTACATGTGCTCCGACCCGGGGCAGACGCTCATCAAGCGGGCGATCATCGACAAGCAGCTGACCGGGGTCGTCGTCGCGGCCTGCTCGCCGCACATGCACGAGAAGACCTTCCGCCGCGCCGTGGCGCAGGCCGGTCTCAACCCCTTCCTCTGCGAGATGGCGAACATCCGCGAGCACTGCTCGTGGATCCACGAGGACCGCGACGAGGCGACCGACAAGGCGATCGACACGGCGCGCACCATCGTCGAGAAGGTCAAGCACAACCGCCCGCTCGAGACGATCCACATCCCCGTCACCAAGCGCGCCCTCGTGATCGGCGGCGGCATCGCCGGCATCCAGGCGGCGCTCGACATCGCCGACGGCGGCCACGAGGTCGTGCTGGTCGAGAAGGACGCCTCCATCGGCGGGCACATGGCGCAGCTGTCCGAGACGTTCCCCACGCTCGACTGCTCGCAGTGCATCCTCACGCCGCGGATGGTCGAGGTCTACCAGCATCCCAACATCAAGCTGATGACCTGGAGCGAGGTCGACGCGGTCGACGGCTACATCGGCAACTTCAAGGTCACAGTGCGGAAGAAGGCGCGCTGCGTCGACGCGGACGTCTGCAACGGCTGCGGCGACTGCATGGCGGCGTGCCCGAACCGGCGCACCCCGAGCGAGTTCGACGCCGGTCTCGGCACGCGCTCGGCCATCTACGTCCCCTTCCCCCAGGCCGTCCCCAACACCCCCGTGATCGACCGCCAGAACTGCGGCCGCTTCAAGGCGATCGCCAAAGGCATCAAGAAGGAGGTCTGCGGCAAGTGTGCCGAGGCCTGCCTCAAGGGCGCCGTCGACTTCACCCAGCGCGACGAGCTGGTCACCGAGGAGGTCGGCGCGATCGTCGTGGCGACGGGCTACCAGCTCTACTCGATCGGGCGCGACCAGCCTGAGGGGCTCAAGGGCTACGGCGAGTACGGCTACGGCGACGTGCCCGACGTCATCGACGGCCTTCAGTTCGAGCGGCTCGCGTCGGCGTCCGGGCCGACCGCCGGCGAGATCCGCAGGCCCTCGGACGGCAAGGTGCCGAAGACCGTCGTCTTCGTGCACTGCGTGGGCTCGCGCGACCCCGAGAAGGGCATCAGCTACTGCAGCAAGATCTGCTGCATGTACAACGCCAAGCACGCGATGCTCTACCGCCACAAGGTGCACGACGGGCGCGCCGTCCTCTTCTACATGGACATCCGCGCGGCCGGCAAGGGCTACGACGAGTTCACGCGGCGCGCCATCGAGGAGGACGGCGCCGAGTACCTGCGCGGCCGCGTGTCGCGCATCTACCGTGACGGCGACACGATCAAGGTGGTGGGCTACGACACGCTCGCCGGAGAGGCGGTCGCGATCGACGCCGACATGGTCGTGCTGGCCACCGCGATGCGCCCGCAGCCGGGCATGAAGCAGCTCGCGCAGACGCTCTCCGTGAGCTACGACGAGCACGGCTTCATCAACGAGGCCCACCCCAAGCTGCGACCGGTCGAGACCAACACCGCCGGTGTCTTCGTGGCCGGCGCCTGCCAGTCCCCGCGCGACATCCCGGACTCGGTCGCCATGGCGAGCGCCACGGCCGCCAAGGTGCTCGGGCTCTTCAGCGTCACCGAGCTCGAGCGCGAGCCGGCGGTCGCGGTCGTCAACGAGCAGACCTGCATCGGCTGCATGACCTGCGAGCGAGTCTGCCCGTATGGCGCCGTCGAGGTGAAAGAACTGCTCGACCGCGCCGGCGAGGTCGTACGCACGGTCTCGAGCATCAACCCGGGGGTCTGCCAGGGCTGCGGCACCTGTCAGGCGGTGTGCCTCAGCAAGAGCATCGAGCTCGCCACCTTCACCGACGAGCAGGTGCACGCCGAGATCGAGGCACTGGCCTTCTGGCCCTGATGACGATGTGGGCGGTGCGATGAGCCACGACGACACGACAGACGGACGCAGCGGCGACTTCGAGCCGCGCATCACCGCCTTCGTCTGCAACTGGTGCACCTACACCGGCGCCGACCTGGCCGGCACCAGCCGGCTGCGCATGGCGAGCAACGTCCGCATCATCAGGCTGCCCTGCACGGGGCGCATCGACCCGCTGTTCATCGTGAAGGCGTTCGAGCGCGGCGCCGACGGCGTCATCGTCAGCGGCTGCCACCCGGCCGACTGTCACTACACCTCCGGCAACTACCACGCGCGGCGGCGCTTCGCGCTCTTCCTCGAGCTGGCCGCCTTCATCGGTATCGACCCCGGCCGCATGACCTTCTCGTGGGTGTCGGCGTCGGAGGGCGCGAAGTGGCGCGACGTGGTCGACGAGACCGTCGCGCGGGTGCGCGCCCTCGGGCCTTTCGACGAGTACCGGCGCCTCGTCGACCGTCCGGCCGCGACCGGCGAGTCCTACGCCTCCATCGAGGGCCTCTTCGAGGAGGCGGCGCGATGACCGAGCCGCACGACGCGATCATCGAGTCGACCGACGCCGTGGGCGAGTCGCGGGACGGCACGGCCGAGCAGCGGGACACGGCGGACGCGCCGCGGCGCACGACGGCCGCGGCGAGCTACCCGGTCACGGGCGCCGTCGACGACCCGGCCGACCTGCACGAGATCGCCCGCGAGCTGCTCGCCACGGAGAAGGTCGGCGCCGTGATCGGCTGGGAGGACAGCCGCCGCGGCGCCCGCCCGGTCTTCGTCACTGCGGCCGACGACGTCGAGCGTCTCATCTTCGACACGCGCTGCGTCCACAACCTCGCCACCTACCTGAACCCGCGGCGCTCGCAGGTCGCCGCGCTGGGTCGCGTCGCGCTGGTGGTGAAGGGCTGCGACACCAAGAGCGTCGCCGGGCTGCTGCGCGAGGGGCAGGTCAAGCGCGACGATCTCGTCCTCATCGGCGTGCGCTGCGGCGGCGTGCTCGAGGCGTCCGACCTGCCCGAGGCGGTCGCCCTCACCGGCGAGAACGTGTCGCCGCGCTGCTTCCGCTGCGACAACCGCGAGCCCTCGCTCGTCGACCACCTCGTGGGCGATCCTCAGGACGACCCGCCGCGCCCGCCGACGACCGTCGACGAGCAGGTCGCCGCCCTCGACGACCTCACGGTCGAGGAGCGCTGGGAGTACTGGACCGAGCAGTTCTCGCGCTGCGTGCGCTGCTACGCATGTCGCCAGGTCTGCCCGTTGTGCGTCTGCGAGCGCTGCGTCGCCGACAAGAGCGTACCGCAGTGGATCGAGACCGCCTCGCACCCGCGCGGCAATCTGTCCTGGAACCTCACGCGCGCGCTCCACCTCGCGGGCCGCTGCGTCGACTGCGGCGAGTGCGAGCGGGTCTGCCCCGTCGATCTCCCGCTGACCCTGCTCAACCGCAAGCTCGCGCAGGTGCTGCGGCAGCGCTTCGCGCACGTCGTGACCGACGACCCCGAGGCGGCGGCCCCCGTCGGCGACTACCGCCTCGACGACGCCGAGGAGTTCATCAAATGAGCGCCGCCCGAGACACGGAGACCGTCTTCCTCGCGAAGACCGAGCTCGGCGGCCTCATGTCCGATCTGGCGGTGGCGGCGGTCGAGTCGATCGGGCCGGTCGCCGCCGAGCCGGCATCACCGGCGGCCGCCGCGGCCGACGCCGATCACGGCCGCCACCCGCTCGAGTATCAAGCTCTCGCGGCGGGCGCCGAGCCCGTCCTCGCGGCAGGTATGCCGCGCCTCTCGCTCAAGGGCTTCTTCCTGCCGCAGAACGAGGCGCTGTTCTGCTTGGCGCCAGCGCGGCGCGGAGATCGCGATCGAGCGCGGCACAGCCCCACGCGAGCGTGTCGCCCTCGGCGTCAAGCCCTGCGACGCGGCCGCGCTCGAGATCGTCGACAAGGTCATGAACTGGGACTCCGCCGACGATCTCTGGAACGGCCGCCGCGCGACGACGACCGTCTTCACGCTGGCCTGCGCCGTCGAGGACGAGTCCTGCTTCTGCGCCGCCGTCGGGCTCGCGCCCGACGGCACGCGCGGCGCCGACGGCCTGATCACGCCGGTCGAGGGCGGCTGGCTCGTCGAGGCGACCACCGACAAGGGCGCGCGCCTTCGTGAGCGCCCACGCCGAGCGCTTCGCCCCGGCGACGCCGGAGCTGCGCGAGGACGGCGCCGAGAGGCGCCGCGCCGCGGCGGCGCCGTGTCGCCGCGAACCTCCAGATCGACGCCGCCTCGGTGCGGGAGTGGATCGAGACGCACTTCGACGACCCGCTGCTCGACCGCGCTCGGCGTGCGCTGCAACGGCTGCGGCGCCTGCTCCTCCGTCTGCCCGACCTGCCACTGCTTCGACATCGTCGACGAGCCGGACGGCGTCGGCAGCGGCACGCGCCGACGCTGCTGGGACACCTGCCAGAGCGCGCAAGTTCACCGCTGCACGCCTCGGGCCACAACCCGCGCGAGGACCAGAACGCCCGCTTCCGGCAGCGCATCAACCACAAGTTCGCCATCTACCCGCTGCGCTTCGGCGAGGTCCTCTGCACCGGCTGCGGCCGCTGCACGCGCGTCTGCCACGCCGGCCAGGACCTGGTCGAGATCCTCGCCGCGATCGACGTCGACGCGCGACAGCGGCGCCGTGGCCGCACATGCTGGAGAGGAGACGCGCGCGTGAGCACCGTCGCCCCACGCCTGGACGGCCCGCCCGGACCGACCATCTACCAGCCCAGCTCATGACGGTCGTCGACCTCATCGACGAGACCGTCGACACGCGCACGCTGCGCCTCGAGTTCCAGGACGAGGCCCTGCGCGACGCCTTCGCGTTCCGCGCCGGCCAGTTCGGCGAGTACTCGGTCTTCGGCGCCGGCGAGGCGACGTTCTGCATCGCCAGCCCGCCCACCCGCACGGACGCCATCGAGTGCACCTTCAAGCTGGTCGGCAAGGTGACCGACGGCCCTGCGCGAGGTCAACGTCGGCGACACGATCGGCTTCCGCGGGCCCTACGGCAACTGCTTCCCGCTCGACGAGTGGCAGGGCAAGGACATCGTCTTCGTCGCCGGCGGCATCGGCCTGGCCCCCGTGCGCTGCGTCATCTGGAACGTCCTCGACCGGCGCGACGAGTTCGGCGACGTGACCATCGTCTACGGCGCGCGCACGCGTGGCCGACCTGGTCTACAAGCGTGAGCTCGAGGAGTGGGCCGCGCGCGACGACGTCACCATGGTCGACGACCGTCGACCCGGGCGGCGAGACGCCGGACTGGGACGGGCCGGGTCGGCTTCGTCCCGACCGTGCTCGGCGAAGTGGCGCCGCAGCGCCGAGAACGCCGTCGCCGTCATCTGCGGGCCGCCGATCATGATCAAGTTCACCTTCCCCGTGCTCGAGAAGCTCGGCTTCGCCGACGACGCCGTCTTCACCACGCTCGAGATGCGCATGAAGTGCGGCGTCGGCAAGTGCGGTCGCTGCAACATCGGGCCGGTCTACGTCTGCAAGGACGGCCCGGTCTTCACGCGCCGCGCAGCTCAAGACCCTGCCGGCCGAGTACTGATCAGCGTACCGCAGCTCGTGAGCCGCAGCGAGAAGAGCCGGACGGTCGCGGGGATCGGGTGGTACCGGGCGCTCGCAAGGCGGGTCAGCGCTCGTTTTCCGCCGCCGCGCCGTGGGAAGATGACCGCGACCCTCGCGACTGCACGACCGTCCGTACCACGACCAGAGGACCCAGGTCCTCGCCGGCGCCCGGGGGCGCCCGCTCATGGCCCGACAGAACGGCACGACCAGCTACGTAGACCCGTACCGCGACCCGCAGGGCCTGCGGCCGCTCACGCCGAGGAACGGACGATGCTGCGCGATCGGTCAACCAGCGCATCGCCGCCAAGCCCGGCGCTCGTCGACGTGGTCAACTACCTGTTCGACGAGACGCAGGCGCTGATCCCCTGCGACCGCATGAGCTTCGCCTTCGTCGAGGAAGACGGGCGGCGCGTCACCAGCTACTTCACGCGCGCCGCCTACGAGCCCATCTCTGCTGCGCAAGGGCTACTCGGAGGACCTGCACGGCAGCTCGCTGCAGCGCGTGCTGCATGACCGGCACGCCGCGCATCATCGGCGACCTGCAGCAGTACCTCGACGAGCATCCGCGCAGCCGCTCCACGAGCGGCTGCTGCGTCAAGAAGGCGTGCGCAGCAGCCTCACCTGCCCGCTGCAGGTCGAGGGCCGCGTCGTCGGCTTCATGTTCCGCAGCTCGCGCGAGCCGAACGCCTACACGCGCACGCCACGTCGAGCTGCAGATGTCGATCACCGAGCGCCTCAGCCAGGCCGTCGAGAAGGCCTGGCGCATCGAGCAGCTCGAGCAGGTCAACCGCGCCTACTTCGAGCTGCTCGGCTTCGTCAGCCACGAGCTCAAGAGTCCGCTCGCCTCGCTGGTGACCGACGCCCGCCTGCTGGCCGGCGGGTACCTCGGCGAGCTCGAGCAGACCGCAGAAGGACCGCGTCGAGCGCATGGCCCAGAAGGGCGAGTACCTCATCGACCTCATCCGCGAGTACCTCGACCTCTCGCAGCGTCGAGGGCGGCGAGCTGCGCGCCGCGTTCAAGTCGAACGTGCGCCTCGAGGCCGACGTGATCGCGCCCAGCGTCGAGCTCGTGCGCCCCCAGCTCGAGGAACGCCGGATGCAGGTCGAGGTCGACAGCTCGCAGACGCCGAAAGCCATGGCCGATTGCGACCCCTCGCTCCTGCGGATCGTGCTCGTCAACCTGCTGACGAACGCCGCCCGCTACGGCCGCGACGGCGGGCGTGTCGCGGTCCGTCTGTCCGCCGAACGCACGCGCGTGACCATCCGGGTGTGGAACGAGGGGCCCGGCTTCACCCCCGAGGACAAAGCCAAGCTCTTCCGGCGGTTCTCGCGCATCAAGCGCGAAGGGGACCCCCGCCGGGGAAGCGGCCTCGGTCTCTACAACTCGTGGCGCATCATCCAGCTTCACCATGGCCGCATCCGGGCGAACTCCGTCCCCGGCGCATGGGCGGAGTTCACGGTCGAGTTGCCGCAGCCGCTGCCGCCACCCGAGACAGAGCCCAAGCCGGCAGCCGAGCCACACCCCGCAGCAGTGGCGGAGCCGGCAGCCGAGCCCCTCCCCGCAGCGGCGGCGAACCCGGCTCCGCCCAGCTCGCGCCCGGCCTGAGGCCGTCCCGCGAGGAAGACGCTCGTCGCGCGCCGGCCGCGCTCGCCCGGTGCGCGCGCGGCCTTCACATCCATTACACTCTCTCCGGGTAAGAAACCGGCGGGCGGGCGCGCAGCCGCGCCCGCCCGCCGTGTGTCCGCCGACGTCTGGAGCCCATGAGCGCCGAGCCACCCGCGATTCAGACCGTCCGCTATGTCGACCCGTTCAAGGACGCGCGCGCGCTCCAGCCCATCACGGCCGACGAGCGCGCCTTGCTGCGCACGGTGAACCAGAAGATCGCGGCGCGCCCCTCGCTGCGGGCGATCGTCGACTACCTGTTCGAGCACACCCAGGCGCTGATCCCCTGCGACCGCATGGGGCTGGCGTTCGTCGACGACGACGGCACAGCGGGTCGTCGTCGTACTACAACCGCGCCTCGTACGAGCCGCTGCTGATCGCCAAGGACTACTCCGAGGACCTGCACGGGAGCTCGCTGAAGGCCGTGCTCGAGACCGGGCAGCCGCGCATCATCGGCGACCTCGAGCGGTACCTCGACGAGCACCCGAGGAGCCGCTCCACGAGGCTCCTCTTCAAGGAGGGCGTGCGCTCGAGCCTCACCTGCCCGCTGAGCGTCGAGGGGCGCGTGGTGGGCTTCGTCTTCCGCAGCTCGCGGGCGCCCGACACGTACCACACGAAGCACATCGAGCTGCAGATGGCGATCACCGAGCGCCTCAGCCAGGCGGTCGAGAAGGCCTGGCGCATCGAGCAGCTCGAGACGGCCAACCATGCCTACATGCAGATGCTCGGCTTCGTCAGCCACGAGCTCAAGAGCCCTGTCGCATCCATGGTCACCGACGCCCAGCTCCTCACCGGCGGGTACCTCGGCGACCTCGACCCCGCCCAGAAGGAGAAGCTCGAGAAGCTCATCCACAAGGGCGAGTACCTGCTGAACCTGGTGCGCGACTACCTCGACCTGGCGCGGGTCGAGGGGCCTGACCTCGAAGCCCAGCTGCGCCCGGCCGTCGACGTGCGCACGGTGGTGGTCGAGGACGCACTCGAACTGGTGCGCCCGCAGCTCGAGGCCAAGGCCATGCGGCTCGTCACCGAGTTCCCCGACGAGCCGGCGCGCGTCTGCTGCGACCCGGCGCTGCTGCGCATCGTCCTCGTCAACCTGCTGGACAACGCGGTCAAGTACGGTCGCGAAGGCGGCGAGGTGCGCGTCGTGGTCGAGGTCGCCGCCTCACGTCACGTGAAGCCGAAGGCGCTGCGCATCTCGGTGCGCAACGAGGGCCCGGGATTCTCGCCGGCCGACCGCAACCGCCTCTTCCGACGCTTCTCGAGACTCGACGCCCCCGAGCTCAAACGCGTGAAGGGCACCGGGGTCGGCCTGTACAACGCCTGGCGCATCGTCCAGCTACACCACGGTCGCATCAGCGCCGACTCGGAGCAGGGCGCAGTGGGCGCAGTTCTCGTGGAGATCCCGGCGACGCGCCGAGTGCGCCGCCTCGCCGGCGACGGTACTGGAGACACCCCATGAGCGAGACACAGACACGGCAGCTTCATCGACGAGGCGGCGCATCGAGCAGGCGCTCGAGGCGGCCGCCGACAAGGACGCCGCCCGCGTGCGCGACGATCCTCGCCAAGGCCGCGCGAGCTCAAGGGCCTCGAGATGGACGACGTCGCCGTCCTCTCGTCGATCAGCGACCCGGAGCTGCTCGGCGAGCTGTTCGCGACGGCCCGCGACGTCAAGGACGCGATCTACGGCACGCGGCTCGTGCTCTTCGCGCCGCTCTACGTCTCCAACCTGTGCACGAACGACTGCCTCTACTGCGCCTTCCGCGTGCGCAACAAGGAGCTCAAGCGGCGCGCGCTGACGCAGGACGAGATCCGCCGCGAGGTCGAGATCCTCGTCGACCAGGGCCACAAGCGCGTCCTGCTCGTCGCCGGCGAGTCGTACCCGGAGCGAGGGCTTCGAGTACGTCCTCGACTCGATCGCGACGATCTACGACGTCAAGCGCGGCCACGGCGAGATCCGCCGCGTCAACGTCAACGTCGCGCCGCTGACGGTCGACGAGTTCCGCGCCCTCAAGGCGACCGGCATCGGCACCTACCAGCTCTTCCAGGAGACCTACCACCGCGAGACCTACGGCGCCGTGCACCTCGGCGGCAAGAAGAGGGACTACGACTGGCGCGTCACGGCCATGGACCGCGCCATGGAGGCCGGCATCGACGACGTCGGCATCGGCGTGCTCTTCGGCCTCTTCGACTGGCGCTTCGAGATCCTCGCCCTCATGCAGCACATCCGCGACCTCGAGCGCGCGTTCGGCGTCGGGCCGCACACGATCAGCATGCCGCGCCTCGAGCCGGCGATCGGCTCGGACATCGCCCACGCAGCCGCCGCACCCCGTCGAGCGACGTCGACTTCCGCAAGATCGTCGCCATCCTGCGCCTCGCGGTGCCCTACACCGGCATGATCATGACGCACGCGCGAGACGCCGAACATCCGCCGCGAGACCTTCGCCCTCGGCGTCTCGCAGATCTCGGCCGGCAGCCGCACCAACCCGGGCGGCTACGCCGAGGACGAGCGCTTCGACGAGGCGCAGTTCCAGCTCGGCGACCACCGCTCGCTCGACGAGGTCATCCGCGACGTGGCCGAGCTCGGGCTACATCCCCTCGTTCTGCACCGCCTGCTACCGGCTCGGCCGCACGGGCATGGACTTCATGGACCTCGCCAAGCCCGGCGACATCAAGCACCACTGCGACCCCAACGCGCTCTCGACCTTCCTCGAGTACCTGCTCGACTACGGGACTCGCCGAGACGCGCGCCGTGGGCGACGACGCTGATCGCACGCAAGACGGCGGAGATGGACGACGTCCGCCGCCTGCACACCGAGCAGATGCTCGAGCAGGTGCGCGCCGGCGAGCGCGACGTGCTCTGCTGACGGTAGACTGAGGCCGGATCCCACGCCGAACCTGGGAGGAGCACGCATGAACGACGACCACATCATCCTCGGCGTCCACATCACGAACCGGATGACCAAGGCGCCCCGAGGTGCAGAAGGTCTTCACCGAGTTCGGCTGCAACATCAAGACGCGCATCGGGCTGCACGACGTCGACGACGAGGTCTGCTCGCCGAGCGGCGTCGTCCTGCTCGAGTTCTTCGGCGGCAGGGACGAGGCCGACGCGATGTCCGCCAAGCTGTGCGCGATCGACGGCGTCCACGTCCAGACGATGGTGTTCGGGCACTGACGCCGGCATGAGCGGACGGCGAGACACCGCATCGAGCGCGACCTTCTCGGCGAGGCGCCGGTCCCGGCCGGCGCCCTCTGCGGGCGTGCACACCGCGCGCGCGCGCGACAACTTCGCCCTCGCCGGCCGCCCCGTGCACGCCGAGCTCGTGCACGCCTTCGGCACCGTCAAGCTCGCCTGCGCGCTCACCAACCGCGCAGCTCGGCGCCTGGGCCGACGACGCAGCCAAGGCCGACGCCATCGAGCGCGCCTGCCGCGAGATGGCCGACGGCCTGCTCGACGAGCACGTCGTCGTCGACGCCCTGCAGGGCGGCGCCGGCACGAGCACCAACATGAACGTCAACGAGGTGCTCGCCAACCGCGCCCTCGAGATCCTCGGCGAGCCGCCCGGCGAGCTACGCGCGCGTCTCGCCGCTCGACGACCTCAACCTGCACCAGTCGACCAACGACACCTTCCCCACCGCGCTGCGGCTGGCGGCCATCCGCTGCTGCACGACCTCGAGGACCAGGTGCGTCGCGCTGCAGGAGGCCTTCCAGGACAAGGAGCAGGAGTTCGCCCACGTCGTCAAGGTCGGCCGCACCCAGTACCAGGACGCGGTGCTGACCACGCTGGGCCGCGAGATGGGCGCCTACGCCGAGGCCCTGAACCGCGACCGCTGGCGCATCTACAAGTGCGAGGAGCGGCTGCGCGTCGTCAACCTCGGCGGCACCGCCATCGGCACCGGGTTCGCCGCCCCGCGCCAGTACATCTTCCGCGTCGTCGACGCGCTGCGCGAGCTCACCAGCGTCGGCTTCGCGCGCGCCGAGAACCTGATCGAGGCGACGCAGAACGCCGACGTCTTCGTCGAGGTCTCGGGCATCCTCAAGGCGCACGCCGCCTCGCTGCTCAAGATCGCGGGCGACCTGCGCCTCCTGAGCTCGGGGCCCGAGGCCGGGCTCGGCGAGATCCGGCTGCCGCAGCGGCAGGCCGGATCGATCGATCATGCCGGGCAAGGTCAACCCCGTGATCCCCGAGGCCGTCACGCAGGTCGCCCTGCTCGTCATGGGCTACGACCAGACGATCGCCCTGGCCGCGGCGGCTCGGCAGCCTCGAGCTCAACCCCTTCCTGCCGCTGATCGCGGCCTGCCTGCTCGACAGCCTCGAGCTGCTCGCCCGCGCCGACGAGACCCTGCGCCGCCACTGCGTCGAGGGCATCGAGGCCGACGAGGAGCGCTGCCGCGCTCACGTGCGAGGCCTCGAGCGCGGTCGCCACGGCGCTCGTGCCCGAGCTCGGCTACGAGGCGGCCAGCGACGTCGTGCGGGCCGCGCACGAGCGCGGCCGCACGATCCGCGAGGTGGTCGCTGGACGACGGCCTGCTGAGCGCCGGGCAGTTCGACGAGCTGCTCAGCGCCGAGGCCGTCTGCCGGCTCGGCATGCCCGACCAGCTCGGCCGCAGCATCGACGGCTGAGAGGAGTGCGGAGATGGGTCTGATGGACGCGCCGCGCGGCATGCGCCTGCACATCGGCATCTTCGGCCGCCGCAACGTCGGCAAGTCGAGCCTGCTCAACGCGATCACGCGCCAGGACGTCTCGATCGTCTCCGACTTCGCCGGCACCACGACCGACCCGGTCGAGAAGCCGATGGAGCTGCTGCCGCTCGGGCCCGTCCTCTTCATCGACACCGCCGGCATCGACGACGTCGGCGCCCTCGGCGAGCTGCGCGCGCGGCGCACGATGCAGGTCTTCGACCGCACCGACCTCGGCGTGCTCGTCACCGAGGCGGGCGCGTGGGGCGAGTTCGAGGACGGCATCCTCGACGAGTTCCTCGAGCGCAAGACGCCGGTCGTCGTCGTCTTCAACAAGATCGACCTCGACGAGCACGCCCGCCGCCCGTGCCGCGCCTCGAGGAGCTCAAGATCACGCCCGTGCCGCACGGCGGCGAGCGAGGGGCGCGGCGTGCTCGACTTCCGCCAGGCGCTGCTCGACGCCGCGCCGCCCGACTTCATCGACAACCCGACGATCCTCGGCGACCTCGTGGGCCCCGGCGAGCTCGCCGTGCTCGTCGTGCCCATCGACAAGGAGGCGCCGCGCGGCCGCCTGATCCTGCCGCAGGTGCAGTCGATCCGCGACCTCATGGACTCGCGACGCCATGGCGCTGGTCGTCAAGGAGCGCGAGCTCGGGCACGCGCTCGAGCGGCTGAAGCAGCCGCCGAAGCTCGTCGTCACCGACTCGCAGGCCTTCCTCAAGGTGGCGGCCGACACGCCGCCCGACGTGCCGATGACGAGCTTCTCGATCCTCTTCGCGCGCTTCAAGGGCGACCTCGCGAGCCAGGTCGAGGGCACGCTCGCCGTCGAAGACCTGAAGAGCGGCGACCGCATCCTCATCGCCGAGGCCTGCAGCCACCACCCCATCGGCGAGGACATCGGCCGCGTCAAGATCCCGCGCTGGCTCACGCAGTACGTCGGCGGCAAGCTGCGACTTCGAACACGTGCAGGGGCACGACTTCCCCGACGACCTGTCGCGGATGGGACCTCGTGATCCACTGCGGCGCCTGCACCTTCAACCGGCGCGCGATGCTGAGCGCGCATCCTGCGCTGCCGGCAGGCGGGCGTGCCGATCACCAACTACGGCCTCGTCATCGCCTACAGCCTCGGGATCTTCGAGCGCGCCCTGCAGCCGTTCCCGGCGGCGCTCGAGGCGCTGCCGCCTGGCGCGCGCACGCGCCCTCGAGGAGCGCGCCGCGCCGCCGGTGACCGCTGGGCTGCCCGACGACGTCGCCGTCGACGAGCTCTGCTGAGCCGTCTCGGCCCGCCGGAATGAGCGCCTCAAAGGGACAGACCACTCCTCTCGGTGTCGCCGACGCCCTCTCCCGCGCCTCGCTCGAGCGCTGGCTGCGCGAAGACGACCCGGCGCGCCTCGAGGAGCTGTGGCGCGCCGCCGACGAGACCCGGCGCGCGCTACGTCGGCGACGAGGTCCACCTGCGCGGGCTCTGTCGAGATCTCCAACGTACTGCGTGCGCGGCTGCACCTACTGCGGCATCCGCGCTCCCAACCGCGGCGTCGAGCGCTACCGCATGGAGGCGGACGACGTGGTCGCCTGCGCCCGCAGGCCCGCGAGTTCGGCTACGGCACCATCGTCCTGCAGGCCGGCGAGGACTACGGCCTGCGAGCCGACTGGGTCGCCCGCGTCGTGCGGCGCATCAAGGAGGAGACGGCGCTCGCCGTGACGCTCAGTCTCGGCGAGCGCCCCGACGACGACCTCGCCGCCTGGCGCGAGGCCGGCGCCGACCGCTACCTGCTGCGCTTCGAGACCTCCGACGAAGGGCTCTATCGCGCGCATCCACCCGGACCTGCCGGGGCGCGTCTCCGACCGTCTCGCCGATCCTGCGCACGCTGCAGCGTCTGGGCTACGAGGCCGGCACCGGCATCATGGTCGGCATCCCCGGCCAGACGTACGCCTCGGTAGCCGACGACATCGACCTCTTCCGCGGCATGGACATGGACATGATCGGCATCGGCCCGTACCTGCCGCACCCGGCGACGCCGCTCGGGCGCGAGTTCGCGGCGCCGCGCCGCGAGCGGCGACTGGCCGCCCGACCAGGCGCCGAACAGCGAGCTCATGACCTGCAAGGTGATCGCCCTCACGCGGCTCGTGCGGCCCGACGCCAACCTGCCGGCGACGACCGCGCTCTCGCTCATCGACAAGGACGGCGGGGCGTGCGCACGGGCTGCAGCGCGGGGCCAACGTGGTGATGCCGAACCTGACGCCGCCGGAGTACCGCGAGAAGTACGAGATCTACCCCGAGAAGGCCGCCGTGCACGAGACGGCGGAGGCGATCAACGCCAGCATCCAGGAGCTCCTGCGCGAGCTCGGGCGCACGGTCGGGACGGGCGCCGGCGGGCGCCGGCGGAAGCCCGGCGCCGGCGCCTGACGGAGGGCGCGGGCGGCCTCTGGCGGGTCGGGGGGCGCGCGAGCGGCGCCGTGAGGCGCCGCTCGCGCGCCCCCGACCCTTCCGGTATACTCCGTCTCCGCGTCGGGGTGTGGCTCAGCTTGGTAGAGCGCTCGGTTCGGGACCGAGAGGTCGGCGGTTCAAATCCGCCCACCCCGACCAGCTCCGTCAGCCCAGCGTCACGATCCGCGGCTCAGGCCGCCCGTCCCGCACCTCGACCAGCGCCACCGAGCGCCCCCCGCCGAAGCGCGCCCGCCCCGCCGCGCCCGGGTTGAGGAACAGCACACCGTCGCGCCACTCGATAGCCGAACGGTGACTGTGACCGCTCACGACCATGCCATACCCATCGGCGACAGGGTCATGGCGACCCATCAGGCTGTGCCCGATGTGACAGACGATGAGGCGCAGCCCCGCCACTTCGACCTCCGCCTCCCAGGGGAGCGAAGCGCCGAAGCTCGGCAGGTCGACGTTGCCGGCGACCGCCGTCAGCGGCGCCAGGGCGGCGAGCCGCTCCAGCACGTCGAGAGTCCCGAAGTCGCCGGCGTGCACGATGCGCTCGACGCCGGCGAAGAGCTCGTCGAGCCGCGGGTCGTAGTAGCCGTGGGTGTCGGAGACGACACCGATGACGGGTCGATCTGCCACGGCGCGATACTACCAACGTCGCGCCGACGACAGGGGTCAGCGAAGCGGCGCTCGGCTACCTCTTGTGGTACGCGATGATGTCCGAGTGAACGCCGTCCGCACTCGCCTTCGACAGACTGGCGCCTTGCTGGGCCCAGTCAGTCGCCCCTGCGGGCTTCCAGGCCCACCAGCACCAGGCCATCTCTTCGCCATCTGCCTTCGAGATCACCAGGTCGCAGAAGACGGGGTCGCTGCGGCCGAGCTTACGGTAGTAGTCGGCGAACTCGGCCTTGGTGAAGCGACCGTCGATTGGATCGTCGTAGACGAAGTCGTCGGCACAGGCGTCGAGGATCATGTCAAGGTCGTCGGTCATCCAGCCTTTCATGAACCTCTCCAGATGGTCGCTCACGAGCCACTCCCTCCTCCGATGGCGATGTCGCGTGCTCAGCCTACTCCGTGACGGGTCCTCGGATGCCGTTGCCGAGATCGCCCACGAGCGCCGCCCTGCCGTCCCCTGATACTGTCGCGTTCAGGGTGGAGACGGACGAGGGAGGTCGGCGATGACGGGACTGACGGGCAAGCGCGTGGTGATCACCGGCGGCACCAGCGGCATCGGCGCCGCGACAGCGCAACGCTTTCGCGACGAAGGCTGCGAGGTCATCATCCTGGCGCGCACCCCAGGCCCCGGCGTCATCGCCTGCGACGTCAGCGACCGCGAGCAGGTCCGCGCCGCCTTCGACGAGATCGGCGACCTCGACGTGGTCATCGACAACGCCGGCACCAGCGTGCGCAACCCCGCAGTCGACATCACGTCGAACCAGTGGGACCACGTCATCGGCACCAACCTCTCCGGCGCCTTCTGGGTCGCCCAGGCCGCGGCGCAGCGCATGCTGCTCGGCCGCGGCGGCGTCATCCTCTTCACCGCGTCGACCAACGCCCTCGTCGGCTACCGCTACTACGCCGACTACAACGCGACCAAGGCGGGGCTCGTCTCCCTCACGAAGTCGCTCGCCCTCGAGTGGGCGCCGAAGGTGCGCGTCAACGCCGTCTGCCCCGGCTACGTGCTCACGCCTATGCAGGAGGCCGAGTACACGCCCGTGATGCTCGACCAGGTCAACGCGCGCATCCCTCTCCGCCGTCACGCGACGCCGGAGGAGATCGGCGGCATCTTCGCCTACCTCGCCTCCGACGAAGCCGCCTACTTCACGGGCTCGACGATCGTGATGGACGGCGGCGAGACCGCCGGCAGCATGGTCAGCGGGCCCGGCGGGCCGGGGGCGTAGTCAGGCATCGGCGGCGTCGCCGCTCGGCGGTCCCGGCAGCAGCCACGCCCCCCGACGTCCGACTCTCGAGAACGCCTACGCCAGCCAGCGCGGCAGCTTGTACCGTGCCAGCACGTCGTCGACGGTCTCGGCGACGCACGACGACGGCAGCGTCAGTGCCGTTCACGAGCACGACCGCGGGCCGCACCATCGAGTTGAGGCTGGCGTTGAAGGTCTGAGCGTAGGCGCCGCAGGCGAGCGCGGCGACGACGTCGCCGCGGGCAACGGCCGGGAAGTCGTAGCCGAGCGCCAGCTCGTCGTCGGTGCAGGTCGGGCCGAAGAGCTCGGCGGGCCCGGCCTTCGCCGCCTCCGTGTCGTCCGCCCTCACCCAGCGATACTTGTAGCCCTCGATGCAGGCGCGCAGCAGCAGGTGCTTCTGGGCGTCGGTGATGACGAAGCGGCGGCCGAACTGCTCCTTGACCCACTGGACGCGGGCGAGCAGGACGGTGGACTCGCCGACGAGCGAGCGCCCGAGCTCGAAGATCACGAGCGGGCGCGTCAGGCCGGCGGCGTCGAAGGCGGCGCCGAGGGCGCCGAGCTGCGCCGCGGCGAACTCCTCCGGAGGAGCGACCGCGTGCGGGCGCTCGTCGCCCGACTCAGGGTCGGACGGGTAGGCCCAGCCGCCGCCGACGTCGAGCACCTCGGGGACGAAACCGGTCGCGTCGCGCAGGCGCGTGATGGCGCCGACGAGGTCGCGCATCGCGGCGGCGTGGTAGTCGGGCCGGTTGATGAAGTAGCCGATGTGGTGGTGGTAGCCGCGCAGGAGGAGGCGGTCGGGCGCGCCGAGGGCGCGCCCGACCGCCTCCTCCGCCTCGTCCTCGGTGAAGCCCCACACCGTCGCCAGCACGCGGTCGGCGATCTGCGGCCCCTCGGGCGCGACCCCGAAGCGCACCTCGTCCATCGAGAGCTTCAAGCGGATGAAGGCCGGGGCCCGTACACCCGCCCGGCCCGCCACCTCGAGCAGCAGCTCGAGCTCGCCCGGGTTGTCGAGCGTGACCGTGATGCCGTGGCGCACGGCGAGCTCGAGCCACTCCTCGGTCTTCGCCTGACCGTTCATGACGAGCTTCTCGCCGGGCACCCCGGCACGCAGTGAGGTCTCGACCTCGCCGGGCCCGAAGGCATCGCCGCCGGCCCCTTCCGTCGCCAGGATCCGGCGCACGGCGAGGATCGGGTTCGCCTTGACGGCGTAGTAGACCTCGACCGGGTCGTAGGCGGCGCGCACCGCGGCCAGCGTGCGCCGGTAGCGCTCGCGGATCGAATTCTCCGAGATCGCGAAGAGCGGCGTCCCGAAGCGCTCGGCCAGCTCGACCGCCGGCACGCCCTCGACCATGAGCTGCGCTGTCATCATCCCTCCTGCCTCCGTCGGATCACTCGGCGCCGGCGGCGGTGAAGATCAGCGACTCCGCGCCGTCAGAGCCGAAAAGGGTCAGCGTCGTCTCCGTCACGTGGAACGAGGCGGCGTCCTGCAGCAGTCGCAGGTAGACCGCCTCCGCCTCCATGTCGGCCTCGGGACCGGCCATCTCGGTACTGGCCAGCTCGCTCACCGAGAAGTCGTTGACGGAGCCGGTCGTGTACGACCCCCCATAGGTGTTGACGGCACTCGTGCCAGAGATCTGCCCGTCGGCGAAGGTCGCCGTGATGGTGAAGTCGGCCGCATCGAGCCCGGTCTCGCGCCAGCGCACGAGGCTCCAGCCGGTGCCGTCGAGCGAGGCCAGATCGGCGTCGTCGACCGGCTCATCGACGCCCGGGCCGGCCGCCTCATCCCCGCATCCGCCCACGCAGAGCAGCGGCATCGCCGCAACGGCCAGCACCAGCATCAGCAGCGTCAAACGCCCCACGGTCAACGAACGCATGATCGTCCTTCCCTCGCGTGTTGCGGCGATCCCCTCAGCGCGCCTTCGGTGCGGCGAGAATATCAGCGTTGCGTGCCCAGAGGCGCAACAAAGTGCACCGCGTCTACCACGAGGTCACGAGGAGGACCGCCGCAAGCGCGAGGGCGAAGGCGCCGAAGATCGCGGCGACGGCCGGACCGCGCCCGCTCGCTCCGCTCGCCCACCCGGCCCGCCAGCCGACGAGAGCGAGCACAAGGCCGACGCCGGCGATCGCCCCCGCCAGCAGCGCCGCCTCGACACCGGTGTGCATGTACGCCCAGTCGAGCCAGAGGGCGGCGAGCGCGAGGAGAGCGAAAACGAATCCGGCAGCGGCCAGCGTGCCGCCCGGGTCGGGCCGCACACCGGCTGCATCATCGGCCGCGCGCACCCGAGACGACGTGAGGATCTCGTGCGCACGCGTGAGTCGCGGCCCGCGTGGATCAGACGGCGTGTGTCTCATACCGGGCCGATCATACAGCCCGAGATGCGCTGCAGGGTACGGGCGGGCGCGGACGCAGCCGGCGCGGCGCAGCCGGAGGTACGCAGCCGGCGCACGCAGCCGGCGCTGCGCAGCCAAAGACCGCGATCGAGGAAGTGGTAGCGGCGGCAGGACTCGAACCTGCGACACGCGGATTATGATTCCGCTGCTCTGACCAGCTGAGCTACGCCGCCAACGCGGAGCAGTAGGGTACCACAACCGCGAAGGCCCCCTCAACGCGCGAGCCCGCACTCTGCAGCGGTCCGGTCACCGCTCGCTCGGCGACCCAAACCGCTGCTCGCAACGATGACCCGAGAGCCCCTTGTCGGGCGCGACAAGCTGTGAGAAGCCTTCGTCGTTGTGTCAGGGCCTGATTCACCCTCATCCGGCGGCTATGGCCATAATGTCCTAAGCTGACCGGTCAGATTCAGCGTTCTTGAACTCGTCAATCGCACAAATAAACGTATACTGAGAATCGCATCACAAGGCTTCTGCCGCGCACGAACACGGGTGCGGCGAAGGCACACGAAGAGATGTCCCCTGGTCGTCATGGCCCCCCAGCGTGATGACCGTCCCCGGCCGGGATTGCCCCCCAGTCCCGGCCGGCCTCCTCCCCACGACCGCCGCCCTCGCATCCCCATGACCGCCGCCCGCGGGCCGCCCTGCCCCGACCTCGACTCGAGGCTTGCCGATGGCCCGTGTGCCGGCGCCCGGCGAGCCTCTCGGAAGGCCTCGGGGGCGGTTGAAAGCCACCCCCCTATCGACTACCATTCCAAGGCTTCCGGGGGAGTGCCCGAGTGGCTAAAGGGGGCGGACTGTAAATCCGTTGGCGCAGCCTACCTAGGTTCGAATCCTAGCTCCCCCACCAGGCCCGGTTAGCTCAGTCGGCAGAGCACCTCCATGGTAAGGAGGGGGTCCGCGGTTCGAGTCCGCGACCGGGCTCCAGTCCTCTTCGCCTCGGCACCAGTCCTCGCCACCCCGACAACGGGCTCACTCTCGAGGGGATAGTGCGTCGTGCGGTGGGCCCGTCGAATCAGGACATGGTCGCTTCTTCGGTGAAGCAGAGAACGTCGCAGCCGGCCCTGCGCGCTGCCCGAGCCAGCCGCCGATCCGCCGTCACGAGCGGCAGGGCACTGGCGACCGCCAGCGCGACGTAGCAGGCGTCATACACGCTGAGCCCGAGCCCTACGGCGAGGCGCAGAGCGTCGCCGA
Organism: uncultured Thermoleophilia bacterium; assembly: GCA_963790185.1. GTDB lineage: Bacteria > Actinomycetota > Thermoleophilia > UBA2241 > UBA2241 > UBA2241. Next base: position 359,164 of record CAWBNR010000007.1, on the reverse strand, counting down.
CGACCTCGGTGACCGCCACCCGACGCAACGGCAGGCCGAGCACACGACTCAGCGCTGTCTGGGCCGCTTCGATGGGCCAGTGCTCCCTGTGCACGCGCTTCCACAGGGCGTTCGCGCACTCCACGTCGAAGAGGTCGACAGTGGCGGACTCCGCCAGCCGATCGCCGAGACCGACAAACCACTCTCGCGCCCGCTCGCTGCAGGGTTCAAGGTCGACCACCGGAAGCATCGCGCTGGCGTCGACCACCCACGACGCCGGAAGATCGTTCAACGTGAGTCCCTGTCCTCGCGGATGAGATCAGCGCTACCGGCACCCTCCCTGACGCCGTGCTTCTCCGCGAGTTCCTCACGGAAGCGCCGCGTATCCTCGAGCCACTCTTTCATCGAGAACGGGCGCTCGGGGGCGTTCAGCCCTCGCTCGAGCAGACTGATGACCTCAGCGCTGAGCGAGCGGTGCTCGACGGCAGCACGCAGCTTGATGCGATCGTAGAGATCTTCGGGAACACCGCGGACGTGGAGAATGGGCATGGCGATCGCCTCCTTCGTCCTCACGGTACCTCCCTTGGTTGCATTATGCAACATACAGGCCGCAGCTGACCCGCCCCTAGGCCGCAGGGCGTGCCTTCGGTCAGCGCGACGTGCCTCCGGTCAGCAGGCCGTGCCTCCGGTCAGCAGGACGAGTCGCGCGCGACAGCGTACTCGACATGCACGACGTGGATCCGGTTGACGACGAAGAGAGCCGGGTGACGCTGGCGACCGCCGGCGGTGACGACCGTCACGGGGATCGACGGCGAGGGCACTGCCCCGCACCCCGACCCGTGACGCCGCGCGACCAAGGACGCAGCGCGCCCAGGGACGCGGGGAGCAGGACGGCCCCGCGCGCCGCCCGCGGCGCCGCGGCCGTCAGCAGATGCGCGGCAGCAGCTCGCCGGCCGGCATGTCCAGCACGCGACGCGTGCCGAAAGGCGTGCGCAGGGCGACGCGGCCGGGGTGGGCCGTCGTGACGGCCCCGATGACGGCCGCGTCGCGGCCGTACGGGTGCGCGCGCAGGGCGTCGAGCACGCGCTCGCTCGCCTCGGGCGCGACGACGAAGAGCATCTTGCCCTCGTTGGCGAGCGCGAACGGGTCGTAGCCGAGCAAGTCACACACGGCGCGCACGCCGGGTGCGATCGGCACCGCGTCCTCGCGGATCTCGACGCCGAGCTCCGTCGCCTCGACCAGCTCGGCGAGCACGGTCGTCAGGCCGCCACGCGTCGGGTCGCGCATGAAACGAAGGGCGCGCGCCCCGCTCGGGCCGGCCGCGCCCACCTCCCCGCCGCCCAGCGCCGCGACGACGCCCTCCACCATCCCCCAGAGCGGCGCGCAGTCGCTCACGACGTCGCTCTTCAGGTCGAACTCGCCGCGCGCCGCCAGGATCGCGACGGCATGGTTGCCGATGCCGCCGCTGAGCAGCACATGATCGCCGTCGCGCACGGCGGCGGCGGCGAGCTCGTGCTCCACGACGACCTCGCCGACACCGGTCGTCGTGATGAAGACCCCGTCGCAGGCGCCGCGCTCGACGACCTTGGTGTCGCCGGTGACGATCGCCACGCCGGCCTCGTCGGCGGTCTCCCGCATCGTGCGGCAGATCGCGCGCAGCTCGTCGAGGGCGAAGCCCTCCTCGATGACGAAGGCGGCGGCGAGCGCCAGCGGCCGCGCCGCCGCCGTCGCCAGGTCGTTGACCGTGCCGGCGACCGCGAGACGGCCGATGTCGCCGCCCGGGTAGCGCAGCGGCTGCACGACGTGGCTGTCGGTGGTGAGCGCGAGACGGCCCGGCGACACCAGGATCGCAGCGTCGTCGAGGCGCTCGAGCACCGGGTTGGAGAACGCCGCGACGAAGACCTCGGCGACGAGGTCGCGGTAGAGACGGCCGCCGCTGCCGTGGCCGAGCAGCACGCGGTCGCCGCGCAGGCGGCCGGCGTCAGTCATCGAAGCCCCGATAGCGGTAGCGCGCGGCGCAGGCGCCCTCGCTCGAGACCATGCAGGCGCCGACCGGGTCCTCGGGCGTGCAGCGGCTGCCGAAGAGGGCGCACTCGCTGGGATCGAGGACGCCGCGCAGGACTTCACCGCAGCGGCACCCGGCGGGCTCGAGAGCCTCGCCGGGGTCGACGGCGAAGCGGCGTGCGGCGTCGAAAGCCGCGAACTCATCCCTGAAGCGCAGTCCCGACCCGGGGATCACGCCCAGTCCGCGCCAGTCGGCGTCACCGGGCTCGAAGACCTCGTCGATCACGCGACGCGCGACCGGGTTGCCCTCGGGCCGCACGGCGCGCGTGTACTCGTTCTCGATCGTCGGCGACTCCATGCGCACGAGCTGCAGCAGCGCGCGCAGCACGTCGTGCGCCTCGAAGCCCGTGACCACCCCGCCGACCCCGAAGTCGTCGGCGAGGAAGCGGTAGCAGTCGAGACCGGTGACGACGCTCACGTGCCCCGGCAGGACGAAGCCCTGGAGCGGCGTCTCCCCCAGCTCGAGGAGCGCCCGCAGCGGCGGCGGCATGGTCTTGTGGAGGCTGAGGACGGAGAAGTTGTCGAGACCTGCGCTGGCGCGCCTCGAGGACGGCCGCGGCCACGGTCGGGGCGGTGGTCTCGAAGCCGATGCCGGCGAAGACCACCTGCCGGTCGGGAGCCGCGGCCGCCAGCGCGACGGCGTCGCGCGGCGAGTAGACGACGCGCACGTCGGCCCCGGCGGCGCGCTCGGCCGCGAGACTGGAGCGCGAGGCCGGCACGCGCACGAGGTCGCCGAACGTCGCGAGAGCGACCTCGGGCAGGCGGGCCAGCGCCACGATGTGATCGAGGTCGCGGTGTGCCGTCACGCAGACCGGACAGCCCGGTCCGGAGACGAGACGGACACTCTGCGGCAGCAGCTCGCGCAAGCCGAAGCGCGCGATCGCCATGGTGTGGGTGCCGCAGACCTCCATGAAGGTGGCCGGCGCGCGCTCCGCGGCCGCGGCGGCGAGCTCGCGCGCCAGCGCCTCGACGACGCGCACGCCCTCGTCAGGCGCGGCCACGGTCCTCCTCGTCCTCGGCCGCCGCGCACTCGGCAAGCTCGGAGAGAAGGGTGAGAGTCTCCTCGGCTTCGTCCTCGGTGAGCACGCTGAGCGCGTACCCGGCGTGGACCAGCACGAAGTCGCCGATCGTGGCCTCCGGCAGGAGCGCCAAGCTGGCGCGCTGCTCGAGGCCCTCGAGGGCCAGGGTCGCGGTGCCGTCGTCGGCGACGGCGGTGATGCGCATGGGGAGAGCGAGGCACATGGCGGTAACGTCCGTCCGGGATGTCGCTGTCAGAGTGTCGTCGGCCGCGGCGCTCTCAGTCGAGGTCGCCGCGGCGCCTGAGTTCAGTATAGCCCGCGATGGCGGCCTGCCCCAGCGCGACGCCGCCGTCGTTCGCCGGCACGAGGCCGGAGGCGAGGACGGTGAAGCCGTCGGCCGCGAGCGCCGTCTCGCACTGGGCGCTGAGGAGCCGGTTCTGGAAGACGCCGCCGGAGAGGGCGACGAGACCGATGCCGGTCTCGTCGCGCAGCCGGCGGCTCAGCTCGAGCACGAGCCCGGCAAGCGTCGACGTGCAGGCGCGAGCCGATGAAGCCGGGCTCGCGCCCCCGTTCGGCGTCGTCGAGGACGGCGCCGAGGAGCGGCCCGAGGCGCACGACGAGCGGGCATCGCGGCCCGCCGGGCGCCGAGCCGGGGGCGTGCGCGGCGAGCAGGGCGACGTCGACGTAGACGGAAGACAGCGCCGTCGCGACGTCGCCCTCGATCTCGTACGGGTACGGCTCGGCGCCGTCCCGCGACATCATCTCGAGCTCGATCGCCGCCTGACCCTCGTAGGTCACCGCGCCGCGGACGCCGGCCAGCGCGGCGACGGCGTCGAAGAGGCGGCCGCAGCTCGTCGTCAGCGGCGCATTGACGCCGGCGCGGACCTGGGCGGCGACGGCCGCCGCCTCGTCGCCGGTCGGCGGCCGGTCGGCCCGATCCCCGTCGGGTGCGTCGCGCCCGAGCAGCGCGGCGGCCCGCTCGAACCCCTCGTCCCCGAGCAGCGCGACGCTCCAGCCGAGCGCCGTCCGCCAGGGACGTTCGATCGCCGCCGCGCCGCCGGCCAGCGGCAGCGTCTCCAGATGCGCGACGCGCCGGTAGCCGAGCAGGTCGCAGACGAAGACCTCCCCTCCCCACAGCAGCCCGTCGTCGCCGTAGCCCAGGCCGTCCAAGCTCACCCCGATGACCGGCTCGGTGACGCCGTGCTCGATCATGCGGGCGGCGATGTGGGCGTGGTGATGCTGCGGTCGGCAGCTTGACCTCGTGCGGCAGCGAGAGGGCGTGCTTGGTCGCGAGGTACTCGGGGTGCAGATCGTAGGCGACGACCTCGGGCTCGAGGCGGAAGAGGCGCTCGTAGAGGGCGATGCTGGCCTCGTAGTGCTCGAGCGTCTCGAGGTTCTCGAGGTCGCCGATGTGCTGGCTGAGGAAGGCGTTGGCGTCGCGCGTCAGGCAGAAGGTGTTCTTGAGCTCGGCGCCGCACGCGAGGACCTGCGGGAGCGCACGCGGGAGGATGATCGGGAAGGGCGCGTACCCGCGCGAGCGGCGCAGGAGTCGCGGACGGCCGCGCTCGACGGTCGCGACCGAGTCGTCGTAGCGGGCGGCGATCTCGCGGTCGTGGACGAGGTACGCGTCGGCGATGCCGCGCAGCCGTCCGGCCTCCTCCCAGCCTTTGACGATCGGCTCCTCGGCAAGATTGCCGCTCGTCATGACGAGCGGCCGGCCCGCCGCGCGCAGCAGCAGAAGGTGCAGCGGCGTGTACGGGAGCATCGCGCCCAGGTAGCTCTGGCCGACCGCGACCTCGCGGTCGATCTCGGGATCGGACGCGGCTGGGGCCGTCTCCGCGTCGGCGGTCCCGGCGCCGCCGAGCTCCGGCCCCATCACGCCGCGCGCGTCGACCTCGCGCCAGCGAAGCAGCACGATCGGGTGTTCGGGCGCTTCGAGGAGCGCCGCCTCGGCCTCGTCCGCGAGGCAGTGACGGCGCAGCTCGGCGAGGTCACCGACCATGACGGCGAGCGGCTTGTGCGGCCGGCCCTTGCGACGCTTGAGGCGGCGCACCGCGTCGCCGTCCGTGGCGTCGCAGGCGAGGTGGAAGCCGCCGAGTCCCTTGATGGCGAGGATCGCGCCGCGCCGCAGCAGGTCGGCGGCGGCGGCGATCGGCGCCGCCGGGTCGACTTCGTCGCCGGCGGCCAGCTCGACGACGCCGCCCTCGAGCGCCGCGCCGCCCGTCGCCTCCTCCCCGTCCTTGCTCTCGACCCTCACCAGCCGCACGCGCGGCCCGCAGACGGGGCAGGCGTTGGGCTCGGCGTGGAAACGCCGGTCGAGCGGGTCCTCGTACTCCTTGCGGCAGGCCGGGCAGAGCGGGAAGGCGCGCATCGTCGTGCGCTCGCGGTCGTACGGCAGTGACTCGATGATCGTGAACCGGGGACCGCAGTTCGTGCAGTTCGTGAAGGGATAGCCGTGACGCCGGTCGGCCTCGTCGAGCACCTCGCGGCGGCAGTCGTCGCAGGTCGCGATGTCGGGCGAGACGAGCTGATAGGCGTCGGGGTCGACGCTGCTCTCGAGGATCGTGAAGGCCGTGTGCCCTTCGGGCGCCGCCGCGCTGCGCTCGAGGCTCGCGATGTACGAGCGCGGCGGCGCCTGCTCGGGCAGGGCGGCGACGAAGCCGGCGACCGAGGCGGCGTCGCCCTCGACGTGGATCTCGACGCCGGCCGAGGTGTTGCGCACCCAGCCGCTCACGCCCCACTCCCGCGCCAGCGTGTAGACGAACGGCCTGAAAGCCGACGCCCTGAACGACGCCGCGCGCCCAGAGGCGCGCGGCGGACGGGGCGTCGTGTGAGCGCCCGCTCGAGGCGCCGGGCGTGCTCAATGAGGACATCGCAGCTGCGGGTCGTCCTTGTAGTGGAGTTCGCTGCATTCGGGGCAGCGCAACTCGTACATGTAGCCTATCGCGACCTGATGCTGGGCGCAGAACTTGATGCGCGCAGCGAGGACCTCGAGCTCGGTCGCGCCGCACGCCATGCAGGTCAGCAGGGCGTCGTCGCCGAGCTGGTAGTCCTGGTGCAGATGCTGCAGGGCGCCCGCCGCGCCCAGGTGAGCGGGCAGCTCGGCCTCGAGCGCCGCCTGGGCGTCGCCGGGCGGCGTCATGATCTCCTCGTCGAGCGGGCGCACGAGACCGGGCAGGCAGGCGAGCTTCATGTGGATCGACTTGAGATACCGCTGGTACGGACAGCCGTCACGCTGCTGCTCGCCCATCAGCTCGCACTCGTGCCGGGCGAAGAGTTCGCGCCGCGTGACGAAGCACTGCAGGTCGGCGTGGTCGACGACCTCGACCTCGCAGCGCACCTTCGGCGGCCGGCCGCGGCGCCGCGGCTGGGCCGGCCGCGTCAGCGCCAGCACGCCGATGTCGCCGTCGTCGTCCATGGCCTCGAGCACCGTCTCGAGCCAGCCCGGCTCGAACTCGAGCGTGTCGTCGGCGCGCACCAGGTAGTCCGCTCGCGTCAGATGGTAGACGCGATCGAGCCCGCAGTGAGCGTCGGCGAAGGATCCGTCGTGCAGCTCGAACCCGGCGATCCTCTCGCGCATGTACTGGCGCGTCAGGTACGTCACGACCTGTTCTTGAGGGCTGCCCATGAAGACGATGACGTCGGCCTCTCCCTCGGCGCTCTCGCGCAGGCTCTGCAGCGTGCGTCGCAGGGGGACGAGACCGTGCGTCGCGAAGAGGGCGACGGCCGCGCGCGCCGGGCCGCTCACGACGCGCCCACCTCAGCTCGGACCAGTCCGATGACACGCTCGGCCGCCGCGGCCACGGGCGGCGAGAGCTCCTCGCTGAAGGTCTCGACGTCGACCGCCTCGATCGCGAACACGGTGACCTCACTCGGCATGTCGTAGCCGAGCGTGCGCCCCAGTTCGAGCGTCGTGTGGAGCCCGATGGAGTGCGCCGAGCGGTAGCGGTGGCCGCCGACGAAATCACGCTCGTCGTAGCGCACGATCTCGCCGGCCGTGCGACCGCTCTGCAGCGCGTCGACGATCACGACCTTGTCGTGACCGCGCATCAGCTCGAGGAGCCGCAGCCCCGCGACTTCGCTCTCGCGGACGTCGACACCGTCGGGCAGGAGCGTCGCCCGAAGACGCTGGGCGACGTAGAGCCCGACCCCGTCGTCCGACAGGATCGGGTTACCCATGCCGAGGACGAGCGTCGACGTGACCCTAGAGGAAACGTTTGGCAGTGGTGACGACCTCCTGCGTGCGCTCGTTCTTGACCACGACCTCGAGAGGCATCTCGCCGGGCAGCGCGTGCGTGGCGCAGCCGAAGCAGGGGTCGTAGGCACGGAACGCCATTTCTATCATGTTGAGCGTGCCCTCGCTGATCTCGGTGCCGCCCTTGATCAGGCCCTCCGCCGCCTTCTTCAGAGACATGGAGATGGCGGCGTTGTTGTTGGTGGTCCCGACGATCAGGTTGACGTTGGTGACCATGCCCTGGTCGTCGGTCTTGTAGTGGTGGTAGAGCGTGCCGCGCGGCGCCTCGACGACGCCGATGCCCTCGCCCACTATCCCGGTCGGCAGGGTGCGCACGTCCGGGTTGATGATGTCGGGATCGGTCGCCAGGTCGTGGGCCCGCTCGGCCGCGTAGAGCATCTCGACGAGGCGCGCCCAGTGCGTCGCCAGCGTGGCGTGGACCGGTTTGCCGCCGAGGGTCGAGAAGTAGCGCTCGTACTCGGCCTGGGCGAGCGGCGTCGCCATGCCGTCGGCGGCGTTGAGACGCGAGAGCGGCGAGGCGCGGTAGACGCCCGAGTCCTTGCCGTCGACGAAGCCCTTCCAGCCCACGGCCTTGAGGTACGGGTAGACCAGGTAGCTGTAGGGCTCGACGTGCTCGGCGAGGTGCTCGAGGTAGTCCTTGCCCTCGAACTTGAGGAACTCCGTGCCGTCCGGCCCGGTGACGCGGATCTTGCCGTCGTAGAAGTTGACGTGGTTGTTCTCGTCGACCATCCCCATGTAGTAGGTCTCATGGGTGAAGGCGTCGCTCTTGATGAGATCGACGTAGTCGTTGTTGCCGAGGACCACGTCGTCGAAGAGCTGCAGCGAGAACTTGGCGAACTCGAGGAGCCCCGACGTGATCTCGACGGCGCGGTCGCGCTCCTCGGCGCTGAGCGCCTTGGAGACGCCGCCCGGCAGACCGCAGACCGGATGGATCTGCTTGCCGCCGATCATGCTGATCAGCTCGGCGGCCTCGGCGCGCGCCCTGATCACGGCCCCGCCGGTCTCGAGGCCGACCTTGTGGATCACGCCGAGAATGTTGCGCTCGGCGGGATCGGCGGTCGGCCCGACGACGAAGTCGGGGCCGGCGAGCACGTAGAAGTGCGTCGCGTGATCCGTCACGTAGAACGTGTTGTAGAGCAGCTCGCGCAGCTTGACGCCGGCCGGCGCCGGCGTGACGCCGTAGACCGCGTCGATCGCCTTGGTGGCCGCCATGTGGTGCGCCTCGGGACACACGCCGCAGATGCGCGGCGTGATGCGCGCGAGCTCCTCGACCGGACGGCCCACACAGAAGCGCTCGAAGCCGCGCAGCTCGGGGATCTGGAAGTAGACGTTGGCGACCTCGCCGGCGTCGTTCACGAAGATCTCGATCTTGCCGTGACCTTCGAGGCGAGTGATGGGATCGATCGTGATCTTCTTCATCAGACCTTCGCCCTCCTCAGCAGCGAACCGGCCAGGCCGAAGCGGTAGAAGCTGCCGACCGGGTCAGGGACGGTCGCCGCGATCTCGGCGATCTGCTCGGGTGTCGGCGCATCGATGATCGAGGCCAGGGTACTGAGCATCTTGGCGCCCTGATCGACGACGCCCTCCGGGGGTCCGTAGCAGCCGCGGCACGGCATGCCCACGGCCGTGCAGCGCCCGTTGCAGCCGGCCCGCGTCGCGGGCCCCATACAGATGTACCCCTGCTCGAGCAGGCACTTCTCGGGCTCGGGTATCGAAGTCGCGAGCCGCTTGAAACCCGAGATCTTCTTCTCCTCCTTGACGCGCTCGCACTCGTCGCAGCAGGTCTTGGGGGAGACGCCGACGACGGAGCCCTTGGGCGGCAGCGCGCCCTCGCCCTTGAGCGCCGCCGTGACGACGTCGAGGACGGCGGCGATCTGGTGCGCCTCGGGCGGGCAGCCGGGCACGTAGTAGTCGACGTCGACGCACTGGGCGAGCGTCTTCACCGTGTCGTAGAGGTGCGGCAGTTCGAGCTCGCCCTCGGGGACCTCGTAGCGCTCCTGCGGGTAGACGCCGTCGGGGTTGTCGACCGACGGGTTGTCGCGGTAGACGAGGTCCTTGAGCTCCTGGGCGCTCGCCTCGTTGGCGAGGCCGGGGATGCCGCCCATCGTCGCGCAGGCGCCGAAGGCGACGAGCACCTTGCTCTTGTCGCGCAGGAGCCGGGCCACGTACTCGTTCTCCGAGTTGCGGATGCACCCGTTGAACAGGCAGATGTCGATGAAGCCGTCGTCGTAGCCCTCGACGTCCTTGTACTTGAAGTCGGCGGCGACGGGCCAGAAGACGATGTCGTAGTTGGCGTCGACCTCGAGGATCTTCTCCTTGATCTCGAGCACGGCGATCTCACAGCCGCCGCAGCTGCCCGCCCAGTACATGGCGAACTTGAACTTGCTCATGCGGGCACCGCCTCCTTCGGCGCCTTGGCGCCGTCGCCCGCGTGATAGACCTCGCCGTCGCCGGGGCCCTCGTCCTCGACCTTCCAGTTCAGGGGCCCGAGCGCGCGGACCTCCTCGGTGAACTCGGTGACCACGCGGGCGAACTTGTCGCCCTCGGCGGCCGAGACCCACTCGAGCCGCACGCGCCCCGGCTCGAGGCCGAGCTGCTCCAGCATCTTCTTCATGAGCGGGAAGCGGCCGGCGGTGCGGTAGTTGCCGTTGATGTAGTGGCAATCGCCCGGATGGCAGCCGGCGATGAGCACGCCGTCGGCGCCTTCGGCGAAGGCCTTCATGACATGGGTCGGGTCGACCCGGCCCGAGCAGTTGGTCTTGATCGGGACCATGTTGGGCGGGTACTTGAGCCGCGAGGTGCCGGCGAGGTCGGCGCCGTTGTAGCTGCACCAGCGGCAGAGAAACCCGATGAGCCGTGGCTCGAACGTGTCGCTCACTGTGTTCTCCTCCTCACGCCGGCCTCATGAGGCCATCGCGCCTTCGATCTCGGCGAAGATCTGCTCGTCGAGGTAGCCCCGCTGCTGCGGGACGCCCGAGCCGCAAGCCGCGACGCACACGCCGCAGCCCTTGCAGGCGGCCTCGATGACCTCGGCGACACCCTTCTCCTCGTTGTACTGGATCGCGACGTGCGGGCAGAGCCCGACGCAGATGTGACAGCCCGAGCACTTCTCGGGGTCGATGTACGAGATCGTCGGTTCGACCTTGACGGTCGCGTTGTCGACGAGCGCCAGGGCGCACGCCGCCGCCGCGCCCGCCTGGGCGACCGTGTCGGGGATGTCCTTGGGGTACTGGCACGCGCCGGCGATGAAGATGCCGTCGGTGACCGTCGTCACGGGCTCGAGCTTGGGGTGCCGCTCGAGGAAGAAGCCGTTGGCGCTGCAGCCGAAGCCCAGCGTCTGCGCCAACTCCTTGGCGTCGGACGTCGGGGCGAGCCCCGACGAGAGGACCACCATGTCGACCGGGATGCGGCGCGTCACGCCGAGGAGCGTGTCCTCGGTGCGCACGATGAGCCGGCCCTCCTCCTCGGGGCTGAGCGCCGTGCGCGTCACCTCGGCGGCGCGCCCGCGGATGAAGTGGACGCCCTCGTTCATGAGGCGCTTGTAGAACTCCTCGTAGCCCTTGCCGTAGGTGCGCATGTCGATGTACAGCTCGTAGACCTCGGTCTCGGGCAGATGCTCCTTGATGAGGTGCGAGAACTTGAGCGAGTACATGCAGCAGACGCGCGAGCAGAACTCCTGGTGGTTCTCGTCGCGGCTGCCGATGCAGTGCAGGATCGCGACCGCGCGCGGCTTGCGGCCGTCCTTGGTCACGATGTGGCCGCCGGTCGGGCCCGAGGCGTTCGAGATGCGCTCGAACTCGAGGGCGGTGATGACGTTGTCGAGCCGGCCGTAACCGTAGCGCTGGTCCTGCGCCGGGTCCCAGAGCTTGAAGCCGGTGGAGACGATGATGGCGCCGACCTCGAGGTCGACGATCTCCTCCTTCTGGTCGAAGTCGATGGCCCCGGGGCCGCAGGCCGTGACGCACGGCTGCTTGCACTTCTTGCCGGTCAGCGTGAGGCACTTCTTCGGGTCGATGGTGGCGTGCAGCGGCACCGCCTGCGGGAACGGGATGTAAGCGGCGGAGCGCTTGCTGAGCCCCTGGTCGAACTCGCTCGGGACCTTGCGCACGACACAGGCCTCGATGCAGAGGCCGCAGCCGGTGCACTTGTCGATGTCGACGTAGCGCGGCTTCTTGCGGACCTTGACCTTGAAGTTGCCGACGTAGCCGTCGACCTCGACGACCTCGGAGTAGGCCAGCAGGTCGATGTTGGGGTGCTTGCCGAGCGCCGACATCTTCGGCGTCAGGATGCAGGCCGCGCAGTCGAGGGTCGGGAAGGTCTTGTCGAACATCGCCATGTGGCCGCCGATCGACGGCTCACGCTCGACCAGGTAGACCTGCTTGCCGGCCTGCGCCAGCTTGAGCGCGGCCTCGATGCCGGCGATGCCGCCGCCGACGACCAGCACGTTCGGGTTGACGGCGACCTCGATCGGCTCGAGCGGCTCGTTGAACGGCAGGCGGTGGATCTGCGGCGCCGAGGATGCGCTTCGCCTTGTCGGTCGCCGCGTCCCCGTCGACGGTCACCCACGAGCAGTGCTCGCGGATGTTGGCCATCTGCAGCAGGTACGGGTTGAGGCCGCCGTCCTTCGCCGCCTTGCGGAAGGTGGGCTCGTGCATGGTCGGCGAACAGGCGGCCACCACGACGCGGGTGATGCCGTGCTCCTTGATGTCCTTCTTGATGAGGTCCTGGCCGGGGTCGGAGCACATGTACTTGTACTCGCGCGCCACGGTCACGTTGGGCTGGTCGCCGGCCCAGGCTCGACGACGTCGTCGACGTCGACCTTGCCGGCGATGTTGGTGCCGCAGTGACAGACGTAGACGCCGATCTTCTCTTCGCTCATCTTGGCTCTCCTCCTCGCCGCTCACGCCGGGATCGCAGCGAGACCGGCTCGCAGGAGATGATCTGCTTGTCGATGCCGAGCTCCTTGGGATCGGCGCCCAGCGCCAGGCCGGCGAGCTGGGTGAAGTACATGACGGGGATGTTGAAGTCGGTGCCGTAGGCATGGCATTGACCTTCGGCTGGTAGGCCTCGAGGTTCATCTCGCAGAGCGGGCACGCGGCGACGATGACGTCGGCCTCGCTGTCCTTGGCGCGCCTGCAGCAGCTCGTGGCAGAGCCGCAGCGCGGCATCCTCGTGCGTCAGCATCATCATGCCGCCGCAGCACTTGGCCTTGGCCGGGTAGTCGACGACGGTCGGCGCCGAGCGCCTCGAAGAGGCGGTCCATGGTGGTCGGGAACTCGGGGTCGTCGAAGGTCCCCATCGGCCGCGAGAACTGACAGCCGTAGTACGGGGCGACCTTGAGCTTGCTGAGACGCCGCGTGACCTGGTCGCCGATCGCCTCGAGCCCGACGTCGTTGACAGCACGTCCATGATGTGGCGGACCTTGACGGTGCCGTCGTAGCTGCGACCGACGGCGCCGAGGGCCTCGTTGATCGGCCTCGTGGACCTCCGGGCTCTCGGCCATGTAGCGGTTGGTCTTGGCCAGGATCGTGTAGCAGGCGTTGCAGATGACGCACGAGGTCCTCGTCGCCCATCTGCTGCGGCGATCGCCAGGTTGCGGGCCGCGATGGCGAACGAGTCGAGCTCGCGGACCGAGAAGTAGCTGGTGGCGCCGCAGCAGTTCCAGTCTTCGAGCTCGACGAGCTCGACGTCGAGCTTGCTCGCATCACGGCGCGCGTCGACATGTCGTAGGCCTTGCCGGTGGCCTCGGCCGAGCAGCCGGGGTAGTAGAGGTACTTCATTGCGCCTCCGCCTCCTGCGCCTCGAGATAGGCGCTGATCTTGTCGATCTCGTCGCGCCCCTTGATGTTCTTGGCGAAGAGCGGCAGGCGCCCGGACGCGAAGAGCTTCAGGCCGATGCCCGCGAACTTCGAGGCGAGGCTCGGCTTCTTCGTGAGGCATGAACTTGCCGATCAGCTCGACCTCGTGGTTGCGGCCGTGCTTGTGCACGCTGTCGACGAAGTATCTTGGTCATCGCGGGGTTCTTGCTGTCGCGCCGGCAGCAGGTCGTACTTGATCGCCAGCCGCTTGAGCTCGTACATGAGGTCGGTGATCTTGATGCCGGCCGGGCAGCGGACCGTGCAGTAGTAGCACGAGGTGCACAGCCAGATGGTGTTGCTCTTGACCACGCGGTCGAGCATGCCGGCCCGGAAGGCGGCGATGACCTCGCGCGGGCCGTAGTCCATGAGGTGGCTCGTGGGGCACGAGCCGGTGCAGGTGCCGCACTGCTGGCACTGCTTGATCTTCTCGCCCCCGGGCATCGCGAGCACGTCCTCAAGGAAGACCTTGTGGAGCTCCTTCACGCCCTCTTTGGTTGTCAGGTCGACCATCACCTACTCCAGTCGGTCGCGGAAACCGCCAGTCCTCACACGCCCGGTCGCGTCGCCTGCTGATCGAGACCGGGGCTTTGGCCATTCTGCGCAGCGCATCATGGCGTCGGGCGCCTCGAAGGACTCGACCGGTGAAGACCGGCCGATGCCCCGTGTCTCACGCGCGCAACAAGATAGAAGCCACCCATCTTGAGAAAAGCGTAGCAAGCCGGCGCGTTATTGACCATCGGGTCAAGAACCGATTTGAGGGTAGGGCATGTACTAGTTCTGGCGCAACTGAGAGCCGTTTTTGCCGTTCAACTTGTACATCATGGCAGAGGACTCGTGCGAGGTCTACCCATTTGGACGCCCGCCCGCGAGTCTTCAGTCGAGCTGGATCAGGCCCTTGCGCAGCGCGTACTTGACGAGCTCCGTGACGTCGTGGAGATCAAGCTTGCGCATGATGTTGGCGCGATGGCTCTCGACCGTCTTCTTGCTGAGATGCAGCAGCTCGGCGATACCCTGGTTGGTGCGGCCGTCGGCGATCAGCTTGAGGATCTGGCGCTCGCGATCGGTGAGCGGGTCGGCCTTGGCCTGCTCCGCGCCGCCCTCGCCGCGGACGCGCCGTACGTAGTCTTCGATCAGCTTCGCGGCGATCGGCGGCTGCAGGAAGGACGCCCCCCCATGGACCTCGTGGATGGCGCGCACGAGCTCTCCCGCCGCCACGCGCTTGAGCACGTAGCCCGAGGCGCCCGCCTGAATGATCTGCTGGACGTACTCGTCGTCGTCGTACATCGAGAGGATCAGCACGCGCACCTCGGGCCAACGTCGCTTGATCTCGCGCGTCGCCTCGAGGCCGTTCATGCGGGGCATCACCATGTCCATGATCACGACGTCGGGCGCGAGCTCCTCGACGATACTCGAGCGCCTCCAGCCCGTCGCTCGCCTCCCCCACCACCGCGATGTCGGACTCCTCGTCGAGCAGGGCGCGAACCCCCTCGCGAAGGATGGTGTGATCGTCGGCAAGCACCACGCGGATCTTCTGTGCCGCGCGGCCGGCCGAGGGCAGCCTCATACCCAACCCCTCTTCGTCATCCCTGACCCTTCTTCGTCACTTCTGACCCGTCCGGTCCTCGTTGCGCACAGGGACGACTGCGTGGACGCGCGTGCCCCGTCCCCACTCGGTGTCGATCGACATCTGGCCGCCGAGCAGCTCGACGCGCTCCCGCATCGACAGCAGGCCGACGCCGTGCGGGTTCTCGCCGCCGGGCGCGACGGTGAGCTTGTCGAAACCCCTGCCGTTGTCGATGATCGCCAGGCTGCCGTAACCCTCATGCGTCTCGAGCTTGACCGTGACGTGCGTGGCCCCAGCGTGCCTGACGACGTTCGCGAGTGCCTCTTGCGCGACGCGGTACAGCGCCGTCTCGGCATCGCCGGGCAGACGGACCTGCGCATTCTCGAAGTCGACCTCGAGCTCGAAACCGGCGGAGCGCAGGTGGCTGTCGATGTACCAGCGCAGCGCCGGGACCAGCCCGAGATCGTCGAGCGTCGAGGGGCGCAGATCGTAGATCAGCAGCTTGATCTGCTCGAGGGCGTGCACCAGGAGCTGCTTGCTGTGCGCCACGCGCTCCCGCACCTCGATCGGGCTGGTGCGGAGACCCTTCTCGGCGATCTCGAGGTTGATGAGAGTGGCCGCGAGCGTCTGACTGGTCTCGTCATGCAGCTCGCGGCCGATGCGCCGTCGCTCGTCCTCGATGGAGTTGAGCAGGCGCGACGAGTAGTGGCGCGACTCGCCCTCGAGCCGCGCGAGCATGTCGGTCAGCGCTTCGGCGAGCGCGCGCAGGTTGGGATCGTCGGCGCGCTCGAGATCGATCCCCCCGCCTTGGCCTTTGTGCATCGCTCGCATGATGCCGACCACCTCGAGCAGCGGTCGGATCAGACCGCGCAGCAGGGTGTAATTGACGATGGCCGTGGACGTCACCCCCGCCCCGAAGAAGAGCAGCGCGAGCAACCAGACCGGCTGGCCGTCGAACCTGCGGGTGACCCACGTGCCGATGACCGCCCCGGCGAAGATGATCAGAGCGTTCGCGGCGACGACGCGCTCGACGGTCGAGCGCCCGCCGATCCTCTGCAGTGTAGTACCCATGGTTGAGAGTGAGCCGCCTCGGTCGACCAGCCTGCTCGTACCTTACAGTACCGAGGCCGCGGCGCGCAGTACCCGACGCCGTCGCGGTCCTCGCGAGCGCGACTCTGGGTAGAAGAAGGTGCGTCCGACGGGCACCGTCTCGACCAGCGACAAGGCTGCCGGATGGACGTAGTGTCCAAACCCTAGACGCGCCGCACACGGCCTAGGGCATTGACCTTAGAAACCGAGCCCTGTAGAAAGGGACTCATCTACCGGACAGCGGCCGGAGGCCGGAACTCACGCACACTGGGGCAGTGAGCCGGGATCGTGCCGCAAGCCCGCGGGATCCGTGGGCGGAGCACTGGGGGTCGGATGAGGATCGGAGTCTACATCTGTCAATCGGGCACCGGAGACCCTGAGGCCGTCAACCTGCACGCCATCAGCGCGTACGCGGCCAACCTGCCCGGGGTCGAGGTGGTGACCGATCTTGGGCTCATGCCCAAGATCGACCCGGAGGCCATGGGGCGCGAGCTGCGGCTCAAGGGCCTCGACCGGGTGGTCGTCGCAGGCGATTCGCCGGGCTATTTCAAGCCCGCCTTCACGCGTGCGCTCGCGCTCGCCGGTGGCGACCCCACCGAGGTGCGCCTCGCCTCGTTCCGAGCACACGGCGCCTCGACCGGCATCGCTTCGGCGCGCGCCAAGTCGGTGGTCGCCTGTGCGGTCCTGGGCGTGCCCTTCGCCCTCGCGGCGACACCCGACTCCACGCCCGTCCATCCCACGACGGTCGTGGTCGGCGGCGGAGTCGCCGGCATCCAGGCGGCTCTCGAGATCGCCGACGCCGACAAGCACGTCGTGCTCGTCGAGAAGATGGGCACGATCGGCGGCCACATGGCGATGTTCGACAAGACGTTCCCCACGCTCGACTGCGCCGCCTGCATCCTGACTCCGAAGATGGTGGCCGTCGGCCAGCACGACCAGATCGACCTCATGACCTACTCTGAGGTGGAGAAGATCGAGGGCACGCCGGGCGCCTACACGGTGACGGTCCGCAAGAAGGCGCGCCGCGTCGACGTCGACGCCTGCGTCGTCTGCCACATGTGCGCCGACGTTTGCCCGGTCAAGGTGCCGAGCGAGTTCGACGTCGGCATCGCGACGCGCAAGTCCGCCTATCTGCCGTTCCCGCAGGCCGTGCCGAACGCCTACCTCATCGACGAGGAGAGCTGCCTGTACGTGCAGAGCGACGGCAAGCGCTGCGGCGCCTGCGCCAAGAAGTGCCCCAAGGAGTGCATCAATCTCGAGGCCCAGGACGAGCTGATCGAGATCCCCGCCGGCAGCATCATCATCGCGACGGGCTACGACGTCTACGACGCGGCGAAGGTCGAGCGCTACGGCTACGGCGTCCTCCCCAACGTCATGACGGCGCTCGAATTCGAGCGCCTCACGAACGCCTCCGGACCGACCGGCGGCCACATCGTCACCAAGACCAAAGTCTTCAACAAGAAGACCAAGGCCGACGAGTGGGTCGTCGACCCCGAGGGCCCCACGCCCAAGGCCGTCGCCATCATCCACTGCGTCGGCTCGCGCGACGCCCAGCACAACAAGTACTGCTCGCGCGTGTGCTGCATGTACTCGCTCAAGTTCGCCCACCTGGTGCGCGAGAAGCTGCCCGACGCCGAGTGCTACGAGTTCTACATCGACATGCGGGCCTTCGGTAAGGGCTACGAGGAGTTCGCCGAGCGCATCCGCGACGAGGGCACGGCCGTGGTCCGCGGGCGCACGGCGCGCATCACCGAGTCCGACGGCCGCATGATCATCAAGGGTGAGGACATCCTGACCGAGCGCGT
This sequence comes from uncultured Thermoleophilia bacterium, assembly GCA_963790185.1. Lineage (GTDB taxonomy): Bacteria > Actinomycetota > Thermoleophilia > UBA2241 > UBA2241 > UBA2241. The sequence goes on along the minus strand of CAWBNR010000007.1, from coordinate 341,532 downwards.
GATCGAGCACCCGGTCGACCTCGTGCTGCTCGCGGTCGGTCTCGTGCCGGCCAAGGACAACGCCCACCTCGCCGAGATGCTCCGCATCGAGTGCGACGACGACGGCTGGTTCAGCGAGCTCGACTACAACTCCGACCCGACCGACACCGAGCGCGGCGGCGTGTACGTCGCGGGCGCCTGTCAGGCGCCGAAGGACATCCCCGACACAGTCGCGCAAGCCTCCGCGGTCGCGGCGGGCGTGCTCAAGGCCATCGTCAGCGGCAAGGGTGTAGACAGCCACGCCACGCTGTCACTCGAGCAGATCGAGGCCCGCGCCCGAAACCTCGTCGAGGTCTAAGGAGGTCTTCATGGCGATCCGCGCCAACCCCAAGCTGATCGACGAGATCGAGCGCTACGGAGCGCAGGACGTGTCCAACTGTTACCACTGCGGCAACTGCTCCGCGGCCTGCCCGTTCTCGAAGGAGCCCCACATCATCCCGCGGCGCTCGATGCGCGCCCTGCAGATGGGGCTCGAGCAGAAGCTCGAACACGAGCTCGAGCCCTGGCTCTGCTACTACTGCGGCGAGTGCAGCGCCGAGTGTCCTCGCGACGCCGAGCCCGGCGAGACGATGATGAGCCTGCGCCGTTGGCTCACCTCGCGCTACGACTGGACCGGCATCTCGGGCCTCTTCTACCGCTCGTGGAAGGCCGAGCTCCTCGCCATCATCATCGTCGCGCTGTTGACCGGCGCCGGCTTCCTCGCCGCCGGTTTCATGCTCGGCGGCGGCGACCTTGCCATCTACGACGGCGAGCAGGCGTTCCTGCCTGCCGGCGGGAGCTGGTACGGCCTCCCCTCCGGAGCGGGCGTCCATCTCTTCGACTGGATCCTGGCCGGCGTCCTCGTCTTCTTCCTCGGCACCAACGCGATCCGCATGTGGTGGAAGACGATGGGCAGCAACAAGAGCCTCGACATCCCGTTGTCCGCGTACATCAAGCGGCTCTACGCGCTTCCCGTTCACTTCTTCACGCAGAAGCGCTACGCCGAGTGCGAGCACAAGCGGCCCTGGGTGATCCACCTCATCCTCATGCTGAGCTACGTGACCATGCTCGTCCTGATCATGTTCTTCCTCGAGCGCATGGCCTCGGGCCCCGAGGTCGACTGGCGGGTCCACGTCTTCGGCCTGGTCGCGACGGCCGGGCTGATCGGGACCACGATCTTCGCCCTCCGCGGCCGCATGCTCAAGAACGAGACGCACTACAAGCACTCTCACGAATCCGACTGGATGTTCCTGATCTTGCTCGTGATCGTCGCGTCGACGGGCTTCCTGCAGTTCGTCCTGCACCGCTCCGGCCTCGACGTGGCCGCGAACATCGCCTACGTCGTCCATCTCATGGGAGTGGTGCCGATGCTGGCCCTCGAGGTGCCGTTCAGCAAGTGGTCGCACCTCGCGTATCGACCACTCGCCATGTACTTCGCGGATGTCCAGGCCGAGGCCGTGGCCGCCGCCGAACGCAAGACTGCGCCGGGCGAACTGCCCGCGACGCAGGCCGCGTGAGGGAGATCAGCATGGGTGAGCCTAAAATCGGCGTCTACATCTGCAACTGCGGCACGAACATCGCCAAGATGGTCGACTGCGACGCCGTCGCGGAGGCCGCAAGCCACCTGCCGGGCGTCGCCGTCACGAAGTCCTACAAGTACATGTGCTCCAACCCCGGCCAGGAGATGATCGTCCAGGACGCCAAGGAGCAGGGTCTCGATCGCGTGGTGGTCGCGGCCTGCAGCCCGCGCATGCACGAGCCCACCTTCCGCAAGGCGCTCAGCACCGCGGGCGTCAACCAGTACTTCCTCGAGATGGCCAACATCCGCGAGCAGTGCAGCTGGGTGCACAACGACCGGGCGGCGGCGACGGAGAAGGCCAAGGCGCTCTCGTTCGGCGCCATCAAGCGCGTCGCCTTCCACGAGCCGCTCGAGCGCCGCTCGGTCGACATGTGCCCGAGCACCCTCGTCATCGGCGGCGGCATCGCCGGCATCAGCGCCGCCCTCGACCTGGCCGACGCCGGCACCCAGGTGCACCTCGTCGAGCGCCAGGACCACCTGGGCGGCAACATCGCCCGCGTCGACCTGACGGCACCGTACCTCGACTCGGCCCACGAGATGCTGAGCGAGCGCATCACGCGCGTGCTCGAGCATCCCGACATCGACGTGCTGCTCAAGTCCGAGGTCCAGAGCATCGAGGGCTACCACGGCAACTTCACCGCCAAGGTCGCGGCCAAGGCCGACGGCAACGGCGGCGGAGAGCCTCATGAGATCGAGGTCGGCAGCGTCATCGTGAGCACCGGCTACCACGAGTTCGACGCCTCCCGCATCACGCACTACGGCTACGGCAAGATGCCCAACGTCATCACCTCGTTCGAGTTCGAGAAGATGCTGCGGCGCGGCGAGATCCTGACCAAAGAGGGGCACGTCCCCCAGTACGTGGCGATCGTCCACTGCGTGGGAAGCCGCAGCAAGGAGTACCACCCCTACTGCTCGCGGGTGTGCTGCATGACCGCCTTGAAGTACGCCCACGAGGTGAAGTCCGCGATCCCCAACTCCTACGTCAGCGACGTGTACATCGACATGCACGCGTTCGGCAAGGGGCACGAGGATTTCTACCGCCGCAGCTCCGAGGTCAAGACGCTGTTCCTCATGTTCAAGAAGAACGAGCACCCCGTGGTCCGCAAGGCCGGCCCCAAGGACGACTGCGAGATGCTGATCGAGGTCAACGAGCAGCTCTCGGGCGAGACCATCGAGCTGCCCGCCGACCTCATAGTCCTGATGGTCGGCATGGAGGCCCAGGCCGACTGCCGCGAGGTCGCCCACCTGACCAACATCAGCGCCGACAAGGACGGCTGGTTCATCGAGAGCCACCCGAAGCTCGACCCGGTGGCCACGACGACCGACGGCGTCTACATCGCCGGCGCCTGCCAGGCCCCCAAGGACATCCCGGACAGCGTCGCCCAGGCCCGAGCGGCGGCGGCCCGGATCCTCGCCCACATCTCGCGCGGCAAGCTCGAGGTCGACGCGGTGTACGCCGAGGTCGACGAAGACCTCTGCTCGGGCTGTCGTGTCTGCAACGAGCTCTGCCCGTACTCGGCGATCGAGTTCGACGACGAGAAGCATCACAGCCACGTCATCAGCGCCCTCTGCAAGGCGTGCGGCGCCTGCGTCGCCGCCTGCCCGTCCGGCGCCATCAAGGCGCGGCACTTCACCGACGAGCAGATCTTCGCCGAGATCGAGGGGGTGCTGGCATGACGTTCGAACCGAAGATCGTCGGCTTCCTCTGCAACTGGTGCTCGTACACGGGCGCCGACCTCGCCGGCACGAGCCGCATCCAGTACGCGCCCAACGTGCGCGTCATCCGCGTGATGTGCTCGGCGCGCGTCGACCCGACGTTCGTGATCCGCGCCCTCGAAGAAGGCGCGGACGGCGTGCTCATCTGCGGGTGCCACCCGGGCGACTGCCACTACTCCGAGGGCAACTACAAGACTGATGCGGCGCTACCCTCTGCTCAAGAAGCTGCTCGAAGACTACGGGGTCGAGAACGACCGCGTCCGTCTCGAATGGGTGAGCGCCAGTGAGGGTCAGCGCTTCGCCGACATCGTCAACGACATGACCGAGAGGGTCCGCAAGCTGGGCCCCAGCGCCATCCAGGCCGGCCTTGCAGGCCGACGCGGCGGAGAGGTGAGACGTGGCGAAGAAGCTGCAGATCGCGAAGTACTGGGGCGCCGCCTGCGGCGGCTGTGACGTCTCGTTGCTCGACACCAACGAGTTCATCCTCGACATCGCCGCCGTCGCCGACATCCGCTTCTGGCCCATCGCCGTCGACGGCAAGTACTCCGACCTCGAGGCGATGGACGACGGCGAGCTCGACGTGTCGTTCTTCAACGGCGCGGTGCGCAACAGCGAGAACGAGCACATCGCCAAGCTGCTGCGCCAGAAGAGCAAGGTCATGGTGGCCTACGGCTCGTGCGCGCACATGGGCGGCATCCCCGGGCTCGCGAACCTCGCGACCAAGGACGAGATCTTCGACCGCGCCTACCTGAACAACCCGTCGATCGAGCCCGGCAACACGACGGTACCGCAGCCGCGCGACGCAAGGACGGCGGCCGCGAGCTCGAGATCCCGACGTTCTACGAGCGGGTCTACAAGCTCGACGACGTCGTCGACGTCGACTACTACCTCCCCGGCTGTCCGCCGGCCCCGGCGCAGGTCAAGGCGGTCGTGCTGGTGCTGGTGGCGGCGCTCACCGGGCAGGCCGAAGCGCCGCCCAAGGGCGCCGTCGTCGGCGCCTCGCGAGGTCGCCGTCTGCGAGGACTGCCCGCGCAAGCGCGAAGAGAAGAAGATCACCAAGTTCTACCGGCCCTGGCAGATCATCCAGGACACCGAGCGCTGCCTGCTCGAGCAGGGCATCCCCTGTGCGGGCATCGGTCACGCGCTCCGGCTGCGGCGTGCGCTGCCCCAACACCAACATGCCGTGCCGCGGCTGCTACGGGCCGCTGCCCGAACGTCGATCGACCAGGGCGCCAAGTTCGTCAGCGCCCTCGGCTCGATCATCGACAGCAAGGACCCGGAGGAGATCGAGCAGATCCTCGCCGACATCCCCGACATCGCCGGCTACAGCTATCGCTTCGGCCTGCCGGCCTCCCTGCTGCAGAGGAGGATCGCGCCATGACCCGGCAGGATCAGCATCGACCCGATCACCCGGCTCGAGGGCCACGGCAAGATCGAGATCTTCCTCGACGACGACGGCGCGGTCGAGGACTGCTACTTCCAGATCCCCGAGCTGCGCGGCTTCGAGCGCTTCGTCGTCGGCCGGCCGATCGAGGAGCTGCCGCGCATCGTGACCCGCATCTGCGGCGTCTGCCCGGCCAGCCACCACATGGCCAGCGCCAAGGCCGTCGACGGCTGCTTCGGCAACGAGTGCCCGCCGCTGGCCCACAAGCTGCGCGACATGTACTACAACGCGCACTACATCCACAGCCACATCGCGCACTTCTACGCCCTGGCCGCCCCCGACTTCGTCTGCGGCCCCGACAGCGACCCGGCCATGCGCAACATCCTCGGCGTGGTCGCCAAGGTCGGGCTCGAGATCGGCGGCGCGGTCATCAAGGCGCGCGCCATGGCGCAGGAGATCCAGATGATCATCGGCGGGCGCTTCACGCACCTCGTCTGGTGCCTGCCGGGCGGCGTCGCCAAGGGCTGCTCAGCAAGGAGGAGCTCGAGAAGATCAAGCCGATGGTCGCCGAGCTCTACGACTTCGCGCAGTTCTCGCTGCAGCTCTTCCGCGACGTCGTGCTCGGCAACGCGGGCTACGTCGACCTCATCCTCAACGGTCCGTACACGCTCGACGTGCAGAACATGGGGCTGGTCGACGAGAACAACGCGCCCAACTTCTACGACGGCAAGGTGCGCGTCGTCGACTTCGAGGGCAAGGAGATCTGCAAGTACGAGCCCAACGACTACGCGAACGTACGTCGCCGAGCACGTCGAGCCGTGGTCCTACCTCAAGTTCCCCTACCTCAAGCAGCGCGGCTGGAAGGGCTTCGTCGAAGGCATCGACACGAGCCTCTACTGCGCCACGCCGCTGGCGCGCCTCAACGTCGCCGACCGCATGGCGACGCCCAAGGCGCAGGAGGCCTTCGAGGAGATGTTCAAGACCCTCGGCGGCAAGCCGTGCAAGGCGCAGCTCGGCCCAGCACTGGGCGCGCCTCGTCGAGATGGTGCAGAACGCCGAGACGCTGCAGAAGCTACTGCGACGACCCCGAGATCACCGGGCGACGAGCTACCGGGTCGTCCCCGAGACGCATCACCGGCGAGGGCGTCGGCATCGTCGAGGCCATGCGCGGCACGCTCACCCACCACTACACCTGCGACGAGAACGGCATCTGCACCAGCGCCAACCTCATCGTCGGCACGACCAACAACAACGCGCCGATCCACATGGTCGACCAAGAAGGTCGCCGCAGACGCTGATCAAGCCGGGCGTGGAGCCCGACCAGGGCATCCTCAACATGATCGAGATGGCGTTCCGGGCCTTCGACCCCTGCTACAGCTGCGCGACCCACAGCCTGCCCGGCGAGATGCCGCTCGAGGTGCACGATCCTCAAGGGCGGGCAGCTCTACCGCGAGTTCCGGCGGAACTGCTGAGCGCAGGCGCCGACGTGACAGCACGCTGCTGCTCGGCATGGGCAACCCGATCCTCGACGCGACGACGCCGTGGGCGATCCGTGCTGGCGCACGACGCTCGGGCGCCGGCCCTCGGCGCCGCGCCCCGACGTCGACGTCATCGAGGAGTGCTGCGTCGGGGGCCTCAACCTGCTCGACGTCGTCGCCGGCTACGACCGGCTCGTCGTCCTCGACTCGATCAAGACCCGCGGCGGCGTGCCCGGGCGCCTGGTACCGCTTCGACGCCGGCGATCCTGCGCGAGACGATGAACCTGAGCAACGTGCACGACGCCAACTTCGCCACCGCCCTGGAGCTCGGCCGCACGCGTGGGCATGCGCCTGCCGGACGACGACGACATCCACATCTTCGCCGTCGAGATCGACGACAACGTCAACGTTCGGCGAGGCGCATGACGCCCGCTGCTCAAGGCCGCCTACGACGAGCTGCGCGACGAGATCGTCGCCGAGGTGCGCCGCGAGCTCGACGGCACGGCGGAGGCAACGGTCGCCGGGGGCGAGACCGCGACCGCAAGGAGCGCGTCATGGAGATGATCAAGCTCGACTGCCCGTCCTGCGGGCGCGAGAACCAGCCGCTGACCCAGACCGAGGAGCAGCTGCAGTACCGCTGCGGCGCCTGCGGGATGGTGTACTACGGGCCGGCCAAGTGCGCCGACGACCTCAAGCCGACCGACGTGCCCGACGCGCCGGTCGAGGACGGCGGCGACTGGGAGACGGCTCCGCCGAAGTGAGCGCTGGGGGGCGCGGGCTTGGGGACGGCGGCCGCTGGCGCGGCCGCCGTCCCCGCCCGTCTTCGGCCCCGCCGCGGCGGGCGTCGCGCCTGCGCCGCCCGTGCTACAATCGTCCGCGCCTCACCTTGAAGCCGACGTAGCTCAGCTGGCAGAGCACATCACTCGTAATGATGGGGTCCCCGGTTCGATTCCGGGCGTCGGCTCCAGTTCCCTCCCACACATCCCACACATCCCGCACCTCCCCCACCTCCGCCCCGCCGGGCATCATGCTGCGCGACGTGTGTTCGCGGCCACGCGCCGGCGCCTGCTCTTCGACGCCTGTGTGCGCTCGTACGTCTGTGCAGGCCCGGCCATAGGAAGGGCCAGCTCAGGCAGACCGTCGCAGTCGACCCTTCGGCGTTTGACGCGAGGCGCCGGGAGACATATTATCGAAACGTTACCGTTTCGATATTGAGGAGTCGCATCGACATGAGCGAAGCCAGGGTCGGCACGAGCACAGGAGCCGGGCGGCCGCGAGACGCACGGGTCGACGGGGCCGTCGTCGCGGCCACGCTGGCGCTTCTGGCCGAAGAAGGCTACACGCGGGTCACCGTCGAGAAGATCGCGACTCGGGCCGGCGTCGGCAAAGCCAGCCTGTACCGACGCTGGCCGGACAAGGTCTCCATCGTTCTGGAGGCCATCAGCCGCAACCCGCGGCGTCCGTCCGCGCCCGACACCGGCAACCTGCGCGGCGATGCGCTCACCTATCTGCGGAGTCTGACGCGCTATCGCACAGCCCATTCTGAGGCGATCTCGGCGATCAGTGGCGAGGCGTTGTGCAGCGCTCCGTTCGCAGAGGCGCTCCGCGCCGCCATGACCGATCCGGTGATCGCCGACATGCGCGTCATCGTGCAGCGCGCCATCGTCCGCGGCGAACTGCCCGCGAACACCGATGTGGAGCTTCTGGCCACTCTGCCTCCCTCTCTGCTCTTCATGCAGCGACTGCTGTCCGAGCACCGTCCCGACGTCGGCTTCGTGGAGCGCATCGTCGATCAGTTCTTCTCACCGGGCGACGAGACCGTCGCCGCCGGTCCACGCCGATCGCCGGCAGAACCCACCAAGCATGTACCTGAAAGCGAGCCCTCATGACGACCGCAACGCGCCTCTACGAACACCGCTGGAAGATGCTCGCCGTGCTCTCCCTGAGCATGATGATCATCGGGCTCGACAACACCATCGTGAACGTGGCGCTCCCTACGCTGCAGCGCGAATTCGCCGCCTCCGCCTCGGATCTGCAGTGGATCGTCGATGCCTATCTGCTGGTCTTCGCCGCGGCGCTGCTCACCATGGGCACGCTCGGCGATCGCCATGGGCGCAAACGGGCACTGCAGGGTGGCCTGCTCCTCTTCGGCGCCTCCAGCGCGGCCGTCGTCTTCGCCGACAGCGTCAACGGGCTCATCGCCCTGCGCGTGCTCATGGGGCTGGGCGCGGCGCTGATCATGCCCGCGACGCTCTCGATCATCACCAATGTCTTTCCACGCGAGGAGCGCGGCCGGGCGATCGGCGTCTGGGCGGGCACGGCGGCCATCGGTATCGGCCTGGGGCCCCTGGTCGGCGGGCTGCTGCTCGAGGCCTTCTCGTGGAGCTCGGTCTTTCTCGTCAACGTCCCGGTGGCGCTCGCGGCGTTGCTTCTGGGTCTCAAGCTCGTGCCCGACAGCCACGACCCCAGCCCGGGCGCGTTCGACCTGGTCGGAGCCGTACTTTCGGCCACGGCGCTGCTGGCGTTCGTCTGGGCGATGATCGAAGCGCCCTCGCGCGGCTGGACGAGCGCGGAAGTGATCGTCGGCTTCGCGGCCGCCGTACTACTGGGGGCCGCGTTCATCATCTGGGAGCGGCGCGTCGCGTCGCCGATGCTCAACCTCGACTACTTCCGCAACCCGCGCTTCGGTATCGGCTCACTGGCGATCGCGATCATCTTCTTCTCCCTGATGGCGGCGATCTTCGCCTTGACGCAGTACCTGCAGTTCGCGCGTGGGTATAGCGCTCTCGAGGCAGGGGCGACGATGCTGACGCTGGCGCTCGGGCTGATGGTGAGCGCCACGAACAGCAGTCGTCTCGTGACCAGATTCGGTACAAGAGGCGTGGTGGCCGCCGGCATGGTCCTGCTCGCCCTTGTCCTCTCGGCAACGGCCTTGTGGACACCCGAGACCTCGGCCTGGACGATCGTCGGCTGGTGGTTCGTGCTCGGGCTTGCGATGGGCTCTGTCATGGCCCCCGCGACCGAGTCCGTGATGGGTGCGGTGCCCGCGGCCCACGCGGGCGTCGCGTCGGCGATGAACGATGTGACCCGGCAAGTCGGCGGAGCCCTCGGCGTGGCCGTTGTCGGCTCACTCATCGAGACCTTCTACTCGAATCGCATCACCGATACGGCCGCGACCTTGCCGCCGGCGCTGAGGGGCTCCGTGGAGTCGTCGATCGGCGGCGCCGGCGCGATCTCGGCACGCCTGCCGGCGCCCGAGGCGGCCCACCTCGCCTCGGCAGCGGCCGACGCGTTCACGACCGCCCTGGGCCTCGGCCTGCTGGTCGCGGCGGCGGCGGTTCTGCTCGGCGTCGGCATCGTGCTGTGGAAGCTCCCGGCGCGCCACGCGCCGGAGCCCGCGGCGAGCAAGGCCGGGCTCAGGCCGGTCACGCAATTGGCCGTCGAGCCAGCCGAGTGACGGGCGGCGGCATGAGAGCGTGTGGCATGACGTCGTGCGCCGGCATCTGAGGAGCTCGTGGCCAAACGAACTGTTGATCGTTGAACCCCTGGCGGGGGCGAGAGCATCAGCTCTCGCCCCCGACAGCTCCATCTGCAGAGCGCACTCCGGCTTAGCTCGCAGGCCGCTCCTCAGTCCGTGATGTCGCGGCGCCGGAAGATCAAGGCTGCGGCCACAAGCGCCGCGCAGGCGTAGGCGGCGGCCACGAGCAACGCCGTGCCGTAGGTCATGTCGGGGGTGCCTCCGGCGGCGATGGCTGAGAAGGAGGAGCCCGGCAGCCACTTGGAGGCGGTGTCCAGGAGCAGACCCAGCAGACCCTCGAAGACCAACAGGTAGCCGACGCCCACGGCGATCGCGATGCCGGCGCTGCGCGTGACCATGCCGACGAACAGACCGGCGACGCCCCACAGGAGCGCAGCCAGCGTGAGATTGACGTAGCCCACGGCAACGGTGCGGAGCAGGTCGTCGTTCCACGCGCTGGTGGAGACCCCCACCAGATCGGCGATGCCCGGCATGACCGCAAGGATGACGACGGTCGTCACCAGGGTGGCCACACAGGTGAACGCCGAGAGGGCGACGATCTTGCCGCCAAGCAGTCGCGGGCGACTGGGCTCGGCCTGTACGAGCAGGCGAATGAGGCCGTTCGCGTAGTCGGAGGTCACAGCGACGGCCCAGAGAGCGAGCACGACGATGCCCAGCATGGCGAAGGAGCTCTGCACGCCGACGAACATGCCGTCGGCGGCCTCCAGCGTCGCCACCGTCACCGCCCGCTCGCCGGGACCCATGACCCTCTCGCCGGCAGTGACGAAGATGATGGTCGTCAGCATGAGCGCCAGGGCGGCCATCAGACCGATGCCGCCCAGGATGAAGTTCCGGTTTCGGAGCCGCGCCAGCTCACAGCGGATGGCGCGGATCATGACGACACCTCGGGCTTCTTGTCCCTGCCCCCGATGGAACCCGCTCCTCCGTTTTCGCCGCCGCCCTCTGCGACCGCGGCGGCCGGGCGACCATTGTCGCCTGAGCTCTCCCCGGTCATGCGGAGGAAGACCTCCTCGAGGCTCGCTTCGAGCGGACGCAGAGCGCGCAAGGTGATGCCGGCCTGGGCAGCGGCACGGTTGACGTCCGCTGCCTGTGAGACCGGCGCCGCGACGTGCACGTCTTCGCCGCGCGCCGTCGCCTTCCAGCCGCTCGCGGCCAAAGACTGAGCGAGGCGGCCGACGTCCTGCGGATGCTCCGGGACGGCCTCGATGCACGCACCCGCCTTGGCCACCAGATCCGCCAGCGGCCCTGAGAACAGTAGCTCGCCGTAGCGGATCACGGCGAGGGAGTCGCAGGCTGCCTCGACCTCGCTCAGCAGGTGCGACGACACGACGACGGTGCGCCCCTCGTCTCCCAGCCTGCGCAAGAGCGTGCGGATCTCGACCATGCCGGCCGGATCGAGGCCGTTGGTGGGTTCGTCGAGCACCAGCAGTTCGGGGTCAGGGAGGAGCGCCGCGGCGATGCCGAGGCGCTGCTTCATGCCCAGCGAGAAGCGCTTCGCCGGCTCCGTGCTGCGCTCCAGCAGCCCGACGGCCTCCAGCACCTCATCTACGCGCGCGTTGGAGATGCCGCGCAGGCGCGCCAGGCTGCGCAGGTTGGCGCGCGCGGAGAGGGAGGGCACGAAGGCGGGGCTCTCGATGAGGGCGCCGATGCGCGCCGCGTAAGCGCGCGGACGCGAGATCGGTGCGTCGAACACCAGGGCGCTGCCGCTCGTGGGCCTGATGAGACCCAGAAGGAGTCGGATCAGCGTGGACTTGCCGGAGCCGTTCGGGCCGACGAGGCCGACGACTCCGCCGCTGGCGACTTCGAGGTCGAGCTCTTGCACCGCGACCACGTGTCCGAAGCGACGAGTGAGCTTGTTGGTGCGGATGATCGGCATATGCACCTCCGTGTGAACCTCTGGGGATCACTCAGTTCGTATGTGGGCCGGGATCGCCTGAGGCTCCGGGATCGTCACATCGGCCGGCAGCAGGCGCTCGAGCAGGTAGGCGAGGAAGATGAACACCGGCAGGGTCACCGCCGTGCGCACGAGCGAGAACTGCCAGCCGAGAAACGCCACCTCGAAGGTGAGCATGGGGATCTTGAGGGCCGAAAAGGCGCCGAGGTAGATGAACACGTTGCGCGGCGCCGTGCCCTTGCGCCACAGCGCGACGGCGACCGGGAAGGCGCCGTAGAGCGGGCCGGCCTGCAGGGTCCCGAGGAGCACCATCCAGAGAATGGCGAGGGGCCCCGAGTCACGGCCTACGTGCCGCTCCACCACGCGGCGCGGCACCCAGACGTCGAAGAGCCCGACGAGGACGAACATCGCCGGCAGGAAGGCGGCCATCTCGAGCGTGAAGCTCCAGAGGCCGGCGCCGGCCTCGCGGCCGAAGGCGAACGGCGCCACCAGGCGGTCGTAGGCCCAGAAAACGACGACCAGGGCGACCAGCGCCCAAGGGAAGGCGGTCTTCGTCGCCTTGAGCACACGCTGCATACGGGTCACCGTCGCTAGCTCAGGATCGCGGCCATGACGAGCGCCACGACGGCCGCACCGCCGAAGGCGAGCACGTTGCGCCACACGGCGATCCGGCGCCCGAAGAAGCGGGACTCGATGGGCAGTGTGACGACGCCGACCATGAGCAGAGTGGTGATGAACGCGGCCAGCACGGCGGTGGTGGCGCCCTGGTCCTTCAACACCCCCGCCAGCGGAAAGGCGACGAAGCCCGGGATGAGCGCGATGCTGCCGACAAGGAGGGCGACGACGAACGACACAGGGCCGCCGCCGCCGCCCAGCCAGCGCTCGAGGGTCGCCGGCTGCACGGCGGCCATCAGCAGGCTCACCGCCACCAGTACCACGGCCAATGTGGGCAGAAGCGTGACGAACATGCGCAGCCCGCGGCGCACGCCAGCAAGCGTCTTGCGCCGGTCGGCGATGAGCGACGCGATCACGGCGATCGCCGTGCCGGCCAGGAGCGCCTCCATCAGGCGCTCGCGGCCGGCGCGTCCTCGCGCGCGCCCTTGCACAGCACGGCGAGGATCAGGGATGGTCCGAGGGCGCGCAGCGACCGCGTCACCGCTCCGCCGGGGACGTACACGGCCCCCGGGGCCGCGACGAGCTCCTCCTCCGGCCCGGCCGTGACCATCACCGAGCCCCGCAGCACGACGAACACGACGTCCTCGTTCATCTCGCACGGCGGGATGGCGCCCCCGGCATCGAGCTCGATCCGCCGCACCTTCGCCTGGCCCTGGTCCAGCAGCACTGCGGCACGGGCGCCGGGCGCGGGAGAGGCGACGGACACCGATGGGGCGGCTGTGAGATCGAACGCCTTCATGGGGTGTACGGCGACTCCGCCGCCGAAGGGCCCTTCGTTGCCCGCCTTGCGCCCCGCAGTCCTTCGCGGCGCTCCAGAAAGCCTTCGAGTCGTGCGCGCGCGGCGCGGATATGGTCTGTCCAGGCGTCCAGAGCCTGCAGGCCGTTGGTGGTCAGGGTGTAGGTATGTCGTGCCGGCCCCGCCTGCGGTATCTGCCATGTCGAGGTGACGAGGCCATGATCTTCAAGGCGACGAAGCGTGCGGTACAGATGGCCACGGTCGGCGGATGGCGCGTCGGGCAGCGCGCTCAAGCGCTCCAGGAGCTCGTAGCCGTGCGCGGGGTTCTCGGCGAGCAGGAGTAGCAGCCACGGTTCAAGCCGCACGAGCGCACGAGCGGAACCGGGTGCGCAAGGGTGGCAGCCGGAGGCGCTGTCTGGTTCAGACGATGAATGCTGAGTGTCCATAGATGCCAGAGACTACTATATGCGAAACGCATCTATTGACACAAACCTCTTGCGGGACGCTCGAGGTCGGCCCGGCCCGCGCTCGGCCGGCGCTGGCGTCGGGGGGGGCCGGTCGACGCCGTTGGCGCCGTAGAACTCGGCCCCTGCGACGGAGAGCAGATCCACGCCCAGCTCAGCGGCCCTGGCTGCGATCTTGCCGACCGACTGCGCGCAGTCGCTGCGCATGAGAACGTCGGCTTCCTTGTCGCGCAGCGAGCATCTCCGGCTGAGTGCGCCTGGCTCGCTCGCGGTTGCCGGCCCCACGGAACGGCGCGTCGCGGCTGCGCCCACCGCCGCCAGTCCCCCCATTCCGTCCGTCGTACTTGCCGCCGCCGCGGATTCCTCAGAGAATCCAGGGCAGCGAACCCGGCAGCCCGCAAAGGAGACTCGCCATGGCGTATGCACAGGACTTCGAGAAGGCCCTTCAGGTCGGCCGTCCTCCCAACATCACCTCCCTCTTCCCCAACTCCAGGGCGCTGATCGTCAGCGGCAAGGTCGTCGACCGGGCGATGCGGGCCAAGGGCAACGCCATCGCCATGGCCGCCAACGGGCGCAACTCCTTCGCGATCCGGGGGGCGCTGCGGGCGGCGCAGCGGGCCGACGCCGCCCTCATCGTCGAGATCGCCAAGTCGGAGGGCGGCCAGAAGGCCTACTGTGCCGTCAACTACTGGAACATGGCGCGCATCGTCGACGCCCTGTGCAACGAGATGGGGATCACGATCCCGGTCGTGATCCACGCCGACCACTACGGCATCAAGAACGACACGGACCTCGCGCAGGCGAAGGTCGAGATCCCCACGATGTTCGAGGCGGGCATGACGTCGATCGCCATCGACGCGTCTCACCTGCCCGACGACCAGAATCTGCTCGCCAACATCACCGTCAACCCCTTCATCCCGGAGTGGGCCGGCCTCGAGACCGAGGTCGGCGAGATCAAGGGCAAGGAGGGGCTCTCGACGGTGGCCGAGGCGCGCTTCCTCATCGGAGGGCTCAACGCGCACGGCATCTTCGCCGACTGGATCGCCCTGAACAACGGCACCACCCACGGGATCGAGGCGTCCGACGCGGGCATCCAGATCGGGCTGACCGCCGAGATCCACGAGGCCCTCACACCCTACGAGGTCAGCGGCGCCCAGCACGGCACCTCGGGCAACAGCTCCGAGCGGCTGCGCGAGATCGCGGCCCGCACCCACACCACCAAGGCGAACGTGGCCACCGCCCTCCAGATGATCTCCTGGGGGCTCGAGGTCAACGACTACGGCAACGCGCAACTCGACGCCGACGGCGAGTTCATCAAGGTCGAGGGCGAGGGCATGACCGCGGAGCTGTGGGCCGAGATGGTCGCCTACGCCGGCGAGAACGGGTGGAAGAAGGGCAACTACAAGAACCTCAACCTCCCGTTCGAGAACAAGCTCCTCGCGCAGCCCGCGGAGGTCCGCGAGCGGATGAGCCGGCGGGTCGAGGACTTCGCCTACAAGATGATGACCGAGGTGTTCAACGCCGAGGGCACGGCGCCGCTCGCCGTCGAGGCGATCCTCGCCGCGGGGTCCCACGACCTCGGCCCCAAGGCCGAGCGGATCGAGGACCCCGCCGAGTGGACCGACGCGAAGCTCGTCGAGAGGGCGAAGACGCTCGACGCCGACAAGGGCGCCAAGGGCGAGTTCGACGACTGAGCGGAGCGGACACGGGGTCGGGATCCGACCCCCGCGTCGGCACAGTCGGTCTTCCGCCCAGCGCTGCAAGCGCTCGCCAGCACGTGCCTCGGAAGTGGGAGCTCGAGTCATTCGCCGGCGTTCACGGCTTTGCCCCGGAGCACCGACCGCGGCAGTCGTGCCGCCGGAGAGCCCCCCGTGAGCGGCGCTCCCGGCATAGACTGCCAGAGGAGGCGCTGCGTGTTTGTCTCGTGGTCTCCTCCGGCACCTCGGCACCCGCCGTCTCCCGGTAGGCACCGGCCAGCACCTCTGCACCTCTCGAGCACTCTCTTGCGTGAGGCAACGAGACGCTTTCGAGTACATTCGTGGTGAGGCAATGCGGCGCCTTGACTAAGGTAGACGGCGACCGCAGACTAACGAAGAGCGACGAACGTAGATTCCGGAGCCGCCATGGCCCTTGGCCACCAGCCGTTGACATCATGCCCCTTCCTGCATCCCAAACTTGGTCGCGGTTACCTCGTTTGGCGCAGAGCCTGCCGCGGTGATCGCGCGTGAGACTCGACTCGTGCCGCCACGGGCAGCGATTCCTGTGGATGGACTTGCCCCGCTCCCCATTCGTGCGCTTCCAACGCGCATCCAATCGGCAATTCGTCATGTGGGTCTCCGCAGACCATGACCTTGACATTGAGGATCTCAATCGAGCACTCGATGAAGGGGCCGGGCCGGACGGCGTGGTGCGATCATTCATTCGGTTCGCGGGATATGACCTGACGCCGCAGGAAGACGACTTGCTCGCCCGGTATCGGGCGGGCGACACGGGTCCGGCTTTTTGGACTGATGCCAAGGCTGCGGGACTCCTCTACGAACCGCCAGGCCAAGCTGCGAGCGACCCTCGACCCAAACGCGTCACGGTCCCGATCCCGTTGTCGACGGCCGCCCCGTTCATCGCTCTCACGAAGGCCCTCACGCACGTCTCTCGGGCTGATTGGACGCCGATCGAGGGTGAGCTGTACAGCGAGAGCCGCTACGCATTCGCCGACTTCAAGGTCAGATTGGCCACGCAGTCGAATCCGGCGACCATCGCCAACTGGTTCCCCGGATCGCCGGCGACGGTGGAGGACGATATCGTCGAAACGCTGCGCCGCTACGGCGGGCAGCGCGCGTGTCTCACGGCCCAGGCTTGCACGCAGCTTGCCGCACGGCGACCAGGCGTGCCCATCGGCTTCGATCAGATTCTTCAAGAGCTGGCGTACAAGCGCCCGGCCGGCCGTACGGACAGCCAGGCGCACCGGCGGACGGCCAAGCGTGAAGCCTACACGCACATCGTTCTCGGCCAATGGGCCACGGCTGTGGGCGACATCAAGCGCACCGTCGACGGCCGATCCGCCGGTCACGAGGCCTGGGCTCTCTATGCTGTCGACCACGTGTCGTTCGAGACGGACGGCACCCCCGCCGCAATCACGCTTCTCCCCGTTGGCCTCTCTCGCCTGGTCGCCGAGAATCCGGCGTTCCTTGAGTACCTCGGCAATGTCCGCGACGTACTGGCCTTGCCGAACACAACGCCGGGACGCTGGGCAGCTGCCATCCTGTACGCCTCGCGCCTGCACTGGCGCCTCAATGTACGTGGAGCGAGACTCCACGCCAATACCGGTGGCGAACGACACGCCCTCGAGTTCCCACCAATCGCCCGCAGCCGTCTGTTCGGCGTGATGAGCCCAGACCCGCCGACGCCAACCGACCTGCTAGGTGGTCGCGACGCGCGGCGCGCGATTAGCTACTTCGGAGAAGCCATGCGCATCCTGCAAGGCCGGCGTGACCGCAGCGACGATCCGGCCATCCATGTCAGCTTCTGGCGCGGCCTGCCGACTCCGAAGATGCGCCGCGGGCTCGAGCCTTGGGAGCTCGCGGCCCCGGGTTCCAAGCCGCGCGTCGGCCAGTGGCGGGACGCTTGGTTGGACCAGCGCCTCGACGTCCGGCCCGGCGGCAGCGACCTTGCCGAGCTCCTGGTGCTGCGAGAACGCATCAAGTCCGCACGACGGGGCCTCCGCAAAGGCCGCGTCGGTGGGAAGCAGAGCTCCTGGCAGCAAGGTCGTCAGCGGTCCGAGACGTAAGGCGACAAACGTCCGGCGAGCGCCGAGCGCGACTCCCAGTCGCTGGGAGAGAGGAGACACGTGGAGATCTTGGAGGCCAGAGCACGACTAGAACTGAGAGCGCGCGTTGAGGGCCGCCTCGTCATGGGCGAGGCAGCCGCGCCGGCCAGAGGACTGCTCGAACGCACGGACACGGGCTACCTGGCGACGGCCAGCGAGGGCTGGCCGTACGTGTTGCCACTCGCGTTCGCCTACGACGGCCAGGCGATCTACTTCCACTGCGGCGAAGGACTGATGGCGTCTCTACTCGCCGAGGAGTCTCGAGCGTGCCTCGCGGTGACCACGACGCCTCAGTTCGTTGCGGGCTCGAGACCATGCGAAAGCACCTTCCACTACGAGTCTGCGCTCGCCTTTGGGGAGGTCACGCGGCTGCACGGCGACGACGAGCGTGAACGCGCCCTGCGCCTCCTGCTCTCCAAGTACCATCCGCAGCACGCGGACGAGCCCCTCATGGCGGACCGCTTTGGTGACACGAGCGCCTATGTACTCAGCATCGATGTTCTGACCTACAAGCGCTCGCCGGAGGAGTAGCAGCGGCAAGAAGCGCTGAATACATGGCCGCGGCCGCTTGCCGCGTCCTCCAGCATCCGCACGACGGTCGCTGTCGTCGCCACGGCGCATCGTAGCGACCTTCCCGCCGCCCGACCCGCCCGCACCAGTCGCCGAAGGCGAGCGACGGCTGCGGATAGTGGTGCGACAGCTGTGGATTGTCGCGCGACAATTGCGCATTTCTGACCCCCCCGTTCCTCAAAGGGAAAGCAAAAGGGACGGCGCCCGGCACTCCTAGCGAGACGATAGGGCTCTCGCTAGCATCAACGATGTCAGATCGGTGTCCTCCTCCGAGCCCCTCGCCCTAAGGCGGCATGTCGCTACGGACGATCGGCCGTACCGCGGAGAGACCGTGGGGCGACACCCTTGTGTCGTCGTGGGCCTGGCCGGAAACGCCCAGACCTCCTCGTGCTCGGAAAGGTGTGCAGGACCCGCAAGACCGGCGCCGTGCGTGACGCGCCGGAATTTGCAGATGCGCTCGGCGCAACGAGATGCGCTCAGCGCCACGGGGAGGCGCCACATGACCGACGACGTCCAGGTCGACAACGAGGCTGGCCAGGCGGGCGAGGCGGAGAGGGGCTGGCAGTTCAACCGGCGCAAGTTCCTGATCGGCGCTGCCGTCACGGCCGGGGCCGCCGCGGTCGTGCGGGGCGACGCCGAGGATCTGTTCCTCGGTGGGCTGGAACCGGCGGACGCTGCTGCGCCGGCCACTCCTGAGCAGCTCATTCGCACCGGGCATTCCAACAACTGCGACGGCGCCTGCGGCCACCTTGTGCATGTGGTCGACGGCAAGGTCAAGCTCGTCGAGGGCGCCTCCTGGGAGCCCACGACGATCAGCGGCCAGAAGCTGCCCTACGACTACCCGCCGCGGATCTGTGTGCGCGGTGTGTGCCAGCAGCAGAACCTCTACAGCGCCGACCGCGTGAAGTATCCCTACAAACGCGTCGGCGAGCGGGGCTCAGGCAAGTGGCAGCGCATCAGCTGGGACGAGGCCACGACGATGATCGCCGAGGAGTTCAAGAAGGTCCAGGACAAGTACGGCAAGGACTCCCTCTGGGTCGCTCCCTACACCGGCTCGCTCAGCATCATCGAAGGCGTGGTCGGTGTCGGCTACCGCTTCGCCAGCGTGACCGGCGCCAGCGCCGGCGACTTCGAGGGCTGCAACGAGGGCGACAGCGCCACACCCGCCGGCCTCAACTACGTGCTCGCCGACCCGGAGATGACCGCCGGCGGCATCCTCGACGCCCACGAGACGTCGGACCTCCTCTACTCCAAGGTCATCGTGCTGTGGGCCTGCAACGTGGCCGAGACCGGGGTGCCCGACTGGCGTATCGTCAAGGAGGCGCAGGGGCAGGGTGCGACGGTCATCGCCATCGATCCGCGCTACACGAGCACCTCGGCCGGCGCCGATGCCTGGCTGCCTCTCAGGCCGGGCACGGACACGGCGCTGGTCGACGGCATCATCAACTACGTCATCCAGCAGGGTCTCTACGACGCGACGTATCTCACGAAGTACTCCGTCGCGCCCTTCCTTGTCGACCCGAACACGAAGAAGTTCCTGCGCGGCAGGGACGTGGGCCTCGGCGGCAACGACTACGTGGTCGTCGACGCCGACGGCAGCCTCAGCGCCGCCGGCAAGGCGAAGCACCCCGAGTTGCTCGGCACCCACAAGGCCGGAGGCGTCCAGGCACGCACCGCGATGCAGGTCCTGGCCGACGCGATGGCTGAGTACACGCCCGAGCGCGTGGCCGAGATCACCGACCTCCAAGCGAGCGACGTGCTCATGCTGGCCAAGCTCTGGGGCCAGAACCACCCAGTCGGCGTGCGCGCCGGCTTCGCCCTCTCGCACTGGTATCACGGCGACACCGCCATGCAGGCGCTGATGACGCTGCAAGCGCTCACCGGCAACATCGGCGAGCACGGCGGCGGGGTCTCCACGTTCGGCGGCGGCCTCACCTCCACCGCGTTCGACCTGCCTGCGTGGTGGCAGCCGGAGGGCTCCGAGTTCTTCACGGTACTCGAGCCCATGCAGGCGTGCGAAGCGATGCTGAACGACGACCCCCACCCGCTGCGCGCCGCCTGGTTCATGATCGACAACTACGCGCAGCAGATGTCGGACATGAACAAGGTGGTCAAGGCGCTCAAGTCGCTCGACTTCATCGTTGTCTCCGACTACGTCATGACGGCCACGGCAGACCTCGCCGACATCGTGCTTCCCGCATGTACGCAGCTGGAGAAGGAAGACATCATGTCGCCGAACAGCCACTACCTGCAGTACATGCCCAAGGTGGTGGAGCCCCTCTGGGAGTCGAAGTCCGACCTCGAGGCGGTGAGCATGGTGGCGCAGAAGATGGGCTACGGCCAGTACTTCGACAAGACGGCCGAGGAGTACATCACCGAGATCCTGCACATCGGCGACCCGGACGCGGACTACAACGTGAACGGCCTCACGTGGGACCAGCTTAAGGCTGGCGCCTACCACCTGAACACGCCGACGGTGCCGTACGTGGCGTTCGACAGCAAGGAGTTCCCGACGAAGTCCGGCAAGATCGAGTTCTACGTCGAGATGCTGGTGCCGTTCAACCAGGAGGTCTGTTACTACGAGGAGCCGATCGAGGCCTCACCCGACAACGAGCTGGCGACGAAGTACCCGCTGACGTTCCTGTCGACCCACACGCGCTTCAGGACGCACTCCCAGTACTGCAACCTCGGCTGGATGAACGAGATCACCTCGAACGGCGACGGCTTCCTCGAGATCAACCCGAAGGACGCCGGCTCCCGCGGCATCGGCGACGGCGACGTCGTGCACGTGTTCAACGACCGCGGGGAGATGAAGGTGCACGCCCGGCTGACCGAAGCCATCAAACCGGGCGTCGTCAACTGCTACCAGGGCGGCTGGGATTCGATCAAGGTCAAGCAGTACGTCGAGGGTCACCCCAATAACTTGACCCATCAGATCGCGAAGCCCGCCCAGGCCCTGATTCCCAACTTCCAGTCGAACGCGGCGTACTACGACTGCCTGGTCCAGGTGGAGAGGGCGTGAGTGGCATGACCGAACAAGCAAGCGCAGAGATCAAGAACGCCATGCGGCTCGGGATGGTCGTCGACCTGGACAAGTGCATGGGGTGCTGGACGTGCGCCGTCGCCTGCAAGCAGGAGAACAACGTGCCGGAGGGGCTGTTCTACCTGCGCGTTCTGACAATCGGCGGCGAGGGCATTGACGTGCCCGCGGGCACGTTCCCCGAACTCAACCTCGCCTACCAGACGACCAGCTGCTTCCACTGCGACAACCCACCCTGTGTCAAAGCCTGCCCCGTCGGGGCGACCTACAAGCAGGACAACGGGCTCGTGACGGTCGACTACGACCGCTGCATCGGCTGCCGCTACTGTATGGTCGCCTGCCCCTACGACAACCGCGTCTTCAACTGGCGGGACCCGGTACAGGACCCGGCGGTCGACGTCGCCCCCGTGGGCAACATCGAACCTCGCCACAAGGGCGTCGTGGAGAAGTGCAACTTCTGCGAGCACCGCGCTGCCGAGGGACTCGAACCGCGCTGCGTGGTCGCGTGCCCGGCGGGAGCACGTACTTTCGGGGATCTCGACGATCCCGACACCGAGGTGTCACGCCTGCTTCGCGAGCGCGCCAGCTATGTGGTCTTCCCGGAGAAGGGCACCGTACCGAGCCTTCACTACCTGACGCGGACAGGACCCAACGCCTCTGTGCGAGGAGGTGAAGCATGAGTACGGTGCCTGCGGAATCCCCGATGACCGGCGCGACGCGCGAGCGTAGCGCCGGCCCCGGCTGGCCCTGGATCGTCATTCCGGTCGTGCTCGCGATAATCGGCCTCGGGGTGTGGGTCTACCAGCTCACCACAGGACTGCAGATCACGAACATGCGTGACAACGTCATCTGGGGTCTCTACATCATCAGCTTCATGTTCTTCGTCGGTCTCTCGGCCGGCGGCCTGATCATCGCCTCCGCCGGCCGCCTCTTCCACGTCGACCGCTTCAAGCCGATAGTGCGCCTCGCGGTCGTCGAGGCCGCAGTGACGATCTTCACGGCGGCGATCCTCATCATCCCCGACCTCGGTATGCCAAGCCGGATCTTCAACCTGCTGATCCACCCCGAGTGGATGTCGCCGATGATCTGGGACGTGACGGTGATCGTCATCTACCTTGTGCTGTCGCTGCTGTACGTCTGGCTCTACACGCGGCGCGACCTCGCCGAGAGAGGCAGCTGGATGGCTTTTGGCACCAAGGATACGAGTCTGAAAGCGCGGGCGGGAGACGAGCGGCTCACCTATGCCCTCGCCTGGGTCGCCCTGCCGGCGGCGGTGCTGGTGCACTCCATCACCGCCTTGATCTTCGGGCTGCAGATATCGCGCGGCTTCTGGTACAGCGCGATCATGCCCCCCTTGTTCATCTGCTCGGCGCTTGTCTCGGGTCTGGCGTTGGTCATCATCCTGTCGATGCTCACGCGGCGGCATGACCGTGTCGATTTCGACGACGGCCTCGTGAGCTACCTCGGCGGCCTGCTGGCGGTGTTCATCGCCGTCGAGGGCTTCCTCGTGCTCTCCGAGGTCCTCGCCGGGCTCTACCCAGGCGTGCCCACGGATGCGGTGAACCAGCTGTTCAGCGGACGGTACGCGCCGGGCTTCGCCATCGAAGTGATCCTCGGCCTCGTGATCCCGTTCATCCTGCTGGCGGTAGCCTCACTGCGACGGCGGCCGTCTCTCGTGGTGTTTGCGTCGGTGCTCGCGCTGATCGGCATCTTCGTGCACCGCGCCAACCTCATCGTCATCGGTCTCGGGGAGGCGCCGATCCGCCTGTCGCCGGGCACCCCCTTGGGCATCCCGGCGGAGGACGGTTCGTCGTTCGCGACGAGCAGCGTCTACTTCCCGACCGGCACCGAGATCCTGGTCGTGCTCGGCATCGTCGCTCTCTCGGTCCTGCTCTTCATACTCGCGGTCCGGTTCCTCCCGCTGAAGGAGAAGCCGACATCGTGAGCGGACCGGAGTATGTGCGCGGCATCGGCGTCGCGGACTCCGGCACGGACGGCCCGCCTCCCGGCGGGCCGTCCGTGCGTCTTTCGGACGTGTGCGCGAGGCGGGCGGCGGTCTACGAGGCGCTGACCTATGGCTTCAGCGAACCCAGCGCCGCATATGTCGAGGCTCTTGCGAGCGGCCGCATCGTGGAGGTCCTGCGCGATGCCGTCGCCACGCTGCGTGCCGGAGCGGCGACATACCAGCCCGCGATCGCGACCCTGGTAGAGGCTGCCTCCACGACGGCCAGGGCCGGCGTCGACACGGCGCTGCGCGACCTGCAGGTCGAGCACGCACGTCTGTTCACAGGACCGGGGCGCCCCGCCGTGATGTGCTATGCCTCCGAGTACCTAGACGCTGACAACGGAGGCACGGGGAGCCTCAACGGTGACGCGGCGACCTCTGCCGAGGCCGCATATAGGAGAGAGGGCGTGTCGCCCGCCGCGGCACGCGGTGACCTGCCCGACCGGATGACGACCGAGCTTGAGTTTCTCTTCCATCTCTGTCGTCGAGAAGAAGCGGCATGGGCGGCGGACGAGAGCGATGAGGCCGCGCGCCTGCGTCGCTCGCTGGACGCCTTCTTGCACGGACACGCGGGTCTCTGGCTGCCACGATTCGCCTCCTCGGTGCGCACGCTTGCCGCACTGCCGGCGTATTCGGGCATGGCCGAGCTGCTCAGCGCGCACCTTACAGTGGAGCTCGGCGGCGGCGCCCCGAGCGGCGCGGCGGACCCCGGAAGCTAACGCCGAGGGGACCATGGATCGCCTCAACCTCCTCGATGCCGGACTGTGCGCCTTCGACACGCGGATGCCGGACGTGACCCCTTCGCTGTGCGTCGCGACGAGGTACCGGCACAGCTCCTGCCGCGCGTGTCTGGACGTCTGCCCGGCTGGGGCGCTTGTGACGTCGCCGTGGCTCGAGTTGGACGCCGAGAAGTGCAGCTCGTGCGGAGCCTGCGTCTCAGTCTGTCGCACGGGCGCGCTCGGCCTGGAGTTTCAGCGCCACGCCCTACGGGCGGAATGCCGGTCTCGAGCGGCGGGTGACTCACCGGCCGGCGCGCCGGCCGCCATGTTCGCCTGTCGTCAGTCCGGTCCCGTCATGGCGGCGGACGCGACATGCGTCATGTCGTGTCTGGGAGGGCTGTCGGCCGCCGATCTTCTCGCGGTGGCGGCGCTCGGGACCGTGCGCATCGTCCTCCTCAGCGGGGAGTGCGCGGAGTGCGCCGACTTCGCCGCCGAGGCCGCGCTCGATCTGGCCGTCGCCACAGCGGAGGAGACGATGGCGGCCCTGGGCCGGCCGCTCGCCATCGAGCGCACGCGCGTGTCCGGCAATGCATCGGCAGTCGAGGCCACGGCGCTGACCGTGACGCGCCGCGGTCTCTTCCGGCACCTGGCGCGAGGCCTCGGGCAGGCCGCCGCGGCCGGTGCCGCACCCAAGGACCCGCGGCGCTCAATCAGCGCGCTGCACAGGCAGCTCGCACCCCCGGGGAGGCATCGGCGGCTCATGCTCGATCTGGCGGAGCTTCAGTCGCGGGGCCATCGCTCCGCCGTGCCGCTGCCGGCGTCCCTGCCGCTGGCCTGCATCATCGCGACGTCAGAGTGCGACACCTGCGGGCTGTGCCTCAAGTACTGCCCGCACGGAGCCTTGGCGATCAGGGGCGGTTCGGTCGCGGCCAATCCCGATCGATGCACCGGATGCGGGCTCTGCGTCGAGGTCTGCCCGCGGTCGGCCCTGCGCGGCGGCCCGGCGCTGCTATCGTCCCCGCAGCTGCCCGCGATGGAGCGGACGAGCCTCGCTGCGACCGACTAGATGATTGACTCCACGAGATCAGCCATGCCCAACGAAAGCGAAGCAGAGAGGCCAATGCCGATGGTGCCCAAAGAACCGTCTGCCCGGAGGCCACAATGGGCACCGAGGTGGTCACGCCCTGCGTGGCACAGGCGCACGGCGATCGGACGAACGGAGGCCAGCACCATGAACCACCCCATGTCGAGCACGACGAGCCGGCAGCGCAGGGCGCGTCGGCAGACGAGACGTGGGCTCACCTCGGCCCTCGCGCTGACGTTGCTCGTCTGCCTGGCGATCGCCGGCGCAGCCTGCGGAGGCGAGGAGGCAGAGACCACGAGCGCGCCGGCGGCCGCTTCGCCGAGCCCGCAGGGTGAGCCCGTCCTCACGGTGACCGGCGCCGGCAGCACACTCGAGCTCACCATGGCCGACCTCGAGGCGCTGCCCGCCCTCGACGGCTGGGCGGGCATGAAGACGCAGACCGGCAAGGTCTTGGGACCCGACCCATACACCGGCGTCGGCCTCGCCGACCTCGCGGCCGTCGTCGCCGAGGCGGGCGCCGGCGCGACCGTCGTCGTGACGGCGAGCGACGGCTACAGCGTCGAGTTGACCTATGCGAACCTCACGGGGGAGGGCTTCACCACCTACGACCCGGAGACCGGTGACAAGATCGAGGCCACCCAGGTGCTGACGCCGATGCTGGCGTACGCCCGCGGCGGCGCCCCGCTCGACCCCGCGAAGGACGGACTGCTGACGCTGCAGATCTCCCAGCCCGAGGCGGGACAGGTCGTGGACGCGCGCTGGGCGGTGAGCGACGTCGAAGCCATCGAGGTCGTCACACCCTGATGGAGCCAAACGTGCAGACTCTCGAGGACAGTGTGCCCCACGCACGGCCGAGCGCCACCGCTCTCGAGGCCGTCCGGTGACACCGCGGACGGACGTCGCGCTGGCGCTGCTCGTCGGCGGCCGCTCGCGACGCATGGGCTGCGACAAGTCCCTCGCTCCCTTCGCCGGTGGTACCCTTCTCGAGTGGCTCCGCGACCGGCTCGCGCCGGGGTTCGCGCACACCTTCCTCGTCGCCAAAGACGTACGCCGCTACGGCGACTTCGGTCTTCCGGTAGTGGCCGACGCGCGGCCCGATGCCGGCCCCGCGGTCGGCGTCTACACGGCGCTGATGGCCTCGCCGGCGCCGCGTACGCTCTGTCTCGCCTGCGACGTGCCCTTCGTTACGGCGGCGCTGCTCGACCGCCTTGCGGATCTGGCGCCGCCGTTCGACGCCCTCGTTCCACGCGCTGACGACGGCATCCAGCCGCTCTGTGCCGTGTACTCGCGGCGGGCACTGCCGGCGCTCGACGCCATGCTCGACGAAGGCGAGCTGCGGCTCGACAGGGTCGTCGAGCGCGTGCCCACGAGGTACGCCGACGTGGGCACACTGGACGTCGGCGACCCGCGTGCGCTGTTCTTCAACGTGAACCGGCCTGCCGATCTCGAGGTGGCTCGGCGTCTGGCCGGCGGTCTGCCCCCCAACGGCGTGCCACCGGTCGACGCCCTGCATCGTGACCCCCGCACGGTCGGCCGTGTGCCGGAGTCGCGCGACACGGCGCTCGTCCACCTCGGCGCACGCGTGGCCGACTTCATCGCGCGCGCGCCAGTGCCCACCGTCTCCTTCGTGGGCAAGAAGAGATCGGGCAAGACCACTGTGCTGGAGGGCGTTATCGCCGAGCTCGTTCAACGTGGCCGGCGAGTGGCTGCCATCAAGCACGACACGCACGGCTTCTCCGTCGACGCGCCGGGCACCGACTCACACCGGCTGCGTGCGGCCGGCGCAATGGTCGCCGTGATCTCCTCGTCGGAGGACGTGGCCGTCATGAGCCACGTCGACGAAGAGCCGGCGCTCCTCGACCTGGTCGCCCGCATCCGCGACCGGGTGGACATGGTGCTCACCGAGGGTTTCGTGCGCCAGCCGGCGCCCAAGGTCGAGGTGTCGCGGGCGGCGCGCAGCGGCACGCTGATCATGCCGCCCGAGGAGCTTCTCGGCATCGCCGCCGACCAGCCGTTCCCCGAGATGGCAGTGCCTCAACTCGCGCTCGACGACTTCGCGGGGGTCGCCGACCTGCTCGAGCGTCACATGGCCGACCACCGGAGATCCCATGTGTGGAGGAGTCATGGCGGAGCCGAGTAGAGGGCCGCGCTGGCGCACCGTCGCGATCCTGGCCGTGGCGTCGGCGGTGATGCTGGGCGCCAGCGTGGCCGTGTCGCTGACCATCACGGGCGCCGACTCCTCACCGCTGGGCGGCACGACGTACCCGCCTCTCGTGCTCAAGGGCGAGCTGGTCAAGCGCATCCCCTGGAGCGAGCTGCCTGCGCACGTGGCCTGGGACGGAAGGCAAGACTCCGACAACCGCCACAAGGAGCTGCAGGCGATGTTCGAAGGTCAGACGATCTACAAGCTGGTCGGCCTGGTCGACGATGAAGACCCGAAGACGTTCAACGTGGCCAAGGCCCAGCGCGGCTACGCCATCTGGTTCATCGCCTCGGACGGCTACAGGTACCAGATGGACAGCCGCGAGATCATCGGCAAGACCAAATGGATCGTGGCGCGGCTCAAGGACGGCGAGCCGCTGCCGGCGAACGAGGGCCCATACCGCGATGTTGGCTCCTTCGTCGGCTTCCTCGCCGGCCCGTCGGTGAAGATGCTGGTGCGCATCGAGCTGGAGCTCTGAGCGTGAGCGCCGACCACCGGACATGACGGGCTGGCGCACAGCCGACCGGACAGGCGGCGCGACCGTAACGGTCGCAGGCGGCCACGTGCTCGTGCTCACGGGAACGACCGGATCGGGCAAGAGCACGTGCTGCCGCATGCTCGCTCAGGCGGCACGCGCGGCCGGTCTTCTGGTACACGGGCTGACGACGACCGTAGAGGTCGCGGATGGTGGTGCCGAGCGCTGGGTCGAAGACCTGAACGGCGGCGAGCGCCGCCTGCTCGGTCGTCCGACGTCGCCCGAGGCGATCGCAGCCGGCAGCCCCCGCTGGCAGCTCAGCGACGCGGCACTGGCGTGGAGCGAACTGATCCTGAGCGCCGCCTGCCCGACCGATCTGCTCATCATCGACGAGGTGGGGCCCGTGGAGCTGCTCCACCGGCGGGGTACGCTCGCCGGCGTCGAGCACGCCCTGGCAGGACCGTATCGGCTCGCCGTCGTCGTCGTCCGGCCGGGGCTGGTACCGCGCTTCCGGCAGTTGTTCCCTACGCCCCCGGCCGAGCTCGTCGACGTCGCGGACACGGCGACTCTGGAAGCTCGTCTCGCCGGTCTCGTCGCGGCGCATCAGGCTGACGCTGCCGGGCCCGGTCAGAAGCCGGTGCAGACCGTGGGAGCGACCTCTTGACGTCGCTGACCCTGGAGAGACTCTCGGTCAGCTACGGCTCCCGGCAGGCCCTGTGTGATGTCGACCTGACAGTCCGGAGCGGCGAGTGCGTGCTGCTCGCCGGTGCCTCGGGCAGTGGCAAGAGCACGCTGCTGCACTGCCTCAACCGGCTCATCCCGCAGTGCCTGCCCGGCGAGGTCACCGGGCGGGTGCTCCTCGACGAGCGTCCGATCGATGGAGCCACCGTCGCCGAGCTCAGTCGCATCGTCGGTGTCGTCTTTCAGAACCCCCGCACCCAGCTCCTCAACGTGCGGGTGGAGGACGAGGTGGCGTTCGGCCCGCGCAACCTCGGCCTGGACGACGACGAGGTGGAGCGGAGAGTCGCGTGGGCCCTCGACGCCGTGGGACTCTCCGCGCTGAGACCGCGCACGACGCACGCGCTCTCCGGCGGCGAGCGCCAGCGGCTGGCCATCGCGGCGGTGCTGGCCATGGGCCCCCGGCTGCTCGTGCTCGACGAGCCGATGGCCAACCTCGACGTCGACAGGCACGCGCGCCGTCGTCGACACCGTTCGCAAGCTGAACAGGGACGAGGGCGTCACCGTCATCATCGTGGAGCACCGGCTCGGCCCGGCCGCGGCCATCGCCGAGCGGACCGTCGCGCTCGACATGGGCGCGGTGGCCGCCGACGGCCCCACTGAGACCGTGCTCGGCGACCGCTCGCTGCTGCGCCGCCTCGGCCTGCGCCGGCCGGCGGACGACAGGCAGGTGGACTGGCAGGAGCTGGTGGAGCCAGCGCCGGCCGGCCGAGCCGTACCGTTCGTGAGCCTGAGCGGCGTCACCGCCGGCGAGGGCAAGCATCCCGCGCTGATCGACCTCGACCTGACCATCCGCCGCGGTGACTTCGTGGCGGTGGTCGGCGACAACGGCGCCGGCAAGACCACGCTCGCGCGCGTCATCGCCGGGGTGCTCAGACCGAAACGAGGGGCTGTGAGCTTCGGCAACGGGCATCGCCCACGGCCGGGCAGCGGCGTCGGCATGCTCTTCCAAGACCCGACCGCCCAGCTGCTCTGCGACACCGTCGGGCAGGAGGTGGCGCTCGGCCCGCGCAACCTCGGCCGCACCGACGAAGGGGCGGTCGACGCGGCGCTTGCGGCCGTCGACCTCGTCGGCCACCGCGACCGGGCCGTGTACGCGCTCTCGCTCGGCGAGCAGCAGCGCCTGACCGTGGGCGCCGTCCTCAGCATGGCCCCCGACCTGCTGATCCTCGACGAGCCTACCGCCGGGCAGGACTGGGGCCACATGGGACGCTTCATGGAGGCCGTCCGGCGGCTCAATCAAGCCGGGCTCGACGGTCCTGTTGATCACCCACGACTTCAAGCTCGTGCACCACAACGCGTCCCGGGTCGTCGTGCTCGACAGGGGACGCGTGGTCACCGACGGCGTGCCGCGCTTGCGGCAGGGTGAGGAGGGGCCCGCGTGCGCTTCAGCTTGAAGGAGCTCACCATCGTCGCCGCCCTCGGCGCGCTCTGGGGCAGCGTCGAGATCAGCCTGGGCTCGTTTCTTCACGCCTGGAACGCACCGTTCACGGGCGCGATCCTCGGCACCATCGGCATCGCCATCGCGCTCGTCGGTCGCCTCGTGGTCCCGAAGCGCGGCTCGACCCTGACGATCGCCGTGATCGCCGCCTTGCTCAAAGCCCTCAGCATCGGCGGCGTCGTGCTCTCGCCGATGATCGCCATCGTCATGGAGGGCCTGCTCGCCGACCTCGTGCTCAGCCTCGGCGGACGGCCCCGCCGTACCACGTTCGTCCTGGCCGGCGCCGTCGCGGTCACCTGGAACCCGCTGCACACGGTCGTTGTCCAGGGCCTCATCTTCGGTACGGGCGCCGTCACGATGTACGTCAGCCTGCTCGCGAGGGCGTCGACGTTGCTCGACATCCCCGAGTCGTCGGTGGTGGCGCTGCTCGCGGCGCTGGTCGCCCTGCACCTCGGCGTGGGCGCCGTCGCCGGTCTCGTCGCCTGGCAGGCCGGGCAGTCGGTCGTGACGCGACGGTCGCTGGCCGACCTCGACTGCAGGAGCGAGACGTGACCGTCAGCGGTTCGGGGGCTTTGCGTCGGCACGCTCACAGAAGGCGGGCGGGCTGGAACCGTGATGCCGCGATCCGGGCGCGCCGGCCAGGGTGCGGTCGGCCGTCGTAGCGATCCGCGCGGCTGCTTCCGGCGGGGACATGGCCGTCGACCTGCGTCGTCTTCTCGCTGGTCGTCGCCGCCCTCTGCCACGGCTGGGCCTCTGCTGGCCGCTCTCACGTTCTGCCTGGCGCTGGCCGCGCTGGTCTACCCGGCGGCCTGCTCGTGCTGACGCGCCGGCGCACGTGGGTCCTGCTGGTCATGATCGTCGCCTCCTCGACGCTGGTCGGACCGGACCCGTGGCGGCGCTGGGACCGTTCGGCGTGTCCGTCGCGGGCGCCGTGCAGGGCCTCAACATGGTCATGCGCGCGGTGATCATCATCGTCGCCGTGACCGGCCTCGTGTCGACCGTGCCGATCGACCGCATCGGCGAGCGTGCTCGAGCACCTCGGCCTGCACGGCCTCGGCTTCGCCGTGGGTGTGGCCTTCAACCTCCTGCCGCTGATCGATCGCTCCCTCGTCACCTCCTGGCACGCCATGCGCCTGCGCGCCGGCCTGCGACGTCCCGTGGCCTCCGCGCGGCTCCTGCTCGTCGCCGTCGTGACCAGCAGCCTGCGGTGCGCCGACGAGGTGGTGCTGGCGGCCGAGGCGCGCGCCTTCTCGCCCGATGCGCGGCGCGGCACGCGGTTCGAGTGGCGGCGGCGTGTGGCCCCGCTCGCCGTGTGCCTCGCCTTGCTCGCAGCCGGCCTCGCGTTGCTGTGAGGCCGAGCCGGCGCGTCCGTGGGGCCTGCCTAAGGGCAGACAGCGTCGTGGCCGAGGGGTGCAGGCGATCGGCACCCTGCCACGTAGATATCCTCTGACAGGGCGCCGAGCACAGGGAGCCGCGCCGCGCTCCGGTGATGGGCTCGCCCTCGCGATCGACGCGCCGCTGGAGCACGAACACCGCTTCGCGCTGCACGACGCTACGGCCCTCGCCGGCTTCCTCTCTTGCGAACTCGATGCGCTGACCGACTGTCGAACGGCCCGAACCGCTCGCGGCGGGCGTGCCGTGGCAGCCGGAAGAAGGGCAACTACAAGAACCTCAACCTCCCGTTCGAGAACAAGCTCCTCGCGCAGCCCGCGGAGGTCCGCGAGCGGATGAGCCGGCGGGTCGAGGACTTCGCCTACAAGATGATGACCGAGGTGTTCAACGCCGAGGGCACGGCGCCGCTCGCCGTCGAGGCGATCCTCGCCGCGGGGTCCCACGACCTCGGCCCCAAGGCCGAGCGGATCGAGGACCCCGACGAGTGGACCGACGCGAAGCTCGTCGAGAGGGCGAAGAC
Organism: uncultured Thermoleophilia bacterium; assembly: GCA_963790185.1. GTDB lineage: Bacteria > Actinomycetota > Thermoleophilia > UBA2241 > UBA2241 > UBA2241. The sequence goes on along the minus strand of CAWBNR010000007.1, from coordinate 310,040 downwards.
GCTCGACGCCGACAAGGGCGCCAAGGGCGAGTTCGACGACTGAGGGTTCTCAGGCCTCCAGCCCGGGCTCGGCGTCGGCGGCCTTCCTGAAGACCATCAGCGCGGCGACCGCGATCATGAGGCAGGCGAAGAGGACCCGCGAGAGCTGCGGGTCCATCGTCACCGACCAGCGTGACGCCGCGAACGCCGTGACCATCCCCGATACGCCGAGGAGCGCGGCGAGCCGGAGATCCGCGTTCTTGGCGCGCACGTTGCGGTAGGTCCCGATCAGGGCCGTCGGCACGATCACCGCCAGCGACGTGCCCTTGGCCAGCGCGTCCGACAGCGACAGCAGCAGGACCATGGCCGGCACCATGATGAGGCCGCCTCCTACCCCGAACAGGCCAGCGCTGATCCCGGAGACGAGCCCGACGACGACGAGGACCGCGGCGCCGGCGACGCCCAGGCGGAGATCGCCGGCGGGCCCTCCCACCTCGAAGAACATGCGCACGGCCGTCAGGATGAGGAAGGCGGCGAAGGCCAGCCTGAGGGTACGCTCCGGCAGGCGGTGAAGCGCGGCGGTGCCGATGACGGCGCCGCCCGCCGCGCCCAGTGTCAGCAGGGCGGCGGCGAGCCAGTCGACCGAGTCTCCCAGGGCGTAGCCCGTCACGCCGACGAGCGCCATCGGGATGATCGCCGTCAGCGACGTGCCGTGGGCCAGGCGCTGCTCAACGCCGAGGACGAGCACGAGGGCCGGGACCATCAGGATCCCCCCGCCGACCCCGAACAGCCCGGCGAGGAAGCCCGACGCCAGCCCGATCGCGACCACCATCAGGTAGAACCGCGTGTCGCGAGGTCTCACGTGGTCATCCGGGGGCGACGCGCGGAAGCGCCGGTCGCCGCCACGACGGCGCCGGCGACGGCGAGCAGGCCGGCCTCGTCGCGGTAGCGCCCGACGAGCTGGAGGCCCACGGGCAACCCGGCGTCGGTGAAGCCGCAGGGCACGGAGACGGCAGGGTGCGCCGTGACCGTGATCCGCGAGCACGAACGCATCCACTCGGTGTAGGTCGACAAGTGCTGGCCGTCGATCTCATCGACCCACTCTACCTCGACAGGGAAGGGCGCGACCTGCGTCGCCGGCGCGGCCAGCACGTCGAAGCGTGAGAAGAGGTCGACGACGCGACCGAAGATGGCGGCTTGCCGCGCCTGGGCTGCGGCGATCTGCAGCGGCGTCAGCCGCAGCCCCGCCTCGATGTTCTGCACGACTGTGTCCTTCAGCAGCGACCGGCGCCGCACGTACTCGTCGTGCAGCGAACGGACGAAGCTCAGCGCCCTGAGCACGTCGAACACGTCGTCGGCGCCGGTGAGATCGGGCTCGGCCTCTTCGATCTGCCAGCCGAGCCCCTCGAGCGCGCGGCGCCCCGCCTCGAGCACCGCCGTCACCTCGGGAGCGATCGGGAGACCCCCGAGGTCCCGGCTCCAGGCGACCCGGACGCGAGCCGGCGCCGACTGCCGCTCGAGCGACGGCAGGTCCGCCATCGACAGCGGCGCGCGCGGATCCGGGCCCGCGATCGCCGACAGGAGCAGGGCGAGGTCGGCGACGGTCCGCGCGATCGGCCCCGAAACGGAGAGCGGGTCCCAGACGTCGTCGGTCGGCAGCTCGGGGACACGCCCCGGCGTGGGCCGCAGGCCGATGACGTTGCAGAAGCTCGCGGGGTTTCTGAGGCTCCCGCCCATGTCCGACCCGTCGGCGAAGGGGAGCATGCCGGCGGCCACGGCGGCGGCCGCGCCGCCGCTGCTCCCACCGGCCGTGCGGCTGAGGTCGTAGGGGTTCCGAGTCGCGCCGAACACCGGGTTGAAGGTCTGTGACCCGGCGCCGAACTCCGGAGTGTTGGTCTTGCCGACGACGACGACGCCCGCGCGCCGCAGCCGCCGCACGAGCGGCGCGTCCTCCATGGGCACGTGGTCGCGGTAGATCGGGGACCCATAGGTGGTCCTGATCCCCGCCGTGTCCACCAGGTCCTTCACCGCGATGGGAAGACCGTGAAGCGGGCCCAGTGCGTTGCCGGCCGCCCGCCGCCGGTCCGCTCGATCAGCCTCGTCGAGAGCACGCTCCGCGACGAGCGTCGGTATGGCATTGACGAGGCCGTCCACCTCGTCGATGCGCTGCAGGAACGACGAGACGACCTCTCTCGCCGAGACGGCGCCGCCGCGAAGCATGGCGGCGAGTGCGGTCGCCTCGAGCTCCCAGAGCTCGCCCCGCGGAGCCCCGCCCCCGCCGCCTCGCATGGCGCCGTCCTCGCCGCCTCGCCTGGCGCCGTCCTCGCCGCCCACTACGCCCCCATCTGGTACAGCGCGAAGGCGACGGCGAAGCCGAGCACGGTGAGCAGCCCGGCGCCGATGCCGGCGTCGCCGCGAGCCTCGGGGATCAAGTCGTCGGTCAGCATCGTGAGCAGGGCGCCCGCCGCGAAGGCCTGGGCGACCTCGTCGATCTGCCCGCTCGATCCGCCGACGGCGGCGCCCGCGGCGGCAGCGATCGCGGCCACGGCGATGACTCCAAGCCACGCGAGCAGGATGCGGCGCTTCGGCATGCCCCCATCGCCGGCAAGCTCCGCTGCCGATGCCATCCCCTCGGGCAGGTTGGAGACGACCACGGCGACCAGGAAGGCGAGGCTGACGCCACTCCCGGTCACGACCGACAGACCGAGGATGAACGACTCCGGGACGCCGTCGAGCGTGGCCCCCATCATGAGCGCCCGCCCGCGCGCGGCGCGATCCTGCGAGGCGCCGCCGCGGCTCAGCAGGCGGTCGCCCGCGTAGTACGCGAACGCGCCGGCGGCGAGGCCGACGGCGAGCACGGGAGCCGACCCCGTGTCGACGGCATCGAGCACGAGCTCGAAGGAGACGGCGCTGAGCAGGGCGCCGGCTCCGAACGCAGCGACGCGCCGACAGTCCGTTCGCTCGGATGGCGACGCAGCGCAAGCCACGCGCCGACGAGCAGCGGCAGCGCGGCGAGCGCGCCGAGCAGCAGTGCGGTCAGGACAGCCGGCACAGGTCGCACCTCCCAGTCATCGCAGCACCGGCCGCACGGCGTGACGACCAAGGGTCGAGGCCGACGCCCTCTCAGTGAAGAGGATAGTGCCCGCTTGAAGAGCATAGTGCCCGCTCGCCTGAGGTGTCGAGAGCGCCGGCGCTGGGACTCGATCAGAGGGCAGAACTCGAGGTCGCTCGGTGCTATCGTGGGCCCGGCAGCGGGAGCCGGGAGGGACGGCGTGAGCGACCACAAGACGATCGCGTTCTTCCCCGAGCCCGGCGCCTGGGGCCCCACCAACAACTGCGCCGCCATCGGCCGGCGTGCTGCGCGAGCGCGGCCACCGCATCGTGTTCGTCGTCGACGAGTCGTTCGCCGGCGTGCTCGAGGCGCGCGGTTTCGAGGAGCGGCTCTTCCGCACGGCGCCGCCGGAGGAGAGCCGCGACCCGAGCGCCGACCCCTGGTCCGAGTTCATCCGCGTCACGGCGCCCGAGTTCCGCAAGCCCACGATCGAGCAGATCGCCACGGTGACCAAGCCGATCTGGGAGACGCTCGTCGCGGCCGAGCAGTACTCCCACGAGCGCGTCATGGCGATCTGGGACGACGTCCGGCCCGGACGTGGTCGTGACCGACAACGTCACCGGCTACCCGGCGGTCGAGCTGGCCGGCGCGCCCTGGGTGCGCGTCGTCTCCTGCAACCCGCTCGAGATGCGCGACCCCGACCTGCCGCCGCCGCTCTCCGGGCTGCCCGTCGGCCGACCGCAGCGAGTGGCAGGCGTTCCGCGACGAGTACCACCGCGTCGCACGAGGACCTGCTCGCCGAGCACAACGAGTTCCGCGCCTCGGTCGGCGTCGCGCCCTGCCCGCCGGACGAGTTCAACACGAGCCTCGCCCGTGGCTGAACCTCTACGAGTTCCCGGCGGCCGTCGACTACCGCGCGCGCGCGGCCGCTCGGCCCGACCTGGCACCGCCTGGAGTCCTCGGTGCGCGCCGGCGAGGCGGCCTTCGACGTCGCCGAGCGCCTGCCCGGCGACGGCAAGGTCGTCTACCTCTCGCTCGGGCTCGCTGGGCTGCATGGACGTCGGCCTGATGCAGCGCCTGATCGACGCCCTCGGCGACGACCGAGCACCGCGTCATCGTCTCGATGGGCCCGCTGAAGGACCAGATGCGGCTCGGCCCGCGCATGTACGGCGACGAGTTCCTGCCCCAGCCGTCGATCCTGCCGCAGTGCGACCTGCTGATCACGCACGGCGGCAACAACACGGTCTGCGAGGGCTTCCACTTCGGGCTGCCGATGATCGGGCTGCCGCTCTTCTGGGACCAGTACGACAACGCGCAGCGTCTGGCCGGAGACGGGCTTCGGGGCGCGTCTGCCGACCTACGACTGGACGCAGGAGGAGCTCGTCGGCGCGGTCGAGCGGCTGCTCGGCGGACGACGCGCTGCACGCGCGCATGAGGGCGATCGCCGCCGACGTCCAGGCGCGAGCCGGGCAACGTCAAGGGCGCCGACCTCATCGAGCGCGTGGCGAAGACGCGCGAGACGGTCGTGCGCTGAGCGAGGAGGCGCCCATGACCGACCTCTTTCAGCCCCACGCGATCGGCCGCCTGCCGCTCCGCAACCGGTTCGTGCGCAGCGCCACGACCAGCGGCTGGGCCGACGAGCACGGCGTCGTCGGCCCGGAGGTCGTCCGGCGTTACGAAGAGCTCGCCGCGGGAGGCATCGGCCTGATCGTCAAAGGCCACCTCTACGTCGACCCGAGGGGCAAGGCTCACACGGGCATGGCGGGCATCAGTTCGGATGAGCACATCGCCGCGCTCGCCGCGCTGGTCGACGGCGTGCACCGCAACGGCGGCGCCATCGTCGCCCAGATCAACCACGCCGGCTGCGAGGCCGAGGCCGGCGAGCGCATGGGCCCCAGCGCCCTCGAGACGCCCGAGTGGCGTGCCCGCGCCATGGACGCGCGCGAGATCCGCGAGGTGATCGAGGCGTTCGGTGAGGCGGGGCGGCGTGCCGTGGACGCCGGCTTCGACGGCGTCCAGCTCCACGCCGCCCACGGCTACCTCCTGAGCCAGTTCCTGAGCAAGCTCGCCAACCGGCGCAGCGACGAGTGGGGCGGCAGCCTCGAGAACCGCATGCGTCTCCTGCGCGGGGTCTACCTCGAGCTGCGCACGCGCCTCGGCGGCGACGCCGTGATCGGCGCGAAGCTGAACTGCGACGACTTCAGCGAGAGCGGATTCACGGTCGAGGAGTCAGCCGAGGTCGCACGTGAGCTCGCGCGGCTCGGCATCGACTTCATCGAGGTGAGCGGCGGCGGGTTCGGCGCCGAGGCTCGGTATCAGGCGCGCGCCCGCGCCCAGGATCCCGCGCAGGCCGGCGACGGCGGCCACACCCAGGCAAGAGCACTCGCCCTCCACCCCGCCCTCGCCGAGGCCAGCTTCGCCGGGCACTGTGCCCGCATCCGCGAGGCCACGCGGCCGACGCCGCTGGCCCTCGTGGACGGTCTCACAAGCCTGGCCGGCATGCGGGCCGTCGTCGACTCGGGCCTCGCCGACCTCGTCAGCATGTGCCGGCCGTTCATCCGCGAGCCCGACCTCGTGAAGAAGCTCGCCGCCGGGCAACCGGAAGCGACCTGCACCAGGTGCGACGGCTGCTCCTCGGATGAGGTGTTCGGTGCCCAGATGATGTGCTGCACTTTGGACTGAGCTGACGCCGTCGGAGGCTTCGTCACTGCGGCTCAGTCGAGCGAAACGACCTTGTAGGGGTTCCCGCACGGCGGCCCGGCGCACACGTGCATGCGCCGCTCCTCGAGCTCCCAGATCATGCTCGCCGTCGTCGGCGACGGCGCGTCCGGACCCTCTCCGCCGTGGCCGCAGATGCAGGTCGGCGCGTTCTCGTGGTCGCGGAGCACCCCGGCTGCCAGCTCCACAGGCCCGAGGCCGCGGCTCAGCCCCTCGGTCAGCAGCTCACACGCCCGCGCATAGCGGAGCCGGGACCCCGCCGACGTCGATCCCTCGAGCTTGCCCGTCTCGTCGGCGAGGTAGTGGTTCGTGTGCGCAAGCCACTCCCAGCCGTCGATACCGGCGCCACCCGCGATACCGGCGCCACCCTCGATGACGGCCGCCCGCGCGGCTGAGGTCTCGACATCCCAGATGCTGCCGCCGGCCTGCCCGCAGAGGTGGTTCGAGCCGCGCGCGCGCTCCGGCAGCACGGCGCGCGCCGTCGCCTCGTCGCGCGTGGCGGCCTCGAGCATCCACCGGCACAGCAGCGAGTTCGGCACCCCGGCACGCAGTCCGGCGGCCGGCGCGCCCGGTTTCGTGCCGCCCGACGCGCCGGCCGGCTCTTCGAGCGCGTAGACCGTGTTCGCGCCGAACGCCAGCCCGTGCGAGTTCAGTCCAGTCACCGGCAGGAGGCCCGCCGTCGCCATCGCAAGTATCCGGGTGCCGTCCGGCGCCGCGATCCGCAGCAGCACCTGGTTCTCGATGTCCCGCGCCTCCCAGTCCTCGTTGTGGGCGACGACGGTGCGCCCCCCGCCGGCCAGCGCCAGGGACGTGCAGTGCCCCGGCTCCAGCGAGGGCGAGCAGGTCAGCTCCTCCCCGCAGTTGAGCAGCACGAGCCGCGAGAACGGGACGGCGGCGCCCTCGGCGAGGCCCCTGAGCTCCTCCACGTACTGCGGCAGCGACCGCTCCGCGGCGGCCACGAACGGCGGGGTCAGCGCCTCCGCCGCGGACAGCGACATGCCGGCGAAGCTCTCGAAGTCGGCCTCGTACGAGGCGATGCAGCGCTCGATCAGCGGACGAGCGCCCTCCCCGGTCTGGCGTCCGATCTCGCGGTGAGACCCGCCCACATCCAGGAGATCAAATGGAACGGCCATGCCTCGCCTCCCTCTCCTCGACCACGGCGCGCAGGGCGCGCCGCACATCCTTCGGCAGCGGCTCCGGGGCGTGCGACGCGAGGATCTCGTCCACGCGGGCGGCGGCCCGGGCCACGCTGAGTCTCCCGAAATGGGGGCTGCTCGCGAGCTGCCCTCCCCGGCGCCTGTCCACTGGCCCCTCCCCGTCGTCGAGCCTGCCCGGACGCAGAGCGACCGTACACCGCCGGCGAGGCGCAGTACAGGCGCGCCGGGCCAAGGCGCACCGCGGTAGAGTGTCACCGCCGCCCAGCGTCTGCCGGGCGCGAGCCACGCACCGCACGACCGCAGAGGAGGCCGACGATGATCGCCCAGGAGCCGACACCGCAGGACACCATCGGCCTGCAGTTCTCCGTCTATCCGCTGCGCCAGGCACACCTGCGCCCTGCCGTCGAGGCCGCGATACAGGCCGCGAGCGGGACCGGCGCCGACGTGACGGTGGGCCGCCTGAGCACCTTCGCGCGAGGCGACGAGGAGACGGTGTTCGCGGCCGTGCGCAAGGCGTTCACGGCCGCGCGGTCGTTCGGGCCGACCGTCATGGTCGTCACACTCTCGAGCGGCCTGCCGAGCGAGGAGACGGTCGCCGAGATCCAAGGCAGTGTCGACGCCTGAGTGGAGCAGCGCGGCCGATGTCGTCGCAGCAGAGCGCCTGTATCATCGTATCTCCTCTCACTGTGAGGGCGCGAAGGGGCCTCGGTCGGACAGGGGCGTCTTCGGCGCCGGCGGACTGAGCGAGGACCGCGGTCGGCTCGAGCGGCCGCGGCGCGACTCGCGAGCGGACGGACCGCAGGGCAGCGGAGGCCGGGCTTCAGTCCGGTTCTGGGGCTTCACGACATCGACAGACTGAATTCATGGGTCCTTCACACCATTCGCGTATCGTGATGCACAGAAACGTGAGCGGCCACCCCGACGGTGGGCGCGCGGCAGGTCCCGCGAGGACTGCCCGTGATGCGACGAAGCAAGGAGTTCCACGATGAAGCGACACTGGAAGACGTTCACCCTGCTGGCGGTCGTGGCTCTTGCCGCGCTCGGCGCCGTCGCGGTCGCGAACGCGGCGACCACGCCGGGCCCGGCGACCACCCCGGGCGCCGCGACCACCACGAGCGACGCCTGCGACTGCCTTGCCGCGGTCGACGACCCGGCGGCCCTCGCCGAGCTCGAGGCCCTTCGCGCCGAGAAGCGGGAGGCGTGGCAGGCCTGGTTCGACAAGTGGGGTACCGACCGCCGGAGCGAGGAGGCGCAGGCCGAGCTCGAGCAGCTTCGCGAGTGGTATCGCAGCGAGATGACCGCTTTGCTCGAGAAGTACGGCATCGATGCGTCGGCGTGCACCGGCCACGACGAGCGCTTCGGTGCCGACGGCGGCCGCATGAACGGCGGCGGCGACTGCGACGGGACCGGCGTCTGCGACGGGACCGGCGGCGGCTTCGTCGGCGGGAACGGCCGCGGCCAGGGCGGCGGCATGATGGGCGGTGCCGGCCTCTGACGCCCGTCCCACCCTGACACCTGCATGACTGAACGGCGGGGGCCGGGCATCAGCCCGGCCCCCGCCGTTCAGTCCTTGATCCAGCGCCTCGCGGCGCCGGCGCTTGCGTCAGTCGCGGTCGCGGTCGCGACGCCCGCCGCGACGCCCGCCGCGACCACCCTCGGTGGCCTTGGGCTCGGCCACGTACGGGAGCAGCGCCATCTCGCGGGCGCGCTTGATGGCGGTGGCGAGCTGGCGCTGGTGACGCCTGCAGGTGCCGGTCGTGCGCGGCGACTTGATCTTGCCGCGGTCGCTGATGAAGCGGCGGAAGGACGTGTGGTCCTTGTAGTCGACCTCATCGATCTTCTCTTTGCAGAAGTGGCAGAAGCGACGGCGTGTCGGGTCGAAGGGCTTGCCCCTCTTCTTCTCGCGCGGTTTGCCCTTGGTCGTCGGCATGCAGCTTCCTCTCTTCTACGTCGCCTCGGGGACGCCGGGGCCTCTGGTCAAGTCGAGCGGCGGCGCACGCCGCCGCGACACACACGTGCCGGAAGCACGTAGACTAGCACATCTTCACGCTCCCGCGCAGCTCGCGCCCGCTGCCGCCGGCGCCGCCCGGCGCGATGGCCGCGATCAGGATGAAGGCCCAGCGGAGGGCCCGACGTCGAGCGACGAGCCCGGGTCGAGGATCCGCACCTCCACCTCGGGCGCCGCCTCCGCCGCCAGACGCGCGAAGTCCTCCGGCCGCTTGCGCGTGCGCTGGAACCACGCGTAGGTGGCCTGCCTGCCCGCGTAGGCCGATCCCGGCAGGTACAGCGTGCCCCAGTGGATCGGCACCGCGACGCGCGGCTCGAGCAGGGTCAGGGCGCGAGCCGCGCTGCGCGGACTCAGGTGACGGTGCTCGGGCACGCGCGCGCCCCAGCTCTCGATCGGCAGGAGCGCGACGTCGATCGCATCCGGCAGGTCGTCCATCGCCGCAAAGATCCCTGTGTCCCCCGCGAAGTAGACGGTCGACGAGCCCCGCACCACGAAGCCCAGGGGCTCGGTCGGCGCCGTCACCACCCAGCGGCGCCGTGTGTGCCGCGCGTGCACCGCCATCACCTCGAGGTCACCGAAGCGCAGTGTCGTGCCGCGCCGGGTCTCGACGACGGTCCTGAAGCCGAGACGCCGTATCGCCTGTCCGGTCAGGGGCGGGCCGATCACGACCGCCGACTTCGGGAGGAGCCGCAGCGAGGGCAGGTCGAGATGGTCCGCATGGAGGTGCGAGATCAGCACGACGTCGATACCGTGCCTGACCGCCGGGTCGGGCACGGGGCCGAAGCGGCGCAGCGGACCGGCCCAGCGCCGGAGCACGGGGTCGGTCAGCACGCGCAGCCCATCCATCTCGAGCAGGACGCTCCCGTGCCCCACGTACGTCAGCGTGGCCGTCACGAGGCGCGCTCCGCCACGACGCGCCCTGGGTCGGAGTGACACGACGAAGACGCGATCTCGGCCGGCCGTACCACGGTCGCCTCACCCGGGGCGAGGATCCTCACCTCGACGTCCGCGGCGAGCTGCCGCGCGTAGCGCGCGAACAGCAGCGCCGACCGCCGCGTATCGCCGCGCCAGAACCGTGACATCGCCGGCGGGTAGTACGTGCCCCAGTGGACGGGCACCGCGAGCGCCGGTCGCAGCAGCCCGAGACTGCGGGCGGCGGCGAGCGGCGTCAGGTGCTCGCCGGGGTTCAGCGTCGGGGCCCAACCCGAGACCGGCAGCAGAGCGACGTCCGGGCGCGGCCCGATGTCGGCCATCTCCGCGAAGGGCCCGGTGTCCCCCGCGTAGTAGACCGTGTGGGCGCCGCGCACCAGGAAGCCCACACCGTCGCTGACCGGCATCAGCGGGTACCGTCTGACGACGTGGCGCGCGGGCGTCGTCTCCACGACCACGCCACCGAAGGTGAAGGACTCGCCGGGCCCGATCTCGCGCACGTCGCGAAACCCGAGACGGCTCAGCGTCGTGGCGCCGGGCGACGGTACGAGGACCGGCGTACGGCGGTCGAGAAGGCGCAGCGACCCGAGGTCGACGTGGTCGATGTGCAAGTGTGACAGCAGCACGGCGTCGAGGTCGCCGCACACCGAGGGGCCGGGCGGCGGCGCGTAGCGCCGCAGAGGCGCGGCCCATCGCCGCAGCAGCGGGTCGGTGAGCAGGCGCCGCCCCCCGCTCTCGATGAGCAGGGTGCCGTGCCCTACGTAGGTGATGCGCGTCGTGTCGTCCATGGTCAGGGGCGCGGCCGCGCCCGCCTCACGGCAACGGCCGCTCCCGCACGCTCACGCCTGCAGCCGCTCGCGCAGCGCCCGCACGCCGTTGAGCTCGAGGCCGAGCAGCTTCTCGATGTTCAGCTTCGCCTCGAGCGCGCTCGGGTCGCGGAAGTAGTTGACCTCGGCCTCGAAGATGCGGCCGAGACGGAGCTCTCCGCGCAGCTCGTGCATCGTCTGGTTGTCGCTCAGGTCGCGGACGCCCACGCCGAGCGCGTCCGCCACCGCCTGCTTCGCCTCCGCGAGTCGCATGCCCTTCGCCATCTGCAGCCGCGCCACCAGGTCTCCGGCGGCACGGAGCCCACCCATGCCCGCTGCACACGTGTGGGCGATGGACATGCCGTGCGCGTCCCCCGAGCCGACCTACAAACCGTCGAGGCGCAGGATGTCGACGCAGGCCCGCGAGACCCGTGAGACAGCGTCGACCGGCGCGAAGGCGCTCATCGGCACGCCACCGACCCCCATGCCGACGTTCATGTGGACGGGGATCTCGGCGGCCGCCATGCACGGTTTGCACAGCGTGAGCGCGCGCGCCGTGTTCCAGGCGACCGTCTTGCCCGTGTTCACGGTCACGGCCGGGCCGAAGATCGTCGCGCCGGCGGCCTGCACGGCGCGCAGCTGGCCCTCGGGCTTGAGCCCCGCCAGCCGCACGCCGTCGTACTCGAGCTGTCCGTGCGTGCCGAGCACGACCTCGCTGGCCATGCCGACCATGATGCCCATGTCCGGGTGGAGACGCCGAAGGTGCTCGACCGCGCGCAGCGCGGCGAGGAAGTCGGCGTCGCCGGCCGCCCCCGCGGTGTCGAAGTTGATGCCGTCGGCGCCGGCCTCCCAGAGCGCCTCCGCCACGTGGACCATGTCGGCGACGGCCAGCTCGACCGCCTCCTCCTGGGCGGCGCGCGCCTCGTCGATGCGCATCTGCGGCAGCAGCTCGGACCAGTTCCCCACCGGGCCGTCGGGCCGCGAGTAGCGCCCGAGGTCGGGCTGCGCCCCGTAGTGGACGGGGATCGTGAGCCGCTCCTGCGCCTCCTTCATGGCCTGCTGCTCGTACGGGGTCAGCGTCTTGACCGCGCTGTAGGAGTAGTCCATGTGGCAGAGCTCGACCGTGTCCTGGCAGATGAGCTGCTCGGTCTGGTAGAGGGCGTCGACGCGGCCGCCCTGCTGAGGCTCGCCCGTCCCGTCCTGGGTCAGCACCACCTCGTCCCCGAGCGCGACCGACACGAAGCGGGCGGGCGAGGAGAAGATGTCGGCGAGGTGGTCGAGCTCGTCGGCGGCGAGCGGCTCGACCTTGAAGCGCTTGGCCGCGGCCTCGACGCCGGCCTCGAGCTCGGCCTGGATCTCGGCCGGCGTGAGATCGACGAGCGACCCGTCCCCCATGCGCGTCCCGACACGCGTTCCCATGCAGCCCCCGTTCGTGGCGTTCGACGTCATCGACCCGTCAGAGCGCGGTCAGGTCGATGCTACGGGCCACCGCTCGCGACGGCAACGTCCGATCCTGCGACAAACCTCCGCCCTGGCCTCGGCAAAGTTGGCAAGGGTCGATCTCGCGAGAGGCCGGAGGGGCTGGGGGCGCGCAGAGCGCGCCCCCAGCCCCTCCGGCCGAACGAGATCGCAGGGCGAGACGAGCCGGCGGCCGCGTCTCAGAGCCCGACGCGCGCCTTGAAGCGCTCGACCGAGTTGATCGGGATCTCGAGCAGCTTGCTGATGTTGAACTTCGCCTCCATCATGCCCGCCTCGGCCGGGTGCACCGCCGACGTGCAGGCCAGCGTCCCGATGCCGTGGTCGAGCCGGATCGTCTCCATCGCGATCGGGTCCGACAGATCGCGAGTCGAGCAGCCGAGCTTGCCGGCCACGTACTGCTTTGCCTCCTTGAGGCGCATCCTGCGGGTCATCTGCATCCGAGCGACCAGGTCTCCGGCCGTCCGATAACCGCCCATACCCGCGGCGTGCGCGTGCGCGCCCTCCATGCCCTGGGCGTCGCCGGTACCCGCCTAGTAGCCGTCGATCTTGAGGATCTCGGCGAAGGCCTTCGACGCCCTCGACGTGGCGTCGGCCGGCGGGTAGGCGCAGGTCGGCACGGCGCCGACCCCCATGCCCACGTTGACGTGGACGGGGATCTCGGCGATCTCCATGCACGGCTTGATGATGGTGATCGCGCGCGCCACGTTCCAGGCGGTCGACTTGCCGGTGTTGATGTTGACGCAAGGGCCGAAGATGCTCGCCCCGGCCTTCTGGACGAGCTCGAGCTGGGCCTTGGGCCAGAGCCCCGCGAGGCGCGCACCGTCGTAGGTGATCTGGCCGTGCATGCCGATCACGAACTCGCCGGCCATGCCGATCTCGATGCCGAGATCGGGGTACCTGGCGCGCAACTTCGCGCACGCCTGCAGGGCGGCGAGGAAGTCGCAGTCGCCGGCGGCGCCGGTCGTGTCCATGTCGATGCCGTCGGCGCCGGCCTCCACGAGATGATCGGCGACGAACTCGATGTCGTGCACGAGCGTCGCCGCCGCCTCCTCCTGCGAGCGGCGCGCCTCGTCGATCTTGCCCAGCGGCAACAGCTCGGACCAGTTGGGGTACGGCCCGTCGGGCGCGGAGTAGCGGCCCAGGTCGGGCATGGCGCCGTACTGCACCGGGTTGGTGAGCAGCATCTGGGCCATCTTCATCCACTGCGCCTCGTGGTGGACGTTCGTCTTGACGGCCTTGTACGAGTAGTCGGTCTGCCAGAGCTCGACGATGTCGACGCCGACGACCTGCTCGTAGACCTGCAGGTCCATGCCGACGCTGCCGGTGTACTTGGTCCCGGTGCCGTCGTTCGAGAGGACGACCTCGTCGCCGATGTCGACCGCGGTGAAGCGCGCGGAAGAGGCGTAGATGTCGAGCAGGTGGTCGAGCTCGTCCTGGGTGACCTCGGGGACCTTCGCCTTCTTGGCGGCGATCTGCGTGCCCTCCTCGAGATCGGCCTTGATCTCCGAGCGCGTCATCTCGACCAGTGAGCCGTCGCCCATACGGGTCGCGATCTTCTGCTCCATGCGCATCACCTCCACTGCGTCGCGCGGACCGGATGGACCGGGGTTCGAAGAGATGGGCTGAGGGTCGACCACAGCGGGTGAAGCGGACGGAGCCGCAGCCTCCACAGCCGCCGCGCAATGCTATCGGGACGCGGTCGGCCCCGCCACCCGTGCGACGCCCGGAGGCGGGCGCGAGGCCCCCGCGGAGCGCGCCGCGGGGGCCTCGCGCAAAGACCGCTCAGCCGAGCTTGCCGACGAGGCCGGCGAACTCCTCCGGCGTGAACGCGCGCAGCGTCTGCGTCGTCACGTGGCCCTGCATGCCCAGGCCCATGGCGACGACCGCCGCGGCCTCGTCGCTCGGGCCGTCGGCGATGGCGACGTAGTCGTACGGCCCCATGGTGACGTGCAAGCTCTCCACTTTGGCGCCGGCCGCCTCGGCCATCTTGATCCCCTGCTGCATGCGCGCCGGCGCGTCCTTGAGCTCCGCGAGCCCCTTGGCGGTCAGCTTCATGAGCATGACGTACTTCGGCATGACACACCCCCAGTGTGGGCTGGACGCCGCGCCCTTTCCGCGGCACTGCCGAAGTCTCTTCCCGCGGGCCGGTGCGGACAACAGCACGTACCGTTGCACCGAGGGGCTGGAGCCGGCGGACGGAGTCGAACCGTCGACCTGCCGCTTACAAGGCGGCTGCTCTGCCATCTGAGCTACGCCGGCCGGCAGCCCGGACAGTGTACATCGTGGGGCGGCGCGTCGAGGGAGGACAGCACAGCGGGCGGCGGCGAGCCCCAGCGCCGCCGCCCGGCTTCAGAAGCCTAGTCGCGCCGCAGACGGTCCCCGACGAGGCGCGCGAACTGCTCGACGCTCGGGATCGGCACATCGAGCAGCTCGGCGATCGCGAACTTCGCGCCGAGGGAGACGGCGTCCTCCACCGTCGTCACGTCCGCGTGCGAGAGTCCGCCGAGCCCGCGCTCGCGCCTGATGTCGAGCATCGCGGCGGAGTCCGAGAGGTCGAGCACGTCACAGCCGAGCCGCTCGGCGACGTGCCGCTTCGCCTCGGGGAGCCGCATCCGCCGGGTCATCTGCATGCGGGCGACCAGGTCTCCGGCCGTCCGCACGCCACCCATGCCCGACGCCACGCCGTGAGCGATGCCCTGGCTGTGGCAGTCGCCGGCGCCGATCTACAAGCCGTCGAGGCGCAGGATGTCGACGCACGCGCGGGAGGCTCTCGAGACGGCGTCGACCGGCGTCACCGGGTGCATCGGCACGCCCCCCACCCCCATGCCCACGTTCATGTGCACGGGCACGGTCGCCGCCTCGGCGCACGGCTTCACGATCGTCACCGCGCGCGCCGTGTTCCAGGCGACCGACTTGCCGGTGTTGACGTTGACCGCGGGGCCGAAGACGGAGACGCCGGCCTCCGCGGCGAGGCGCATCTGCGCCTCGGGCCAGAGACCGGCGAGCCGCGTGCCGTGGAACTCGAGCTCGCCGTGCATGCCCAGCACGAACTCGCTGGCCATGCCGATCTGGATCCCCCAGTCGGGGAAGCGGGCCCGCAGCCGCTCGACGGCGAGCAGCGCGGCGAGGAAGTCGGCGTCGCCCGCCGCGCCGGCGGTGTCGAGGTTGATGCCGTCGGCGCCGGCCGCGTACATGCTCTCGGCGACGTGGACGATGTCCTCGACGGCGAGGTCGACAGCCTCGCGCTGCGCAGCCCGTGCCTCGTCGATGCGTCCCTCCGGCAGCAGCGTCGACCAGTTGGGCACGGGCCCGTCGGGCTGCGTGTAGAGCCCGAGGTCGGGCATCGCCCCATACTGGCACGGGAGGGTCAGGAGCAGCTGGGCCTGGCGCATCGTCGCCTGCTCGAACGGCAGCACACCCTTCACCGGCTTGTAGGAGTAGTCCATGTGGTAGAGCTCGACGGTGTCGGTGCAGACGAGCTGCTCGTAGTAGCGCAGGTCGTCGAGGCGCGAGCCGATCTCCTGACTGCCGACGCCGTCGGAGGAGAGGATGACCTCATCGCCGATGTCGACCGCGCTGAAGCGGGCCGTCGAGGAGAAGATGTCGACGAGGTGGTCGACCTCGTCGGCGGCGAGGGGCGGCACCTTCGCGCGCTTCATCGCCGCCTCGACGCCGGCCGTGACGTCGGCGCGGATCTCGCCGCTCGTCATGAACACGCGCGAGCCGTCGCCCATGCGTGTCGGGATGCGCTGCTCCATCTCTCCCCCACCGTCCGATCCTCGCGTGCGGCATCCGCAGCCGGCGTCGCGAGCGTCGCACGTGCGCCGGCTCGTCTCAGCCTACCCGGCGTCGCCCTCGGCTGTCACCGGGCGATCGTTGGTCAAAGTTGGCGCAGTGCGACCTCTACCTCGACTGCTCCAGCAGATCGAGGAAGGCGCGCTCGTCGAGGACCGCAAGACCGAGCCGGCGCGCCCGCTCGAGCTTCGATCCAGGATCCTCGCCGACCACGACGCCCGTCGTGCCCCGCGTCACCGAGCTCGTCACCCGGCCGCCCAACGCTTCGATGCGCGCCTGCGCCTCACCGCGCGTCATGCTCTCGAGCCGCCCGGTCAGCACGTAGGTCGCACCGTCGAGCGGCCCCGGCGCCTGCGGGGTCGTCGTCTCTTCAGAGAAGCGCAGACCGCGGGCGCGCAGCTTCACGAGCGTCTCCTGGTTGCGCTCGTCGTCCAGATACTGGCGGATCGCTTCGGCCACCACCGGCCCGACCCCCGGGACGGCGGCGAGCTCGTCGACGCCGGCCGCCTGCAGGGCGTCGATGCCGCCGAGGTGGTCGACGAGCGCTCTCGCCGTCACCGACCCGACGTGCCGCATGCCGAGAGCGAACAGCACCCTCGCGAACGGCTGCCGCTTGGAGGCCTCGACCGCGGCGAGCACGTTCTCGGCGAGCTTGCCGGGCACGACGATGTCGTTGCCGTTCGGATCCCTGTCCTTGCGGCTGAAGAGGGGGACCGCCGCGAGGCGGCCGAGCGACAGGTCGTAGAGGTCGGCGACGTTCTCGATGAGGCCGGCCGCGTGGAGGGCCGCCACCGCCTCCTCGCCGAGGCCGTCGATGTCCATGGCGCCCCTGCTGACGAAATGCCTGATGCTCTCCACGATCTGCGCCGGACACGAGCGATTCGGGCAGCGGACGGCCACCTCTCCGGTCTCGCGCACCACCTCGGCGCCGCACGACGGGCAGGCGGCCGGCATACGCCACTCGGGCAGGCCGGCGCGGTATTCCCCACGGGGCACGCGCCGGCCCTCGATCTCGAGCTCACCTCCGGTCACGGGACCGACCACCTGCGGGATCACGTCGCCGGCACGCTGCACGATCACGTCGTCGCCCGGCCTGAGGTCCTTGCGGCGGATGTCGTCCTCGTTGTGCAGCGTGGCGCGCTCGACCGTGACGCCACCCACGAAGACCGGCTCGAGGACGGCGAACGGCGCGAGCACGCCGGTGCGGCCCACATTGACGGCGATGCTCAGGAGCCGGGTCGTCGCCGTCGTCGGGGCGAACTTGAAGGCGATCGCCCAGCGTGGGTCATGGGCCACCGAGCCGAGGGCCGCTTGAAGGCTGTAGGCGTCGACCTTCACGACGGCGCCGTCGATGTCGTAGTCGAGCTCGGCGCGGCGCTCCTCCCAGCGCCGGCAGGCGGCGGCGGCCTCGTCGATCGTCGCCGCCGCCGCGACGAACGGGTTCACACGGAAGCCTTGGGCGCGGAGCCATGCGAGCGCCCCGCTGTGATCGTCGAGCTCAAGGCCCTCTCTGTAGCCGATGCCGTAGCACCAGAGGTCGAGCGGCCGCGAGGCGGCGACGGCGGGATCGAGCTGACGGATCGACCCGGCGGCCGCGTTCCGCGGGTTCGCGAAGGTGGGAAGACCGTCCTCCGCGCGGCCCGCGTTGAGGCGCGCGAAAGCGGACAGCGGCAGGTAGACCTCGCCGCGCACCTCGACCACCGGGGGCGGCGCGGCGCCACGCAGGCGCAGCGGCAGCGAGCCGATGGTGCGCAGGTTGGCGGTCACGTCCTCCCCGACGACGCCGCTGCCGCGCGTGGCGCCGACGGTGAACAGGCCTTCGCGGTAGGTGAGCGAGATGGCCAGGCCGTCGATCTTAGGCTCCACGACGTAGCGCAGCCCAACGTCGAGCCCCGCCGCCTCGAGCAGCCGGCGGTTGCGCGCGTCCCAGGCGAGGAGCTCGTCCTCGTCGCGCGCGTTCGCGAGCGACAGCATCGCCTCGAGATGGCGCACCTGCTCGAAGCGCTCGAGCGGCTCGCCGCCCACGCGCCGGGTCGGCGAGTCGGGCGTGCGCAGCTCGGGGTTCGTCCGCTCGATCTCCTGCAACTCGCGGAGCAGAGCGTCGTACTCGGCGTCGTCGATCTCGGGCGCGTCGAGGACGTAGTAGAGGTGGGCGTGCCGGTCCAGCTGCTCGCGCAGCTCGGCGGCGCGGGCGGCCTCGGGCGAGTTCACGGCGCAGACCCCTCGCCCGCGCCGTGGGCTCGCGTCCCGCCCGGAGCGCCGCCGAGACAGAGGCTCAGCAGCTCGGCCGTCTTCTCGAGGTAGAAGTCGGGAGCGACCGCGAGCAGCGCCTCGCGGCCGAAGACTCCCCAGGCGACGGCGGCCGTCGCCATCCCCGCCGCCTGTCCGGCCTGGATGTCGACCGGGCTGTCGCCCACGTAGATCGGGCCGACACCGGTGTCGGGCTCGGTGCCGCCGAGGCGCTCGAGACAGAGCCGCAGAGGCACGGGCGACGGCTTGTGCTCCTCGGAGTCGCTCGCCGTGACGACCGCGTCGAAGAACTCGCCGAGACGCACGGCGGCGAACGCCATCTCCGTCGTGTCGCGGCTCTTGGAAGTCACGATGCCGAGACGGCGGTCGCCGTCCCGCAGGGCCTCTAGCGCCTCGCGCATACCATCGTAGCCGCGGATCAGCTCGTCGTGCCGGCTGTGATTGTACTCGCGGTAGACGTCGTAGAGCTCCTGCGCGTGCTCCGCGGACAGCCGGCGCATCTGGGTCATGAGCGGCTGACCGACCCCCGCCAGGATGTGCTCGTCGGGGAGGTCGCGCCCGAGCACGGCGCGCACGGCGTGACGGAAGGACTCGCGGATCAGCTCGACCGTGTCGACCACGGTGCCGTCGAGATCGAAGATGACCGGGTCGTAGCCCTTCACGTCGCCCCTCAGATCCTGAGGAGGTCCATGTCGAGCTCCCAGGTCGCAAGGAGGTCGAGCGCGGTGTCCGTGACCAGATCGTACGTCAGCGGCGTGAGACTGACGTGGCCGCCGGCGACCGCCTCGAAGTCGGTGCCGGCCCAGTGCTCGACCGGCGCCTGGTCGCAGGGAAGGTCGTACTCGTCGACGGCGGCGCCGTCGCCGGCGAGCAGCACGCGGTCGTGACAGCTGGCGCCGCCGAGCCGTGTCACCAGGACCCCGCGCATGTCGGCCAGCGGCCGGTCCGGCAGGTTCACGTTGAGCGCGGTCGACGGCGGCAGCCGGTGTCTCAGCGCCTGACTGACGATGGCCCGGACCAGCGGCTCGGCCTCGTCGAGCCAGCCCGGTGTGCGCTCCTCGACCGAGAAGGCGACGCCGGGCACGCCGCGCAGGACCGCTTCGAGCGCGGCGCCGACCGTGCCCGAGTAGGCGACGTCGGCCCCCATGTTGCCGCCGAGGTTCACGCCGGAGACGACCAGGTCGGGCGAGGGTCCGTAGACGCCGAGCAGGCCGATACGCACGCAGTCCGACGGCGTCCCGTCGACCGCGAGCCCGCGCCGGCCGTCTCCGAAAGCCGTGGGGCGCGCGTGCAATGCGCGTCCGATCGTGATGCCGCGCGCCACGGCGCTCGTGTTGCGATCGGGGGCGATGGTCAGCACGTCGCCGAGACCGTCGAGCGCACGGCGCAGCATGGCGATGCCGAGCGCGTCGATCCCGTCGTCGTTGGTGAGCAGGATGTGCGTCATGGCTCCGGATTGTACCCGAGCCGCCGGCTCTGCCCATCAGTCGCTCCGCAAGGAGCCCGTCGCCCCTCCAAAGGCAGGTTTTATCGCGCGCTCGTCGTACACAGACACCATGAGCGAAGGAGCGTGATGGCTGCGGGAGCGCCCGTGCCCGTGGACGGCCGCGAACGACGGCTCACGGCCCGCCGTGTCGGACTGCTTGTCGCGACGCTCGCCGCGGCATCCGCGGTGGTCGGCCTTGTCGGCGTCACCTACCTCTGGCCGCTCTTCTTCTTCCCTCTCGTGCTGGCCGCCGTCTTCTTCTTCGAGCTCGGCGGCCTCGTGGTCACGCTCTGGGTGGGCAACGTCCTCGTCCTTCACTACAGCTTCGCCGCCACGGCCGCGCCCTCCGTCGTGCGCGACTCCCTGATCGGCATGGCGCTGTTCTTCGCCTCCGGCCTCCTGCTGGGTTCGGTCCAGCGCCGCCACCATCGCCAGCGTCGCCTGCTCTCGGCGTCGTCACTGACGGACCACCTCACCGGCCTCTACAACTACGGCACCTTCGTGGACTGGCTGCACAACGAGGTCAAGAAGGTCGACCGCTACGGGGGGCGGCTCACCCTGCTGATGCTCGACCTCGACCACTTCAAGCGCTTCAACGACGAGCACGGCCACGAGGCCGGCAACGAGTTGCTGCGCAGCGTCGGCGCGGCCCTCCGGGCGTCGGTGCGCGACGCCGACCTGGCCGCGCGCTACGGCGGCGAGGAGTTCGCGGTGCTGATCCGCGGCGACGAGCGCCAGGGCTGCGAGCTGGCCGAGCGGCTGCGGCGCGCCGTCGAGAGGACGAGCATCGGCCTGCACCGTGGCGCGGACGTGGGGACGACCGTGTCGATCGGCGTCGCCAGCTACACGGGTGGAGCGGCAGACGAGGCCACGCTGGTCGAGCGCGCCGACGACGCCCTCTACGCGTCGAAGGCGCACGGCCGCAACAGGGTGACGGTCCACGCCGGCGTCGAGCGCGAGGACGCGGCGGCGCTCAGCGCCTGACGCCGCCGCAGGCGGCGCCGGCCCTTCTCAGTCCCCGAAACCCGCCTTCGGAAGGCGGGTGTCGGCGCGCCCGAAGAGTTCGCCGCTCATCAGTTCGACCCCGGCGCGCCGCAGCGCCTGGACCTGTCGGGCGTCCTTCACGCCGGGCGCGATCAGCTGGGACCCGATGCGCGCGGCGAAGCGCACCAGCAACTGGACGATCTCGACCGACGTGATGCCGTCGGCCACGCCGGCCACCAGCACCGGGTCGAGCATCAGGTAGTCGGCTTTGGTCTCGCTCACCAGATCGAGTGAGGCGAGATGCGCCCCGAGCCCCGACAGGGAGAGCTGGAAGCCCAACTCGCGCAGGTTTGCGAGCGTCCGCAGCAGGGAGACGGTGTTGTCGCCCAGTTCGGCCGCGTCGAGCTCGAAGACCACGTGCTGCGGCACGAGCGCTTTGTTCAGCGAGTAGAACTCGCTGAGCGCGACCACACCTGCGTTGGGCAGCTCCACGGCCGCGCAGGTGAGGAACAGCAGATCGTCGGGCCTGAGCCCTTGGGCCGCCCGCACCGTCGTCGCCCGCGCCGCGATGCCGTAGGAGTCGAGCAGCACCGAGCGGCGCGCCACGTCGAGCAGCACGTCGGGCAGGCGCAGGGGCGAGTAGAACGGCCCCCGGACGCTGCTGCGGTACCCGATGACCGTTCTGGCCTCGGGGTCGACGACGGGCTCGAAGAGCGGCTCGAGCTCATCGTGCTCGATGCAGCCGGCCAGCGCCTTCTCGAGCTCGTCGTCGTAGATCGCCGCTTGCTGCTCGGCCGCCTCCATGGCCAAGGCCACGCCGCGCTGCAGGTTCTGCTCGAAGGTCAGCGCGGCGTCGTCGGCGACGCTCACGGCGCCTACCGACGGGTGGACGCGATCGTAGACGCCGGGCGCGAGATCGTTGAGCAGGAGTGACTGGAGCCGCTCGTAGACCCGGCGCGTCACGGCGGCGAGCTCCTCGTCGGAGATCGCCTGGCCGGAGCGGGGCGGCGAGAGCAGCACGACGAAGGCATTGTCGGAGAGCGTGAAGTCGGCGACGACGTCGAGCCGCCGCAGGGTGCTGCCGACCATGCCGCTCAGGTTCTGCGCGACCGCGTCGAGCAGCTCGCCGACGATGCTCCAGCCAAAGAGGGACTCGAGATGGCCGTAGCGGTCGAGACGAACGTAGATGATGGCGACGCTCCCGCGGCGCTCGAGCTCGACGCGGATCGCGTCGGCGACCACATTGAGAGCCGGCAACGACGAGGCGCTGTCGCTGACGAGGCTTCGCAGGGTGACACGGGCACGACGCAGGTTGTCCTCGGACGGTCCGCCCACAGGATCCCCCTTCGCCGGCATCAGCCGGCGGGCTGCCTCTCCCTCTTGCGCCCGCCGTCCCCCGAGGCGCTCGCAGAGTCAGATCCGCCCTTCGCGCCGGCGCCGCTGCTCGCGTCTGCGCCGGCCGACGCGCCGTCACCGGCGGGCTTGCCGTCGGCGGCGGGCTTGCCGTCGCCCCCGCCTCCGTCGGCGCCGTCGCTCCCCTTACCCTCGCCCTCTGAGCCCTTGTCCGTCCGCCGGCCGGAGCCCGAGCGACCGTAGTCCGTCGTGTAGAAGCCGGAGCCCTTGAAGTGGACGGCGACGGGATACAGGACCTTGCGCAGAGCCGCCCCGCAGTCCTCGCAGGTCTCGAGCGGCGGGTCGGACATCTTCTGGAAGACTTCGAAGGTGGCGCCGCAGGCGTCGCAGCGGTACTCGTAGGTCGGCACAGTGACTCCCGTCGCCTCGCTCAGGAGCCCTAGTCTAGCACAGCGACCGATCCCCACCGGGAGTCAGAGAGCGAACGGCGGAAGGTGGCCGGCGACCACGAGGTCGGGCTCGAAGGCGCGGATCCGCCGCCAGGCCGCCAGCAGAGCGGCGGCCTCTTCCCCCTCGCCTGCGTCCATCGCCAGGAACGGCTCGACGTGCGGGCCGATGGTGTCGCCGCAGCACACGGTGAGACCGGCCTTGGTCCGGCAGGCCACGGCGATGGACCCCGCCGTGTGGGCCGGCGTCAGCGCCCAGCGCACGCCGGGAGCGAGCTCGCCCTCCTCCCCCTCCAGCAGGTGCAGCTCGTGGCGCTCGAGGACGCCGCTGACGGCGGGCCAGTGGCGCCCCTCGGGCTCGCGCGCGTGGAGGAGGACGGGCAGGTCGCGAGGGAAGTCGACGAGGGCGTCGGCATGGTCGTCGTGGGCGTGCGTCAGTACGACCATGTCGAGATCGCCCGGTCGCAGCCCGAACCGGGACAGCGCGCGCAGGACGGGCTCGTTCTGCAATTGAAGGCCTGGGTCGACGAGGATGGTACGCGGCCCCCGCAGGAGCACCGTGTTGGGGAAGGTCGTCATGCCGACCACGGGACGCTCGACGCGCAGGCGCGCGTAGGCGTTCGCGGCCTCGGGCGAGCGGTGCTCGGGCAGGACCTCGAGATGGTCATCCTCGACACTGAAGACGAACCGCGCGGTCGGGATCAGCAGGTCGAGCTCGTAGAGCTCGCCGCCTTGCTCCTCGATCGCCATCGGACCTCCCTCGCGTCAGGCCTGCGGCCGCGCCTCGCCACCCGCGACTGCCTCGCCCTCGATGTCTTGCGCGTAGATCAGGTCGACCTTGTCGAGGTTGAGCACGACGAACGGCGCGGTGTCGATGATCTCGTTGCGCTCGCGACTGTAGATGCGCACATCGGCCAGCGTCATCTTCGAGTCCGAGAAGGCCCTGATGTAGTCGGAGGCACGGCGCGACGATGTGCGCTGCCCTACCCCGAAGTGGGCCGTACCGACGACTTTGAACTCGGCGGTGTAGGCCACCACGCGGAGCGGCTGGAGATCGACGTTCACGCTCACGCTGGGGCCACCGGCCTGGTCGGTTCCGTTCACGATGCCTCCTGATGGTCGCTCAGGGCTGTCGCCGCGGCGGGCGCGCCCTCGAGAGGATGACCGGCCGTCGCGTGCTCGTGCGCGCCGGTCTCGGTCGCGGCGTGCTCCGGCGTCGAGCACGGAGTACCCGCGAAGACGCCGCTCGCCGCGCCGCGCGCCCGCAGCCGCGCGAGTGCCGCGCGCCGTGAGCCCGCCACGCGCGGCGCGAGCACGAAGCTCAGGCCGGCGCTCGCGAGTCCCCCGACGAAGAACCTGCGCCGCTTGCTCATAGCGCCCGGACTATAGCACGGGCGTCCGGGCGTCCCGAGGGCCCGCCGGGCGCCCGGAGACACCCTCGCCCGGCCGACTCGGGTAGTCTCACGCCTCGCCCGTTCCACCGAACGCGAGGCGTCCGTTCTCGGCCGTCACTCTGATCGTGTCGCCCTCCTTGGACTCACCCCTGAGCAGGCGACCCGAGAGGGGGTTCTCGATGAGGCGCTGGATGGCGCGCTTCAGCGGACGGGCGCCGAACAGCGTGTCGTAACCCTGCTCGGCGATGAGGTCCTCGGCCTCCGACGTGACCTCGAGGGTCATTCCCTGGGCTTCGACGAGACGCCGCACGTGATCGAGCAGCAACTCGACGATGCGGCGGAGCTGCTCCCGCGAGAGCGCGTGGAACACGATGATCTCGTCGACCCGGTTCAGGAACTCGGGCCTGAAGACCTGCTTGAGCGCCTCCATGAGCTGGGCCTCGACCTCGTCGTAGCGACGCTCCATCTCGTCTCCGGCCGGGATGATCCCCGCGCCCACGTTGCTCGTCATGATCACGACCGTGTTCTTGAAGTCGACCGTGCGCCCCTTGTTGTCGGTGAGGCGCCCGTCGTCGAGGATCTGGAGCAGCATGTTGAAGACGTCGGGGTGCGCCTTCTCGATCTCGTCGAGGAGCACGACGCTGTACGGTCGCCGGCGCACCGCCTCGGTCAGCTGCCCGCCCTCTTCGTAGCCCACGTAGCCGGGAGGAGCGCCGACCAGGCGCGAGACGCTGTGTCGCTCCATGTACTCGCTCATGTCGAGGCGAACCATCGCGTCCTCGTCGTCGAAGAGGAACTCAGCGAGCGCCCGCGCCAGCTCGGTCTTGCCGACGCCCGTAGGGCCGAGGAAGAGGAACGAGCCGATCGGGCGTTTGGGGTCCTTGAGCCCGGCGCGCGCGCGGCGCACCGCCTCGGAGACGGCGACGACCGCCCGGTCCTGGCCGACGACGCGGCGATGCAGGTGGTCCTCCATCGCGAGCAGCTTGTCGACGTCCGCCTGCTGCATGCGCTGGACCGGGATGCCGGTCCAGCCGCTCACGATCTCGGCGATCTCCTCGACGCCGACGCTGGCCTCGGCGATGCCTTTGTCCGACAGCCAGGCGTCCTTGGCCTGCACGAAGGTCTTCTGGATGCGGTCGGCCTGGTCGCGCAGCTGGGCGGCGCGCTCGTAGTCCTGTGCCTGGACGGCGGCCGCCCCCTCGCGCGCGAGCTCGTTGAGCTTGACCTCCATCGCGCGCAGGTCGGGCGGCAGCATGGTCGTCTCGATGCGCATCTTGCTGGCGGCCTCGTCGAGCAGGTCGATCGCCTTGTCCGGGAGGAAGCGGTCGCCGATGTAGCGGTCCGAGAGTGTGGCCGCCGCTACCAGGGCTTCGTCGCTGATGCTGACCTTGTGGTGGGCCTCGTACTTGTCGCGCAGGCCCGTCAGGATGGCGATCGTGTCCTCGACCGACGGCTCGCCCACGACGATGGGCTGGAAGCGACGTTCGAGCGCGGCGTCCTTCTCGATGTGCTGGCGGTACTCGTCGAGCGTGGTCGCGCCGACCGCCTGCAGCTCGCCGCGGGCCAGCATCGGCTTCATCATGTTGGAGGCGTCGACGGCGCCCTCGGCGGCGCCGGCGCCGACCACGGTATGGAGCTCGTCGATGAAGAGCACCACATCGCGCGAGCGCTGGATCTCGTCGAGCACACCCTTCAGCCGCTCCTCGAACTCGCCACGGTACTTCGCGCCGGCGATCATGCCACCGAGGTCGAGCGCCAGCACGCGCTTGCCGCGCAGCGATTCGGGCACGTCGGCAGCCACGATCTTCTGAGCGAGGCCCTCGACGATCGCCGTCTTGCCGACCCCAGGCTCGCCGATCAGGACCGGGTTGTTCTTGGTGCGACGGCTCAGGACCTGGATGACGCGCTTGATCTCGGCGTCCCGTCCGATCACCGGGTCGAGCCTATCGTCGCGGGCGAGGGCGGTGAGGTCGCGCGTGTACTCCGACAGCACGCTCTGCCCCTGGGCCTGTTCGTCGTAGTCGACGCCGGAGGAGCGTACCTGCGCCAGCGCGCGCTGCAGGCCCTCCTCGGTCACGCCGGCCTCGTGCAGCACGGTCGCGCCGGGACCTTCGCCCTCGAGCAGCACGCCCAGCAGGACGTGTTCGGTGCCGACGAACGCGTCGCCCATCTCCTGAGCCTTCTGCACGGCGATGTCGATGGCGGCCTTGGCGCGCGGAGTGAGATAGAGCTGGTCCGCGGGCGCGCCATGCGCGCCCGTCGTCTGCGCGAACTGGTTGGCGCGCGCCATGGCCGCGCCCTTGTCGACGCTCATCAGCCCGAAGAGCTGATCGACGACGCCGCCCGGCAGGCTCAGCACACCGAGCAGCAGGTGCTCGGTGCCGAGCTGGCTGCCGCCGCCGCGGCGCACGATGCCCTGCGCCGTCTCCAGCGCCTCACGGGCGCGCTCAGAGAACTTGTTGACGTCCATGTCTTCCCTCGGTCGTCGTCGTGTCCCGCGCGTCTCCGGCGTCACCAGCGCCGGCGACGGCGGCCGAGCGGCACAACAGCCGCCGAACGCATCGGCACCAGCCCGACCGGTTCTACGGCCTGCCTGAGGCGTGCGTCGCGCTCGAGCTCGGCCGCCGCCTGCGTGAAACTGACACGCAGGCGCTCGAGCTCGCGCTCCATGACCGCCATGCGCTCCTCCATGGCGAGCACCCGCTGCACACCGGCCAGGTTGAGACCCGCACGGCCGAGCTCCTGGATGCGACGCAGGCGCGCCACGTCGGCCTCCGAGTAACGGCGCGCGTTCTTGGCCGAGCGCTGCGGCCGCAGCAGGCCACGCCGTTCGTACGTGCGCAACGTCTGCGGGTGCATGCCGGCGAGCTCCGCCGCCACGGAGATCACGAACACCGGCCGCCTTGGTTCATTGCGTGCCATGCCCACCGCCTGCGCTCTTCGGTTCTCAGCCGAAGGCCGTCGCCCGAGGATCGGGCAGCATGCCGCCCAGCCGCTCGAGCAGTTCCTTCTGCTCCTTGCTCAGCTTGTCGGGCACCGCGATGCGCACGCGCGCCAGAAGGTCGCCATGCCCGCCGCCCTTGAGCCTCGGCGCGCCCTTGCCGCGCAGCCGCAGCGTGCGCCCGTCGCGACTGCCGGGCGGGACCTTCAGCGAGACCTTGCCGCCGCCCGACGTGGGGATCCTCACGCGGGCGCCGAGCGCCGCCTCGCTCAGGGTCACCGGCACCTCGATCACCAGGTCGTCGCCCCGGCGCTCGAAGAGCTCATCGGGCTCGACGTGCACCGCCACGTAGAGATCGCCGGTCGGACCGCCACGCTGACCGGCCTCGCCCTTGCCCTTGATGCGGATGCGAGTGCCGTCCTTGACGCCGGCCGGGACCTTGACGCTGTACCGCCGCGTGCGCCGGCGGACACCGCTCCCCTTGCACGTCGAGCACGGCGTCTCGACGATCGTGCCGGCCCCGCGACAGCGCGGACAGGCCTGCGACAAGGCGAAGGGACCCTGGTTCTGGGCGACGACGCCACGCCCCTCGCAGTCCGGGCAGATCTTCGCCGTCGTGCCCGCCGCGGCGCCCGTGCCGTGGCAAGCGTCGCAGGTGCCGGACTTGTCCACGGGGACCCGGGCCGTGACGCCTTCGAGCGAGTCCCTGAAGGAGACGGTCACGTCGGCCTGGACGTCGGCTCCGCGTTCGGCCGCGGCCCGCCGACGGCGGCCCTGGCCGGCAGTGGCGGAGCCGAAGAGGCTCGACAGGATATCGCCCATGTCGCCGAACTCGAACGTCGCGCCGCCGGCGCCCTGTTGCTGCTGCCATTGCTGGAAGACACGCGGGTCGAAGCCCTGGGCGCCGCCGGCTCCGGGACGGAACCCGCCGGCACCGGGGCCGAACGCGCCCAGCCGGCTCAGCTCGTCGTACTGGGCCCTCTTCTTGGGGTCGCAGAGCGTCTCGTAGGCCTGGTTGACCTCCTTGAAACGCTCCTCCGCACTCGAGTCGCCCGGGTGACGGTCAGGGTGACAGTCGCGCGCCTTCCCGCGGAAGGCCTTCTTGATCTCGTCCTGCGAGGCGGTCTTGGCGACGCCGAGTGTCTGGTAGAAGTCGGCCATGCCTCACCTGACGACGATGACCTTCGCCGGGCGCAGCAGGCGACCGTGAAGCAGGTAGCCGCGCTCCATCACCTGAAGGACCGCGCCCTCGTCGTGAACGTCGGACGCCTGGGTCATGACGGCCTCGTGGACCTCGGGATCGAACGGCGCGCCCGGCTCGACCTCGACCTCGGTGAGGCCGTGCCCGGCGAGCGTGCGCAGCAGCTGCTCGTACACGAGCTCGACGCCGGTGCTCAGCTGGCCCTCGCCGTGCTGACGGGCCGCCTCGAGCGCGCGCCCCATGTTGTCCACGACCGGGAGCAGCGACTCGACCACGGTCTCGGCGGCGCGGAGGCGCAGGTCCTCCTGGTCACGCCGCACACGCTTGCGATAGTTGTCGAATTCGGCCTGGAGACGCTGCAGGTGCTCGAGGTAGTCGTCGCGCTCGGCGACGACCGCGGTCAAGGTGTCGTCGGGGCTCCCCGCCGCCGGCGGTCGTCCCGCCGGCTCGGCGATCTCGTCGGCGGTCTCTGCGGCGGTCTCGTCGGCGGCCTCGTCCCGCTGCGCGTCGGCCTGCCGTCGCGCCTCCGCCTGCTCTCTCTTCGCGTGCCTGTCGGTCATCGTCGTGCTCGATCCCCTTCCAGGGCGCCCGCATGGGGACGGCCGGGCCGGCAAGCCTGCCCGGCCGTGGCGCGGCGCATCGCACCGCTCGCCCCGCTGCGGAGCGCGCTCACTTCGCGTCGCTCTTCTTGGCCTCTACGGTCTTGCGCGCCTGGACCTCGATGCGCTTCGGCTTCTCCTGTTCGGCCTTGGGCACCGTGACCGTGAGGATGCCCTCGTCGTAGCTCGCGTCGATCTCGTCGGACTTGACGCCCTGAGGCAGGGCGAGACTACGCTGGAACGAGCCGAAGCGACGCTCGACCCGGTAGTAGCGCTCCTCGTCGACCTTCTCGTCGAACCTGCGCTCACCCTTGATGGTGAGCACGTTGTCCTCGACCTCGATCTGGATGTCGGCCGGGTCCATACCGGCGAGCTCGGCCTTGAGCACCACCGCGTCCTGCGTGTCGAACACGTCGACTGCGGGGAGCCAGCTCTCCTGGCGCCCCCCGACCGCCTCGAACAGCCTGTCGAAGCGGTTCTGCAGCTGCGTCATCTCCCTGAACGGATCCCACCTGATGATGGCCATCGTCTGCATCTCCATCTCTGTGGCCGACCTGTGTCGGCTGGGTCGATCGCGCGACCCAGCTCTTGCCCGACGCGGGATCGAGATCTCGGCCGAGCTCACTGGTCCTCGTCGATCACCTCGTAGTCGCCCTCTTCGACGTTCTCGTCGGCGCCGGATTCGCCCTGCTCGCCGGCGCCCTCATCGGCGCCCTGCTGCTGCTGAGCCTGCTGGTAGACGGCCTCGGCGAGCTTGTGCGAGGCCTGCATGAGCGTCTCGGTCTTGGCCTGGATCTCGGCGAGCTCGTCGCCGTTGAGAGCCGCCCTCAGGTCGGCCGTCGCCTTGTCGATCTGCTCGCGCGTCGACTCGTCCACGCGCTCGCCCATGTCCTTGAGCGACTTCTCGGTCGAGTAGATGAGGTTCTCCGCGTTGTTGCGCGTCTCGGCGAGTTCGCGAGCGTGGCGATCGTCCTCGGCGTGCGCCTCGGCGTCCTTCATCATGCGCTCGATGTCCTTCTCGTCGAGACCACTCGAGGCGGTGATCGTGATCTTCTGCTCGTTGCCCGTGCCCAGATCCTTGGCGCTCACGTGCACGATGCCGTTGGCGTCGATGTCGAAGGCGACCTCGACCTGGGGGATGCCGCGCCGCGCCGGCGGGATGCCGACCAGCTGGAACTTGCCGAGCGTCTTGTTGTCGCGCGCCATGGGGCGTTCGCCCTGGAGCACGTGGATCTCGACGCTCGTCTGGTTGTCGTCGGCCGTCGAGAAGATCTCGCTCTTCTTGGTCGGGATCGTCGTGTTGCGCTCGATCAGCCGCGTGAAGACGTTGCCCTTGGTCTCAATACCGAGGGACAGCGGGGTCACGTCGAGGAGCAGAACGTCCTTGACCTCGCCGGCGAGGACCCCTCCCTGGATGGAGGCGCCGACGGCGACCACCTCGTCGGGGTTGACCCCGCGGTGCGGCTCCTTGCCGATGAGTTCCTTGACCTTCTCCTGGACTGCCGGCATGCGGGTCATGCCGCCCACGAGGATCACATGGTCGATCTTGTCCTTGCCCAGCCCCGCGTCCTTCACGGCGGCGTTGACCGGCCCGACGACGCGGTCGAGCAGCGCGCGCGTGAGCTCCTCGAACTTGGCGCGCGTGAGCGTGAGGTCGAGGTGCTTGGGCCCGTTCTCGTCGGCGCTGATGAACGGCAGGTTGATGTTGCTGGACTGCGTCGTCGAGAGCTCGATCTTGGCCTTCTCGGCGGCTTCGTAAAGCCGCTGCAGGGCCATCTTGTCCTTGCTCAGGTCGAGACCCTGGCTCTGCTTGAACTCGGACACCATCCAGTCGACGACCGCCTTGTCCCAGTTGTCGCCACCGAGGTGGGTGTCGCCGTTGGTCGACTTGACCTCGAAGACACCCTCCCCCATGTCGAGGACCGACACGTCGAACGTGCCGCCGCCGAGGTCGAACACCAGAATGGTCTGGTCGTGCTCTTTGTCGAGGCCATAGGCGAGAGCCGCGGCCGTGGGCTCGTTGATGATGCGCTTGACCTCAAACCCGGCAATGCGGCCGGCGTCCTTGGTGGCCTGCCGCTGCGCGTCGTTGAAGTACGCCGGCACGGTGATCACGGCGTCAGTCACCTTCTCGCCCAGGTAGTCCTCGGCGTCGCGCTTGAGCTTCTGCAGGATCATCGCCGAGATCTCGGGCGGCGAGTAGCGCTTGCCGCCCGCGTCCACGGAGGCGTCGCCGTTGTCGGCCGCCTTGACGTGATACGGCACGATCGTCATCTCTTCGGCGACGTCGCCGTACTTGCGGCCCATGAAGCGCTTGATCGAGAACACGGTGTTTTCGGGGTTCGTGACGGCCTGACGCCGGGCGACGCTGCCGACCAGGCGCTCGCCGCTCTTCGAGAAGGCGACGACCGACGGGGTCGTGCGGCCGCCCTCCGAGTTGGGGATGACGGTCGGCTCGCCGCCCTCGAGGACGGCCATCGCACTGTTGGTCGTCCCCAGGTCGATGCCGATGACCTTGCCCATGCAGACTCCTCCTTGCGCTGCGAGCACGTGTGTGCCCGATCAGGACGTGTGTCATAAGTTGAGTCGAAGTATATCAACTTTGTAGCCATAGTGTCTATCATCTAAACGTGATGCGTCCTGCCGGGGACCACCCGCGCCCCTCCGGTGACGAGAACCAGCGGCCGAGATCTTCGGGCGACGGTGAGACGCCCCGAGCGCGCGAATGTTGCCGAATCGGCTGCCGAAACCGCCAAGTTGCTGCCGAACCCGACATGCCGATGATGCATGGTATAGACTTCCTCGCGCGCGGGACATGCCGGGGAGGCACCGAGGCCGAGAGCGGACGCCGAGGCAGCAACGGCCCGTCCCGGCGCGGCAGCCGCGGCCCAGAAGCAGCTGTCGTCGTGACGATCGACTTGGTCTGCGACTGTGAGGTGATAGCGAGCCAGTGACCTGACGCGAGAGCGTTCCCGTCAAGACATGAAGCCACGATCGATATCGGAGGAGTGAGCTGAACATGGCAGGCAAGACCTACGCAGAGATCGACAGCAAGCGCGTCGCGGAGCTCATGGACAAAGAGGAGAAGCGCCTCGAAGCCGCCACTCCGAAGTCGTACGAGCTCTACCAGCGCGGCATCAAGTGCATGCCCATGGGCGTCGCCTCGACCTACCAGGCGCGTGACCCGTACCCCGTCTACTTCACGCACGGCAAGGGACCGCACATCTGGAGCGTCGACGGGCAGGAGATCGCCGACTTCCACAACGGCTTCGGCTGCATGGTGCAGGGCCACGCTCACCCCACGATCGTCGAGGCCATCCAGAAGCGCGCCCCGCTGGGCACGCAGTTCGCCCTGCCGACCGAAGACTCCATCATCATGGCCGAGCACCTCGTCGGCGCCTTCAAGCTCCCCAAGTGGCGCTTCGTGAACTCGGGCTCCGAGGCCACGATGGACGCCATCCGCGTGGCCCGCGCCTTCACCGGCCGTGAGCCCATCGTCAAGATGTTCGGCTCCTACCACGGCCATCACGACTACGTCATGGTCAGCATCGGCGCCGTCGACTACGGCAAGATCGGCCCGCGCGACAACTATGCGTCGCTCTCCTACGGCTCCGGCATCCCGCAGAGCTCGATCGATCTCACCGTCCCGGTGCCGTTCAACGACCTCGAGAACATGACCAAGCGCATCGAGCGTATGGTCGACGAGGGCACGCCGCCGGCCTGCGTCATCATGGAAGCCGCCATGATGAACCTCGGCGTCGTGCTGCCCGAGCCCGGCTTCCTCGAGGGCGTCCGCGCGCTCACCAAGAAGCACGGCATCGTCCTCATCTTCGACGACGTCAAGGTCGGCATCTGTACCGCCCGCGGCGGCTCAGTCGAGCGCTGGGGCGTCGTGCCCGACATGATCACCCTCGGCAAGGCGATCGCCGGCGGCACACCGTGCGGCGCCATCGGCGGCAGCGACGAGGTCATGGCGGTCGTCAACGACGGTACCGTCTTCCAGGTCGGCACGTACAGCGGCAACCCGCTGAGCATGGCGGCGGCGCGCGCCAGCTTCGAGAAGGTCATGACCGACGACGCCTACGCGCACCTCAACCACCTGAACGACAAGATCATCGCCGGGTGCGACGCCGTCGCCGAGAAGTACAACTTCCCCGGCCACACCGTCGGCATCTCGTCCAAGGGCTGCGTCAACTTCGCCACCGACAAGATCACCGACTACGAGTCCTTCATCAAGTACCAGAACCACGAGCTCGTCGCCCTCGCGTGGCTCTACAACATCAACCGAGGCGTGCTCATCGCCCCCGGTCGCGAGGAGGAGTGGACCCTCTCCATCACCCACACCGACGCGGACATCGACCTCTATGTCAACGCGTTCGAGGACCTCGTACGCGACGTGACCGCCTGACGGCGGCGACGCAGTAGGCCACCGCAGCCACGGGGCTGCGCGCGTGGTAGACAAGGGCGGGGCGACATCAGTCGCCCCGCCCTTGTCGCGTCCGGAGCGCGACGCGGCGGCGACTCATGCGAGCGCCGGATCGACGCGGGCAGGCGCCCGCTGACGGGCCGGCTGGCCGACGAGTCGGCGCACGCACCTGCCGTCGCCGGCGCGCGCGTGCTCGCCTCCGCGGTCAATCGGGCGAGAGCACGTCCCAGTCGATCCGGTCGTCGGGCGTGCGCGACGGCGCGCGTGCCGAAGGGCCGTGGGGCGCCGCGACGTCGAACAAGGCGTTCACCTCCGCCCAGACGCTGTCGCGGTGAGCGCGCAGCTCCTCGTCGGCCTTGGCGCGGGTCTGCCGCTCGGCCTTGGCGAGAAGCACGCCGGCGTCGCACAGCTTGCCGAGGATCGAGACGACGGTGACTTCTTCGAGGCCGCTCGACGCCGTGATCTCTCGCACCGTCCGGTGCCCGTCGGCCAGGGCCAGGACCATGAACTCGTCGCGTCCCATGCCGAGGGCGCCGGGCGGCAGAGTGTCGTAGTCGGTGTTGGCCACGACGACTGTGTTCGCCTGGCCCAGCACCTCGACCGCCAGGCAGTAGTCACCGGCGACCGAAGAGATGTCGATCAGCACCGCCTGCGTGTCGATCGTCAGGTAGTCGACGGGCTTGGGCTCCGGGTCGACAGCGAAGACGAAGGAGCCCGAAGGCTCCGTCCGGGCCGCGACCAAGGTGTTGGCGAGCTGGCGTGAGAGCACGTCGCGCAGGTCGCGTTCGTTGAGCGCTCCGTGCTCGACGAGGATCGTGCCCAGCGGACACGGGTGTCGCTCCTGCTCCTGCAGCGCTTCGCCCAGCTGGGTCTCGTTGACCAGCGAGTGTCGCACCAACAGGCTGCCGAGCACGGTGTCCGTGACCACTCGTGTCGAGTCCCGCGTCTCTCCGATGCGCCCGTTGGCGAAGCGCACATCGATGAGCCTGGCGGGGCATTCGAGATGCAGCGTCCCCGAGTGGCGGGCCTTGCCCAGCATCTGCAGGAGCTCGACGATGCTGAAGCTTTCCAGTGTCCCCTGCATAGCAGGCGCAAGTGTATACTCGGGCCCCATGCTGGTCGACCTCCACACGCACACCTACCCTGCGTCCAGCTGCTCGGCCATCACCTACCGCGACTACATCGCCTGGTGCGTCGACGCAAGCGTCGAGGCGGTCGCTCTGACGAACCACGGGGACACGTCGGACAACCGCAAGCTCGAACCGGCGCTCGCGGCCGAGGGTGTCCTGCTCCTCCATGGCGTCGAGATCTCGACCCCGTTCGGCGACTTCGTGGTCTTCTCGCCCGATCTCGACTACCTGGCGACGTTGCGCGCCGAACAGGCTCCGTTGCGCCCGGAGGAGGTGCCGGACCACGCCGCCGCCGTCTGGGTGCACCCGGCCGCCGGCGGCGGCCGCAGCGGCTCCGCCTACTACCCGAACCTCGAGCGGCTCGTCGCCCCGTCGATCCACGCGGTCGAGGTCTACAACGGCAACTGGCTCGCCGCGCGCTACGTCGAGCCAGCACTGGCGATCGCCAGTGCACTCGGGCTCGCGCAGACAGGCGGCAGCGACGCACACCAGACGGACGCTCTTGGGCGCTGCGTGACCCAGCTGCCCGACCCCGTGCGCTCGACGACCGACGTGGTGACGGCGCTCAGAAGCGGTTCCACCGTGCCGTTCCGCGCCGACGGCGCACGGCACCGCAAGCGCTTCGGCCTGTTCTAGGAGGGGGCGTGCGGTCATTCGAGATCCAGACCCCGGAGCGGGTCGTCTTCGTCGACATCACGGCGGAGCTGGCCGCCGCCGCCCGCGCCGAAGGCGTGAGCGACGGCCTGCTCGTCGCCTCGGTGCCGCACACGACCGCCGGCATCACGATCAACGAGAACGCCGACCCGTCGGTGCGCGCCGACATGACGATGGCGCTGGACCGCCTCGTGCCTGCGACCCTGCCTTTCACCCACCTTGAGGGCAATGCTGACGCCCACGTCAAAGCGAGTCTGATGGGCAACAGCGCGTGCGTGCCGCTCTCGGGCGGACGCCTGAGGCTGGGCACCTGGCAGGGCGTGTACTTCTGCGAGTTCGACGGCCCGCGGCGGCGACGTGTCGACGTCGTCGCCCTGCCCGCCGGGGGCTCCTGACCGCCGCGTCGCCGCGAGCGCCGACCGTCAGCGCCCGAGCGCCCGCTCGACGTGACGACGCAGCGGATCGAAGTCAAGGCGCCCGCCGCCGTTCTTGAGAAGCAACTGCCCTGCACGGAAGTGCTGCCCGAACGCCCACAGGCTCTTGAGCCATGCCGCGGCGGCCGCGTCGCGGAACCACTCCATGCCGTAGCGGTCCTGCAGCATCATGCGCAGGGCGCCTTCGAGCATCCAGGCCTGCAGATAGCTGCCCGCGTAGAGACCGGGATCGACGTCGACGAGGTAGTTCTGCGCCGGGACGTCGACAAGGAGCGCCTCGCCCAGCCGCTCGCTGTAGTCGTGCGCCATGCTCTCGATGTCGGCGCTGGTGTGCAGCGCGCACTCGTAGACGACTTTGGCCGCGTACCGCCGAACGAAGAAGAGCTCGGCCACGTTGGCAAAGTGCAGGTAGTCGTCGGCGTCACGGTAGTCGAGCAGCGCGGCGAGCCAGTGGCGGTTGAGCAGCAGGTGGTCGAAGAGGAAGGCGAACGCCTCGGTCACCGCGTTGTCGCCCAAGTGACGATACTCGAACGGCAGTTCGCGCGCGGTGTGCGCGAAGTGCTCGGTGTGTCCCGCTTCGTGCAGCAGCGCCGAGTAGTCGTCGGTGCCCCCCTGTGGCAGCACGCACAGGTAGATCTCGTCGGGCACGCGCACCGGGCTGCAGAAGGCGCGCGGCGACTTGAGCTCACGGACCTCGGTGTCGAGATGGACGTTTGACTGGGCGCGCGTATCGACGCCGAGCCCGGCCAGAGTGCGCTCGAACGTCGGCAGGAGGCGCTCGGCGGTGAAGACCTCGTCGTAGCCCGGCGCCCGGAACAGGTACGGCAGGTCGGAGAAGCGCAGGTCCTCGAGAGCGACGCCGAGCTTCGCATCGACCAGGCGCTCCATCGCGCGCCGGTACAGGCCGGCCGTGTCCTGAAGGAAGCCCTCGGCCTGTGCGCCCAACACCCCGTGGTCGACGCCCTTGATCTCGGAGAAGAGGGTCAGATAGTCGTCGTGACCGAGGTCGCGGGCCAGCTCGTGCGCCTGCCGCCACAGCCGGAGCAGCAGCGGGTTCAAGGCCGACGCGGTGGCCTCGAGGCGAGCCTGCTGGATGCGCCCGCGACGCTCGCGGTCGGGCTCGTTGGCCTGTACCACGCTCGATCCGCGCAGCCCGATCTGCTCGCCGTCGACCTCGATCGTCGTGCGGCTCTCGGTGTTGGCCACCTCGTCGCTCTCGTGACGGGTGGTGGCGCCGAGGTACCCTTCGGTCGCGAAAGCAAGGAGGTAGCCCAGGCGGGGCTCGTGATCGTCGTGGGCACGTGCGAAGTGCGCGCGCAGCTCGTCGACGGTCTCACGCGTGAAGAGCCCCGGGTAACGCTCGTAGACAGAGGCCGTGTCGCACGTCTCCTTCTGGCCGGAGAAGTGCCGGTAGTATTCGGTTTCGAGCTCGCCGACGAAGGACTCCGCCCGCAACCGGTACTGGTCGAGATCGAGACTGCTCACTTGTGCTCCTCCGTCTCGTGTCAGGCACTGTCGCCGGGGCGCCGCGCGGACTCTATCAGACGGCCGGCCCCCTGAGACCCCGTCGACCGGCCGCGTCTGGGTGGACAATTGCGCGGCCGCCGCGCGGTCGCCGGAGGCCGGAGGGAACGGTACACTCGCGCTGTGCCTCCCAAGCCCGGTGACATCCTCGACCTCGACGTGACCGCGCTCGCCTACGGCGGACGCGGGATCGCCCGCCACGATGACTTCGTCGTCTTCGTGCGCGGCGCGTTGCCCGGCGACCGCGTGCGAGCCAAAGTCACCAAGCGCAAGCAGCGCCACGCGGAGGCGCGCACCGTCGAACTGCTGCAACCGTCGTCGGAGCGCGTGCCTGAGCGTTGCCGACACGCCGCCGAGTGCGGCGGCTGCGGGTGGCAGGCGCTCACGTACGCGCGTCAGCTCGAGGTCAAGCAGTCGCAGGTCGTCGACGCTCTCACGCGACTCGGAGACCTCGACGGGTTCGCACTCGAGCCCATCCTGGGCATGGATGATCCCTGGCGCTACCGCAACAAGATGGAGTTCTCGTTCGGCGCGGACGAGAGCGGCCTCGTCCTGGGCCTACACCGCAGGGGCTCGTGGCGTGAGATCGTCGAGATAGAGGACTGCCTGCTGGCCTCGGAGCGCATGAACGCCGCCCGGGCCGCGGTCGCCGAGGCCTCGCGAGAGCTCGGCCTCG
Organism: uncultured Thermoleophilia bacterium; assembly: GCA_963790185.1. Lineage (GTDB taxonomy): Bacteria > Actinomycetota > Thermoleophilia > UBA2241 > UBA2241 > UBA2241. The sequence continues at coordinate 272,618 of CAWBNR010000007.1, read as the reverse complement.
CGGCCTACGACCGCAGTCGCGACGGCGGCGGCCTGCTCCGGCACCTCGTGATCCGTGAGGGGCGCGCCAGCGGCGACCTCCTTCTGAACCTCTACGTCCACCATCGCTTCCCCGAGGAGGGGGCTCTCGCCGAGGCGGTCGCGGCGCGCTGTGACCCCACCTCATTCGGGCTCACCGTCAACGCGACCCCGGCGGACGCGGCGGTCGGAGACGGCCCGCACATGCTCCACGGGCCGCCCTCCCTGCGCGAGCGCCTGGCCGGCATCGCCCTGGAGGTCCCGGCGACCGCCTTCCTCCAGACGAACACTGCGATGACGGATCGGCTCTACGAGACCGCCGCCGGCTTCGCCGCCCTCGCGCCGGACCAACGGGCGGTCGACCTCTACTGCGGCATCGGCTCGTTCTCGCTGCGCCTCGCCGCGGACGCCGCGCACGTCACCGGCATCGAACTGCAGACCGAAGCCGTGAGTGCGGCGCGCGTGAACGCGGCGCTGAACGAGGCGGCGCACGTCGCCTTCTTCGCGGGCGACGTGCGCCGCCTGCTCAAAGACCCCTCGGCCGTCAAGCTGGACCCGGAGGGCGCACCGCCCGCCGTGGTCGTCGTCGACCCGCCGCGTGCCGGGCTCTCGCGCAAGGCGCTGCAGCGTGCGGCCGCACTCGGGGCGCCCCGCTTCGTCTACATCTCCTGCAACCCGACGACGCTGGCCGGCAACGGCGCCGAGCTGGCCGACCTGGGATACCGCCTGACGCGCGTGCAGCCGATCGACATGTTCCCGCACACGCACCACGTCGAGACGGTCGCGCTCTTCGAGCGCAGCGACGGCTGAGCGCAGGCGTCGGCTACATCAGGCTCGAGACACCGCCCCCTCGAATCTCAGCCGGCGCGTCCCTCGGGCCCGGCGACCGCGCCAGAGCAGATCGGCGTTGACCAGCAGCACGGCGGCCGAGAGCAGCGGCAGTGCGGGCACGGCCGTGAGCCAGAAGCCGGCGGCGATGCTCGCGACGAAGGAGAGCGTCATGGCCACCGCCGTCGGCCCGACGCGCAGAGCGAAGCGGCGCGCTGCGCCCAGGTAGAGGGCAAAGAAGACGAAGTCCGCCACGCCCAACGCAGTGTAGGCCTCGTTCGTCCGGTAGCCTGACCACGCGAGCGCGACGGTGAACGCGCCGATGACGCGGGGGCCCTGCTCGATCAGGACCTTCGTCGGCCCCAGGTAGACGCTGAGCACATCGGTCACGGCAACGACGGCGGCGATGGCGACGATCCAGCTCGCGCGTTCGAGCGCGGCTGCCAGCAACAGACCCGCGGCGCTCGCCAGCAGCACCTTGCCGACGTTGGCCCCGGGGACCCAGCCGACCAGGCTGGATATCACGGCCACGGCCAGACCCGCCGCCAGGAGGACGAGCAAGACGCGCCGCCGCGACAGCAGCGGCGCGAGCTCCCATTGCACGAGGCCCGCGAGGCCGACGGCGAACCCCGACGACAGCACGGCGGCGGCGGCGGACGAGGCCTCCGGCAGCAGGTAGCTCAGCGCGGTGTAGGCGACGAAAAGCGCGGCGGCCGCGGCGGCACGCGGGAGCGCGAACCGCGGCTCAGTACGGAGGGATGGCGTCGTACCACTCACCCAGCCGGCGGAACGCGCGCCAGAACGCGGCCTTGAGCCGCTGCTCGTCGAGGGACGCGTCGATGTCCGGCGTGACGAGGACCTCCGTCCCCGGGGTGAACTCGACGATCTCGCCGGGCTCGTAGGCGAGCTCCCGGGCCAGAGGGACTGCGGCCGCGTTCAGGGCGACGACCGTCTCCTCCCCCATGGCCACGACGATCTTCGGCTCGACCACGGCCAGCTCGCGGCGCAGGTGATCGAGGCAACGTCCCTCGGCCTTCGCCTCGGGCACGTCGCCGCACTTCACGACGTTGGTGCCGTACAGCTGGAGCGGGTCGATGTCGAGGCGTTGGCAGCTCTTCATCAGCGCGGTGCCGCTGCGGCCGAAGAAGGCCACCCCTTCGTGACACTCGCTGGGCCTGGCCTGGTACTTCACCATGAAGATGTCGCCGAGCGGATGCCCCGACCCGATGACCGGCATGGTGCGCGCATGGCGACAGCCACGGCAGCGCAGGATCTCGCCGGTCAGCTCGTTGATCTCCGAGATGGCTCGGGTCAGGTACTTGTCGTAAATCTCGTTCGGCTGTGCCACGGGATACCTCGACAGGACGCGGTCGTCTGCTTGTTCGCCTCGCCCTGATGAATCCCTCGCGATCCGCCGCCGATTCTCGGCCGATGCGCGATGTTATCGAGTTGAGCAGGGAAATACACCTGCCCCCGCGGTCTGCCCGCGGAACTCAGCCCTGTAGCGCGGCGGTCGCCCCGCGACCCTCGCCGGTGATGAACTCCTCGGTGAGCCGTCGGCACTCGTCGTCGGGGTGCTGCTTCGGCGGCGACTTCATGAAGTACGAGCTGGGCCCTTCGAGCGAGCCCGCGAGACCGCGGTCGAGGGCGATCTTGGCGCAGCGCACGGCGTCGATGACGATACCCGCCGAGTTCGGCGAGTCGACCACCTCGAGCTTGAGCTCGATGTTGAGGGGGACGTCGCCGAAGCTGCGGCCCTCGAGGCGGATGTAGGCCCACTTGCGGTCCTCGAGCCACGCGACATGGTCGCTCGGCCCGATATGGACGTTGTCGGCGCCCATGTCGTAGTCGAGCTGGCTGGTGACGGCGTTGGTCTTGGAGATCTTCTTCGACTCGAGGCGTTCGCGCTCGAGCATGTTGAGGAAGTCGGTGTTGCCGCCCACGTTGAGCTGGCTGGTGCGCTCGAGGCGGACGCCGCGCTCGCGCATGAGCCGCGTCAGCACGCGGTGCACGATGGTGGCGCCCACCTGGCTCTTGATGTCGTCGCCGATGACAGGGACGCCCGCCTCGGCGAACCGCTTCTGCCAGTAAGCCTCTCTGGCGATGAAGACGGGGATGCAGTTCACGAGCGCGCAGCCGGCGGTGAGGATCTGCTCGGCGTACCACTTGGTCGCCTCTTCGCTGCCGACCGGCAGGTAGTTGACGACGACGTCGGTCTGGGTCTCCTTGAGGATGCCGACGATGTCGGCGGTCGGGCCCGGCGCCTTCGTGATGATCTCCGAGAGGTACTTGCCGAGACCGTCGTGGGTCATGCCGCGGACGACCGTGACCCCCTTCTCGGGCACGTCGCAGAACTTCGGCGTGCAGTTCGGGGCCGTGAAGATGGCCTGCGAGAGATCCTTGCCGACCTTGTTGCAGTCGATGTCGATGGCAGCCACGAACTCGATGTCGCGGATGTGATAGCCCCCGACGACAGGGTGCATGAGACCCGGCACGAAGTCGTTCTTCTTCGCGTTCTTGTAGAACTCGACGCCCTGCACGAAGGACGAGGCGCAGTTCCCCGCACCGATGATTGCGACACGCACTGGATTGCCCAAGATCGGCTACCTCCACGGGGGGCGGTCACAAGTGGCCGCCGCGGTTTCAGTGTGCGGGGCGAAGAGGTGCTGCCCCGGGTCCCAGACGAACGCGCGAGAGTATATCACGCGAAGGGGGGGCCGGCGACGAGCGACTGCGCGTCCTCAGGCGCCGTTCGCGTCGAGCGGGTCGCGGAGCTTGGCGAGGACGTGCCGCGCGCGGTGCAGGGCCGTCCAGGAGGTGAGGGCGGCCAAGAACCACATGAACGCCGGGAGCAGCCCCCAGCGGGCCAGCACCAGGCCCGCCGCAAGCACGACGATGCGCTCGGGCCTCGACATGAGTCCCACCCTGCACTCGACGCCGACGGCCTCGGCCCGGGCCCGGGCATACGAGACCATCTGGGCGGCCCCGAGTGCGACAAGCGCCGCGACGAGACCCCAGATGTCGTCCTCCATCGCGAAATGGACGGCGATGGCGCCATACACCACCATCTCGGAGATGCGGTCGGTGAACGAGTCGAGGAAGGCGCCGTACCGCGTCGAGCCGGCGCCTGCCCGCGCGACGGCGCCGTCGAGCGCATCGCAGATCGCGGCCGCCCCGAAGACCGCGGCCGCGGTGATGAAGTGAGCGCTCACGATGAGAGCCGCGGCCGCGCAGTTCAGAAGGAACCCGGCGATCGTCAGACCGTTGGCGCTGACCGGCCATCGCACGAGGCGCTGCCCGAGACGCGAGAAGCCGCGCCGGGCGCCGTCCGTGTAGCTGTCCTTCAGGGTCCCGGCGGGACCTTCGGAATCGCGACTCACGGCGAGACCGACTCCACGGCCAGGGCGGACACCCTCGTCAGCCGCCCTCACGCTGGCGCACGGCGATGACAGACTGGAAGGTCACCGTCGCCCGGACCCTTATGGCCGCGTAGTACGCCGCCATCGCCACGAGGCCGCCGGCGACGGCGTCGAGGATGAAGTGGTTGCCCGTCACCACGATGCTGAAAACGACGACGAAGGGGTACGCGGCGGCCAGCCACCGTACCCACCGCTGCCGCGCCAGCATGAAGACGGCGATGGCCACGAACAGCGCGTACCCGAAGTGCAGGCTCGGGACGGCGGCGTACGGGTTGGCCAGCGGGCTGGACCCGGCAACGATGGCGTCGGTCCAGTTCCGCAAGTACGCCATGTCCACGATCCCGGCCGAGAACACCATCCGCGGCGGCGCGGTGGGCAGCAGCGCGAACACGCTGATCGCCATCAGGTTCATCGCGATGAACCAGTTGCGGAACAGGTGCCACGCCTCCGCACGCCGCATGTAGAGCCAGATCAGACAGCCGACCGTGATGGGCATGTGCGCGTAGTGATAGAAGCCAAGCGATGCGGCCACGACGATGTCGACACGACTCACCGCGGCCTGCAGCCAAGGCTCGATGTAGATGCCCAGCGCCTTCTCGGCCTCCAGCACGGCGATGCCGTTGGCGAGGGCGACGTCCTCACGACCGGTGGCGAGCCCGTGGCCGATCTCGTAGAAGACGAGGCAGATCAGCATAACGAGGGCTTCGAGGGCGTGGTTCTGCCGCCCCCGCTGAGGGAGGGTGACCGCGGCGTCGCGCCGCAAGTGCGTGGGTGTGATCCGCAGCCTCATCGTCGCCACCGTCGCTCGGGACACACATCAGCCACCGGCAACCAGCCCTCCCGTTCGGGTCACGATACCAGAGTGCTCGAAACGGTCACAACTGAGCGCAGACGTACTGGGTGCTGGTGGGCCGTGAAGGATTCGAACCTTCGACCTTGGGATTAAGAGTCCCCTGCTCTACCAACTAAGCTAACGGCCCACGGGTCAGCGAGGCGCTATGCTACCAGCAGGGCCTGCCCTTGCCAAACGCCCGGGACAGCCGCCTCAGTCTCCGGTCAACTGCTCCTCGGCGATCGTATACCCCTCGTCCGTGATCGTCCCCTTGATGATCGACAGCTCCGCAGTCGAGCCGCCGTACTCGACGGCGACTGTCTTGGACGCGATGTCCACCTCGACCCGGGCGACTCCCGGGAGTCGCCCGACGGCCCCCTCGATCCTCATCCGGCAGTGCTCGCAGGAGATGTCCGGAACGCTCAGCACGACGCGCTGTGACTGCACCATCTCGCTCACTCCTCAGTGTCGCTCCGACCCGGCAGGTCGGCCAGGCGGTACGTCACGGCCTGCCCCTCGCCGAGATCGACGATCACGCTGTCGGCGGAGGCGAGCAGGTCGATGACTCTTCCTTCCCCGGCAGGAGTGGCGATCACCGCGCCCTTCTTCGGCGCGCGCTTCTTGAACGACGTGTAGACGCCGTGCTCGTACTTCAGGCAGCACATGAGGCGCCCGCAGCAGCCCGAGATCTTGGCCGGGTTGAGCGGCAGGTTCTGGTCCTTGGCCATGCGGATCGAGACGGGGTCCTGGTCGCCGGCGAAGGTGCTGCAGCAGAGGCCGCGGCCGCAGGGTCCGTAGCCTCCGACGGTGCGTGCCTCGTCGCGGGCGCTGATCTGCTTGAGCTCGACACGTCGCTCGAGCTGATCGCTCAGCCGGCGCGCCAGATCGCGGACGTCGATACGCTCCTCGGCGAAGAAGGTGAGGGCGAGACGGCCGTCGTCGAACGCGCGACTGGCGCCGACCACCTTCACTACGAGACCGAGCTCGCGGGCGAGCTTGCGGCAGGCCGCGCGAGCCTCATCCTCGACGGCGGCCGCAGCGCTCACCGTCGCCAGGTCCTGGGCGTTGGCCTTGCGCACTGCCCGCTTCAAGCCACTCGGAGCCTGACCTGACGCGGCCTCGGCGGGACCGCGCACGACGCGCCCGAAGTCGAGCCCCCGCGCGGTGTCCACGATCACGTCGTCGCCGACATCGAGGTCGAGCTTGCCGGCGTCGAACTGATACACCTTGCCGCCGCCTTTGAAGACGACGCTCACGATCCTCGTCACGCTCCGGTGACCTCCTCGAAGCGGGCCATCATCGCTTGGAGAGCCAGCTTCTGGTCGATGTTCATGTACAGGTCGGTCCGTGTCGCCGCGACGATGCCCAGCAGGCGCCGGTAGACCTCGGGGGCGGCGAGAGCGCTCTCCTCGAGACGCGCCCGCCAGTCCACGTTCCAGATGGTAGCAGGTGCGCCGCATGACAGCGCGAGCAGGTCCCGCAGCCACGAGGACAACAGGTCGACCGCGTCGATGGCCGCGAGGCGGCGGCGGCGCTGTTCCTCGCGCTTGGCGCGCGCCTTCACGGCTTTGACTCGACGCTCGCGCTCGCGCTTGTCGGGCAGCGCCTGCTCGAGCGCGGACGTCTCGGCGGCGATCCGCGCCGCCATCTCCTCGCCCAGCGTGCGCGCCTCGGCCTCGAGTCCCGCGATGAACGCGTCGCCGGGCCGCTGCGTACCGCCGTCGGCGCCCGAGGACCCTCCGAAGAGCCGCCCCGCGTGCGTGAGGTACTGCTCGCGCCGGCGCGGCCCGCTCGCGTCGGCCGCCAAGCGGGCCGCGCGGTCGACCGAACCGCGCGCCAGCCGAGCGAGAGTCGCCGCCTCCGCGCCCGCGACATCGTGGACGCGAGTGAGGTAGCCGGCGACCTCGTCGTCGGAGAGCGGGGCGCACTCCATCACCTGACAGCGCGAGACTATCGTCGGCATGACGCGCTCGAGACGGTCGGTGACGAGCAGGAAGTAGACGTGCGAGGGGGGCTCCTCGAGACTCTTGAGCAGCTTGTTGGCGGCCTCGTCGTTGAGGCGCTCGCACTCGGGGATCACCCAGACCCTGCACGCGGCCGCGAAGGGCCGCAGCGACAACTCGGCGACCAAGGGGCTCGATCTGCTCCAGCCTGATCTGCTCGCCCTCCGCCTCGATCACCCGAAGATCCGGGTGCAGGCCGCGGCGGGCCCGGTCGCAGTCCTCACAGCCGTCGCAGCCGCCGCAGGCGGCCACGAGCGCGACCGCAAGCTCTCGGGCCAGAGCCAGCTTGCCGAGCCCCTCCTGCCCTGCGAAGAGGTAGGCGTGGCTGAGACGCTGCCCCCGGAGGGCGCGCTCGAGGGCCGCCTTGATGCGCGCCTGTCCCGCAACGCCGTCAAACACGGCGTGCCTCCAGGAGACTCTCGACGCACACCCCGATGTCGGCGGCGACCACCTGCCGAGGCCGCTCGCCGTCGATCAGATGCACGCGTTCGGGGAATCGGCGTGCGAGCTTCGCGGAAGCCGTCGCGCACCCGATCCTGGAGGGCGAGGCCCTCACGCTCCAGGCGGTCGGGTGCGTCGCCCACGCGAGCGAGACCGACGGCGGGATCGACGTCGATCACGAAGGTGAGGTCGGGCAGCACGCCCTGGAGGCCGGGCTCGTTGAGACCGAGCACCGCGTCGATGCCCAAGCCGCGCGCGCACCCCTGGTAGGCGAGAGACGAGTCGAGGAAACGGTCGAGCACGAGGACGCGCCCCGCCGCGAGCGCGGGTGCCACGACCTCGGCGACGAGCTGGGCGCGGGCGGCGGCGTAGAGCAGCGCCTCGGTCCAAGGGGCGAGCCCGTCCGGCCCGTGCAGGAGCAGCGACCTGATGCGCTCGCCTGCCTCCGTGCCGCCAGGCTCGCGGATCACGGCGCCGGGCTCGCCGGCGGGGCCCACGGACAACCCGCGAGCCACGAGCCTGTCGCGCAGCAGCTCGGCTTGGGTCGATTTGCCGCAACCGTCGCCGCCCTCGAAGGTGACGAGCAAGCCGGAGAGAGAAGTCACGCGTCCTCCTCGAGACCGTGCGGACCGCGACGGGCCGGGATCAGCGCGACGTACGCGAGGCTGCCCGGTACGCGGCCTTGGTCGGGCAGTCCATATCAAGACACAGCAGCCACGGGCGCCCGCGGCCGCCCCCGCCCAGCACCTTGATCTCGGGCCACCCGCACTCAGGGCAGATCTTGCCCGTCGGGATGATACCACCGCGCTGCGGGAGCGGGAACGTCTGCCCGCAGCCGCGACGCCCATCGGGACCGGGGGCGGCGTCTCCATTGCCGACGCAGGCGGCGAGGCGCTTGCCGGTCTTGCCGCGCAGCACGCGGAGCTGCCCGCCGCACTCCTTGCACACGCCGAGGGTGAGGTCTTCTCGCACACCGCTGCGGATGCGCTCGCGCACCTCGGCGACATGCGAGTCGAGGAGACGCCACGCTTCTTCGAGCATACGCTGGCTGTCTGCCACGACCTCGTCGCGCCGCAACTCGCCCTCGCTGATGCGGTCCATCTCGCCCTCGAGCCGGGCGGTCATGGCGCTCGACGAGATGTCGAGCGGCGCCTCTTTCACGGCGACGTCGAAGGCGGTGATGAGCGACACGCCGAGCTCGGTCGGCTCGATGGGGTCGTCGCGCACGTAGTCGCGGTCGTAGAGGTGCTGGATGATGTCGGCCCGCGTCGCCTTGGTCCCCAGCCCGAGATCCTCCATCATCTCAATGAGCGTGCCCTGCCCGTAGCGGACCGGCGGCTGCGTCTCTTTGGCGTCGACCCGCAGCTCCTCGACGGCGAGTTCGTCACCCACCGACAGCGTGGGCAACGGGCGCTCGCGCTTGGCCGCGAAGCGCTCGTAGACCTCGAGGAAGCCTGGCGCGGCGACGCGGCTGCCGCGGGCGAGGAACGGCTCTCCGCCTATCGCGACATCGAGCCGCTGACCCTCGATCACGGCGGCCGGCAGCAGCGTGGCGAGGAAGCGGCGCACGACGAGGTCGTAGATCTTCGCGGCGTCGCCGCCGAGTTCGCCGCGCGGGGCGCCCACCGGGTAGATCGGCGGATGGTCGGTCGTACGACGCTTGCCGCGGCTCGGCGTGAGGCGCTCCTGAGCGGCGAGCCGCGCAGCGACACCCGCGACCGGCTGGTAAGACGAGAGCTCGCGCAGGCTGCCCTTGAGGTCGAGCGACGGCGGAGAGACGGTGTTGTCGGTACGGGGGTAGCTGATGAGGCCGTCGAGATAGAGGGACTCGGCGGCGCGCATCGCGCGAGCCGGCGAGACGCCGACTCCGGACGCCGCGCTCATCAGGGCCGTCGTGTTGAACGGCGGCGGCGGCGGCAGTTTGCGCGGCTGAGCCTTGTAGGCGGTCACGGTCGCGACCTCGGCCGCGGCCGCACGAGTGCGCGCCGCTTCGGCCGCGTCCGCGTCGTCGAAGCGGCCGTTCGCGTGAGCGACCGTCAGCGGCCCCTCGGCCGTGCCGAGGACGCCGGTCAGATCCCAGTAGGGCACCGGGACGAAGGCGCGCCGCTCGAGCTCGCGGTCGACGATGAGACGGAGCGTCGGTGTCTGCACGCGCCCCACGGAGAGGTATTCGCTCCCGTACCGGTAGGACGCGAGCGACATGAAGCGCGTGAGCACGGCGCCCCAGATCAGGTCGATGTCCTGTCGCGAGTGGGCCGCCTCGGCCAGATCGAAGTCGACGGTGGAGAGCTTCGCGAAGGCCGCGTTGACCTCATCGGCGGTGAGGGCGCTGTACCGCGCCCGATGATGACGGTCGACGACGGCGGCCGGCAACATGGGCTTGACTCTCGGGTCGGCAGGAGCGGCGGCGGCCGGCTTGGCGCCTGCGGCGCGTTTGCCGCGACCGCCCTTCCTGCCGCCGCCGGGCGGGTCGGCCGGGTGCCGATGAAGCGCCTCGCCGCGCAGGATCGCGAGGGCCTCGTGACCGATGAGCTCGCCCTCGCGGTCGTAGTCTGTGGCGATGACGACCTTGTCGGCGCCCTTCGCCACGGTTCGCAGCGCGGCCACCGTCGAAACGGCAGAGCCGCCGACCACCCAGGCGAGGTCCGGCTCGCGGATCATGTCTCCCAGGGTCTTGAGGCTCCAGCGCTTGTAGCTCTTGGGGAACACCGTCTCCATGACGTGGCCCCGCAGACCGATGGCGACCGCCGTGTCGCCCTGCCACTCGAAGCTGTAGGAGCGGACCTTCCGGCGGCCGCGCCCGTGCTCGCGCACGGTAGCGGAGCCGCCCAGGATCTCGGCGATCTTCTTGGCGGCCGCGTCCTTCTCAGTGACGATGAGTCTCATGGATTCTCACTCGCGACGTCCACGCGCAACGACGCGGTCGGGAAGCTGATTGCCATCCGGGCCGACGGATGTCGACGTAAACGATACCGTCAGGAGAGATCGGCGAGCGCGTCGTCCCGTGTCTGCTTGATCGTGAAGACCTGGTCGAGACCCGTGACCTTGAGGATGCGCTCCACCGGGCGCGTCGCCACGACGAGCGCCATGGTGCCGTCGGCATCGCTGACCCTCCGGACGCCCCCGATCAGGACCCCGAGCGCCGTCGAGTCGATGAACGTGACCTCCGAGAGGTCGACGATCATGTCGCGCACCCCGACTTCGAAGAGCTCGAGCATGTGCTCCTTGAGACGAGGGGCCGTGTAGATGTCGACCTCGCCGCTCAGGGTCACGAGCCCGAGGCTGTCCCGGATACGCGTGCTGTCCACCGTGAATGGTGTGCTCATGGAGTCGACCCCTGGCTGTCGGGACTATTGGCGGCGATCCAGTCCTTCACGAACTCGGCGTCGGGCGAGTCGGGCGCAAGCTGCAGGTAGCGGGTGAAGGCGAGCAGGGCACGCTCCGTGTCGCCGGCGCTGATGGCAAGCTCGCCCATATCGAGAAAGTACTGGGCGTTCTTGGGAGCGAGACTGGTCAGCTGACCGTACACGTTCATGGCCATCTCGTAGTCCTGCAGGCTCAAGATAGACCGTGGCGAGCGTCCTTGAGCGTCTTCTCCCGGGCGCGCCGCGCCTCGACGCCCTTCTCCTCTTCGAGCAGCGACACCTGGCGCTCGTAGGCGACGATCGCCCTGCGCCAGTCCTCCTGCCGCGCCGACTCCTCCGCCTGCGCGCTGCCGCGGGACATCAAGGCGACGCCGAGCTCGCCCCACGCGTCCGTGTCGGTCTCGTCGACCTGCAGTCGCTGCTCCAGGATGGAGATCTCTTCGTCGAGATCCTTGGTCGAGCTGAACATGCCGCCGCTGCGTTGACAGCTCGACAGAGCGCCCGAGTAGCCGAAGACGAGGAAGCCCGCCATCAGCACGGCCATCGCACCGAAGACGATGCGCTGCCAGAACTTGACCTTCTTGCGATCGAGCAGCACTAGGCTGTCGCCTCCTTCTGGGTACCGGTCTGCCACCAGCCGGATTCGGCGCTGCCGACGCGCACCAGCCCGTCACGGCGACGCTGCTGCAGCCGCAGGCGGGCTGCCAGAGCGTCGGCGCGCACGCGCTCGACGTCGAGGCCGAGGTACTCGCCCTCACGGTACACGGGGCGGCCGCCGACCACGGTCAGCAGGACGTCGTCCTGGTTGGCGCCGTAGACGAGCGCCGAGTACGGGTTCTCAACGGGCGCGAAGCGGGAGTCTGAGATGTCGACGGCGATGAAGTCGGCGTATTTGCCGGGCTCGAGGCTGCCGATGCCGGCCGCCATGCCCAGGGCCTCGGCGCCGCCCAGCGTGGCGATGCGCACGCAGGTCTCGGCGTCGAGGACCGAGGCGTCGCGTTCGGCGGCGCGGTGCAGCATCAGCATGATGCGCATCTCGTCGAACATATCCATGACGTTGCTGGCTGCCGGGCTGTCGCTGCCGAGTCCGACCTTGACGCCCTGGCGCAGCAGGTCGGGCAGCGGCGCGATGCCGCAGCCGAGCTTGGCGTTGCTCTTGGGACAATGCACCACGGAGGCGTCCGCGGCGCGCAGGATGTGCACGTCGTCGTGGGTCGCCTGAGTACAGTGCACCGCGAGGAAGTCGGGGCCGAAGACGTCCCACTGCTGCAGGTACTTGATGGGACTCACCCCGTACGGCTGCACCAGCATGCGCTCCCACCCGAGCTTCTCGCGGAAGTCGTGTGCGAACTTGCCCGACCCGGAGCGCACATAGGTGAGCTCGTCGCGACTCTCGGCGACGTGGCTCGCCATGCTGATGCCCCGATCGCGGCTCAGGGCGGCGAGCGTCTTGAAGAGGCGGCTCGAGACGGTGTACGGGGCGTGCGGCATGAGCCCCACGTCGAAACCCGGCGGCGCAGCCTCCCGCGCCTCTGCGAGTCGCCGCTCGACGGCCGCGAGGGTCTCAGAGATGCGCGCGTCGTCGATGCCGAAGATCTCGAGGTAGATGCGCCCCCGCAGGCCGGCCTCGCCGGCCGCCGCCATGCTGGCGCCACCGTAGCTCGTGTCGGCGATGGTCGTGATGCCCGAGGCGACGCACTCGGCGGCTCCGAGACGGGCGCTGACCACGTACTCCTCGGGCGTCAGGGACGCCTTGACGTCGACCAGCTGCAGGATCCAGTCGGCGAACTGAGCGTCGTCGAGGATGCCGCGGAAGATCGTGTACTCGAGGTGACTGTGGCAGTTGACGAAGCCGGGCATCACGATGGCGGGGCCGAGTTCGACCACCTTCGCTCCCGGATGCGCAGCGCAGACCTCGTCGGCGAGACCGACGGCAGCCACGCGCTCGCCGTCGACGGCCACGGCTCCGCCCGCGACGAACGGTCCCGCCACGGGAAGGACCCAATCGGCGCGATAGATCGTCGGCTGGTTGTCGGTCATGGTCGTCAAAATGCGGACGCGGCGTCCCGCCGCGCGTGCGGTGAGTATAGGGACGGGGGGCGGGCGAGGCAACTGACCGGCTGCGGCGGGCCGCGCTATACTTCGTCGACGACCATGACGCGAGGTGGAGCATGCCCGAGCAGTCGAACCCGAGCTACACGCCCGAGGTCATCGCGAGTTCCGTGTGGGAGGCGATAAGGAACGTCCCGGGGCTCGCCGCACTGCACCGCACGCCGCTGCAATCCCTGCGCGAGAAGGTGCACGCCGAGCGGCTGAGCGCGGTGCGGCTCGACGACACATCGGAGGAAGGCTCTACTCTGGACATCCATATCGTGGTCTGCGCGGGCGCACACATCCCGACCGTCGCGCGCCAGGTGGCCACCGCCGGCGCCGACTACCTCGCCAGCATGACGGGCACCGAAGTGGCCCACGTCGCGGTGCACGTCGACGACATCTCCGGCTTCGACCAGGAGTGAGCGCGCCGCGGTGAGGGCGCTCGACCTCACGGTCGCCGCGCGCGACCTCATGGCCCCCGCCTGCCGGCGTTGCGTCTGGTGGCAGTCGTCGGGTCCCGAGGATGCCGCGGCCCGCCCAGTCTGGGAGCGCGCGATCGAAGACGAGGCCGGGCTCTTCGGGCGCGCGCTCGTCGAAGGCGACGACGTCATCGGCTGGCTCCAGGCGGCGCCCGAGCGCCTCGTCCCGCGTGCGCGGGCGCTGCCCGCGGGCCCCCCGTCGCCCGACGCGTGGCTGCTGCTCTGCGCCTTCTTCTACGACGAGGACTACCTCGCCGGCTTCCAGCGCCTGCTGCTCGACGTCGAGGCCGCTCTGAAACTGCGCTGCGTGCCCGCGCTCGAAGCCTTCGCTCTGCGTCGCACCGAGCCCGAGGACCGCTTCCACGGGTACCTGAGGAGCGCGAACCTCTTCAATGCGGAGGTGCTCGAAGGCGGCGGGTTCCGCCGCGTGAGCCGGTGCGGCGACGTGCTCCGCTATCGCCTCGAACTGGCGACGGTCATCGCCAGCCCCCGCCACAGCCGGACGCAAGAGCCGGTCAAGGCGCCGGCCGCCGCCCAGCCCGTCTGACGATCCGGAGCGCCGGCCGCCCGGCCCGGCGGGGCGCCGACGGCGGCGCTCCCCGGCGAGCCGCGGCCGGCCCGGCGACGGCGCCCGTCACCGGTAGAGGCGCGGCAGACGCTGTTTCCAGTCGGCGGGCAGGATCGCGTCGAGGGCATCGTCGAGCGTGACGATGCCGAGCAGTCGCCGATCGTCGCCGATGACCGGGAGCGCCAGCAGGTTGTACCTCGTCATGCGACGGCCGACCTCTTCTTCGTCGAGGTCGGCCGTCGCCGTGACGAGGTCGTCCTCCATGATGTCGTCGACCGTGTCACCGGGATCGGCCAGCACGAGGTCGCGCAGGCTGACGACACCGGCCAGCCGCTCGTGGATGTCGAGCACGTAGACGTAGGTCATCGCGTGCTGGTCCGGCTGGGCGCCGCGGATCCACTCGAGCGCCTCGCCCGCCGACGTGCCACTGCGCAGCGCGGTGAACTCGGTCGTCATGAGGGCTCCTGCCGAATGCTCCGGATGGCTCGCCAGTGAGCGAAGATCGAGCTCGCGCTCGTCGGGGAGCCGGGCGAGCAACCTCTCGGCGAGCTCGTCCGGGACGTCGGCGAGCACGTCCGCGGCGGCGTCGGCGTCGAGCGCCGTGAGCACCTTCACCGCATGCTCGAACGACATCTCGCCGAGGGCCGCCGCACGCAGCTCGGCCTGCATCTCCTGGAGCGTGTCGGCGGCGAGCTCGGCCTGCAGGGCGGCCAGCACCGCGGCGCGCTCACGTGGGCCGACCTGGCTGACGACGTCGGCGATGTCGACCGGATGCAACTCCGCCAGCTCCGCGAAGGCCTCGATGAAGTTGAGCCGCGAGAGGCGCACCGAGATCAGATTGACGTCGGCCCAAGGGACCACGTCGCTGGGGCGCGCCGAGAGGCGGCGCGACAGGAAGCCCAGACCGAAACGCCGGGCCAGCGCGCCGCCGCCGACCGCGATGCCCGTCACGACGAGCCGGCCGTCGCGCTCCTCGAGCATCACGTCCTGCACGCGCACGAAGGCGCGGCGCGACATGTCGAGGACCTGCTTGTCGAGGACGGCGTCGAAGAGCGCGATCTCGTCTCCGCTCAGCGACGCCGGCTCGAGGCGCCCGAGCGGGACCCGCAACACCAGGCGCTCGCCGTCGACGTCGACATCGGCGACGTCGTCCCAGCACACCCGCAGCTGCTCCTCGTCGCGCTCGACGAAGAACCCGGTGACCGGGGGCGTGTGCGGAGAGAAGACGGCGAGGACGTCGACGAGCTCGCCCACCTCGGCGCCGGCGGCGTCGAGGACGGTCATGGCTTCGAACTCGGAGAGCGGGAACGGCGCTGGTCCGTCGTCCACCGTGGTGACTCACATCCTTCCCGGAGCGGGCAGCGGCGACGATACCCACGACCCCGCCGGCTGTCAATCGTCGGAGCGCCCGCACCTCCCTCCCATCCTCCTCCTCGCCCGCCCCCTCCCGCCGTCGCACTTCGGGGGATGCGTCTCCCCGCCCGTGCCCCTACGTATTAGAATGCGCCTCGTCCCGCCGGACCGAGGGGGCCGGCCCTCTTCGAGCAGAAGGGAGTACCGATGGCCACAGTGGCCGCGGCCGCCGAGGGCAACGTCCTCGAACGCTTCTTCAAGTTCCAGCAGTGGGGGACGTCGCTCAAGCGCGATACCCTCGCGGGGCTCACGACGTTCATCGTCATGGCCTACATCATTTTCGTGAACCCCAACATCCTCGGCCTCGGCGGAGAGGGACTGCCTTTCGCGGCCGCGCTCACCTCGACGTGCCTCGTGGCCGGCGTCATGACGATCCTCATGGGCCTGGTCTCGAACCGCGCTTTCGCCATCGCCCCCGGCATGGGTCTCAACGCGGTCGTCGCGTTCAGCCTCGTGCTCGGGCAGGGCCTCACCTTCGAGAGTGCCATGGGCCTCATCGTTCTCGAGGGCGTCGCCATCACCATCCTGGTGGTCACCGGCTTCCGCGAGGCGATCTTCAAGGCCATCCCGCTGGAACTCAAGAAGGCGATCGTCGTCGGTATCGGCTTCTTCATCCTCTTCATCGGCCTCGTCGACGGCGGTCTCATCAACGTCAACGGGGGCACCCCGGTCGGGCTCGTCGAGCTGGGCAGCGTGCCGATGGTGCCCCTCGCCGTGACCGTCGTCGGCCTCCTCGCCACGATCGTCATGCTCGCCCTGCGCTGGCGCGCGGCGATACTGCTCGGCATCATCGCGGCAACCGTCTTCGGTGTCGTCGCGAACTACATCTGGGACAAGGACGCCGGCTTCCTGCCGGGGACCGCGGTGATCCCGGAGAAGGTCTTCGCGGCGCCCGACTTCAGCCTGGTGGGCCAGTTCGACTTCGGGGCGTTCAGCAAGCTCGGCGTCACCGCCGCCGTCCTCTGGATCTTCAGCCTCATGCTGAGCGACTTCTTCGACACGATGGGCACGCTCGTCGGTGTCGGCGGCCAAGCCGACTATCTCGACGAGGAGGGCGACCTCCCGGAGGTCAACCGCCCGCTTCTCGTGGACTCGCTGGCCGCTGTGGCCGGCGGCGCCGTCAGCGCCTCCTCGGCCACCACGTACATCGAGTCCGGCGCCGGGGTCGGCGTCGGGGGACGCACCGGCTGGGTCGCGGTCGTGGTCGGTGTCCTGTTCCTGCTGGCGATGTTCTTCTCGCCGGTCGCCGCCATCGTGCCGTCGCAGGCCACGGCCGCCGCGCTCATCGTGGTCGGCTACCTGATGATGGCGACGCTCACGAAGGGCGAAGGCGAGGCGGAGCACGAACTCGCCGAGGTCAAGGCCTCGATCAACTTCGGTAACCTCGCGTTCGGGCTCCCCGCGGTCCTCATCATGACCCTCATGCCCCTCACCTACAGCATCACCAACGGCATCGGCGCCGGCTTCATCGCCTACGTCCTGATCCGCGTGGTGCAGGGCAAGGCGCGCGAGGTGAACTGGCTCCTCTGGGTCTCGGCCCTGGCCTTCGTCCTCTACTTCATCTTCCCGTACCTGCAGGCCAAAGGCCTGACCTGATCGCCTGATCGGGAGTACCGACGCGAAGGGGCGGGCCGCCGTGGCGGCCCGCCCCTTCGCGTCTGATATCCTCCAGCGCGCATGGCCTACTCCCTGCTCATCGTCGCCCTCGCCGTCATCCTGGTCTCGGCCGAGCTCTTCACCAACGGCATCGAGTGGTTTGGCCGGCGCTACGACCTCGGCGAGGGGGCCGTCGGCAGCGTGCTCGCCGCCGTCGGCACCGCATTGCCCGAGACCCTGGTGCCCATCATCGCGATCGTCTTCACCAGCGGGGCGGCCTCAAGCGACGTGGGCGTCGGGGCGATCCTCGGAGCGCCCTTCATGCTCGCCAGCCTCGCCATGTTCGTGACCGGGACGGCCGTGGTCGTCTTCGCCCTTCTCGGCCGTCGCACGCGCACCGTCTCGCTCAACCAGACCGTGATGCGCCGCGACCTCAGCCACTTCCTCATCGCGTACGCGCTGGCGATGGCAGCCGGCGTCGTCCACGTGCGCGCCCTGCACTACGCTCTCGCTGCGTCGCTGCTCGTCTTCTACGGCTACTACGTGTGGGAGACCTTGAAGAGCGAGGGAGACCTCGAGGGCGTCACGAAGCCGCTCTACTTCCACCGCCACCCCGAGATGCCGCACCGGCGGCGGATCCTTCTCCAGATCGCCGTCGCCCTCGGCGGCATCGTCCTCGGCGCGGAGGTCTTCGTCGAAGAGGTGCAGACCGTGAGCGCGTCCCTCGGCGCGAGCCCGCTGCTCGTCTCGCTCCTCATCACCCCGGTCGCCACGGAACTGCCGGAGAAGTTCAACTCCGTGCTCTGGGTCCGTCAGGGCAAGGACACGCTCGCCTTGGGCAACATCGCGGGAGCGATGGTCTTCCAGAGCACGTTTCCGGTCTCGATAGGCCTCGTCTTCACGACCTGGCAGCTTGACCAGGTGGGCTTGGTGAGCGGCGTCCTGGCCCTGGTGTCCGGGCTGGTGCTCTACCTGACGCTGCGCGTCGCGCGCACGCTGACCTGGTGGGTGCTGGCCGGCGCGGGATCGATGTACTTCACCTACATCGTCTTCATCCTGCTGCGCTGACTTCGGCGCCGTCCCGTGGACGCGTCGCCGATTCGCCGCCTAGGTGGCGATGGTGATGGTCACCGTGGAGCCGAGGGCGGCGTAGGTGTCGGCCTCCGGATCCTGCTTGATCACCGTGCCGGGCGGCTGCGGACTGTGCTTATCGAGCACGTCGACCACGAACCCTGCCGCCTCGAGCGTGTCAGTCGCCATCGTCTTGTCCATGCCGTACACGCTCGGCACCAGGACCACGGTCGCCGTCGGCGTCGGCGTCGGCGGCGGCGCAGGGCCCGATGAGAGCACGACGTCGACCTTGGCTCCCTCTTCCACCTTCGTCTCGGGAGCCGGGTCCTGCGCCATGATCCGGCCGACGTCGATCTCGCTGCTCGACTGCGTCGTCACGCTGCCCAGCTCGAGCCCGACGTCGGCCAAAGCCGCTTCCGCGTCGGCCTGCGTCATGCCGATGAGCTCGGGGACGACCGCCTGCGGCGCCCCCACACTCACCCAGTACGAGATCGTCGCGCCGCGTTCGACCGAGGCGCCTGCCGCCGGGTCCTGGCGATAGACGCGACCGTCGGCGACGTCCGCGGAGCGTCCGCGCCGCCGATCGCCCTCGAACCCGTTCGCCTCGAGCCAGTCGGCGACGTCGGCGGCCTCCCAGCCGCGGAAGTCGGGCAGTTGCAGGGTCTGTGCTCCCCCGCTCACCCAGATATCGACGGTCTCGCCCTCGGCCATCTTCGAGCCGCCCGGCGGCGACTGACGCGCCACGAAGCCGGCCGCGAACTCGTCGGAGTACTCCTGTTGCACGTCGACCTTGAAGCCCGCGCCCTCGAGGCGGTCGACCGCCGCCTTCTCGGTCAGACCGATCACGACGGGCACCTCCACCTTGTCGCCGAAGAGCCCCCCGAAGAGGAACCAACCCACCAAGGCCAAGGCGGCGAGCAGACCCAGCACGAGGAAGAGCGGCCAGCGGCGACGGCGGCCGGCCGGCGGCTCGCCCACGGGCTGCATGAGCCGAGTCGACCCGGCCGCGGTCGCAGCCCCGACGAACTGCGTGCGCTCGGCCTCGGGGTCGAAGCCCGCGGCCGCCACCGGAGCGCCGGCGCGCGCCGCGCGCAGATCGGCGGCGAACTCGGCCGCGCTCCCGTAACGGTGGGCCGGCTCTTTGGCCATCGCCTTGAGCACGATCTGGTTGAGCGAGACCGGCATGCCGGCGACGAGCGTCACGGGCTCGTCGGGCAGGTCGTTGACGTGCTGCATGGCGACGTTGACGGCGCTGTCGCCCGAGAAAGGCACGCGGCCCGTCAGCATCTCGTACATGACGACGCCGACCGAATAGAGGTCGGAGCGCTCGTCGACCTGCTGGCCGCGCGCCTGCTCGGGCGACAGGTACTGCGCGGTGCCGAGAATCGAGCCCGCCTCGGTCATACCCGAGTCACCGGCGCGGGCGATGCCGAAGTCGGTCACCTTGGCGGCGCCGCCGCGGTCGATCAGAATGTTCTGCGACTTGATGTCGCGGTGGATGATGCCGTGGCGGTGGGCGAGCTCGACGGCGGCGAGCAGACCGATCGTCAGGTCGATGGCCTCGGCGCCGCCCAAGCGACCGCGGCGGCGGACCAGGTCCTTGAGGGTCTCCCCCTCGACGTACTCCATCACGATGTAGGGGGTGCCGCCGACCTGGCCCCAGTCATAGATCGCGACGATGCCGGGGTGGTTCAACGCGGCGGCGGCCTTCGCCTCGCGCCGGAAGCGCTCCACGAACTGGGCATCGCCGAGGAACCGCTGCAGCAGCACCTTGAGGGCGACGCGCCGGCCCAGGGTCAGATCCTCGCACAGGTACACGTCGGCCATGCCCCCGGCGCCCAGCTTGCGAAGTACGCGGTAGCGCTCGTTGACGATCTGGCCGTCCTGGAACACGTCCGTCACTGTCTGCTGCCTCTCATCCGTCGTTCAGGCTCTTACGCCGGCGACGCGCTCGTCCCTGCCCCGTCACGGCAGCGCCACCTGGTCGAGCGCCACCCGGAGCACAGCGGCGGCGATGGGCGCGGCCAGCTCGCCGCCGGTCGCGCTGACGCCGTCGAGCGCTACCGCGATCGCCACCCGCGGATCGTCGGCGGGCGCGAATCCGATGAACCACGCGACGTTCGTGCCGTCGCCCTTCTCACCGGTCCCCGTCTTGCCGGCGACCTCGATGCCCTCCAGCGCGGCCGCCGTGCCCGTCCCGACCGTCACGACCCGTTGCATCATCATGCTCAGCGTCGCCGCCGTCTCCGGTGTCATCGCCTGCAGCCATAGTGTGGGCTCCGCCGTGCTCACCGTCGCCCCCGCGGCGTTCGTCACTTCTTCCACGGCGTAGGGCACCATGATCTGGCCGCCGTTCGCGACCGCGGCGGCCACCAACGCCATCTGCAGCGGCGTCGCGAGCAGCCGGTCCTGGCCACAGCCGAACCACGCGACCTGGAGAGGGTTCATACGCACTGTCGCCGGCACGAGCTTGCCGTCGCGGTAGCGGCCGCTGACCGCGACCGCGCCGCCGGCCAGCGACAGCGGCGGCCGCTGCCAGAAGCCGAACGCCTCCGCCGCGGCGGCCATCTTACGACGGCCGAGGTCGTCCGCCACCTTCCCGAAGGTGGTGTTGATCGACGAGGTCAGCCCGGTCGTGAAGTCGTGCGTGCCGTACACGGCGCCGCCGTAGTTCGTGACCTTGCCGCCATAGACCACATAGGTGCCGGTGTCGACGAAGACCGAGTCCGTCTTGACGGAGCCGTCGTCGAGCGCCGCCGCCGCCGTCACGATCTTGAAGGCCGAGCCCGGCACGAAGAGTCCCTGGTCCGCGCGATCGAGCAACGGGGCTGCCGGGTCGACGGCGAGCTGATCCCAGACGTCATCCAGCTTGCGCGGGTCGAAGGTCGGCGACGACGCGGCTGCGATGAGCGCGCCGCTGGTCGGGTCGATGGCGACGACCGCCCCCGACCTGCCCCCGAGCGCCTCCTGCGCGGCGCGCTGCACGGCCGGCACCAGGGTGAGGCGCACGTCGGCGCCCTCAGGCCGGCGGCCCAGGATGCGGTCGACCCAGCCCTGCGTGCCCAGATCGAGACTCTGACCGGTCAGCAGGTCGTTGAGTTCGGCCTCGAGGCCGGTGCGCCCGTAGCGCACGCTGTCGTAGCCGAGCAGGTGCGGAGCGAGCACGCCCTGCGGGTACTTGCGCCGGTAGTACCCGGAGCGCTTGACGGAGCCGGCCATGACGCTGCCGTCGAAGCCGAGCAGGTCGCCGCGGCGGCTCTTCATCTCCTGCGCGATGCGACGATGGTTCTCGGGCGCGTCCCGCAGGTCGTCGGCGCGCACCATCATCCAGTACGTGAGGTTGACGATGAGCGCGGCGAAGAGCACTGCGGCGACCACGAAGACCCTGGCGACGGCACGATTCACGGCGTCACCTCAGCTCCGCCATGCGCCGCCGCTGGACGTCGCTCCCGGAGTGCACCACGGCCGTGCGGTGCGAGACCATGAGGAGCAGGGCGACGAGCACGAAGTTGGCGATGATCGAGCTTCCGCCGTAGCTGACGAAGGGCAGGGTCACGCCGGTCAGCGGGATCAGACGCGTGACCCCGCCGATGATGATGAAGGTCTGCAGCCCGAAAGCCACGGCGAGGCCGGCCGCCAGCAGCTTCGAGAAGCCGTCTGGGGCCCAGACGGCGACCCTGAACCCGCGCCACACGAAGAGGAAGAAGCAGAGGATGACCGCGACCGCGCCCAGCAACCCCATCTCGTTGGCGATCGCCGCGAAGATGAAGTCGGTCGCCATGTCGGGCACCACGGGATGGCCGGCGGAGTACAGCAGGTAGCCGCGGCCGAAGCCGGCGCCGAGCGCGCCGCCGTCGGCGATCGTGAAGAGCGACTGCAGGAGCTGGAAGCCCGTGGTCTCCGCCTGCGCCCACGGATCCAGCCAGATCGCAAAGCGGTCGTGCACGTGCGGGACCACGGACAGGGCGAAGGCGGCGGCGGCGGCGAACAGGCCGCCGCCGATGACCACGTAGACGATGCGCGCGGTCGCCATGTAGAGCAGGGCGACGAAGACCGCCATGAAGAGAAGCGACATGCCGAAGTCCTTCATGAAGACGAGCATCGCGAGGGACAGCACCCACATGATCAGCAACGGCCCGAAGTACTTGGTCGCCGGCACCGGCACCCCCAGCAGACGCCGGGTCGGCACCGACAGCATCACCTTCTTGTCGTCGAGATAGCCCGCGAGGAAGATGACGATGGCGAGCTTGGCGAACTCGGAGGGCTGGATCGACATGCCGAAGAGATGGATCCAGAGACGCGCGCCGCGCACCTCGGTGCCGACGACGATGGTCAGGACCAGCAGGCAGAGACCCACCGCGCCGATGACGTACCGGTAGCGGTCGAGGCGGCGCGGGTCGCGGACCAGCACCACGGTCAGCACGAAGAGCGCCGCGCCGACCAGCAGCCAGCGGCCCTGCAGCGAGGCCAGCGAGGGCTCGATCCTGTAGATCGCGGTGAGACCAAGCGCGCACAGAAGGGCCGTGACCGGCAGGAGGTACGGGTCGGCCAGCGGCAGCAGCACGCGGACGACGATGTGCAGCGCCACGAAGACCGCGATGAAGAACAGCGCGTAGATGATGGATGCGCGGCTGACCTCGTGGTAGCGCCCCGCATACACGGACACGTACGCCATGGTCGCCACCGCTCCGGCGAGCACGAGGAAGAGGAGCTCGGCGGTCCGACGGCTCACGGCATGGTCTCCAGCGCCTGCAGCAGGCGCAAGGCGTCGTCACGGCTCTGGACGCGCGCCTTGTCGATCAGGCGGCGCTGCTCGAGAGTCAACAGCTCGTACCGCAGTGTGCCGCGCACGTAGACGTCCTGCAGCTTGAGTGGGCCCAGCGACCAGGGAAGGCCGCTGTAGACGACGACGTCGCCGTCGTCGACCCCTACGAAGTAGAGGCTCTGCAGCGCCAGGGCCGCAACGGCCGCGAGGACGAGCACCACGAGCAGGACGGCGAGGACGAGCTTGAGGAGGCGGGCCCGCCGCTTGAGGCGGCGGGCCCGCCGCACGTCGCGCGTCGCGGACGCCGGCGTCGCGGCGGCGGGCCGCGACCCAGCGTCGACGACGGCCGCCTGGGTCGCCGGCGGCTCGCCGGCACGCGCCGCGGCCCCGTCGCCGGCGGGCGCCGCGGCCCCGTCGCCGCCACCCTCGCCGAGGTGGACGACGACGACCGTGATGTTGTCGATACCGCCGGCGCGGCATGCCTCCTGCACGAGCAGGTCGGCGCTCTCGTCGGGGTCGTCGTGAGCGAGGAGCTTCGCGATCGACTCGTCCGGGACCATGCCGCTCAGACCATCACTGCAGAGCAGGACGACGTCGCCGGCCCGCAGATCGACCTCGTAGTCGTCCACGTCGACCTGGGGCTCGGTACCCAAGGCGCGTGTCAGGATGGACCGCATCGGGTGGACGGCGGCCTCCTCGACGGTGAGCTCGCCGGCGCGGATCATCTGGCCGACGATCGAGTGATCGAGGCTCACCTGGCGCAGCTCGCCGTCGCGCAGCAGGTACGCGCGGCTGTCGCCGACCTGCGCGAAGCGGGCCACGCGCCCGTCCAGCGCCATGGCGGTGAGGGTCGTGCCCATGCCCGCCAGCGCATCGTCGGCGTTGGCGGCGGTGTACACGGCGGCGTTGGCGGCCTGCGCGGCGTCGACGAGAGCGTCACCGGCGGCCGTGCGCTCCGCCAGCGTGACGCAGGCGAGCTGCGAAGCCACCTCGCCGGCCCTCGCCCCGCCCATGCCGTCGCAGACGGCGTACAGCGGCGGCTCGACGACGGCCGCGTCCTCGTTGACCTCTCGATGCCGGCCGATGTCGGTACGCACCGCGTGACGGGCGACCAGCGTCACGTAAGGTTCACTCCTCGTAACGGAAGACCGTCTCGCCGATGCGCAGACGGCTGTCCAGCTTCAGCTGCGCCTCGGTGACGGCGCGCTCGTTCACGTAGGTCCCGTTCGTGCTGCCCAGGTCCTCGACGACGTAGATCTGCCCGCGCGGCCTCAGGCGCGCGTGCGTGCTCGACACGGTCGTCTCGTCGAGCACGATGCTGCTCGAGGGGGCCCTCCCCACCGTCACCCAGCCGTCGAGCGGGAAGATCACGCCGGGCGGCACGATGGTGCTCGTCTCGACGACGAGCTGCGGGTTGATATGGGGAGTGAAGTCGAGCATCTGGCCGTCCATCGTGCGTTCGGACGCGCGCTGTTCGCGCCGCGCGACGCGCTCTTGCGGCGACACGGGAACGGGCGGCAGCTCGGCGGGCGGCAGCGGTACGTCGGGCGGAGGCGCGGTCGTGGTCTGCCCGCTCACGGTGTCGCGCACGGTGCGTCGCACGACCCACCACACGAAGAGGTAGAGCAGGACAAGGATGCCGATCTTGAGAGCCAACAGCACGATGTCGATCATCGGCCCCTCCCGTCGCGGCAGGTCGAGCGTGACACCAATGCCGTCACGCCTCTCATCTCATGCGGAGGAGGACGGCGTCACCGACGCGGGGAGGCGAATCCTGCGTGCCGAAGAGGTGCGCCCGGCCGGCGCCGACGGACCCGGCGCCCGCCATCGCCACCGCGTGGGTCACGACTGCCTCTCGAAGAGCAGCTCCGTCGTACCCAGCCCGATGCGATCTCCGGGATGCAGGACGACGCCCTTGACGACGCGCCCGTTGACCGTCAGTCCGTTGGTCGAGTCGAGATCGCGGACCACGAACTCGCCGGCATCGCGACGGATCTCGGCGTGCTGGCGCGAGACGTTGGCGTCCGCGAGGACGATGTCGCAGCGCCGGCTGCGGCCGAGCACGGTGATGTCTCTGGCCAGCTCGAAGGTGCCCGCCTGGCCGCGCAGCAACGCGGTCGCCGCGGCCACGGGCGGCCTCTCGTAGAGCACCGTCTGGCCGGGCCCCGCCGGCATGACCGGCGTCACCGGCGCGGCGGCCGGCGGGCCGGCGGCCGCGCCGGAGACCGCGTGCTCCTCGGCGCGTTGCGGATCGACGGTGCGCGTCGCGATGCCGAACTCACCCACTCGCAAATCGGTGTCTTCGTGCAGCTCGATGTGCGGCTCCGCCACCATGGTCCAGCCTTCGCGCCGGGCAAACGCCGCCACGTAGCTGGAGAGCTCGGCCTTGAGCGAGTCGGCGAACGACGTCAGGTGCTGGTGATCGTCGTGTCCGAGGTAGATCTCGAACTCGTTCGGCACGTAGACGTGGGCGACGCCGACGATCTTGTTGTCGCCGAGCTCCTTGGCGAGTTTGTGCGCGAGCTCGACGGGCTGCACGCTCGCCTTGAAGGCGCGGCCGAACACGCCTTCGACGAGGCCCTCGAGCTTCTGCTCAACCGCTTTCAGGATGTTCATCAGGGACGTACTCCGGGTGGGGGCCGGACCATAGAATCAGCGGCAAGAGTATCACGAGGGCGGTGGCCGAGACACTCAGGAGCAGCGCCCCCGGCGTCGCACGCGTCTCCCAGGCGAAGAGCGGCAGAAGCCGGTAGAGGATGAAGAGAGTGGCGAAGCTCGTCGACCAGATCCAGAGACGGCGCTCGAGCCCGTCGAGGGCGAGCGCCGTCGCCAGCGCCGCCGCGAGGCCGGCGAAGACCGCCATCTGCACGAGGCTCTCGGGAGCGAGCAGCACCCGAAGGATGCCGTCGGCGACCTCGATGGGGCCGTCGGCGGCGGCCAGTTGCCCGGCCAGCCGGCCACGCGGCTGGTACAGCGTGAACGGCCCGGGGGGCACGCGCTCGAGAAGCAGGACGACGAGCAGGGCGGCGCCGGTCCAGGCGGCCGTCAGGGCGCCTCTCAGGCGCCCGAACACGGCCGCCAGCGCCGCCGCCAGCAGGGCCATCCCGGACGGCGCCAGCAGCACCGCGAGTGCCGGCCAGATCGCGAGCAGCGGCCGGCGGCCGGCGATGAGCACCAAGGCGACGGCCAGGACGAGGTAGGCGACGCCGACGGCGAGCGACACGTCGAAGAGCGGAAACGCGAGGACGCCGAGCAACCATGCCAGCCCGGCGCGCGGCACGACCGCCCAGACGGCCATCGTGAGCGCGACCAGGGGCAGCGTCCAGCCGGCCGGGTAGGAGGGCAGCTCGCGCAGCACCGCCACGCAGATCGCGGCGGCGAGCGTCGCGCCGCCGGCGCGCTCGAGCGCCGCGGCGCCGCGGCCGAGCGGGCGCACCGCCGCGCGGGCGCGGTGCAGGGTGCGCCTGCCGAGCTCGCCGCTCTCGAGGATGTCCTCCAGCACGGCGGCGGCGTCGATGGCGGCCGGCCGGTCGCCGGGTCGCATCGCGCAGGCGGCATCGACCAGGTCGAGCAGCGCCGGCGGCAGGTCCGGCCGCTGCTCGCGCAACAGCGGCAGCCGCCCGGCGGCGACATTGGAGAGCGTCTCGGCGGGCGTCTCGCCGCGCACGGGGCTCGCGCCGGTGAGCAGCTCGAAGAGGACGAGCCCGGCCGAGTACACGTCGCTCGGCGGACCCACTCGCCGCCCCGCCGCCTGCTCCGGCGACATGTAAGCGACCGTGCCGATCAGGTCGCCCTCGCTGGTCAGGGTGTCGGCGTCGAGCAGGCGCGCGATGCCGAAGTCCATCACCTTGACGCGCCCCGCCGCATCGAGCATCACGTTCTGCGGCTTCACGTCGCGGTGGATCACGCCCTGGCTGTGCGCGAAACCGAGCGCCTCGAGGAGCTCCGCGGCGACCGCGACGGCGTCGGCGTCGCCCAACTCGCTGCCGAGCTGGTCGAGAGGGTCACCGTCGACCAGCTCGCAGACCAGGCAGACGCGCCTGCCGTCGGTGAAGAAGTCGTAGAGGGCTACGATCGCCGGGTGGTCCAGGGCGCTGGCCGCCTCGATCTCGCGCGCCGCCCGCGCCGGCATCGCGCCGCCCTCGCGCAGCACCTTCAGGGCGACATGCTCCCCCGTCTCTCTGTCGAGCGCCTCGAAGACGTCGGCGAAACCCCCGCTGCCGATCCGGCGCAGCACTTCGTACCGCTCTGCCGGCGGGCATGTGGGAGGGCTCGGATTCTGAAGGGCGGCGGGCATGGTTGCGTGGCGTGGTTGTTGCGAGCTTTGCAGGAGTATTCGTGTGGTACAATCCGAACCCTGTGTGAAGCCGTGGGCGAGTGGCGGAATTGGCAGACGCGCTAGGTTCAGGGTCTAGTGCACTTACGTGCGTGCGGGTTCAAGTCCCGCCTCGCCCACCACGCGCCCGTTAGCACCGGACAAAGGGGGTCGCGCTCGTGGATTTCTTTGACGACGCCGACGCTCAGGCTTCTCCGTCGCCATCCACAAGCCCCCCACCGTCGCCGCCCCGCCGCCGACCCGGCCGCAGCCGTCGCCGCTGGCAGCGGATCGCCCTCGGCATCGTCGTCCTCGTCGCGCTCGCGTTCGGCCTCACCTGGTCGATCCGCAGCTGCCAGCACAACCGCAAGATCAGCTCCTACCGCGAGTACATGACCGCCGTCGAGGGCGCGGTCAACGACTCGACGCAGCTCGGCAAACAACTCAACGGCATCGTCTCGGACCCGACCAAGCTGAAGCGCGCCGACCTCATCGCGAGGCTCGAGGAGATGGCGAGCAAGCAGGGCGAGATCGAGGAGCGCACGCGCCTCTTCTCGCCGCCGAAAGCGCTCTCCGAGCAGCACGACACAGTGGTCGCCGGTATGGCGCTGCGCGCCCGGGGCTTCGAGCTCTTCCGCGACGCGATGATCGCCGTCCTCGAGAAGCGCGACGGCGTCGACGACAAGACGCTCTCGCGGCTCGAGGGCTACTTCGCCGGCCCCGACGCCTCCTACGCGACGTTCTTCTACGCCCCCTCACGCAGCATCATGCGCGACGAAGGCGTGACCGACGTCTCGGTCCCGACGTCGGAGTGGTTCCTCAACACGGGAGCCTTCGAGCGCGTCCGTCTCGCGGGCATGATCGAGCAGCTGCGGCGCTCGGCGCGCATGACCGGGGTTCGCGGCGTCGCCCTCGCGAAGGTGACCGTCGAGCCGTCGGGCACGGCGCTCAAGGCAGGTGGGACCGTCGACGTCCCGGCCTCCGCGCAGTTCTCCTTCAAGGTCTCCGTCGAGAACCAGGGCAACGTCATCGAGCGCGACGTCAACGTCACGCTGACGCTCAAGGTGCCCGGCGTCGAGGCGACCGGACAGACGGTCACCATCGCCGTGATCCAGCCCGGCGAGACGCAGTCGGTCGACGTCTCGGGCTTCTCGATCCCGGCCGACGCGCTGTCGAAGACCACGACGCTCAAGGTCCAAGCGGGGCCCGTGCCGGACGAGAAGCTGCTCGACAACAACCGCGGCACCTTCAGGTTCCTGCTCCAGCTGCAGTGACGGCCTGTGCAGACGCTGCGTGACATCGCGCCTTGGCTGGCGCTCTCCTCCGCCGCTTTCGCCCTCGCCCTGCTCGTGCTCGGCGTGCTGCTCTGGACGAAGCTGCGGGCTGTCCGGCGCGCGCAGACCGTCGTCATGGGACCCCACGATCGACGCGACATCGTCGCTCACAGCGAGCAGCTCGCCTCGCAGGTCCGCAACCTGCGGCAGGCGGTCGAGGACCTCAACGAGAAGCTCGAGGCCCACAAGCGTCGCCTCGAGAAGACGCTCACCCACCGCGCCCTGGTGCGCTACGACGCCTTCCGCGACGCCGGCGGCGAGCAGAGCGCGACGCTCGTGCTCCTCGACGACCATCGTTCCGGCTTCGTCGTCAGCGCCATCGCCGCGCGCGATTTCGCGCGCGTCTACGTGAAGACGCTCGAGCAGGGCGTCGCCGACCGCGAGCTCTCTCCCGAGGAGCGGCGAGCCGTCGCCGAAGCCGTGCCCGTGCCGCTGCCGCCCAGGTCACCGGCCAAGCCGGCGGCGGCGCAGCCGCCGGAGCGACCCGCGGCGGCGTCCGGCGCGGTGACGGTGCCCGCCCGCCCCGTCACGCCACCCGCACGGCAAGCGCCGCTGGCCGTCGACGACGACTTCGTCTGGGAGTCGCCGGGCGAGCGCGGCGGCGGCGAGGCCGGGCCCGGCCAAGACCCGGTCTGACCGCCGCGCGGCCCGCCGCTCTCACCGTCCCTCGTTTCTCTGATAGCGTTCGCGCGATGGACTCGGACACTCGACAGCGACCCACGGAGACGATGCCATGACGCGCGCGACCGACGGCCGCGTCGCCTTCCTCGGGCCCGAAGGCACATTCACCGAGGAGGCCCTGCTCGCGAACCTGCCCGGCGAGGGCCTCACCCCCTTCCCGTACGCGTCGATCCGCGACGTGATGATCGCCGTGCGCGGCGGCGAGGCCGCCGTCGGCGTCGTCCCCATCGAGAACTCCATCGAGGGGTCGGTCGCCCTCACCCTGGATGCACTCGCCTGGGACTTCGAGGAGCTCGTCATCACCCGCGAGATCGTGCACCCGATCCGTCACCAGCTCATCGCGCGTGGGCCCCGCGCGCTCGACTCGGTGACCAAGGTCGTCAGTCATCCGCACGCCTACGCGCAGTGCCGCGCGTTCCTCAGCGAGCACCTGCCCGGCGTCGAGCACGAGGCCGCGAACTCGACGGCAGAGGCGGTCCGCATGGTCAGCCGCGTCGACCGCCCGTGGGTCGCGATAGGCACCCGCCTCGCGGCCGAGATGTACGAGTGCGCCGTGCTGCGCGACGACATCGAGGACTTCGGCGACAACCGCACGCGCTTCGTGTTCCTCGCGAAGGCGGCGGCGGCACAGGACCTCGAAGCGAGCTACAAGACCAGCCTCGTCTGCGGCATCGACCAGGACGAACCCGGCAGCCTGCTGCTCATCCTCTCCGAGTTCGCCTACCGCCACGTCAACCTCACCAAGGTCGAGTCGCGGCCCTCGAAGCAGGCGCTCGGGCACTACATCTTCTTCATCGACACGGAGGGGCGAGCCGGCGAAGCCCCGCTCGCCCAGACCCTCAAGTGCCTCACCTGTAAGTTGCCCTGGCTGCGGGTGCTCGGTTCCTACCCCGCCACCTGAGCGGAGCGAGAGCCCGGCCCTCCGCCGCCCCCTTCACCCGCTCACGTCCACCGTGGGGATCCTCAGGTATATGATCGGTGGGGAGCAGATCGCCGTGCCGGCCAAGCTGCCGGAGAGTCGCGACCGGAGGTGACGATGGAGCGTCTCAGAGTCACGGTCCGTGAAGCCCGTGCGGAGGACCACAGCCTGCTGTACCTCATGGCTGAGGAGACCCTCCACCCGCGGGCCGCGCAGGCGGGCCATCCCGAGCGCTTCGACAAGAGTGCGCTGCTCGAGATGCTCGGGCGCGCCCGCGTCTACGTCGGCGAGACCGAAGGCGCCGAGATCGCCGGCTACGTGGCCTTCGACGCCGACGCCGACGCCGTCGAGCTGCGCTGCCTCTGCGTCAGCCCCGCCTACGAAGCCCGAGCAGTGGGACGACAGCTGCTCGACTGGGTCGAGGGCGTCGCGTTCACCGAGGGCCGCACCCGGCTGAGCGCGCTGGTGCCCGCCGACGACCGGCCGTCGCGCCACCTCTACGAAGGGCACGATTTCGTGGCGACGCCCGCCGCCGACCGCCCCGAGATGATCGTGCTCGTGAAGCGCCTGCCGGCGCGATAGCGCGACGACGCCGCGCCGTCCCGACGGCGGCGCCCTCAGGAGGTCCGAATGAAGCTGACCGTCCTCAGCGTCCCCTACCACCTCGGCCGCGAGGGGGTCGGGATGGCTCTCGGGCCGGGCCGATACCTCGACGCGGGTCTGGCCGCGCGCCTCGAAGCCCGCGGCCACGAGGTCGAACTCGTCGAGGTGCACCGGGCCGGGCCGTTCGGCGACGAGCTGCCGGCGGTCGTCGCCGTCAACAGGGCGCTCAGCGAGGCCGTTCGTGCGGCGCGCGGCGCGGGCGCCCTGCCCGTGGTGGCCGGCGGCAACTGCAACGTGGCGCTCGGCATGACGGCCGGCCTGGGCACCGGCGAGACCGCCGTCGTCTGGTTCGACGCCCACGGCGACTTCAACACGCCGGCGACCACGCCGAGCGGGTTCCTCGACGGCATGCCCTTCGCGATCGCCTGCGGCGTCGCGCACCCCGACGCGTGGGTGCGGGCGGGCGGCGGCGCCGTCGACCCGCGCGCCTGCGTCCACGTCGGTGGGCGCGACCTCGACCCCGGTGAGGTCGAGGGCTTCGCGTCCACGGGAGTCCGCCTGGTCGGAGTCGAGGCGCTGCGCGGCGGCGAGGGCGCCCTCGAGAGCGCCCTCGCCGCCGCGGCCGACGCCCACGCCACCCACGCCTACATCCACGTCGACATCGACGTGCTCGACCCCGCCTTCGTCCCCGGCGTCGATTTCCCGTCGCCGGGCGGTCTGACGCCCGGCGAGCTGCTCGACGCCGTCGCCGCCGTCGCCCGCCACCTCCCGGTGGCAGGGTTGTCCGTGACGGCCTACGACCCCGAGCGTGAGGACGCGCCGGCCACGACGCTGACCACGGGGCTCGACCTCCTCGTCGGTCTCGTCGACACGGTGGCATCGGGCCGAGCGCGGGTATGAACGCAGAGGGCCGGCGGGCGGCGCATCCGCGCCGCCCGCCGGCCCTTCATTCTCAGCGGTAGATGTACACCCGCTCGCCGAGGAACGAGCGGTCGAACACCCAGCGCGCGACCCACACCGGCTCGCGCACGCAGCCGTGGCTCGCCGGGTACGGCGGCACCGACCAATACCCGTGGATCGCGAAATTGCCGTAGAAGCCCATCGTGTACGGCATCAGGTCCGACCCGAAGAGACTCGTCGACAGCGGGATCTTGCTCTTGATCGCGAAGGCGCCCTCGGGCGTGTTGCCGGTGGCCCCGGTCGAGCAGGCGATGAGGCCCCGGACCTTGCCGTCGTTCACGACCATGAGAATCTGCCGGGTCTTGTCGACCTCGATGTGCACGGTCGGGTATGCGTAGCGCGGCACGGCGACCTTCGCCGTCTCGAGCTTGCGCCAGTCGGCGTAGTTGACGACGTAGTCGCGCGTCAGGCGGTACGTTTTCTGGAAGGCCATGACGGCGTCCGCGTCCTTGACGCTGAAGCTCCTGTCGATCTCCGGTACCCGGATGCGCAACTGTGAGAGGCGCGTCAGCAGGCCCTGGACGATGAGGCCGCTGGAGCCCGCCTTGAGCGAGCGCCACTCCGCCTTGAAGATGCGCGAGAACTCCTTGCGCCCGTAGTCCTCGGTGGCGCGCAAAGCGCACTCCACCTTGAACCACTGGATGCCGGGCGTCGGGAGACTCAGGACGACCCGGCCGTCCTCGACCCTGCGCAGGACCTTGGCAACCAGCCGGTCGCGGTGGTAGACGCGGGCGACGGCGATGCCGTCGTAGTCGGCCGGCGCCACCTTGATGACGAAGCGCGTGGGCAGGAAGGGGATGGGCGTGCCGATGACCGTGCTCATGGTCGGCCTCACGGTGAGCGGCAGGAGCGGGCCCGTCGTGCCGTCGGCGGTCAGTCGAGCCGAGACGACGCAGTTGCGCTCGGCGACGATGCCGGCGGAGAAGGCGCCCTCCACGTCGGTCAGGACGGTGCCCACGTCGATCCCGTCGACGGCGACCGCGACCTCGATGCCCTCGGTCGCCGGCTCGACCGCGCCGAACAGCAGCACTGTCTTGCCGTAGTTGATCGCCGGCTGCGAGAGCGCATAGGTGAGCACGTAGGACGTCGCCGAGGGGCTCGGCTCCGGCGAAGCCGACGGGTCGGCCGAGGGCGACGCCGACGGCGACGGCTCCGGGGGCTCGTCGGCGAGAGCCGGCACGGCGGAGATCGTCGCCACGACGGCGGCGCCGACCACGGCCACGACGAGCGCCAGGAGGAGCCATCCCCCGAGCGTCCTCACGCCACGTCCGTCACTCGATCCGTTGTGCATCGCGCTCCTCCCCATGCCGTACGTCGCGGCCGCAGCAGTCGATCCGCGCCCGCGACACGATAGCATCCGGTAGCATTAACGGCGTTCGACACCGGGGGCATGAGTCCGTCTCGCCGTCGGCAGCAGCCGCGACGCGATGCCGGCCCCCTCGAAGGCGAGGAGTCACGATGCTCGACATCAAGCTGGTGCGCTCAGACCCCGAGCGCGTCCGCAGGGCGCTCGAGCGGCGCGGCGGCAGCACGTCGTCGCTCGACGAGTTCCTCGCCGTCGAGGAGGAGCGCCGCCGGCTGACGACCGCCGTCGAGGAGCGCCGCGCCACCCGCAACCGCGCGAGCGACGAGATCTCGACCCTCAAGAAGGCCGGCGGCGAAGCGGCGGCGCCGATCGCCGCCATGAAGGAGCTCGGCGCCGAGATCAAGGCGCTCGAGCAGGAGCTGGTCGTCGCCGAGGAGCGCCTGCGCGACGATGCTCCTCGAGATCCCCAACCTCCCGCTCGACGACGTCCCCGAGGGCGGCGAGGACGACGCCGTCGTCCTGCGCGAGGTCGGCGAGCGCACCAGCTTCGACTTCGAGCCCAAGGACCACCTCGAGCTGGCTCTCGCCCTCGACCTCATCGACATGGAGCGCGGCGCCAAGGTCAGCGGCTCCCGCTTCGCCTACCTCAAGGGCGACCTCGTCCTGCTGCAGTTCGCGCTCATCCGCTTCGGCCTCGAGGTCGTCGGCGAGAAGGGCTTCAGACCGGTCGTGCCGCCGGTGCTCGTCCGCGAGGAGGCCATGTACGGCACCGGCTTCTTCCCCACCGACCGCGCACCAGGTCTACCAGACGACCGACGGCGACTGCCTGGTCGGCACGTCGCGAGGTACCGCTGGCCGCGCTGCACATGGACGAGTTCCTCGAGGCCGACGCTCTGCCGCTGCGCTACGCAGGCTATTCGACCTGCTTCCGGCGCGAGGCCGGGGCCGCCGGCAAGGACACGCGCGGCGTCTTCCGCGTGCATCAGTTCGACAAGCTGGAGATGTTCTCGTTCTGTCTGCCCGAGCAGGCCGCCTTCGAGCACGAGCTGATCCTCTCCGCCGAGGAGGACCTCCTGCAGTTGCTCGGCATCCCCTACCGCGTCGTCAACATCGCCACCGGCGACCTCGGCGCCCCGGCGGCGCAGAAGTTCGACTGCGAGGCCTGGCTGCCCGGCCAGCAGCGCTACCGCGAGCTCACGAGCTGCTCGAACTGCACCGACTACCAGGCGCGGCGCCTGAACTGCCGCTACCGCACCGAGAAGGGACCGCGCTTCGTGCACACGCTGAACGGTACCGGCATCGCCGTCGGCCGGACGCTCGTCGCCATCATGGAGAACTACCAGCGCGCCGACGGCAGCGTCGAGGTGCCGAAGATCCTGCGGCCGTACGTCGGCAAGGACCAGCTGGGGGGCTGAGAACCCTCGGGGGGCGGCCGCTCGGCCAGTCGCCTATTCGACCGCGACGGGCTCCCCGAAGGCGGCCGCCTCGTTGTCCTCATGCCAGGGGATGAAGTAGCCCGAGACGTCGACCTGCGGGAAGGCGGTCTCGAGCACCGTGCGCACCCGGTGCAGGTCGCGCTCGAGCAGCTCCTGCTGGTCGAAGCCGAAACCGCCGAGAGCGCGCTCGTAGCTCGAGCACTGCTGGTGAGAGACGAGCACGATCTTGCGCACGCCGTGGGTCTCGACCAGGTTCGTCAGACACTCGAGGGCGACCCTGCGCTCCATGCCCGGCCTGGCCAGCATCAGCGGACCGCCGGGGATGAGCATGCGGTCGGCCTCGGCGAGGCCGAGCTTCAACTGCAGGCGCTCGAGGGCGGGCGCCAGCGCTGAGTCTGAACAGGCGAGGATGACGGCGGACACGGGTCCCTAGTATGCCAGATGGGCGGTTGCTACACTACCGTCACGAGCCTGCGGGAGGGGTGGCCGAGAGGTCGAAGGCAGCGGTCTTGAAAACCGCCAACGGGGCGACTCGTTCGTGGGTTCGAATCCCACTCCCTCCGCCACGCTATCCGTGAAGATCGGCGGCAGACCAGAGCCCGCGGCGTCGCAGGTGCCGGCTACCCGCCCTCGGTGTCGGAGCCGGACGTCGAGGAGGAGTCGCCGCTCGTCAGCCACCCTTGCCAGACGGCGACCGCCTCGTCCTTGCTCATGCGCAGGACGTCGCCGAGCGGTAGCCCGGCGCGCACCGTCAGGTTCTTGACGAGGTCGTGCGGCAGGCCCGGCCCCGGGGGCTCCGCCGGCATGTCACCGGGCCGGCGCGGCGGAACACCCTTGTCGACGGCCAGCCAGAACTGCTCTTCGGTGACCTGCAGCTGGCTGCGGAGGATGTCCTTGAACGTCGCCGGGTCTCGGATCGACCCGGAGCCGTGCGAGACCCTCGTGCGGAGTCGGGTGCCGTCCCCGAGCACGCGACCGTAACGGAAGTGATCGCCGGTCTTGGCGCCGCGCCGCGCGTCGCTGTCGAACCACCCGTCGACCTCACAGAAGCGCTTGAGGTCGGCGTAGGTCGGGAGCCTCACTCGCCGAAGACGACGCGGCGCGCCGCCTCGCGGCCGTCGGTCATGGCGAGGCGCCAGACCCAGCCGCGCCGGCCGACGTGGTTCGGCGCCGAATGCAGCTCGTCGAGCCACTTGTCCACGTAGAGCAGCGCCTCGTCGAGCAGGTCGTCTTCCGCCTGGGCCAGAGTCTCGGCCTCGCCGTAGATCGCGAACTCAGGCAGCCAGACGTACACGCCGTCTGGCTGCCCCATCCGCACTTCGGGGTGGAACCGGAAGCAGCCCTCGAGCAACTCGCGCTGCTCGTCGAGGCTGGTGACCCAGACGCGCTGACCGCGACGGTCGATGACCACCGGGGCGCCGGCCAGGACCCCGTCGACCACCCGGCTGAGGTCGTTGCGCGCTTGACTGAACTTGAGACTCGGGACCATCGCCGCCTCCCGTTGGATCGACAGGAGGATTATCGGCAATCACGACAGATTGTGCAACTTGTCGTCATTGCGCGCTTCGCTCGGTACCGTCAGCGCACTCAGCGCCCAAGATCCGCGTGACGGCGCAGCATGTACCGGTCGAACTGGGGCACGGTGAACGCAGCGTACCCGTGACCGGGCGTGTACAGGAGCCCCTTGCCTATGAGTCGTGAACGGATCGGCCCCGCTTGTTCGACGGTCTTGCCGAGCCGCCGCGCCACTTCGCTCGCGCGCTGAGGATCCGACCCCAGCTCGGCCATCGCGAAGAGGTAGCGCAGCTCGAGCTCGGTCGTGCGCTCGGCGCGCACGCGGAAGAAGCTCTCGTCCAGCTTCGCCTCGACGAGCGGCAGAATGGATCGGACGTCGGCGAGCACGACCGGAGAGTCCGAGGCCTCGTCCCACACGATCCGCCCGTACTCCTGGAGGAAGTAAGGGAAGCCCTGCGTGTAGTCGACGATGAAGCCGACCGCCTCCGCCTGGAACTCCACCCCCAGCGCCCTCGCCGGCAGCACGATCGCGTCTCGCGCGTCGGTCGCGGCTTCAAGCCGGCCGATCTCCACGAAGCGGAAGAGCCGCTCGCTGTACGACTTCGCTTCGCCCGCGAGACGCGGCATCTGCGGCAGCCCGGCGCCGACCATGGTGATGGGCAGCGATCGCCGCGTGCAGCGATGCAGCGCGACGATGATCGCCTCGAGCTCAGTGGGCTTCAAGAACTGGATCTCGTCGAGCAGGAAGATGGCCCCGACCCCATGATCCTGGGCCGCTTCTCCGACGGCGACGAACAGGTCGCCCAGATCCTCCGAGAGCAGTCCGCTGTCGGCCATGCCGGCAAGCGCGTCGACGTCGAGGCCGGCCGTCATGCCACCATCTGGATCGAACGTGATCGTGAAGGACTTGAGGACGGCGGCGGCCCGCAGCGCGCGGTCTCTCCATCGCGCCTTGGGGGCGATCTGCAACAACGCGCGTCGCACCTGCGTCGCCACCTTCGCCTCGAACGGGGCGCTGCGATCGACCTCCCACTCGACCGTGGCCCAGCCGCGCGCCTCGGCCTTCTCACGAAAGACGTCGAGCAGCACCGTCTTGCCCACGCCGCGAAGGCCCGTGACGATCATGGACTGCTCCGCGTAGCCGTTCTCCAGACGCTCCAGCAGGATGTCGAAGGACTCGATCTGCTTGTCGCGGCCGACCAATGCCGGTGGCTTCGTGCCCGCGCCTGGCGCATACGGGTTCTTGCGGGGGTCCATGAGCATTCCTTTACAGACTAAACGGAACTTATCGCAGAAACATAAGTCCCGTCTAGTCCGTCAAGGTGCGCGGAGCGGCTAGCGCTTGACCTCGTGCCGGCAGAAGCCGTGGTCGACCATGTTGTTCGTCTGGGTGAGGTCGTCGGGAGCCACGCCGAGGAGACCGCAGAGCATGCCCCTGCTGAACGCGCAGGCGATCTCGACGTGCTCGAACGCGATCTCGCGGTACACGCAGTTGTCGAAGATGAAGACGTCGGCGCCGGGGTCGCGCTCGCAGCGGGCGGCGTACCCCTCCTGGGCGAGCCACGCGCAGGCGGCCTCGGGCGCCATGCGCCCGTCCTCGCTGCCCTGCATCTCGCGGCGCACGCTCACGCCGTACTCGTAGCCGGCGGCGTGCGCATGCTGCACGGCCATGGCGGTCGGCAGAAGACTCTTGACGACGTGCAGGAGGAGGCGAGCGAGCGACTCGTACCGCCGTGGCGGCAGCATCACCTCGAGGCGCTCGCCACTCGACGTATAGGTCTTGGCGGGGCGGCCGTATCCCGTGACCGCACGCCGCTTGCCGGTCTTGAGCAGGCCCGTCTCGACGAGCTTCTCGAGGTGTCCGCGGGCCACGGTGCGGTGCACGCCGAAGAGGTCGCCGACCTCGGAGGCCGAGACCGGCTTGCCGGCGTCGAGCACGTACTTGAGGATCGCGCGCCGCGTCGGGTCGCCAAGGGCGTCGCCGAGCTTGCCGAGACTCCCGCTGCTCCCATCGCTTCGTACGACCACCGTACGACCGCCCTTCTCACTCGCCGCCCCGCGTCCCCCGCGTGCTCCCTACTCCTCCATCGCCAGTCCGCCGCGCCGGCTCCGCATGACCAGCCCGAGCACCACGAGGAGCGACGACGACGATGGCGACGATCACGGCCGCCCAGAGGCCGAAGTCGCTGCTGTCCTCCTCGACCGACGTCGGCGTCAGGTCGAGTAGTAGGCCCACGGCAGCGCCTCGGTGACGAACGGCGGCCCCTCGCCGTAGCCGCGAGCGCGACCAGCCGTCCCACTTGTCCGTGCGGTAGGCCAGCAGCTTGTACGGGTAGCACGGTCGTGATGCACGGCGCGTCCCCGTACATGACCGCCTGCATCTCGTGGATGTACTCGGCGCGCTTGTTCTCGTCCATCTCGGTCGGTCTGCAGCGTGTCGAGCCGGTCGTACTCGGCGTTCGACCAGGAGAACTCGTTCCAGCCCTCGATCTGGTCGGTCGTGAAGCACGTCAGCGTCTGGCCGGGGTCGAAGTAGCCGTCCCACTGCCAGTAGTAGGCGTCGAAGTCGGGCCTGAACGTGTTGCCCTTGTAGCCCCAGATGTTGTCGAAGTAGACGCCTTCGTCCTGCACGCTGAACTTCACGTCCACGCCGACGGCCTCCCACCAGCCGGCGATGAGCTTGCAGGCGCGCTGGCGCCTCCGGCGCGTCGGGGGTGGCCCAGAGGCGGAGCTGGATGGGCTTGCCGTCGTGCCCTCGCGGACGCCGTCGCCGTCGGAGTCGGTGTAGCCGGCGTCGTCGAGGATCGCGTTCGCCTGTGTCGGGGTCGTAGTTGCGCGCCTCGCCCTCCGGCGGCGCCCAGGCGTAGTCGGGATCGCTCCAGTTGTCCGGCGGCAGGAAGGTGTAGCCGGGTATCGCGTGGCCGCCGTAGGCGAGCTCGACCATCTTCTCGCGGTCGATCGCGTACTCGAGCGCGATGCGGAAGTCGATGTCGCGCAGGGCGGGATTGCCTCCGGACTCGCCTTCGTAGCAGTTGAACCCGACGTAGTCCCAGTTGTAGTAGCTGTACTCGATCGCCTCGATGCCCGTCGGTCGCCTCGAGCTCCTCGTACTGCGCCGGCGGGAAGAGGTAGGCGGCGTCGAGGTCGCCGCTCTTCAGGTCCTGGACCATCGTGTCGCCGTTCTGGTAGACGACGAACATGACCTCGTCGATCGTCGGCGCGCCGAGATAGAAGTCCTCGTTGGCCTCCATGCGCAGGTAGTCGTCCCGCTTCCACTCCACGACCTGGAACGGCCCGCTGCCGATGCAGGGCGGATCGTTCTGGAAGGTCAGGCTCGCCTCCTTGGCGGTCATCTCGCCCCAGATGTGCTCGGGCAGGCAGGGGATCCACAGCTTGAGCATGTTGGCGACCGGCTCGTTGCAGATCACCCTGTACGTGAGGTCGTCGACGACCTCGGCGCGATCGACGCCGGTGAGGAAGCTTGATGTAGGCGGCGATCTCGTTCTCGATGATGAAGTTGTAGGTGAAGGCGGCGTCGCTCGCCGTGATCGGCTCGCCGTCGTGCCAGGTCATGCCCTCGTTCATGGTGAACGTCCAGACGAGCCCGTCGTCCGAGACCTCCCAGCTCTTGGCGATCCCGCCGTCGCTGGGCTCGTAGGTCTCCCAGTCGCGGCCGACCATGAGCAGGTACTCGTTGCCGTAGACCTCGTAGACGTTGTTGGTCCAGCCGATGAGCGGATTCAGGTTGTCGATCTCGCCCATCCAGCCGACCTTGAAGACGACCTTCTCGCCGGCGGCGGGCGAGGCGGCGTCCTCGTCCTGGCCGAGCGCCGCGCCCGCGCCGAGGACGGCGGCGAGGCAGGCGAGGGCGAGGACCGCCGTGAACGCGATGACGCGGATCCTCCGGCTGGTGCCGCTCGTGACGGTCCGACGGTCGACGCTCCTCATGGCGGTCCTCCTTGAGTCGGGCGTGCCGGGCGTGTCCTGCGGATGATCAGAGACCGGCGGCCGGCCGGCCGCGAGGTGGGTGCGGGTGTCGGCGCGCGGACCGGGCCGTGGCGGCAGTCACGGCGCGATACGGCTCCGCGCCACCGGCGAGGCTGCTGCGCGCCCCTCACAGCTCCCATCGCTCCGTCTCGGCCCCCAGTCGGCCAACGGCTTGTGCGTGCTGCACACGTTCGTCCCGAATGCTGACTGGTCGGGCGAGGACGGTCAAGGTCTGGCGGGGTGGGTGGTGGGACGCGACGGGGGCGGCGGGCCATCGGCCCGCCGCCCCCGTCGCGTCCTCTTCGAGCCGCCCGTCAGGCGATCGGGTCGGCCTCGGCCCCTGCGTCCGGCGCCGACTCGGCGTCGTCCGGCGGCGTGTACGTCGTCCACGGGTCGGACTGCTCGCCACTCCAGTCGCCGCAACAGCCGAGCCAGCCGCCCTCGCCCTTGGCCATCTTGTAGCCGAAGTAGATGCCCACTCCGATCAGCCCCAGCACGCTGAGCCAAAGCAGTGTCTTCATGTAGCGCTCCTCCTCCTGTTCGCTGCGCCAATCGTACCCTACACACCGACGGCGCACGCCCGGGCGGGCCGCTTTGCCCACCCCAGGCCCGACCGCATAGACTCCATGACCATGTGGGTCGCCACTCACGTGCTGGTCGGGCTCGCCATCGCGGCCGCCGTCGGCGGGCCCTGGTGGCTCCTCGTCGCCCTGGCCCTCGCCTCCCACGTACTGATGGACCTCGTACCCCACTACGACTACACGGTCTCCCGGCATCCCGTGCGATACGGCGTCCTCGACTTCGGCGCCTCGCTGGGCGCCTTCCTCGTCTGTTGGCTGCCGCTGGGGTGGCCGCTGTGGCTCGCGTCCGTGGGGCTGCTCTCGGGCGCGCCCGACTGGGACGTGCTCATCGCGACGTTGCGCGGCGATCACGCGCGCAAGTGGTTCCCCAGTCATTGGGCGTCGTTCCCCCACGGGCGCGCCGGCCCGTTCTGGGGGATATCGGTGCAGGTCGCGCTGATGGCGGTGAGCGTCGCCGTGATCGTGGTGGCCGGGCCGCAGTAAGGCGCGACCGGGCGGCCCGCCGCGCCTACTTCAAGAGCTCGCGCACCAGCTCCTCGGCGAAGAGGGTCTGGAAGGCGAGGTCCTTCACGTGGATGCGCTCGTCCACGTTGTGGTAGCGGTCGACGACGGTCGGCCCGTCTTCGACGAGGTACGGGCCCCATCCGTAGGCGACGACGTCGGGGAAGGCGACGCGGAACCAGTTCGAGTCGGTGAAGCCGACACAGTGCGTTGCCACCACGCGGCCCTCGGGCACGTGACGGCCGAGCACCGTGGCGATCGCCTCGTAGAACGGCGAATCCGCCGTCGAGGCGTTGCCGCGCACCACGCTGAACCATTCGAGACTCCAGTCGCCCTCGATGCCCGCCAGCGCGGCGTCGATCTCCTCGCGCACGTCATCCTCGCTGCGCCCAGCCGGCATGCGACAGTCGACGAAGAGCTCGACCGTCTGCGGGAAGACGTTCACCGACTTGCTGCTCGAGTGCACGATCGTCGGCGAGAACGTGATGCCGTAGAGCGGTTCGAGCAGGCGGCCGAGGAACCCGTCACGCACGTGGAGCTCCTCGAGCGCCGCTCGCGCGGTCGCCTCGTCCAGCAGTCGCCGGCGCAGATCGGCATCCTGCACCAGCAGCTCGACGTATTCCGACGATACCGTCGCGAGTGAGACCTTCGGTCGGTAGTCGTGCAGGGCGCGGATCAGCCCTGCCGCGTCGACCACGGCGTTGCCGTGTCGCAGCGGCACCGAGGCGTGGCCGGCCTCGCCCTTCACGGTCAGCTTGAACTGCGCCGTGCCCTTCTCGCCGGTCTGCAGCTCGTAGAGCCGGCCGCCCCCGGGCAGCTCGATGTACTCGCCGCCGCCCTCGTTCAGCAGGTAGTCGCAGCGTACGAGGTCGGGCCGCTCCCGGGTCAGCCAGCGGGCGCCGGCGACGGTGCCTTCCTCTTCGTCGGCCGTTGCCGCGAAGACGACGGTGCCGGCGAAGTCGCAGCCGCTCGCGGCGAGGCGGCGCACCGCCACGGCGTGCGCCGCCACCAGGTTCTTGATGTCGGCGGCGCCGCGGCCCCAGACGAAGTCGTCGCGCACCTCGCCCGAGAAGGGCGGCACCGTCCAGGTGCCGGCCTCGGCCGGGACGACGTCGGTGTGGGCGAGCAGCGTGATCGTCGGGCCCGGTCGGCTGCCCTCGAGGCGCAGCACGAAGCTGCGCCGGTGGGCCGGCTCGCCGACGATCTCTCCAGCGAGCCCGTGCCGGGCGAACCAGCCGGCCAGGAACTCGGCCGCCTGCGTCTCGTTGCCGGGAGGGTTCGTGGTGTCGATCCGCAGCAGCTCCGAGAGCAGCTCCACGACCTCGGTCTGACGCTCCGCCAACTCGCGCTCGTCCACACTGACACCCTCCACCGCTACCTCCTCGGCGCGTCACTCATCTCAGCTTCGGCCATCATACGTCAGGCGCCTTCGCCTCGGCGCACGACGAAGCCGCCTCGACGCACGACGCAGGCGCCTCGACGCACGACACTGTCGCCTCCATGCCAAGCGTGACCGTGCCGACCGGGTTGCGGTACACTGTGCCCCCGCGCGGAGAAG
The DNA here is from genome assembly GCA_963790185.1 of uncultured Thermoleophilia bacterium. Taxonomy (GTDB): domain Bacteria; phylum Actinomycetota; class Thermoleophilia; order UBA2241; family UBA2241; genus UBA2241. Next base: position 230,031 of record CAWBNR010000007.1, on the reverse strand, counting down.
TGGCCGAGTGGCTGAAGGCAACCGCCTGCTAAGCGGTTAAGGGGCTACAAGCTCCTTCCCGGGTTCGAATCCCGGCTTCTCCGCCAGTCTCTCCTCAGCTTTTCCCCGGCGTCGCGGGTCGGGTATACTGCTCTCCCCAGTGCGCCTGTAGCTCAGTTGGATTAGAGCGTCGGTCTACGGAACCGAAGGCCGCAGGTTCGAGTCCTGCCAGGCGCACCACAAAATCCCCGCTCACAGCGTTTTCCGCACACCGCCGCTTCACCCTCTGCCGCCGGATTGCCGCCATTTTGCCGCCATGACGTCACGGCGCCTCCCCGTTGCCGCCATCGTTGCCGCCGGCAGCCTTCGCCGCCGAGGCGACCATGAGTGCCTCCAGACGGGCGACCGCGTCCTCCTGCATCGCCGGGATCAGGTGGCTGTAGGTGTCGAGGGTGATCGCGATCGACGAGTGACCGAGGCGCTCGGCGACGATCTTCGGATGGACGGCGGCAGACAGCAGGTGCGAGGCGTGCGAGTGTCGCAGGTCGTGGAAGCGAATCTCGGCCACCTTGGCCGCCGCGACCGCCTCGCCAAACAGCTTGGACACGCGGTCGGGGTGCCAGGCGCGCCCGTCGACGCGCGTGAAGACGTAGCCCGTATCCTGCCACGCCTCTTTCGCCGCGGACTGCTCGTCGAGTTGCTTCGCGGCCTCCGCCTTCAGGATCTCGACGTCACTCGCCGAGAGCGCGATGACCCGGCCGCGGCCACTCTTCGGCTCGGAGACCTTGACCTCATAGCCGACGCCGACGAGCGAGCGCTGCACGGAGAGCTTGCCGCCCTCGAGGTCAACGTCCGACCACTTGAGGCCGAGCACCTCGCCGCGCCTCATGCCGGTGTGTGCGGCCAGATACCAGACGCCGTGCAGACGATCCTCGGCCCTCGCCTCGAGGAAGGTGCGGAGCTGGTCGATCGACCACACCTTCATCTCTGCCCTGGCTGTCTTCGGCGGGTCGGCGCTGTCCGCCGGATTGCGCTGCAGCATGCCCCACTTGACGGCATCGGCGAAGAGGCGGTGCAGGGTCATCGCGATGTGCCGCACGGTCGTCGGCGACAACGGCTCCTTCTCCTCGGCGCGCGGCTCCTCGAGGAGCTTGGAGTAGAGCGCCTGAATGCGCGGTGCCGTGACCTTCTCCATCTTGAGGGCGCCGAGCTCGGGCACGATGTGCGCCCGCACGTGGCCCTCGTAACTCAAAGCGGTCGACGGCCGCACGGTCGACTTCATGGCCGGCAGCCACTTGTCGATGGCGAACTCGCGCAGCGTGATCCTGGTCGGCGCGACGAAACCGCCGTGCTGGACCTTCGGCACGAGGTCGTTGAGCGCCGTCTGTGCCGCCTTCTCAGTCGCGAAGCCGCCCTTGCTCAGGCGCCGGCGCTGGTCGGTCAAGAGCTCGAGCGGACCCCCGCAGTCGGGGCACGCCTTCTTCGGCCGGCGATCGACCCACCACCTCGCCGCGCGCTTCGGAGTGCTGCAGCGGCGGCAGACCTGCACGTCGGCCAGGCCGAGGTCGAGCTCATACCACCACGAGCCCGGCGAGCCGCGGTGCCTCGTGTAGCCCCTCATGACTTCTCCTCTCCTTGTGGGGCGCGCTGGGGCGGATGTCGGCGCCTCAGCTCACGCTGGGCTTGAGCGCGGGCACATTCACGCGAGCAATACTTCACTCCCTTGGTCCTGTACTGGCCGGCCTCAGCTCGGCCGGTCTGACGCACGAACAGCTTCCGACACGTCTCGTTGGCACAGCGTCGGTACGTCGCACCCTCCGCTATGTGGTTCGCAAGCTGCAGACACAGCGCCGCGTACGGGGTGGGCTCCGCGATCGGCAGGTACATGGTGGTGAGCTCGTTCTCGTCTGTTGAGGCCACTTCGACTCCCACATGGAAGGGGCGAAGAGCATGATTCAAGATGCTCGGCAAGGAACGACAGAAGCTCCGGCTCCGGTCCAGAGACAGTGGTCGGCCGAGGTCCGTATCGCTCGGGGTGCAACCGTGAGTCCTGCGTCCACATGCGGACGTCGTCGGCGATCCCGAACTCGGCGGACTCCCACTGTTCAATCACGGAGAGGTAGCCGTTTCCTTCTCTGAAGGCTTGCCAGATGCGTGTGAGGTCACGGAGCAGGCGCACGTGCAGGCGGAACTCGTCGAGCAGCAGGTACCCGCGATGACGTCCTCCGTGCCTCCAGCCATTGGGAGCAGCAGCAACAGCCCGCTCACGCATCTCCTCCACGACTTCGATTCGCGGTGCCATCGTGAAGCGCTGGTCGACAGGGCTGACCTCTGTGAGATCGGGCAGGGCAATGGGGCCGTACTGCTGGCTGAAGCTGCGTATGGCATCGAGGTCGGCCAGGTCCAACTCGTGGAGCGGCCGGAGGTAGAGCTCCAAGGGCAGCTCGACAGGCCGGCTCCAACCCGAGAAGCCCATCACTGTGTCGTCGAAGTACCCCAGCGTCTCCGGCACGCCCACGTGTGGCACAGGAACTGAAGTTCCCGGCCAGACCGTAATACGAAATAGTGGCTTACCGTCCTCTTGCTTATCCTGCGTCTGTTGGCGTAGCCTTCGGTCGTGGTTCACGGTACTACGGCCTCCTCTGGGAGGGACGAAAACGATAGACATGGTGCTAGGTTCAAGTTTACACCAGTGTCGGGAGGTGTTGTCAAGGTGATTCGCCTTGTGGAAGAGAGGCAGCGGAAGGGTCTGTCGCAGTCGCAGCTTGCGCGCATCGCGAACGTGCACCCCGCGACGCTCTCGCGCCTCGAGTCGGGCAAGTTGTTCGCCTACCCCGGGTGGCGGCGCCGGCTGGGCAAGGCGCTCGGCGTCTCCGGCGACCTACTCTTCGAAGATATCGAGGACGATCGTTGAGCCGATCCGGTGGATAACCTCCTCACACCGCGTGCCGTCGTCACACCCGACGAGCTCGCCGCGATGCCGCCGACGATGAGCGTCAGGGATGGAATCGCCTGGGCATCCTGGTCGCGTCCCGCGTTCTACCGCGGCCTTACGTCGGGTGAGATCCCGGCCATCCACCTGGGTCGGAGCTGGCGGCTACCGACGGTCCGATTCCTCGAGTGGCTGCAGGTCGTGAGCGACGAGGGTTGCGGCGACGGTTGCGACGGGGGGCGAGGCTGTCGTGGTTGAGCATCCCGGGCAGCGAGACCTCCTGACACCGATGACCTCGGCGAGCGAGCGCGAGCTACTAGTCGAGGTCGGAGATGCGGCCGCCTTCCTCGCCCTAGGCGGCGACGACGGGATCGGCCGGACGACGCGAGATCGACTGCGCGCGGAACTCACGACGACCGCCGCCGAGCTCGCGCGGCGCTGGGATCTCCTATGACGCCGCCCCTGTGTATCGGCCAGGTGCGCATCCCGTCGCCGTGGGAGTCCGAGGACGACCTACGGCGCCTCGATGGTTGGGACCTCGCCGGGATGTCGGCGGCGCAACTCGAGCGCGAGCGGCGGCGGCTCGTCGTCGCCCTCGGCCTCGCGACCGACGACGAGCTGGCCAGCCGCATCCTCGGGCGCATCGGCGCGCCATCGCTGACCGTCGAGGCGTGGCTCGTCGGGCGCCTCGAGCGGGTCGACTTCGGGCTCAACATCCAGAACGGGCTGCGATGACGGCGCTCGAGTTTCATGACGTTCGGGCCGAAGAGGCCGCCCTCGCCGCCGCCATGACCAACGAGGCCGCCTGCGCGCACGTGACCGCGCGTCTGTGCGTCGACGACTTCCAGCGCAACGAGGGGCGCGCCGTGTTCCGGGCGATCGCCGAGCTGCACGCCGCTGGCCGCCCGGTCGACGCCGTGACCGTGGTCAGCGCCGTACGCGCCGCCACGAAGGACGACGACGCGGCGCAAGCCCGCTCTGACTTCGTGGGGTATCTGAGCGACTCGCTCGCCCTCGCCGCCCATGTCGGCGAGTACACCGCCGTCGTGCTCCGCATGAGCGCCCGGCGCCGGGCGGTGCGCGCCGCGCAGGCGATCAACGAGGCCGCCGCCAGCGCCAACGGCGACGCCGCCGAGCTGCCCGGGATGCTCGAGACCCTTGCCGCCGAGGCCGCTGCCGAGATCCGCAAACGGGGCGCGGACGCGCCAGCAGACGCCAGCCCGGTCCGCTTGGCCTTCGTCACGGCCCCCGAGCTCGCCGCCGTGGAGGACGAAAGCTTCGATTGGGTCCTCGACGACTACATCGCGACGAGCTCGACGGTCCAACTCTCCGGGGCGCCCAAGCTGGCCGGCAAGACCACGTGGTCGCTCTGCCTGGCCGCCGCCGTGGCCAGCGGGCGGAAGTTCATGGGCCGGGCCACGAGGAAGGGCGTCGTCGTCTACCTCTCCGAGCAGACACGACGGACCTTCAAGGTGAGCGCCCGCGGGACCGGCGTCCTCGATAACCCCGACGTGCACGTCCTGCTTCGCTCCCGTGTTTGGGCAGAGGATTGGGACACCATCATCCGCGATGCGACCGCCTACTGTCTCGAGGTCGGCGCCGTGCTGCTGGTCGTCGACACGCTGGGCCGCTGGGCGAGTCTCATGGGTGACGCCGAGAACGACGCCGGCGCCGCCCTCGAGGTGATGCAGCCGCTCGAAGAGGCGGCCGCCGCTGGTCTCGCCGTGCTCGTCGTTCGCCACGATCGCAAGGACCCCGGCGCCAACATCGTCGACGCCGGCCGCGGCTCAGGCGCCTACGCCGGCGCCTTCGACCAGCTCCTCGCCCTCAAGCGGGTCGGCGGCGCCGGCCACGACAACCGCCGCAAGCTCGTCTGCGAGGGTCGCTTCGAAGAGACCCCCCGCGAGCTCGTGATCGAGTACCAGGGCGGCGACTACTTGGACCGCGGAACGGAAGCCAACATCGAGAGCGCAGAGGTGCGCGCCACCGTGCTCGCCGTGTTGCGCGATGCCGACGAGGCCCGCACCTTCGACCACCTGCTCGAGGCATGCGGCGGCGCCGCGAAGGAGACCACCTTGCAGCGCGTCCTCGGCTCAGAGGGCAATACCGACAAGGGCAGGGCCCCGAGCGGCCTCGTCGGAGAAGGACTCGTGCGCCGCGCCAAGGGTGCCGGAGCGGCCTCACCGCGGGCTTTCGGCTACTGGTTGCCGGTGAACGACATGAACACCCCGCCGTCGCAACTCCCCATACCTGTGGACCGTGGGGAGTTGATATCCCCACGAGTCGCGACTGAAGAGGCTGGTCTGCTCCCGTCTGCGCGCCCCAAGGCGCAGACAGGGGAGCAGACGGGGCAGTCCTCCCCAACTCCCCATGGGGTTACCCCTATAGGTGGGGAGTTCGTTGGTGGTGCCCGGTGAAGCGCCAGATCCCCCCCGAGCGCCTGGCCGCTTTCGACCTGCTGGCCGAGGTGACGAAGACCACGCCCGTCATGGTCGCCTGCAAGCCGCGCCACGTCCGAAGGCAGTACATCCGTGAGATCGAGAAGCGCGGCGGCCGGCTCGACAACCTGTTCTTCTATTCGCTCGGCGACGGCGATGAGGAGGCACCATGAGCGCCGAAAGGGTGCCTGACACTCCCACACACACGCCCGACTCTGCGGCACTCCCACAGGGCCCCGCCCAGTGCAAGGGGACCACTCGGGACGGCAAGCCGTGCCGCGCCTACCCGAGCCCGACCTCAGGATATTGCCTGGCACACGATCCGGACCGGCGGGAGATATTCCTCGCCGCTGGCCGCAAGGGCGCGACGATGGTCGGCCGGCGCGTCTCCCCCGTCGACCTCGGCAAGGTCGACCTGCAGACGGCGGAGGACGTCCGGTCTTTGCTCGCCGAGGTCGTTCGCCGGGTGGCCGGCGGGCAGCTCGACAAGGCCACGGCGGGCACGCTTGTCTACTGCGGGCAGACGGCGCTCCGCGCGATCTCTATGGCCGATCTCGAGCGTCAACTCGGCGAAGGCGAGGCCGAGCTGAAGCGGCTCCGCGCCGAGGTCGAACGCCTCCGGGGGGCCAAATGACGGCGGCAACGTGGCGGCAACGCTCAGAAAACCCTGCATGTAGGGCTCAGAATCGAGCACCTTCGGTTGTCCACACCGAAGGTCGGAGCCTACGCCAATGGTGACCACATCTCGCCCGAAGAAGCAGCGACAGCCGGAAGCGGTCATCCGCCGTGCTGTGCGTCAGTTCCTCGAGGTCGGCGGCTGGTGGGTAGTGCCCATCGTGCAGTCGGCGCTCTCGTACAAGGGCATCCCTGACCTCGTGGCCATGCGCGACAGCACCACCGTCTGGATCGAAGTCAAGACGGCCACAGGGCGGCTCTCAGAGGCCCAGGAGGCGTTCGCGGCCTCGTGTGCGGCTCAGGGGGTACCTCACATCGTCGCCCGCGGCGTAGAGGACGTGACGTGCCTCGTCGACTGCCTGCCGCTCACCACCTCCGAAGGGAGCACCCCATGATGTCGCTCAATCGCGTCTGCCTCTCCGGCAACCTGACGCGCGATCCCGAGCTGCGCAGCACGGCGGGCGGCGCTTCCGTGGCCACCATGCGCGTCGCCGTCAACGATCGTGAGAAGGACGCCGCCGGTGCGTGGGTAGACCGTCCCTCGTTCGTCGACGTCACCGTGTGGGGCGCCACGGCGGAGAGCTGCTACACCTACCTGGCCAAGGGGCGGCCCGTGCTCGTCGACGGCCGCCTGCGCTTGGAGGAGTGGCAGGCCAAGGACGGCTCGTCGCGGCAGGCCCTCAAGGTGGTCGCCGAGCGCGTCGTCTTCCTGCCCAAGGGCGATGCGACGAGCACCCCGCCGGCGCCCCGCCAGGAGGCCGGACAGGCCGCCCCCGCGCCCCCGGCCGCCGTCGCGCCTGCCCGGGACCCCGACACCGACGACGACATCCCGTTCTGATGACCTCCGACGTTGCCCGACTGCGCAAACGATCCGACGCCCTGCGCGCCGGCGTTGCCGGGCTACGCGCGGATCTCAAGCCGGCCCGCACGCGCTTCCGGCCGCCGTGCCTTTTCGACTTCGTGCAGGCCGTGAGGATTCCCGACAAGGCGTCGGAGACCGGCCACCTCGTGAACTTCACGCTCTGGCCCGCGCAGCACGATGCACTCAAGACGATCGCGCGCCACAGCCACGTGTTCTGGGCGAAGTCACGGCAGATCGGAGCGACGACGTGCGCACTTGCCTATGGCTTGCACGGCGTCTCCTACGTCGGCAACCGCGAGGTGCTCGTTATCCGCACCTCTCAGGTCGAGTCGAACGACGCCATTCTGCGCTGCGTGTCCATGCACGAGAGTCTACCGCCCGAGCTGCAGGCGCCGGCCATCGTCGCGGTGAACGCCTCGCGCGTCGTCTTCGCGAATGGTTCCCGCATCGTCGCCTTGCCGGCGACGGAGAAGGTAGCCCGTGGCCACGCCGCGTGGTTGCTCATCATGGACGAATACGCCTTCTACGAATGGCAGGAAGAGCAGCTCCACGCGGCCGCGCCGTCCGCTTCTCGCGTCCTCATCGTGACCACGGGCAACGGCCCCACCGACTACGCTTACGACCTGTGGCGCGCCGCCGAGGAAGGCCGCGGCGAGTACCACGCGCTGTTCAAGCCGTGGACCGCGAACCCGCGCCGTGATGAGGCCTGGTATCAGCGCGTCGTCCTCTCTTCCATCACGCCGAGGCTCTCGAAGCGCGAGTACCCGGCCGTACCTGAGGAGTGCTGGACGGCGCCCACCGGCGTCTTCTTCGAGAGGTGGGACGCAGAGCTCAACACGGCCGACCTCGCGCCCGTCCCCGAGTGGGAGACGGTCCGGGCGGTCGACTGGGGCATCCGGACGGCGGCGTGCTGTTGGCTGCAACTGCACCCCTCGACGCGCCAGGTCTTCGTCGTCGGCGAGCTGGCGTGCCATGATCTCCCGACGTCTGAGTTCTGTGAGGAAATCCTCCGCCACGAGGCACGGTGGCATCTCGACGCCCCGCCGCAGGTGACGTATGCGGACCCGGCCGGCCAGGGACGACAGTCGCAGTCGGCCTCGACGGAGTTTGAGGTGGCGCTCCGCTTCGGCCTCAACCCGGTGGCGGCCGACAACAACCAGCACGCCGGCTGCCTGCGCCTCCTCAACCTCGTGGCCGACCCCGAGTTGCCGCTCGTCGTCGCGCGCTCTTGTCGGGGCCTCTGTGAGGCGTTCGCGACCATCCGCCCCGATCGTCACCGTGAGGACATCTATGACGACAGCGCTCGCGGCGACGCCTGTCACCTGCTTGATGCCGTGCGCTACGGGGTCGGAAGTGTGGCGGACCGCCACATTGGCATCGGGCAGTTCTACATGGGCGGCGAGCGCCGTGAGCGCCAGACCGGCTTCTAAGATGGGCGCCTCGGCCATGAACGGCGACGTGAAGCGCCGCATCATCGCCGCCACTGCGGACGTCGACGCACGCGCGGCGCTCGAGACGATCGACGCCGCGTACTTCATCGTGGCCAGTCAGACGGTTGACGATCCTGCGGACCGTGTGGCCGTGCTCGCCCGCGTTGTCGTCCTACTCGGCGAGCACGTCGACTGCCTCGAGCGCCGCACGGACGCTGTAGAGGCCAAGCTCGCCGCGGCGCGCCCTCGCCACCTTCACATTGTCGTCCCCGCGCCGGCAGAGTCGGCGCCGTCCGTCCCCACGAAAAGGAGCAACCGTGACTTACGCAAATGATGTTCTGGCGCACTATGAGGGAGCCTCCGCCGCTGTCCGCAAGGCCCTCGCCGACGCGCTCGCCGCCGCCGAAGAAGCCCAGCCGACCGCCGCGGCCAAGCCGGCCAAAGAGACGCCGGCGCAGATGAAAGCCAGGCAGAAGCCCGCCGGCGGCAAGGATACCGTCGCTCCCGCGATACAGCAGGGCGCGAAGGCCAGCGAGTCCACGAGCGCCGACCCCTTGACCTTCGCCGAGGCCCGCCCGGACGTGATGCTCGCCGAGCGGGCGCGCGAGATCGCCGAGGCTGAGGAGGTCGACTTCGGAACGGCGCTGAAGCTCGCGGAAGACGCCGACCCCTCCCTTGCTCTGCGCTACGCGGAGCGCACCCACGTGCGCGAGCTCTGCCGCGGCGCCTCGATCGAGCCGCCCCACGGCCTGCGACTCTGCGAGACGCGGCCGGATCTCGAGCTCGCCGAGCGGGCGAAGGCGCGAGCGGCAGCGGACGGCACTACCTATGTGCTCGCCGAGCGGGCCGTGCTCGCGGACTCTCCGAAGCTCGAATCGCGGTACAGGGACTACCGTAACCGTGAGAGCGCGCTCGACGAGCTCAGCTATCGTGCGTACACGATCCGCTCGGCCGCCGCTGGCCGTGTCTCGCAGAAGAAGGCAATCGACGCCGCCCTCGCCGAGGATCCGACACTTCACGCGGCCGTGATGGCTTACTTCGAGCGCGCCCCCTACGTCGCGAAGGCGGAGTGACGTGGCCAAGCGAAGGAGGAAGACCACCCCCGCCGACGATCGCCGGGCGGCCTTGGAGCTCCACGACGGCCGGATAGCGCGCAAGCTCATACTCGACGCTGACGCGGAGCGGCCATGGAGGCCGGTGTGGCCGGCCCGAGAGGACCGACGCTTTCACCGGTGGATCCGCTGGCACTGGACGCGCCAGGAGGTCGACGACTTCGATGTTTGCATCGTCTTGACGTACGACGGCAGCAACACGGAGGAGAGCCTCAAAGAGCTTTGGCGTGACTACGTCCGCAAGACCATGCGGTCTCCGGAGGACGCCGAGGAGCGCATGCGCCTGCTCGCCCGCCGTGGGATCGGTATCGACGGCAGCGGTGAGGATTGGCGTCTGTCGGACACGGCTCCCGTCGAGAGTTACGAGACATGGGTTGTGCCTCGCGGCGTCACAGGCGCGCGCGTCGGAAAGGAGCGTCAATGAGCAGGGAGGAAGTGCGTTTCATCATCACGGCGCGCGACGAGGCGTCCAAGGTGCTGCGCGGAGTCGGCAGCAACCTGCGCGGCCTCGGCGAGCACTTCAAGTGGGCGGCCGCCATCGGCCGCAAGGCGTGGCATGGCCTCGTGACGGGCGCGAAGATCGCCGGAGTGGCCATCGCGGCTGCGCTCGGCGCGGCTCTCGTGAAGGGGTTCAAGCGGCTTGTGGCCATCGAGGATGCAGAGGCGTCTCTGCGCGGGTTGGGGCACACTGCGAAGGGCGTACGTACCATAATGAACAGTGCCCTCGCCTCCGTGAAAGGCACGGCGTTCGGACTCGACGAGGCCGCCAGTGTAGCCGCTGCGACCGTCGCTGCCGGGGTGAAGCCTGGCAAGGAGCTTGAGGGCACGCTGCGGCTCGTCGCTGACGCGGCCACCATCGCCAAGACCGACATGGGCTCGATGGGCGCGATCTTCAACAAGGTCGCGGCCACTAACAAGGTGCAGGGCGAGGTCATCCAGCAGCTCGGCGAGCGCGGTATCCCCATCATTCAGTTCCTCTCGAAGTCGCTTGGCATCTCGACCGACGAGGTGCTCGAGCTCTCCCGCCAAGGCAAGATCAGCTTCGCCGACTTCCGCGAGGCCATGGACGAGGGCCTCGGCGGCGCAGCGCTCAACTCCGGCAAGACCACGACCGGCGCGTTCAAGAACATGATGGCCGCGCTCTCGCGATTCGGGGCAGTGCTGCTGAAGGACATCTTCCCGCTCGCCAAGGTCGTCTTCGGCGGCATCGGCAACCTGCTCGACGACATGGCCAAGAAGGTCGGCCCCTTCGCCAAGACATTCTCCAAGTCGTTCTCCGAGTTCCTCAAGAGCGATGGCGTGAAGCAGTTCGTGACCGACGTGATGGGCGCGTTCCAGCGTCTCTGGGCGGCACTCACGAGCGAGGAGTTCAAGCAGTTCGTCGGCGAGATCGTGACCGCCCTGCGCGACCTGTGGAACTTCGCCGCGCCGATCATCGCCAGGGTGGCAGCCTACCTGTACGAGAAGTTCCAGGAGGCGTTGCCCACGGTCAAGGCGATCATCCTCGAGTTCATCGAGACGGTGCGCTCGGTCGTCGCCTTCATCCGCCGGCACTGGGGCACGATCGGCCCCATCGTCCGTAACGTCTGGAACATCGTCGAGAGTATCGTCGGCGGCGCGCTCAAGGTCATCGCCAACCTCATTCGCGCCGTGATGGCCGCGATCCGCGGCGACTGGTCCGGGGCCTGGGGATTCGTCAAGGCCGCGCTCAAGGCCGCGTGGAACTCGATGAAGGGCGTCGTCACCAACGCCCTGTCGGCCCTCAAGGGCATCCTCACCGGACTCGGCCGCAAGGTGCTCGGCTGGATCGGCGACCTCGGCGGGCTGCTGAAGGACGCCGGCAAGGCGCTTATCCAAGGCCTCATCGACGGGATCAAGGCGATGCTCTCGCAGCTCTGGAGTACGCTCTCCGATGTCGCCGACAAGATCACGAACTTCATCCACTTCTCGCACGGCCCGCTCTACCCGGTCGGTCAGAAGCTCATCGCTGGTCTCACCGCCGGTGTCGCCGCAAGCCTCGACGAACTGCGGCGGGAGATGCGCGAGGTCGCTGCCGTCGCCACGCCGCAGCTCTCGCCGTCTCTGGCGTTCGCTGGTACCGGGATGGGTGCTGGCGCGGCCGCTGCTGGCGGGCGCTCGCTCTTCATCGCCGCCGGTGCGGTGCAGGTGCAGGTGAGCGTCGACGGCTCCGGCCTCTCAGAGGGCCAGCTCACGACCGCCGTCAAGAGTGGCGTCGAGCCCGCCCTCGAGCGTCTCGCCCGCGAGATCAGAGCCCTGTGAGGATCCCATCCAACTCCCGACGAACAAGAAGGAGCGAACGATCATGAAGTCAACAGACGTGACCAAAAGGAAAGGCACCGACTTCTCAGCCACGCGCACCCACTTGAGTGAGCAGCTCGAAGAAGCCGGGCTGCAGCTCGAGGCCGTGGGCGGCCGGCTCGGCGAGTTGGCGCTCGACGTGGAGCTCGGCAGCGCGTCGGTCTCCGAGCTCGAGGCGGCCCGCGTCGAAGAGGCGACGCTCACCGCCCGGGTCTCAGAGCTCGGTGCCGCCCTGGAGACGCTTGACGGGCGCGAGGCCGAGCACCTCGCCGCGCAGGCCGAGAGAGAGCGCCAGGCGGCCGTCAAGCGCGTCGGCGAGCTGGAGCAGAGCTGCAACAAGGCCGGCCGTGAAGTCGTCGAACACGCCGACGCGCTGGTGACGGCCCTGGCCGCCGGCGGCGAAGCCTCGCGTGAGGCCGCCGCGCTCGCCCGCCAGCACGGCATTGGCGCGACGGGTGTCATCGCCGGCTGGCCGTCCAACGCCCTCAGTCTGGTGCTGGAGCGTCTCGACGGCAGGCCGAGCGGCCCGCCGGAGAAGCGCGAACGCGCCGAAGCGGCCGTGACGACCATGAGCTACCTCACGACCGACTGAAGACGGGCGGTGCGCAGCACCGCCCAAGGGCGCGTCGGCGACCGGCTCCCGCCGGCGCGCCCGTCTCTTGTCCCGCCTGCCTCTGCGGTGTCCGTCAGGCGTACTCGCCGAGTTCCGCCGGCCACCGTCGCGCCGGCGCCCGGACGGACCCTCACGTGCGCTTGCCCTGCGCGAGTAGCTGTCGTGCCGGCGGCAACCGCCCGGGGGCACCGGACTTCCAGACGTGGTGACCCTCGGGAGCAGGACACCGGCACTGCCCGGCGAGCCACGCCGCCGCCGCGTGGTTGAAGCTGTAGCGTCGCGCCTTCGGGCGCCTCCGCGGGTAGGCGGTCACGAGCCGCCAGGCGCCCGGTGAACCGGCCGTCTCCTGCAGGACGACGAGCAGGCTGAAGTCGATAGGGGCGACGAGGAGCCGGCGCCTCTCGCACCACCACACCGCGCGCAGGTCGCCGGCCGCCAGACGCTCGAGCAGGTCCCAGACGCGCGGCAGGTGCGCGCACCGCCCCAGACTCAGGGTGCGGTGCAGCTTCGACTCGGGATGCCGCTCGGTGATCAGGTGCCAGAACAGGCGGTCGCGCCCGTCCTCAGCCTTCGCCCCGGAGACCCGTATCGGCTTGCCCCAGATCACGATCCCGGCGTCGTCGACCATGGTGCGGTACTGCCAGTACAGACGCTCGACGTACTCGTCGACGGAGCCCTCGAAATCGCGCAGGCTGTAGAGCGGCGCGAGGCCGAGCTCAGACATGACCGTCGTCCGTCTGAGCGGACCGCTCGGCGCGCAGCAGGTCATAGACAGCGCGCTCGTCGGCGGGGGGCACCCTCAGCTCGAGCTCGTCACCGCCGAGGTCCTGCACGGTCCAAAGACGGTCGCGGCCGTCTCGCACCACGACGATGCTGTTGCCGTTCGGCGTCGTGATCGCGCCGAGCGTGCGTTTCGTTGTGGTCCGCATGGCTACCTCCCAAGGAAGAGTGGGGGCAGCGCCAGGGGAAGGAGGGGTGGCCGGCCGGAAGAGGGCGACTGTTGTTCACGCAGCGCCGTACCGGCCGACCGTGGCCGATTCTACAGGCTGCGTGAGTGAGAGTCGCCCGAGAAAGCACGAAAGCCGCCCCCGTGACGCTGCGTGAACACAACCATTCTACTGCCAACGGGCGGACGGAGAGCAAGGACCACCGTTGCGGGAGCTGAAGCGGGACACGCCGCAGACAGCCCGCATCGTGTCCAAGGCTGGACACAATACCCCCTACGCCGCTGGCCTCGCCGACGTGCCCCTGCACGTTGTCAACGTCGTCGACGCGGCTGCCGCCGCGTTGCCGCCGAGACGCGGTTTCCGCCCCCTTCCGTGGCGAGACACAGGATAACTCAGAGGTGCCTGTATGCAGGCAAAAGTGAGACGGCTGCCGTTCTGTGAGATAGCGGATAACGCCTCCAAGAGGACTACGGAACCGAAGGCCGCAGGTTCGAGTCCTGCCAGGCGCACCAGATGTTGTCATTTCGACAACGTTTCTCCCTGCAAACAGCCACCTACTGCCTACGCGGTCACCTACGCGGTCACCTACCCGGTCGCTCTGCCGTTCAGACCTGAGCTTGCGTCGGCACGCCAACGCGCCATGGTTGCACGTTGACACGCCGTGAGACGGCGCAAGGGGACTCAGCCCTCGTCAGCGACCTCTTCCTCTTCTTCCGCTTCGAGGTCGAGCTCCGCCAGCGCCTCCGCGAGAATCTCGGCCGGAACAGGCGGCGTCTCGACGTCGAGCGGGCCCGACCGTGCAACAGCCGCTCCGCCCGCGATCGATGTCTCGACCCCTGGCGTCGCCAGCAGATGCCGGGGGACGAACGCCAGACTGGCGATCAGGGTGGGGATCACGGCTGTACCGATGACCACGGCGACGAGGTACGAGTACTGACTCGGCGTGACGATGCCGTGGCTGAGGCCATAGAGCGCCGAGATGGTCCCGAAGGTGAGTCCCGTCGACATCATCAGGGTGTAGTACCAGCGCTCGTGGCGCTCGTGGCGAAAGCGCCCGACGACGGGGTAGAGGCCGAAGATCTTGGCGCCGACCTTGGCCGCGAACAGCACGAGCACGACGACCGGTGCGCCGATCACCGCACGACGCTGACCAGCATGCCTGCACGCAGGAAGTAGAACGGCGTGAGAAAGCCGACCGTGAGCGTGCGCAGCCGCCGGATCCAGTGATGGTCCTGGGCGGCGCCGCCCGCCAGGACGATGCCGACGATGTAGGCCGGCAGCACGGCCTCGCTACCGGCCCAGTAGGCGAGCGCCCCGAGGCCCAGCAGCACGACCATGATCAGCTTTGTGCGAATCGCGGCCGTGCGGTGTCCGTAGATGCGCGTCAGGCGGTTGATGACGAAGGGCAGGACGGCGATCACGACGGCCGTGACCGCGACGAACACGATTGTCTTGTAGGTGAAGGGCGCAAACAGCAGGCCGAGCGCGATCACGGTCCCGAGATCGTTGATGAAACAGGCACCGAGGACACCCTTGCCGAACTCGGTGCGGTTGAAGCCGGTCTCCAACATCACCGAGTACACCACTGCCATGGAGGTGGTCGAGAGGGCGACCCCGGCAAGCAGGCTGGCCTGGCCGCCCCAGCCGAGCACCCAATGCGCGATGGCGGCACATGCCAGGAACGGCGCCGCGAAGCCGACCAGCCCGACTACGGACACCTCGGGCAGCTTCGTGCGGATGACCGCCGGATCGAGCTCAGCGCCCGCCAGGAACGTGAGCAGCACGGCGCCTGTCGAGGCGAGGAACTGCAGCCACTGTGGTCGGAGCCGAGGCGATCGAACCAGCCGAAGTGCGTCGCGATCGCCGCCACGGTCACGCCCACGCAGATCTCGACGAGGGCGATGGCGATGCGCAGACGAAAGGCGATGACGGCCGCGACCACGGCCAAGGCGAGCCAGACGGCGGCGATCGTGAACAGTTGCTGCATGACGGAGTCCTCCTTGCGACAGCCCTGTGAGCGCGTGCCTTGCGCAACAGGAGCCATCAGCCCCGGCTAGGGCGTTCGACGGGGGACTCCATCCCCGAGCCGACATCGTACCCATCCGCACACACAAAGCCAACCGCGTCCCGCCGGTGCGAGAGCGCGTCCACGGCGCCGAGAACCCACCACCCCAAGAGACGCCAAAGCACCCGCGACCGATGAGACTCACGGACGGCGCCATGAGACCCACGGACGGCGCGATGTGGCACGCGTGCGGCCGCGATGTGGCACACGTGCGGCCGCCAGATCACACGCGATGCCGCGGCTTCAGGGGCGGACACCGGAACTCGACGGAGGCGCGAGCTCCGACGTCAAGACTCGGGCCGGGGACGACGGGAATCGTCGCCCACAACGGTTGACGATACCGGATCCATCGCATCGGCGGGGGGACGATCGCGCATTCGACGACAACCCCCTACAGGGAACCCGGGAAGCAGGGCGTCGGGGGGCGGGAGGCACGCCGCGGCGGCGGTCCGGTGACGGGATCTGAGGCGGCCGGGGCGGGGTGCATCGGGGGCCGGCGGGGCGCGATGCGCCCCGCCGGCCCCCTGCGGTCAGCTCAGATCGCTCCGCCGCTCACTCGACCGCGATCGTCACCTCACTCGGGCCGCCGATCAGGTCGGTGTAGTCGTAGGCGGGGTAGTCACGACGCTCGCGCCAGCGAGCCAGAGACCAGGCCGCTGCCGGTCACGCCGACGCGAACGAGCCGACGTCGCGCCCGGTAGTCACCGTGAACGTCCCGGCGGCCGATCTCCCAGCCTCCAACTCACCGACCGGTGCCTCGCGCGCCGCCGGCCACACTCCACCCGTCGGGCAGCGCGAGAGCGATCGTCGTCGCGCTTGCAGGGAACGCCGGCCAGTCGCCTGTGGCGAATGGCTCCATGCACGGGTAGGTCACGGTCGCCGTGACCTCGAACGTCTCGCCCGTGGCGACCGTCTCCGGCGCCTCGATCGCGACCTCCCACGGAGCGATGAGCACAGCGTTGTAGCTCCAGCCCGGCAGGCCCCACAGGTCGCCCGAGGCGTCCCAGACCGAGAGCCAGTCCTCGTAGCTCCACTCCATGGGCTCGAAGGAATACTCCTTCGACGCCGCCTTGGTCGGGACGAAGCATCCCCTCGCGCTCATGTCCTCGGTGAACCAACGCACCCACGGGTCGTTGAAGTAAAGGACACCCTTCGCGTCGTCGTAGCCGACGACCACGCGGTAGTGGTAGCCAGGGTACTCGAGCGTCCAGTCGGTGAGGCACACGACCGGATAGCCGGCGGCCACGATCGCCTTGAGCTGGTCGAGCCAGGGCTCTTGAGCACCGTAGTAGAAAGCGCCGTAGCCGAGCGGGCGGCCGGTGTAGCCCCAGGCGGATATGTCGTACGCGTCCCCCGCCGTCTCGCTCATGGCGCTGAACTGGCCGGCCCGCGCGAGGTCGGGCACGGCCGTCCCTTGGTCGGAGTCGACGCCGTCGGTGCCCCGCACGGTGCGCGCCGCGGCGTACACCTCGCGCTGGTCGATGAACGGTCCCCAGTAGTCCATCACGATCTGCGCCGGAGGCCGCCCCGCACCCGAAGGCGTCGAGCTGCTGCCACAGCGGCACGTCCTCGATGATGTAGCTCTCGGGCAACGCGGTTGTGGCTGCGTCCTCGGCGGCCGGAGTGGCAGCCATGACCGGCGCCGCGACGGCAAGTGCCATCAGCAGCACCAGCATCGTGAGCAGAGCCGGACGCACGAACGGGATCCCCCTCATTTCCCCCTCCTGTTCTGCGTGCGTATGAAGCCTGCAAAGCATACATCGAGGGCGCTACGGGAGTCATGGGACGAGCGAGGCGTGAGGCGGCAGGCGACGGCGCGGCGCGAGCGAGCAGAGGCCGCCTCAGACGGGGGACTCCGCCCGCTCGATGTGGGCGACGAACACCTCGACCAGGTCAGGATCGAACTGGCTGCCGGCGCAGGAGCGCAGTTCCTTGACCGCCTCCTCGTGCGACAGCGCCTGCCGGTACGGCCGGTCCGTCGTCATGGCGGAGTACGCGTCCGCAACGGCCAGGACGCGGCCGAGGATGGGTATCTCGGCGCCGGTCAGCCGATGAGGGTAGCCGCAGCCGTCGAAGCGCTCGTGGTGCGAGACCACGGCGTCGCGGATCTCCTGCAGGTCGGGCAGCGCGGCGATGATCATGCCGCCGAGATCGGAATGCCCCTTGACGACGTCGTACTCGGCATCGTCCAGGCGGCCCGGCTTGCGAAGGATGCGGTCCGGTACGCCGATCTTGCCGATATCGTGGAGCAGCCCGGCGACGCGCAGCACGTGCAGCGTCTCGTCCGAGAGTCCCAGGGCGACGCCGAGTACCAGGGCGTACTCCGTGACCTCCTCGCTGTGCCGGCGGGTGTAGGCGTCCTTGTTGTCGACCGCCGTCACCAGGGAGTCGCAGAGTGTGAAGATGCCGCCGCCGCCATCATGCGTCTCCTCTTCACAGACCGTGACCGCGTCGCCGCCACGGCGTTTCGAGGCGTAGAGGTTGGCGTCGGCCGTGGCGATCAGCGCGTTGACGTCCGTCTGGTCCTCAGGGTAGCCGGCGATCCCGATGCTCATGCGGAGCGGGATCTTCTCACCGTCCTTCGTGACGTACGGAGCTTGGCCCACCGCGCGACGGAGCTTCTCGGCGAGCACACCCGCCTGGGCAGCCGTCGTCTCGGGCAGGAGGAGGAGGAACTCGTCGCCGCCGTAGCGCGCGACGACATCGGTGGCCCTCGTCTGTTCTTCGAGCAGGCGTGCCATCCGGGTCAGGACGAAGTCCCCGGCCGGGTGCCCGTAGGCGTCGTTGAGCAGCTTGAAGCCGTCCACGTCGATCATCACGACGGCGAAGGGAGAGCTGTGGCGGCAGGCTCGCGCCTCCTCCTGCCTGAGCGCCTCGCGCAGCTTGCGGTGGTTGGCCAGGCCGGTGAGCGCGTCCGTCTCGCTGAGGAGTCTCAGCTTGCGCACGAGCTTGCTGCTCAGGATCGCCTCGCCGGCCAGGTCGGCCAGAGAGCGTGCCAGCGCGAGGTCGGCATCAGACACGCTCCGCTCTTGCCGGCCGTCCCCGAACGCCAGCAGCCCCATCGGGCCCTCACGGGAACCCATGGGGATGACGAGGCACATCGACTCACCCCTTTGCTCCATGACGGCGCGACTCTCCGGATCGAGCTGCGGGTCGGAGAGCCGCTCGAGCAGCGGCTCTCCCGACGCCAGGACGCGGCGCTCGGCCGGACGGTCGGCCAGGGGCAAGTGCTCGCCCAAGCGGTCTCGGCCGGAGGGCGTGCGCTCCCATCTCGCCCGCGCGACGAGGGCGTCCCTTTCGCCGTCGTACTCGAAGGCGACGGACTGGCTCAGGCCGAGCGCCCTCGCGCCGTGGCGAACGATCAACTCGAGGGCCTGCTCCATGCTGGCCGAACCGGCGACCGCCCGACTCGCCTCGTAGAGCATCGTCAGCTTCCGGTTCGACTCCTGCTGCGCCGCCACGAGCTCCGCATCGTGGAGCGAGAACGCCAACAGCCGGCATACCGAGACCGCGACGGCCGCCTGCTCATCTGTGATGGTGCGACCTTCGCGCCCCTCGCCGAGTTCGAGGATCCCGATCACACCGTCGCGCGAGAAGAGCGGAATGGCGAGCAGCGCGTGCTCGTCCCACTCCAGCATCTGGTCTCGCTCCTCAGCGCTGAGGCGCGGGTCGTCGCACGAAGTCACGAGGGCCGGCTTCCCCGTCTCCATCGCTTCGCGGTCGACCGCCCACAACTCGAGCTCGGCCCGCACGCCGAGATACTCGGGATACGGTTTGCCGTCGGCGACGCTCGCGAGACAAGTGAGCTGCCCATCTTCACCCAGCCGGTAGAGGTCGCCGTTCAGGACGTCGAGCAGACTGCACACCTGCTCCAGACCTCCCTGCCAGAGACGCGCGGAATCGCTGGTCCGGGCCAGGTACTCACCGAGGCCGTCAGTCGCGCCACGGAGAGTCAGCAGCGCCGACTGGCTCGCCCGCCATCTCTCGGAGACGAACGAGAGGGTCTCGCCGACCAGCAGGCACAGGACACCGATGCAGACGACAGCGATCAGAGCCGTGAGGTCGAGATCCAGCGTGGCCCAGAGGGCAGCGAGGTAGGCGATGATGAACAGGGGCAGCGTCTTGAGCGCCGTCCCGGAAGGGTGAGTCATCCCAAGCCACATGAAGAGGACGACGTAGAAGACCGCATGCAGATACTGATCTTCGCCGCCGACCACGTTGTGCACGGCGATCAGAGTGAACCCCACCGGCAGCAGCGCCAGCGACGCCGGCCGGGGCCAGGAGCGCCAAGGCAGGAACCAGACGACGAGCCCGATGAGCACTGCGGCGCACCCGACCAGAAGGACGCCCATCGGGTCTTCGTCCGGGGCGTCCAGGCGGACCAGGCTGGTCAGCGAGAGCACACCGCCGGCCATGAAGAGCAGGGCCGCGACCCGACCGGCGGATGCCGGCGAGAAGTCAGTACGAGCAGCGAACCGCGTCGCGGCCGGCCCTTCCCCGCTCCGGGTCAGCCGCTGACGGCCGAAGAACAGCGCCCGCCTGTTCATGCGGCGATGTCGTAGCCTCCATGGCAACACTATCGACCGCCCTGCATCAGGTCTGGGCGTCCTTGGCGGATGACCCGATGGTCGTCGCCGGCCGGCGCACGCGAAGGGGCGGCGAAAACAGGAAGGGACGGCGGACGAAAGCCGACAGGCCGCCGTGCCGCCGCCCCGACTCTCGGGATCCGGCACCCTTGCGACCTTCGGCCAGCCGCGCGAGCGACCGCCGCTCGATCTCACCCGGTCGCGCTCGCCCCGCCCGGGCCCGCCTGGTCGCGCTCAGTCGCGCGAGAGCATCAACAGGTAGAGCAACTGCAACAGGGCCGCCAGGGCGCCGGCGACGTAGGTCAGGGCCGCGGCGGTGAGCGTCGAGCTGACGCCGTCCTGCTCGCGCTCGTCGGCGAGACCGAGAGCAGCGACCTGCGCCTTGGCCCGGCCCGAGGCGTTGAACTCGACCGGCAGGGTCACGAACTGGAAGAGCACGGCGAACGCGTACAGGATCAGGGCGATCGTGAACAGCGTGCCGCTCAGGCTCGGAGATCAAGAAGCCGCCGATGAGGAAGAACATCCACGCCTGCGACGAGAACGCGGCCAGCGGCCAGATCGCGGTGCGCGCACGCATCGGCGCGTAGGCCGTGGCGTGCTGGATCGCGTGCCCGACCTCGTGCGCGGCGACCGCCGTGGCGGCGATGCTCCGCCCCTCGTACACAGGCTGCGACAGGTTCACGGTGCGCGTGCGCGGGTCGTAGTGATCGGAGAGCGGACCGGCCTTCGACGGCAGCACCTGCACGTCGTGCAGGCCGTTGTGGTCGAGGACGCGCCGGGCGACGTCGGCGCCGTTCAGTCCGCTGCGCACGGCGATCTTCGAGTTACGTGCGAACGTGCTCTTCAGCCACCCCTGCACGGAGAGGCCGAGGACGAGCGGGATGATGAGGAACACGAGGTAGTAACTGAACATGGTCGTCGCTCACACCTTTCGGTCGCTTGGCGGCGCGCCGAGCGGACGCAGACCGCAGCCTTGGGGCTGCCGCACAGTGTATTCCCCGCGGCGGTCGCGCGGACGCACGACGGCGGCCGAGGCCGGCGCGCCTGGGCGGCGTTGTCAGGATGGACAACGCCGCCCAGGCGCGCCGGGCTGTTGTCAGGATCGGCGACACCGGCCCTCGCGGCGCCGGCGGGGTTGGAAATCGGCGCCGGTGAGGGATGATGTGCAGGCAGTGGACGCGCACTTTCCCCGTCACGAGTACTACATGAGGCTCGCGCTGCGAGAAGCCGACCGCGCGGCCCGGCACGACGACGTGCCGATCGGCGCGGTCGTCGTCTTCGACGACGAGGTGCTCGCCGCCGCCGGCAACGAGCGCGAGCTGCGCAACAGTCCGACCGCGCACGCCGAGATGATCGCCATCGAGGAAGCCGCCAGGCGCATGGGCAGCTGGCGCCTTCTCAACACCGTCCTCTACGTGACCGTCGAGCCCTGTCCCATGTGCGCCGGGGCGATCGTGCAGGCCAGGATCCCGCACCTCGTGTACGGCGCCCCCGACAAGAAGGCGGGCGCCGTCGACACCCTCTACAACGTCTGTCGCGACGAGCGCCTCAACCACCGCGTCGAGGTGACGAGCGGGGTGCTCGCCGACGAGTCGGTCGCGCTGCTCCAGGCGTTCTTCAAGCCGAAGCGCTGAGGCTGACGCCGCGGCTCGAGGCACTCCGGCCCCGCCGCCCTGTATGATTCCCCCCGTGATGGAGTCCAGCGCCGGCTTCGGCCCCGACATCGAGCAGCGGTTCACCCTCGGCGAGCCCATTCGCCGCGACGACAAGCTGCTCTCCTGCCACGCGGCGGACGAGCGCGGGCGCGATGTCGTGCTCACGTTCGTGACGCCGCGCAACCAAGATGCCTTCCTCGAACAGGCGCGGCTGCTCGCCGGCGTCGTCCACCCCGTCATGGCGCCGATCCTCGACTGGGGTGTGACCGACGGGCGCTGCTACATCGCCCGCCAGGACATCGAGGGCACGCGGCTCGATCAGGTGCTCGGCGAGCGCGATAAGGCGCCATGGCAGGAAGGGGTCGGCTGGGCGATCGAGGTGGCCGCCGGGCTCGGCGCCCTGCACACCTTGGGCGCCGTCCACGGCGGCGTCTCCCCGCACACCGTGATCGTCACGCCCGACGAGTCGGTGCGGCTCGTCGATGCCGGCCTGGCGCGCGCTTCGTGGCCGGCCGACCTGACCTCGCTCGACCCTCCGCGGGCGGCCTACTACAAGACGCCCGAGGAGGTCCTCGCCCGCGAGCTGAGTCCGGCCTCCGACGTGTACGCCCTCGGGCTCGTCCTCTACCGGCTCGTCACCGGTGCGCCCGCCTTCGACGGGCGCACCGCCCTCGAGGTGGCCGAGCGCCAGGTGGGCACCGACCCCGAGCTGCCGAGACGGCTTGCCCCCGACCTGCCCGAGTCGCTCGAGCGCGTCGTCGTCCACGCCCTCGCCAAGCAGCCCGAGGACCGCTACGCCACCGCCGACCTCATGCGTCGCGACCTCGAGCGCGTCGCCGCCGGTCAGCCGGTCGCGGCGCCGCCCGCGCCGGGCAGCGAGCCTGTCCCCGAGCCGACGAAGCTCGCCTCGGAGACGCCGATCGCGAGCTCGACCACGGCGGCGCGATACCGCCTGGCCACATGGGCCCTGGGCACCGCCATCGTCGCCGCGCTGCTGATCATCGCCCTCCTCTGGTCGTTCGGGGCCTTCACCGAGAAGGTGCCGGTGCCCGAGCTGGCGGGCATGAACGTCGCGCAGGCACGGACCGCTCTCGCCGAGGCGCGCCTCGAGATCGGGGCCGTCATCCTCGAGCCGGCCCCCGTCGGGACCATCCCCGCCACGATCTTCGCGCAGGACCCGGCGGCCGGCGACGAGGTCGGCGTCGGCTCGCGTGTGAACGTGCGGGTCGCGAGCACCGCGTCCACGACGCCGGGCGCAACGCCGACCCCCGGGACCAGCGTCGTACCGGGAGAGGGCACGACGACCGCCCCCACCGTCATCGGGCTCAGCCAAGCCGAGGCCGAGCAGACGATCACGACGGCCGGGCTTGTCCTCGCGAACACGCTCTCCGTCTACCACCCCACCGTCGACAGCGGCGTGGTGACGGGCCAGGTCCCCTCGGCGGGGCAGTCGCTCTCGTCGGGCGGGACCATGGCGATCGCGGTCTCGATGGGTCCGGCGCCCCCGGGCATGGACGTGCGCGACGTGCCGGGCGTCCTCGGCACCAACGGGGCCGAGGCCGCCGCGGACCTCCAGGGCCTCGGCTTCGTCGTCGTCATCTGGGAGCTGGCGGCCGAGGGGCGGCCCGTCGGCGCCGTCTTCGGTCAGTGCCCCAGCGCCGGCTCGCAGGTGACACCGGGGAGCACGATCATCCTCTTGGTGTCGAGCGGCGCCGCGCCGGCGTCCGCCTCGCCGACGCCGTAGCGCCGGCCGCAGCCGACGGCCGCCGCCCCGCCCCGCACCCCCGCCCCGCACCCCCGCCCCGCGCTATACTTACCGTCCGCGCGGGCCGGGCGCTCGCGCCCCGCGGAGAGGTGTCCGAGCTGGCTTAAGGAGCGCGACTGGAAATCGCGTAGGCGGCGGTAAGCTGTCTCGGGGGTTCGAATCCCCCCCTCTCCGCCAGAAGGCTTCTCCCATCCCCCCTCACACCATCCGCTATACTGCCCCGCGGAGAGGTGGCTGAGTGGCTGAAAGCGGCGGTCTCGAAAACCGTTGACGGCGTTTGCGTCGTCCGGGGGTTCGAATCCCCCCCTCTCCGCCACCAGCAGGCAAGACGCCTCGGGCAACGGTCCGGGGCGCTTCTGTCTCACCGGCCCTGTGGAGAGCGCCCGCCGATCGACGGCACCCGCTAGCCGACCGCGGGCTGCAGCGCTCCGAGCATGTTGATGAACAGCCCGATGAGCAGGCTGCCGATGAAGAAGGCGACGACGATCCACACGGCCGCCTTCTTGCCGAAGAGCGGTACCAGCAGGGCGATGGACGAGAGGCAGATGCCGTTGCCGGCGATCGTCAGGGCGATGGCATGGCCCATCGGCAGACCGGCCTGCATGAGGGGCGCGAGGATCAGCACGTCCTCGCCCGAGCAGAGGAAGATCGGCACGCCGATGCCGGCGGCCAGCAGGAGCCCGAACGGGCCCGAGAGGTACTCCCCGACCACGTAGGCCGGCAGGTAGAGGGCGAACGCGGCGCCGATGAGCATGCCGATGATGATGTAGGGCGCGAGCTGCCGCATGAGACCGAAGGCGGTCTCCATGGAGGAGTCCGTCTTCTCGAGCTTGATCGCGCCTCCCGAGCAGCCCTTGCAGGTCACGCACCCCCCTTCGGGGAACTCCGGGTCGCGCTCGCCGAGGAACTCCTCGATCAGCGTGCCGGTCACCATCGCCAGCGCGAACGTGGCGACGATCCGCCAGAAGGTGTACTCGAGCCCGAGCGTGCCGTAGGAGAAGACGATCACGAAGGGGTTGAGGACTGGCACGACGATCATGAAGGTGATCACCGCCCGCAGCCGCACCTTCTGGGTGATCATGAGACTGTAGGCAAAGGCGACGGCGGCGCAGCTGCAGACGGGCAGCAGCGAGGCGAAGAGGCCCGCCCCGAGCATGCTCTTCGGCAACCAGCGGGAGTCATCCATGACGTCGCGCGACACGACGCCGGAGAGCACGCAGCCGGCGATGAAGTAGGGGAAGGTCGAGAGCGAGAAGGTCGTGAGGATATGGAAGAACGAGGCGTCGTGCGCGGCCTTCTCGGTGATCGACTTGCCGCAGTACATGCAGTAGACGTAGGCGAGCACGGCGAGCAGGGACAGCACCCACGCGACCCGTCGTTTGGTCTGCGGTGACGGCCGCAGATGCCACCTGACGAAGAGACTGTCGGTCCGTTCGCGGAACCCCGAGGAGCGCTTCCGGAGCTGCCACGCCGCCAGCGTGGCCACGTAGGCAATGGCGACGAACACGCCGACGATGCCGAAGGTCTTCTCGACCTGGTCTATGAACCCGCGCAGGCCTTCCTGTTCCACCCCCTGGCCGGGAACGTGCTCGCCGACGATGACGAAGGCGCCGGCTACCTGGTCTATGAACTCACGCAAGATCCGACCTTCGTCCCCAAATCAAAAGAATCCCCCCAACCCCAGCGGAAAGCGCCCACAACCGCGTGTAGTGACCTACTTTACGCACCTACGGCCATTCCCGCAAAACGCAGCTGTAGACCAGGCTGTGAACACTTCGCCCTGAATCTGCGGAGCCCTGCCGCCGTGGGTGTCGACCCTCGGCCCCATCGGCCTCCGTCCAAACCCGTACGCACCTATGGCGATGCGAGCGTCAATCGCCTATAATCCAGCCTAAGGTACTATTCACGTGACCTCGCCTGCCGGCTGGGGCTGGGGCGAGATAAGGGGGCAGGATGGGGTACTGGTCTCACAGGGTCGTCTGCGCAGCCGTCGTCGTGGTGCTTGTCGCGCTGCTCGCGCCGGCGCTCGCCTCGGCGGCACCGGCGTCCGAGCGCTATATCGTGACGTTCGACAGCGCCGACCACGGCGCGGCAGTCAAGCAGATCGGCAAGCTCGGCGGCACGAAGGTAAAGGATCTGCGGATCGTCAACGGCGCCGTCTTCAAGCTGCCGTCGCGGGCCTCGGCCAAGGCCGTGCGGGCGCTGGCCGGCGTGAACACGGTCGAGCTCGACGCGATCCAGTACGCGTACAAGGGCAAGCCGGTCCCGCCGCCTCCGGCGGAGTCACTCCCGTGGGGCGTCGACAAGATCGACGCCGACCTCGTCTGGCCGACCTACCTGGGCACGAGCATCAAGGTCGGCATCATCGACACTGGCATCGACATCACCCATCCCGACCTCGCCGCCAACATCAAGGGCGGCGTCAGCTGCGTCGACTACACGACGAGCTTCAACGACGACAACGGTCACGGCTCGCACGTGGCCGGCACCGTCGCGGCGGTCGACAACACGATCGGCGTGATCGGCGTCGCCCCCTCGGCCAGCCTGTACGGGATCAAGGTCCTGAACCGCAGCGGCCGCGGCTACACCTCCGACATCATCGAAGGCATGCAGTGGGCGATCGACAACAACATGGACGTCATCAACATGAGCCTCGGCGGCCCCACCTACGTCGAGGCCTACGAGACGGCGACGAACGCGGTGCTCGACGCCGGCGTCGTCTTCGTAGCCGCAGCCGGCAACGAAGGCCCGGAGGAGGACACCGTCGGGTACCCGGCCAAGTTCGAGGGCGTCATCGCCGTAGCCGCCACCGATTCGGCCGACGTGGTCGCGTCGTTCAGCAGCCGCGGGCCTGAGGTCGACGTCGCGGCGCCGGGCGTCAGCATCTTCTCGACGACGAAGAGCGGCGGGTACGCGACGATGTCAGGCACCTCGATGGCGGCGCCGCACGTGACCGGCGCCGTCGCCCTCGTGCTGCAGTCGCCGATCGCCGGCAAGTCCTGGGATCTCGACGGCGACGGCAGGTGGGACCCCCTCGACGTCGAGCGGCGCCTCGAGAGCACCTCGCTCGACCTCGGCACGACCGGGTTCGACACCGCGTACGGCTGGGGCAGGATCCGCGCCAATCTGGCGATCGGTCTGTAAGCTCTCACGACAGCTGGAAGCGCGTGCGACGGGGGCGGCGAGAGCCGCCCCCGTCGCATTCCTGACCCGGGCCGCGCGCGGGCGGCGCGCCGCGCCTCCCCGACCGCAGCCCTCTCGCGAGCCGCAGCTGTCTACGCCTCCTCGAGCAGATCGGCGACGCGCTCGAGGAAGACGCAGAACTCCTCGGGGTCGTCGGCCGCGACGTGGGCGGCGGTCGGCCGGTCGCCGAGCTCGTAGTTGCGCACCACGACGCCGAAGCCGTCCTCGCCGATCGCGGTCAGGGCGTCCTCGTCGGTGAGGTCGTCGCCGGCGTACAGCGGCAGCACCTCTCCCCCGTCCGGAGCGATCTGCTCGAGCAGCCAGTGGAGCGCCTTGCCCTTGTCCCAGTCGATGTTCGGGCGTAGCTCGGCGACCTTGCGTCCGCCGGTCATGCGCAGCACGTCGTACTGGGAACCGACCTCGGCCACGGCGTCGATGACCTCGCAGGCGCGCTCCTCGGCGACCATGCGGTAGTGGGCCGCCAGGGCGAAGCGCTTCTCCTCGACGATCGCCCCGGGCAGCTCGCGCAGCCGCTCGCTCAACTGGCGCCGGGCCTCGGCGAGGGCGGCGACGGCCTTGCCGGCCTGCTCGTGCTCGTGCGTCTGCCCGTCGGGGCCGGCGAGCTCGAAGCCGTGACTGCCGGCGTACCAGAGCGTCTCCACGCCGGCCTTGCGGCGTACGTCGCCGAGGTCGCGACCGCTGACGATGGCCACCGGGCAGAGCGCGGCGAGGCGCTCGAGTGCGGGACCGCCGGAGGGGGTCAGCCGGGCGTCGTCGGGACGGTCGACGATGGGCGAGAGGGTGCCGTCGAAGTCGAGGAAGACGGCGAGCCGGCGGCCGCGCAGGAGCGCGGCGACCGTGTCCCACGAGGCGAGGGCATCGGGCACGGTCGAGAGGGCACGGAGGACGGTCTCGAGTGCGACCTCGGTGGCGTCGGCGGCCACCGGCTCGAAACCCGCGCGCCGGGCCGCCTCGGCTGCCGCCGGCGTGCCCGCCACGACCGCCACACCGGCCGGGTCGGCCCCGAGGCGCCGGGCCGCGTCGAGGAGCGCGGCTGGGTCGGTGGCGTCGGCGACCGCCGTCGGCACGTCGCGCAGCCGCAGGCGGCGACAGAGGTCGGCGGCGGGGCGGGCGAGACCGGCGCCGTCGGCGTCGCTCTCGCCAGCCGCGCCGGCCGCCGCGTCAGCGCCACCGGCCGAGCCGAAGATCACCGCGCGGACACGGCCCAAGTCGATCGTCGTCATCACGTTCTCGCTCTCGTCATCGCATACTCGCCTTCGTCATCGCGTTCTCGCTTTCGCGCTCGTATCCCCACGATCGTCATCCGCCCCTCGCGTGATCCTGCATCTCCGCGTAGAGACGCTCCGTGTCGTCGCGCCGGCAGAGCTCGGTGCCCTCCGTCATGACGGCCGCGGTGCCGGCCGCGACGCCGAAGCGGATCGCGGCCTGCACATCCCACTCCCTCGCGAGGGCGAGGACCGTGCCGCCGACCATGCTATCGCCCGCGCCGACCTTGCTGCGGACCGGGACGGCCGGGGCGCACACGTGTTCGGTCCCGTCGGCCGTGATGACGAGCGCCCCCTCGGCGCCCAGCGACAGCACGAGCACCTCGACCCGGCCGCCGTCGACGAAGCGCCGTGCGGCCGCGACCTGCTCGCGCTCGCCGACCAGCTCCGCGCCGACCAGCTCCTGCAATTCTCTAAGGTTCGGCTTGAGCATGAAGGTTCCCGCCTCGACCGCGTGCCGCAGCGACTCGCCCGAGGCGTCGACGATGAGGCGCGCGCCGGTCTTCCTGGCGACCTCGGCGACGCGCCCGAAGAACTCCTCGGGCATGCCGCGCGCGAGGGAGCCGCTGGCGACGACGTAGTCGGCAGCGGGCTGCAGGGCGGCGAGCTCATCGAGGCAGCGCCGCCACTCGGCTTCGGAGACCTGTGGCCCGGGCATGCCGAAACGGTACTGCAGCCCGGAGGCCTCTTCGTAGACGATCACGTTCTCGCGTGTCCAGCCGTCGATCGGCAGAGCGCGGTGCGTCAGGCCCTCCTCGTCGAGGAGGCCGCGCAGCATGTCTCCGGAGGGACCGCCGGCAAGGTAGAGGGCCGCCGCCTCGCCGCCCAACCGACGTATGGCGCGCGCCGCGTTGACGCCCCCGCCCCCCGGCTCGCGGCACGGCGGCTCGCAGCGGAGCTTCATCTCCGGCACGACCCGACCGACGCTCGTGTTGATGTCCACGGTCGGGTTGACGGTCAGCGTCACGATGCTCTTCACGCGGCTCCCTCCGGCGCCCTGCGGCGCCCCCGGTGCTCGCCGGCGCCTCCACGGCACGAAGTGTATCCCGTCGTCCCCTGTGCTCGCCGGAGCGATGGCAAGGCGGGCGCGGACAAGGTCTGCCGGGACGGCAGGGCGAAGAAGGTCACGCGGCCGCGACCGACCCCGCGAAGGCGAACGACGAGCGACGGCCGCGACCGCCGCGGAGGTCTGCCGTGAGTGAGGCAAGGGTATGACCCGCAGCGATATCGCACCGCGTACGTCAAGACGACACGACCGGCAGTAAGGGGACGCATGGATCCATGGGTATGGGCGTACGAGGGCTTCGACCCCGAGACCGAAGGGCTCCGCGAGGCGCTCTGCACGCTGGGCAACGGCTACATGGCGACGCGCGGGGCGGCGGCCGAGTCGGCCGCCGACGACGTGCACTACCCCGGCACCTACCCGGCCGGCGTCTACGATCGCCTGGAGACCGAGATAGCCGGCCAGACGATCGAGAACGAATCCATCGTCAACATCCCGAACTGGCTCATGCTGCAGCTGGCGATCGGCGACGGACCCTGGTTCGACATGGCCGCGGTCGAACTGCTCGACTACCGGCAGGAGCTCGACCTGCGCCGCGGGATCCTCACGCGCAGCGCCCGCTTCCGCGACGGCGAGGGCCGCACAACGCGCAGCGTCGAGCGTCGCCTCGTGCACATGGCCCTCCCCCACCTCGCCGCCCTGCAGACGACGGTCGTCGCCGAGGACTGGTCGGGCCGTCTGCGAGTGCGCGCCGGCATCGACGCGTCGGTGAAGAACTGGGGCATCCCGCGGTACCGGCAGCTCTCGAGCCGGCACCTCGACGTGCTCAGCCTGGAGGAGGCCGACGGCGAGACTTTGCTGGCACGCGTCGAGACGGTGCAGTCGCACGTGCGCATCGCCGAGGTCGCGCGCACGCGCATCAAGAAGAGCGAGGGGGGCGCCGAGCCCGAGCGGCGGCTCAGCCGCGACGAGGGCGTGATCGCGCACGAGTTCGAGGTCGACCTGGCACGAGGCGAGACGGCGACCGTGGAGAAGGTCGTCGCCGTCTTCACCTCGCGCGACGGCGGCATCTCCGAAGTCGGCCGCGACGCCCTCCTCGCCCTCGAGCAGACGGGCGACTTCGCCGAGCTGCTCGTCGGCCACGAGGCCGCCTGGCGTCACCTCTGGGCGCGCTCGAGCCTCGCCCTGCCCGAGAACGAGAACGTGCTGCAGATCGCCCGCCTGCACCTCTTCCACCTCTTCCAGACGGCGTCGCCCAACACCCTCGACATGGACGTCTCCCTGGGGCCGCGCGGCCTGCACGGCGAGGCCTACCGCGGGCTCGCGATGTGGGACGACCTCTACGTCTTCCCGGTGCTCGACCTGCGCCTGCCCGAGGTGACCCGCGACCTCCTCAAGTACCGCTACCGACGGCTGCCGGAGGCGCGCCGCATGGCGCGCCGGGCTGGCCAGCGCGGGGCGATGTTCCCCTGGCAGGGCGGCAGCAACGGCGAGGAGATGGCGCAGAAGATCCACCTCAACCCGCAGTCGGGGAGGTGGATCCCCGACGTCACCGACCTGCAGCGGCACGTGGGGCTGGCGATCGCGCGCAACGTCCGGCAGTACCACGACGCGACCGGGGACGACCAGTTCATGGCCGACTACGGCGCCGAGCTGCTCTTCGAGATCGCGCGCTTCTTTGCCGACCTCTCGAGCCACGACGGCGCACGCGGGCGCCACGAGATCCGCGGCGTCCTCGGGCCCGACGAGTTCCACACCGCCTACCCGGGCGTCGAGACGCCGGGGCTGGACAACAACGCCTACACCAACGTCATGGCGGCCTGGCTCTTCGGCGAGGCCGCCCGCCTCCCCGAGCTCCTCTCCGAGCGGCGGGCGGCCGAGCTCACCGACACGCTGGCGATCGACGACGACGAGCTCGCCCGCTGGGACGAGCTCAGCCGCAAGCTCGTCGTGCCGTTCCACTCCGACGGAGTGATCAGTCAGTTCGAGGGCTACGAGCAGCTCGAGGAGCTCGACTGGGAGGGCTACCGGGCGCGCTACGGCGACATCCACCGCCTCGACCGGATCCTCGAGGCCGAGGACGACACGCCGAACCGCTACAAGCTCTCCAAGCAGGCCGACGCGGTCATGCTCTTCTACGTGTTCTCGCGGGACGAGCTCGAGGGGCTCCTGAGCCGCATGGGCTACGAGCTGCGGCCCGAACAGGTCGCGGCCACCATCGACTACTACCTCGAGCGCACGAGCCACGGCTCGACGCTGAGCGACGCGGTGTTCGCCTGGGCGCTCGCCCGCGAGGGCCGCGAGGACGCCTACGCGCGCTTCATGCGCACGCTGCACGGCGATGTGGACGACGTGCAGGGAGGAACGACGCCCGAGGGGATCCACCTCGGAGCGATGACGGCCGGCGTCGATCTGCTGCAGCGCTGCTTCACCGGCCTCGGGCACCGCGATGGAGTGCTCTCGCTCGACCCGCGCTGGCCAGCGCAGCTCGGGCGGATCGACGTCGACTTCGCCTACCGCGGCCACCCGCTGCGGCTCGAGCTCGCGCGCGGGCGCGCGCGGCTCTCGAGCCGCTCCGACAGGGCCGCGCCGGTCAGCGTGCGGCGCGGCGCCGAGGTCGTCGAGATCAAGACCGGCGGCGCCGTCGAGTTCGACTGAACGGAAGAGGGCGCCGGCGGCATCGCCGCCGGCGCCCTCCAGGTGCGGGGGCGCCGGCCCTCAGGCCGGCGCCCCGATCTCACCTTCTCGTCCTACTTGATCAGGCCCCGGATCTGCATCCAGGACTTGCCCTTGAAGAGCGGGATCGTGATCTTGCCGTCCTTGAGCTCGGTGACGGCGAGCGCGTCGAGCGCTGCACCGGGCTGCGAGTCGTAGACGACCTGCTCCATCGTGCCGTTGGCCTTCCAGATCTTGACCCTGATCAGGTCGTTCACGTTCTTGCGGTCGTCGACCACGGCAATCAGGAACTCATAGCCGCCGACCCCGTTGACCTGGCCCTGGCCGCGGACCCAGGCCTTGCGACCGTGGACCGCCATCCAGTCGAGCTTCTCGGAGACGAAGGTCATGTCGCCGAGGACGAAGGCCGCCTTGCCGCTCGGGTACTTGCCCTTGACCTTGTACTTGACGTTGGCGGCCACGGTGGCGACGCCAGCGCCGTTCGGGTCGTCGAAGGTGCCCTTGATGCTCAGGGCGCCGGCCTTGCGGTGCACGATGACCGCGTACTCGAGCGAGTTCCAGCCGGTCTTGTCGTACACGTTCGTCACGCTGACCTTGACCGTGTAGAGGCCAGGTGTCTTGTACTTGTGCTCGCCGACCACGAACCGGTTGGAGCCCTTGCCGTCGTTCCTCGAGGCAATGGCGCCCGGCTCGATCGTCCCGTCGCCCCAGTCGATGACCGCGGTGACGGTGTCGTCGAAGTCGGCCGGCGCCGGCTTGTTCCAGCGCTGACCCGGGCTCCTGAAGTTGGCCCTCAGGGAGACCAAGGCACCGGCGAGGCCGGGGTTGCCGACGGTCTTGACGTTCCAGACCAGCGGCGTCATGACGGCGCTGTTGATCCAGGTGTCGTCGGCGGCGACCTTGCCGCTCGTGCGGTCCTTGGCGTAGGCCGTGACGTGCTGCATCGCGCCAGTCGCCACGAATGTCACGGTCTGGCCCTTGGTCTCGGCCGAACCGTCCCCGTCGAGATCCCAGTAGTACACGAGCCTGTCGGCCAGATCCGCGTCCTCAGGCGTCGCCGTCAGGGTGACGACCTCGCCCTCAGCCGCTGTCAGCTCTTCGGGCTCGATGGTGATCTCGACCGTCGGGAAGACGGTCTCGCGGAGCGAGTCAGGCACCCAGTAGCAGCGACGGAAGATCGCGTCGAAGTCGTACTCGTGCCCGGTCTCCTCGTCCTCCTTCCACTGGTTCCATGTGGCGTAGAAGCACTGGCCACCCGCGCTCCCGCCCACGGCGGCCTCGCCGGACCTGTCGTCCGACTTCGTCTCGAGCCAATCCCAGTAGTAGTACGGCTCCGTGTTCGCGTCCGGGTTGGTCTTGCTGGCCTCGTCGTTCGGGATCCAGAGGACGTCCTCCCAGTCGTCGCCCCAGTTGGTGGCGCGGCTGTAGAAGAGGTTCTCGGCGGCAGCTTCGAAGCCCTCACGCATGGGGCCGCTGTCGCCGCTCTCGTACACGGCGAAGAACTTGCTCGGATCGCGGATGTCGTCGGGACGTGCCGCACCGAGCTGCTCCTGGCTCAGACCACCCTCGGTCAGAGCACCGGTCGTCGCATCGTGCATCCCGAGAGCGACCGTGTCGACCACGTCGGGAAGGATCTCGAAGTTGAACCTGCCGTTCATCAGATTGTACGCGCCCGCCGTCGAGTCGTCTTCCGCCGTCTGATCGAGCGACAGCTTGCGCAGGACCGACGTCTGCCGCCTCATGTTGGTCGGCGAGTAGCGCGGGTCGATGATCGTGGCTCCGGCCGAGTAGAACTGGGACACGTTGCGCGCCCGCTCGAACTCGCCGGCCTCGTAGGTCTCCGTGTAGAAGAAGACCCGGCCCTTCTCCTCTGAACCAGTGCCCTGGACCTGGGAGTAGGTGGTCCCGTCGCCCTCGTAGGCGACGCCGTCCAGGCTCGTGCCTTCGCCCGGCGTCGTGGTCCAGGTCTTGCCGCCGTCGAACGAGCGGCGGATGAAGAGGTTGATCGGCTCCTTGCCGTAGTGGGACTGCAGCCAGTTGGGCGCGTAGCCGTACATCACCACGACGTCGTTCCCGTCGATGTGGCCGCGATGACCCTTCGCGAGTTCGAAGGGGTTCTTCCAGTGCTCGTCGTACTGCGAAGCGCCCCAGGCGTCGAGCTCGTCACGCGTCATGCTGAGGACGGGCTGCGTACCTGGCTCGCCGGTATCGGGGTCGATGTTGACCTCGGTGGCGGCGCTCCAGATCTTGTCGTTGACCTCAGCGGAGCCGTCGGTCTGCGTCCACCACCACACGCGGTCGAGAATGCCGTGTGACGGATAGCCGTCCGGATCGTCCGGATTCACGCCCCAGGAGTCGGGGTGGCAGGAGTAGCAGTCGGTGAAGCTGAGGGTGCCGTCTTCGACCTTGACGGCCAGATCGGGCATGATGTCGAGGTGCCACGCCGGTATCGTCTCCGCGGCGGTCTGAGTATCACCCTGCGCGGAGTCCTGGGGCCTGACGTCGAGCGGGATCGTGCCCGACATGTTCTGGGCGCCCCTGACCATCACGCCGTTCGGATAGTACTCGGACGTGAAGTCGCTGAACGACGGGT
This sequence comes from uncultured Thermoleophilia bacterium, assembly GCA_963790185.1. Classification (GTDB taxonomy): domain Bacteria; phylum Actinomycetota; class Thermoleophilia; order UBA2241; family UBA2241; genus UBA2241. The sequence goes on along the minus strand of CAWBNR010000007.1, from coordinate 195,912 downwards.
AGGCAGACCGCGACGTCTCGTCGGGCAGGAGCGTCCCGTTGACGATCTCCTTGTCCCAGCCGTCGCCGTCGGAGTCAACCTCGACCCACTCGGTGGGCTCCAGGTAGTTGCCGGTGTCCCAGTCCTTCCTCCAGATCGGGACCACATCGTCCGTGTTGGGATCGTCGTCGACCGCGTGCTTGAAGCCCACGTAGTCGTCGGGAAGATCGACGACCATGTTCTCGAGAGCGAACGGGTTGTCGACCTGCGGGTCGTAGTCATCCGGCACGACCCAGCGGCGCAGCATGATGTCGGCCGGGCCGCCCTGACGCATCGTGCCCTCTTTGTACAGCACGATGGCGGAGGTCATGCCGGCCTTCATCTTGACGACGCCCCCGTACGAACCGTCAGCCTTCACCTCGAGCTTGGTGATCGGGTTGACGAACAGGGCCGGCCTTCTGGCGATCGGCGTGCCGTACTGCAGCTCGTGCGCGTCGTTCTCGATCAGGCCGGTGATGGGCGGGATCGTGGTGACGACGCCGTCCTCGCTGATGCTCTCGATCTGGTACCCAGGGTTGCCAAGGTCGGGCGCGTTGATCATGTGGCCCGGTTTGGCGAACGAGGGGTCTATGAGCTCGAACGTGTCCACCTTCGTGACCTTGCCCATGTCGCCAGGTTCGGGCTGGTCTTCGTCGGGCTGGCCGTCACCGTCGAGGTCGACCGGCTCGCCCGGGCCGAGGCCCTTGCTGTCCTCGTAGCCCATGAGCACCCAGGCACCTCGCGTGCCGTCCGCCCTGTCGTAGCCCTCCATCATCATGCGCGTGCGCGTCGACCACTGCTGGCCGTTCATGAGACGGCCGTCCTCGGTGACGGAGTTGCAGATGACCCTGTCCTGCGAGTTCGTCCACGCGAAGCCGGCGGCCACCATGTCGGGTATGCCGTTGCCTTCGGCGAGGCCGTCCCCGTTGGTGTCGTCAAGGTCGAGCCAGGCGTAGAGGTCGGTGACCTTCTCGATGCCGTCCTCGCTGCCGCCGATGACGGGCGTGAGGCGGTCGACGCTGATCAACTCTCCCCCGTTGGCGGTATAGGTCTCGCTCTCGGGGATCGTGAGCGAACCGTCGACCAGGCACACGATGTTGTTGTTGTCGGTGATGCGCTGTGGCATGGAGAAGCGCTCGTAGACCTGAGGCTTGTTGGTCGTCTGCTTGTCGATCACCTCTCCGGTGTCCGGGTCCGTGACGTCATACAGCTCCGTGTTCCATCCGAGCTCGTCGACCTGCTCGGGCGTCTGGAGGTAGTTGTCGTCCGGAGTGTTCCAGTAGTCATCATCGGCGAGCGGGTTCTCGACCTTGTCGAAATCGTCCCAGGTGATGAAGCTGTACCAGAGGTCGGTCTTGTGATTGGCGGTCGCGCCGCTCCAGCCCTCACCGGGGCCTTCGCCGTAGCCGGGACGCAGACCCGTCGGGTCCTCCTGCCAGACGATGGCGAAACCGGCGTTCTCGGCGCCGTCGATCGCCGTGTACATGGCGTCGCGCTTGCCGGAGGTGAGACGCTCGGCCTTGCGCCACTTGACGTCCCAGACCATCTCGAGCTCGTCGGTCGGGACTCCGTTCTCGTCGGTCTTGTAGACGAGCTCGCCCTGGTCCCGCTTCGCGGTCTGCTGGATCACGCCGCGGCAGGTCCAGATCGAGCTGAACGGCACCTCGCCGACCTCGGCGAACGGGAACAGGCCGTGGTGCATCCACTCCGTGTAGTCGATCGAGTTCTGCGAGCCGGCCACGCCCCAGATGTCCAGCGGGGCGGGCTTCGACAGGGTCTCCGTGATGCCGGTCACGTTGCCGTCACCATCGTAGGTGTACACGGGATGGTCGTAGTAGACGACCTTGGTAGCGAAGTCGGGGTCGTCGAAGCGTACCGGCTGGCCGTCCTTGCCGAGATACTCGAGGAACATCGGGTCGCCCCACTCGTCGAGCACCGGCACCTCGTCGCCGTTCTCGTCAAGCGCGTACTTGCCGGTCGCCTCGTCGATCTCGTAGGCCTTGAGCGAGTAGCGCGGCGAACCCTGCATCGCGTACTTGCTGTGCCACACGACGACGATCTTGTTGCCGGCCACCGCGCTCTTGACGCCGTAGTCGACGGTGCCGGGGTAGACCGTGCCGTCCTCCAGCGTGAACGACGACCTGAGGGCGGATTCGGAGAGGTCATACTTCTTCCAGGTCTCGCCGTCGTCGAACGACACCGAAGCGTAGGCGTCGAAGCGATGCTCGGGGTCGGGCACTCCGCCCGAGGCCAAAGCCTCGGCGTCGAAGGCGTCGTCGACGGCCTTGGCGAGATTCCCGCCGATCGAGGCCAGTGACGCGTTCTCCGGGACAGGCACGCCCGAGCCGTCGGTCGAGTACTCGCCGTACTCGACCTGGTCGTAGTACGTGATGACCATCGGCTTGGCGACCGTGCGCTCGTCGAGCAGCAGGTCCTCGTTGGTGCTGAAGTCCCGGCCCAGCTCGTCCGGATTCTCCGGATCGCCGGTCTCGGCGTAGTACTGGAGGGTACCGGTCAGCTCCTCGATCTCACCGGTGCCGGGGTTCTCCTTGTAGGTCCCGGCCTCGGCGGCGACGAGCGTCCCGTTGGCCCTCTGCGCGTCGATGTAGAACTGCGCCACACTGAGCTGCGCGTTCTCCGTCTCCTGGTCCGGCGTACCGGACACGTTCCTGCGCAGGATCGCCCCCTCGTCGGCCAGCGCGGTGCTGACCACGATGAGGAAGGCGATGACGAGCAGTACCGCGGCCGTGCGAGGCGGCACCGGCCACCTCGACGTCGCGGCTTTCGGCTTACTCATTCGTTCCCCCTTTTCCCTTGGTACTTTGTCTGCTCCGCGCCCCTGCGCGGAGGCCCCTCGCGGCGACACTGCGACCCGCATGTCGCCTCGATCAGACGAGGTGATGCGCCTTGTGCAGTGGTGCTGGAAGTAGTGCGTGAAACGAAGCTGGAAGATCGGTCCGATACCCACTCACGTCGCTCGAGTGACGGTCGCGCGGGGAGGCAGACGTCGTGGCGTGCGCGCCGACGAGATCGAGATGGGCGTGGCCGGTCCCGAAGATGGGCTTCGGGACAAGGATGGCCTGGGGGCCGAAGATGGGCTTCGGACCCCGGTCGCTCGATCTTGTCGCTACGATCGTCGTGAGCAGCCCTGCCGACATGGTCGACAGGATGCCGCTTACGGAGGTCGTGAACACGCTCACGATGGTACCCCCCTGGTCGACGGCCTCTGTGCTCCCTTCAAACCCCAAAACATGTAACGCAGAGCGAGGACGTCGGAACTGAAGTGCGGTCGGCTACTGCGACCGCTAGGTCGTCGAGCTGGCGATCACCCCCCCCAAAGGTCTCGGACTCGAAGAGCCTGACCGACGGCTTGCCCGCGCCGTCTGTCTAGGCACATTTAGATATGGAGTACGGCCAAAGTCAATACCATCAAACGAACGAATCTCGTCACAGCCACCGCAGGCCGACGCTTCATCCCTGCAAAGAGGCGAAAAAGGAAAGCGCTGGTCAGAAGACGAGAAAACTGTTGCCAGCCATGTTGTCAGGGCTGGCGGTAGAACGACCACTCGAAGGAACGGCGATCCCTCGCCGGCCCCTGGCGTCCCCTCGCTCGTCATCGTCGGCACCCCTTGCAGCTCGCGGCCCTTAGGCGGCTGATCCGACCCTCGCGGCGACTCTAACTATTGAGTCCGCGCACCGTCAATACCCTCGGGGGGTTTCTCCGGTGCCCCGCTGTCCCGCAGGCAGCCTACAACCTCGGCACTCCGATTTGGCGGCCAATGTGGGTTGTTGTCTCGCTTGACAACGCATTGCGTCGTGCCGGCGGGCGGGCGACTCTTGCGGCGCGTGGTCGGGGCTTCACACGAGAGCGCAACAACGGCGCCGGCGAACACAGCAGCAGCACGCGTGCAGACGACGCCGCGGCGGCCGCGGCCGACGTCACCGCGCCCCGCTGCCGCAGTGGCGGCGCGCCTCAGGCGCTTTCGGCGGCGACCGCCTCCGCCAGCGCCTCCGCCTCGGCGCGGTCCGGCGTGACCGCGTATAGGTACTCCGTGTTGCGCAGGTGACTCACGCGCCCCACCTTGCGACCACTCGGGTCGTGGATACCGATCTGGGCGCCGACGTAGCGCTTGTAGTCGATCGGCGCGACGACGAGGTGACCGCGCTCGGCGAGCAGCCCCTCGAGCCACTCGCGTGCGAGGAAGCCCTCGTCGCTGAAGGAGACGAGCAGCCGCGGGGCGCGCACGGCCGCGCACAAGCTCGGCGAACGCGCCCGCGGCCCGCCGGCGCGAGTTGAAGCGCTGCTCGCGCGCGCGCGACAGTCGATACGCTTGCAGGCCACGCCGTAGACCTCGGGCTTGTCCCAGCGCACGAGCGACTCCCAGACGTGGTAGTTGCCGAGGTAGCTGTGCTGGTTGTACGGCGGGTCGAGGTAGGCGACGTCGGCCTCGACCGCCGCGGCCGCCTCGAATGCGTCGAGGCAGAGCGCCGCGCCCGCGGCCGGCGAGCACGTCGGGCACACGCAGCTCGAGCTCGCCGAGGGCGCGCGGCGCCCAGCGCTTGAGGTAGGCCATCTGCACGCCGGTCGTCGAGTCGACCCGGTCGGCGGCCTCCATGAGCGACGACGAGCAGCACCGCCTCGACGTCGCCGTCGAGGCCGGCGCCCGCCCGCTCCGCGATGCGCTCGCGGATCGCGTCGACGCGGGCGCCGTTGTGCGGGCTGGAAGAAGCGTGAGCGCTCGCAGAACGTCTCGGTGAAGTAGCCGGGGGCCGGCCGCAGCAGGTCGCAGCTCCTCGAGCCGCCGGCTCACGCTCGTCGACGATCCGCGCCCGGTCGGCCTGCACGTAGCAGCGCGCCAGAGCGTGGGCGTAGGCGTTGTGGTCGTTGGCGACCACGTCGTAGCCCGCGCGCTTGAGCGCGTGCCCGACGCGCGCCGTGCCGGAGAAGAGGTCGAGCACGCGGCGCGCACCCGCGAAGCAGCCGATCATGCGCAGGATGTCGGGGCATGAGCAGCCGCTTTGACCCCAGGTACTTGATCATCCCCGCGAGTATCGCATAGGGCGCGCGTCTCCCGGAGCGAGTCGCCGCCACGGCGGCGACTCGCTCTCCTCGCGACTGCGCCACGGCGGCCGCGGGTAGGAACGCCGAAACCCCACCAAGGAGCCGGCATGCAGTTCCTCGACGCGTCGATCGAGATCGACGCCCCTTCGACCACCGTGTGGCAGGTCGTCCACGACACCGGTAGCTACCACGAGTGGAACCCGGTGATCCGCGGCATCGAGGGCGCGCTCGTCGAGGGCGGCCGCATCCGCGTCACCATCCAGGCGCCGGGACGCATGCCCGTCATCTTCAAGGCCAGGGTGCACCGGCTGGACCCGGGCCGCGAGCTGCGCTGGCGTGGTCAGTGGTACGTGCCGGGTCTGTTCGACGGCGAGCACGCTTTGACCGTCGAGGCGCTCGGCGCGGGTCGCTCGCGCTTCCGCTCGCACGAGGCGGTCACCGGCCTCCTTCTGCCGCTCCTGAGCAAGGCGATGCGCCAGTCACAGGCCGGTTTCGAGCAGCTCTGCGCCGCCGTCAAGGAGCGCGCCGAGAGCCTCAACGAAGCCTGAGCGCGCGAGATGAGGATCGAGACGGCGCGCGAGGGCGACTCCGCGGGCGAGAGCGCCTGCGTGTTTCACCCCATCGAGGCCTCTGGTATCCTGATTGCACCGTGGGCAATTAGCTCAGGGGGAGAGCGCCTGCTTCACACGCAGGAAGTCGTTGGTTCAAATCCAACATTGCCCACCATCCTCCCCTCACTCTCACCCTGAAGGCGAACCTTAGAGTTGCCCTGCGTGCCCCTATGACGCGCATGCGCCGGCGACTCCTCACCCGCGCGCCTCAGGGCCCCATCCCAGTCGGGCGACGACCAACGTCATGGCGGGTTGAAGTCCCTCCGCCCGCCGTGTAATGTGCCCGATTGGCCACACCCGCGGCCCGCGAGCACTCGCCCGCGCCCGGCAGGCCCCCCTGCGATCCCAATCTGGAGCAGGCGGCAGCACGGTCAGAGCACGTTCGCGGCGTCGCGAGCGTCACGGCAGCAAGCGGAGGAGGACAGGGTGGCAGACGAGCCGAACATGGTCATCCCGCCGTCGCCCGAGTTCTCGAAGAACGCCTGGATCAAGAGCGTCGACGAGTACGAGGCTCTCTACAAGCGTTCGGTCGAGGACCCGGAGGGCTACTGGGCGGAGCGCGCCGAGGACGCGCTCGTCGTGGACCAAGAAGTGGGACAAGGTCCTCGACTGGAGCTTCGACCCCGTCCCCTACGTCAAGTGGTTCGAGGGCGGCGAGCTCAACGCCTCCTACAACTGCCTCGACCGCTGGGTCGAGGCCGGCCAGGGCGACAAGCCCGCCATCGTCTTCGAGGGCGACCCCGGCGACACCAAGACCACGACCTACAAGGAGCTCCTCGACGAGGTCTCGCAGGTTCGCCAACGTCCTCAAGAAGCACGGCGTGAAGAAGGGCGACCGCGTCGCCCTCTACCTGCCGATGATCGCCGAGCTGCCGGTCGTCATGCTCGCCTGCGCGCGCATCGGCGCCATCCACATGATGGTCTTCGGCGGCTTCTCCGCCGAGGCGCTCAAGGCCCGCATCGACAACTGCGGCGCCAAGGTGCTCATCTGCGCCGACAAGGGCCACCGCGGCGCCAAGACGACGCCCTCCAAGACCAACGCCGACGTCGCCATCGGCGGCGAGACGACGGTCGAGACGGTCATCGTCATCAAGCGCGTCGACGGCGACGTGCCGATGCAGGAGGGCCGCGACGTCTGGTACCACGACGAGATGAGCGCTCCCGACATCACCGCCGACTGCCCGCCCGTTCCGGTCGACGCCGAGCACCCGCTCTTCATCCTCTACACATCAGGCTCGACGGGCACGCCCAAGGGCGTCCTGCACAGCACCGGCGGGTTCCTGCTCTACGTGCACGACACGTGCAAGTACGTCTTCAACCTGCACGACGACGACATCCACTTCTGCACCGCCGACATCGGCTGGATCACCGGCCACAGCTACATCGTCTACGGCCCGCTCAGCATGGGCGTCACCAGCGTCCTCTTCGAGGGCCTGCCGACCTACCCCGAGCCGGACCGCTACTGGCAGGTGGTCGAGAAGCACAAGGCGACCACTCTCTACACGGCGCCGACCGTCATCCGCAGCCTGATCGGCCAGGGCGACGAGTGGGTCGACAAGCACGACATGCCGTCGCTGCGCCTCATGGCCTCGGTCGGCGAGCCGATCGACGCCAACAGCTGGATCTGGTACTACGAGAAGATCGGCAAGAGCCGCGTGCCCCTGCTCGACACATGGTGGCAGACCGAGACCGGCGGGCACATGATCGCCCCGCTCCCCGGCGCCATCGCGCTCAAGCCGGGCTCTGCCGGGCGCCCGTTCTTCGGCGTGCAGACCAAGGTCCTCAAGGACGACGGCAGCGAGGCCGCCGTCGGCGAGGACGGCCATCTGGTCATCACCGCACCCGTGGCCCGGCATGATCCGCGGCACCTGGGGCGACATCGAGGGCAAGCGCTTCAAGGAAGTCTACTTCTCGATGTTCAAGGGCGTACTTCACGACCGGCGACGGCTGCGCCATCGACGCCGACGGCGACCACTGGCTCAAGGGCCGCATCGACGACGTGCTCAACGTCTCCGGCCACCGCATCGGCACCTCCGACGTCGAGGGCGCGCTGGTCAGCCACCCGGCCGTCGCCGAGGCCGCCGTCGTCGGCTACCCGCACGACATCAAGGGCACCGGCATCTACACCTACGTCATGCTGAACGACGGCGTCGAGCCGAGCGACGACCTCAAGAAGGAGCTCGCGGTGCACGTGCGCAAGGTCGTCGGCCCGATCGCCACGCCCGACAAGATGCAGTTCGCCGCACCGGCCTGCCGAAGACCCGCTCGGGCAAGATCATGCGCCGCATCCTGCGCAAGATCGCCGAGGGCGAGTTCGACGCTCTGGGCGACACCTCGACCCTGGCCGACCCGGCCGTGGTCGAGGACCTCAAGGCCAACAAGCAGTAGCCGGCACGCAGGAGTCTCGGGGCTCGACGAGCCTCGGCCCGGAGACGAAGACCGTGCAGGGGGCGGCCGCCGCGAGGCGGCCGCCCCCTGCCGCGTTCGGCCGGGCGTGGCGGCCGGCGGGCCCGTTGGACCCGCCGGCCGCCACGCCGACGCGTTGACGACCGTGGGGCGAACGCTCTAGGGTGCACCACGGGGGAACGACCACATGCGGGTGCCGCGGACGGCCGACGATCGCGGCGCAGGCACGGCGGCGAAGGGGGGGAGTCCTGAAGACGCGCGCCCTCGACAAGCTGCTCGACCCGCAGAGCATCGCCGTGATCGGTGCCTCCAACACGCGCGGCTCGGTCGGCCAGATCCTTCTGCGCAACCTCATCACCGCCGAGCACCCGGGCGTCGTGTTCCCCGTGCACCGGTCCGCGACGTCCGTCCACGGTATCCAAGCGTATCCGAGCATCGCCCAGGTGCCGCGCAAGATCGACCTGGCCGTGATCGCGGTGCCGGCCGCCGCGGTACCGGACGTCATCCACGAGTGTGGCGAGGAAGGGGTCGGCGGCGCGGTGATCGTCTCCTCCGGATTCAAGGAGAGCGGCCCCGAGGGCCGAGCCCTCGAGGAGAAGATCGTGGGCATCGCGCGCTCGTACGACCTGCGCATCCTCGGCCCCAACTGCATCGGGTTCCTACGCCCGGGCCGTCACCTGAACGCGACCTTCTCCCCGGTGATGCCAGCGCGGGGCCGCGTCTGCTTCATCACGCAGTCCGGCGCGCTCGGCACCGCGGTCCTCGACCTCGCCGCCACCAACTCGATAGGCCTGTCGGCGTTCGTCAGCGTGGGCTCCATGTGCGACGTCAACTTCGGCGACCTGATCGACTACTTCGGCGCCGATGCCCAGACCAACTCCATCATCCTCTACCTCGAGTCCCTGTCGGACGCGCGCAAGTTCATGCGCGCGGCACGACACTTCGCCAAGACCAAGCCGATCATCCTGGTGAAGTCGAGCCGGACCGCTCGGTCCGCCTTGGCCGCCGCCGCCCACATCGGCTCCGGCGCCGGCGACGACACCCTCTACAGCGCCGCCTTCCGGCGGGCCGGCGTGGTGCGTGTCGACGAGGTCTCGAACCTCTTCGCCGCCAGTGAAGCGATCGCGCGCGTGCCGAGCCCACGCGGTCCCAGACTGGGCGTCGTGACGAACGCCGGCGGGCCGGGAGTGATGGCGGTCGACCGTCTTCTCCAGCTCGACGGCGACCTGGCCGAGCTGGCCCCCGAGACCGCCGAGAAGCTCAAAGCGACGCTGCCCGCGTTCGCCTCCATCGACAACCCGGTCGACATCGGCGACGACGCCGACGCCGATCGCTTCGCGACGGCGACCAGGGCGCTCCTCACAGACCCCAACTGCGACGGCGTGCTGGCGATCTTCGCGCCATACGTGACCAGCCCGGCGCACGAGACGGCGTCCGCCCTGATCGCAGCGTCCCGCGAGTTTCCCGGCAAACCGTTGCTGGCCGCGTTCCTCGGCGGAGACCTGATCAGCGCCGGGCTTCAACAGTTGCACGGCGCTCACGTGCCCGCGTTCGGCTCGCCGGAGGACGCGGTCTCCGCCTACATGAACATGCACGAGCGCACGAGAAGCCTCGCCACGCTCTATCAGACGCCGACCGACATCCTCCCGCACTTCGAACCCGACCGTGACCGGGTGAAGGCCATCTTCACGGCGGTCGCCGCCCAGGGACACGACACGCTCACCGAGACCGAGGCCAAGGAGGTGCTGAGCGCCTACGGCGTCCCCGTCATCGAGACCCTCACCGCGACCTCGCCGCAGGAGTGCGGAGTGGCGGCGCGGCAGATCGGCCTGCCGGTGACCGTGAAGGTGCTGAGCCGCGACATCGCCAACAAGGCCGCCGTACGCGCCCTCGCCCTCGACGTGCGCTCGGTCGGCGAGGCGACGCGCCAGTACGACAGGCTGCTGACTCGACTTCGCGAGGCGCTGCCCGATGCCGAGGTCCTCGGGGTCACGCTGCACTCCATGTCGCGGCGCGGTCACGACGTGGTCGTCGGCTCGTGGCGCGACGAGACCTTCGGCCCCGTCCTCTTCCTCAGCCCCCGGGACAGCGGCGGCACCGTCACCGACCGACTCGCCGTCGAGTTCCCGCCTTTGAACCAGGCCCTGGCACACGCGCTCATCGACGAGGTCAGGGTGCCCAAGCTCTTCCGGCCGGACCGCCTCGGCAACCTGGTCGATCGCGGCGCGCTCGAGCAGGTGATGGTGAAGCTCAGCTACCTGCTCGTCGACTTCCCCGAGATCGTCCGCTTCGAGGCCAGTCCGCTCCAGGTGCGAGCCGATGGCGTCGAGGTCCTCGACGCCAGCATCACGATCGAGCCCAGAGACCTGCGCAAGATCGCACGGCCCGGCTCACACCTCATCATCTCCATGTACCCATCCAAGTACGAGCAGCGGACGACGCTCGACGGTCACCCGGTGACGATCCGCGCCATCCGGCCCGAGGACGAGCCTCTCTGGGCCGAGATGATCGCCTCGCTCTCCGCCACGACCGTCGGCTACCGCTTCTTCGGCCCGGTGACGGAGATCACCAAGCCGACGCTCGTGCGCTACTGCCACATCGACTACGACTCGGAGATCTCCCTGGTCGCCACCGACGAGGGGCCCGAGCCGAAGATGCTCGGGGTCGCCAGCCTGACGATCGACGAGCCGGGCGGCGACCACGGCGAGTTCGCCATCGTCGTGCGCGACGACATCCAGCGCCGCGGGCTCGGCACGCGGCTGATGACCGCCCTCATCGACGCCGCGCGGGACAAGTACGTGCGCGAGATCGTCGGCGACGTGCTGACCGCCAACGCCCCCATGCTCAGCTTCGTCGAGTCGCTGGGCTTCAAGGTGCAGACATCCGACGAGGCCGACATCCGCCGGGTGGTCCTGCGCCTCTAGCTCGACGGGCCGGATGGGCCCGCCGGCCGTCGTCGTTTCATCTCGCGGTACGATGGAATCGCGGGATGAACTCCATCCCCGAGCGGCGTACTGTAGATGAGGAACGACGGAGCCGGGAGCGACCATGAGCACACGCAACCTCGAGAGACTCTTCGACCCGCGCAGCATCGCCGTCATCGGCGCCTCCAACAAGAAGGGCTCCGTCGGCTACATCCTGCTGCGCAACCTGATCGGCGCCGAGTACGACGGCATCGTCTTCCCGGTCAACGTCTCGGCGCAGTCCGTGCAGGGCATCCAGGCCTATGCCTCGATCAGCCAGGTGCCGCGCAAGATCGATCTCGCCGTCATCGCGGTGCCGGCCAAGCATGTGCCCAAGACCGTGCGCGAATGCGGCGAGGCCGGGGTCGGGGGGGCCGTCATCGTCTCCTCCGGCTTCAGGGAGATCGGCGCCGATGGACGCAAGCTCGAGACTCAGGTCACGAAGATCGCCGAGTCGTTCGGGCTGCGCATCGTCGGACCCAACTGCCTCGGCTACATCCGCCCAGCCCTCAACCTCAACGTGACTTTTGCACATGTGATCCCGCCGGGCGGGCGCGTCGCCTTCTTCAGCCAGTCCGGAGCGCTCGGCACCGCGATCCTCGACTGGGCCGCCGCCAACAACGTCGGCTTCTCCGCCTTCGTCAGCGTCGGCTCCATGTGCGACGTCGATTTCGGCGACCTCATCGACTACTTCGGCCACGACGCGCTGACCACGTCGATCATCCTCTACATCGAGTCGATCACCGACGCGCGCAAGTTCATGAGCGCAGCCCGCCATTTCGCCAAGAGCAAGCCGATCATCGTCGTGAAGAGCGGCCGCCACGCCCGTTCCGCCCTGGCGGCCGCCTCGCACACCGGGGCCATCGCCGGCGACGACACGCTCTACAGCGCCGTCTTCCGCCGCGCCGGCGTCGTGCGCGTGGACGAGATCGAGGACCTCTTCAACGCGAGCGAGGCGCTCTCGCGCGTGTCCAGCCCGCGCGGCCCCCGTCTCGGCATCGTCACCAACGCCGGCGGCCCCGGCGTGATGGCGTCCGACCGCCTGCTCTCGCTGGGCGGCGAGCTCGCCGAGCTCACCGAAGACACCGACGCGAAGCTCACCGAGGCGCTGCCCTCGTTCGCGGCACGCGGCAACCCCGTCGACGTCGCCGGCGACGCCGACGCCGTGCGCTACGCCACCGCCGCACAGGCGCTCATGGACGACCCCGGCTGCGACGGCGTTCTCGCGATCCTGACACCGCAGGCGATGAGCGACCCCACGGCGACGGCGAAGGCGCTCGTCGACGTCGCCCACTCGCACCAGCTCAAGCCGCTGCTCACCTCGTTCATGGGCGAGATCAAGGTCGCGGAGGCCGTGCAGGTGCTGCGCGCCGCGCACGTGCCCACCTTCGACACACCCGAGGACGCGGTCCGCTCCTACATGTACATGTACCAGTACACGCGCAACCTCGCGAACCTGTACGAGACGCCGGCCGACATCCTGCCCGACTTCGAGCCTGACCGCGCCGCCGTCAAGAAGATCTTCCTGGCCGTCGCCCACGACGGCCGCTCGATCCTCAGCGAGGTCGAGGCCAAGCAGATCCTCGCCGCCTATCAGATCCCCGTCGTCCCGACGGTCGTCGCGACCTCGGCCAAGGAGTGCGCGGCGGCGGCCGAGAAGATCGGCTTCCCCGTGGCGGTGAAGATCCTCTCCCACGAGATCACCCACAAGAGCGACGTCGGCGGCATCGCCCTCAACGTGCGCTCCGCCGCCGAGGCCGCGAACCAGTTCGACAAGATCTCGGCGCGGGTCAAGGAGGCGCGCCCCGACGCGACCATCATCGGCATGGCGGTACAGGCCATGTCGCGCGGCGGCTACGAGGTCATCATCGGAGCCAAGAAGGACGGCACCTTCGGACCGGCGATCATGTTCGGCATGGGCGGCACCGGGGTCGAGCTCTACCGCGACGTGGCCGTCGACTTCCCGCCCCTCAACCAGGCGCTGGCGCAGTCGATGATCTCGAGCACCAAGGTCTCACAGCTGCTCAAAGGCTACCGCGGCAAGGAGCCGGTCGACATGGTCGCGCTCGAGCAGGCGCTGGTGAAATTCAGCTACCTGCTGGTGGATTTCCCCGAGATCCTCGAGGTCGACATCAACCCCCTCCAGGTGCGCGCCGACGGCCTCTGCGCTCTCGACGCGCGGCTCGTGATCGAGCCGAAAGACGTCCGCAAGATCACCCTCCCGGGCTCTCACCTGATGATCTCGATGTATCCGAGCACGTACCACTGGGAGGTGCCGGTCAACGGCGAGAAGGCCCTGATCCGCGCGATCCGGCCCGAGGACGAGCCGGCCTGGGCCGAGATGATCGAGTCACTCTCCGCGACCACCGCCGAGTACCGCTTCTTCGGGCCCGTAAGTGAGGTCACCAAGTCGATGCTCGTGCGCTACTGCCACATCGACTACGACCGCGAGATCGCCCTGGTCGCCATCCGGCAGCCCAAGGGCCGCAAAGGCGCGGCGATGCTCGGTGTCGCCCGGCTCACCATGGAGACCGCCAACGAGGAGCAGGCGGAGTTCGCGATCCTCGTGCGCGACGCCTACCAGCGCAAGGGTATCGGCAGCAAGCTCATGGACGCCTTGATCAAGGCCGCACGCGACCGCCACGTGCGCGAGATCTCCGGGCACGTGCTGGCCGCCAACCCCGGCATGACGCGTTTCGCCGAGTCGCTCGGCTTCGACATCCTGCCGGGCGACGAGCCCGAGGTGCGCAAGCTCGTGCTGCGGCTTTAGCTGCGACGGCGCCGAGGACGCTCCGGCGCGGCCGGCGCGGCGTCCGTGGCGTCAGGGCGCCGACGGTCTCTCGACGGCCGGCAGCTCGAGCGTCGCTTCGACCAGCGTGCCGTCGCCGCCGCCGCCGGGCAGCACGCCCTCGGGCCGCGGCGGCAACGCCGCGGCCGCCGCGTCGGGCGTCCCGTACGTCGCGTCCACGAGCCGCAGCTTCAGGACCGGCCCGGCGGCGAACCGCAGGGCCAGGGTGAAGCCGTCCGGCGACGGAGCGTAGTAGTCGAACCGCCAGCGGACGGGCGTGCGATCGAGGAGCGTCGTGTCGCCCGATCTGAGCAGCTGTCCATCGACGTGCGCCGAGAGGGCGCCGACGACCGACTCGACGAGGACCGACACGACCGCGGCGCCGCGCGGTGACCACACCCGCAGACGCACAAGGCGCGTGGCGCCCGTCACCTCGTCCTCGAGCACCTCGGCGCGTGGCGCCTCGAGACCGAGCGAGGGCGCCGGCGCCGAGGCCATGTACTCGCTCCCGATCATGGGGAAGTAGCTCGTCGTCACACCGTACGCCGGCTCGGCGCCGATCGCCTGCTCGATCCAGCCGTCACGACGATCCGGCGTCTGCCAGCGCGCCACTCCCGCGTCGTCCTGTCGGTAGTACAGGCTGTTGAAGCGGGGGTGCGTCGCGTTGTAGGCGACCGTGGAGCCCACGGCCATGAGCACGACGAGACCGACCGCCGCGAGCCCCAGCGAGAGCCACTGCCCGGCCGCCTTGCGCACCACCGCGATCGGCAGGACCAGCAGCCCCCCCCGCGAACCAGACGGCGGTCACCGTGATGAGCTGCCGGAGCCCGGCCGACATCAGCAGGAGCCACGTGGCGGATCCCATGAGGACGATGCCGGCGACTGACGGCAGGTTGACGAGCAGCACGCCGCGCACGGTCGTCAGGGCGCGCTCGCCGTACGCGCACGCAGCCGCGAGACCGAGGGCCGAGACGAGCAGCGGCCACGTCACGAGGTAGCTCGCTCCAGGGAACGCGAGTGAGAGCACGACCGCGCCCACGAGCCACCAGAAGAGGGTGGCCACCGCCAGGTCCCAGGGGCGCAGAGTCCGCAGCAGCGCGCCGTAGAGCCCCACCACGAGGGCGGCGGCCAGCAGGACGAGGCCGACGCGGTAGCTGTCGCTGAGCACGACGCCCGTGTCGGTCCAGCGCCGCTCCTCGTACGCGGTGACGTACATCCACCACGTCAGACCGAGCAGGACGAAGGAGACCCCGAGGGTCGCGGCCGACGCCGCGAGACCGAGAGCGACGCCGCGCGGCCTCAGGAGCCGGCGCCGCAGGCCCACGGCCAGCGCCAAGCCGTAGGCGGCGACGGCGACAAGGGCGAACGGCAGAGCGAGATCGGCATCGTAGACCACGTGCAGGCGGTCGACGACGTTGAAGTAGACGACGTCGGGGGCGCGCAGATCCCAGAGATCGAGATCTCCCAGCCTGCGCGTAACGGCGAGCGCGGTGTCGCCCTGATGCTGCAAGCTGCGGGGCTCGAAGCGCGACAGGTCGTCGTACGCCGTGTGGTTGTAGGCCGGACCGTCGAGAGCGCCGAACGCCATGCCCGGGAACCCCTGCTCCACGAAGGGGCGGAAATCCGTGCGGATCGGCTGGCGACGCGACACCTCGTACATGAGCGACGACGCGAACGGTGCCTCCACCGCCGCCGCGTACTCGCGCACCAGGCGGCCGTTGGCCGTGCTCGTCTCATACATCACGACGGGGCTCGACGACCCCGGGCTGTCGAAGTTGAGCACAGGGCCGACGCCGTAGGCGAGCGGACTGTAGCGGAGGAAGGCGCGGGCCCCGAGCATGCCGCGCTCCTCCCCGTCGGTGAAGAGGAAGACGACGTCGTTGCGGAGGCGCGGGCCGGCGGCGAGCGCCCGCGCCGTCTCCAGGAGCGTGACCACGCCACTGGCGTCGTCGGCGGCCCCGGGTGCCACGGCCACGCTGTCGTAGTGGGCGACGAGGAGAACGGAGCGGGTCGAGTCGCGGCCGGGCAGACGAGCGACGACGTCGTGCACCGTCCCGGCCGTGCGACCGTCGTCGGCGACGACGACCCCGCTCACGATCTGCGGCGACAGGCCGAGCGCCCGCAGCTCCCCGAGCAGAAAGGCCCGCGACCGCTCGGCCTCGGGCGAGCCGAGCGGTCGCGGCGCGGCGGCGACGCGCTCGAGCGCCGCCATGGCGCGACCGGCCGAGAAGAGCTCGGCCGGCGCGTCGGCCGGCAGCGGCGCCGGCGTCGCCGGCGGCCGCACGGCCAGCGCGACCGCGAGCGCCACGACGGCCAGCGCCAGCGCCGCGAGGAGCAGCCGTCGTCTCTTCATCCCGCAGGAGTCCTCTCCGCGCGCCTGCCCTGTCTCTTGCGCATCCGCCCTGAGAGTAGCCTGCCGTGCGAGGTTTGCAACTGGCCGCCGCCATGGAGAATGACGACATGGAGCACCTGCCATCGGCCGCCGCGGCGGCGTCCATCGTGTCGGCGGCCGCACTCGTCGTCGCTGCCGGTCTCGTCGTCGCTGCCGGTCTCGCCCTCGCCGTCGTAGCTGGCCTCGCCCTGACCCCCCTGTTGACGCGGCTCGCCGCACGGCGCGCCCCGGCCCTCGGTCGCTTCGCGACCATCGATGGCGTGCGCCTGCACCTGCGCAACGAGGGCGAGGGCCCGACGGTGCTGCTCATCCACGGCGCAAAGGGCTCGCTCTTCGACCACGAACTCGAGCTGGCGCCTCTGCTTCGTGAGCGCTACCGGGTGATCAGCGTGGACCGGCCCGGCTCGGGCTACAGTGCGCGGGCGCCGGGCGAGAGCGGGTCGCCGTTCGTCCAAGCCGACCTGCTGCACACGCTACTGCACGAGCTCGACGCCGCGCCGGCGATCGTGCTCGGGCACTCGGCTGGCGCCCCCGTCGCCCTCGCCCTGGCGCTGCGCCACCCGGACGACGTCGCCGGCCTCGTGACGGCGGCCGGCTACACGCACGCGGTGCGGCCGTTGGGCACCCCGCTCGCGCGTCTCCTGCGCGCCCGACTTCTGGGGCGCCTCTTCCGCGCCGCCCTCCTCTCCCCGGCGGTCGCGCTCGCCGGCCCGCTCGTACTGCGCCGCATCGCGGCGCCCGAGCGCGTCCCGCGCGCCTACGCCCGGGTCGCGGTCGCCCTGAACTACGACCCCGCCCGGACTGGCAGCGACGCCGAAGGCGTCGCTGCCATCGAGCGCGACCTGCGCCAGCTGGCGCCACAGTACCCGCGGGTCGCGCAGCCGCTGGTCGCGCTGCACGGCACGGACGATCGCATACTGTGGCCACAGCAGAGCGAGCGGCTGGCGGAGGCGGTCCCGCGCGCCGAGCTGCGGCTCATCCCCGGCGCCGGCCATCTGCTGCCGGTGACGCGCGCCGCCGAGCTGGCTGGCGCGATTGACGACGTCGCGGCGCGACGGGCACGCGGACGCACCGGCGGCGGGACAGGCGACGGCGAGCTTGACGCAGTCTGAACCGGGCCCGACGGGAGTCCGGCTGGAAGCCGACAGGGGGGCGACGGGGGTGTCATCGAAAGCGCGAATGTCATCTCGCCAGAGCTCTCAAACCGTCGCCCGAGCCGGCTCACGTTCGCGCGTTCCGGCGTCTCAGCTCGAATCCGCGACACCCAAACTCGGCGAGATCGCCGCGGGGACCGCTCGGAGCGCGGCACGGCGGCGTGACGGGTGAGGGCACGGCGGCGCGGCGGGTGAGGGCGCAGCGGCGCGACGGGTGAGGGCGCAGCGGCGCGACGGGTGAGGGCACGGCGGCGCGACGGGTGAGGGACCCGAATCTCGCGACCGGGCGATCGGCGACGGAGCGGCTCGCGGGAGCGGCCGAACGCCTTTGATCCCGATGTCACAGAGAGCTCCCCAGACGACCGAAGGCGTCACGCGGCAAGAAGCGTACGACTGAATCCGTCGAATCCGAGGGTGACGTTCGCGCTTTCGGTGATACCCCTCGGAAAGACTCCGGGCCCGGCGGCGCGGCGCGGGCCGACCAACGGCGGCGCGGGCCGACCGACGGCGGCGCGGCGAGACCGTCGCCGCGTTGCGCGCGCCCGTCGCCGCGCGTACACTAGCCCCTCGGCCGCGCTAGGCGGGGAGCCAGCGGTGCCCTGTACCCGCAATCCGCTACAGCGGGGCTGAATTCCCGCCCGAGGGGCCGTCCTGTGAGGCTGTCGGCCGGTGTGCGGCGTCGATGGCCGGGTCCCGCGCAATGGAACCCTGCGAACCGCGTCAGGTCCGGGAGGAAGCAGCGCTAAGCAGGCACTTCCATGTGCCGCGGGGGTGCCTGGCCGGAGCTTGCCGCCGGCAAGGACGCTCGGGGGACGTGTTTCGACGGCGGGTGCGCGGCCGGCTTCTCTCCCACCGGACGGTGCAGTAGACTCGGCTTCCGATGAAACGGTCGCTCTACCGCGAGTACCGCCCCCAGACCTTCGAGCAGCTCGTCGGTCAGCAGCACGTCGCCCGCACCCTGCGCAACGCGGTGCAGACGGGCAGCGTCGCCCACGCGTACGTGTTCGCAGGTCCGCGCGGCACCGGCAAGACGAGCGCCGCGCGCATCCTGGCCAAGGCGCTCAACTGCCTCGGCACCGAGGAGCAGCCGGTCAAGGGCCCCACGTCGACCCCGTGCGGCGTCTGTCACAGCTGCCTGACTATCGCCACCGCCACCTCACTCGACGTCATCGAGATGGACGCGGCCTCCAACCGCAGCATCGACGACATCCGCGAGCTGCGGGACCGCGTCGCTTTCGCCCCTGTCGAGGGACGCTTCAAGGTCTACATCGTCGACGAGGTCCACATGCTCACGAGGGAGGCTTTCAACGCCCTCTTGAAGACGCTCGAGGAGCCCCCCGCGAATGTCGTCTTCGTGCTGGCCACGACCGAGCCGCACAAGATCCCGGAGACCATCATCTCGCGCTGCCAGCGCTTCGACTTCCGCCGTCCCCACCTCCCGGAGATCGCGCGCCTGCTGCGCGGCATCGTCGAGGACGAGAACGCACGCTCCGACGACGAGCGCGGCGGCCCGTCCGTCGACATCCAGGACGCCGCCCTGCTCGAGATCGCCCGGCACTCGCAGGGCGGCTTCCGCGACGCCATCGGCACGCTCGAGAAGCTGATCGCCTTCAGCGAGGGCTCGATCGCGCCGGGTGCCGTGCTCGACCTGCTGGGCGTGACCGACGCAGACCTGCTCTTCGAGCTGACCGACATCGTCATCGAGCGACACACCGCCGAGAGCCTCCAGTTCGTGCAGCGCCTCGCCGACGCCGGGACTGACTACTCGCAGTACATCCGCGACCTGTTGCGGCATCTGCGCCAGCTCTTCCTGCTGCAACACCTCGAGGAGGCTGCCGAGGACGTCCACACGCTGCGCGCCCTGAGCCAGACGGTCGAGCTCGACGAGCAAGCCCTCGACCGGCTCTTGCCGCAGGCCCACCAGCTGCACGCCCGCGAGATCGTGCACGCGATCGAGCTGCTCGGCCAAGCGCAGCGCGAGATCCGCGACGGCCTCGACGCGCGCCTCCAATTCGAGCTCGCGCTCGTCAGGATGACGCGCCCGCAGATCGATCACTCGCCGGCCGGCCTCGAAGAGCGGCTCCGCCGGCTCGAGGCCGCGGTCGCCGCCTCGGGCGGTGGCGCGAGGGCCGGCGGCGGTCCGGCTGCCACACCCTCCGCCCCGCCACCAGGGACAGGCGCTGCCTCTGCGGCCGCCGCGAAGTCCGCTCGCGCGGCCGCCGCACCCGGCGAGAAGGGCTCCGCGCCGGCCGTCACGGCCCCCGAGGCCGCGGAGAAGGCGCCGCCGGGCGCCGCAGCCACCCCCGGACCGCCCGCGCCCGCAGCGCCCGCGCCCGAGGAGCTCGCGTCCGAGGAGCTCGCGTCCGAGACGGGACCGGCGCCGGGCACGACAGACGATGCGGCCGACCCGTCCAGCGCCCCCAGCATCGACCGGGTGCGACGCGCGTGGGAGCTGATCAGGCAGCGCGTGCAGGAGACCAGCGTGCAGCTCTATGCCCTCCTGCGCGACGCGCGGCCCTCCGCACTCGAGGATGACGTGCTGGTCGTGGCGCTGCCCTCCGAGTTCGCTCTGGCCAGAGTCAAGGAGGCCGGCAACGCCGACCGGCTGGCGGCCGTGATCGAAGAGGTGCTCGGCTGGCGACTGACCCCGCGTTTCACCCTTGCGGCGGCGGCGGCAGAGGCCGACGCCTCGACGCCGTCCGCGACCGCCGCGCCGCAGGAGCTCGACTTCACGGCCATGATCCGCATGGCCGAGGAGACCTTCGATGCCGAGAAGCTGCCCGACGACCAGTAAGGAGAGCCGTCGCGATGAATCCCCAGTACCAGAAGATGATGAAGCAGGTCCAGGAGATGCAGAAGAAGATGGCCGAGGCGCAGGAGCAGCTCGCCGGAGAGACCGTCGAGGCCAGCGCCGGCGGCGGCATGGTCACCGTGGTGATGACCGGGTCGCTCGAGGTGAGCGAGGTCCGCATCAAGCCGGAGGCCGTCGACCCCGACGACGTCGAGATGCTGCAGGACCTCGTGATGGCGGCCACCAACGAGGCTCTCCGCTCGGCGCAGGCGCTCGCCTCCGACAAACTCGGCGGCGCCACCGGCGGGCTGGACCTGCCGAACATCCCAGGCCTCTTCTGAGAGCCGACCGGCGAGCGGATAGCAACCTGCATAGCGGACTTCTGCACTCCTCTTATTGACGGCCTCCGCCCGTCCCCGCGCGCTCCGCTGCCGACGGCGTCGCGGGTACGCGTGAGGCTGCCGGCTCCCCGCCTTGCGAGGACCCTCCGGGACGGGGTAGAATCGAGTCCCGCGCTCGACCCCTGCAGTCCCGTGCGGGGTCACGCACGGCCTGACACGAATCGCTGCATCTAGATGCAAAGGCGGTGTACTTGTATTCACCAGCAATCGAACGGCTGATCGCGGAGTTGACCAAGCTGCCGTCCGTGGGCCCGCGGACGGCCCAGCGCCTTGCCTTCCACATCCTCAGGCAGCGACCCGAGCAGATCCTGCCGCTGGCGGCGGCCATCACCGAGGTCAAGGAGAAGATCGGCTTCTGCCGCCGCTGCTTCAACCTCGCCGAGGGCGAGCTCTGCATCATCTGTGCCGACACGCGCCGCGATCCTCACGTGCTCTGCGTCATCGAGCAGCCCGCCGACATCGGGCCCATCGAGCGCACTCACGAGTTCCGCGGCCTGTACCACGTCCTCGGCGGGGCGCTCTCTCCGCTCGACGGCGTCGAACCGAGCGACCTGCGCATCGCCGAACTGGTGCGGCGCATCGACGACGACATCCGTGAAGTGATCATCGCGACCAACCCGACGATGACCGGCGAGGCGACCGCCATGTACGTGGCCGACCTGCTGCCGGCGCGCGTTCGCGTCACCCGGCTCGGCCAGCGGCCTGCCGGTGGGCGGCGATCTCGAGTACGCCGACGAGCTCACGCTCGGCCGGGCCCTCGCGGGCCGGGCCTTGGTGCGCCGAGGAGAGGAGTGACACGGTGACGACCGCCAGTCGCAAGACACAGCCGCCCGCGACCGCAGTGACGCTGACCGAGATCCGCTGGCACGGCCGCGGCGGTCAGGGCGCGGTCACGGCCGCCAAGATGGTGGCCGAGGTCGGCTTGGGGCAGGGCAAGTACTTCCAAGCCTTTCCCGAATACGGGCCGGAGCGTTCGGGCGCACCCATCGTCGCCTTCACGCGCATCAGCAACGAACCCATCCAGCTGTACGCGGGCGTCGAACACCCGGCGATCGTGGTCGTGCTCGACGCGTCGCTGCTCAGCATCGTCGACGTGACGAAGGGCGCACCCGACGACGCCGTCGTGCTCGTCAACAGCGACCTCAGTCCCGCCGAGCTCCGCAAGAAGTACGGTATCGAGGGACGCCGGCTGTTCACGGTCGCCGCGTCGCGCATCGCGACCGAGACGATCAGGCGGCCGATCCCCAACACCCCGATGGTCGGGGCGCTGACGCGCATCACCGGCCTCTTCCCCATCGACGACGTCGCCGAGTTCATGCGCGCCGACTTCGGCAAGAAGTTCCCGCCCAAGGTCGTGGAGGGCAACATCCAGGCCCTCACACGCAGCTACGAGGAGGTGCAGGGCGAATGAGCGCCGAGAAGAAGGCGGCCGCCAAGAAGCCCGCACCCTCGCGCAAGCCGCGCGGCGACAAGGGCGCCAAGGCCAAGTGGGACATCAGCGACCTCGAGAGCTGGGGGCCGGACCGGCACGAGCTCGGCGCCACGATCCCCGAGGCCGGCAACTCGGTCGACAACGAGACCGGCGGCTGGCGCACGTTCATCCCCGAGATCGACAGCGAGAAGTGCGACGGCTGCATGCTCTGCTACTTCTACTGCCCCGACGCCTCGATCAGGATCGAGGGCGGCAAGGCGGTCGGCGTCGACCTCGAGCACTGCAAGGGTTGCGGCATCTGCGCCAAGGAGTGCCCTGTCGACGCGATCACCATGAAGATCGACGAGAAGGAGTGAGCGTGAGTACGATCGACGCCCGCACGCTCGCCGTCACCGGCAACGAGGCCGTCGCCGAGGCGATGCGCCAGATCGACCCCGACGTGGTCGCGGCCTACCCGATCACGCCACAGACCGAGATCGTGCAGATCTTCGCCCAGTTCGTGGCCGACGGCAAGGTCGACACCGAGTTCGTCACCGTCGAGAGCGAGCACTCCGCGATGAGCGCCGCGATCGGCGCCGCGGCCGGCGGCGCGCGCACGATGACGGCGACCTCCTCCCAGGGCTTCGCCCTCATGTGGGAGGTCCTCTACATCGCCGCGTCCTACCGGCTGCCGATCGTCATGACGACGGTCAACCGCGCCCTCTCCGGCCCCATCAACATCCACTGCGACCACTCCGACACGATGGGCGGCCGCGACACGGGCTGGATCCAGCTCTACGGCGAGAACCACCAGGAGGCCTACGACAACTGCCTCCAGGCGATCCGCATCGCCGAACACGACGACGTGACGTCTGCCCGTCATGGGCATGCTCGACGGCTACGTCATCAGCGGCGCGATCGGTCCGCTCAGGATGCTGACCGACGACCAGGTGCAGGCGTTCATCGGGCCGTACCGGCCCGTCCACCCGCTGCTCGACACGAAGCACCCGGTGACCATCGGCCCGTTCGACGGCCTCCACGGCTTCTACTTCGAGCACAAGGTCTCCCAGAACCGGGCGATGGACCGCTCTCTCGGCGTCATCCAGGAGATCGCCGACGAGTATGCCGAGCTCTCCGGGCGGCGCTACGGACTGGTCGACGACTACCGCATGGACGACGCCGAGATCGCCATCGTCGTGGTCGGCTCGACGGCCGGGACGACGCGGATAGTGGTCGACCAGCTTCGCGAGCGCGGCGTCAAGGCCGGCATGGTCCGGCTGCGCGTCTTCAGGCCCTTCCCCGTCAAGGCTTTCGTCGACGCGCTCAAGGGCTGCCGCGTCGTCGGCGTGCTCGACCGCGCCGACTCGTTCGGCGCCCAGGGCGGGCCGCTGTTCCTCGAGGTGCGGGCCGCGCTGTACGACAGCGAGCCGCGGCCCCAGGTGCTGCCCTTCATCTACGGCCTCGGCGGCCGCGACATCTTCCCCGACAACATCGAGCAGGCGTTCGCCACGCTCCAGAAGGCCGCGAAGGCGAAACGGCGCACCTCCACGGAGCGGCGCTACCTGAACCTGCGCGAGGACTGAGGTGACCCGGATGGCCAACAAGAGCGCCGGCGGCAACGGCAACGGCCGGGGCGCCCCGGCCGGGCTCGCACCTGTACGAGGTGCTGCAAGGCATCGACTTCGAGAAGCGCGAGCTGGTCGGCAAGCGCAAGGGCGTCGGCCTCTTCGACCTCGTCAAGGAGAAGGACGGCCGGCTGCGCTGCTACGCCTGCACGCTCTGCGAGCGCAGCTGCCCGGTCGACTGCATCGAGATCGACCACTGCCCCGAGTTCGAGACCCTGCCCTTCGACGCCGAGGCCGAGCGGGCCGCGGCGCTGGCGGCGCAGCCCGAGATCGACATGGCGAAGTTCGACCCGGTCGTGGCCCGCATCCGCGACGGCTCGGGCCTGGTCGAGGCGTTCCACGCGACGCAGGAGGCCTTCGGATGGCTGCCGCGCGCCGCGCTCGAGGCGATCGCCGACGAGATGAAGCATCCCATTCTCGCGAGTCTTCGGTGTCGCCAGCTTCTACACGCAGTTCCGGCTCGAGCCGGTGGGCAAGTACGTCATCAACGTCTGCATGGGCACCGCCTGCCACGTAGCCGGCGCCCCGCTGGTCGCCGAGGCGTTCGCCCAGGAACTCGAGATCGCGGTCGGCGGCACGACGCCCGACCTGCTGTTCACCCTCCAGACAGTGAACTGCATCGGCGCCTGCCCGCTGGCGCCGGCGGTCCGGGTGGGCGAGGACGAGACGTACGGCCGCGTCACTCCACAGGCGGCGCGCAAGCTGCTACGGACGATCCGCAAGAGGGAGGCCTGAGGTGGCAGCCAGCAAGAGCGCCGGCTCGACTCGGCAGGCACGCATCACCAAGGCCTTCAAGACGGCCTTCCGTCCCGAGTTCGCGACCGAGGGCGACGACACCGTGAAGATCCGCGTCTGCGCCGGGACGACCTGCAACGCGTCTGGCCGCGCGGCCCTGACCGACGCCCTCGCGTCGGCGCTCGCCAAGCGCGGCCTCAGCGACAAGGTCCAGGTCGTCCTCACGGGCTGCCACGGCCTCTGTCAGGAGGGCCCCATCGTGGTCGTCCACCCGCTCGGCGTGTTCTACCCGCGGCTCAAAGCCAAGGACATCGCCGAGATCGTCGAGACGAGCGTCGTCGGCGACGGCGTCGTCGAGCGTCTCCTCTACACGGACCCGGCCACGGGCGCCAAGGTCGCCCTGGAGAAGGACGTTCCCTTCTACCAGAGGCAGACGCCGGATCGTGCGCGGCATCAACGGTTTCATCGACCCGACCTCGATCGACGACTACATCGCCCGCGGCGGCTACTCGGCCCTCGCCAAGGTCCTCGCCGACGACGACCCCGAGGGCGTCATCGACGAGGTCGAACGCTCGGGCCTGCGCGGCCGCGGCGGCGCCGGCTTCCCCACCGGCAAGAAGTGGCGCTTCTGCCGCGCAGAACCCCGGCGAGAAGCACTACGTCATCTGCAACGGCGACGAGGGCGACCCCGGCGCGTTCATGGACCGCGCCGTGCTCGAGGACAACCCGCACTCGCGTCGTCGAGGGCATGATCATCGCCGCCTTCGCGATCGGCGCGCGACGAGGGCTACGTCTACGTGCGCCACGAGTACCCGCTCGCCGTCGAGCGCCTGCGGCACGCGCTCGCGCAGGCGCGCGAGCGCGGGCTCCTGGGCGAGGACATCCTCGGCTCGGGCTTCAGCTTCGACATCCGCATCAACCAGGGCGCCGGCGCCTTCGTCTGCGGCGAGTCGACGGCGCTGACCGCCTCGATCGAGGGCCACCGCGGCATGCCGCGCGGCAAGCACATCCGCACCGTCGCCCACGGCCTCTGGGGCCAGCCCACCAACCTCAACAACGTCGAGACCTACGCCAACGTGCCCTGGATCGTCGCTCAACGGCGCCGAGGCGTTCGCCGCGATGGGCACCGCGACGAGCAAGGGGACGAAGATCTTCTCGCTCACCGGCAAGATCGTGAACGGCGGCCTCGTCGAGGTGCCCATGGGCGCGACCCTGCGCGAGGTCATCTTCGACATCGGCGGCGGCATGCTGCCGGGCCGCGAGTTCAAGGCCGTGCAGCTCGGCGGGCCCAGCGGCGGCTGCCTGCCCGCCGAGCTGCTCGACCAGCCGATCGACTTCGAGAGCCTCGTCGCCGCCGGCTCCATGATGGGCTCCGGCGGCATGGTCGTCGTCGACGACACGACCTGCATGGTCGACTTCGCCAAGTTCTTCCTCAAGTTCACCGCCGAGGAGAGCTGCGGCAAGTGCGTGCCCTGCCGCGATCGGCAGCCAGCGCATGCTCGAGATCCTCGAGCGCATCTAGCGCCGGCGAGGGCACGCTGGACGACATCGAGCGCCTCGAGCGCCTCGCCGACGACGTGATCGAGGGCTCGCTCTGCGCAGCTCGGCGGCAGCGCCCCGAACCCCGTGCTCTCCACGCTGCGCTACTTCCGCGACGAGGTCGATGGAGCACATCGTCGACAGGCGCTGCCCGGCCGGCGTCTGCCGCCCGCTGATCCGCTACGACGATCGACGCGGACGCCTGCACGGGCTGTCACGTCTGCTTCGGGGCCTGCCCGACGCAGGCGATCTCGGGCGAGCGCAAGCAGCTGCACGAGATCGACCAGAAGCTCTGCATCAAGTGCGACACCTGCCGCCAGGTCTGCCGGTTCGACGCGGTCCGCGTCGAGACCGGCCGTGCCCGTGGCGGCTGAAGGGAGGCAGCAGTGAGCCCGCGGACCAAGGCCTCCGTCAGCCTCACGGTCGACGGCAGGACACTGAGCGCGAAGGCGGGCGAGACGGTCCTCGACGTCGCCCGCCGCAACGGCATCGACATCCCCGCCCTCTGCCACCAGGAGGGCATGGCGGCCTGGGGCGCCTGCCGGCTCTGCCTCGTCGAGGTCAAGGGCCTGGACAAGCTCCAGGCCGCCTGCACCACGTGGGTGCGCGAGGGCATGAAGGTGAAGACCGACACGCGTCGCATGCGCGACAAGCGCGAGAGCTACCTCAAGATGTACCTGTCGGACCACGATCGCTACTGCGAGGCGCCCTGCACGCACGCCTGCCCGACCCACATCGACATCCCGGCCTACATGGCGGCGCTCGAGGACGGCGACGCCTTCGGCGCCGCCGCGCATCGTGCACCGCGACCTGCCCTTCCCGGGTATCCTCGGCCGCGTCTGCCCGCGCTACTGCGAGCCTGAGTGCCGGCGCGGCGAGGTCGACGAGCCGCTCGCCATCTGCGACCTGCACCGGGCGGCGGCCGACCACGCGCGGCCGCTCCTGATCCCGGGCATGCCGAGCGGCCGGCGCGTCGCCGTCATCGGCGCCGGCCCGGCCGGTCTCACCGCCGCCTGGTACCTCACCGAGTGCGGCCACGAGGTCACGGTCTACGACACCAACGAGAAGCCGGGCGGCTCGCTGCGTTACAGCATCCCCGAGTTCCGCCTGCCCGAGAAGGTGCTCGACCGCTGAGCTCGAGCCCCTGTGGCAGGCCGGCGTCCGCTTCGTCGACGACACGGCCCTCGGCTACGAAGTGACCCTCGAGGGCCTGCTCGACGCGGGCTTCGACGCCGTCGCTCGTCGGCGTGGGCGCCTGGCAGGACGCCGGCGACCAAGATGCCGGGCAGCGAGGCCGCGATCGACGGCGCTCGAGCTGCTGCGCAAGGTGCGCGAGGGCAAGAAGGTGCGCACTCGGCGACACGGTCGCCGTCATCGGCGACGGGACGGCCGCCTTCGACGCGGCCCGCACCGCGCGCCGCCTCGGCGCGCCAAGTCCGTCACGGTGCTCGCCGCGCACGCGGCGCGAGCAGCATCGAGGCGGGCGCCCGCGACCTCGCCGACGCCCTCGAGGAGGGCGTCACCGTCGAGTTCGACGTCGCAGGCCAAGCAGATCAAGCTCGAGCAAGACGGCGGCGAGCCGGCGGCCGTCGAGTGCGTGCGGGTGCGCCGCGACCGCGGCAAGACCCGCGAGATGCAAGGGCTCGCGCTTCGAGCGTGCGGCGACCACCGTCATCTCGGCGCTGTCGTACCGTACCCGACCTCGGCGACACGCGCCGACGAGGTGACGCTCTCGTCCTGGGACACGGTCGAGGCCAACTACTACACCGGCCGCACGCCGACGCCGGGCGTGTTCGCCGCCGGCGACGCCGTGTCGGGCGCCCGTCCGGTGATCCACGCCGTCGCCTCGCGGCAAGCGCGCGGCGCTCGCCATCGACGCCTGGCTGCGCGGCCTCGACCTCGTCGACGCTCGAGGAGCAGCTCGCCGTCTACGCCGGCCATGCCCTACCTCGAGCAGCTCGAGGCTCGGCCACGGCTGGGCGAGGTGGGCGAGCGCCTCGCCGAGCGCAGCCCCGTCTGGCTCAAGATGGGCATCGCCGCCGAGCCGGCCAAGCGGGCCACCATGCCGAAGATCGGCAAGGCCCGTCGCACCGCCGGCTTCGACGAGGTCGAGAAGGGCTACTCGCTGGCCGCGGCACGCGCCGAAGCGATGCGCTGCCTGCAGTGCGTCTGCCCGTCGCAACGGCGACTGCGAGCTGCAGAAGCTGGGCGTCGAGCACGACGATCACGGCCAACGACCTCGTGCGTCCGCGGCGCCCGCGTGCGCAGCGGTCGCGCCGCAGCACGAGCACCCGTTCATCCGGCGCGACATGGACCGCTGCATCGCCTGCGGCACGCTGCGTGCGCGTGTGCCGCGACGTCGCCGGCCCGGCCTGCTACGACTTCACCGGGCCGCGGCTTCGCGATCAACGTCGACACGCCCTACGGAGACGCGCTGCAGCTCGCCGACTGCATCACCTGCGGGCGCTGCGTCACCGCCTGTCCGACCGGGGCGCTCACCTACAACGAGCGCGCCCTGCGCTCGTACCGGGTCGACGAGTCGCGCTGCATCATGTGCCGGGAGTGCGTCGAGGTCTGCCCGGTCGACGCACTCAAGGAGACCAGCCACTTCGAGGACGCGCGCACCCAGTGGCACGAGCTGCTGACCCACTCGAACCAGCTCGCCGGCGGCCATCGCATGTGCGCCGGCTGCGGCGCCCCCATCGTCGTGCGCCAGGTGCTGATGGGCACCGACGACCCGATCGTCGTGAGCGCGGCGACGGGCTGCCTCGAGGTCTCGACGACGATCTACCCGTACACCTCATGGACCGGCAGCTACATCCACACCGCCTTCGAGAACGCCGCCGCGACGCTCTCGGGCGTCGAGACCGCCTACCGCTCGCTCAAGAAGCAGGGCAAGATCGACGACGACGTCAAGTTCATCGCCTTCGGCGGCGACGGCGGCACCTACGACATCGGCCTGCAGTCGCTCTCCGGCGCCATGGAGCGCGGCCACCAGATGCTGTACGTCTGCTACGACAACGGCGCCTACATGAACACCGGTTTCCAGCGCTCCGGCGCCACCCCGGTCGGCGCGTGGACGACGACGAGCCCCGTCGGCAAGGAGCAGGCCGGCAAGCTGCAGAACCGCAAGAACCTGACCGACATCATGATCGCCCACGGGCTCAAGTACGTCGCCCAGGCGTCGCCGCACGACCCGCGGGACCTCGTGCGCAAGGCGGCGAAGGCGCTGGCGACACCCGGCCCGACCTTCCTCAACATCCTCTCGCCCTGCCCGCGCGGCTGGCGCAGCGACGGGGCGGACAGCATCGATCTCGCCCGTGAGGCCGTGAACACCTGCTACTGGCCGCTCTTCGAGGTCGAAGACGGCCAGCACCGCCTCACCTACCGGCCGAAGGTCAAGGAGGAGCTGATCCCGTGGCTCAAGCGCCAGGGCCGCTTCGCCCACCTCTTCAAGCCCGGCAACGAGGAGACCCTCGCCCGCGTGCAGGAGTGGGTCGACCACGAGTGGGACAAGCTGCTCGTCAAGTGCGGCGAGCCCGTCCAGACGGTCTGGGAGGAGCAAGCGCAGAACGCCTGCAGCCTCTGAGCAGCTGAAGGACGAACAGGGCGGACCGGCGTGGCGGCCGCAAGGCCGCCACGCCGGTCCGCCCTGTTTCCACGGCGCATCCCTGTTTCCACGGCGCATCCCTGCATATAGAGTACGCAGGTGGAGGGCCTCGGCCGAGGCGCCGCTTCGCTCTTGACACCTCGGCACCGAGCGCGTACATAGTGTGACCGTTTCGTGAAAGGAGGTGGGCCAGGAGTAGCGAAACGGCAACACCGCCGGGCCTGAGCTCACGCGTCGTTGCACACCGTGGCCGACCCGGTGCCCGTCATCCTCGAAGAGGAGTTTGGGGGAATGGCAGAAGAAACCATCGTATTTGCCCGAAAGGCGTCGGGCCTGGTGCAGGAGATGAGCTGGTGGGACGTGCTCCTCTTCACGATCGCCGGGCCCGCGGCGGGCGGCATGACCTACTACGCCGTGAAGATGCCGGGCCTCTATCCGGGCGCCAACATGGTGTGGGCCTTCATCATCGGCTTCGTCCTCTGGCTGCCGCCGGTCCTCGTCATCGCCGCGTTCGCGAGCTCGTTCCCGCGGTCCGGCGCCCTGTACGTGGTCACGAGCCGCGTGCTGCACCCCATGTTCGGCTTCATCCCGAACTGGATCTACGTCATCGGCGGCGGCTGCGGACTGGCCGCCGGCTTCATCTTCTACCAGGGGTTCATCCCGATCGCCTCGGGCTTCCAGCTGGCCGGTGAGATGACCGGCAGCACCTGGATGACCGACTGGTCGAACTGGTTCGCCGACGCGGGCAACAAGTTCTGGGTGGTGATCGTCTTCATCTTCATCGTCTGGGGCCTCGAGCTCATGGGCCTCGACAAGCTGAAGTGGGTCATGCGGGCGATCATCTACACGCCGATCGTCGGCACCTTGATCGCCCTGATCCTGCTGTTCGTGGTCGACGGCCAGACCTCGTTCGACGAGGTCTACGGCGCCGGCAGTGCGGCCGCCGTGACGGCCGCCGCAAGCGCGGCGGGCGTCGAGGACGCGATGATGAGCGCCTGGGACGCGATGACCGGCGTGCTGCTCTCGGTGCTCTGGGCCTACAGCGCCCTCGAGGTCACGTCGTTCGTCGGCTCCGAGGTCAAGACCCCGCGCACCAGCTTCATTCGCGGCCTCATCGGCGGCGCCGTGGCCGTGGGCATCATCTACACGCTCAACGCCTGGGCGTCGGGCTTCTCCTTCGGCAGCGACTTCATCCGTGACTACGCGTACCTCTTCTACACGGATGACACGACGTTCGGCGCGCTCGAGACCGCGATGGGCCAGACGCCGCCACAGCCGGTGATGCCGTTCTACGCCGGCATCAACGGCGGCGCGGCGTGGCTCGCCATCTTCATGGCGGTCTGCTACTTCTTCTGGTTCGTCAACACGAGCATCCTGATCTGGCTGGCCGGCGTGCGCGGCATCTTCTCGATGGCGTTCGACCGTCAGCTGCCGCTCGCCCTCGCCAAGGTCGGCGGCAGCGGCAACCCGACCAACGCCAACCACTTCCTCGCCGTCTTCGCCTTCGTGGGCGTGGTCATGGCGTACGGCGACTCGGTCGGCGCGGAGTGGGCGGTCCAGACGCTCGCCCTGCTCGACTTCGGCGCCCTGTTCTTCATCTGGCCGATGGGCCTGGCGGCGATCTTCCTGCCGTACCTGCGGCCCGACCTGTATCGAGAAGTCGACCTTCCAGTACACGTCGGGCGGCGTGCCGGTGATCATCGATCATCGGCGTCCTCACCTTCCTCGTGGGCTGGTGGATGATGGGCGTCGTCGGCCAGTACATGGTCGTTCTGGAGCACGATGGCCACGGCGATCATGCTCGCCATCGGCCTCATCCTCGTGGCGTAGATGTACAATCGCAACCGCAAGGAAGGCATCGACCCGAACACGATCTTCGCGCAGATCCCGCCGGCCTGATGTCAGGGGCATCGGGCGCCCCTCCTCCTTGCGAGGGGGGCGCCCTTCCCTTCTCTACTCGAAGGAGCGTGTGCATGAGGATCTTCTACTCCGTCGACGTCCACGGCGCCGAGACCGTCTGGCGCAAGTGGATCAGCGCCATCAGCCATGTACGAGTGCGACTGCCTCATGCTGTGCGGCGACCTTGCCGGCAAGGCGCTCGTCCCGCTCATCGACTTCGGCAAGGGCTACTACAAGTCCGGCTACTTCGGCCGCGAGGTCAAGCTGAAGACCGAAGAGGAGATCGCTCGACTGGGAGCAGAAGCTCGCCAACGGCGGCGTCTACTCCTGCCGCATCGACAAGAAGGAGCTCGAGGACCTTAAGAAGCACCCCGAGAAGGTCGACGAGATCATGAAGCGGGAGGTCGTCAAGCGCATGCGACAACTGGCTCGACCTGCTGTGCGAGAAGATCGACACCACGCAAGGTCATGTCGATCGTCATGCCGGGCAACGACGACCCGCATCGAGCTGGACGTGGCCATCAAGGACTACGCCGACCGCAACATCATCTACCCGACCGACAAGGTCGTCGACCTCGGCGGCCACGAGCTCATCAGCCTCGAGTACGTCACGCCCACCCCGTGGGACACGCCGCGCGAGACCGACGAAGAGGGCATGAAGGAGATGCTCGAGGAGAAGATCTCCTGGCTCAAGAACATGCCCAACTCGATCTGGAACATCCACTGCCCGCCGAAGGACACCGACATCGACCTGGCTCCCGAGCTGAACAAGGACCTCAAGGTCAAGTCCGGCGCCGAGGGCGTCAAGATGATCCACGTCGGCTCGCAGTCCGTGCGCGACGTGATCGAGAAGTACCAGCCGATGCTGGGCCTGCACGGCCACATCCACGAGTCGAGCGGCTTCACCTTCATCGGCGAGACCGCTGTGCATCAACCCGGGCTCGGAGTACGGCGAGGGCCTGCTGCGCGGCTTCATCGTCGAGCTCACGCCGACGAGATCGTCAAGTACTGGAAGATCCAGGGCTGATGGGACACGGAGACTCGGACCGGCCGCTGCGACCCGCGGCCGCGGCGGCCGGTCCGGTCGCTGCCGCGACTACGCCCGGAGGTTCCTCCACGCCCATGCCGTCCTCATGAAGTCCAAGCCCGCTCGCCGGCGTCCTCGTCCTCTTCTTCATCGGCCTCGTCACGTGGTCGCTCACCGCGATCGTCGGCGCGATGGTGATCGGCGGTCGCGAGCAGTTCCTCGACTGGCGTGCGCGCCAACACGACGCTCTTCTACGGTATCTGGGCGGCCCAGCTCGTCGTGATCGGCATCCCCGCTCTCTGGTTCATGGGCAAGCGGATGGGAGCCTACGCGGCCCAGCAGGACCAGTCGGCGGTCGCCGCGCGCGGCGTCGGGCGCCTGGCGTCGCGCGCCCTGCGCGGTGACAAACAGGCCGATCGCCCACCTCGTCGAGCTGCTCGACGACGGGTCGCCCGCCGTCCGCTACCAGTCGGCGCGCGCGCTGGCTCTGCTCGACGACAAGGCGACCGGCGATGAGCTCGTCCGCAAGGTGCGCTACTGGGACATCGACCACAAGCTCGCGCTCATCGACGTCCTGCGGCGCACCATGGACCTGCGCACCGTCAAGCTGCTGCGCGTGCTCGCCGAAGACCGCAACCACATGGTCGCACGCAAGGCGAGAACGGGGCTCACTATCGTGTCGTCGCGCTCGGGCAACATCGACGGCTTCATCGCCAAGCGGCGCACGCAGGCGCAGGCGAGGCAGAAGAAGGCGGAGCAGAAGGCCGGGCGGACGAGTGTGGGCGCCCCGTCGGCCGCCGACCCGCCGGCCGACGACGTGGCGCCGCTGCCCGCCGATCCCGAGGACTGACCGTCCTGACGCGACCTCAGCCGCCGTCGTCGAGGAGTTCCACCGTCGTTTGTGCCAGATGGCGCTGCCACTTGACGTACCCGGACTCGACGAGGTGCGCGAGGTCGTAGAAGTCGGTGGTCGTCAGATCCGCTTCGTCGATGAAGTCGACGTAGGGGATGTCGTACTCCTCGGCGACCGCGCTACACCCCTGCTGGTAGAGGGCGATGGGGTCGTCGAGGCGGTCGCCGATCGCCTCCTTGTCGCGGGGGAGCTCGAGCAGGACGGGCTCGTACCCG
Organism: uncultured Thermoleophilia bacterium; assembly: GCA_963790185.1. Taxonomy (GTDB): domain Bacteria; phylum Actinomycetota; class Thermoleophilia; order UBA2241; family UBA2241; genus UBA2241. The sequence continues at coordinate 162,352 of CAWBNR010000007.1, read as the reverse complement.
CGCGCGAGACAGACCCGTACGACCTCGCCGAGGATGGCGCGGTTGGCGGCGCAGCGCTCGCCGAACTGGGCCGAGCGCTTGCTCAGCCACTCGTCGATCGCGAGTTGCTTCTCCTCCGGCGACAGGATGACGCGCCTGGCGTAATGATGCTGGTTGTGACTGAACTCGAGGTCGTCGGGCAGGGTCGCCGGGCCGCGCGCCAGCACGTCCGGCGACACGGTAAAGCGGCCAAGGTTGACGCCGATGAAGACGAGCGTGCGCGTGCGCGGCAGCAGACGGACCAGATCGAGGTCGTGCGTGAACGTCTTGTTGCGTGAGCTCAGGTTGTAGGCGGCCACGGCCGGGCCGCCGAGATCGCGCACGTCCGCGACCCAGCTCTCGTCGCTCACGGTCGACTCGCGTCCCGACGAGCCGGCAAGCAGCACGACCAGCGGACGGGTCGGCGGGCGCTCGCGCAGCTCCTCGAGCACGGCGAGGATGTGATACCAGTCGGAGCGCGGGCTCGGCGGGTAGGCGATCCCGGCAGCGGAGGGATCGAGATCGGTCGCCGCGGCTTGCGTCGCCGCCTGCTCCGCGCAGCCGCCCGTCAACACGGCCGCGCACGCGGCCACGACGAGCACGGCGATCGGCATCAGCCGCCGCACGGCGGCGACTGGAGGTCTGAGGCTCGACACTGCGGCGACTCCCGACGGGTGGCGTGGACATCGTTCACGAGGCCGCGCGGTCCCCCGTCGCACCTCGTACCGAAGCGACACGATACCACCGTCGCGCCGTTCCATCGACCTCAGATCGAGGACGAACGGGTCCGCCCCACACTCGAGGTCGCACATCCGGATGACGGAGTGCGGCGAGGCGGCTCGGGTACGACCGGACGCCGCCGGCTCACAGCGCCACCGCGCGCAGGTAGTAGACCCAGAACGCCGGCACCTCTCGCGCGACGAGCCTGGGGGTCTGGGGGATCACGTTGCTCTGGACGGCCGGCACGGTCTGCACATCCCAGCCGGCACGCTGGTACGCGAGCTTCACCCTGGCCAGGTGGTAGAAGTGGCTGACCGCGAGCACGCGCCGTATGCCCTCGCGGCGGAAGATCGCACCTGTGCCGCGCACGGTCGCGTCGGTGTCGACGCCGCCGAGGTCGATCAGGACGGCCTCCTCCGGCACGCCGAGCTCCACGGCAAGGTCGCGCATCGCGACGGCCTCATGGATGGGGGCCGTGCCCTGCCCGCCGCTCATGACGAGGCGCTCGACCAGCCCCTCTTCGTAGAGCGCGACCGCCGTCGTCACGCGATCGCGCAGCGAGGTAGAGATGTGCCCGTCGTCGTGGACCTGCGCGCCGAAGACGACGGCGGCGTCGGCCGGCCGGCGGTAGTCGGTGGTGCCGAAGAACAGCACCTGTGCCAGTGGGAAGAGGATCCCGCAGAGGATCACCGTGCCGGCGACCAGGACCCAGCCCCACGCGCCGTGGCGCCCCCCGCTGGGGCCGCGAGGGCCGCGCAGCACGACCGTCCCCACGAAGGAGAGGGCTAGAGCGATGAGAAGCGAGAGCGGCACCGGCGACCACGGCTCGATCGACCCGTCGGACCAGGCGGCGTAGTAGAGACCGCAGTCGTAGACGGCGGCAGCAGCGAGCGCGAAGACCGCGATGGCCGTCGCCGCGCGGCGCGCGGCGCCGGCGGCGGGCCGCACCGCGAAGGCGAGCAGGAGAAGGGATGCCAGCGCGAGCGCCGTCTGCGAGAGCGCCTCCGGCAAGGGCCGCAGGTCGATCCACCACACGTTCGCGTCGAAGCCCGGCGTGCGCAACTCGCCGAGCAGGGAGAGCAGCGTGAAGCCGCCGCTGAAGACGGCGAGGCCGCGCGCGATCGAGAGCGCCAGGAGACCGGCTCCGCCGCTCGCGGCGGCCGCGGCGTCACGAACGCCGACCGCACCCTCCGAGCCGAACGGAGGGCTGAGCGCGGACGCGTCCGGCGCGAGCGCCGGTTCAGACGGACTGCTCATGCGCGGGTCTCCTCTCCATCCCTACGGCGACATCGCGAAGTGTACCAAGGGGCTGCATGCCCCGGCGGCGGCAGAGTCCGCGAGCCTTCAGCGCAGATCGTGCAGAAGCGCGACGACCTCGGCCGCGAGGCGCGCCTGCCACTTCGCCCGTCCCGGCTCGACGAGGTGCGCGAGGTCGTAGAACTCGGTGTTCTTGAGATCGACCTCTTCGACGAAGCTGAGAAACGGGGCTCCACTCCTGGCGGCGAGCCTGCGGCAGTCCTCCCGATACATCTCGCGTGGCGCGTCGAGAGCATCGCCCACGAACTCGAGGTTCAGCGGCAACTCGAGCAGGGCGACGCGCAGGCCTCGCTTGCGGCAGGCGCGCAGCAGGAGCTCGAGCTCCTCCAGATTGGCGTCGTAGTTGCGCCGGTACAGCTCGTAGCGCTCGGCGAGCCACTGGTCGAGGATCTGACCCTTGCGTTCGTCAGTGTGGACGCGGTTCACGCTGTAGTGGTGCTTGATCTCGACTTCGCCCGCCAGCGCCGCGCGGGCCTCGTCGTCGAGCGGCTTGTCGCCGAGCGCGCGCGGCGGCGGCGAGGTGTAGCGCCCGAGACTGACGCCGATCAGCACGAGCGAGCCGCGCGGTATGCCCTGAGTCAGGCGGCGATCGCCGCTGAAGCTCTGGTTCGTGGCGCCGAGGTCGACGGCGCGCACGTCGGGGCCGCCGGCGGCGCGGATCGCGGCGGCCCAGGCCGCGTTGCTCTCGATGCACTCGCGCGCGGACGAACCGCCGAGCAGGTACACGGCGGGGCCCGGCGGGGCTGCGGCGTCGGAGGTATCGGCGGGTGCGTCGGCCGCGAGTGATGTCGCGGACCCGGACGGCGAGGTCGTCGGGCTGGGCGACGGGTCGCCGCCGCAGCCCGCGAGGGCGGCGACGAGCGCGAGCGTCGCGGCCGCGCAGGCTGCGGCGTACGCGAAGCGGCCGGCCCGCGTCGCGCTCGCCCAGCGCCGATCGCGACGGCAGCACCTCACAGCTCGTCCACCAGCTGCGTGAGCTGCGGCGGCGTGACGCCGTGCTTGGCGAGGCTGCGCGCGACCTTCTGCGGCACGAGCTGCACGAAGGCCTCGTCGTAGCGCCAGCGGCGCCACTCGCCCTCGAGGCGCACGACGATCTCGTCGCCCTCGACGCGGAGCGGCGCGCCGCGGCAGCGCCGCCTCGGCGGCGACGAACGGCGCCAGCTGCGTCGCGCCCACTCGTCGGGCTCGATCTCCTCGACCACGTTGCCGTGGTACTGCGCCGGGTCGAGCCGGCGCTCCGGGTCGAAGACGAACACGCGCCCGGCGGCGGCGCCCGCTCATGAAGAACTTGCCGAAGTAGGGCTTCGGCCGCAGGCTCAGCTCGCCGCGCGCGTCGGGCTTCGCGAGCCCCATCACCACGTGCAGCGAGTTGTCGCCGCCCGACATGAGGTACTCGAAGGCGTACTCGTTGGGCGTCCCGAAGTGGATCGACCTGAAGCCCTGCGCCGGCGTCTCGCCGTCGTCGAGCAGCGACCTTGTTCTGGCCGGCGACGGCGAAGCGCGAGCCCGAGTCCCAGACGTTGAAGGTGCCGCCGTGCGCGGCGTAGCAGCAGGTGTTGAGCGCGTCCTGCAGCACGAAGATGGTAGCCCGAGTCGGCCTTCATGCCGACGTGGCACTGGCCCTGGCCGTAGAGCCAGATGCTCGGCGCCCTCGAGCAGGGCGCCGAGGAAGTCGCCGACCTCGCGGCCGTAGAGCTCGATGACGACGCCGCGCGGCCGGGGCGCCGTCGGCGTCCGGCAGGTTGCAGCCGAGGTAGCGCGGCCCGCCGATGCAGCCGTAGCCGACGAGGTTGCGCCAGCCGAGGCGGACCGCCTCGCTGACGAAGCGCGAGGCGCAGTCGAGGCCGAACGCCTCGCTCACGAAGCCGCGCGAAGTCGACGACGAGCACGTCGCGCGCGGCGTCCGTGCGGCGGCAGCAGGTCGTCGCGGGTCGCGAGCGGTCAGGCGGCCCGTAGCGGCCGGCGGCCGGCGCGCGAGCGCCGGCGGCGCGCGCCTCGGCCGCCTGCTCGGCGAGCACCTCGGCCAGCGGCGGCACGGCGTCGAGCAGCCGGTACGACGCCGCCCTCGGGACGCGCCGTCGGCGGCGCGGCCGCCGTCGGTGAGGTACTCGATGGTCGAGAGCGCCTTGCCGCCGAGGTCGGCGAAGGCGACGCGCTTGCGCAGCTCGGTGAGCACGCGCAGCGCGACGGCGCGCTCGGCGTCGCCGCGCGCCGCGAAGGCCGGCAGCGCGACCTCGACGAGATGGCGGTAGTCGTCGCCGCGCAGATCCGCTGAGGCGCGCCAGCGTCGTCTCGACGAGGCGGGCCGCGGCCGGGCAGCGCGTCGTCCGGGCCCGAGGAAGCGGCCGCTCGCCGGCGCCGCGACGAGCCGGCCGGCAGCTCGCGCCGCCATCTCGTCGAGCGCCGCCGTCGACGTCGTCGCGCCACGCGCGGCGCGACGTCGATCGCGGCGAGCGGGCGCCGCCAGCGTCGGTCTTGCGTGCCCGCGCGCTCGCACCGCGCACCGGCTCGCCGAAGCGGTTGACGCAGCGATCGACGCCGCCCCGCCGCCGCGGCGTCAGGAACGCCTCCACGACGCCGCCGAACTCGCCGCGCCCGGGGTTGCCGCCCGGGCGCATGTTGAAGCGCAGGTCGTGGCCGGCGTCCTTGAGCACGCCCTGGTGGTGCAGCACGCGCAGCATCGCGTCGGCGATCTTGGCCTCGCTGCCGTTGGCCACCGCCTGCACGCCGCCGGGCGCCGGTGTCGACGCTGACGACGAGCTCGTGCGGGCGCAGGAACTTGATGTCCATGTTCTCGCGGAAGCCGACGCGGCGGGCGCCGGAGCCGGCGGCCCGGCGGCGCCGGCGCTGCGGTCTCGCCGCCGGCCGTCCGGCGGCCGCGACTCGACGATCGTGAACTTGTACGGGCCGGTCGGCGTGAGCTGCATGTAGTTGAGCGAGAGCAGCTCGAAGCAGCCGGCGCCGCTCCGTCGTCCATCGCCGCCAGGTCGAGCCCGGTGATCGGCGAGATCGACCTGCGACGCCTCCTCGGTGCTCAGGCCCAGCACGCGGCGCGTGAAGTCGACCAGGTAGGCGGCGTACTCGGTGTCGGTGAGCGCCTTGCGGTCGTAGATGGAGTCGCCCTCGTAGTCGCTCGCAGCCCTCGCCCATCGACGGGTCGGCGTGCACGTAGCCGTACTCGCGCAGGAACGGCGACGTGGAGTCGACCCCGACCTGCTCGCCGTTGTGCATGAGCAGGACGTTGTAGGCCTTGAACGGGTGCGCGCCGGCCGGGTTGCCGCGGCCCTCGGCGTCGATCGCCGGCGAGTTCGTCGGGTAGCGATGGTGCATGCCCCAGACGTGGGCGTGGAGAGCCGGCGTCCGAAGGTCGGCCGCGCGGTCACCGCCACGCCGCCGCTCGGCGCCCGGGATACGCCGGCCCAGAAGCGGCCGAAGTCGAAGTACTCGGGGATCGTGTGCGTCCAGCCGCTGATCTTGACGGCCGCCAGGTCCTGGCCCATCGAGACCACGTAGCCGCGGCGCTTGGCCGAGTACTTGCCCGGCGCGGCGCGCCCGGGCTCGCCGTGCGTGCGGTAGTAGCGCGAGTCGATGAGGTGCGCGAGCACGGTGAAGTACTCCTCGCGCACGTCGGCGACGAAGGCGGCGAGCGCGGCGTGCGGCCGTGCCGGCGCCGGCGCCGCAGCCTCGCCCGGCCTCCACGGCGTCGAGCGCCGCCGCGAGCTGCGCCGTCGGCCAGGTCGCCGTACTTGGTGCGCCGCTGCAGCCAGCGCTCGCTGGCCAGCAGGCGGCGCCCGTAGCGCGCCAGCACGCCGGGCTCGCAGGTCGACGAAGAAGCAGGTGGAAGTCGCCCGGGTCCTCGCGCAGGTCGGCGAGCCGCCAGCCCTCTGGCCCGGCGTAGCGGTCGCGCACCGGCAGACGGAAGTCGTCGAGCGCGCGCGAGCGACGTCGGCTGCCGGCAGCTCGGCGCCGTCGGCGCCGAAGAACCGGCAGCCGCCCAGGTGGCCGAGCATCTCGCGCATCGTCTCGCGCGCGGTCGGGGCCGATGCGTGTTGAACACGAGGCAGGTCCGCTCGCGCACCGGCGGCGGCGCGAAGCCGGCGAAGTCGATGCCGCCGCCGCGGTTGTTGCCGCCGTTGTAGCGAGAGCCGCGCCGCCTCCCAGATGGCGTCGACGGTCGACCGGCTCGCTGACGGCCAGCGAGCCGACGCGGCAGGAGTCGTGCTCGGCCTGCGGCGGTCCGGCGGTCAGCCGCGACCGGCGGTCCCGTGACCGCGCCGGCCGCCGATCCGCGAGCCGTCGGGACGTCGCGCCCTCCGTCCCAGCCACCGGCATCTCGAGCAGGTCGGTGCGGCCGCGCAGCAGGCGGATGTCGTCGAGCAGCTCGCGCGGCGTCGGCCACCGCGCCGTCCTCGGCGAGCGCCCCGCTCTCGCGGTTGAGCGCGTCGATCAGCACGGCCAGCTTGACCATGTTGAGCACGCGTCCAGTTGCGGAAGCGCGCGGCGCATGAGCTCGCGGTCGTTCTGCACCATCAGCTCCGGCTTGGTCGTGATGCCGCCGCGCGGGCAGTCGAGGTGGCAGTTGCCGCACTGGGTGCAGCCGAAGGCGACCGCCTTGCCGATGCTGCCCTCGAGCAGGCCGTCGGCGCCGGCGATCAGCACCTTGAGCATGTCGAGCTCGCCGCGCAGGCCGCCGGAGGCGAACAGCCGGGTGCCGCCCTCGGCGCCGTAGGGCGCGCCGTTGCAGGTCGCGGATGGTGCGCAGCTCGCCGCTGCCGTCGAGGTCGACCTGCTCGCCCATGAGCGCGTGGTGGGTGTGCAGGATGGTGCGGAAGATGTCCGGCCAGCCCGACGTGCGCGGAGTCGGCGTGGTAGTTGCCCGAGCCGCCGATGCCGGCGTCGACGAGCAGGTAGTCGACGACGAAGTTGCTCCACATGCCGGCGGCCACGAAGCGCGTGTAGTTGGAGCCGGTGATCTTGATGCCGCAGTGGTTGTGGTAGAGCAGCCACAGCCAGACCTCGGCCGGCATGTCCTCGATCGAGTAGATGTCGTGCTTGGGGTCGGGGCTCAGCGCGTCGGTGCCCACGGGGATGTTGCGCGCCTTGCTGACCGTCGGCGTGACCTTGGCGCCGGAGAGGCGGCCGCCCTTGCCGGGCTTGGCGCCCTGGTTGATCTTGATCTCGACGTCGCGCACCCGGCGCAGGTCGGCGCCGGTGATGCCGAAGTGGCCGCTGGCCGCCTGGAGGCTCTCCCACTTCATGTCGTCGCGGCGAGCGAGAGCCGGATCGGGCCGCCCTCGCCGCGACGACGTCATGGCGATGCCGGCGTTGCCCTCGATGCGCGCCGTCAGGAAGTCCTCGCTGGCGGCGCCGAGCGAGGTGGAGGCGTGGCGAGACGGGCCCGTGCCAGATGGGCTCGCGCACGGCCGAAGCCGCTCAGCGCGAGGCCGCCGCGCGGGTCGCGCCTGCAGGACGACGGCGCCGTCGGCGGAGGCGCGCAGCACGCTGGCGCCGTGCGCGCCGTGCCCGACGGCGGTCAGCTCGATGAGCGTCTCGGCGCCGTCCGGCGGCGACGGCCCGCAGCCAGAGCGGCGCCGGCTCGACGGCGGCGTCGGACGCCTTCGAGCGCGCCTCCAGCGGGTGGCCGGCGCCGAGCGCGCGCTCGAAGCCGCCGCGCTCGTCGGCCTGCGACGCGCGACCAGCGCCGGGCGCGCCGGCGCCGCGTGCACGCGTGACGCGTGGCGCCCGGCGGCACCGCGCCCGGCCGCGTGAAGCCGCGCGGCACGGCCAGCTGAGATGTAGTCGAGCAGCGCCGGGTCGCGCCGCAGGCGCTCGAGCGACCAGGCGACCGACTCGCGCGAGAGCCTGCAGCCCGACGCGGTCGAGCGAGTACGGCGCCCTGGTCGCCGGCCGACGAAGAAGTCGTCGACGCTCGGGCAGCTCGCCGGCCGCCATGCGGTAGATGACCTCGAGGAAGTCGGCGTTGAGCGCGCGGCTCGAGTTGCTCGAGGTGGTAGCTGGCGTCGCGCTGGGCGAGCACGCGGGCGGCGTTGCACCAGCGGCAGGTCCGGGCTGCGCGCTCGCGCGAGCAGCGCCGAGACGCGGTAGCGCTCGCCGCACGCCCGCGCGGCACCGGCTCGGCCGCCACGCGCGCCGCGTTCTGCGCGGCGTTGAGCGCGGCCGAACTCGGCGGTCGCCAGGGCGTCGACCTCGCGCACCCAGTCCTCGGTCATGGTGATCGCCATCGTGTTGCCCGAGGTCTTCTGCACGTCGTCGATGCCCATGCAGCTGAGGAAGTCGAGGATGCTGTGCTGCCAGCAGGTCAGCGTGCAGCAGCGCCATCTCGCGAAGCGTCGCGGCGGCTCGCGCGGCGGCGAGCGCCTCGGCACGCGAGCGGCGCGTCGGCGCCGGCGCAGCACGTCGACGACCTCGGGGACGAGCGCGATGGCGGCGGCGTGCGTCATGGCGCCGCCGTTGGCGCCCAGCAGCACGCGCCTCGTAGACGCGTCGCCGCCGAGGCCTGCGTGTCGGTGTCGCCGCCGGCGCGAGACGAGCTGCACGCGGGCGCGCAGCAGGCGTCTGCTTGAGGAAGGCGTCGACCGCGCGGCGTCAGACGGTACGACTTGCAGCGCGCCGGCGTGGTAGTGGACGAGGGCGACGCCGTCGTGGCGCGCCGCCTCCTCGAGGCGCGCCCAGAAGGCGTCGCCGTCGCAGCGCGAGGTAGCACGCCGAGCAGCAGGCAGATCGCGGGTTCACGGCGCGGCAGCGGCCGGCGGCGAGCGTGCTGCGAGGCCGGCGCTCGGCGTCGCCGCCGCTCGCCGCGCCGCTCCACGGATCGAGCTCGACGATGCGCGCGGCGCGGACGAGCTCGAGCGATGCGCGCCGGCGCGCCACGAGCGTCGCGCGAGCCCGCGCCGCTCGCCGCCAGCGACGGCACGGCGTGCCGCGGCGCGAGCCGCACCACGAGGTCGCGCGGCGTGCGGCAGCAGCTCGCGCGGCGTGCGCAGCGGCCGTGTCGGCCTCGATCACGACCAGCGATGCGCGTGCGGATGTCGTGCGCCGGGTCGGCGCCGAGCGATCGCCTCGAGGTAGGCGAGCTCGAGGCCGGCGCCGGCGCCGAAGGGCAGCGGCCCGACGATGAGCGGCATGTCGAGACGCAGCGGCGCGCAGCTCCTCGAGCGCGCCGCCCGCCGCCCGTCGCGGAAGACGCACCGCCGGGCTGCTTGCGCACGATGTCCCAGGCGGTGCTGAACTCCTCGCGCAGGCCGTCGTTGGCGGGGTGCGTGATGGCGGCGTGGCTGAAGTAGCGAGCGCCAGTAGCCGTGGTGCCAGGCGGCGCCGACGCGTGAGCGGCTCGCGGCGGAAGCGCTCCTTGAGCAGCTTGTCGATGTCGAAGGCGGTGAGCTCGAGCGCGGGGACGGCGCGCGAGGCGCCGCGCGAAGGCGCTCGAGGAAGAGCTGGCTGCGGCGCGCGCGGTCGAGGGCCCAGAACTCGTCCTCGTCGAGGCCGGCGCGGCGCGAGCAGGTGCGCGAGCAGCGCGGCGCGTGCGCTCGCGGGTCGCGCACGAGCGGCGAGCTGCGCGGATCGACGATGTAGGCGAGCAGGTCCTCCCACTGCGGCGAGGCGGCCGTCGCCGGGCGGCGCGGCCGCCGCGGCTCGGCGCCGCGCCGCGCGGCCATCGCCGCGAGCTCGTTGCTCAGCCGTCGTCACCGGGCCGCCGCCAGCCTTTCGAACTCGGCGAGCGCCGCCAGCGCCGGCGGCCGTCGGCGCCTCGACGACGCGCAGCGTCTGGCCGCCGTTGTTGCGGTTGGCCGGGCAGACCTCGACGCAGGCGCCGCAGCCGATGCAGCTGTACTCGTCGGTGGTGACGAGGCGCGCGTCGGCGTCGCTCGAACTCGCGGTTGGCGCTCGGTGGGGCACGACCGGCACGCAGGCGGCGCAGTGCAGGCAGGTGGCCGCCGGCCCGGCGTCGTTCTCGGCGCGCAGCACGCGGAAGCGCACGGCGCCGGGAGCGCGGCCGGCGCGCGGCGCAGGTACATGCCCGGGCGCACGTCGAGGAAGCGCGTCGCGGTAGCGCGGCGGCGCCGCGCACCGAGGCCAGCGCGCAGCGGCGTGCCGCGCGTGCTCGTAGCGGCGCGGCCGTCGTCGGCCGCGCGCCGCCATCAGCGGCGTACACGTCGAGGTGCGGGATGCCGGCCTGGCAGACCTCCTCGCAGTTGCCGCAGCGCATGCACAGGTCGAGCAGCGCCGGCGACGCTGCCGCGCGGCGCGCGCGCCGGCGTGCAGCGAGCTCGCCGTGGTGGACGAGCGTCTGCGGCAGGCGCGATCGCCGGACGCGTCGTAGACCGGGCAGACGCTGTTGCACTCGCCGCAGTTGACGCAGTGGATGGCGCGCGCGGCCGGCGCGGCGGCGGCGGCCGTCGCCGGCCGCCTCGCCGCGCCCCTCGCGCGGGCCCGGGCAGCGCGCGCCAGCACGCGCGCGCGCGACGCGCGCCCGACGCGGCGCAGGCCGGGCGTGCTCCACAGGCGGCGCGCGAGACGACACGCCGGGCCGGTAGACGCGCTCGACGAGCGCGCCGAGCGGCCCGCGCAGGCCCATGCCGAGCACGACGCCGCGGTTGACGCAGGTCCTGCGGGTCGAGGCCGCGCTTGAGCGCCGCGCAGGCGCTGCGAGCCCGCCGGCGCCGAAGCGGTCGACGGCGAACGACGCCTGCCAGCGGCCGAGCACGTAGGGCCGGCCGCCGAAGCGCTGCACGGCGAGGTCGAGCAGCGCCGGCGACAGCACGAGGTCGAGGTCGAAGGCCGGCCGCGCGGTGGTCGGTGAGGTAGCCGGCGATGACGAGCGCCTCGCCGTCGGCGAGGTAGTAGACCTCGGGGTCGAGCTCGACGCCGGCGCGGCGCGCGAGGCGGTAGGCGCTGCGCAGGTACGGCGAGCACGCGCCGCGCCGGCAGCACGATCTCGGCCGCCAGCAGGCCGGGCCCGAAGCGCTTGTTCTGCTGCGGCCGGAAGCGCTCGGCGGCGAAGCGCACGCTCTCGTCGGCGAGCGCGCAGCGGCCGCGCCCGGCAGGCTCGGCGAGGCGCGCGGCGAAGGCGCGCGCCGCGCGCGATGCCGAGGAAGTCGACGTACAGGTAGGCGGCTGCCGGCGTCGCCGGCTCGAGGCGCCGCGTCGGCCGAGCGCGACTCGGGCGGCGTGCGCAGCTCCGCGCGGGCCGTCGATGGCGCGCCCACGGCATGCCTCGCGCCGGCGGAGAGCGCCGGAGGGCAGGCGGCGCCAGGCGCGCGCGTCCTCGTCGGCCCAGACGTGCGCAGCGTGGCGCAGGTGCGAGCCGAGCACGAGCTTGAGGTTGGCCGGGCGCGGCAGCGTGCGGCCGGCCTCGGCGATGATGCGCTCGGCGGCCGCGAAGGCGTCCGGCGCGTGGCGGAACTCGAGCAGGAAGGCGCCGATGTTGGGGCGCCGGCCGACGCTGCAGCACGAGCTGCACGACGACGCCGAGGAGTGCCCTCGCTGCCGGCCAGGTCGGCGAGGCCGAAGGGCTCGCAGGCCGCGGCCGCGGAACCACGCCTCGGCCTCGTCGGCGGCGACCTCGCGATGCCCGCGCGCGCGCGCCGTCGGCCGGGCACGTCGAGGCGGCCGTCGGCGTGGAAGCGCACGAGCTCGCCGACGGGCAGCACCACGTCGGCGGCGCGCACGATGTCGAGCGGCGCGCCGGCGGCCGAAGGCGTTGAGCCCCGACGCCGCCGGTGACGAACCAGCCGGCGAAGGTGCCGCCGAGGTTGGACGAGTACACGGGCAGCGCGAGGTCGTGCTCGGCGAGGCGCCGGTGGATCGCGCGCATGCGCGCACCGGCGCCCACGACGCAGACGTCGTCGGCCGGCGTCCACGTCGACGTGGTCGAGGCGCGAGAGGTCGAGCGTGAGGCCGCCGTCGCACGGCACCGCAGCCGCCGAGCGCCGTCGAGGCGGCGCCGCGCACGGTGACCGGCGTCGCACGTCTCGCGCGCCCAGGCGAGCGCCGCCTCGACCTCCGGCGACCGTCGGCCGGCAGGAACACGACGTCGGGCAGGCGCGTTGCTGAGGAAGCGCGTGAACAGCGGCCCCGAGGTAGACGTTCTGGTCGCGGTCGGCCTCGCGCGCGCAGCGACGTCGTCGGTGACGAGGCGGTCGCGGGAGCGAGGCGAGCGCCGGCGCGCCATGCCATGAAGCGGCCGCGACGGCAGCCTCGAGAGACAGCGGCGAGATCGCGGCTCGCGACCGGACGGCGCGCGGCGGCGGGCGTCAGCCCTTCGTCGAGGAACGCGTGCAGGTCGGCGATCGCCGGTCGCGGACGCGGGTCGGCGCCGCTCGGGAAGGAGGAGCGCGGGGGTGCGGCGGAGGGACCTGTGCTGTCGGGGGAGACGTACCCGCCGGCGCGGTCATGCAGCCGCCGGCACGGCCGCAGCTGTGCTCAGTCACGGAACGCACCGTGGTCTCCTCATCGTCTGCGTTGGAGCGACTGGCAAAGGCGACGCGGCGCGGCGCCTCATCTCGCAGTAAACCGGCCCGGCGCGGTGATGTCAATCGCCCCCGCGTCCACTCCGCCGAAGAGGCCCGGGACAGACGGGCAAGCGGGGTGGCCGGCTGCTCGCATCGGCGCGCTCGGGTATCCTGAGGACCGTCCCCGGCCAGAGCGGAGCGGTCTCGTGAGCACACGTCCCCCCAACGTGGAGCACCCAGTCACGGCGAGCGTCGGCGCGACGCCCGGCGGCGCGGCGACGCGCGGCCTGAGCGACGCCGAAGCCGCACGCCGCCGCGCCGCCGGTCAGGGCAACGACGTCCAGGTACACGCCGGGCGCACCTACCGCCAGATCGTCCGCGACAACGTCTTCAACTTCATCAACAACCTCTTCTTCAGCCTCGGCGTGCTGCTCATCGTGCTGGGGCGCTATCTCGACGCCTTCGTCGCCGTCTTCGTGATCATGGCGAACACCGTCGTCAGCCTCGCCCAGGAGGTCCGCGCCAAGCGCACCATCGACCGCATCGCGATCCTGACGCGGCCCAAGGCGACGGTCGTGCGCGACGGCGTCGAGCGCGCCGTCGACCCGTCCGAGATCGTCGTCGGCGACCTGCTCCGCCTGCACCCCGGCGACCAGGTCGTGGTCGACGGGCGTGTCCGCGGCGAAGGCCGCATGGAGGTCGACGAGTCGCTGCTCACCGGCGAGTCCGACCTCGTCGGCAAGCGTCGCGGGCGACGAGCTGCTCTCGGGCAGCTTCTGCGCGACCGGTGGCGGCTACTACGTGGCCGAGAAGGTCGGCCTCGACAGCTTCGCCAACAAGCTCACCGCCAAGGCCACGAGCTACCGCCGCGAGCTCACGCCCCTGCAGCGCGAGGTCTACACGATCATCCGCACACTGCTGATCGTAGTGGTCGTCTTCAACATCCTCGTGTGGAGCCGCAACATCGCCATCCACTTGCCCTTCGTCGAGGGCGTGCGCATGTCCACGGTGGTCGTCGCCCTGATCCCCAACGGCCTCGTCCTGTCGATCGCCCTCGCCTACGCCCTCGGAGCCGTCCGCATGCTGGGCAAGGGCATGCTGATCCAGCAGGCCAACGCGATCGAGTCGCTGTCCAACGTCGACGTGCTCTGCACCGACAAGACGGGCACCCTCACGTCCAACGTCATCCGCCTGCACGAGGTCGTGAAGCTCGATGGCGGCGACGAGGACCTGGAGACGTTGCTTGGAGACTACGCGGCCACCACGACCGACACGAACCGGACGATCGAGGCGCTCGGCGGGGCCTACCACGGCATCCGGCGGCGACCCTCGAGTGAAGCTCTCTTCTCCTCGCGCCGCAAGTGGAGCGGCCTCGCCTTCGCGGAGGGCAGTCTGCGTGGCACGTACGTGCTCGGCGCACCGGATGTCGTCGGCGCCGCCCTACCCGACAGCGTCGGCTTCGCGGCGGCGCCGCCCGAGGGCGACGAGCAGGCCGGCGAGACGGCCGCCGAGGTCGGCGACCCCGCGGCCGTGCCGGCCTGGCAGGAGCCCTCGCACTGGGACTGGCGGCCCTGGCGGCACGAAGGCGGCGCCGACACCGATCCCCAGCCTGAGGGAGGCGAGGGCTGGCCGGAAGACGACGAGGGTCGGCCGGATGCCGGCGCGGCGGAAGCGGGCGCCGAGGAGACCGGGCCCGTGCAGCCCGCGCTCTTCGGCGATGAGGCCTTCGTCGGGTCAGGCGCGAGCGGCGGCGGTGAGGCGCGCAGCGTGCACTGGCGCGAGCACGCCGCGCGTCTCACCGCCGCCGGCCACCGTGTGCTCCTCTTCGCCGCGTCACCCGTGCCCGCGAGCTTCGGCGACGAGCCCGAGCTGCCGCGCACGCTGCGCCCCCTCGCTCTGATCAGTCTGAGCGACGAACTGCGCCCGCACGTGCAGGCGACGCTCGACGAGTTCGGACAAGCGGGCATCGAGGTGAAGATCATCTCCGGCGACGACCCGCGGACCGTCGCGGCGCTGGCGCTGCAGGCCGGCATCGCACTCGGAGAGCCGGCCGATGCCGAGCCGGAGCGCATCCGGGTCGTACCCGAAGGCGAGGCCGGCGACGACATGGGGTTTGCGACTCTCTCAGGCGCCGACCTCGCGGCCCTGGAGGGCGACGACTTCGACGCGGCCGCGACGCGCACGCGCATCTTCGGCCGCGTCACACCCGAGCAGAAGCAGGGCCTTCTTCAGGCGCTGCGCCGGCGCGGCCGACACGTGGCGATGATCGGTGACGGCGTGAACGACGTCATCGCCCTCAAGCAGGCCAACGTGAGCATCGCCATGAACGGCGGCTCCCAGGCGGCGCGCGGCGTCGCCGATCTCGTGCTGCTCGACGACTCCTTCGAAGCGCTGCCGTACGCCTTCAGGGAGGGACAGCGCATCCTCAACGGGATGAACGACATCCTGCGGATGTTCATGGTCAGGATCTTCTCGAAGGCGGCCGTGATCGGCGTCGTCACGGCCGCCGGCGGTTTCCCGTTCACGCCGCGTCAGGCGTCGATGCTGAGCTTCATCGCGGCGGGCATCCCGGCCGTCGCCTTCGCCACCTGGGCGCAGCCCGGCCCCGTCCCCAAGACCAGTCTCTTCCGCCGGCTGGCGCGCTTCGTGCTGCCCGCGGCCGCGCTCCAGTGGCTCATGACGCTCGCCGTCTACTTCATCTGGGCCTCCGCCTACGAGCGGCTCTACATTCGCTCGCACGCCGGTGCGACCGAGGCCGACCTGCTGGTCCATGCCCTGCCGCCGGCGCAGACGGCGACCGTCATCTTCGCGACGCTTTGCGGCATCCTCGTCGTGCCCCTTCTGGCGCCGCCCAGCGAATGGTGGGTCGGTGGCGCACCGCTGCGCCGCGACTGGCGCTTCGCGGCGCTCACCGGCGCGCTCTTCGTGGTGCTCGGCCTCGGTGTCGCGACCGGCGCGGGCCGCACGCTCTTCGAGATCACGCCGCTGCCGCTCCACCAGTACGCCGTGCTCGTCGCGAGCGCCGTCGGCTGGCTGCTGCTCGTGCGCTGGGTCTGGCGCGCCGGCCTGCTCGACCGCTGGTTCGGCCCGAGAGAGGGTGACGGGACTCCCGGGCGACGGCAGCCTGAGCGTCTGCCGCTCTGAGCCGTCGCCCGGGCGCCGGCCGGCGCCCGGGCCTCAGCCGACGTCCGCGCTGGGGCAGAGTCGAGCCAGCGCACAGTCCCCGCAGCGCGGCCGGCGTGCGTGACAGACGCGACGGCCGTGCCGCACGAGACCCACGTGCGCGGCGTAGATCTGCGCCGCCTCCGGCCCCGCAAGATCCGTCAGCACGGGGTGCGCCTGCTCCGCAGTGGTCCCGGCGTCGATCAGCCCGAGGCGGCGCGCCACCCGATGCACGTGCGTGTCGACCGGCATGACCGGCCGGCCGAGCGAGAAGAGCAGCACGCAGGCGGCCGTCTTCGGGCCGACGCCGGGAAGAGCCTCCAGCCACGCGCCGGCGGCATCGTCGTCGAGGCCGTCGAGGGCGCCGAGGTCGGGCTCGGCCCCCTCGCGCGGCGAGCCGACGGCCGCGAGGATCGTCTTGATGCGCGGCCCCTTGGTGGCCGCCAGTCCGCCCGGCCGGATGGCCTCGACGATGTCTTCGACGGGCGCGTCGCGGACGGCGCTCCACTCAGGGAAGCGCCGTCTGAGCGCGGCGAAAGCGCGGTCGGTGTTGACGTCGGCCGTGTTCTGCGAGAGGACCGTGTAGACGAGCTCGTCCACGGGAGGGAGACGCGGCGTCAGCGCCGGCCGGCCGTAGACCTCGTCGAGCAGACGAACGACGCGCTTCATCTGTTGCCGCCGGCCTTCGCGCCCGCGACCGCCGGGCGAGCGTGCTGTTCCAGAGGCGCCCATGGCACAGATGATACGGGACGGCGACGGCGCAGGCACCGGGCCCGCGGGCGGCGCGGCGCCGGCGAGCCGCCCGTCGAGCGCCGAGGTTTGCAGCTTCCACCGTGATGGTAGTGACCACGCCGTCACCACAACGGCCGCCCTGAAGGGACGACATGAGCGCAGACCCATCCCACAGCGACCTCGCGGCGCTCAGCGGCGCCTCCGAGGCACGGGCCGCTGACGCGGCCGCCGAGCTCGCCGGCCGCGTCTGGCTGCCGTACCTGCTCGCCGGTATCGTCTCCGCGATCTTCGGCGTCATCGTCCTGAGCAACGTCTTCGCCGGTCTCGTCACCCTCGTCTGGCTCGCCGGCTTCTTCTTGCTCTACGCGGGCATCGTCGACCTGACGAGCGCCTCCTGCATCCGGCCACGGTGGCTGTCGGCGCTCATGGGACTCCTCGCCGTCGCTGGTGGCATCGCGGCCCTGAGCTGGCCCGGAGTGACCCTCCGCACGTTGGCCCTGCTGCTCGGCATCTCCTTCGTCGTGTGGGGCGGAGCGCGCGTACTCGTCGTCCTCCTTGCACGCGGTGAAGGCTGGATCTGGCAGCTGGCAGGCGGCGTCGCGAGCGCGATCGTCGGGTTCATCGCGATGGTGTACCCCGGCCTCACCGTGTTCGCGCTCGCCGTCATTCTCGGCGTCGACTCCCTGCTCTGGGGCCTCTTCGCCGGCGCACAGGCGCTCGCGATGAGAAGGCTCGGCCGCGACCGGCGGCGCGAGCGGGGCTGAGCGAGACCAGCCGTCTGAGGCGGCGCACGGTCCGCGTACGTCGTCGCGCGCCGCCGAGTGGAGGGCACTGCCGAGACGGGGACGGGCGGCGGCGCTCCCGGTCGGGAGCGCCGCCGCCCGTCCCCGTCGGCCCGCCGCCCCGCGCCTCAGCGGCGGCGGCCCCGGGACGCCGTCAGGGCCCAGCCCACAGCGACGCCGATGGCCAGCACCATGACCAGCATCGACCACAGCGGGGTGTCGAAGCCCCAGAAGAGGAACGTGAAGGCGGTCGACGCGGTGTTCTGGATGACGAAGATCAGGATGATCGCGACGATCCCGACAGCGGCGATCAGCCTGCCGTAGTGCACCTTCGTGCGTGGTCTGCGCTCAGATCGTTCGGTCATCGGGCCCCTTTCATCGCCGTCCGCCGGTTCAGCGCCACGTCTTCGAGCCGCGATAGCCCTCGACCCGATGGAGGGCCGGCGGCGTTGCCGTCATGGCGTGTCGTTCGCCATTGTTCCCCAGTCCCCTATGAAGCGAAGCGCAGAGGGCGAGGGGCCACCGTGCTCCAGGCAGGTGATCGAGTGCGGCCAGAGGCGACGGCTGCTCCGACGCGGGCGGCCAGAGGCTGGGCGCGCAAGGGGCCCCGGGCGCGCAAGGGGCCCCGGGCGCTCACGCGCCCGGGGCCCCTTGCGCCTGTGTGTGAAGGCCGACCGCGGGCGAGCCCACCGTCGACCGATCCTCACTGCTTCGCGAAGGCCTCCAGGGCGTCCACGACGGTCGCGAACACGGTGTCGATCTGCGCCTCGTCGATGACGAGCGGCGGCTGCACGCGCAGCACGCTGCCGAAGTTGCCGCCCACCCCGATGAGCACGTTGTGCTCGAGGCAGTACTGACGGACGAAGCCGGCGGCGGCCGTGCCGTAGGCCTTTGTCTTGGGATCGGCGATCAGCTCGACGCCGATCATGAGACCCTTGCCGCGCACCTCGCCGATCAGCGGCTGGCTCTTCTGCAGCTCTCGGAAGCGCGCCATGAGGTCGGCGCCCTTCTTGGCCGACGCCTCGACGACCCCGTCCATCAGGAAGTCGATGTTGGCCAGCGCGGCGGCACAGCTCACCGGGTTGCCGCCGAAGGTGCTGAGGTGGTCGCCGATCTGGAAGGCGTCGGCGATCTCGGGCCGGGCGATGAAGGCCGAGAGCGGCCAGCCGTCGGCGATGCCCTTGGCCATCGTCATGATGTCCGGCTCGACGCCGAAGTGCTCGATCGCGAACATCTTGCCGGTGCGCCCGAAGCCGCTCTGGACCTCGTCGGCGATGAAGAGGATGCCCTCTTCGTCGAGGATCTCCTTGACGCGCTTGAAGTAGCCGTCGGGCGGGACGATGATGCCGCCCTCGCCCATCACCGGCTCGGCGATGAAGGCGCAGACGCTGCCCGAGAGGTGCAGGCGGGCGATCTCGCCGACGCGGCGCGCGCAGAGCAGGTCGCACTTGTCGGGCGTGGTCTCGGCGAAGCAGCGGTAGCAGTACGGCGTGGGGACGAAAGCGACGCCCGGCATGTACGGGCCGCCACCCTTCTTGCGCCCCGAGTTGCCGGTCACCGACAGCGTCGCGTACGAACGGCCGTGGAAGCTCGACTCGATGGCCAGGAACTCGTTCTTGCCGCTGTAGCGCTTGGCGAGACGGAAGGCGCCTTCGATGGCCTCAGCGCCGCCGTTGCCGAAGAAGCTCTTCTGCAGCGCGCCCGGGGTGATCTGGGCGAGCTTCTCGGCCAGGGCGCCGACGCTCGGCACGTGGTACACGTACGAGCAGGCGTGGACGAGCTTGTCGGCCTGGGCCTTGGCAGCCTCGAGGACCTTGAGGTTGTGGTGACCGGCGTTGGTCACGCTGATGCCGGCGAAACAGTCGATGTACTCGGTGCCGTCGGCGTCGTAGAGCAGCGCCCCGTCGCCGTGGTCCGCGACCACCGGCTCGACGCGCTTGACGAAACCGGTCATGACATAGTCACGATACTGTTCCTTCACACCCATGCTATCGACCACCCTTCGGCTCGTGCTGATGTTGACAATGGAATACGGGGTGCGGCGCAACAGTACCAGATGCGTTCGGGCCGAGAAGAGCGCAGACGACCCCGACGCGGCGGCCAAATCGACGGGCGCCGTTGGCCGCCCTGTCGGGCGCGTGACTGGCAAAGGCGCGCGGCGGGTAGCTCATCGACAGCGGGCGACGAGGCGGAGACGTGACGGGCATCGGCGACGAGTTCCAGCGGCAGACGCGTTACGTGCGCGGCGAACTGCCGGGCAGGTGGCTCGACTGGTCGGCGCGGCGCGAGTGGCCCTCCCTCCGCCGGCGGCCTCTACCCCATCGAGACCTACCTCGTCGCCCACCGCGTGGCCGGCCTCGAGCCGGGCGTGTACCACTACGCCGTCCTCGACCATGCCCTCGAGCAGCTCGAGACGGCGCCGGCCGCGACGCTGCGGCGTCGTGCGGGCGCGGCCGCGCTCGACCAGTCGATCGCGGGGCTCTGCGACTGCCTCGTCGTGTGGTCGGCCGTCCTCCGGCGCACCTTGTGGAAGTACGGCCAGCGCGGCCATCGTGACGTGTACATCGACGTCGGCCACGTCGCCGAGAACCTGGCCCTCGCCGCCGCCGCGCTGGGCCTGGAGAGCTGTCACATCGCGGCGATCTACGACGATGAAGCCGACGCGCTCGTCGGCCTGGAGGGCCCCGAGGAGACCGTCCTCTACCTCACGACGCTGGGGCGGGCGCCGGGCTCACGATGACGCGGGCGCCGGCTGCGCGATCAGCCTGGCCGGCGCCCTCCCTGAGTCCGCATTCATATGAGTTTCAGCGGACACCAAACCCTTTGACGAGGCCGCACCGGAAGGGCGTACGCTTGTGGACGCGTGCGCGAGCGCTCGGCTATACTGCCTTCGAATCCCAGTGGGTCGTGGAGTCTGTGGTCGCCCACGTTCCTGTATAAGCCACTCGCTCGTCGAAGGAGTCCGCCTATGCCGGGTCCGCCCCCCAAGTCCACCGGTGCCGCCCTCGTCTGCGGCGGCGGCGTCGCGGGCATCCAGTGCGCCCTCGACCTCGCCGAAGGCGGCTACAAGGTCCACCTCGTCGAGAAGGCGCCGGCCCTGGGCGGCCACATGGCCCAGCTCGACAAGACCTTCCCCACCAACGACTGCTCGATGTGCACCCTGGCGCCGAAGCTGGTCGAGGCCGGCCGCCACCTCGAACATCGACATCGTCACCAACTCGGAGCTCGATCGGGCTCGAGGGCGAGCCCGGTCACTTCACCGCCAAGGTCCATCACCACGCCCGCTACGTCGACCCCGACAAGTGCACGAGCTGCGGCGAGTGCGTCCCGGTGTGCCCGGTCAAGGTCAAGGACCAGTACAACGAGGAGCTCGGCGAGCGCACGGCGATCTACAAGCTCTACCCGCAGGCGATCCCCAACACCTACGTGGTCGACAAGAAGGGCTACGCCCCCTGCAAGAGCGCCTGCGCCGTCGAGACATCGGCCCAGGGCTACATCGCCCTCATCGCCGAGGGTCGCTTCGAAGACGCCTACCGTGTCGCCGCCGAGCCCAACCCCTTCCCGTCGGTCTGCGGCCGCGTCTGCGCGCACCCCTGCGAGACGGACTGCACGCGCGGCGTCGGTCGACGACCCGATCGCCATCGCCAGCCTCAAGCGCTTCGTCTGCGACGTCGCCGGCCGCGACCGAGCCTCTGCCCGAGAAGCTGCCGCGTCACTACGAGGAGAAGGTCGCCATCATCGGCGCCGGCCCGTCCGGGCTCTCACTGCGCCCGCGACCTGGCCCTGCTCGGCTACGCGACCACCGTGTTCGAGAGCGCTGCCGGTCGCCGGCGGCATGCTGCGCGTCGGCATCCCCGAGTCACCGCCTGCCGCGCGAGGCCCTGCAGCGGGAGATCGACCGCATCGTCGCCCTCGGCGTCGACCTGCGCCTCAACCAGCGCGCCGGCGTCGACTTCACGGTCGACGGCCTGCTGAACGACGGCTACAAGGCCGTCTACCTCGCCGTCGGCCTGCAGAGCGGCAACGCTGCCGGCGCCCGTCGGCGCCGACGACCTCGACGGTTGCCTCAACGCGGTCGAGTTCCTGCGCACAGGCGAACCTCGGCGACGCCGCTGCCGAGTCGGCAAGAACGCGTCGTGGTCATCGGCGGCGGCGACGTGGCCTTCGACGCCGGCGCGCACCGCCCTGCGCCTCGGCGCCACAGCAGGTCAGTCACCAACTGACATCGCCTACGGACGCACGCCGAGGACGATGCCCGCCTCCCGAGGAGATCGACGGAGGGCCTCGACGAGCAGCTCACTCATCGAGTACCTCGTCGCATGCCCGTCGAGATCCTCGGCGCCGACGGCAAGGTCGGCGGCGATCAGGCTCCAGCGCATGCACGCTCGGCGAGCCCGACGAGAGGGCTGGCGGCCGCCCGGTGCCGATCGCCGGACGCCGTTCATCGAGCTCGCCTGCGACACGGTCATCTTCGCCATCGGCCAGAGCGATGGTCGACGACTTCGCTCGAGAGGCTCGACGGGCGTCGAGATCGAGCGCGGCCAGATCGTCGATCGACGCCGACACCGGCGCCACGGGCCGCCCCGGCGTGTTCGCCGGCGGCGACGTCGCGCCGACGGCGCCCGCTGACCGCGATCGAGGCGATCGCCGCCGGCCGGCAAGGCCGCGGCCGCCATCCACAACCACCTGCGCGGCGAGAAGCTCGTGCCGCTCTGGGACGGACTCCCTCCCCGAGGCTCGGCCCGACGACGAGGTCCTCGCCGCGACGAGCGCCCGACGCCGCGTGCCGCATGCCCGAACACGACGGCGCCGAGCGGCGCCGCACGCTGGGTCGAGGTGCGCAAGGGCTTCACCGAGGAGCAGGCGGTCGCCGAGGCGAAGCGCTGCCTCCAGTGCGCCGTCTGCTCCGAGTGCATGGAGTGCGTGCGCGCCTGCGGGCCGGGCGCTCTGCTCCACGAGGAGCGCGACCGCGAGTTCGAGGTCGACGTCGGCGCGGTCGTCCTGGCGACCGGCTTCGACGCCTACGACCCGGGCGCGAAGAGCGAGTACGGCTATCGGCGCTACCCCAACGTCCTGAGCGCGCTCGAGTACGAGCGCATGCTGAGCGCCTCCGGTCCGACGATCGGCGACGTGAAGCGCCCGTCCGACGACGAGCACCCGAAGCGGATCGCCTTCATCCAGTGCGTCGGCTCGCGCGACCAGGAGCACGAGTACTGCTCGAGCGTCTGCTGCATGTACGCCGACCAAGCAGGCGATGCTCACCATGGACCACGTGCCCGACGCCGAGTCCGAGGTCTTCCTCATGGACATGCGCGCCCAGGGCAAGGGCTTCGACGCCTTCTACCAGCGCGCCCTCGAGCCGCGGCGTGAGCTTCATCCGCTCGCGCCCCTCGACGATCAAGGAAGACCCGCGCGACGAAGAACCTGCTGATCAGCTGGGAGGACGAGAGCGGCGGCTGCAGACCGAGCGAGTACGACATGGTCGTGCTCTCGGTCGGCCTCGAGCCTGCGCGCAAGGCGCAGGAGGCGGCCGGCCACCTCGGCATCGAGCTCAACCGGCACGGCTTCTGCCAGCTCGACGAGTTCGAGCCGCTGGAGACGAGCCGCGAGGGCGTCTTCGTCGTCGGTCCGTTCGGCGAGCCCAAGGACATCCCCGACTCGGTCGCCCAGGCCTCGGCCGCGGCGGCCCAGGTGATGACCGGCCTCGCCGACTCGCGCGGCACGCTCACGGTCGAGAAGGAGTACCCGGCCGAGACGCGACGTCACCGGCGAGGACGCCGCGCATCGGCGTCTTCGTCTGCCACTGCGGCTCCAACATCGCCGGCGTGATCGACGTCGAGGGCGTCGCCGAGTACGCCCAGCACGCTGCCCGGCGTCGGTCTACGCGACCGACACGCTGTACACGTGCTCGAGCGACTCGCTCGCAGCTCATCCGCGAGACGATCGAGAAGGACGAGCCTCAACCGCGTCGTCGTCGCGAGCTGCACGCCGCGCACGCACGAGCCGATCTTCCAGGACACGCTCCGCGAGGCCGGGCTCAACCCGTTCCTCTTCGAGATGGCCAACATCCGCGACCAGGCGTCGTGGGTGCACGCCGGACGAGCCCGAGAAGGCGACCGACAAGGCCAAGGACCTGGTCCGCATGTCGGTCGCCCGGGCCCGGCTGCTCGAGCCGCTCTACAAGGTCGACGTGCCGCTCACCCACGCCGCCCTCGT
The DNA here is from genome assembly GCA_963790185.1 of uncultured Thermoleophilia bacterium. Lineage (GTDB taxonomy): Bacteria > Actinomycetota > Thermoleophilia > UBA2241 > UBA2241 > UBA2241. The sequence goes on along the minus strand of CAWBNR010000007.1, from coordinate 138,933 downwards.
CATCGGCGGCGGCGTCGCCGGCATGACGGCCGCCGCTCGCGCTCGGCGAGATGGGCCACGAGGTGCACCTCGTCGAGCGCGGCCCGAGGCTCGGCGGCCACGTCCTCGAGCTCGGCCGCACGATCCGCGGCGGCGACCCGGCCGCGCTCGTCGCCGAGCTCGAGCAGCGGCTCATCGACAACCCGAACGTGCAAGATCCACCTCGAGAGCCGAGCTGGCCGACTTCCACGGCTTCATCGGCAACTTCTCGAGCGTCGTCAGGGCCGGAGGACGGCAAGCGCGACGCACCGGTCGACCACGGCGTCGTCATCGTCGCGACCGGCTCGCAGGAGGAGCGCCCCGAGCTCTACGGCCTCGGCGCAGAGCGCCGAAGGTCGTCACCGGCATGGACCTCGAGCGCATGCTCAAGGACGACGACCCGGCGCTCGACGCGGCCGGCGCCGTCGGCTTCGTCCTCTGCGCCGGCTCGCTCGACGAGAACAAGCCCTACTGCTCGCGCACCTGCTGCCAGCAGAGCATCAAGAACGCCATCGCCCTCAAGGAGACGCGACCCCGAGCGTCCCGTCTACGTGTGGTTCAAGGAGGTCCGCACCTTCGGCCTCCTCGAGGAGTACTACACGAAGGCGCGCGAGCTGGGCGTCGATCTTCACGCGCTACGACGAGCGCCTCGAAGCCGGCCGTGAGCGCCAACGGCCAGGTCGAGGTCGCCTACCGCGACCCGTACCTGGCACCGCGACATGACGCTGCCGCTCGACCTGCTCGTGCTGGCCACGCCGGCCGTGCCGGCCGACGGCGTCGAGGAGCTCTGCAAGCTCCTCAAGGTGCCGCTCACCGCCGACGGCTTCTTCCTCGAGGCGCACGTCAAGCTGCGCCCCGTCGACTTCGCCAGCGAGGGCATCTTCCTCTGCGGCGCGGCGCACTACCCGAAGAGCATCGACGAGACGATCAGCCAGGCCTACGCCGCCGCCGGACGGGCCGCGGCCATCCTGGCCAAGCCGGCCCTCAAAGCCGGCGGCGTCGTCGCCGAGGTCGACCAGGACAAGTGCGCCGCCTGCCTCACCTGCGTGCGCGTCTGCCCCTACGAGGTGCCGATCATCGAGGCCGACACCAAGAAGGCCAAGATCGAGGCGGCCGCCTGCCAGGGCTGCGGCATCTGCGTCAGCGAGTGCCCGGTCAAGGCGATCACCCTGCACCACTACACCGACGACGCAGATCTTCGCCAAGGAAGAGGCGCTCTTCATGGAGGTGAGCTGAGATGGCCGACGACCCGACGCGGTCGTCGCGGCTCCGGAGACGACGCCGAGGGCCGAGCGCAGCCGTCGAGGCGCCGAAGAAGCCGGTCGACCCCGACTTCGAGCCCGAGATCATCGTCTTCGCCTGTCACTACTGCGCCTACGCGGCCGCCGACCTGGCCGGCAGCATGCGCCTGCAGTACCCGTCGAACATCCGCATGATCAAGCTGCCCTGCACCGGCAAGCTCGAGGTCATCCATCTGCTGCGCGCGCTCGAGGCCGGCGCCGACGGCGTCTACGCCGCCGGCTGCCTCGAGGGCGAGTGCCACTACCTCAAGGGCAACCTCTGGGCACGCAAGCGCATCGAGCCTACGTCAAGAAGCTCCTCGCCGAGGTCGGCGTCGAGCCCGAGCGCGTGGAGATGTACAACATGTCGTCGGCGATGGGCGCCGAGTTCGCCGAGCGTCGCGACCGAGTTCACCGACCGCATCAAGCGTCTCGGGCCGAACCCGCTGCGGCGCCACGGCGTCTCGCCGCACGCCGCGGCCCGCGAGGCCGCCAGCGACGTCGCCATGCCCGACGAGGCGCCAGCCGTCGCGGCCGCCCCCGGATCTCCCGACGCCACCACCGAGAAGGGACCCGCCGAATGATCACCGCTGAACGCAAGCCGTTCGACGAGATCCTCGACCTCGTCGACGGACAGAAGAAGATCCTCGTCGCCGGCTGCGACACCTGCGTCGCCATCTGCCTCACCGGCGGCGAGAAGGAGGCCGAGATCCTCGCCAGCGAGCTGCGCATGAAGGCGCAGGCCGACGGGCGCGAGGTCGAGGTCGAGCACACCGCCGCGATCCGCCAGTGCGAGTGGGAGTACCTCGACATGATCGCCGACAAGGTCGAGGACGCCGACGTCGTGCTCAGCATGGCCTGCGGCATCGGCATCCAGAGCATGGCCGAGAAGTTCGAGCCGAAGCTCGTCATGCCGGCCGTCAACACCAACATGCTGGGCATGCCGCAGGAGCACGCGGTCTGGCTCGAGCGCTGCGCCGCCTGCGGCGAGTGCCGCATCGGCCTCACCGGCGGCATCTGCCCCGTCGTGCGCTGCAGCAAGAGCCTCATGAACGGCCCCTGCGGCGGCTCGCACGACGGCAAGTGCGAGGTCACCGGTCCGAACAAGGAAGAGATCGACTGCGCCTGGGCCCTCATCTGGGAGCGCCTCAAGGCGCAGGGCCGCGAGGAGCTGTTCTTCGCCGAGCGGCCGCCGAAGGACTGGAGCAAGAGCAGCTCCGGCGGCCCGCGCAAGATGGTCAGGGAGGAGGCGAAGCCGGTATGAGCGACAACGGGTACAAGGCCGGCTCCAACCTCGAGAAGATCCTCGCGGCGGGCACGTTCGCCGTCACCGGCGAGTGCGGCCCGCCGAAGAGCGCCGACGGCAGCGTCATCGAACAGAAGGCCAAGATCCTCAAGGGCTACGTCGACGCCGTCAACATCACCGACAACCAGACCGCCGTGGTGCGCGTCTGTTCCATGGCGTCGGGCTACGCGGCCCAGCAGAACGGCGTCGAGGCGATCATGCAGATGACCTGCCGCGACCGGAACCGCCTGGCGATGCAGGCCGACATCCTCGGCGCCTCCACCCTGGGCATCAAGAACATCCTCTGCCTCACCGGCGACCACCTGAGCTTCGGCAACCACCCCGAGGCCAAGGGCGTGCACGACCTCGACGCCATCAACCTCATCAAGATGTACAAGGACATGCGCGACGAGAAGAAGTTCCAGTGCGGCGACGAGATGCCGGTCGCGCCCGAGCTCTACATCGGCTGCGCCGAGAACCCCTTCGGCGACCCGTTCGAGCTCCGCGCCCTGCGCCTCAAGAAGAAGATCGAGGCCGGCGCCGACTTCATGCAGACCCAGTGCATCTTCAACATCCCCAAGTTCAAGAAGTGGATGAAGGAGGTCCGCGCCCTGGGCCTGCACCAGGAGATCAAGATCCTCGCCGGCATCACGCCGATCAAGGGCGCCGGCATGGCCAACTACATGAAGAAGTTCGTGCCCGGCATGGACGTGCCGCAGGAGATCGTCGACCGCGTGGCCGCCAAGGAGAAGGGCGAGCCGCAACAGGCCGAGGGCAAGAAGCTCGCCGTCGAGATGATCAAGGAGCTGGCCGAGGTCGAAGGCGTCGCCGGCGTGCACATCATGGCCGTCGAGTGGGAGCCGGCGGTGCCTGAGATCGTCGAGGCGGCCGGCCTGCTGCCGCGGCCGGCCGTGGCGTGAGGCGGCGGCGATGACGACCGCGATCACCGCGCCCGACACGTCGCTCGCGGCGGCGATCCGCCGCGGCGCCGGCATCGACGCCTACAAGTGCTACCAGTGCAAGCGCTGCACGGCCGGGTGCCCGGTGGCCGGCTTCGCCGGCCTGCACCCGGCCCAGATCGTCCGCGCCGTCCAGCTCGGCGCCGTCGAGACGATCGTCGCCGACAGGTTCATCTGGCTCTGCACCGGCTGCCAGACCTGCAGCGCGCGCTGCCCGCAGGACATCGACGTCGCCGGCATCATGGACGAGCTGCGCATCCTCGCCTACGACCGCGACCTCGTGCACGCGGACGCCCCGTTCGCCGGCATCCTCAGATACAACGCCGACTCCTTCAAGCGCTGGGGCCGCATGTACGAGCTCGAGCTGCTGGCGCGCGACAAGCTCACGCGCCCGAGCTCGATGACCGACGACCTGATGCTCGGGGTCAAGATGGTCATGAAGGGCAAGATCGGCTTCCTGCCCAGCCGCGGTGGCGACCGCGCCCAGATGAAGCGCATGGTCGAGGCCTCCGAGCGCATCGAGAAGACAGCGCAGGGCGGGAGGCGCGTCGTGACCGCCCTCGCCTACTACCCCGGCTGCTCGCTGCACAGCACGGCCACCGAGATGGACGGGAGCTTCAAGGCCACCTGCGAGAAGCTCGGCCTCGAGCTCCGCGAGATCCCCGGCTGGGAGTGCTGCGGCAACACGGCGGCGCACTCGATGAACCGCCTGCTCGCCGCCGCCCTGCCGGCCAACGAACTCGCCAAGGTCAAGGAGGACATGAAGCTCGACGCCGTGGCGGTGCCGTGCGCGGCCTGCTTCAGCCGCTTCATGACAGCGGCGCACGAGCTCGCCGAAGACGCCCGGCTGGCCGCCGACGTCACCGAGGTCGTCGGCCGCCCGTACACCGGCGGCGTCACCGTCTGGAACATGGTCGACGTCTACCACGACGGCGTCGGCGTCGACGCCCTCAGGGCGGAGGTCACGAGGCCGTTCGCCGGTCTCAAGGTCGCCTGCTACTACGGCTGCCTGCTCACCCGCCCGCCCAAGGTCACGCTGGCCGAGGACCCGGAGTACCCGACGCACATGGACGCCGTCGTCGAGGCCCTCGGCTGCGCCCCGGTCGACTGGGGCTACAAGACCGACTGCTGCGGCGCCAGCCTGGCGCTCTGCGAGCAGGAGGTCGTCGTCGCCCTCACCCGCAAGATCCTGCAGAACGCGCGCGACTGCGGCGCCGAGGCGATCGTCGCGGCCTGCCCCTTGTGCCAAGTCAACCTCGACACGCGTCAGGACGACATCGCCAGGACCGACCCGTCCTGGCAGCGCCTGCCCGTGCTGTACGTGAGCCAGCTCGTCGGGCGCGCCCTCGGCATCGAGGCGGCGCGCCTCGGCCTCAAGAAGCACATGGTCGACGTCGCCGCGGTGATGAGCTAGCGACAGAGTCAGCGGAGCGGTCCCGGGGCTCTGCCCCGCCGCTCGCCGCTTGAAGACCGCCGGAGGGGCGGCGGGCCATGCGGCCCGCCGCCCCTCCGCGCACCTGCTGCCACCCTTCGGCAGGTCGCAGACCGCTCAAGGCGAACCCGTACTCACCGCACACGGCACCGGCCGGGTCCATCCGCAGCGGCGCCGACGAACACGACAGGAGGACTCATGCGCAACCCACGCACCCGTACCGCGCGCGCCCGCGCGCACTCATCGCTCGTCGCCCTGCTCGCGCTCGCCGCGCTGGCCGCCCTTCTTGTCGCCGTCCTCGCCGCGTGCGGCGGCAGCGGCATCGAGGGTACCTATGCGATGACTGACGGCGAGGAGGTCATGAAGAGCTTCACGCTCACGCTCGACAGCGGCGAGCTCACGCTCGCCGGGCCCAACCCCATGGGCGGTGAGGACGTCGAGCTCAAGGGGACCTACACCGTCGACGGCGACAAGATCTCGCTGATCATGGGGGGCGAGGAGTCCGAGGTCGGGACCATCGTCGACGACCGCCTCGAGTTCGACACGATCGTCTGGACGAAGCAGTAGGGCGCCCCGCAGGCGGGAATGACTGAGGCAGTGAGGCGCGCCGGATCGCGGGTGAGTCGGACCGAAGGAGGCGCCGCGCGTGGTCGTCTTCATGACGTTGGTCGGCTTCGCCGCCGGGTCGCTGCCGCTGTCGCTGTGGCTCGGCCGCCTCGCCTTGGGCGTCGACATCCGCGAGTACGGGCCCGACCGCAACCCCGGCGCCGGCAACGTCTGGCGCGCCGGGGGGCCGGCGCTGGGAGTGGCGGCGGCGGCCCTCGACATCGCCAAGGCCGCCGTGCCGATCGTCGTCGCCCGCCTCGTCCTCGGCGTCTCGGGGTGGGCGCTGCTGCCCGTCGCCCTGGCGCCGATCGTCGGCCACGACTTCTCGCCCATCCTCCGCTTCAGGGGCGGCAAGGGTGTGGCCGCGACCTTCGGCGCCTGGCTCGCCCTCGCAGGACCGCTCGCCATGCTGGCCCTGGCCGTCTGCTTCGGCGTCTTCTACGCCCTACGCTTCCCCGACGCCTGGACCGACCTCGCCGGGGTGACGCTGTTCTCGGCGTTGCTCGTGGCGACTGGCGCGGAGCCCGCCATGGTCGCGATCTCGGTCGCCTGCCTCGGTCTCCTGACGTACACGAACCGGGCCGAGCTGCACGAGGCCCCGCAGGCGCAGCTCCGCAGCCGATAGCCCGGCCGCCAGTCGGCCGCCGGCGGCCGCACGGCGGCCGCCTCATGAGCGGCCGGGACGGTGATGCGCATCCCTTGCGCGCACGATTCCGTGATGATATCATTTCCATAGCAATCGTCCGGGGACCCGGGCAGGAGCCATGGAGGTGGCGGTCATGACGGTCGAGCGTGCGGCGAAGACGCTGAACGGGTGGGCGATGCTCGCGGTGGACATCGGTCTCTACGTCGCCGCGACGGCACTGTTCGTCTTCTCGTTCCTCGAGGGCGAGAGAACGCGAACGGCACCGCTGTCCCGGTCTGGTGGATGCTCATCGCCGGCTGCGTCGTGCTCATCGCGGCGATCGTCGTCTCGCCGGGCTTCTTCACCCTGCAGCCCAACGAGGCGCGCGTGCTGATCCTCTTCGGCGACTACAAGGGGACGAGCCGCGAGACCGGCTTCCGCTGGGGCAATCCCTTCCTCGCCAACGGCAGCGCCACCGGCGCGAGCGGCGCCTTGAGCAAGGCGGCCGAGCAGATCGTCGAGTCGGCCACCAAGAAGAAGGGCCAGGCCAAGCCGCGCAACCTCGGCCGCTACAAGGTCTCCTTGCGCGCCCGCACCCTCACCGGCGAGCACCTCAAGGTCAACGACATGCGCGGCAACCCGGTCGAGATCGCCGCCGTGGTCGTCTGGCGGGTGCAGGACACCGCCCAGGCCGTCTTCGACGTCGACGACTACGAGCAGTACGTCTCGATGCAGAGTGAGTCCGCCCTGCGCTACGTGGCCAGCTCGTACGCCTACGACCACGGCGAGGACGGCGAGGACGGCGAGATCACCCTGCGCAGCAACGTCCTCGACGTGTCAGCGGCGCTCAGGACCGAGCTCGAGGCGCGGCTCGCCAAGGCCGGCGTCCTCGTCGACGAGGCGCGCCTCACCCACCTCGCCTACGCGCCCGAGATCGCCCAGGCGATGCTCCGCCGCCAGCAGGCCGAGGCGATCATCGCCGCGCGGCGCAAGATCGTCGCCGGCGCCGTCGGCATGGTCGACATGGCCCTGCAGCAGCTCTCGGAGAAGAGCGTCGTCGAGCTCGACGAGGAGCGCAAGGCGGCGATGGTGAGCAACCTCATGGTCGTCCTGTGCGGCGAGAGCGAGGTGCACCCGGTCGTCAACGCCGGCACCCTCTACCAGTGAGGCGGTCGGGGAGCGCCTGATGGCCGCGCGCAAGCAGTTCCTGCTGCGTGTCGACCCCGAGCTCTGGAAGGAGCTCGAGAAGTGGGCCTCCGACGAGCTCCGCAGCGTGAACGCCCAGGTCGAGTGGGTGCTGCGCGAGGCGGTCAAGGAGCGGAAGGGCGGGCGGCGGCGCCGGTAGGCGCCGCCGCCCGCCCCCGCCTCTCACGCCGATCCTGCTTCACCTCCGTGACGGCGGGGAACGCTCTAGGTCGAAAGGAGGACGGCCATGACCGCACCCGCAGAGCTCGTCCCCGGGATCCACTCGTGGACCACGCCCCATCCCGAATACCGGGCGGCGGCCGAAGAGGTCGTGAGCTACGCGCTCGTCGCCGCACATGTCGTCGCTCTCGTCGATCCCCTCGTGCCGCCCGAGCAGGACGCTGAGCACGATGCCGTGCTCGCAGGGCTCGACCGCCTCGTCCTCGGCGCGTCGCGTCTCGAGATCTTCGTCACGATCCCTTACCACACGCGCAGCACGGAGCGCGTCTTCGAGCGCTACTGGGGCCAGCTTGCGACGCGCGTCTGGGGTCACGCCGCCGTTCGCAAGCGCTTCCAGTGGGACACGCCGCTCAACGAGATCCCCAAGGCCAAGGCCGGTCAAGGCGTCGAGATCGCCGGCGACATCGCGAGCGCCTGGGCGATCGGCAACCCCCGGAGGTACGAGACCCCGCTCCACTTCCCCAGCCTGAAGGCGCTCGTCTTCGGCGACGCCGTCGTCGCGCTCGAGAGCGGCGAGCTACGCGTCTGGGACCAGAGCGGCGGCTCGCCAGACTGGTACGCGCGCCGGCTGCTGCCCACGCTCCGGCCTCTCGCCGAGCTCGACATCGAGCGCGTCCTCGTCACGCACGGTCAGCCCGTCCTCGAGGGTGGCCGCAAGGCGCTCGCGCACGCGCTCTCCGCGCCGCCGGTCCCGACGTACTGGTGAGACGCACCGCGCTCCCCCGTCCAGTACGATAGCCGCGACATCAGATGACGAAAGGACGTTCTCGTGATCCGGCAGCGCGGCGCACTCACCCCCGAGCAGGTCGATCTCGTCATGCAGGCGCTCCCCTGCGACGTGAGCTTCGCCGATGAGCGCGACGTGCTCGTGTACTGGCAGGGCGCGACCTACGAGTCCTGCGACCCAGGCTACATCGGGCGCGACGTGCGCGACTGCCATCCCGAGCAGAGCCTCGTCGCGCTCGAGACGATACTGCGCGCGTTCAAGGACGGGACGAAGGACGACGCCTGGGGCTGGGGCACCGAGAGCGAGGGCTTCAAGCTGACCCGCTACTTCGCCGTCCGCGACGACGATGGCGCCTACAAGGGGATCCTCGAGGTCAATCAGCTCCTCGACACCGAGCGCAAGCTCGAAGGCGAGCAGTCGCTCCCCGGGTGGTGAACCCGTGGATCTCGTCGCTTTGCAGACCGGCCTCATCGGCATCGTCTTTCTCACCTTGGCAGCCGCAGGCGGCCTGCTCGTCGGACGCCTGCTGAGTCGCCTGATCGCGCGCTCACGCGGTCGTGGCGCTACGAAGCGGGAGACGAAGAACGGTGAAGGCCCGGCGAGAGAGCGGAGCGGCCGCTCGCCGGCGAGGACGCAGCGGCGCGGTGGGCGTAGGCGTCAGACCAAGCGCGGGAGGTGAGCGGGCAGCCGATCGGCGCCCGGGGCCTGTCGCAGACTAGTGCCTGATCTCGTGACGGCAGAAGCCGTCGTCCGGCAGATTGTGTGTCTGAACGTGCTCTTCGGGGCTCGCGGCGACCAGTCCGCAGAGCATCCCCCTGTCGAACGCGCACACGATCTCGGGGTGCTCGAGCGCGACCTCGCGATAGACGCAGTTGTCGAAGGCGAAGACGTCGCAGTCGGAGCCGCGCTCGCAGCGCGCCCCGTAGCCGGCCTGGGCGAGCCACGCGCAGGCCGCCTCGGGCTCCAGCGGTCCGTGCCCGTTGCCGCGCATCTCCCGCCGTACGCCCACACCGTACTCGTAGCCGATGGCGCGCGCATGGTCGGCGGCCATGGTGACGGGCGCAAGACGCTCGACGACCTCCAGTAGGAGGCGAGCCAGCGGCTCGTACCGCCGCGGCGGCAACATGACCTCGAGGCGCTGGCCGCTCGACGTGTAGGTCTTCGCAGGACGGCCGCCGGTGGCCCGGCGCCGCGTCGCGGTCTCGAGCAGACCCGTTTCGACGAGCTTCTCGAGGTGAGCCCGGGCCACGGTACGGTGAACACCGAAGACTTCGCCGACCTCGCCGGCCGAGATCGGCGTCTCGGCCCCGAGTACGTGCTGCAGGATCGACCGCCGCGTCGGGTCGCCGAAGGCGTCGGCAAGTTTGCCAAGGCTACGCCCACTACTGTCGTTTCGTACGGTCACTATGCGACCCCCCCGTCCGCTTGCCAACCCCCCGCCGCACTCTACACTGATGCCGCACCAATGAGAAGGCTTCTACCACCGATCCCGGCTACGCTTTCGGCGACGCTTCTGCGCCACCCGTGAGGCCCACCCCGAAGAGACCCCGAGGACCGTGATGATCAAGGTGAAGACCTTCGCCACGCCGATCCACATCTTCGAGACGGTGCGCGAGCTCGAAGAGCTGGACGCGCGCGTCGCCGCCTTCCTCAACACGGAGGAGGCCGAGGCGGTGTACGGTATCAGCGACACGACGACGACCGACGGCGACGGCGACGGCGACGGCGAGACGATAGGACTCGTGCGCGCGGTCGTCTACGAGGTCGAGGAGGGCGACTGAGCTCAAGTGATCGACAGACGAGCGCGCATGCCGCCGACGCCGGCATGCAGCCCCCGCCCCGCGAGGGCGCGGCGCGACCCAGTCCGCTGCCCGACGAGGCGCACCGCGCCAACCTCGCCCTTTGGGACGCGTGGGCGCGACTCCACGAGGGGACGGAGTTCTACGACGTTGCCGGTTTCAAGACAGGTCGCAGTTCGCTGTGGCCGCTGGAGATCGAGGAGCTCGGGCCGTACGTCGGCGACGGCACGAGCCTGTTGCACCTCCAGTGCCACTTCGGCCTCGACACGCTGAGCTGGGCGCGGCGCGGGGCCGAGGTGGTCGGCGTCGACTTCTCCGGCGAGGCGATCGCGCTGGCGCGGCGTCTGGCCGCCGAAGTCGGCCTCTCCGGCCACGCCAGTTTCGTTCAGTCCGACCTCTACGACGCCGGCCGTCATCTCGACGGGCGCCGCTTCGATGTCGTCTTCGTGAGCTGGGGAGCCATCGAATGGCTGCCCGACCTCGAGCGCTGGGCGCGACTCTGCGCCGCACACCTGGAGCCCGGCGGCCGCTTCTACATGGCCGAGCTGCATCCGCTGGCCTACTGCCTCGACGAGACCGCGGATCCCTCGGAGGCGCGCTTCGGCTACCGCTACTTCCCCGCGCCCGGCCGGCCCGTCGTCGAGCCTGTCGAGGGCTCCTACGCCGATCGCTCCGCCGACACCAGCGGGCACGTCGCCTACAGCTGGTCGCACAGCTTCTCGGAGATCGTCGGAGCGCTGCTCGGGGCCGGGCTTCGGCTGGAGTACCTGCACGAGGCGCCGTTCTCGGTCTCGCCGTTCTTCGAGTCCATGGAGAAGGACGAGTCCCGCTGGTGGTGGCTGCCGGACGGGCATGGCGGCCGCCGGACGGACCTGCCCTTCAGCTACAGCGTCATGGCCACGAGACCGCCCGCCGCCGATGCTGCAGACGACCACCCTGTCGACGAGGAGGAGTGACCATGCTCGAAGAGTGGCTGCGCGCGAACATGGCCGTATGGGACGAGCTCACCGGAGTGCACGCGGCCTCCACCTTCTACGACGTCGAGGGGTTCAGAGCGGGCCGCGAGACGCTGAGCTCGATCGAGCTCGAGGAGCTCGGCCCGGACGTCGGCGAGGGCACACGTCTGCTGCACCTGCAGTGCCACTTCGGGCTCGACACCCTCAGCTGGGCACGGCACGGCGCCACCGTGACGGGCATCGACTTCTCCGAGGAGGGGGTCGGGCTGGCGCGGCGCTTGGCCGACGAAGTCGGCCTCTCGAGCCGCGCCACCTTCCTGCGCGCCAATATCTACGACCTGCCCGACACCCTCGACGGTGAGTTCGACGTGGTCTTCACCTCGTGGGGCGTCCTCAACTGGCTCGGCGACCTGCGCCGCTGGGCGCAGGTCGCCGCCCGCTACGTCCGCCCCGGCGGCATCTTCTACATCGCGGAGTTCCACCCGTTCGTGTTCATCCTCGACGACGAGGCGCGGCCCGGCGATCTGCGCATCGGCTATCCCTACTTCCAGGGCACCGAACCCAGCCGCTTCGACGAGCCGGGCTCGTACGCCGATCCCAAGGCCGAGACCCGCAACACGGTCACGTACGAGTGGAACCACGCGCTCGGTGAGGTCGTCACCAGCCTCATCGAGGCTGGGCTCGAACTCGAGCACCTGCACGAGTTCCCCTACACGCACGGGCTCAACTACCCCTTCCTCGAGAAGAGCCTGGACGGGTGGCTGCGGATCCGGGGACACGAGGAGGACTACCCGCTGAGCTTCTCGCTGCGGGCCCGTCGACCGGCGCGCTGACCGACACGGCATCGCGCAGCCCAGGTTCGGCGCCGTGGGCCGCCGTGGCTCTCCGCCGATGCCGTCAGCCCGGCAGCCGGCTGAGCCGCACGAACAGGTCGGGGAGCTCCGCGCGCGGCATGACGAGGTCGGCGGCCGCGCGCACCTCTTCGTCCCCTTCGACCACCGCCACCCCGAGATCGGCCCACTGCAGCATGTCGAGGTCGTTGAGACCGTCGCCGCAGGCGACGGTCGGACCCGCACCGTGCAGGCCGGCGCACAGCCACTGGAGGGCGCGACTCTTGCTCGCACGGCGGTCGTTGATCTCGATGAAGTGCGGCAAGGAGCGGCTCACGTTGAGGACACCCGCCCAGCGCGCGCGCAGGTCAGGCAACAGACGGGCGGCATCCTCCGGCTCGGCCGCCAGCACGATCTTGGTGGGCCGCCGTTCGGCGACCAGCGCCAGCAGGTCGTCGACGACGCGCACCTCGATCCCCGTGTAGGACGAAGTCCACTCCGCCCAGCGGTCGGCTTCTTCGACGAAGAGGTCGTCGTCCACATGGACGTTGAGGTGGCATCCGAGTCGCCGAGCATGCCGCACGACGTCGAGCGCCACCGGAGTCTCCAGGGGCAGGTGGACGAGCCAGACGCCGGAGGCGAGGTCGACGATCACGCCGCCCGAGTAGCAGACGACGAGGCCGTCCACGACACCGAGGCTCGTCGCGACAGCCGTGGCGGTCTTGACCATGCGACCGGTGCATACGACGAACATGACGCCGGCCCGCCGGAGCTCGTCGATCGCCGCGACGAGCGCGGGCGCTATGTGGAGGTCTGGCGGCAGCAGCGTGCCGTCGAGGTCGGAGGCGAGCAGCCGCGGACGCACGTCCAGCGGGAGCTCCAGCGGAGAGGGACCCTCGGCTCCGGCCGCGGGGGGCGCCGTCACCGGCGCCTGAGCCCGTCCATCAGGTTCTTCGTCCCGATGAGACGGTCACATGACGGACCTCGAGATCCAGGCGCTGCAAGCGCAGGTCTCCGGCGCGCCGCAGCTCGTCCGCGGCGGCCGTGGCCGCCCTGCGTCGCGCCTCCTCCAACTCCATCCACGGCAGATCGGCCAGCACCCAGACGCGCCAGCCTTCAGACTCCCGCTCGAGCCAGAGACGCGCGACCTTGAGACCCGGTACCGCCCGTTCGACCTGCCGCGTCAGCAGCCGCTGCAGCGCGGTGACATCGACCCTCGTGCTCGCGCCGTCCTCTCCGAACTCGACGACCGCACGGGCCGGCGGCGTGACAAGACGGACCGCGAAGAAGAGGAAGGTGGCGGCGAGTATGGCGAGGACGACCGCCGCGATGGCGCTCCAGGGCGCGGCGGACGTCGTCAGCTCGCGCCAGGCCGGGACCGCCCACTCGAGCTCCGGGTCGGCCGTCAGCGCGACCTCGCGGACGACGACCGCGCCCAGGAGCGCCAGCAGCGCGAAACCGGCGACCGCGGCGGCGATGCGGCCGCCTCTCACGACAGGTACCTCGCCATGCGCCGGACGCGCACCGCCCTGACGCGCGCGCTCACCTCGAGCTCTCGCCAGCCGAGCAGCGGACGCAGCACCGCCTCGGCACGACGCTCCATGTCGCCACGCACCCGGGACTCGTCGACGAGCGGCCGCGCGGTCACACGAAGCTCGACCCGCAGTCGCCGCGCGTCGCCGTGCGCCCGGACCGCGACTCGCAGGACCTCAGGGTGGCCCGCGACCGCGTCTCGGGCGGCGCGTTCGAGCGCGGCCGCCGGCGCCAGCACGCCGCCCATCACGCCCACGCCGGCCGGACGGTCCGCCACCGCGAGCCAGAGGCGCGGCTCGTCGTCACGCACGAGCAGCGCCAAGAGCCCCGCGAGCGCCGCCACGCCGAGCGCCGCGAGCGCGGCGCGACCGGCGTGACTCTGCGGATCGGAGAAGGCACCGACCAGCGTGAACCCGCAGCCGATGGCTTCGGCCGCAAGACGGACCGCGAAGAGCAGCGCGACGAACGCGGCGACCAGCAGCAGCACGACGGCGGCGACCCGACCCAGTGGGTCGTCGACCGGCCGGCGCCCGCGACGAGTGTCACTCGGAGTCGTCAGCTGCGTGCTCCGGGAAGTGGATGTCGGTGACCACGACGTTGACGGCGCGCACCGTGAAGCCGGTCGCGGCCTCGACCTGCTCCTTGACCGCGACCCGGCAGGCCTCGCCGACGTCGGGTATGTTCGCGCCGTAGTCGACCACGACGTGCGCGTCGATGTCCGCGGTACCCTCGCGAAGGTCGACCGAGACACCGTGCGCCGTCCGGTCGCCGCGCAGGCCCGAGAAGACTCCGAGGCTCGAGGCGCCCAGCGCATGCACGCCCTCCACCAGGAGAAGAGCCTGATAGGCGATCTTGGCGACGACCGCGTCGGAGATCTGCACGCCGCCGCTCTCGCCTGGGGTCTCTGGCGTAGGGGCCTCAGACATGCGCTCCTCCTCTGTCGTCGACCGGCGGCCCTCCGCCGGCCGGCTTGCGCCTCCTACTGTACCCGGCGCGGCCGGAGGCGCGTCAACTGTCGGGGAGCGACCTCGGTCACACGTAGTGCTGCCCGGCGGTCAGCCTCCACTCCCGGCGCAGCGGGGAATGAGTGACTGCGTTGCCGGGCGCACGTAGTGCTGCCCGGCGGTCAGCCACACTTGGAGTAGCCGCACAGCCGGCACACGACGCACCCGCCCTCGTGCTCGATGACGCCACCGCAGTCGGGGCAGGCGCCCTGCGCGACCTCGACCAGGGACAGTTGCGGCTCGGGCGTGCCTTGAGCGGCTCCGGTCACGTACCGCCGCTCGAGCGCCTTGCCGATGGCGTCGGCGCAGCTCAGCGTGGCGTTGGGCCCGATCCCGTACGGAACGTGACAGCGGATCCCCTTGAGGTGCTCCACGACCTCGGCCGGCTCCGCTCCCTTCTTGAGCGCGAGCGAGATGAGCCGGCCCAGCGCCTCGGTGTTGGACGACGCGCAGCCCCCCGCTTTGCCCATGTTGGCGAAGACCTCGCGCGGCCCGTACTCGTCGTCGTTCATGATGATGAAGAGGTGACCGCAGCCCGTCTCCATGCGCTCGGTCTGTCCGGTGAGGAGTCTCGGGCGCGAAGGTCGCGTCGTCGCGATCCCGTGGCCGGGGTCCTTCTTCTTCATGCTCTGCCCGACGTTCAGCACCTGCTCCTCGCGGCTGCCGTCACGGTAGATCGTGACGCCCTTGCAGCCGGACGTGTAGGCCAGGAGGTAGACCTTCTCCACGTCGTCGCTCGTCGCCGAATTGGCGAAGTTGACGGTCTTGGAGACGGCGTTGTCGGTGTGCCCCTGGAAGGCCGCCTGCAACTTGATGTGCCACTCCGGCGTGATGTCGTGAGCGGTCGCGAAGGTCGTCCGTACATCGACCGGCACGCTGTCGAGCCCCCGCGCCGTACCTTCGTCGGCGATGCGCTTCATGAGCTCGGGGCTGTGGAAGCCGCGCTCCCGCGCCACCTTCTCGAAGTACGGATCGACCTCGACCATGCGCTCGTCGTCAAGGACGTTGGCGCGCACGTACGAGAGCGCGAACAGCGGCTCGATGCCGCTGGAGCAGCCGGCGATGATGCTGATCGTGCCGGTCGGCGCGATGGTCGTCGTGGTCGCGTTGCGCACGCGCGGCATGTCGGGATGGTCGTAGACCGACCCCTCGAAGTTCGGGAAGACGCCGCGCTCGGCGGCGAGCTCCTCGCTGGCCGCGCGCGCCTCCTGGTGGACGAAGGCCATGAGCTCGCCGGCGATCGTGCAGGCCTCTTCGGAGTCGTACGGCACGCCGAGCCTGAGGAGCAGGTCGGCGAAACCCATGACGCCGAGGCCGATCTTGCGGTTGCCCTTGGTCATCTCCTCGATCTCGGGCAGCGGGTAACGGTTGACGTCGATGACGTCGTCGAGGAAGCGGACGGCCGTCTTGACGATGCGCCCGAGACGGCCGTAGTCGACGTGCCCCTCGTCGGCCACCGTGGCGAGATTGATCGAACCGAGGTTGCACGACTCGTAGGGCAGCAGCGGCTGCTCCCCGCAGGGGTTCGTGCTCTCGATGTCGCCCAGGTGCGGTGTCGGGTTGTCGGCGTTGATGCGGTCGATGAAGACGATGCCGGGGTCGCCGTTCTTCCACGCCAACGTCACCATCGTCTTGAAGACCTTGCGCGCGTTCAGCTTCTGGCCGAGGTCGCCGGACCGGGGGTTGACGAGCGCGTAGTCCTCGTCGTGCTCGACGGCGCGCATGAAGGCGTCGGTGACCGCCACCGAGATGTTGAAGTTG
Organism: uncultured Thermoleophilia bacterium; assembly: GCA_963790185.1. Lineage (GTDB taxonomy): Bacteria > Actinomycetota > Thermoleophilia > UBA2241 > UBA2241 > UBA2241. Next base: position 122,693 of record CAWBNR010000007.1, on the reverse strand, counting down.
TTGAGGCGGCTGTCGTCCTGCTTGGCGGTGATGAACTCGAGGATGTCGGGATGGTCCACCCGCATGATGCCCATGTTGGCGCCGCGCCGCGTACCGCCCTGCTTGATGGTCTCCGTGGCCGCGTCGAAGACGCTCATGAACGAGAGCGGCCCGGACGAGACGCCCTTGGTGGAGAGCACGACGTCGTTCTTGGGGCGCACGCGCGAGAAGCTGAAGCCGGTGCCGCCGCCGCTCTTGTGGATGAGCGCCGTGTTCTTGATCGCCTCGAAGATCGAATCCATGGAGTCGCCGACGGGGAGGACGAAGCAGGCGGAGAGCTGGCCCAGCTCGCGCCCGGCGTTCATGAGGGTGGGGCTGTTGGGCAGGAAGTCGAGCCCGGTCATGAGCTCGTAGAAGGTCTCCTCCCACTGCTCGACCGGAGCCGCGGGGTTGTACAGCCGCTCCGCCTGGGCGATCGCGTGCGCCACCCGGCGGAACATCTCCTCGGGGGTCTCGAGGATCTCCCCGTTCTCCCCCTTCTTCAGATACCGCCGCTGCAGCACGCGCAGCGCGTTCGGGGTGAGTTCGATCACTGCTTTCGACATCTGTCTCCTGCCCCTTGTCCCATTGTCCCCGTCAAGCGATCGGTCGTGTGGTCGTCGTCGAGCGGCGCTCGGCCACGAGCGCCTCGAGCTCGCCGTCGAGCCCCGGCAACGGCTCCTCTCCCGGCAGGGGCCCCACCCCTGCCTCCTCCAGCCGGGCCAGCTCCTTCTGAAACTCCTCGAGGTCCTCGAACTGCCGGTAGACGGAGGCGAACCGCACGTAGGCGACCTTGTCGATCTCGCGCAGAAACCGCAGCGCGCGCTCGCCCACCTCTCTCGTGCTCACGCGACCGCGCCCTGCCTGCCGGAGCCCCGCCTCGATCTCGTCGACCGCGCGCTCGAGCCGCTCGCGCGGGATGCCGCGCTTCTCGCAGGCGCGCAGCAGACCGTTGAGCAGCTTGGCGCGCGCGAACATCTCCTCACGGCCGTCGCGTTTCACCACCACGAGCGGCACGTCGTCGACACGCTCGTAGGTCGTGTAGCGCCGGTCGCAGTCCGCGCACTCGCGCCGGCGGCGCACCGCGTCGCCGGCCTCGGAGTCACGAGAGTCGACGACACGGCTCTCGTCACTTCCGCAGTAGGGACAGCGCACCGGACCTCGCTTCGTAGTAGATTCGCCGCGACCACAATATGTAGTGCCCCACGCCAGCTAGGACACCAATATAGTGCATTCGGGGCCCGACGCAAGCGGGCCTGCCGTGCAAATCGGAGAATAAGTCTCACTGTCAAGTCAAGGGTGAGTGTCTCTTGCTCGCCGGCTGTTCGCAGGCCCGTAGCCGCGGCGCCCTCGACCCCTTCCTCAGGTCGCCCTTCACCCGGACTCGAGGGTGTTCCCTGTGTGGCTCGACAGGGGGGCTCGCGGCTCGCCGGGACGGATATACTGTGCGTGTGAACGCGAACGTCATCGTCCTCCCCACCTACAACGAACGCGACAACCTGCGCGACGCCCTCGCGCGCATCCGCGAGGTCGCCGACGGCCGGGGGATCCCGCTCCACACGCTGATCGTCGACGACAGTTCACCCGACGGGACCGGCGACCTCGCCGACGAGCTGGCGCAGCGCCTGCCCGACGTGTCGGTCTTACACAGGCCCGCCAAGGAGGGCCTCGGGCGCGCCTACATCGACGGCTTCAGACACGCGTTGGCCATGGGCGCGGAACACATCTTCGAGATGGACGCCGACCTCTCCCACGACGCCACCTACATCCCCGACTTCTTGCGGCTCATCGACCGCGGCGCCGACGTCGTGCTCGGCTCGAGGTACGTGCGCGGCGGTGGCGTCGAGAACTGGAGCGCTGCCGCGCAGGGTCATCAGCCGGGGCGGCTGCCTCTACGCGCAGACGATCCTCGGCGTGCCGTACCACGACCTCACCGGCGGGTACAAGTGCTTCCGCCGCGAGGTGCTCGAGACGATCGACCTCGACGCCGTCGACGCCAGGGGCTACGGCTTCCAGATCGAGCTGACCTACCGCGCCCATCAACTCGGCTTCCGCATCGTCGAGCTGCCCATCGTCTTCGTCGACCGCAAGGTCGGCCGGTCGAAGATGTCGAACGACATCGTCGTCGAAGCGATGAAGAACGTGTGGAAGCTCCGCTTCAGCGCGCCGGCGCGGCGGGCGCCGGAGCGCCCGGCGTGACGGCCGAGCGCCGGGCCCTCTGCATCGATGTCGGCGCCGGCACCGCCGACATCCTGCTGACCCGGCCCGGCGAGCCGCTCGAGAACGCGTTCAAGCTCGTCGTTCCCTCGCAGACGCAGATCGTCGGCCGGCGTATCGCCGCCGCCACGGCCCGCGGGCAAGACGATCGTCTTCCGCGGGCCCGTCATGGGCGGCGGCGCCTCGACGGCGGCGATGAAGCGCCACCTCGAGGCGGGATGCGCCTTCGTCGCGACCGCCGAGGCGGCGCTCACCTTCGCCGACGACCCGGAGCGCGCGCGACGGCTCGGAGTCCGCATCGTCGCCGACGAAGAGGCGGCCGCGACGCTGGCCCCGGCGCACGACGGCGCCGTCGAGGTCCGTTCCGGCGATCTCGACGACGTCGCTCTTCTCGAAGCCCTCGCGCGGCTCGGGATCGAGCCGTCCTTCGACGCCGTCGCCGTCGCCGTCCAGGACCACGGCTTCAGCCCGGGGGGCTCCAACCGCGTCTTCCGCTTCGCCTTCTGGGAGCGAGCGGTCGCCGAGCGACGGCCGCTGGGCGCCCTGTTCTACGACGAGGACGCCCTGCCTCCGGAGCTCACCCGGATGCGGGCCGCGCTGGAGGCGGCGCGGCGCGTGGCGGCCGCGAGAGCACGGGGCGACGAGGAGGCGGGCGGCTCCGCCGCCCGCCTCCTCGTCGCCGACACCGGTCTCGCGGCGCTGTACGGCGCCCTGCCGGCGGGCCGGGACGACGCCGTGCTCGTCAACATCGGCAACGGGCACACGGTCTGCGCCGTCGCGAGGGGCGGTCGTCTGGCCGGCGTCTTCGAGCACCACACGCGCCTGCTCGACGGACCGGGGCTCGACGACGTCTGCGACGCTTCCTCTCCGGGCGGCTGAAGAACGACGACGTGCGCGAGGACGGCGGCCACGGCGCCGTCCTCGCCGAGCCGGTCCCCGACTCGTTGCCTCTCGTCGCCACCGGCCCCCGGCGCGCCCTGCTCGAGGAGTCCTCGCTGCCCTTCGAGCTCGTGGCGCCGCACGGCGACATGATGCTGACCGGCTGCTTCGGACTGCTGCGCGCGCTGGAGGAGCGGGCCCGGCGCATCACCTGATCACTGCGCGGAGGCCCTGGTGCCGCCTGTCAGCGTACGACGGCGTCCGAGCGTCGTGCCGCGCAGACCGCGTTCGCGCGGAACCAGCATGCCACCGCAGCGGCGGCGATGCCGACCGCAGCGGCGGCGAGCAGCGCGCGACCGGCCGCTCAGAAAGGGAGAGCCGTGCCCGTGCCCGACTCGCGGGCGCGGTCGAGCACCAGGCGAGCCGTGACGACGTCCTCGACGGCGAGACCGAGGTTCATACAGAAGAGACGCTCGCCGGAGTCGCGCCGCCCTTCGACCAGACCGGCGGCGAGCTCACCGAGATCGCCGGCGATCGTCTCGGGGATGCCCTGCAGCCGGGGACCCGCCGCCCTCGTCGCCAGCACCTGCGGCGTGTCGTCGCAGAAGAAGCGGCCGCACTCGACCATGGCCGCCGAGCTCCAAGCGGCGTCGTAGTCGAGCGCGACCGCGAGTGCGCCCGGCTCGAGACGGCCGGCGTCGAGCGGCGGCGCCACGTCCTCGCTCATCGTGATGGCGGTCACGACGACGCCCGCGCCGATCGTGACGGCGTCCGGCCGATCGCAGGCCACCACGTCGACGCCGGGCAGCTTCGCCGCCATCTCATCGGCGAACGTGGAGACGGCGGCGGGAACGACGTCGTGACAGCGGACGCTGCGCAGTCCACGGATCTCCGCGGCGAGCGCCACGATGCTCGCCCGGCCCTGCACGCCGCAGCCGAGAAGGCCGACGCAGTCGACGCCGGAACGAGCGAGGTAGCGCGCGGCGAGGGCCGCGCTCGCGCCCGTTCGCCAGGCGGTGATCACGCCGGCGTCGAGGATCGCCTGCGGCCGGCCGGTCGCGGCGTCGCTGAGGACGACGAGGCCGCCGACGACCGGCAGTCCCCGGCCGGCGTTCTCCGGAAAGATGGTGACCCACTTGACCCCGAGGCTGCCCGCGCGCGGCAGCCAGGCGGACAGCGCCTGGCAGAAGGCGCGCTCGGGCCCGTGCAGCGACGTCTTCGGCGGCATCACGATCTCGCCGCGACCCTTCTCGCGCAGACCGGCGTCGAGGGCGTCGACGATCTCGGCGGCGCCGACGCCGAGACCCTCGATCTCAGGCCCCGTCAGATAAATGAGTCGCTCGTCGTCCGGCATCGTCACAGGAGGTCGCCGAGCGCCGACACCCGGCCAGTCAGACTTCTCTGGGGTCCGCAGTCCGCCCTTGCACCTGCCGCCACATCCATGCCATGGAATATACACTGCACGTCACGTACGCCCGCGAAGGGACACCGCGCTGACCGAGATCCTCCTGCAGATCTTCATCGCTTTCGCGGCGGCCCGCCTCATGGGGCACGTCTTCGCGCGCCTCGGCCAGCCCGCCGTCATAGGCGAACTCCTCGTCGGCGCCCTGCTCGGGCCGTTCCTGCTGAACGTCGTGCGGCACACCGAGTTCCTCGACGTGCTCGCCGAGCTCGGCGTGATCCTGCTGCTCTTCATGGCGGGGCTCGAGACCCACATGGCGGAACTCACGCGCAGCAAGGTGTCGTCCGCGCTCGTGGCCGTCCTCGGCGCCGTCATGCCGTTCGTCGGAGGCCTCATCCTGGGCCCGTTGTTTGGCTTCGACACGACGGAGACCCTCTTCGTAGCCACGGCGCTGCTCGCCACCTCGGTCGGCATCACCGTGCGCGTGCTGCGCGACCTGGGCTACGAGCGCCGCAAGTCGGTGAGCATCATCCTCGGCGCCGCCGTGCTCGACGACGTCCTCGGCCTGCTCGTACTCAGCATCGTCACCGCGTACGCTCTGGGCAGCGGCAACTGGCTCGAGTTCACCCTCCTCGTCGTCGAATCCATCGCCTACGTCGTCGGCATCGGGCTCTTCGGCCCGCGCCTCATCTCCCGCCTCACCGGCCTGGCATCGCGGCTCTCCGCTGCGGTCGTCTTCGAGGCCGCCGTCGTCTTCATGCTGGGACTGTCGCTGCTCGCCGAGTACATCGGCCTGGCGGCGATCGTGGGCGCCTTTCTCGCCGGCCTCGTCGTCGCCGAACTCAAGCAGCACACCGCGGTCGAGGAGAAGGTCGAACCACTGGCCTGGTTCTTCATGCCGTTCTTCTTCGTCCTCATCGGCAGCTACCTCGACCTGCGCGCCTTCGCCGATCCCACCGTGCTGCTCGAGGTGGTCGCGTTCACCGCCGTGGCCATGGTGACGAAGTACTACGGGGCGCTGCTGGGCGCGCGCCGCGAGGGCCTGCGGGTGGCGCGCGAGGTCGGCGTCGGCATGATCCCGCGCGGCGAGGTCGGCATCGTGGTGGCCGGCATCGCCCTGGCCTCGGGCGCGCTCGGCGCCAAGGTCTACGCGGCCATCATCGGGATGGTGCTGATCACGACGCTGACCTCGCCGTTCCTGATCAAGTGGGTGTACGAGCGGCACGGCGGCGAGCACGCGTCGCGGCCCGGCGCGAAGAACACCTAGCGCATCCTCCCCGGGGGCGATCGCGACTGCTCGGGGAGAACGGCCTAGCGGTCGAAACGGCCGCGGCCTGCCATGGCGTTGGTGAAGGCCGCCCTGGCCGCCTCACTGTGGACCGAGAAGATCACGTGACGCAGACTCGTCTTCGGCGTGGCCATCAGGCAACGCACCGTCTCGGCCACCATGATGCTGGCGCCCTGGTAGAGGGGAAAGCCCCCGACCCCGGTGCCGAAGGCGGGCAGCGCCAGGGAGCGGGCGCCGACCTTGTCGGCCATCGCCAGCGCACTGGCGGTGGCCCGCGCGATCGCGTGCGCGTCGGTCTGCAGATCGGGTCCCATGACGGCGGCGTGGATGACCCACGGCGCCTTGAGGTCGTGGCCGGCCGTGGCGACGGCGTCGCCGATCGCGATCGGCCCCTGTGCCACCGCCTCCCTCTCCACGGTCTCGCCGCCCGCGCGCTTGAGGGCACCGGCGACGCCGGTCGCCATCCGGAGGTCGGTGGCGGCGGCGCTGGCGACGGCGTCGACGGCGAGTCCGGTGATGTCGCCCGAGACGATCTCGAGAGCGGTCCTGCCGACTGTGGTCCTCATGCTCCTCCTCCCGCGTCACGCGACGGTCCGGATTCTACCGCAGCCGCGCCACCAGGGCGCGGCTGCGGTAGAATCCGGACGACTGCCCGGCCTCGCCGCGGCACGACCCGGAGGTGCGGCGATCTCGAGCACGTACGTCGTCTGGACTCTCGCCGCCTTCGGCATGACCGCCCTCTGGGCGATCGTCATGATCGTCAACAAGCGGACTCTCTCCTACGTCAGCCCGCTCGCCCTGAACTTCTTCCTGCGCGGCGTGTCGGCGCTGGGGCTGGTCGCGGTCACCGTGCCGCTCACCGTCTTCGACCTCTGGCCCAACGGCTTCGGCATCGACCTCGCGTCCGCCGGCTACATCGCCCTCTCCTCCCTCGTCACCTGGCTGCTGGCGTTCAGCACCTACTACTACGCGCTGCGCGCGGGCGCCGTCAGCGTCGTCGCGCCCATCGCCGGCACCGACCCGGTGTGGACCGCGGTCTTCGCCTTCGTGATCCTGGGCGCGACCATCGGCGCGCCGACGATCGCCGGCCTGACCGTCGCCATGGTCGGCGTCTGGTTCATCGCGCGCTGGATGGAGGACGAGCCGGACGTGACCGTGGACGCGCTCGGCGGACCGGCGTACGAGCCGGGAGCGCCCGGCGGCCCCGCGGCCCCGCGCGCCGTCATCATCGCCCTCTCGCTCGTCACCGCCGCCGGCTGGGGCCTCGGCCCGATCCTCATCGACCTCGCGAACTCGGCCTACGGGAGCGTCACCGCGACGATGATGATCGAGAGTCAGGTGCTCGGCATGCTCATCCTCGGCGCAGTCGTCGCCGTGCGCCGGATCCCGCTGACGCCGCGGCGCCTCTCCGCGTCGGATCGCCGGCTCGCCATCAGGCTGATCCTGGTCACCGGGATGCTCGAGACGGTGGTCACGATCCTGTTCTACCTGTGCGTGCAGCACATCGGGCCGGTGCTGACCACGCTCGTCATGGCGGCGTCACCCGTGTTCGCCATCGCCTTCGGCTTCGTCGCCTTGCGCGAGCGCGTGGGCCTGCGGCTCGTGGCCGCCGCCCTACTCACGCTCGGCGGCGTGATCCTGGCGGTCTCGGAGGGCCTGTTCTAGTCGCGGCCTTCCGCGGCGGCGGCCACGGCCGCCTCGATCCTGGTTTGGCCGCCCGGAGGCAGCGGCGGCGGCTGGTGAGTGGCGAGGATCTCGTCGACGACCGCCGCGGCCCGCTCGTCCTCGGAGACGGGGTGAGCCCGCCAGGCGTCGTAGGAGCCACGCATGAACAGCTTGAGCTGGTGGTGCTCCCCCTGACGCAGGAACGAACTCGTCTCCCGGGCACCGAGGAAGTGGCCGCCGGGGCCCAGCCTCGCCGACACGTCGAGCATCACGTGCTCGTCGTCGAGCTGCACCCCGCGCGCCACGTGGGCGCACTGGGCGATGACCTCGGCGTCGAGCACCATCTTCGGCAGGTAGAGGAACTGGGCCGAGTCGAGCATGCCGACGCCGACGAACATGTCGGCTCTGGCCAGCGTCGTCAGGAGGGCCATGGTGCCACCCTCGTAGCCGGACTGCATGCAGAGCTCCTTGGCGTCGCTCGAGAGACCGCCGGAGAGGACCGGGAACCCGTAGCGGTGCCCCATCTCGGTCAGCGCGAGGTTGAAGAGCAGGGCCTCGGGACCGCAGGCGCCGAAGGTACAGGACTTCATGTCCAAGATGCTCGAGTTGCCCACGTACACGAAGGGGCTGCCCGGGGCCGCCAGCTGCAGGGCCACGAGCCCACTGAGGATCTCGGCGTTGGTCTGGACCATGGTGCCGGCGAGCGTGACCGGCGCCGTCGCCCCCGCGAGGGCGAGGCTGTAGACGACGATCGGCACGCCCTGCTCGGCGAGCAGCATCGCCGCGTCAAGCGCCTCCGCGTCGTGCTGCAGCGGCGAGACCGGGCAGTAGACGATCGAGAAGACCGGCCTCGCCGGGTCCCACACGCCGCCGGGGCTCGCGGCGGCGGCGACTTCGAGCGCGTGCGGCACGAGGCGCGGGTCGCTCAGATCGCCCTGGACGTGTTTGCCGGACCCGCGCAGCATCGTGGCGATGCCCTGCAGCGACTGGACGGCAGGCGCCGCATCGTTGGGGGTGGCCACATACCAGCAGAAGCCCAGCTCGTCGAGGGCGTCGGCGATGACGCAGGCCTCGTAGAGGTCCCGGTCGGTCGACTGGCGCCGCTCGCCCGTGCGGTGATCGAGGGTCATCGCTCCCATGCCGTCGTGCCCGACGAAGGTGCGGGAGCGGTCGAGCAGAGCGTCGTGCTCGCCGTCGCGAGCGGCCAGCAACACGTCGTGCGGCGCCGACGCCACGGCCCGCTCGACGAGCTCGGCCGGGATGCGCACCAGCAGGCTCTCGTCGTCGACGTGCGCGCCCGCGTCGCGCAGCAGCCCGCGGGCGCGGTCGCTGGCGAAGCGCACGCCGATGGTGGCGAGCAGTTCGAGCGTGCGCTCGTGCAGGTACGCGAACGCCTCGTCGGTGAGTAGGCTGACGCGGGGCGCCAGGCGCCCGGGCTCGGTGGCCTTCGCCATCAGCCGACCAGCGCCTTCGCCCGGTCGACGGCGGCGCCGGCGTTGGCGCCGTAGCCGTCTGCGCCGATCTCGTCGGAGAAGGCCTGCGTCACCGGGGCGCCGCCGATCATGACCTTGACCTTGTCCCTGCAGCCCCGCTGCGGCCAGGGCGTCGATCGTCTCCTTCATGCGGGGGATCGTCGTCGTCAGCAGGGCGCTCATGCCGACGATCCTCGCTCCGTGCTCCTTGACGGCCGTGACGAACTGCTGCGTCGTGACGCCGGTGCCCAAGTTGACCACTTCGAAGCCGGCGCCGGCCAACATCATCCCGACCAGGTTCTTGCCGATGTCGTGCAGGTCGCCCTCGACCGTGCCGATGACCACCGTGCCGAGGCTGCCGCCCTCGCCCTCGGCCAGCATCGGGCGCAGCGTGTCGAGCGCACCCTGCATCACGCGCGCCGAGAGCAGCACCTCCGGGATGAAGCACTCGCCGCTCTTCATGCGCTCTCCGACGACCGCCATGCCGGGCAGCAGGGCATCCTCGAGGATCTCCTTGGCGGACTTCCCTTGCGCCAGCGCCGCCTGGACGAGGGCACCGGTCAGATCGGCGTTGCCGTCGATCACGGCCTGCTTCAGTGGTCCGTACTGGTCACTCACGTCGCGTCTCCTTCTTCACGGTCTCAGGCGACGTGCATCGCCCGGTCGGTCTCCTCAACGATATCGTGAACGCGCTGCGCGACGTCGTCTGGCAACGGCTCGGGCTCTGTACTCCTGGATCACCTGGCGCGCCTCGGCGAGACAGCGGTCGTAGAGGTCGGTCGACCCCCGCTCCTGCCAGTCTTCGCGCACGCGGCGGTCAAGGAACGCCGGCTGGCTGAGGGCACGCATGTGCTTGCAGCGTCGCGTCGAGCGACAGGAAGTCCCCGAAGGCGCCGACCTTGGCGATGTCCTCCACCGCCATGGTCTCGTCGTCGACCGGGATCCCGTTCACCACGTGCTTGATCATGCGCGCGAACTCGTTGTCCATCACGAACTGCCCGCAGTCGAAGGTGACGCCCGATTCGATCATCCCCGCCCCGTAGATCAGGTTGGCCCCTGCCAACGCTGCCAGTAGTCCGGTGAGGGTCTTCTCGTGACCGGTCTGCGCGTCACTGACCTTGGAATCCGCCTACAACCCCGCCACGAAGCTCGGCAGCAGGTACCGTCGCGCCATCTGCGCGACCGCGGCGCTGATCAGGGCGAGCTCGGGCGTGCCGACGCTGGCGGCCGCGAGCTTGAGGTCCATGGCCGTCGTCGAGCTCCCGTAGATGACCGGTGAGCCGCGCTCGACCAGCTGCGACAGGGTGATGCCGGCGAGGACCTCGGCGTTGTGGGTCACCAGAGAACCCGCCAGCGTCACCGGCGACGAGCCCCCGGCCATGGCCATAGAGAGCACGTTGCACGGCAGGCCCCAGCGCGCCGTCTCGATGATCACCTCGGTGACCTCGTGCGGCAGCTTGAGCGGGCTGACCGGGCAGACGCCGTTGTACACGATAGGGCGCGCCCGCAGCTCGTCCTCGCCGCCGACCACCTCGGCGCACATGCGGAAGATGGCCTGGCTCTCGAGGCGCGACAACGGGCCGATGCCGATCGGCTTGGTCGTGTTGAGCAGCTGCTGCTCGGCGTTGTGGACCGCGACGGTCTCGGCCGGCGCGTCGCTCGGCGCCGACCGCGATCTCGTGTGTGTCCATCTCGCTGAGGTAGTCGTTCAGCCTCGCGATGTCGGCGATGTCCCGCTTCGTTGTATCGCGGTACTCGCCGGTGACCGCGTCGATGATCCGGATGCCCTCGCTGAAGTTCGTGAAGGCGACACGGCCCGGCTCCATGACGACGTCGTTCTTCGGGTCGCGGCCGCAGAGCACGAAGCTTGCTCGGCGCCGAGCGGACCGCGTCCTCGACCAGGTGCGGCCGGATCTTGACGACACGCGTGTCGCGGTCGACCCTGCAGCCGTCGTCGCGAAGATGTCGATCGCCTCATCGGCCTCGACGAACACACCCGTGCGCTCCAGTACCTCGAGGGTCGCGAAGTGGATCGTCGTCCATCTCGGCCTCGGTGAAGACGTTGAGACTGAGGCCGCCGCTCCGCGGGTGTCCTGCGTGAAGGTTCCGTTTCACTCGCGCACCTCCCGGCTCAGCTCGCCGCCGCGCCGCGGGCGGACGTACGTGGCGCCCCCAGACCGGCCCGTTCGGCGAAGCGCTCGACGCTGTTGATCGGGACGTCCAGCACCTCGGCGATGTGGAACTTCGCCTCCATCGCGTCCGGCTGGTCGGCGTAGGTCGAGTCCTGCACGGTGATGCGCCCCAGCCCGAGCTCGGCGCGCACGTCGTGCATGACGATGGGATCGACGAGGTCGAGGGTCGACGACGCCGAGCCTGCTCGGCGACGTAGGCCTTGGCCTCTCTCAAGCGCATCCCTCGGGTCATCTGCATGCGCGCCACCAGATCTCCGGCGGCGCGCATCCCGCCCAGGCCCGAGGCGAGCGTGTGGGACGTTCGACATGCCCACGGGGTCGCCGACGCCGACCTACAAGCCGTCCATGCGAGTGATCTCGACAAGCGCCTCGCGAGACCCGCGAGACGGCGTCGATCGGCGGGTACGGGGTCATCGGCACGCCGCCGACGCCCATGCCGACGTTCATGTGGACGGGGATCGTCGGCCTCCTCGCAGCACTTCTTCACGAGGGTGACGGCGCGCGCCACGTTCCAGGCCACCGACTTGCGCGTGTTGACGTTGACGGCCGGCCCGTAGATCGTCGCCGCCGGCGGCGGCCACCGCCTTGACCTGGTCGTGCGGCCACATGCCGGCGAGCCGCACGCCGTTGTACTCGAGCTGGCCGTGCATGCCGAGCACGAACTCGCTCGCCATGCCGACCTCGATGCTCGATGTCCGGGTAGCGTCGCCCGGATCTCCTCGACCGCGCTCAGCGTCGCCAGGAAGTCGGCGTCGCCGGCGGCGCCGGCGGTGTCGAAGTCGATGCCGTCGGTGCCGGCCTCGACCATACCGTCGGCGACGAAGACCATGTCGCGGGTGGCCATGCTCGGCGGCCTCCTCCTGCGCGGCGCGCGCCTCGTCGATGCTTGCCCAGCGGCATCAGCTCCGACCAGTTCGGGCATCGGGCCGTCCGGCTTCGAGTACCGGCCCAGGTCGGGCATCGCCCCGTACTGCACGGGACGCGACCAGGTTGAGCTGGCACATCTTCATGAGCGTTGGCCTCGAACGACAGGATCGTCTTGATCGGCCTTGTACGAGTAGTCGATGTTCCACAGCTCGGTCATGTCGGCGCCGTGGTGGTTCTGGTAGACGAGCATCTCGTCGATGCGCGAGCCGACGTCGGCGTTGCCCGAGCCGTCGTAGCTCAGGATGACCTCGTCGCCGATGTCGACGGCGGTGAAGCGCGCGTTCGAGCAGAAGATGTCCTGCAGGTGGTCGAGCTCGTCCTCGCCCAGCGGCGGCAGCTTGCTGCGCTTGGCGCGGCCTGCTGTGTGCCGTCCTCGAGGTCGGCGCGCATCTCGCTCGCGCGTCATCTCGACGAGCGAGCCGTCACCCAGTGCGAGTGCGGATAGTCTGTCGTCCAAACCGCTCTCCAGTCCTGTCCTCGTGTTCGCCGGCGGGCTGGTCCCGCCGGCACTCGGCATCAGGCGCTCACGACCTCGCGCCATGCATCGTCGAAGTTGCGCTGGAACTCGCCGACGTCCTCGGCGAGCGTGCCCGCCTCGATGGCCTCGTCGCTCGGGCGCATCGCGCGCTGTGATCTCGTTGGTGATGTAGTCCATGGCGGCGCTGACGACGCGCTGGTAGCCGATGTAGTCGGCCGCCGGCGCCGACGTTCTTGGGATCGAGCATGAAGTTGAGGAAGAGGTGCGCGCGCGTACGGGTTGGGTGCCGTCTTCGGGATGGCGATGCCGTCGGCCCACACGATGTACCCCTCGCTGGGCAGCACGTACTTGACGCTCTCGGCGGGGATCGCCTTGATCGCCAGGGCCACGTCGCCGTCCCAGCAGTGCGTCAGCGGCAGTCCCTGCGACGATGCTGCGTCGCGTGTTCGTGGAGTCGTACTTGAGCACCAGCGGCTTCTGCTCGATGCACTGCTGGACGGCCTGCGTCGAGCTCCTCCTGGCTCGTCGTGTTGGGCGAGTAGCCGAGCTTGATGAGCCCGACGCCGAGCGTCTCGCGCGGCGCGTTCAGCATCGAGATCTCGCGCTCGTAGGCGGGGTCCCAGAGCTGGCTCCAGCTGATCCTGCGGCGCCGGCACCTTGGCGAGCGTCGCCGCGTAGCCGGTCGTGCCGAACATGTACGGCACCGAGTACTTCTTGCCGTCCTGCGTCGTCGGGGTTGTCGAAGGCAGGCTTCTGGAAGACCGGCCTGCGTGACGTTTTGAAGTTCGGGATCAGAGCCATGTCGAGCGGCTGGATCAGGTCGCTCTTGCGCAGGATCGAGACCCACATGTCGGTCGGGAAGATGACGTCGTAGCCGGACGCCCCCGCCTGCAGCTTGGCGAACATCGACTCGTTGCCGTCGTAGTAGCTCTCGCGAACCTTGACGCCGTACTCCTTCTCGAAGTCCTTGAGACAGTCCGGTGACATGTAGTCGGACCAGTTGTAGATCTGGAGCTGGTCGGGCAGTGTCGTGTCCACGCCTGCGGCGTCTCCTCGGCGACCTCCTCGCCGCCACAGGCGGCGAGGACCGTGCCGAGCGCTCCGACCGAGAGCCCGAGCGCGACCCCGCGCTCGATGAACTGACGTCGCGTGAGCTCTCCGCGAGCGACGGCGCTCGCGATCTTCTCGACCTCGTCGTGTGCCCTGCCCCGGACCTGCCGTTCGCAGTGACCATCCATCCCCCTTCCTCCGCCACGCACCGATGCGCGCGACACTCTGGAGCGCCGCGACGCGGTGTGCAGCGACGGACTGGGCCCTGCCGACCGTGGCCACGCCGCGCGCCTCGTCGAGACCGCCGGATCGCACCCGGCACCCCCTTGTGAAGCCATCCGCCTGTGTAGTCATCCGGATGGATAACTCCGCCGCAATTCTATGCCTGGCGGAGGTCTTGTCAACACCGTGGCGATGGGGCAGGCTGAACGGTGATGCAGGGATGCGGACGCGGGCAGCGTCCGCGACCGCCAAGGAGCACGACCGACGGAGAGAGCGAACGATGACCGACAACGGGATCCGCGTCAGAGGCGCCAGCTTGTGACCCAGGACCCGGCGGCCGAGCTGTCGCCGACGGCGCGCCGCATCCTCGCCGCCGCGCGTCGGGTGCTCGGCCGCGAAGGGTTCGAGGGCCTCACGCTCGAGGCGATCGCCGCCGAGGCGGGCGAGAACAAGGCCTCGATCCGCTACCACTTCGGCAACAAGGCGGGGCTGGTCGGCGCGCTCGCCGACTCGGTGGTCCACGACGAGAACGTCCGCCTGCTCACGCGAGCTCTCGAAGGCGAGCCCCGATCACGACCGCGTCGACGATCCTCCTCGAGCAGCACCTGCGCACGTCACCAACCTGCGCCAGTACCGGCTCTTCTTCGACCTCTTCCCCAACCTCATCCGCGACCCGAGCCTCTGGCCGCGCATGGCCGAGCTCTTCCGACTGGTACCGCGAACTCGACGTCTATGCCCTCGAGCCCGAGGCCGACGACGAGCTGCGCGAGCGACTGTCGACTGCTGACCGCCCTCACGGTCGCGGTCTGCGACGGTCTCGCCATGCAGCACGTCGCCGACCAGACCTTCGACCTGGAACCGGTGATCCGCTACTGGGCCGGGCTGATCCGCCACGGGCTCGAGCAGGCGCGCGAAGAGGCCGGGGAGCCGGCCGGCGACGACTCTTGACGCCGGCCGGCGTCCCCGGCCTCCGACGGGCCTCGCGGCCCGTTCACCTCACTTCTTGCGCCCGAGCAGGCGGCGGCGGACCGCCGAACCCCTCGAGCCACTGGATGCCCTCCGTCGGGCTCAGCTCCTTGGGGCAGGCCTCGATGCAGTTCGTGATCGTGTGGCAGCGGTAGACGCCGCGTTCGTTGTCCCAACTCGGCAGACGCTCCTTGCCGGCCTCGTCGCGCGAGTCGACCTCGAAGCGATAGGCGCAGAGCAGCGCCGCCGGACCGAGGAAGTGCTCCTCCCTCCAGACCGACGGGCAGGAGCTGTAGCAGCGAGGCGCAGAGGATGCAGTCGATCGGCATATTGAGCTTGAGACGCTCCTCGGGCGACTGCAGGACCTCGGTGTCGGGCAGTCTTCGAGTTGTGGATCAGCCACGGCTTGATCGCCTCGTACTTCTCGAAGAAGTCGTCCATGTCCCAGACCAGGTCGCGCACGACCGGCACGTGCGGCAGCGGCGCGACCGTCACGCGAGTCGACGCCGAGGTGCGGAAAGGTTCGTCTGGCAGGCCAGCCGGTAGCGTCCGTTGATGTACATCGCGCAGGAGCCGCAGATCGACGAGCGGCAGCAGTAGCGGAAGGCGAGCGAGCCGTCGGTATGCTCCTGGATCCAGAAGAGCGCCTCGAGCACGGTCATGCTGGCGCCACCGGCACCGTGAACTCCTGCCAGTAGGGCTCGCGCGCCGGCCGTCGGGTCGCTGCGCCGGATCTTGAGGGTCACGTCGGGCATCAGTACTTCCTCTCCTCAGGCTCGAAGAGACCGAGCTCGACGGGCTTGTAGTCGAGCCGCGGCGGGCGCCGTCGGGCTGGTGGTGAGCGATGGTGTGCCGCAGCCACTGCTCGTCGTCCCGGGTCAGGAAGTCGAGCCGTGAGTGCGAGCCGCGCGACTCCGGTGCGGGCCAGCGCGCCGGTGGCGGTCGCGAGCGCGATGTCGAGCATGCCGTCCAGCTCGATAGTGCGGATCAGGTCGATGTTCCAGATGCCACCGGTGAAGCGCAGCTTCGCCCGCTTCAGCCGCTCCTTGAGGGCGAGCAGCTTGTCGACGCCCTGCTTCATCGCCTCCTGCTCGCGGTAGATGCCGAAGTGGCTCGCGCATCATCTCCGTCATCTCCTCGCGGATCGCGTAGGCGTCCTCGGAGCCGTCGCGCGCGGCCAGCTCGTCGATCTCGGCCTCGAGCGCGACGACGGCCGCCCCCTCGGGGACGCGCGGCACCCGCCGCCTTGCCCGGCCGAGAGTCGCGGGCGGCCGCGGCGCCGGCCCGGCGACCGAAGACGACCGTCTCGAGCAGCGAGTTCCCGCCGAGGCGGTTCGCGCCGTGCACGCTCACGCAGGCGCACTCGCCTGCCGCGTAGCAGGCCCGGCATGACGGTGCGCCCCATCGACGTCCGTGTCGATGCCGCCCATCGAGTAGTGCTGGGCGGGCGCGATCGGGATCGGCTCGTAGACCGGGTCGACGCCTTCGAAGTGGATGGCCAGGTCGCGCGTGCCGGGCAGACGCTCGGCGAGCTTCTCGGCGCCGAGGTGGCGCAGGTCGAGGTAGACGAAGTCGCCGCCGTCGATGCCGCGGCCCTCGTTGATCTCGGTCTGGATCGAGCGCGAGGTGATGTCGCGCGGGGCGAGCTCCATGGCCTTCGGCGCGTAGCGCCCCATGAAGCGCTCGCCGTCCTTGTTGAGGAGGTAGCCGCCCTCACCGCGGCAGCCCTCGGTCATCAGGATGTGCGTGGTGTAGAGCGCCGGTCGGATGGAACTGGACGAACTCCATGTCCTTGAGCGGCACGCCGGCCTGATAGGCGACCGCCGACGCGAAGCCGGTCGAGATGACGGCGTTCGTCGTGTTGGAGTACGTGCGCCCGGCGCCGCCGACGGCGATGACCACAGCGTCACCCCGGAACTCCTCGAAGCCGCCCTTGGTCATGTCGTAGGCGACGACGCCGCGGCAGACGCCGTCCTCGACGATGAGGCGGCAGACGAAACGCTCGATGTACATCGTGACCTGGCGCCGGTACGCCTCCTGCACGAGGGTGTGCAGCATGTAGAGGCCGGTCTTGTCGGCGCCGTAGCAGGTGCGCGGGTAGCCCGCGCCGCCGAACGGCCGCTGGGCAATGCGCCCGTCGTCGAAACGACTGAACGGGCACCCCCAGTGCTCGAGCTCATAGATGGCCGGCACGGCGTCGGTCGTCATCTGCAGCGCCGCCTGCTGGTCGGCGAGGAAGTCGGCGCCCTTGACCGTGTCGAAGGCGTGCTTCTGCGGCGAGTCGTCGTGAGCGTCTGGGTGGTTGGCCGAGGCTCCGTTGACGCCGCCCTGCGCCGCGCCGGAGTGGCTCCGGCTCGGGTGCACCTGCGAGAGGACGGCGACATCGACTCCGGCCTGCTTGGCCTCGATCGCGGCGCGCAACCCGGCGAGCCCGCCGCCGACGACGATCAGCTGATGGTGAGGCATCCCGTCACCCCCCTCAGCTGACCCAGACCCAGAGGGCCCAGATCCCGTAGATGCTGGCGGCGACGCCGACCGCCCAGAGCAGGACGTCAAAGGCGCGGCGGCCCTTGCCGAGGCGCGTGTAGTCGAGTACCACCATGCGCACCCCGTTGAGAGCGTGGAAGGTCACCGCGAGCAGCAGCAGCACGTCATTGACCAGCACCGCCGTGTTGGCGAGCCGCGCGGCGATGTCGTCGAAGCTGAGCTCGCCGATGGCGAAGAGGTGCGTGAGGATCAGGTGCACCCCGATGGTGACCAACACGACCACCGCGGTCACGCGCTGGCCGAGCCAGGGCCACATGCCGCCCTTGTCGCGGGCGAGGACGTCGGTTCTCATCAGCCCCTCCACTAGAAGATGTGCGGGGCCGCGGTCCAGGCGAAGACGGCGAGAGTCGCCGCCGCCGCCGCCATGCAGACCCAGAAGACCGTCTTGTGGCGCTCGATGCCGACACCCATGTCCATGAGCACGACGCGCACCCCGTTGAGCCCGTGGAAAAGCACCGCGGCCACGAGCATGAAGTCG
Organism: uncultured Thermoleophilia bacterium; assembly: GCA_963790185.1. GTDB lineage: Bacteria > Actinomycetota > Thermoleophilia > UBA2241 > UBA2241 > UBA2241. The sequence continues at coordinate 104,892 of CAWBNR010000007.1, read as the reverse complement.
AGGAACGTGAGGAACCGCCCCTCGAAGAGTTTGAAGAGGTCGTCCAGGTACTCGGGGCTCGAGGCCCGCCCTTGCGAGATCACCCAGACGTGGGCGAAGAGATAGACGACCAGGATGAGCCCGCTGATGCGGAACAGCAGCCAAGCCCACATGCCCAGCCCTTTCCACAGCCCCGCGCCCACGTTGGCCGCCTCGCGCTGCTGTACATCCACTGCGCTACCCCCAAGTAGAGGACGAGACGGTCTGAAGTGCGATAGGACAGCAATGGTAAGTCGTAGAGAAATCCAGGGCAACACGAGCGGGAGGACGGCCTGGCCAAGAGGCGGCGGCGCGGCGTGCCGAAGCGGGCTACGAACCGCGCGTCGAGCGGATCTAGGAGGGGCGGGCGGCCCTCCGGCCGCCCGCCGCCCCCTCGCCTGCAGTCCCGCGGCGACCGGCCTAGCGCTTGCGCCCACTGCGGCCGCGCGCGGCGGTCGTCTTCTTGGCGCTCCCGGCGCCGCCCTTGCGGCGGCTCGGGGCCGGCTTCGGCGCTCCGGCGCCCGGCTTCGGCGCCTTCCCGTCTGATGCCGCGCCGGCCTTCAGGGCCGGCTTCGGCTCCTTCGCGCCGGGCTTCGCGCCGTCGTTCGACGCGCGCGTGCGCCCGCCCCGTGCGGCTCTCTTCGCGACCCCGGCCGCGGCCGCCGCCTTGTCGGCGGCCACCTTCACGGCCGCCCGGGTGCGCGCCTTGGCGAGCAGCTCGGTCGCCTCTTCGAGCAAATCGCCGGCTTCGGCGATCTCCGTGCCTGGCCGCTCTCCGTCAATCTTGAGGCCCATGGCCGCCTCCCAGACCTGCTCGACGCGCTCGACGGGCACGAAAGTCATCTCCGTGCGCAGCTCCTCGGGCACGTCCTCGAGATCGGCCTCGTTGCGCGCTCGGGATGATGACCGTGTAGATGCCGGCGCGCTGCGCCGCGAGAGCCTTCTCCTTGAGGCCGCCGATCGGCAGCACCTGGCCGGTGAGCGTGATCTCGCCGGTCATCGCCACGTCGCTGTTGACCGGCGTCCCGGTGACCAGCGAGCAGATCGCCGTCGCCATCGTCACGCCGGCCGACGGGCCGTCCTTGGGGATCGCCCCGGCCGGGACGTGGATGTGCAGGTCGTGCTTCTGGAAGTAGTCGTCCGTCGATGCCGAGCTCGCGCGGCGTGGGCGCGCACGTAGCTCAGCGCCGCCTGCGCCGACTCCTTCATCACGTCGCCGAGCTGGCCGGTGACGGTGACGTTGCCCGTGCCGGGCATCGCCGTCGCCTCGATGAAGAGGATGTCGCCGCCGACGGGCGTCCAGGCGAGGCCGGTGGCGACGCCGGGGTCCGACGTGCGGCGCTTGCGACCTCGCGCGTAGATGCGCGGCGGCCCGAGCAGCTCGTGCACGCGCTTGACCGTCGACCTGGAAGCGTCGCCGCGACCCGTTGCTGGCCTCGGCGACCTCGCGCGCGAGCCTTGCGGCAGACCGTCGCCGATCTCGCGCTCGAGGTTGCGCACGCCCGCCTCGCGCGTGTAGCTGCGCGATGATCCCGATGAGCGCCTCGTCCGTGAAGGTGACCTGCTGCGGGCGCAGGCCGTTGCCCTCGATCTGCTGCGGCACGAGGTAGTTGCGGGCGATGTGCGAGCTTCTCCTCGATCGTGTAGCCGGAGAGGTCGATGATCTCCATGCGGTCGCGCAGCGGCGGCGGGATCGGCTCGAGCTGGTTGGCCGTGCGTGATGAACAGCACCTTCGAGAGGTCGAAGGGCAGGTCGAGGTAGTGATCGCGGAAGCTGAAGTTCTGCTCCGGGTCGAGCACCTCGAGCAGCGCGCTCGACGGGTCGCCGCGGAAGTCCGCGCCCATCTTGTCGATCTCGTCGATCATGAACAGCGGGTTGTCGGTCCCGGCGTCGCGCATGGCGCGCAGGATCGATGCCGGGCATCGCGCCGATGTACGTGCGGCGGTGCCCGCGGATCTCGGCCTCGTCGCGCACGCCGCCGACCGAGATGCGCTCGAACTTGCGGCCCAGCGCCTCGGCGATCGACTGCCCGAGCGAGGTCTTGCCGACGCCGGGCGGCCCGACGAAGCAGAGGATCGGCCCGTGCAGGTCGTTCTTCAGCTTGCGCACGGCGAGGAACTCGAGGATGCGGTCCTTGACCTTCTCGAGGTCGTAGTGGTCGCGGTCGAGGATCTCGCGCGCGTGCTCGAGGTCGAGGTTGTCCTCGCTCGACGTGTGCCAGGGCAGCGTCAGGATCCAGTCGAGGTACGTGCGGATCACGCCGTACTCGGCGCTCTGCGGCGAGATGCTCGTCGAGCCGCTCCAGCTCGCGCCGGGCGGCCTTCCGCGACCTCCTCGGGCAGCTCGAGCTGCGTCGAGCTGCTCGCGCAGCTCGTGCGATCTCGGCCTCCTGCTCGTTGGTCTCCGCCGAGCTCCTGCTGGATCGCCTTCAGCTGCTGGCGCAGGAAGTACTCGCGCTGGCTCTTGTCGATCTCCGACTGCACCTGCGCTCTGGATCTTCGAGCCGAGCTCGAGCACCTCGAGCTCGCGGGTGAGGATCGCCGATCAGCGTCGCGCAGCCGCGCCTCGACGTCGTCACCGCTCGAGCAGCTGCTGCTTCTCCTCGGTCTTGATGCGCAGGGTCGAGGCGATGAGGAAGGCAGAGCGCGCTCGGGCTCGTCGACGTTGGCGGCGGCCATCTCGAGCTCCTCGGGCAGGTACGGCACGAGCTCGACGATCTTCGAGAACGAGCCCTGCACGCTTGCGCGTGAGCGCGTCGAGCTCGCTTGCTCCTCGAGCGACGTCGGTCCTCGACTTTCGAGATCGCGGCGACGAGGTAGGGCTGCTCGCGCACGAAGCGGCTCGACCCGCACCCGGGCGATGCCCTGCACGAGGATGCGCATGCGTCCCGTCGGGCAGCTTGATCATCTTGTGGGCGATGCGCGACGGTGCCGATCGTCGTAGAGGTCCTCGGAGCCGGGCGTCTCGAGCTCGGCGTTCTTCGAGGCGACCAGGGCGAGCAGCCGGTCGCCGGCCGAGGACGTCGTCGATCAGCTTGATCGACCGCTCCTGGCCGATCGTCGAGCGGGATCATCGTGTCGGGGAAGACGACCGTGTCGCGCAGCGGCAGGACCGGCAGCGCGTCGGGGATCTCCGCTGCCGGCTGCTCGGCAGGCTGAGGCGGCTCGGCAGGCTGAGACGGCTCGGCAGGCTGAGACGGCTCGGACGCGCTCATGCGTCCTCCTCGTCGGTCGCGGTGATCTGGATGCGACGCGCGCCCTCGCGCTCGACGAGCGCCAGCCGCACCTCGAGGATGCCGGCCTCGTAGGTGGCGCTGCTGCTCTCGGGATCGACGTCGACCATCAGCCGCACGTGGCGCTCGAAGGAACCGTAGTCCATCTCGACCTGCTGGTAGACGCGGCCGTCGGCCGTCGGGAAGGTGCGCTCGCCGCGCACCACGAGCTCGCGGCGGTCGATGTACAGCTCGATGTCGCCGCGCTCCATGCCGGGCAGCTCGAAGCGTACGACGATCTCGCGTGTCCCCTCCTCGAAGTAGGCGTCCGCGGCGGGCCGGAACCCGCGGCCACGGTACTGCGAGCGCGAGCTGACCACGCACGAGTCGTTGAAGGCGCGCAGCACCTCGTTCTGCATCTTCTCGATACTCACGGGAATGGCTCCTTGCCCACCGCCCCCGTCGACCCGCTCGGGCCCCGACGCGGACGTTCTCCAGATCGCTGTGCCCCGACTCTACCCCTCGCCGACGCGTGCGTAACGACTCCGGCGCAGCGCCGGAGGGCGCGGCCGGTGCTGCCGGCGGAGGCGGCGACGCTCGCCCCGCCGAAACGGATGGTAGCATCTGCCGGACATGGCGCGGCATGGGCACACAGAGCAGGACGACAGGAGGCCGGGGAGGTCGCAGCGCATCGGCAGCCTGCTGGCGCTGGCGGCCGCCATCGCCGCCCTCATCGTGTCGCCGCTGGTCGCCTACGTCGCGGCCTTTCTCGGCGACGGCCCCCGGCCGGGCTCGCCGCCGGTGTGGACCGTGCCCGGCGTCGCCCTGGTGGTGCTCTACGCGCTGGTCGGACCGGCCGGCGCCTTCACGGCATGGGGCACCGCCGACGGCGACGGACGGCTGCCGGTCGCCGGCGCCGCCGTCGCCGCGGCGGCGCACCTGACCGCGCTCGCCGTACTCCTGGAGAGCCAGCGCCGACGGCTGGACGTGGGGAGCGGCCCTGCTCGCCTTCCTCGCTCTGTTCGTGCTGCCCGCGCTGCTCGCGACGGCGGCCGGCGTCGCGCTGCGGCGCGCGCAGACACAGGACCGCGCCGAAACGTAGCGACACGAAGCGCTGCGCTCATGCGAAGCGACCGTCGTGCGACACCCGATCGCGCCGGCACAAGAGCCCCGCGACCCCACCTCCCGCCCTTGCGCTGCGACGCGAGCCACTGGGGGAAGGCTCGCGTCGCAGCGCACGCCTCGGAGTCTCGCTCGCCGCGCAACGTGACGCGAGAGTGACGATGGATCCCCTTCGGTGACGACTCGGGATCCGCCGTCCCGGCAGTCCCCGTGCATCCGTCGGGGTCTCCCTGTACCATGGCGTCGTGCAGCTCGCCTTCACGACCGTCGAAGAGCTCTTCGCTCTGCTTGAGCAGGCTGGCGAAGCCCTCGACTACCGCGAGGCTTGGCCGCACCTCTTCCCGCTCGCCGGCTGCTCCCCCTCGCTGATGCACGCGCTCGTCGACGACATCGTCCGTCACGACGAGCGCTTCGTCTGGGAGAGCGACGTCCATCTCGGCCTCACCGCGTGGCGCGCCGCGCACCGTGACCTGAGCGAGGTCATCTACACAGTGGTCGACCTCGAGACCACGGGCTCCACGCCGGGCTTCGCCAAGATCACCGAGATCGGCGCGGTCACCGTCGAGGGCGGCGAGCAGACCGCGACCTTCTCCTCGTTCGTCGACCCCGGGGTGCCGATCCCGCGGGCGATCACCCAGCTCACCGGCATCGACGACGGCATGGTCGCGGGCGCGCCGACGATCGGGCAGATCCTGCCGCGCTTCGTCGAGTTCGCCGCGGGCACGGTCCTCGTCGCCCACAACGCGCGCTTCGACCTGGGGTTCCTCGACTACGAGCTCGGACTGCTCACGCGCCAGTCCTTCCAGCGGCCGGTCGTCGACACCCTGCGCCTGGCGCGCAAGCTCTGCCCGCAGCAGCGCTGCTCGCTGGCGGCGCTCGCCGAGCGCTTCGACACCGCCGTGAAGCCCGAGCACCGCGCCCTGCAGGACGCCCAGGCCACGGCCGAACTGCTGGTCCTCTTCCTCTCGCGGCTCGAGGAGCAGGGGGTGAGCACGCTCGAAGAGGTGGCGCGCTTCTGCGAGCCGGGGCTCGGCGCAACTACCACAAGATCGCCTTGACCGAGAGCCTGCCGACGCGACCGGGCGTCTACGTCATGCGCGACCGGAACGGCCACGCGCTCTACATCGGCAAGGCCGAGAACCTGCGGCGGCGCACCCGCGACCACTTCCTGCAGCGGCAGGCCCACGGGGCCCGGCAGGCGCTCGAGCTCCTCGAGGGCTTCGAGGCCATCGAGACGGGCTCCGAGTTCGGCGCCCTGCTCCTCGAGCAGCGCCTCATCGCCCGCCACCGCCCGCTCTACAACCAGCACGGCACGCGCGTGCCCACCTACCACTACGTGAAGCTCACGGCCGAGCAGTACCCGCGACTGTACGCGACCCCGAACCTGCGCGACGACGGCGGTCTCTACGCGGGACCCTTCCGCAAAGCGAGCGTGGCCCGCCGGTTCATCGACTGCCTGACGGCGTCGTACCCGCTGCGCACCTGCGTACGGCTGCCGGCGGAGGGGCGCGCGGGCAGGGGTGGGCGCCAAGGCGCCCACCCCTGCCCGCGCGCCGACACGCACGCCTGCCTCGCCCCGTGCAAACGCCAGGCGCACGGCGAATACGAGGAGACTGTCGCACGGGTGCGCAGGGCGCTGCGCGGTGATGGCGCCGATCTCGAGTCTCGCCTCGTCGCGCGCCAGGCGAGACTCGTCGCGCTGCTCGCCTTCGAGCAGGCGCAGCGCGTGCAGGAGCAGCGCGAGCTGGCCGGGCGCGCGCTGCGCTCGATCAGGCGGCTCGCGGCGGCCGTGCGCGAGGAGGCCGTCCTTGCCTACCCGGCCCGCACGCAGGGTCGCGTACGGCTCTGGGGCATACGCGGCGGCGCGGCCGTCGTCGAGCGCGAGGCGCGCGTCGACGCCTTCGCGGAGACCGAGGCGCTGGCCTTTCTCGCCGAGCTTGCGGCGAGCGCCGCGCCGCCGCCGCCGCTCCCGAGCGGGAGCATCGACGAGATCCTGCTTGTCCACAGCTGGCTGCAGCGTCACCGCGCCGCGGTCAACGTGCTCGACCTGACCCGCGGCGCCGCTCACCAAGCCTGGCGGGCGGACGAGGGTCCCACGAGGCTGGCACTTGCGACAGAGCTCGTCGACCGAGTCCGGCGCTCCATCGCCCAGACGAGCGACGAGACGCGTGCGCAGCATGGCGCCGGCACGACCGCCAGCGAGCGTGACCCCCGGCCGCCCGGCCTCATGCTCGACGTGAGTGACACCGCTCACCAGGCGGAGGGCGGCGCCACGTAGACCGCAGACGCAGGTGCGGCCTCAGTCCTCCAGCCAGAGCGGCGCCTTGCGGACGGTTGAACACGTCCACCGGCCGGGGCGCGGCCGTCTCCCTTGAACCGACGGGGCGGGGCCGTCCGGCTCAAGCCGGACGGCCCCGCCCCGTCAAATCACGAGGGTGGGCGACTACGCCGCGCTCACTCCTCGACCGACTGCGCCCGCCGCGAGCGGAGCACGAAGACCCCGATCAGCACGACGATGACAGCGGCCACGGCGATCGCGATCCACAAGGCGGTGTTGCTGCCCCCGTCGACCTCAGCATCGGCCGTCTTCGGCTGGATGCTCAGGTAGTTCGCGTACCCGCCGTTGCCGAACGGCGGGATCAGCGCGTTGCCGTCCGGGTCGGGGACGTAGATGTAGCCCTCCCACTTCGCGGTGTTGAACGCCTCGAAGTCGGGCCCGTAGTCCGTGACGATGTAGGGGGTCTGCTCGTAGAGGATTTGCTGCATGCGGTCGATGTACTCCTTGCGCTTGGCCGGGTCGAGCTCCTCGCTCTGCAGGTTGTACAGCTCCTCGTACTCGGCGTCCCACCAGGCGCAGTCGCTCCAGCTCTCGATTTGGTCCTTCGTGAAGTAGCTCAGCATCGAGCCGGGATCGAAGTCGAGGTACCAGCCCCAGAGGAACATGTCGTAGTCGGGGGTGAAGGTGTCGCCCTCGTAGTTGTACTGGAGGTCCATGAGGGCGCCCTCGTCCATCACCTCGACCTTGACCTTGATCCCGATGTCCTTGAACCAGCCGGCGATGAGCTTCGCCAGCTGCTGGCTCTCCGGCGACTCGACGCGCGCGATCAGGCCCAGCTCGATCGGCTCGCCCTTGTACTCGCGTACGCCGTCACCGTCGGAGTCGGGGTACCCGGCCTCGTCGAGCTTCTGCTTCGCGATCTCGGGGTCGAAGGTGTACTTGATGTCGTCCGTCGGCTCCCAGTGCCAGTCGGGGTCGCCGTAGTAGTTGGGCGGGATGATCGTCGTCCCCGGGACGGTGTAGCCGAGCCAGCAGAGGTCGACGCCCTTCTGAAGGTCCATCGCCCAGTTCAGCGCCTGCCTGAACTTCCAGTCCTTGAGCGCGGGGTGGCCCTTGCTGGGCCCGTCGCTGTAGCAGTTGAAGCCGAGCTCGTTGAAGCCGTCGATGGCGATGGGCTTCGCCACGATGTCGGGCTCGTTCTCGAACAGCGCCATCTGCGAAGCCGTCAGGTCGACGCAGCCGTCGATGTTGCCGGCCTTGAGGTCCTGCACCATCGTGTCGGCGTTGGTGAAGTACATGAAGTAGATCTCGTCGATCTTCGGCTCCGCGCCCCACCAGGTGGGGTTCTTCTCCATGCGGATGTACGAGTTCTTCTTCCACTCCGTGCATACAAAGGGGCCGGAGCCCACGATCGGCGGGGGATTCTGGAAGTTCTTGCCCGCGTCCTTCGCGCTCATCTCGGACCAGATGTGCTCGGGCAGGATCGGCACCCAGTGGCGGACCATGTCCGGCTTGGGCTTCGAGCACTTGAACTCCACCGTGTAATCGTCGAGCGCGGTCGCCGTCTCGATCAGGTTGGTGTAGGCGGTGAAGTTCTCCATGTCGTTCTGGATGATGTAGTTGTAGGTGAAGGCGACGTCGTCGGCCGTCAGCGGCTCGCCGTCGCTCCACGTCGCGTTCTGACGCAGGGTGAAGGTCCAGGTGAGGCCGTCTTCGCTGGTCGTCCAGGCGGTGGCGAGACCCGTCGCGTTCTCGCCCTCCGACGGGCTGAGTGTGGCCGGGTCATAGCCGATGAGCGAGTCGTAAGTGAGGTACCAGATCTCGAAGGACGGCGAGACGTACCCGATGAACGGGTTCAGGTTGTCGGCGTCCCCGGTCCAGCCGACGCGGTAGATGACCTTGCCGCCGTCGGCCGCGGCCGCCGGCGACGCGCTGTCCTCGGCGGCGGCGCTCGCCAGCCCCGCGATCAGCGAGACGGCCAGCGCCGCCAAGAGAACAAGGATAATGACGAGCGGCGTGCGACGATGACGGGTCTTCCCCATGGCAGAACTCCCCTCCGTGTGGGTACAGATACGTGAGAGCGGCCCCCCTTGCTCCGCTCTCCACTGCGAGCATCATAGTCGCGGCCCCCGTGTGACCGCAAGAGGGATGAAATCCCCGGCGTTCCGTCCGACGTTGACACGAACATATGTTCGTGCGACACTCGACGCCCCCGGCAAGACCATCCAGAAGCGACCCGGAGCAGCACATGGCCGGTCGACCGACCCCTGAACAGCACCAGACGCCGGCGCCCCGGCACCCTCACCGCCGGGGTCCCGAGCCGATCGGCGTCACGTGGGACGAGCGGCGGCGCCAACCAGTCGCCTTCGGCTGGCGCCGCTGCCGCTGGCGCGTGCGGCGCGTGCTCGAGCGCTGGGTCGTCGAGACGGGATGGTGGAGCGAGGAGACCCGCGTCAGCCGCTCCTACTGGCGCGTCGAGGCCGAGGGACGCGTGCTCGAGCTCTGCTACGACCGGCTCAGCAAGAGATGGACGCTCGAACGCACCCTCAGCTGACGCACGCGGGCCGCTCGCAGCCTTCCCGACCGGTCGCCGGCGGGAGAGAAGCCGCCGCGGCGGGCAGACTGGCACTGGACAGACGGTCGCCGAGCGGCGACCATCCGTGCAGTCGTGACGCGAGCCGTGGGCCGAGGCCCCTGAGGGGAGAAGCGCAGTGAGCGAGCCGAAGGTCGTCATCCGGGCACAGGACATCGACGCCGTCGTCTTCGACATGGACGGCGTCGTCACCCAGACGGCGAGCCTGCACGGCGCCGCCTGGACGCAGCTCTTCAACGCCTACTTCGAAGAGCGCGGGCAGCGCACGGGCGAGCGCTTCGCGCCCTTCACCGACGCCGATTACCTGCGCTACGTCGACGGCAAGCCGCGCTACAACGGGGTGCGCGACGTGCTCGCCGCGCGCGGCATCACGCTCCCCTGGGGTGATCCCGACGACCCGCCGGGCGCGGCGACCGTCTGCGGCCTCGGCAATCGCAAGAACGTGCACTTCGTCGCCGCCATCGAGGAACGCGGGGCGCAGGTCTTCGAGAGCACGATCGAGCTCATCCACGAGCTCACCGCCGCCGGCATCCGCGTGGCGATCATCTCGGCGAGCAAGAACGCGACGATGATCCTCGACTCGGCCGGCGTGCGCGACCTCTTCGAGACCCAGGTCGACGGCGTCGTCGCCGCCGAGATGGGCCTGGCCGGCAAGCCCGACCCCGCCGTCTTCCTCGAAGCGGCGCGGCGCCTCGGCGTCGGCCCCGACCGCGCCGCCGTCGTCGAGGACGCGATCTCGGGAGTCCAAGCGGGCCGCGCCGGCCGCTTCGCCCTCGTGATCGGCATCGACCGCGGCGGCAACGCCGAAGAGCTCGCCGCCAACGGCGCCGACGTGGTGGTGAGCGACCTGGCCGAGGCCGCGGTCGCCGACTGACCCGGCGGAGCGGGCTCAGCCGAAGGCGCGGCGCCGGCGCAGCGCCATGACGTTCACATATCGCGTGAACAGCGGCGCGCCTACGGCGGTGAGCAGCACGTACACCGCGGCCAGCGGCGCCAGACGCCGGTCGACGCCGGCCGTCGCGGCCAGACCGGCGATGACGATCGAGAACTCGCCGCGGGCGACGAGGACGGTGCCGGCCCGCAACCGGCCCGGCACCCCGCGCTCGCCGCCCGCACCGCCACCCAGCCCGTCACCATCTTGGTCACGATCGTGATCGCGCACAGCAGAAGGGCCACGCCGATCACGTCGGGGATGGCGCTCGTGTCGACCATGAACCCGAACGACATGAAGAACAGCGCCGCGAACACGTCGCGCAACGGGCCGAGCAGCTCGCGGGCGCGCTCCGCGATGGACCCGGAGATCGAGAGGCCCACCAGGAAGGCGACGACCCCTCCGGACACACGCGTCAGCTCCGCCGCGCCGCCGGCCATCAGCAGCAGCCCCATGATGCTCAGCAGCACGACCTCGCTCTTGGGGTGCGCCAGATGTCGGCTGAGGGACGGACCATGTCGGCGCGCGAGCGAGAGGGCGATCACGGTGAAGGCGGTCGCACCCGCAGCCCACCCGACGCCGACCAGAAGGCCTCCTCCCGCGAGCAGCACGGACACCAGCGGCAAGTACGGCGCCATGGCCAGGTCCTCCAGCACGAGGACGGCGAGGATGCCGGGGGTCTCCTTGTTGCCCAATCGTCCCAGATCGTCCAGCACCTTGGCGACGATGCTCGACGACGAGATGTAGGTCACGCCGCCGAGGATGACGGCCGGCAGAGCGCCCCAGCCCAGAGCCAGACCGACGATCAGGCCTGGTGGGAAGTTGAGGGCCGCGTCCACGAGCCCGACGGGGAAGTGGGAGCGCAGGCTGCCGACGACGTCGTCCACGATGTACTCGAGGCCCAGCATGAAGAGCAGGAGGATCACCGCGATCTGGGTGCCGATCTCGACGGCGCCGGTGTCGAGGTCGCGCGGCGCGATGGACCCTATGGCGAGACCGGCGAGAAGGTAGAGGGGAATCGGTGAGAACCCGGTGCGCGCCGCAAGGCGAGCGAGCAGGGCAAGGACGACGAGGACCGCGCCGACCTCGATCAGGAGCACAGCCCCGCGCGAGGTGATGGCGACGACGCCGTCCACGCCGCTACCCGGACTGCAAGAGGTGGGTCAACGCGTCCACGCCCTCCGGCGTGCCGACGACGACGGCGATATCCCCCGGTTTGATGACGAACGACGACGGCGGGGCGGTGGTCGTCGTCCCGTCGCGGATGACGGCGACGATGGACGCCGCCGCTTCGTCCCGGTGTTCGATATCGTGCAGCGTGCAGTCGCCGCAGGCCGACGCAGCGTCGACGCTCACCCAGTCGATGGTCAGTCCCTCCGTGGAGAGCTGCATGCGCGTCACCTCTTCGGTCACGCGCGATTGACCGAGCACCTCGGCGAAAGCCTGGACGTCGGGCTTGGCGAGACGCAGGACCTCGTGACAGGCGTCGGGGTCGTCCTTGTTGCAGAGCAGGATCTCGACCCGGCCACTGTGGTGGTTGACCACGACGACATGGTCGCCGCTCTCCAGCGGCAGGTCGAAGCGGATGCCGACGCCCGGCAGGCGGGTCTCATGGATCTCGGTCATGACCGAGAGTGTACAGCAGGACCGCGCGAGGCCGACAAGGCCGGTTCGCGCCGGAGGCGGCGGCCGGCCCCCGACGTCTGGTGTTGACACGAACATATGTTCGTGTCAACATCTGGGGGTCTGAACCGCGGGCGCCGCTGCCCGAGTCACCCCACCGACCGCGGCCGCGGCGCCCGCCCCGCGACCAGTGAGCGCGTGAGCTTCGTCCACCTGCACACCCACACAGCTTTCTCGTTCGGCGACGGCGCCTGCCGTATCGACGAGCTTGTCGCCGAGGCGGCGAGGCTCGAGATGCCGGCGCTCGCCGTCACCGACCACGAGGGGCTTTACGGCGCGGTGCGCTTCTACCAGGCTTGCCGGGCGGCCGGCGTCAGGCCGATCGCCGGCGTCGAGCTCACCGTCGAGCCGGCGACGGGCGGCGGGCGGATGGCGGATGGAGGCGCTTGGGGCGGGGGCGGAGCTCCCCCGCCCCAAGCGCCTCCGACACCCGCCGCGCTCCCGCCCGACACGCGCATCACCCCGCTCAGGGGCGCGGCGACGGTGCCGCCGGCCGCCGCCAGGGCCGCCGGCGGCCACCACCTCGTGCTGCTCGCCAAGGACTACGCCGGCTGGTCGAACCTCTGCCGCATCATCAGCGCCGCCCATCTCGAGCACCCGGGCGAGCCGCCGCTGGCCCGCCTCGAGACCCTCGCCGCCCACAGCGGGCACCTCGTCGCCCTCTCCGGCTGCCGGCGCGGCGAAGTCTGGTCCCGCCTCCTCGCCGGCGACCCGAAGAGCGCCCGCCGCACGGCCTCCGTCTACCGCGAGATCTTCGGCCGCGACTTCTTCATCGAGCTCCAGCACGAGCTGCTGTCCGACTCCACGAAGTGGCTGCGCGCCCTCGACCTGCTGGCCCACGAGCTGCGGCTGCCCACGGTCGCGACCAACGACATCCACTACACCTCTCGGCACGACGCCCCGCTGCACGACGTGCTCGCCGCCGAGGCCGCGAACCAGCCGCTGCCCAACCCCCTCGGGCGCAAGAACGCCGAGCTCTACCTCAAGAGCGCGGCTCAGATGCGCCGCCTCTTCCAGCGCTACCCCGACGCCGTCGCCAACGCCGCCCGCATCGCCGAGCGCTGCCGCCTCGACCTGGGCCTCGGGCAGATCCTCTTTCCCGCCTATCCGCTGCCGGCCGGCGAGACCGCCTTCTCCCTGCTCTGGAAGCGCTGCTTCAAAGGCGCCGACGAGCGCTACGGCGTGCTCACCCCCGAGGTCACCTCCCGCCTCGAGCGCGAGCTCCGCGTGATCGAGGAGCTCGGCTTCGCCGAGTACTTCCTCGCGGTACGCGACATCGTCGAGTTCGCGCGAAGCCGCGGCATCCTCTACTCGGGCCGCGGCTCCGCCGGCAACAGCATCGTGAGCTACGTGTTGCGCATCACCGACGCCGACCCCATCGCCAACGAGCTCCTCTTCGAGCGCTTCCTCAACCCGGCGCGCCGCGGCATGCCCGACGTCGACATCGACTTCGACTCGGCGCGCCGCGACGAGGTCATCAGCTACATCTACGAGCGCTTCGGCCACGACAAGGTCGCGATGGTCGCCACCGTCAACACGGTGCGAGCGCCGTCGGCGGTGCGCATCGTCAGCCGCGCCTTCGGCTTCACGCCCGGCGAGACCGACCGGCTTTCTCGCAAGGTCCCCTGGGGCAACGCCGCCAAGCTCGGGGAGATGCTCGCCGAGCGCCCCGAGCTCGAGGGTCACGATTTCCGGCAGCCGCACTACCGCCGGCTCGTCGACACCGCCGAGCGTCTCGCCGGCTTCCCCATGCACCTCGGCACGCACCTCGGCGGCTTCATCCTCTCGCGCGACCCGCTCACCGACCGCGTGCCCCTGCAGTGGGCCGCGAAAGGGGTCGTCGTGGCCCAGTTCGACAAAGACGACGTCGAGACGCTCGGCCTCGTCAAGATGGATATCCTCGCCCTCAAGATGCACTCCGCGATCGCCGAGGCCGTGCGCCGCATCGAGGCGCGCACCGGCGAGCGCATCGACCCCTGGACCCTGCCCCGTGACGACCCCGCCGTCTACCGGCTCATCAGCTCGGCGAAGACGCTCGGCATGTTCCAGCTCGAGAGCTCGGGGCAGCGCAACCTCGCGACCCGGCTGCGCGAGCGCGACTTCGAAGACGTCATCGCCGCCATCTCGCTGTTCCGGCCGGGGCCGCTGCAGGCCGACATGATCGCGCCGTTCATCCGCCGGCGGCACGGTCGCGAACCCGCGACCGTGCCGCATCCCGACATGTGGCCGAGCCTCAGGCGCACCTACGGCGTGATCCTCTACCAGGAGCAGGTCATCGAGGTGGCCGCCGCGGTCGCCGGCTTCAGCCTCGCCGAGGGCGACCTGCTGCGGCGCGCGATGACCCACGAGCGCTCCATGGAGGAGATGGACGAGATCGGCCGCACCTTCGTCGCGAAGGCCGTGGCCAGAGGCGTCGAGCAGACCACGGCCGAAGAGGTCTTCCGCCAGCTGCGCGGCTTCGCCGCCTACGGCTTCAACAAGGCCCACGCCGCCTGCTTCGCCGTCGTCTGCAACGCGAGCGCCTGGCTCAAGGCGCACTACCCTGCCGAGTTCTACTGCGGCCTCCTCAACAACCAGCCGATGGGCTTCTACTCGCCGCGTGTCGTGCTCAACGACGCGCGCCGCTGGGGGCTCGAGGTGCGTCCGCTCGACGTCAACCTCAGCGGCGAGTGGTTCGAGGTCGAGAGCGACGGGCGCGCCCTGCGCATCGGGCTGGCCTACGTCAAGGAGATGAGCGCGGCCGCGCTGCGGGCGATCGCCGAGGGCCGAGGGGAAAGGCCGTACACCTCGCTCCCCGACTTCGTCGCGCGCACCCGCGTCAGCCGCGAGATCGCCGGGCACCTGGTGCGCGCCGGCGCCTTCGACTCCCTGGGCATGCGCCGAGAGGATCTGGTCGCGCACCTGCCGCTGCTCTACGCCGGCGGTCGGTGTCGGAGCGGCGGGCGGCGAGGCGCGGGCGGCGAGGCCGGCCCGCTTGCGGCGGCCGGCCTCGACCAGCCGCGCCTCGCCCTCGACGTGCAGCTCGCGCCGCTCGGCTTCATCCCCTCGTGGTCGCTCGAAGATCGCGTGCGCGCCGAGCTCGAGGTGCTCGGCCTCAACGTGAGCGCCCACCCGCTGCGCTTCGTGCGCGCCGAGCTCGAGGCGCTCCGCGTGACCCCGTTCGCCGAGCTCGCCGCGGTCCCCAACGGCCGTCGCGTGCGCCTCGCCGGGGTACTCGAGCGCGCCCAGATGCCCTGGATCCGCTCGGGGCACCGCACCCTCTTCCTCACCCTCGAGGACGAGACCGAGCTCGCCCAGGTCGTTGTCTTCAACGACGTCTATCTGCGGTATGGGCGCGTGCTCAAGGACAGCCTCTACCTCTACGTCGAGGGCGAGCTGCAGAACAGCGAGGAGCACGGCCTCGCCGTGGTCGCGCAGCGAATCGACGACCTGCTGCGCGTCGTCGGCCGCACCCCCGGTCGGCGCCCCGGGCGTCAAGCCGGCAACGCACCGGCGCGCGAGCCACCGTCGGGCGCCGGCCCCGCGCGCACTGACGCTTGGGAGCTGCCGGGCGTGCAGCCGCAGACGCGGCCGGGCCGGACCGGGTGATCCTCGAGCGGGCCGCCCGCTCAGCCGCGCCCGCGGTCGACCTGGCGTTCGTTGAGCAGCTGCAGCACCTCGAGCTCGTCCCTCTCGAACCAGTACAGCTCGCAGATGGTGCAGTAGTCGACCTCGACGGCGTGCTCGTAGTTGTAATGCCGGCGCATCATGGTGCGGCCGCACTCCGGGCAGGCGACGTGCTCCACCTCGGGGCGACCGCGGTTCAGGACCGACCCGCGGCGCAGGTGGTCGGCTTGCGCGACGAGCAGATCGGCGAGGCGCCGCTGCTCGTCGCTGAAGGCGACCTCGCGGCGCGCGCAGACGCGCTGCACACCTTCGACCGAGGCGAGACGACCGCCACAGGCGCGGCACACGCGCAAGCGGACGCCCTCGTAGTCCTCGTCGCGCAGCACGCCGCCACACGCCGGGCAGAGCGGCGCCCAGCCTGCGAGTGGCGGCGGGCCGACCCGCGGCGTCGTGACGGCGACGCCGGCCGCCGCGGCGGCCGGCGTCGCCGTCGGTCCCCGCACGTGCTCCTTCGCCGCGAACCGCTCGGCCGCCACCCGTGCCTGTCGCTCGAAATCGCTGGGCGCGACGTGGGCGAGAAGGAGCAGCGCGTTGATGCGTTCGCCTATCGGCGGGTGGGTGGCGCCCCAGCTCCCCAGCAGCCAGCGGCCGTCGTCCCGGCCCGCACGGATGCACAGCGGCGCGAGACCGGGCGGCACGTAGCCGGCGCCGCCGGGGTGCCGGGCGATCATGCGCAGCGCCTCGGCGAGACTCAGCGGGTCGCCGGTGAAACGCGCCGCCGCCAGGTCGGCCTGCCGCTCGCGCTCGCGCGAGAGCGCGGCGTTCGTGACCCGCGCGGCCAGCTCGAGCAGCCAGACCCAGATCCTGAGCAGTAGGGCGCCGACGATCACGATGCCGCCGGCGCCGCTGGAGGGGGCGCTGCCGCGGGCCCCGTCGCCCGATTCCTCCAGGAGGCCGTCGAGGACGTCGGCGAACGTCGAGTGGATGCCGAACAGCATGCAGGCCACCGTCGCCGTCACGTAGCTGCCGGACAGGATGTGCGCGAACTCGTGCGCCACGACCCCCTGGAGCTGCTGCCGCGAGAGACGGGCGAGGGCGCCCTCGGTGACGCCCACGACACCCCCGCCGCGCAGGTCGCTGAACGCGAAGGCGTTCATGCCCAGCGTGCCGACCGTCACGCACTCGATCGCGCGGCGCACCAGTGGCGAGTCGCATCTCCTCGACGACGTTGACGAGGCGCTGGTGATAGCGGTCGGAACCGTCGAGCGGCAGGCAGTGCATCGCCTTGAGCAGCCGTTGTCTGGCCCCGGCCTGCGCCGAGAACCAGTAGATGACGGAAGCTCCCGCGGCGGCGAGCAGCACGAGACCGGCCCAGCGCCCGCTGAAGAGGACGCCCCACACGTCCGGGTCCGCGGAGACGACAAAGACGCCCGCAGCCAGAACGAGGGCGACGGTCCAGATCGAGACGAGCGCCATGCCCAGCAACAGGGCGAACAAGAGCCAGATGCGCCAGCGCTGCTCGCGCCGGATCTCGAAAGTGGTCTTGCGTGGTCCGCGCGTACCGTTCACGAAAGAGACCTCACGGGGAAGGTAAGTCTGGTTTCAACGGTGGCAAGAGTGGTAATACAGAGATTGCACGCGGGAGTCCCCCCTCCATAAATACCTCCCCGTGCTGGTACTCCCCCCAGTACCACTCCATGGCTGCCTTCACAGGCCCGACTCCCCCGTCGGGCTGCCGTTTTTCGGGTGAAGGTCTTGCAGCGCTCATCTAGCTCCACCTTTTCGGCAGATGTGCGGGCGGGGATGAGGCGGCGGCGGCGCGGGCCGCGACCCTGGTCGCGGCCCGCGCCGCCGCCCTACCCGTCGGAGGGCAGCAGGCCGGAGGCGCGCACGAAGTTCTCGGTGAGCGTCCGGCAGAAGGCCGGATAACCCGGCAGGTGCCGCTCGGTGTCGGCGCGCAGCTGCTCGGCGAACTCCGGCCCGAGCTTCGAGTGTTCCTTGACGGCGTCCTCGACCCAGTGCGGCGCCATCTCGGCGTCGACCTCCGGGTGGAACTGCGTCGCCCACGAGCGCCCGCCGGCGCGGTAGACCTGGAGGCCGTCACGGCGCTCCGCCACCGCGTGTGCGGTGCACGGCAGCGTGCACGAGTACTCGTGCCAGTTGAACGCGATGAACGGCGAACGGATGCCTCTGAGGAGAGGGTCGGCCGCGACCTTCTCGATCTCGACCCAGCCGACCTCGGGGCGCTTGCGCCGGTACACGGACCCGCCGACGGCCTCGGTCAGGAGCTGGGCGCCGAGGCAGATGCCCCACACAGGACCCCCTTCGTGGTGCACGCGCCGCAGGAGCCGCTCCTCGGCGGCGAGGAAGGGGTACTCGCGAGTCTGCGTCACGTGCATCGCCCCGCCCATGGAGATGATGCCGCTGGTCTCGCCGGGCCACGCCGGCAGCGGATCGCCTTCGTGGAGGAGACGGACCTCGAACGGCACTCCGAGGTCGCGCAGCGCCGCGGCGACACTGCCCGGCGGGTCGTCAGGCTCGTGCTGAAGGATCACGACGGGCTTCATGACGTCGGCTCCTCGATCCGTCGATGTCGTCGCGGTGATTCTCGCGAGGACCCGATTATACTGTCAGTATGCCCGAACGGCCCGTGTACCCAAGCGCCGGCGACCCGGCGCCGGCGGTCGAGATCGTCGCGGCCGGCGACGAAGTGCTCAACGGCGACGTCCTCGACACCAACTCTCACGAGCTCTGCGTGCTCGTCACCGGACTCGGCGGCCAGGTGAGCCGCACGGCAACGGTGCGCGACGACGTCGAGACGATCGCGCACGAGGTCCGTGCGGCCCTCGCGCGCCGCCCCGCGCTGCTCTTCACCGTCGGCGGGCTCGGCCCGACCAGCGACGACCGCACGCTCGAAGGCGTCGCGCTCGGCACGGGGCACCCCTTGGTCCTCCACGCCGAGGCCGAGCGTGTGGTGGCCGAGCGCTATGCGGAGTTCCACGAGCACGGCTTCGTGCCGTTCGCCGAGATGAACGAGGCGCGGCGCAAGATGGCGCGCCTGCCCGAGGGCGCCGCGCCGGTCGACAACCCGATCGGCGGGGCGCCGGGCGTGCTGCTCGAGGTCGGCGCCACCACGATCGTCTCGCTGCCCGGCGTGCCCGGCGAGCTGCGCGCCATCGTCGGCGGCTCGCTCGACGACCTCTTCGCCCGCGTCTTCGGCGCCGCCCACTACGAGGAGCGCGCCCTCGTCGTCGAGTTGCAGGACGAGTCGGCGATCGCCGACGTCCTGCGGCGCGCCGAGGAGGACCACCCCTCGGTCTACGTCAAGTCCAGAGCCAAGGTGATCGGCTCGGCGTCCGGCATCCGCATCACGCTCTCGGCCCGCGGCCCGGACGCCGCCTCGGTCGGCGCGCTCCTCGGAGCGGCAGCGGCGCAGCTGCTCCACGGGATCGCCGCCGCCGGCTTCGCGATCACTGCCGAGACTTCGGCGACGACGGACGGCGGCTGAGCCGCTGCGGCTGACGGCGGCCGCGGCCCCGCTCACTCCGCGGGCAGCTCCTCGGTCGCCTTGCCGATGGCGTGCAGCACGGCGCGGGCCACGTCCTCGACCGGCAGCGCCCCCTCGAAGTGGTGCGTGTCGTTGATGACCGTCTTCGGCACCGCCATCACCTGTATCGCTGCGCGATGTGCGGGAACTCGGGCGCCGATCACCATGTCGGCGGTCACGTGCGGGCTCGCCAGGGCGAGCGCGTGCGCGGCCCTCACGGAGACGGGGCAGTAGGGGCAGGTCGGCGTCACGAACACCTGGATGTGCACCGGCTGGTCGATCCGCTCGAGCGCCGCCACGACCGGCTCGGGCAGGGCCGGCGCACCGCTACCACCGACGTCGAGGACGTCCTCGAGCAGGCTGGTGAACTCGTAGCCCGCCGGGGCGCCGTAGAAGCGCGCGCGCTCGCCGCCGTCTCGGCCGCGCACCACCGTCGCCGGGATCTTGTCGACGCCGGCGGCCGCAGCCGCGGCCGCGTCGGCGACGAAGTCGTGGATCTCGAGGCGGAGGCGGTCGCTCAGTTCGACGAGCTCCTCGAGGAGCTGCTTCGTATCGCGGCAAGTCGCACAAGGGACGACGCCGGGCACGATGGATCCTGCTCTCGCGCTGGGTGTAGTGGACGAGCGTGACGTCGCTCGTGAGCTGCTCCTCGAAGAGCGCGCGCAACGTGGCCGCGTCCTCGACGGTGATGATGGTCATGGGCTGTCCTCCTGAAGGCCACTGGGGACCGCAGCCCCACACACGGGGGGCGACTGCGGCGTCTCCGTGGCTTCATACCCGTTCGGCGGACGGAGGAGAGCCCGCCGGCGTCACGCCGCCGCAGCGATGGGCGCGTCAGCCCAGGTGGTCTTCGATGAAGTGCGTCGATGACGTCGCCCGCGACGAAGAGCGGATGATCGAGGACGCGGCGGTGGAAGGCGATCGTCGTCTCGACGCCCTCGACGAGGAACTGGTCGAGAGCCCAGCGCGAGCGCGCGAGGCACTCCTCGCGGTCGCGCCCCCAGACGATGAGCTTGCCGAGCAGGCTGTCGTAGAACGGCGGCACCATGTAGCCCTGGTACACGTGGGTGTCGAGTCGCACCCAGGGGCCGCCGGGCAGGACCCAGCGGGTCACCCGTTCCGGGCGACGGGCATGAAGTCGGCGTCCGGGTCCTCGGCGTTGATGCGAAACTCGATGGCGTGACCCTCCAGCTCGATCTCCTCCTGGCGCAGGGGCAGCCCCTCGCCGGCGGCGATGCGGATGCCGGTCTTGACGATGTCGACGCCGCGTGACCATCTCGGTCACGCAGTGCTCGACCTGCACGCGGGTGTTCATCTCCATGAAGTAGAAGTCGCCGGTCCGGTCGAGCAGGAACTCGACGGTGCCGGCGCCCTCGTACCGCGCGGCGACGGCGGCGGCCACGGCGGCGTCGCCCCATCTGCCGCGCGCAGCTGCGGATCGACCGCGGGCGACGGCGCCTCCTCGATGAGCTTCTGGTGGCGCCGCTGGATCGAGCAGTCGCGTTCGCCGAGATGCACGCCATGGCCCCTGCCGTCGGCGAGCACCTGGATCTCGATGTGGCGCGGCGCCTCGATGTACCTCTCGACATAGACGCTGCCGTCACCGAAGGCCGCCTCGGCCTCGGCCTGCGCCTGGCGCACGGCGCCCTCGAGCTCCGCCGCGTTCTTCACGATGCGGATGCCCTTGCCGCCGCCGCCCGCCGCCGCCTTGACCATGACGGGCAGGCCGATCTGCCGCACCACGAGCTCGGCCTCCGCGGCGTCGGCGATCACGCCCTTCGACCCGGGCGTGACGGAGACGCCGGCCGCCGTCATCGTCGCTCGCGCCGAGGCCTTGTCGCCCATCAGCGCGATGGACTCGGAGCTCGGCCCGATGAACTTGAGACCCTGCTCCGCGCAGAGAGCGCTGAACTCGGCGTTCTCGGCGAGGAAGCCGTACCCGGGATGGATCGCCTGGGCGCCGGTCTGAAGGGCGGCCTGGATCAGCGCCGGCTTGACGAGGTACGACTGACTGGCCGGCGCCGGGCCGATGCAGACCGCTTCGTCCGCGTAGCGCACGTGCAGGCAGTCGGCGTCGGCCTCCGAGTAGACGGCGACGGCGCCGACGCCGAGCTCCTTGCAGGCACGGATGACGCGGACGGCGATCTCGCCGCGGTTGGCGATGAGGACCTTGTCGAACGTGGCGCAGACCTCGCAGACGGGTGGCGCGCAGTATAGCAGCAGCCGTCGGCCGCGTGGATGGTCCAACGCAGGGATGCCGAATGCCCCGGCCGCCGACCCTCACGACGGCGGCCGGAGTGCCTGCCAGGACCCGTGACCTGCGTTGCTTGTGAGGGCTACGCCTTGGTGCCGCGGGCTCTCATGAGCGCCCCCCGCGTGCCGATACCAGCCTGGAGACCAGGGGACATCTCACCGGGCACCCGCCCGGCATTCCGTACCTCTCTCTCTGCCGGGCCGGTCTCCTTCGACAGACACCGGACAGCCCGCATCCGAGTGAAGGCCCCCGCCGGCCCGGCACACTCCCTCTTCTCCGCGGTTCGCCGCGAGCGCTGGTCGCTCCGCGACCGCGGCAGACCCGTGGCGCCATCGTCGACCTCGTCGAATTCTCTCGCACCATCGCTTTCTCCTATGATGGGGCGAGCCCTGCGAGAGGAGCCACCATGACGACCGACGCCGTGAAGATCCTCGCCGTCATCCAGGACGACGACCGCCTGCGCAACGAGATCGCACGCCGTTTCGCCGACGGCTACGACGTCAAGACGTACGACGGCGAGCCGGCGACCGTGACGGCGCTCATCGAGCTGCGCCCAAGCGCCGTCCTCCTTGACCTCGACCTCGATCTCGTCGACGCGTTCGAGCTGCTGCGACTGCTCGACAGCGCCACCGAATTGCGCGGCATCCCCATTGTCGCGCTTTCCAGCCAGACAGACCCCCCCACCCTCCTGCGAGCGCGTCGGCTCGGCGCGGCGGACGTGGCGCCGAAGCCTCTGGATCTCAACGCTCTGCGCGTCACCGTCGACCATCTGGTCGCCGGCCGGATCAAGCGTGCCGCCGGACGTCTCAAGCTCGGGGCGCTGCTCGTCGACAGCGGCCTCATCGGTCGCGAGCAGCTCGAGCGCGTCCTCGACCGCCAGCGGCGCATGGGCGGCCGGCTCGGGGAGGTCCTCGTCCGCGAAGACATCGTCGGCGAACAGGACATCGTCGCGGCGCTCGCCGGTCAGATGCATATCGGCGTCGTCGACTTCTCGACGACCGGTCCGGACAGGGGCGCGCTGGGCCTCCTCTCGCGAGAGTTCATCATCCGCAACCGGCTCCTGCCCCTGCGCATCGAGGAGAACGGCACGCTCGTGCTCGCGATGACCAACCCCCTCGATGTCATCGCGATCGACGAGGTCGGCATGCGCACCAAGCGCCGCGTCGTGCCCGTCATCTGCAGCGAGAGCGCGTTCGACGACGCGGTCGCCGTGTACTTCAGCTCCCGGGGCAAGCTCCAGGGGGTCGGCGAGGAGGGTGACGGTGAGGCCGTCGACGCCGCCGTCATCGACGAGTCGATCATCGAGATCGTCGATGCGCTCCTCGCCGACGCGACCAGCATGGCCGCCTCCGACATCCACCTCGAGCCGCGCGCGGACAGCCTCCACGTGCGTTGCCGGATCGACGGCGTGCTGCACGACCTGCGCGACCTGCCCAAGGAGACGCAGGCGGGCGTCATCAGCAGGCTCAAGATCATGGGCGGCATGAACATCGCGGAGCGACGCCTGCCCCAGGACGGGCGCACCACCTTCCAGCTGACCACCGGCGGGGCGGTCGACCTGCGGATGGCGAGCATCCCGAGCCTCTACGGCGAGAACATCACCATCCGCATCCTCGAGTCTGCACCGCTGCCGCCGACGCTCACCGACCTCGGCCTGGCCGGAGCCGGCCTCGAACGGTACGAGCAGGCGCTCAAGGCGCCGGAGGGCGGCATCGCCATCGTGGGGCCGACGGGCTGCGGCAAGTCCACGACCCTGTACACGACGCTCGAGCTCGTCCGCTCGAGCGAGCGCAAGCTCTACACCGTCGAAGATCCGATCGAGCGCAAGATCGACGGCGTCGTGCAGATCGAGGTCCGGCCGGGGATCGGGCTCACCTTCGCGCAAGCCCTGCGCACACTCGTGCGAGCCGACCCTGACGTCATCATGGTCGGCGAGATCCGCGACCTCGAGACGGCCAAGATGGCGGCCGACGCGGCCATCACCGGCCACCAGGTCTTCAGCACGCTCCATACGAACGACGCCGGCGCCGCCGTCGCCCGCCTCGTCGAGATGGGCGTGCCGCGCTACCTCGTGGCCGCCGCCTGGCGCTGCGTCGTGGCCCAGCGCCTGGTGCGGCGCCTCTGTCCCCACTGCCGCCGCGCCACGACGATGAGCGGACAGCGCTGGGAGAACCTGGGCCTCGGGCCGGCACCCAGGAAGCGCATGAAGGTATACGCCCCCGTCGGCTGCGCGCAGTGCTTCGGCACCGGGTACCGCGGCCGTGTCGGGCTCTTCGAGGTCCTCGTCATCGACGACGATCTGCGCGAGTTGGTCGCGAGCGGCGGCGGCGTGCTCGACATCCAGCGCGTTGCGCGCGAGAAGGGTGTCGCGTCGCTGCGCGACGACGGTGTCGAGAAGGTGTTGAGCGGCGCCACGAGCCACCTCGAGTTGTTGCGCGCCACGGTCTGATCGCGGCGCTCGGCGGCGTGCGGCGGGTCGCGATGCGAGTCGTCTAGACGCCTGTCCTATCCTCATCGGATGTGGGAGCCCCGATACTGTTCGTGGGAGACCACAAGAGGCAGAGAGAGAATGCAGGATCCACAAGGTTGGCCGGCGGCGCGGAGCGGGGGCCCGCGCCGCCGGCCTTCATCTTGTACGGCCGGCGACACCGGCGGACCTCGCGGCGCGACCGGCGGACCGGGCGACGGGGCCCGACCTTCCTTCCGGCGCCGCGCGCTCTAGCGCGGCCGCTCGTCGATCACGCGGCGCGCCTTGCCCTCGGCGCGTTCGAGTGTGCCGGGCTCGACCAGCTTCACCTTGGGCCTCACGAGCAGGGCCGAGCGCAGCTCCTCGGTGACGCGCCGCTCGAAGGCGCGCAGGTCGTCCATCCAACCGTTGAAGAGCTGCTCGCTGACCTCGACCTGCACCTCGAAGGTGTCGAGAGCGCCCTTGCGCCCCAGCACGATCTGGTAGTGAGGCTCGATGCCGTCGATGCCGAAGAGCACCCGTTCGACGGCGGACGGGAAGACGTTGACCCCGCTGATGATGAACATGTCGTCGGTGCGCCCCACGATCTTGCCCATGCGCGCCAGCGTGCGTCCGCACTCGCAGCGCTCGGTCGTGAGACTGCAGAGGTCGCGCGTGCGGTAGCGCAGGACCGGAGAACACTCCCGCGTGACCGAGGTGAAGACGAGCTCGCCGACCTCGCCTTCGGCAACCGGCTCGTCGGTCGCCGGATCGATGACCTCGACGATGAAGTGGTCCTCGGCGACGTGCATGCCGTCGCGGCACTCGCACTCGCCGGAGACGCCCGGGCCCATCACCTCGGTGAGCCCGTAGTTGTCGGTCGCACGGATGGGAATGCGGCTCTCGATCTGGCGCCGCATCTCGTCGCTGCAGGCCTCGGCGCCGAAGAGCCCCAGACGCAGACGGAAGGCGTCGGGCGTGCCGAGCTTCTGGATCGACTCCGCCAGGTACAGCGCGTACGAAGGCGTGGCGACGAGCACCGTGCTCCCGAAGTCCTGCATGAACTGCAGCTGGCGGGCGGTGTTGCCGGCGGACATCGGCAGCACGGTCGCGCCGGCGCGCTGCAGCCCGTAGTGGAGCCCGAAGCCGCCGGTGAACATGCCGTACCCGAACGAGACCTGGGCGACGTCGTCCTCGCGCACGCCCGCCATGACGGCCATGCGACAGACGAGCTCGGCCCAGGTCTCCAGGTCGCGACGCGTGAATCCCGCGACGACCGGCCTGCCGGTGGTGCCCGAGGAGGAGTGGATCTCGACGACCTCATCCAGAGGGCTGGCGAAGAGACCGTACGGGTAGCGGTCACGGAAGTCGGCCTTCGTAGTGAAGGGCAGCCGACTGAGGTCGTCGAGGTCGCGCAGGTCGCCCGGCTGGATACCGAGAGCGGACATACACTCGCGGTAGTGAGGCACGCGCTCGTAGAGTCGGGCCACGGTCGCCCGCAGCCTCTCGAGCTGCAGCGCTCTCAGCTGCTCGCGGTCCATCGTCTCGTGCCGCGCGTCCCAGGTCCTCATGCGGCGTCACCTTTCGCGAGGATGAGGAGATCGGGCGGCGCCGGGGAGCGGGTCGGCGCCGACCGGTGCGTGCCGCGCGCAATCATATCGGCCCCACCGTCCCACGGCGAGGCAAGGTACCCTCGGGGGGTATTTCCGCCGCGCAATGGGAATGCTCATGGCAGAGAGGATGCGGTGACTGTGGCGGACGAGCGACAGACGGTGGAACTGCCGATCACGGGCATGACCTGTGCGGCGTGCGTGGGACGCAACGAGAAGGCGTTGCGGCAGGCCGACGGCGTGGACGACGTCAGCGTCAACTTCGCGACCGAGAGGGCGACGGTGGTGTTCGATCCCGCGCGCCTCAGCGCGCGGGATCTGGTCGACACCGTCGCCTCCGCCGGGTACGGCGTCGTGACACAGACCGAGGTGCTCCCCATCGTGGGCATGACGTGCGCCACGTGCGTGGGCAGGGTCGAGCGCGCTCTCGCGCGGACGCCGGGCGTGCTCGGCGCCGACGTCAACCTGGCGACCGAACGCGCGACCGTGACGGCACTGCCCGGCGCCGGTGTCCGCGAGCGCCTCGAGAAGGCCGTGCGCGACGCCGGTTACGAGATCGCGGCGGGACCCGAGCCCGGCGCGGGCACGTCGGCGACGGAGGCCGCACTCGACGCCGAGACGGCGGCCCGCATCTCGGCCTACCGGGCCCTGCGGCGCAAGGTCGTCATCGGCGCCGTCTTCGCGGTCGTCGTCTTCGCCGGCACGATGCAGCCGCACTGGTTCCCCTTCCTGCCTGACTGGATGAGCAACGGCTACCTGCTCTGGGCGCTCACGACCCCGGTGCAGTTCTGGGTCGGCGCGCGCTTCTATCGCGGCGCCTGGGCGGCCCTCCGTCACCGCGCCGCCGACATGAACACGCTCATCGCGATGGGGGCCTCGGCCGCCTACTTCTACAGCGTGCTCGTGGTCCTCGCCCCCGCGCTGTTCGAGGCCCGCGGCCTGACCGGCGCGGTCTACTTCGACTCGGCGGCCATCATCATCACCCTGGTGCTGCTCGGCCGCCTGCTCGAGGCGCGCGCCAAGAGCCAGACGGGCGAGGCCGTGCGGGCCCTCATCAGGCTCCAGCCCGACCAGGCCCGCGTCGTCCGTGACGGCCGCGAGTACGACATCGCCGTCGCCGACGTGGTGCCGGGCGACGTCGTCCTCGTACGCGCCGGAGAACGCGTGCCGGTCGACGGACTCGTGCTCGAGGGTTCGTCCTCGGTCGACGAGTCGATGCTGACCGGCGAGCCGCTGCCCGTCGGCAAAGGGCCGGGCGACGAGGTGATCGGGGCGACCGTCAACACGAGCGGCTCCTTCACCTTCAGGGCGACCAAGGTCGGCAGCGAGACCGCCCTCGCCCAGATCGTGCAGCTCGTCGAACGGGCGCAGGGCTCGAAGCCGCCGATCGCCCGCCTCGCCGACGTGGTGGCCGGCTACTTCGTGCCGATCGTGATCGCGATCGCGCTCGTCACCCTGGTCGTCTGGCTGCTCGCCGGCCCCGAGCCGGCCTTCACCTACGCGCTGCTCAACTTCATCGCGGTGCTCGTCATCGCGTGCCCGTGCGCCCTCGGCCTCGCGACCCCCACGGCCATCATGGTCGGGACGGGCAAGGGCGCCGAGCAGGGCATCCTCATCCGCGACGGCGCCGCCCTCGAGACGGCACAGAAGCTCGACACGATCGTGCTCGACAAGACGGGGACGATCACGGAGGGCCGGCCGGCCGTGGTCGAGGTGCTTGTCGCCGACGGTGACGGCGGCACGGAGGGCGACGGCACGAGCGCAGCCGGTGGCCTGAGCGCCGCCGAGCTGCTCCGTCTCGTCGCCGGCGCCGAACGCGGCAGCGACCACCCGCTCGCGCGAGCGGTGCTCGAGGCCGCTGAGGAGCGCGGACTGGAGCCGTCGGCCTTCAGCGATTTCGAGGCGCTCGCCGGCCACGGCGTCCGGGCGCGCGTGGACGGCCGCCTCGTCGAGGTCGGCAGCGCTCGTTTCGCCGCCGAGAAAGGCGGCTTCGACGAACTCGAGCGGCGCGGCGCGGCGCGGCGCGAGACGGGCGCGACCCTGGTCTTCGCACGCGTCGACGGCCGGCCCGCGGGCGCGCTGGCCATCGCCGACCGGGTCAAAGAGGGATCGGCCGAGGGCGTGCGTCGGCTCCGGGAGTTGGGTCTCGATGTGATCATGCTGACCGGCGACGACCGCCGCACCGCGGCGGCGATCGCGCGCGAGGTCGGCCTCGACGACGTGCGCGCCGAGGTGCTTCCGCACGAGAAGGCCGGCGAGATCCAGCGCCTGCAGGCGGAAGGACGCCGGGTGGCCATGGTCGGCGACGGGATCAATGACGCGCCGGCGCTGGCGCAGGCCGACGTCGGCGTCGCGCTCGGCACGGGCGCCGACGTCGCCGTCGAAGCCGGCGACGTCACTCTCATCTCGGGGGACCTGCGCGGTGTCGCCGCCGCCATCAGCCTGTCGCGACGCACCATAGCGGTCGTCAAGCAGAACCTCTTCTGGGCCTTCGCCTACAACGTGGCCCTCATCCCGCTCGCGGCCGGCGTCTTCTACCCCGTCTTCGGAATCCTGCTCGACCCCATCTTCGCGGCGGCGGCCATGGGGCTGTCCAGCGTCACGGTCGTCAGCAACAGCCTCAGACTGCGACGTTTCCGCCCGCAGTGACCCCAGCCCAGGCGAAGGGGACGATCCGCCACCGCAGACCGTCCCCTTCAGGACAACCTCCTCGATATATCGGACTGGACTGGTCCTAGTGTGGTGCGATGGCGAGGTTCGCAAACCTTCCCCTCCGGGAGCGGGCGCAGGGCGGCGTTCCGAAACGACCGATGTCCCTGCGTCGCACGAGGTCATCCGGAACGGCGGCGGGACTGTCCAGAAGGGACAAGTGGAAGGGCCAAGTCGGTGCGGCCGTCCATTGCGACTCCTCGAACCGGGATGCCACCATCTAGGTGACCTGCCGTGCCGGTCCACCCGGCGCACCGTCGAGAGGGGCAGACCCATGCTGCACGTGCTCGACCGGCACACGATCGGACGACTCCTGAGGAGCAGGGACGTGGCGGCATGGGGCGTCGCCGCAAACGACCCAGGGCTCGATCCGCTGGCGCCGGAGCTGCCGATCGCCGTCTCGCTCCTCATGCGTCTCGAGCCAGGGGTCGTCCGCGGGCTGCGACACGGCCCCACCGCCGAGTACCGCGACGAGTACCATCGCGTGAACGCCGCCCTCGAAGGCGCGACCGCCACCCTCGCGTGCGCCCTGAGGGATCACGGTCAGCAGGCCGTTGCGATCCCCGCGACCTCCGCGGACGAGGCCGGCCACAACGACCGCGCACCGTTCCCGCACAAGACCGCTGCCACGCAAGCCGGTCTCGGGTGGATCGGCAAGACCGCGCTCTTCGTCTCGACGGCCTTCGGCCCGGCCGTCCGCCTCGCCACCGTGTTCACCGACCTCTCGCTGCCTGTGGGCGCCCCGATCGTCGAAGGACACTGTGGTGGGTGCCGTGCGTGCGTCGACGCCTGCCCTGCCGGATGCGGCCGCGACGTACGCTGGCGCGCGGGCATGCCGCGCTCGAGGCTCTTCGACGCCGACGCTTGCCGCCACCACATGACGACGTACGGCGATCTGCCCGAGAGCGTCTGCGGCATCTGCTTCGCCGCCTGCCCGCTGTCGCAGCCCTGACGTCGGCTGCGCCGAGACCCGGGACCCCACCCTTGCTCGGGACCCCATCCCTTGCGGGGACGCCGGTCGAGGTATAGTCTGCGTCTCTACTGAAAATGGTTTTCACTTGCAGAGGAGGCTCGGTTGAGACTCGACGAGACGGACATCGCCACCCGCCTCGGCGCTCGCGGCCTTCGCCTGACGCGCCAGCGCCGCGCCGTGGTCGAGGCGCTGGCCCACGCGAGCGGGGCCCTCAGCGCGCTGCAGGTGTTCGACGCCAGCCGGGCGCGGTGTCCCGACCTCGGGCTGACCACCGTCTACCGCACGCTCGACCTGTTGAGTGACCTCGGGGCCATCAGGAGAGTGCACGGCGACGGCCACTGCGAGACCTTCGTCCCCGCCGAGACGCACCACGGTCACAGCGTGGTCTGCGACAGATGCGGCAGAGTCGCCGAGTTCACCGACTGTGATGTCTCCGGCTTGATCGTGGCGGCGACCCGGGAGACCGGCTTCTCGATCGAGCAGCACCTCCTGCAGCTGAGCGGCGTCTGCGCGGCGTGTCAGGAGCGAGACCGGAGCCGGGGCGGCGCTGCCGCGCGCCCGGCGACACCAACGGGAGCGCGGCGGTGAATGCGGCCGCGCGGCGCGCGGCGCTCACCTCGACCCTCGTGGCGCTCGTGCTCGTCACGCTCGGCGGCCTGAACTCCGCGTGCGGCGCCGCCGAGGTCGCCGGCGACGAGCGCCTCCAAGTCGTGACGAGCGCGGGCTTCCTCGCCGACCTGACGCGCAACGTGGCCGGAGATCGCGTCGCCGTCTCGGCGCTGATCCCGCCGGACACTGACCCGCACGCCTTCGAGGCGACCCCCGCGGACCTGCGCGCGGTGCTCGAGGCCGATCTCGTGATCCTGAACGGGGCCGGGCTCGAAGGGCGCCTCGCCGACATGGTGCGCGAGGCGGGCGGCGACGTGCCGATCGTCGAGGCCGCCGCGGGCATCGCCCCGCGCACACCGCAGCCCGATGAGCCCACGCACGAGGACGACGCGGCCAACGACGGCCATGAGGCCCAGGTCGACCCGCACTTCTGGCTCGACCCGACCCTCGCGATGCGCTACGTGGAGAACATCCGCGACGCGCTCATCGAGCTCGACCCGGCCGGCGCCGGCGAGTACCGGCGCAACACCGACCAGTACATCGCGGAGCTCGACGAGCTCGACCGCTGGATCGCCGAGCAGATCGAGACCATCCCGCCGGCCGACCGGCAGCTCGTCATGAACCACGTCAGCCACGGGTACTACGCCGACCGCTATGGGCTCCGCATCGTCGGCGCCGTGATCCCCAGCGTCAGCAGCGGCGACACCCCGAGCGCGCGCGACCTGGCCGAGCTGATCGCCACCGTGCGCGCGACCGGCGTGAAGGCCGTCTTCGTCGACATCGGCGAGAACCCCCGGCTCAGCCGCCAGATCGCGCGCGAGACG
This sequence comes from uncultured Thermoleophilia bacterium, assembly GCA_963790185.1. Taxonomy (GTDB): domain Bacteria; phylum Actinomycetota; class Thermoleophilia; order UBA2241; family UBA2241; genus UBA2241. The sequence continues at coordinate 74,477 of CAWBNR010000007.1, read as the reverse complement.
GGGATCCGCGTCGTCGACGACCTCCGCGTCCACTCCCTGAGCGAGCCGGGCGGCGGAGCGGCGACGTTCATCGAGCTGCTCCGCCACGACACGCTGCGCATCGTTGAGGCGCTGCGATGACGGCCATGCTCTCCGTCCAGGAGCTCACCGTGCACTACAACGGCTTCCCGGCGCTGGAGCGCGTCTCTCTCGAGGTGCCCCACGGCGCCCAGGTGGCCATCGTCGGCCCCAACGGTGCCGGCAAGTCCACGCTCTTCAAGGCGATGGCGGGCCTGCTTCACGCCCAGCACGGGCGCGTGCTCGTGCACGGACGCGCGCCCGGCGACCAGACGGACCCCGTGGCCTACGTGCCGCAGCGGGAGGAGATCGACTGGCGCTTCCCCGTCACGGTCGCGGATGTCGTGCTGATGAGCCGGTACGGCCGCCTGGGGGCGCTCCGGCGCCCCCAGGCGGCCGACCGCAAGGCCGTGGCCCGCGCACTCGAGCAGCTCTCCATCGCGCACCTCGCGCGACGCCCCATCGGCGAGCTCTCGGGCGGCCAGCAGCAGCGCGTGTTCCTCGCCCGCGCGCTCGCGCAGGAGCCGCACGTGCTGCTGCTCGACGAGCCCTTCACCGGCGTCGACGCCTCGGCCAAGGAAGCCCTGCTCACGCTGCTCCAGGCCCTGCGCACCGAGGACATCACGGTCATGGTGTCGACCCACGACATGAACACGGCGGCGACGCGCTTCGAGCTCACGGCGCTGCTGAACGGCCGGCTGGTCGCCTACGGCGCGCCGGCCGACGTCTTCACGCCGGCGCATATCGGTGAGGCCTACGGCGGCCAGGCGCTCTTCCTCGAGGGCGTGGTGGTCGTCGACCAGTGCTGCCCGGGGCACGTCGGCGACGGCCTCGCGCACCGCCACGAGCACGCCTCCCGCAAGGAGCGCACCCCATGACAAGCACGCGGAGGACGCCGTGATCGACTGGCTGACCGAGCCCTTCGCCCTCGCCTTCATGCAGCGCGCGCTCGTGGCGGCGGTCTTCGTGGGGCTCGTCTGCTCCGTGCTCGGCTGCTACGTCGTGCTGCGCTCGATGGCGTTCCTCGGCGACGCCCTGGCCCACGCCGTACTCCCCGGCATCGCCCTCGCCTATCTGGCCGGCGTGAACCTGCTGGCCGGCGCCCTGGTCGCGGCGCTGCTCGTCGCGCTCGGCATCGGCTTCCTCTCCCGACACGGCGCCGTGCGCGAGGACACGGCCATCGGCATCCTCTTCGCGGCGGCCCTCTCCCTGGGGGTCCTCCTCATCAGCACGACGGGTTCGTACGCGACCGACCTGACGCACATCCTCTTCGGGGACGTGCTCGGGGTGTCGACGACCGACGTGTGGCTGACGGCTGGGCTGGCCGTGGCGGTGCTGGCAGCGGTCGCCGCGCTCTATCGCGAGCTGCTCCTGGCCTCGTTCGACCCCGTGCTCGCGCACATGCTGGGCCGGAGACCGAACCTCGTGCTGTTGGCGCTGCTCGTGCTCCTGGCGCTCACCATCGTGGTGTCGCTGCAGACCGTCGGCGTGGGTCTCGTCGCGGCGCTGCTCGTGACGCCGGGGGCGACGGCGTCGCTCCTGACGCGGCGGCTGCCGACGATGATGCTCACCGCCGCGCTCGTCGGCGTGGTCTCGAGCATCGTCGGCCTCTACCTCAGCTACTACCTCGACGTCGCCTCGGGCGCCGCCATCGTGCTGACCGCGACCGCCCTGTTCGTCGTGGCGTTCTTCTTCGCGCCGCGCCGCGGGCTGGCCTGGCGCCGGCTCGGCCGGCGGACCGCCTGAGTGGGCGCGGCGGCAGGCGTCACTTCTTCTTCGTGGGCGGCGGCGGTGACGGCGCGCCGGCCTTCGGCATCGGCGTCAGGCCGCCGAGGTCGCCGATCACGTTGACCAGCTCGGCGTCGCTCGGCAGCACCACCTTGGCGTTCTGCCAGAGGGCGCGCTCGACGGCCTCGATGCGCCGCAGCGCCTGTGCGTTGCCGACGAAGTAGTGGTCGGCGGCCTCGTTCACCAGCTTGATCGCCTCGGCCTCACCCTCGGCCGCCAGCACGCGCGCCCGCTTGATACCCTCCGCCTGCTGGATCGAGGCGCGCCGCTCGCCGTCGGCCTGCGTCTCGCGCGCCGTGGCGTAGTCGATCGCCGCGATCTTCTCGTTCTCGGCCTTGACGACCTTGTTCATCGTCTCCTGCACGTCGGCCGGCGGGTCGATCTCTTTGAGCTCAGTGCGGAGGATCTCGATGCCCCAGCTCCCGGTCTCGACCTTGAGCGTCGAGCGCAGCTCCTCGTTGATCCGGCCGCGCTCGCTGTTCGCCGACTTCAGGCTCATGGTGCCGATGATGTTACGGAGCGTGGTGCGGGCCAGGTTCACGATCTGGCGCTCGTACTGGGCGACGTTGTACTGCGACGCCTTGACGTTCTCCTCGTCGGCCTTGACCTTGAGGTAGACCTGCGCGTCGACGCGGGCGTTCAGGTTGTCGTTCGTGATGATGGTCTGCGGCTGCGCGTCGACGAGCGCCTCGCGGATGTCGACACGGTACATCTGCTCGATCAGCGGGATGATGATGTGCAAGCCCGGGCCGGCGAAGCGGTTGTACTTGCCCAGCCGCTCGACGAGACCACGGCTCGTGGGGCGCACGATACGGATGCCCGCCACCAGAAGCGCGATGACGATGATGATGACAACGAGCGCGATCATGTAGCCCACGGTGTCCCCTTTCATGCTTGTCCCGGCAGCCACCCGGCGACGCGGACATCGCGTCGAGCCCCCTCCTCGCTGCCGCTAACACCATGATAGTGCGCGAGAGGGGCGGGCGGAAGACGCGAAGGTACGGAAGGCGCGGATGGGCGGTGGCGAGATCGCGGACGACGCATGGTGCCGGAGCCGGGAGTCGAACCCGGACGTCCCTTGCGGGACTGGCGATTTTCAAGTCCCCGGCGTCTACCAGTTCCGCCACTCCGGCACGATCGAATCATACGCTGGAGTAGACCAAAGCCGCTCATCTGCAGACAGACTGCAAACGCGTACCGGGACCACACGACCAATGGCGTCTTTGAAACACGCGCTCCTTCTGCGCAAGTCCGCAGGCTTTGGGCAGCCGGAAGGAGGACGCTCTGAGCTACTCGTTCCGGTCCTTGGCAACACGGTCCTCTTCGTCTCCAATGCTGAGTTCCGCGCCGCGTGGCACGTAGAACTCCCAAGTGTCATGGGAAGCCTCGTCGGCAGCGAACGTGACCTTGCGAGTCCGGTCGCTTGCTTCATCTCGCACCGAGATGACGAAGATAGGCATCTGGCTTCGCTGGCCAGAGGAGTCGGCTATCACAGCCAGCACGGGTTCTGGAGGACGACCGGAGCGACGAGGACGCCACGGGCGGCGACTCCACACGTTCACGCCACCAATGACTAGGGGACCGTCTGTTGGACCGGCAACGCCCACAGACCGCCAGCACAGCCGGTCTTCTATCAACCTCCAGTCCTCGACTGAGGGACTGTAGGCCGTGTTGGGATGCTCTTCGGGCCAGTTCCGAAGGTCGGCTATGCAGCCTATGTGCGCCTGGCCGTGCGGTTCATACCACTCACAGACGCCGCCGGTGATGGCCATGCTGCAGTCGTCCCACTCCCATGAGCAAGGCAAGCACGACCTCAGATAGCCGTCCCGCTCCGGGTTGATGGGCTTGTCCACCTTCTTGGCCGCTACTTCGCCCCGCTCTACGCGCTCGACAAGTTCCTCTGAGGACCAGCCCGTGTACATGAGGACTTCGCGAGTCAGCAACCACCTGTCCGCAAGCAAATCCGACCGCTTGTTGTAGCGGTCTATCTTCACACGGCACTTGTCCAGACAGGGGACGAAGTGCGTGCAGTTGTAGCCAAACTGCCAGTCCATATGCCGCTGACCTCCCGACCCTCTCAGAGCAGTTCGAGGAACTCTCGCTCGCCGATAATCTCGATGTCCTTGCCCGCTGCCCGCAACTGCATCGCCCTCTCCATCTTCTTGGTCACCGCTTCAGCAGCCCGCAGCTTCCGCATATCAACGTCTCCGACGACCAGATAATCAGCGTGCTTTGTGACCCCACGGTCTGGCGCACACCCGCCCACGTTCTCGACCAGCCGCTGCGCGGCTCCACGCTCCATGCTCTGCAGCGTGCCTGTGAAGATGACCTCGGCGCAGTAGAACGGATGAGCCTCATCGAACTCGCCGCACTCCAGTGAAGCCACATCCGCTTCTGTCAGTCTGGAACTCTCACGGCGCTGCTGGCGGGAGCCATGGCTGCTGTAGCTGCAAGCGTCGTACCTGCCGGGATGAAGCCTTCCGGTCCGGACCCCGCAGGCGGCGGCGATTTCCTCAAGACAGCCCGCGCTGCACTCCCGCGCGATGTGGAGAGCAATCTCAGCGCAGGCCCGTGCGTCCTCACCGGGATCGTGGTGGCCAAACTCGACGGCACAGCGGTCGGCGACCAGTTCAAGCGCGTGGCTTGGCAGCTCTGGCCAGCGCATCAGGGAGAAGACCCGCGTGCAGTAGTAGTCCAGCTCTGGGTACTCGATGTCCGCCATATCAAGGCAATGTCGCAGCACGCTGAAGTCGAAGCTGGCGTTGTGAGCGACCACGGGCTTGGAGTGGATTCGCTGGAACAGCAAGGGCCAGATGTCCTCGAACGTCGGCGCAGTCTCGGTCATCGTTGGCTCGATGCCATGTACCATGATGTTGTAGCCAAAGTAGTCGTTCCCCGGCGGCTGTATCAAGGCCCTCTCGACCGCCACGACCTTGCCCTGACGAACATGAGCCAACCCCACCGCGCATGCGCTGTCCCGCTGTCCCGTTGCCGTCTCGAAGTCGATTGCGACCCAGTCACTCTCTGGAGGCTCAGACTCAAGGGAACCGCCGAACGACTCAGTCCAGTGTGGACCGAAGTTGATGGTGATGGTGATTCCGCCCATGACGGCTCCCTCCTGTCCTGGCGAAGCGCCCCTTGTCCCGCCTTCTTCAGTATCACTCTCTTCGGGGATGACGAACAAGGAGGGCGGCTAGGACTTGACTTTCCGGCTCTCGCGAGTAACTGACGCGCGCCGGCCTCCCAGCTCAAGGAGCATCTGCTCGAATCTGGCTCTCACATCAGGGAGGTAGCGGCCCTCCCTCAGCTTCCGTTTCAGAGTGTTCCCCAAGTGCGGACCGGCGTAAATCAATCACTGGGCAGCCGGGTCCAATGCCCTCGTATCGCCATCAGCGCAGCTGACCGATTGCTGCAAACCAGAGTGCAAACGTGGTCGTCGGAAGACGGTGGGACAGCGACTGACGCAGTGTCACGAGCCTGATGAGGGCGAGCCTGAGACGGGCTGCAATAGAACCCATTGGGACCAGCCTGACGCATTTCAAGTCCCCGGCGTCTACCAGTTCCGCCACTCCGGCATCAGCGCAGAGTATACGCGGGCGGCGACCGTCGCCGGGACTCGGGGCTCAGCCGGACTCGGGGCACTCGGCCACCCAGAGGCCGGCGCCCTCGAGGATACCCGAGGTGGAGACGCGCAGAGCGTCGAGACCGAAGGCGCGACACGCCTCGGCGGCGATCAGGGCGCCGGCCGGTATCACGTCTTCGCGGCCGGGCCGAATGCCGGGCAGCTCGGCCCGTTGGGCGCTCGTGAGCCGCCGGAAGCGGTCGATCGCGGCGCGGATCGTCTCGCGGCTCAGCTCGTAGCCGTCGACGAGCTCGCGCCGGAACTCGCGCAGGCCGAGCACGTAGGCGACAAGGGTGGTGAACGTGCCGGCGACGCCGATCCCGACGGCGGGCGCGCCGGCCGCGGCGACGACCTCGGCGGAGGCGGCGGCGAGCGCGCTCCGGACGAGCGCGCTCGCCGCCGCCCACTGCGCGTCGCTCGGCGGATCGTCGGCGAAGCAGCGCTCGGTCAGGCGCACGGCGCCGACGTCGACGCTGCGCACGGCGACCGCCTCGCCGGAGACGCCGTCGCCGACGATGACTTCGGTGCTGCCGCCGCCGATGTCGACGACCAGCAGACGCCCCGGCGCCGGGCGCGCGAGACCGGCGACCGCGCCGCGAAAAGCGAGCCGGCCCTCGAGGTCGCCCTCGATGACCTCGCACGGCCAGCCGTGCTCGGCCTCCGCCCGGCGGAGGAACCGCTCGCCGTCGGCCGCGTCACGCAGGGCGCTCGTGGCGAAGAGCAGCGAGCGCTCGGGGCGGTACGCCGCGGCCGCGGCCGTGTAGCCCGCCAGGCAGGCGAGGGTGCGGTCGACGGCCGCGGGCGCGAGGCGCCCGCGGCCGTCGACCCCCTGCCCGAGCCGGACCACCTGGGTCTCGCGCGACGCAACGGCCGCGATCCGCCCGTCGACGACGTCGGCGAGCAGCAGCCTGCACGTGTTCGTGCCGAGGTCGACGACAGCGACCTTCACGGGACGTCCTCAGCGTAGGCCGCACAACGGCGGTCGTCACACCAGAGCCCGGCCGCCGCGGCGATGACCTCGGCGCCCAGGCGATACGGAGGCCGCGCCAGCCCGTGGGCCGCGTGCGCGTGCAGGCACTTGAGGCGTGACGCGTCGGCGACACCTCCGATGCCGGTCCTAAGCGAGGCGCCGCCGTCGAGGGCCGTGAGCCCAAGCGTGCGCGCCAGCTCGGCGCGCCGCTCGCATGTCTCCTGCACCGCCTGCGCAAGCGACACCCGCAGGCCATCGTCACCGTCGACGGCCCGCTGGAAGAGCTCGACACCACCGGCGCTCTCCAGCCGCGACAGTGCGGCGACGGCCGTCGGACACGTCAAGTAGTACAGGGTCGGGAACGGACGGCCGCGCTCGTCGGCCGGGAGGACCTCGACGGCGGCCGGGGATCCGTGCGGGCAACGGGCCGCCACCGCGCTCATCGGCCTCGGCCGGCGACCGATCTGGCCCCTGACGACGCGCTCGTCACCGTCCGCGATACCCACGCGGGAGAGCGGATCAGACGGGAGGTCTTCGACCATGGCGCCAGCGTACACGCCGTGCGCGAGCGCGTCATGCGGCGCGCGGATGCAGAGCACGTGCGCGAGCGTCTGGTTCGCGCCGCGCGAGAGCTACTCGGAGAGCGTCCGCCAGAGATCGGTGAGACGGTCAAGCGGGGAGAGCGTGTCCTTCACGACGGCCTGCCCGCCGCCGCCCGCCGCCGCGGACTCGCCGGGCAGGCCCTTGACCACGAACGCCTGCATGCCGCGCGGCACCATCTGCAGGTCGGAGAGCGCCCGCTCCGCGACGTACGAGTCGGTCCCGAGGCGCTCGATCTCGGCGTGCAGCACCCGATTGTCGGCCTGCGCGCTCGCGAGCGCGGTCGATGCCTTCTCGTAGCGGTCCTGCTGCACGAAGAAGGCGCGCAGAGGCTCGGCGTAGAGCGCGGCCGCGACGAGGACGAGCGCCAGGACCAGGAAGCGGCCCCAGCGCAGCCGTGGCCGCGCAGTCGCCCTCCGCGCCTTGCGACGTGTCGCTGCCATGACTGCTCGCCCCATCCCTTCGGCTCGCCACCGGGGTCGCGATGTGACGGGCCATCCGGACCGCACGCCGACCGTCGGCACCCTGTCCCGACTGATTCGCGCGCTGCGCGGCCTTCCCTGCTCGCGTGCCGTGCGGCTCGCCGGTGATCGCGGGAGGCAGCGCGCCTCGGCTACTGGAGCACGTGCGCCTTGATCAGGTTCGTCTTGCCGGACTGTTCGTCTGCACGCCGGCGGTGATGACGACCACCTCTCCGGGCTCGCCCAAGCCGACTGGCCAGCACCAGGTCGTTGCTGCCGGCGATCACCGCCTCAGCGTCGGCGGCCTCGCCGCGCAGCAGCGGGAGCACGCCCCACGCAGAGCGTGAGCTGGCTGACGACGCGCTGGTTGGGGCTCACCGCGACGATGCGGGCTGCGAGGGACAGGTTGCGGGCCACGGCGCGCGCCGTCGCCCCCGTGAACGGTCGGCGCTGACGATGGCCGCCGCGCCGACTCGCTGGGCGACCTCGCAGGCGCCGTAGCTGATGGCGTTGGAGACGTCGGTGCGGCCCTGCGCCCACGGCTGCGGCGCGCGGCCGCTCGCGCTCGATGTCGGCCTCGACGACGCGCGCGATCTCGGCCATGGTGCGCACCGCCTCCACGGGGTACGCGCCGACGGCGGTCTCGCCGGAGAGCATCACGGCGCTGGTCGCAGTCGTAGATCGCGTTGGCGACGTCGCTCGCCTCGGCGCGCGTCGGCCGCGGGGGTCGAACCATCGACTGCAGCATCTGCGTCGCCGTGATCACCGGTCTTGCCGGCGACGTTGGCGGCGTGGATGATGCGCTTCTGCCAGATCGGGCACCTCGGCGGGTCGATCTCCACCCCGAGGTCGCCGCGCGCGACCATGACGCGCGTCGGCGGCGGCGACGATCTCCTCGAGCGCGGCCAGCGCCTCCTTCTTCTCGATCTTGGCGACGACGAGCTGGTCGCCGCCGGCTGCGGCGATGAGCTCCTTGAGCTCGCGCACGTCGGCGGCGGAGCGCACGAACGAGAGCGCCACGTAGTCGACGTCCTGATCCGAACGCCCCAGGCGAGCAGCTCGCGGTCGGCGGCCGTGAGAGCGGGGATCGGCAGCCGCGTGTCGGGCAGGTTCACGCCCTTGCGCGACTCGATGACGCCCGTCGTTCTGGGCCGCGAGCACGACGCGGGCGCCGCCGCGCGTCGCACGTTCGATGGCCGTCACCCGCAAGGCGACGGCGCCGTCGTCGACGAGGATCCGGTCTCGCCACCGCGAAGTGCCGCAGCAGCTCCGGGAAGTTGACGTGAAGGTCGGCTTCGACGCCGAGAGTGACACGATCGCCGGCGGCGACCACGACAGGCTCGGCGAGGTCGCCGACCCTGAGCTTGGGGCCCGGCAGGTCAGCCATGATGCCGACCGGCACGTCGAGCCGGTCGGCCACGCTTCTGACGGCCGCGATCGCGGCCGCGTGCTCCTCGGGCGTGCCGTGCGAGAGATTGACCCGCGCCACGTTCATGCCGGCGCGCACGAGCGCCTCGATCGTCGCCTCGTCGGCGGTGGCGGGACCGAGGGTCGCGACGATCTTGGTGCGCCGCTGCTGCGCGAGGAGGTCCGTCGGTGGGCTCACGGTCGGCTCAGCGACCGGCTACTGCGCGAGCTCGGCGGCGCGCGCGGCCGCCTCCAGGCCGGTGTCGGACTCGGGATCGATGGCGGCCGCCTTCATGTAAGCCTCGCTCGCCTCACCGTAGAGGCGCGCCGTCTCCGTCTGGTCGTCGCCGCTCTCGGCCATCCGCGCCTGGTGCGAAAGGTAGTTGCCGAGGTTGAACCAGCCGGCCTGGAAGTCCGGGTTCTTCTTGAGCACGGTCCGGACGCGTTCGACGGCGCCGTCGAAGTCGCCGCTGTAGAAGAGCGAGGTCGCCCAGTCGGTGCCGACGTTGGGGTCGCCGGGCTCCTTCTTCCAGGCCGCCGCGTAGACCTGAGCCGCGGCCGCGAAGTACTCGACGCCCTGCTCGATGTCCTGGGCGGTGAAGAGCTCGTCACCGCGGTCGTAGAGGTCGTGGGCGCGCTGGACGAGCTCGCGGTAGCTGCCGCTGAGGTCGACGGGGACGGGAGTGGCCGCGGTCGTCGGCATGCCGTCGGCGGGAGTGTCCCCCGCCGGCTGCTCGCCGCCGCCCGACGCCACGGCGACTATCACGACGACGGCGACGGCCACGACGGCGATCACCGCCCAGAGGACGCGCGGCGACAGGCCGCCGGACGGAGCCGGAGCGGCCCCCTTGCGCACTGCTCCCGCGCCGCGTCCGCCGCCCTCTCCGGCGGGCTTCGGACCCTTGAGAGCCCCGCGCACCGCGGCGAGATCGGCCCCGCACTCGGGGCAGAACTTGGCGTTCGCCGCTTCGTGACCGCACTCAGGACAGTACATCCGCCCGATTCCTTTCGTCCGTCGATCCGGCGCGGATCAGATGGACCCGACCGCGCCGCGACTCATGCTCACAGTGTGGGTCGCGCTCCCGGCAAAGTCCACCCGACGCGTCGGAGTCGTTCTCCCACCGCCGGTTCAGCGGCCGATGTTGTAGAAGGCCTGCATACCCGGGTACCAAGCGACGGGGCCCAGCATCTCCTCGATGCGCAGAAGCTGGTTGTACTTGGCGACGCGGTCGGTGCGCGCCGGCGCGCCCGTCTTGATCTGTCCGGCGTTCGTCGCCACGGCGACGTCGGCGATGGTCGTGTCCTCGGTCTCGCCCGAGCGGTGCGAGACCACCGCCGTCCAGCCGGCGCGCTTCGCCATCTCGATCGCGTCGAGCGTCTCCGTGAGCGTGCCGATCTGGTTGAGCTTGATGAGGACGCTGTTGGCCGCACCCTCGCGGATGCCGCGCGCGATGCGTTCGGTGTTGGTCACGAAGAGGTCGTCGCCGACGACCTGGACGCGGTCGCCGAGCTTCTCGCGTCATGAGCCTCGAAGCCGTCCCAGTCGTCCTCGGCGAGACCGTCCTCGATCGAGACGATGGGGTACTTGTCGCAGAGGTCGGCGTAGTAGTCGACCATCTCCGCCGAGCTCAGGCCGCGACCCTCGCTGGCGAGCTGGTAGGCGCCATCCTCGTAGAAACTCGAGGCGGCCGGGTCGAGCGCCAGGACGACGTCGTCGCCCGGCTCGTAGCCCGCCGCGTCGATGGCCTCCATGATGACCTCGACGGCCTCCTCGTTGCTGCCGAGGTTCGGGCGCGAAGCCGCCCTCGTCGCCGACCGCCGTCGTCGAGGCCGCGGCTCTTCAGCACGCTGCTTGCAGGCTCGTGGTAGACCTCGGCGCCCATGCGCAGCGCCTCGGCAGAACGTCGCGGCGCCCACCGGCATGATCATGAACTCCTGCAGGTCGACGTTGTTGTCCGCGTGCTTGCCGCCGTTCAGGATGTTCATCATCGGGACCGGCAGCGTCGTGCGCGTTGCACCCGCCGATGTAGCGGTAGAGGGGCAGCTGCAGGGCGTCGGCGGCGGCGTGCGCGACCGCCAGCGACGACGCCGAGCATCGCGTTGGCGCCCAGCTGGGCCTTGTTGGGCGTGCCGTCGAGCTCGATCAGCAGACGATCGACGATCCGCTGGTCGGTCGCGTCGAACCCGACGACCTCCTCGGCGATCAACGTGTTCACGTTCTCCACGGCCTTGCAGCACGCCCTTGCCCAGGTAGCGCGCCCTGTCGTCGTCGCGCAGCTCGACGGCCTCGTGCTCGCCGGTGGAGGCGCCGGAGGGGACGGCGGCCCGGCCGACGGCGCCCGACTCGAGCTCGACCTCGACCTCGACCGTGGGGTTGCCACGGGAGTCCAGGATCTGCCTCGCGCTGACGTCGACGATGACGCTCATGGTCCCTCCCGGTCCGAGAGCGCCGTGCGGGTTTCAGCCGGCGTGTTCGTCGCCGGACTCCGCCGCCTTGGCGCGCTGGTAGTAGGCCTCTTGCTCGTCCAATCCTACCGCAGACCAGTCGATGCCTTCGGCGGCCGCCAAGGCGACCGCCGTCGTGACGCGGCGCTCGAAGCGGTCGGCCGCGGCGCGCAGCGCGAGTTCGGGGTCGACGTGCAGCAGGCGCGCCACGTTGACCACTGAGAACAACAGGTCGCCCACCTCGTGCGGCACCCTGGGGTCGTGCCGGCTGGGATCGCGACGATCCGCGTCGCCGGCCTGGCCGGCGACTCCGTCGGTCGCGCCGGCCGCCTCGGCGAACAGCGCCGCCAGCTCGTCGTGCTCTTCGGCGACCTTGGGGAAGGCGGCCGTCGCGGACGGCCAGTCAAAACCGACGGCGGCCGCCCGCTGCTGGAGCTTGTGCGCCCGCAACAGCGCCGGCAGCGACGCGGGCACGTCGTGAAAGACGCCCTCGCGGCCCTCCTGCTCGCGCTTGATCTGCTCCCAGCGGCCCTTGACCTCGGCCGCCGTGTGCGCCTCACCATCGGCGAAGATATGCGGGTGCCGACGGATCAGTTTCGCGACGATGTCGTGCGTGATGCTGCCCAGATCGCCGGCCTTGCGCTCGGCCTGCATCATGGCGAGGATCACGACCTGCAACAGCACGTCGCCCAGCTCGCCGTGCACCTCGCCGAGGTCGTTGCGAGCGACGGCGTCGACCAGCTCGTAGGTCTCCTCGAGCGTGTAGGAGACGATGTCACCGGCGGTCTGCTCGCGATCCCAGGGGCACTCCACGCGCAGCACATCGACGATGCGCTTGAGCGAGACCAGCTCCTGGCCGAGCAGGAGGTCGTCAAACACCGGGGCGACCGGGACGGTCGCCGTCTCGAGGGCCGGCGGCGCGGCGCGCGCCGACAGGGCGCGGGCGAGCCAAGGCGCCTGGGGGCCGGCGAGGGCGACGACGACCGGACCCGCGTTGGCCGCGGACACGACCTCGTCGAGGGCGGCCGGGTCGGTCGCGTCGATCTCGACAAGACGGCCCGCACCGGGGTCGACCGCCTCGCCGACCGCGGTGCGCAGCTCGGCGTCAAGGCCTGCCGGGACGAAGACGGCGCCGCCGCCGGCGAGTGCCCGCAGCGAGGCTGCGGGCACGGCACCGGCGGCGGCGCCGACATACACGAGAGTCAGGCCCACGGCCCGCGCCGTCGCGCGCGCAGGGGCCGGCGGCGCCTCACTTCTCGGTGGCGGCGGGCGTCGGCGACTCGGCCGGCGCGGTCTCTTCGGGAACGGGCGAAGCCGTGAGCTGCGCTGGGTCGAAGCCCGGCGCGTACACGACCTCGGCCTCCTCCGTGGCTTTCTTCAGCCACTCGTCCCAGACGGTGGCCTGCTTCTGGTAGAGCAGCGTCTGCGTGATGAGCTCCTTGGCTTCGTCGAAGGTCTGGTTCGTGCCGGGAGTCACGGCCGTGATCTGGATGATGTGCCATCCGAAGGGGCTCTTGACGGGCTCCGAGAGCTCGTCGACCTCGAGCGCGAAGGCGACCTCGTCGAACTCGGGCACCATGCGGCCCGTCGGCCAGGCGCCGAGCACCCCACCCGCATTCTTGGTACCCGGGTCGGTCGAGTACTTCTTGGCGACGGCCTTCCACAGCTTGTCGGACATCGGGTCGGCCTTGAGTGCGGCGCGCGCCTTCACGGCCTCGGCCTTGGTCTCGGTCAGGATGTGGCGCATGTCGCGCGTCTCGGCCTGCTCGAACTGCCCCTTGTTGTCGGGGTCTTCGAAGTACTCCAGGGCCTGCGCGTCGCTGATCGTGATGTCCTCGTAGACCTTCGTGCGGGCGGCGTCGAGGAGCATCTGCGCGTTGAGCTGCTGGCGGAGCTGCTCTTCGGTGACGTTCTGCTCCTTGAGGAGCTTCTCGAGCTTCTTCTTGCTGCCGACCTGCGCCTCGATCTCGGTGTACCGCTGGTCGATATCCTCCTGGGTCACGGAGACCCCGAGCTCGTCGGAGTGCTGCTCGACGATGGCGTTCTGCACCAGGTACGTGACGATGCTCGACACGAGTTGGTCGTACTGGGCCGAGCCCTCCTCAGGGAAGGCCTGGGCACCATCCTGGGCGCCGTACTGGGCCTTGGCTTGCCCCATGATCTCGTCGAACTGCGCCTGGGTGACGACATCGTCGCCCACGGCCGCGATCGCCCCCTCGGGGACCTCCTTGGCGCAGGCCGCGAGCAGCGGCACCAGCATTGCGAGCGCCACCAGTAAGGCAGCAAACAGCGTTCTTCTCATGGGTTCTGGCTCCCAGGGTCAGACGACAGGTCGACGGACACGCGAGTGTCCAGTATAGCATCGAGGGTCTGCTCGACCCACATCAGGGTCTGTGAACGTTCGTTCAGGTCGTCGTCGTCGTCGGCGGCGGGCGACAGCGGCCCCCCGTCACGGTGCACCGTCAGGCTGGTGCGCTGAGCGAAGTAGGCGGCGCGCGGCAGCGCCGCGCGCACGCGCGCCGCGCCGTCCGCGTCGAGCTCAAGACCGTCGAGCTGGAGACGATCGCCGCGCAGCGTGACGGCGCGCGCGCCCAGTTCGCCCGCCTTGACGCGCAGCGCCTGCAGCGAGAGCAGGTTCTCCACCGGACCGGGCGGCACGCCGAAGCGGTCGGCGAGCTCGGCGCGCACGTCGCCGAGCTCGCGCAACGTCACGGCCCGTGCGATCCGCCGGTGCGCGTCGACCTTGGCGGCCTCGTAGGCGATGTAGCCGGGCGGCACGTAGGCGGTCACCGGCACGTCGATGCGCACCGGCGCCACCACCGCGATCTGCTCGCCGCGCAGCTCGTTCACGGCCTCCTCGAGCATCTGCGCGTACATCTCGAAACCGACCGCGGCGACGTGCCCCGACTGTTCGTCGCCGAGGAGGTTCCCCGCGCCTCTGATCTCCAGATCGGCCATCGCGATGCGAAAGCCGGCGCCGAGTTCGGTGTGGTCGCTCAGCGTCGTGAGGCGCACCGCCGCGTCGCTCGTCAGCAGCTCCTCGCTCGGATAGAGCAGGTAGGCGTAGGCGTAGGCGTCGCTGCGGCCGATCCGGCCACGGATCTGATAGAGCTGCGCCAGCCCCAGCATGTCGGCGCGCTCGACGATCAGGGTGTTGGCGCTGGGGATGTCGATGCCGCTCTCGATGATGGAGGTGGTGACCAGGACGTCCGCCTCGCCGGCCAGGAAGGCGAGCATCACCTTCTCGAGGCTGCGCTCGTGCAGCTGGCCGTGCGCGACGAGAACACGGGCGCGCGGCGCCAGCTCCTGAACGTGCTCGGCCGCCTGCTCGATGGTCTCGACCCGGTTGTGGAGGTAGAACACCTGACCCCCGCGGGCGAGCTCCTTCTCGATGGCCGCGCGGACGAGATCGTCTCGGTACTCGCCGATGTAGGTGCGCACCTCGTGGCGACCCCGCGGCGGCGTCTCGATGACCGAGATGTCGCGGATGCCCGAGAGCGACATCTGCAGCGTGCGCGGGATAGGCGTCGCGCTCATGCTGAGCACGTCGGTCTGCAGCTTGAGATGGCGGAGCAACTCCTTCTGGCGCACGCCGAAGCGCTGCTCCTCGTCGACGATGACGAGGCCGAGTTCCTTGGGTCGCACGTCGGTCGAGAGCAGCCTGTGAGTGCCGATGAGCACGTCGACCTCGCCCTTCTCGAAGCGCGCGAGGACGCTCTGCTGCTCGGCGCGCGTGCGGAAGCGCGACACCATGTCGACGGTGACGGGCAACTCGCCGTAGCGCTCCGCGAAGGTCACCGCGTGCTGCTGCGCCAAGATCGTGGTCGGCACCAGAACGAGGCTCTGCCGGCCGCCCTCGGCCGCTTTGAAGGCGGCCCGCAGCGCGACCTCGGTCTTGCCGTAGCCGACGTCACCGCAGACGAGACGGTCCATCGGGTGCGGCGCCTCCATGTCGTTCTTGACCTCGTCGATGGCCTCGGCTTGGTCCTCGGTCTCCTCGAAGGGAAACGAGTCCTCGAGGCGCCGGGTGAGGTCGCCGTCCGGGGGATAGGCGAACCCCGGCACGGTCTGCCGCGTGGCGTAGAGCTGGAGCAGCTCGCCGGCCATCTCGACGACGGCGGTGCGCGCCCTCGTCTTGACCGCCTGCCACGCCGTGCCACCGAGCTTGTTGAGCGCCGGCGCGCCGGCGCCGGCGCCGATGTAACGGCTGACCTTGCCGATCTGCTCGTGCGGCACGAAGACGCGGTCGTCGCCCTTGAACTGCAGCAGGAGGTAGTCGCGCGTGACGTCGGCGACGGTGCGCGTCTCGACGCCGGCGAAGCGAGCGATGCCATGGTCTTCGTGCACCACGTAGTCACCCGGACGCACGTCGAAGAAGCTCGCGAGCCGCGTGCCGCCGACGAAGCGACGCTCGCGCGAGGCCCCGCGCAGCAGCGAGCGCTCCGGGATGACGGCGAGCTTCAGCTCGGCCGACACGAAGCCTTCGCGCAACGGCGCGGCGAGGAAGTAGAGGCCGGGCGCGGCCGGCTCCGCCCGCCCGGCCTCGCCCGCCTCGAGCACCTCGGCCGACAGGTGACGCAGACGGTACGCGGCGCGCTGGGTCTCGCCGTGGTGGCGGAAGACGATGTAGACGCGGTAGCCGTCCCGCACGAGGCGCGAGAGGTCGCGCTCGGCGCCCGCGAGGTCGCGAGCGGCGAACTGCGGGCGGCTCGCGGCGAACTGCACCGGCTGCTCGCGTCTCACGACCTCGAGCTGCAGGCCGCGCCCGAGCAGCGCGCGCGCCTCGGCAAGCGGGACGTACAGCCGGTCGCGCGACCGGGCGGACGCGGCGCCGATCGCGGCGGCTGCCCCTGTGCCGGGCTCGGCGCCCGGCACGGCGCCTGGCGCGGCGGTCCGCGCGCCGGACGGCCCGAACACGACGTCGAGCTCGGCGGCGAAGTCGGCGAGGGCCACTCGCGTCTCGTCCGGCCGCACGACGGCCAGCCGGAGGCCGGCGGCGCCGGCGCACTCCTCGAGCGTCGTGAAGCGGCCGGCGAGACCGGCGAGGGAGCGCATCTCGGCCCGCCGATAGACGTCGTCCGGCGCCTCCTCCCGGCCCGCGTCCTCCCAAGCCGACAGGACCTGCTGAACGGCCGCCTGGAACTCGGGCCGCCGCGTGTCCGCCTCGAAGGCGGCGTACACCGTCGCGCTCTCCACGGCGGTCGCGGTGCGCTGCGAGTAGACGGAGAAGGCGCGCATGCGCTCGACGTCGTCGCCCCAGAACTCGACGCGGAGCGGCTCGCCGATCGAGGGGTACACGTCGATCAAGCCGCCACGCACCGCGAACTCGCCACGGCCGCGCACCTGCTCGACCCGCTCGTAGCCGAGCGCGGCGAGCCGTTCGACCGCCAGGTCGAACGGGGTCTCCTCGCCCACGGTGAGCCGGAGCGGCTCCGGCTGCAGCTCGAGCGGGAGGAAGCGCTCGAGCGCGGCGGTCGCCTCGGTGACGACCACCTCGCCGGCGGCGAGGGCGATCAGCGCTTGCTGGCGCTGCCCGACGACGTGCGGCGCCGGCGCCACGTCGGCGCCGTACAACACGCCGCGCGCCGGCAGTACGGGCACGGTGCGATCGAGGTAGGTCCCGAGCTCGGCGGCGAGCGCCGCCGCCGCCTCGCCGTCCGGGGCGACGATCAGCCGCCCACCGTCATCGCCGGCGATCAGGCCGGCAAGGACGTAGGGAGCGAAGAAGGTGGGCGCGTACACGGCCGCGCCGCGGCGCAGCCGCGGCGCGGCCTCGACGAGACGCTCGTTCTGCAGCAGGTCCTGGAGCAGCATGACGGCACGCGAAGAGCCCCGCAGCCGGTAGGCCGCGGGGTCGCGCACCCATTGTACCCGCTGCTTCGCGTCCGCGCCCCGGGGCCGTCACCCGCGGCGGCGCGTTCGCGAGCGGATCACGGCGCGCGACAGACGCTTCGGCTCCCGCGCACCGCGACTTCAGGGCCGAGCGCCTCTGGCCGATAGTCCTGCCGGGAGGTGACTGCGTGAGCGACATCGCGGCAGCGAGACTGGGCGCCCGCCGGCGAGGCGCCGCCGCGGCGTGGCCGGCGCTGCTCCTCGCTCTCGTCGTCTTCCTCACCGCCCTGGCCGTCGCGCCACTGCCCGCAGCCGGTGCGGCGACCATCCAGAGCCGCATCACCGGCATCCTGCGCGACAACGGCGTGGCCGGCGCGCGCACCGGGGTCTTCGTGTACGACCGCACGGCCGGCGAGACCCTCTACGGATGGAACAGCGCGACGCGCTTCGCGCCGGCTTCCAACATGAAGCTGGTCACGAGCTCGACCGCGCTCGTCCGCTGGCCGGCGGATCATCGTTTCCGCACGTCGCTCTTCTTCACCCTCCCCCTCAAGCCGGGGCAGCGCACGCTGTACGGCGACGTCTACCTCAAGGGGTACGGCGACCCGGCGTTCTCGACCGTGACCTACCAGCAGAAGGCGCTGGGCATCAGGACCGGCTCTATCGAGGAGTTCGTCGACTACCTCAAGAGCCTGGGCATCAGGACCATCCGAGGACGGGTCTACGGCGACGCCACCTGGTTCGACGCGCTGCGGGTGGTCTCGAGCTGGAGTCCTCACCTCTGGGTGGAGTGCGGGCCCCTGTCGGCCTTGTCGCTCAACGAGAACTGGTACGACGGCGAGCGGGTGAGCGACCCGCCCCTGTACGTGGCGCGGCGCTTCAAGACGATCCTCGAGCGCAACGGCATCGACGTCGTCGGCGAGGCCCGCGCCGGCCGCGTGCCGGCAGGGTCTCGGTGCATGCACACGGTGTACTCGGCGCCCCTCTCCACGCTGCTCAAGGTCGTGAACAAGGACAGCGACAACTTCTTCGCCGAGATGCTGTTGAAGGGTCTCGGCCGCGACGTGTACGGCGAAGGCACGACCGCCGCCGGCCTGCGGGTGGCGCGCAACACGCTCGCCGCGCTCGGGGTGCCGGACGATGCCTACCGTCTGTACGACGGCTCCGGGCTCTGCTACCTGGACCGGCTGAGCGCGCGCGGCGTCGTGCGCCTGCTGCGCGCCATGCGCCGGAGAGACGACTGGTCGACGTTCAGGGCCTCGCTGGCGATCGCCGGCCGCGACGGGACGCTGGCCACACGCATGCGCGGGACCGCGGCGGCCGGCAACTTCCGCGGCAAGACGGGGACGCTGCGCATCGCCTGCTGCCTCTCGGGCGTCGTGCAGACGGCCGACGGCCACCAGGTGCTGGTCTCGACACTGATGAACGGCGACCCCGTCGACGTCTACCGCGCCCGGCGGGCGCAGGACCAGATCGCGGTCGCGCTCGCCAACGCGCATCTCTGAGGGACCGCGGGCAGCCGCGGTCGAGCGGGGCTGCCGCGGCCGAGCGCCCCGCTCAGCCCGCCGGCGGCTCGCTCAGCCGGTTCGCGACCTCATCGAGACCGAACTCGACCCAGAGCTCGACCGCGTCGGCCGCGCGCTCGACCAGCGCCTCGACCTCGGCGCGCGTCTCTGAGAACGGGCTCAGCACGTAGTCGGCCACGACGTCGGGGTCGGTGCTCGGCGGGCGATCGACACCGACACGCAGGCGCGCGTACTCAGGGCCGATCAGCCCGCTGATGCTCTTCAGCCCGTTGTGGCCGCCGCTGCCGCCGCCGGCCGCCAGGCGCAGACGCCCGAACGGCAGATCGATGTGGTCGTGCACCACGAGCAGGCGTTCGGGCGCGACGCGGGTGGCCCGCACTGCAGCCGCGACGCTGCGACCGGAGAGGTTCATGAAGGTGGTCGGCTGGAGCAGGAGCACGTCGACGCCGGCGATGCGGCCCGCGGCGGCACGGCCGTCGTACGCGCGCTTCGCGCGCGAGAAGCCGTGCCGCCGCGCCAGCCGTTCGACGACCGCGTAGCCGACGTTGTGCGGAGTGCCCTCGTATGGGCGGCCGGGGTTGCCGAGGCCGACGACGAGCGCCTCGACCGCGACCGGCTGTGAGCGCAGGCGCACCGACCGTCAGACCGCAGCCTACTCCTCGGCCTCGTCCTTGTGACCCTTGCCGATGATCTCGGGCTCGGCGGCCTCCTCGGCCTCGAGAATCGCCGCGGCCTCCTCTTCCTCCCCGGCCTCCGGCTCAACGACCTTGCGCGGCATGAGCACGCTGCAGAGCACCTGCTCCAGGTCGTCCAGCACTTCGATACCTTCGGGCACGGACAGGTCCTTGAGGTACAGGGCATCGCCGATGGTCAGCGCCGAGATGTCGATGAACAGATGCTCGGGGATCTCGGTCACCTTGCCCTTGACCGTCACCTCGCGCGTCGTCTCGTCGAGCATGCCGCCCATCTTCTCGCCCTCGGACGTGCCCTCGAACCGCACCGTGACCTTCGCCTCGATCACCTCGTCGAGGCGGATCTCCTGCAGGTCGATGTGCGTGACGATGTGCCTGACCGGGTCGAGCTTCAACTCCTTGATGATCGCGTGATGCGTGCGCTTCTGGCCCTCGAGGGCCACCTCGAGGACGGCGTGACGCCCGGCCTCGCTCGACATCGCCTCGCGCAGGCAGGCGGGCTCGACGCTGAACATGACGGCCGGCTTGCCGTGGCCGTACAGGACGCCGGGGATGAACCCCTGTTTGCGAAGGCGCTTGGCCGCGCGCGTGCCCGTCTCTTGACGTGGGTGCGTGGGAAGTCTGACGTTGTCCATGGGATCTCCTGCTAGAAGAGCTGGTTCTCGCCGGCGAACAACTCGCTCACCGACTCGTCCTCGAACACGTTCTTGATGGTGTTGGCCAGTGTGTCGGCCACGCTCAGGATGGTGATCTTCGTGTCCTCCGGTTCGAGCTGGATGTCGAGCGTGTCGGTGACCACGATCTCCTTGACCGGCGACTCGCGGATGCGCTCGCGGGCCGGACCGGAGAAGATGCCGTGGGTCGCGGTCACGTAGACCTCGCGGGCACCCTGCGCGTAGAGGGTGTCGACCGCGCTCGTGACGGAGCCGGCCGTGTCGATCATGTCGTCGACGACCACGGCGATCTTGTCGTCGACGTCGCCGATGAAGTGCATCGTCTCGGCCTTGTTGTGCTCGGGACGAGCTTTGGTCAGCACGGCGAGACCCGCCCCCGGCAGGTGGTTGGTGAAGCGCTTGACCAGCTTGACGCCGCCGGCGTCGGCGGAGACACCGACGATCGGACGCCCGCCGAAGTCCTTGTACTTGAAGTAGTCGGCGAGCATCGGGACTGCGGTCATGTGGTCGACGGGGATCTGGAAGAAGCCCTGGATCTGGCCCTGGTGAAGATCCATGGAGAGGACGCGGTCGGCGCCGGCCCCCTCGAGCAGCGTGGCCATGAGGCGCGCTGTGATGGGCTCGCGAGCGGCGCTCTTCTTGTCCTGTCGCGCGTACGGATAGTACGGCACGACCGCCGTCACCCGGCGTGCCGAGGCGAGCTTGGCCGCCTGGATCATGATGAGCAGCTCGACGACCTCGTCGTTGAGGCGGCCGACGCCGGACGGCGACTGCACGATGAAGACGTCGGCGCCCCGGATGCTCTCGTCGAAGCGCGCGTACGACTCACCGTTGGCGAAGGTCTTGAGCAGGACGCCGCCGAGCTTGATGCCGAGCTTCTCGGCGATACGAAGGCCCAGCGGGGGGTTGCTGCGCCCGGCGAAGACCATGAGACGCTTCTGCGTCGTGTACATGCAGTAGGTCGTGTCCGCCACGCGTGTCCTTCTTTCGGTAGCCCTCGGCCGAACGCTGATTTTACCAGAGCGGCCGGGTCACGGTTGCGGCGGCGAGCCGGCGTCGTCGGCCGGCTGGCCCTCGGCGACGGCCCCGTCGGCCGCCTGCTCGCGCAGGCGCCGAGCCGCGCGCCGCTCGATGTAGCCCGGGATCGACTGCTGACGAGCACGGGCGACGGCGAGCGCGCCGGGCGGCACGTCGTGAGTGACCACCGAGCCGGCCGCCGTGTAGGCGCCGTCGCCGACGGTGACCGGCGCCACGAACGTCGTGTCGCTGCCGGTCCGGACGCCGTTGCCGATGTGAGTCGGGTGCTTCAGCTCGCCGTCGTAGTTCGCCGTGATGTTGCCGGCACCGATGTTGGTGCCGCGGCCGATGATCGCGTCGCCCACGTAGCTCAGGTGCGGGACCTTGCTGCCCTCGCCGATCGTGCTGTTCTTGATCTCGACGAAGGTCCCGGCACGCGCGCCCTCCGCGAGTACCGTGTTGGGCCGGATGTAGGCGTAGGGGCCCACCGAGCAGCGGGAGTCGACGACGCAGTCACAGAGATGCGAGGCGACGACGCGCGCCCGGTCGCCCACGTACGTGTTGCGGAGGTAGCAGCCCGGGCCGATCTCGGAGGCCGCGCCGATGGTGGTGCGCCCGATCAGGTGCGTGCTCGCGCGCAGCACGGAGTCGCGGCCGACCTCGACGCCCCAGTCCACGTAAGTCGTCGCCGGGTCTTCGACGGTCACCCCCGCAAGCATCAGGCGCTCGAGGAGCCGGCGGCGCATGATCGCGTTGACCTCGGCCAGCTCGACGCGTGAGTTGATGGCGAGCATCACCTCGGGCTCGGCGACGACGTGGGCGTTCACCTGGACCCCGTCGGAGAGGGCGATGTGCACGGCGTCGGTGAGGTAGAGCTCGCCCTGGGCGTTGACCGGCTCGAGGCGGGGCAGCACGTCGCGCAACAGCGCGGCGTCGAACACGTAGAAGCCGGTGTTCACTTCGCACACGCGCAGCTCGTCGCCGGCGGCGTCGCGCGCCTCGACGATACGAGTCACGCCGCCCGCCTGATCGCGCAGGACACGCCCGTAGTGAGCGGGTTCGGCAAGCACGGCCGTGGCGACGGTCGCCCGAGAGGCAGCGGCGCGATGAGCGGCGACGAGCTCCTGCAGGAACCGCCCGCCCACGAGCGGCGCGTCGCCGACCAGCACGACCACGTCGCCCTCGAAGCCCCCGAGCGGCTCGAGGCCGGCGCGTACGGCGTCGCCGGTACCGCGCCGCTCCAGTTGCAGCGCGCGCTCGCAGCCCACCGGCAAGGCCGCCGCGATCGTGTCCTGATCGGGGCCGGTCACGACCACGATGCGCGCGGCCGACACGCCGAAGGCGGCGTCGATCACGTACGACAGCATGGGGCGCCCGCACACCTCGTGCAGGACCTTGGGCACGTCCGATTTCATCCGCGTGCCCAGCCCCGCGGCGAGGATCACCACGGCGAGCGGCTCGGTCTTCCTCGTGGCTTTCCCGGTCATGTGTCCACCCGTGTCGTCATCCGGTGGTCGCGCGGCGAGGTCGGTGGCTGGGGCGGGAGGATTCGAACCTCCGAATGCCGGGACCAAAACCCGGTGCCTTACCACTTGGCTACGCCCCATCGTGGCGCGGCCGTCGCGCGGCAGCCGGAGGCCGCCTCGCGAGGGGCAGATGATTGTACCACTGCGCCCCAGAGCCGACCGCAAGAGGAGCGACGCACGATCCGAGTCGGCAAGCGCCGACTGTGGCTCGATGCGGCTTCGCGACAAGCCCCTTGCCGTCGATGGGGAGCGGCCGTCGGCGCTCCTCCCCCCGCGCCCCTCCTCGACCGTGCCTTACACGACGCTGGTCCGCTCGTTGAACACCACGCCCGCCGAGGCGGCAAGCTCGTCGAGGATCGGGACGTAGATGCTCGGCAGCACCGGGACGAGGACGCCCCGGTCGGCGATGCGCCCGTCGAGGACCATCGTCGCGGCGATGGCGGCAGGCAGGCCGACGGTCCGTGCGATGGCCGAATCGCCGCCGGGCTCGCCGAAGGCGACGAGCGTCGACGTGATCGCCTCGCGCGTCCCTGACGCATACTCCCCGACGATCTCGTGCTGCATGATGCAGAGGTCGCGCTCGCCTTTCACGAGCGGCATCAGCAGGAGCATCCGCGAGGCGAGCGCGTCGAGCGGCGACCGCGTCGGGACGTCGTCCCACGGGATCGGGTCATCGGCGAACAGGCCGAGCCACTCCATGCGCGCGATGGTGTCCGACGCCACGTCGATGTCGAGGATCTCCGCGACCCGGGCGGCGAGGCCGCCACCTGCCGGGACCTGCGCAAGGGCGGCGGTGAGGTCGGCGTAGGTCGCGGGAGACGGCGTGAGGTCGCCGAGGTCGAAGTAGCCGAGGTCGGCCAGCTTCTGCATGGTATAGCTCCACCCGGGATACCTGAGCGTGGCCCTGAACATGTCGCGCACGCCGGTGAGCCCGTAGGCCTCGACGTACGGGATGGAGTCGCGGTTGTAGTAGGCCTCGAACTCACCGAAGCCCTTGACGTCGACGAGCCAGTGCCGCGAGAAGAGTCGCTCGCCGGGCAGCAGCTTCTCCTCGCCGTCCTCGAGATACCGCGCGCTGTTGCGCCCGGCGAGGATCACGCCCCGCGGACTCCAGGAGAACTTGTAGCCCCAGGGGTTCGTGTCGGCCTCCGGGGCCGGCAGCGCCCCACAGTACGAGTGGAACGAGGTCACCGTGCCGCCGCGACCCTCGATGCCGTGGATGATGCGCAGCGCCGACATGTGATCGATGCCGGGGTCGAGGCCGACCTCGTTGAGGAAGATCAGCCCGGCCCTGCGCACGTCCCCATCGAGCGCCTTCATCTCTTCGCTGACGTAGGACGTGGTGACGAAGTGCCGCTTCGCCTCCAAGGCATGCTTGGCGACGGCGACGTGCATGTCGGGGGGCAGCAGGCTGACGACCAGATCGCACCCGTCGATCAGGCCGCCGACGACGGCCCGGTCGCCGACGTCGACCTCCAGCCCCTTCCCTCGAGCGGATCCCGCGACGGCGGCCCTCGCGCGTTCGGCCTCGACGTCGGCGACGGTCACTTCGAGGTCGGGACGATCGAGCAGATAGCGCACCAGCGGGCCCGAGACCATGCCCGCGCCGAGGACCAGTATCTTCTTCACAGGAAGCTCCTCAGGTACTCGTAGTCCGGCGTCAGTTCGCCGTGATGCAGGATCAACGCCCGCTTGAGCTCGCCCGGCAGGGCGAGCTCGTCGAAGGACACCGAGAAGTCGGCGGCGGCGAGCGCCGGCATGAAGGTCGCGAGCACGTGGCTGAACGCCTCCGAGGCGTCGCGCGACAGCTCGCAGGGCAGGTTGCCGACAGCCATCACCACCACCCCCCTGCCGGCCGCGCCGTCCCGGATGACATCGTCGACCGGGTCGTAGACGTAGACCGGCTCGTCGACGTGCGTGTCCTTGACTGTGCACTCGACCGAGCCGCCGATGTCGCAGGTGACGTCGCCGATCACAGTCAGGCGCGGCCGCTCGTCCCGCGCCCACAGCTCGCGTATGTCCGCCTTCGTGACCAGACGCGGGTAGCGCTCCTCCCAGTAGACGGCGTTGACCAGGACGTTCAGCAAGGGCAGGAAGCGAGCGAACGTCCCCCGGTACTTGTCCGGGTGGCGGCAGAAGTCGTCCAAGTCGAAGGCGCCGCTGACCTCCTTCGGCGTGACCGTGTCCTCCTCGCGGAAGACGACCTTGTACGCGCGCTGCTCCGGCGGTGGGTCGGCGACCAGCGCCTCGAGACCGTCGGGCGTGACCGTCACCGGGTCGAGCGCGTCGATCGCCTCCTGCGCGCCGCGCGAGACCCGGCCGTAGCCGGTCACGCCTATCACCAGCGGATGGAGCGCCTCGGGGACGCCTTCGGCCGCGAGGCGCTCCCCGCACTCGGCCACAGCGCGAAGCGCCGCCCCGACGTCGCCGTACGCATGGGTCTGACGAAGGCCGGCGAACGGGTTGGGCGAGAGTCCTTCCCACTCGAGCCGGCGGCCCAGAGCCCAGAGCGTGTCGACGACGCCGGCGATGCCGGCGAAGCGCGAGAACGAGATCAGCCGCACGTTGTGCTCGTCGACGATGCGCTCGTAGTCCAGGAGCTGGCAGCCGAGTTCCATCATGCGGCGCAGCATGTCCATGTTGTACGGCTGCCCCTTGATGGTGTGCGAGAAGAACACGTAGGTCTTGCCGGGCCGAAACTGGGTCTCCGGGATCTCCTTGACGGCGAGCACGATGTCGCATTCGTCGAGGTCCTCGGTGACCGCGGCGCCGGCGGCTTCGTAGGCGTCGTCGGCGAACGCGCGCTGCGCCGACGACTGTACGCAGACCGTCGTCTCACCGCCAGCGACGAGACCCTTCACGTCGTCGGGGACAAGGGGGACACGGGCCTCCCAGGCGTCCTTGTCCTCTCTGCGGATTCCGACCTTGCGCATGGACATCCTCCAGTGCGGGTGATCGCCCCCTTCGACCCATTCAGAGCTCACGGCGCGAAAGGGCTCCATCGCGGCCGTAGCACGCCGAAACGGGAGAACGAGTCGCGCGCCCCTCCGTGCCACTGGTCGCGGCAGCATTATGTACCTCTCCGTCAGCCAAGGGGAATATCGGCCGGGCAGGAAAGTGGTCGCCGCGAACCCGCTTGGCGACGTCACTGGCTTGCACTATGATTTCCGGAGACAGTGTCCAAGCTTGGACGGCGAGGCTGCCGGTGAGGATCCAGGTCACTCCTGAGGCGTGTACGGGCTGCCGGCTCTGCCGGCAGATCTGCGCCATCGAGAAGTTCGGCGACACCAATCCGCGGCGCTCCCGGCTCCGCATCGAGGCCCTGTTCCCCTCGCCCGGCAAGTACGTGCCGCACGTGTGCGACCAGTGCGGAGACTGTGCCGACGCGTGTCCGACGGAGGCGATCTCGCAGAGGGACGACGGCGTGTATGTCGTCGACGGCGAACTCTGCAGCAGTGCGGCGCGTGCTTCGACGCGTGCCCGGAGGAGGTCCTCATGAAGGGTGACGACGAGCGTGCCCTTCAAGTGCGACTTCTGCTGGGCCTGCACGGAGGTCTGCAACACCGGCGCCCTGGTGCGGGCGGAGTAGGGAGAGCCGGCATGGTCCCAGGCTTCGGCGGCAACACGCTTCGCATCGACCTGAACACGGGCGCGATCGCCAGCGCGCCCCTCGATCCGGCGTTCGCCCGCGCATGGCTGGGCGGCCGCGGCTTCGTCGCCAAGATCCTCTACGACGAGGTCCCCCGCGGCGCCGATCCGCTCGGGCCCGAGAACCGGCTCGTCGTCACCCCCGGGGTCATGTCGGGCCACTTCGCCCCGTCGGGCGCCAAGTGCTGCTTCGGCGCGGTCAGCCCGCTCTCCAACGGCCACGGCGACTCCACGGTCGGCGGCCACTTCGGACCCGAGCTCAAGTTCGCCGGCTACGACCTGCTCGTGTTCGAGGGCATCGCGGCATCCCCCACGTACCTCTTCATCGACGACGACCAGGGTCGAGCTTCGCGACGCGTCGAAGTACTGGGGCAGGGCACCATGGACGCGGAGCGGATGCTCAAGAAGGACCTCGGCGAGGACTTCGAGATCGCCTGCATCGGACCGGCCGGCGAGAACCTCGTGACGTTCTCGTGCATCGGCCACGACTACGGCCGCCAGGCGGGGCGCTGCGGCATCGGCGCCGTGATGGGCTCGAAGAGGCTCAAGGCGATCGCCGTGCGCGGCACGAAGACGCTGCCCGTCCACGACCTGCCGGCGCTCAAGGCGAGCACCCTGGAGATCATCAAGCGCACGGCGCAGCATCCGAACATGGCGCCGTGGCAGAAGTACGGCACGGCCATGTTCGTCGGCTGGTCGAACGAGCACGGCGTGTACCCGACGCACAACTTCCAGACCACCTACTTCGAGCCCTACGCAGGGATCGACGGGCAGGTCCTGGTCGACCGCCTCCTCGTCTCCGACAAGGCGTGCTTCGGCTGCTGGATGAACTGCGGCAAGTACTCCAAGGTGTCGCTCCCGGGCCGGGACACCGTCTACGTCGAGGGCCCCGAGTACGAGACCGGGTCGCTGTGCGGCGGCAACTGCGGCTTCGACCAGATCGAGCAGGTCGCCTACGTCAACTGGCTCTTCGACCATGGCCGGCATCGACACGATGACCGGCGGCGGCATGGCCGCCTTCGCCATGGAGTGCTACGAGAAGGGTCTCATCACGCGCGATCAGACTCGAGGGTCACGAGATGCGCTGGGGATCGATCGAGGACTTCGAGCACTTCGTCGACATGATCGTCCACCGGCGCGGGATCGGCGACGCGTTCGCGCGCGGGTACGCCGACGCCGCGGCAGCAGATCGGGGGAGGCGCCGAGCGTCTCGCCTGTCAGGTCAAGGGACAGGGCATGAGCGGCTACGACGGGCGCGGCGCGCCGGCGATGCTGCTCTCCTACATGACCGCCGACATCGGTGCCCATCACAACCGCTCCTGGACGATCACCATGGACGAGGACCTCGGCAAGAACGTCCTCGCCGGCAAGGCCAAGGTCGTCGTCTACCTCCAGCACATCCGACCGTTCTTCGACACCGTCTCGTGCTGCCGCCTCTTCTGGGGCGAGGTCGACGTCTCCGACGAGGAGCACATCGACGGCGATCCGCATGATGACCGGCTGGAGCGACTTCACGCTGGAGGAGGCGCTGCGCCTTTCCGAGCAGCATCTGGAACCTCAATCGCGCCCACTACCTCGAGCGTAACGGCGGCCCCGGGCGCAAGCACGACTACCCCAACGCCCGGTTCTACGAAGAGGCGGTGCCCTCGGGTCCGTCGGCAGGGGGCGCGGCTGACGCTGGAGGACCTCGACCTCATGCTCGACGAGTACTACGTGGCGCGCGGCTGGGGGAAGGACGGCAACCCCTCGCGCGAGGTGCTGCTCGACTTGGGCCTGGATGAGTGCGTCGCCAACCTGGAGAGGGAGGGCCTCATCGGGGACCTCACGTCGCCGCTGCCGCCCGTGCGCGGCGAGCGCTACAAGCCGAAGGCGTTCTGATGGTCACGGTTATGATCAAGGCGGGCGGGCTGTTGACGGAGTACCTCAAGCCCGACGCGGACGCCTACACCCGCAAGATCGAGGCGCGCGACGGGGAGACGCTGCGCCGGATCCTGGAGTCCATCGGCATGCCGCCGGGCCGCGTGGCCGCCGCGTCCGCGAACGGAAAGCTGATCGCCCTTGACTACGTCCCCAAGGACGGCGACGCGATCACGCTGGTCCCGCCGGTACAGGGGGGCTAGGCGAAGAACATGCCGTATTCCACGACACCCACCGGCATCCCCGCCGGCCCCCGCTACATGTCGGGTAACGAGGCCGCCGCCGAGGCGGCGATCGCGGCCGGCTGCCGTTTCTACGCCGGCTACCCCATCACGCCCTCGTCGGAGATCATGGAGAACCTGGCCCGGCTGCTGCCGGCCCACGACGGGGCGTTCATCCAGATGGAGGACGAGATCGGCTCCATCGCGGCCGTGGCCGGCGCCTCATGGTCCGGCGTGAAGGCCATGACCGCCACGTCCGGACCGGGCCTGAGCCTCATGCAGGAGTGCCTGGGGTACGCGGCCTTCACCGAGACCCCGCTCGTGGTCGTCGACGTCCAGCGGGCGGGACCCAGCACCGGACAGGCGACGAAGGTCGGCGGCGGCGACGTGATGACCGTCAAGTACGGCAGCCACGGCGACTACCAAGTGGTGGCGTTCGCCCCTTGGTCCGTCGCTGAGATGTTCTCCCTGACCGTCGAGGCGTTCAACGCCGCGGAGATGCTGCGCGTGCCCGCCTTCGTGCTCGCCGAGGAGGCGACCGGACACCTCTTCGAGCGCGTCGACGCCCCCTCTGAAGTACGCGTCTTTGACCGCGACTACCGACCCGGACCCAACAACCCGTCGAAAAGCTGTCTCGGATCGCCGTTGCTTATGAAGCGATTCTGAGCAGCGTTCATTGCCTGGAGAAGCCGGGTGGTCTTTTCCAGCCTGTGGTGGTTCTTCAACCCTGCTCCTATCTTCGGGAGCGACCTCACTCGTATGTCGCTCCAAGCCTGTGCCCTTTGCTTCAAGCGGCAGTAAGTCCGCGTCACGTCCATCGAACTCGGCACCTTGCTCGCGTAGGAGAGACCCTTCGGTCAGGAGTTCTTCCGTGGTTTTGACTTTGTCTTCCATAGGAACTCCCTCAGAGGACGAGAGACAGTGAGCGGACGCTCCAGGTGGAATGCATGTGCCAGAGCGAGTCTTCCCTTGCCACGGCACTCCCTCCGGCCCTCTCCAGAAATCCCATACGATTGCGGCAACCTGCCTGCCGCGAGTGAACTCCCGACGTCACACACAGAAGCACGGACAGCCATGAGACTTGGTGTCAAACCTTGTTCTTCTGCCCGTCAGACGATTGAGAAGCCTGAATCACCTCTTCCGGACCATCGAAACGTTTCATGTAACGGTAGAGCGAATCCCTTGATATCCCAAGCAGCTCGGCGGCTCTGTTTCTCGCGCCGCCGGAGCGCCTGAGCGCTTCCTTACATAGAGAGGTGATTACCTCTTCTGTCACGTGATGCAGGCTCGTGCCCTCCGGGAATCGTACCTTGTGCCACCAGTCCTCCGATTCCGTGGCTGGACGGGGAAGCGCGACACGAAGGGACCTTCCGGAAGTCACCATCAAAGAGCGTTCAAGGACATTCCTGAGTTCTCTGACGTTTCCGGGCCAACGGTACTGTGCGAGCGTATTCAAGGCCTCGGCATTCTAGGATCGGTATTTCGGTCAGGTGCATTTCCGTGGCCAACCGAGCCAGCATCTCTTTCACGAGTATCGGGATATCTTCGGACCGTCTTCGGAGGGGCGGAAGCTCTATACTGAAGACGTTGAGTCGATAAAACAACGGCTGCAAGAAACGTCCTGACTTGACTTCCTCTTCCAAGTCTCGATGGGTCGCGGCCATGAGCCTCGCGTTGACATGCACGCTTCTCTCGCCGCCAACTCGCAAGAAGGACTTCGTATCAAGGAACGTAAGCAATTTGGATTGGAGACTCAGCGACAGTTCTCCGATTTCGTTGAGCAAAAGCGTCCCGCCTTCGGCCAATTCGAGAAGTCCTCTCTTCCTGCCGCGAGCGCCGGTGAAAGCGCCAGCCTCGTGACCAAACAGCTCGGACTCGGCCAGCTCATGAGGAACTGCCGCGCAATTGATAGAAAAATAGGGTCCGTTGCAACGACGGGAATGGGCGTGAATCCATCGCGCCAGGTAGTCTTTTCCGCTACCGCTTTCTCCAAGGAGCAATACAATGCTGTCCTTGGCCGCGGCATACCGAGCCTTTGCCAAGGTTTCCCTCATGGCCTTTGACGGATACTCCGCGGTGATAATTGCGGGATCCGATTCCATCTTCTTCCTTTCGGTGATGTTTCGCGAAATCCCGCATATGCCGATAATCTGTCCGGTCCCGCTCCGCAGTGGGGCTATGATGTCGTGGAACGTCATCTTCGAGTCGCCGACCGGCCTCGTATGCTCTTCCTCGACGGATTCTCCTTTCAGGACGCGAAGCTCCACTTCTCTGATATGCCGTCCCGCTTCTTCCCCATAAATTTCATCGGCAGTGAGTCCGATCAGCTCCGACGCGACACGTCCCAGGAGTTTTTCCATCGGCAGGATTGACATGGCTGAGCCGAAGATGGCGGTCTTTGATGAAGATGCAATCCCGGACACCCTCGAAAATTGCCCGAAACCGCTCCTCGCTCCTTCTCAGGGCTTGTTCGGCCCGCTTCTGGGCCGTGACATCGCGAATCACCGACAGGCTGACTGATCCCCAGTCCGGGTCGTTCATCACGGTCGAATCCAAGAGGACATCAATAACCGTGCGGTCTTTTCTTACGTACTGATAAGATACGTCAGCTATTTTCCCCGCTGCCCAGTAACCGGGGAGAATGTCCGAAAATGCCCTCCGAGCCGACTCGGGCGTCATGATGAGATCGAGCCGACGGTTGATCACTTCCTCTCGCGTGTACCCGAGCACCTCGAGCCATTTCTTGTTCACGTTGAGGATCACGCCGTCACGTTGATGGAGTGCATCATCACCGGCGAGTTGTCGTAGATCTCCCGAAACCTCATCTCACTGAGAAGCAAGGCATTCTCGGCCATCTTCTGGTCTGTCACGTCCCGGGAGAATGCCGCAACAGCCACCACCTGTCCGTCCTTGCCGAAAATCGGGTACAGCCTCGTGTCGAAAGACCTGCCCCGACGTCTCGTACTCGTGACGCCCCGGCTTTCCCTCACGATACACTCGATTGAGGAGCTCCTGTCTTTCCGCGGCTTGATCAGCCGGAAAGAAATCAAGAATAGACTTGCCGAGAAGGTCGTCAGCCCTCGCACTGAATCTTTCTGCCATAGCTCGGTTGAGTGCGAGAAATCTTCCCTGTTGGTCCAGGAGAAACGCCGCGTCCTCTGCTGCGTCCAGGAGCGCCCTCAGGGTCTCCCCGCAATTCCACAGTTCCTGACTAGAGGAGTCCAGCCCCAGGGCTGGCCTATTCTTGGAGTGGTCGTCGTGAATCATCAATCTCCGCTCTTATCCGATTTTGTAAGGCATGACGTCAAGAGCGCCTCCGATCCTGAGGGGCGCGTGGGTTTCACCATTTTATCGGAAACCGGCGGCCGCCCCGGACCACCATCATGCGTATCGCCAAAGGCGTTCTTTGCGGCGAATTGCAGTCCCGTTATTGCGACCGCCGGCCTCCCCTCACAGGACCGGCCCTTCATCAATCCATTCCCCAAGCAAGAGCGCCGACCTTGTCTCTCAGGGCTGACACGTCGGCTTTGGTGCGGGTAATATTCTCCGGCGCACCAGGCAATTTCAACAAGCTGTCACAAAAGGCCTCCACACTTGCCAAATGTCGATACAGAGAGTTGACAGACCTGAGATACTCTTGCCGAAGTTCCGGAATCGGCGGACAGTATTTCATTGCTGCCCTCCTTCTCTCGAGAGAACTGATGAGGGGGTTCCCAAATTCCACGGCATCTCGCGCTGCGGCCTCGCCAACGGCAAAGTATTTCTCGATTTTGGCCTCTGCCCGCGTCCGGGTTTCTGACTGGGTCCCGCCAGGCGTCGTCCCCCCGACTTTTCTTCCTGGCCAGTCGTAGCCGCTTTCTTAAAATTCTGAATAGCCTCTGCAAGCTCCTTTTTAGCCTTGCTGAGCTCGATGATCGACTCTTTCAATTTGGTTGTCTGCGGTCCCACGTCCACGGCTTGAGCAAGCTGCAGCATGCCCACATACCCACGCCTGAATTTGGCGCTGAACGGTTCCATCTGTAGGGCTCTGGCCAGCACTTCGAGGCCTTCCTCGTACTTTGCAAGAACCTCCTTATGAAACTCCGGATCCAATTCTATCATTGAGCGAATCAGCTTCAGTTCAATGAGTTGTCCCGCTGTCCACTCCGAGTTGCCGCACGGTTCCTAGCGGGGTGAGACACCACGTCTCCAGACAGTCCTTGGCAGCGAACGTGCCCTCCCATTTGAATTTGTCGTCCTTGCGTTCTTTCTTCTCAAAGTTCTCCCTGACCTTCTTGATTTCGTTCACCGCCGGCTGTGGCAGTTTCTCAAAGGCCTTCAAGGCTAGATCCTTGTACTGCGCTTTCTCATAGATGAGAAGTCGCGGCTGGACATAGGCGACATTCAGGAATTGACAACTTACCAGCTCCCACGGACTTACCGGACCTTCCGGTCTCTCTGGGAACAATATACCGCCGTGCTTTCCTTTTCCTTTGTAAAGCTGACTCTCTGGAATATCAAAACCGGCAATTTCGGTGGTCTCCACGATAATCGATCTGCCGTTGTGATTGAAACGACAATACGCATGTCCCGGGGCCAAGCAGCCTACCACATCCAGCCCGAGGTGGCGACCGAGAAACGTGTACATGATCGCGCCCGTGAGGCAGAGATACTTCTTCTTCTCAGGATCAAGCACATTTTCCGCGGGAATTCCTTCTACCAGAGCATAGTTCTTGAGCACATCCTGCTTGAGCCACTCGAATAGGGCCCTCGCCTTTTGCTCCGGGTCCTTGATGTTGCCGAATTTCTCCGTCGCAGTCTTCTTGAGGTCCGAAATACGTTGCTTGAGTATCTTGAGCTGTTCTTCCTTCTTGTTCTTTTCTTCGGCAGTATCCGTGGGAGCGGGAGACACGGAGGCGCGCACAAAAAACTCGGGCAGCAATTTCCCGAGGTCTTTATCGAATTTCAAGGGAGATTTGGGCGAGCCCCATCCGAGAGTCACCGGTTTCAATTTGAAGACCGGTCGACCTGAGTCCTTGTCTTCCACCTCATGGTATGCAGTCACGTCAATAGCGCTTCTCAAGTAGGACAGCAGATCTTCGGAAAACAAGTACGCGAGAACCTTCTTGGCAAGATCCACATCGGGAAAATTTCCGAACTTGCTTTCAATGCGCTTTTCGAGCTGGAGCGGAGTCAGTCCGATCATGGTGGCATAAAGAGGTGGCGCCCAATAGCGAAAGGTGTTCATGTCGAGCGTCGCGGCGCGGTACATTTGATTAATCATGTATGGATCGTCGCGGTAATACGAATTTCTGTCAAAAGCTACGGGACGCAATGCCGTCAAGACTGCATAATAATTGCTTCGCTCCATGTAGTACTGTGCGAGAAGGTACCATGCTTCGAAGGACTTGGGAACTTCCTGCGCGTGGCGCTTGTACCGTGCGTACTTCTGCTCATCGCCC
Organism: uncultured Thermoleophilia bacterium; assembly: GCA_963790185.1. Classification (GTDB taxonomy): domain Bacteria; phylum Actinomycetota; class Thermoleophilia; order UBA2241; family UBA2241; genus UBA2241. The sequence goes on along the minus strand of CAWBNR010000007.1, from coordinate 40,633 downwards.
TGTTTGCGGGATATGTTTGCCAGTTGGCTGTATCGAGCCGCGGATGCGACAATGTCATGAGCCAAATTCAGATATTTGATCTGTTCCTGAGATTCACCAAGGTCAGAGTAGAGTTGGGCCAACCTCAGGTACGCCTCGACCCGTCCGGGATCCTCGATGGCGGCAAGGTGCAAGTACTGAATCGCGTTGAGTCGGCTGCCTTTTTCTTGCCGTCTCATGTGAAGATCACCCAGTTGAACCAGCAGGTCATACCGTGGGAGATCATCGCTCTCGGGATCATTCAGGAATGCCGTCAGACTCTCTTCCATTCTCCGAAAAGCTTCAGGCCCCAACTGGGTGGATCCCGCGAGTTCCTTCCTGAGGTCTTCGAGCTTTCTGATTTTGGTGAGTTTTCTGGTGTCCTTGGCGTCAAGCTGGTCGGCGTGCGTTAGGGCTGTTTGTGTACCAGCTTCTGCGGTGCCCCCTTGGGCCCACCCCAGGCCGGCAACCGAGAATAGGACAGTGAATACGACCGACAACGCAATACAGACTAGTCTTCCCATCTCTCCCTCCCATCCCATCGATAGAAACCGCATGATATACCGTGTACCACAAAAACAGCAGCTTAGCAAAGACTTTCAGGTAGCCCCGGCGCCACGCCTTGACTCTCAACCAGAGATGACTTAAAGTCGCATAAGACTCCTGGACAATTCTCGGAGACGGCTATGGACGACGCGATTCATGAAACAAGCACAGAGCCACCCAGAGCTGTGCAAAAGCACCCAATAGGCGAGAACGTCGTCGGGCCGAAATGCGCGAGCGGATCATTCGCGCAGCACTCCGCCTTTTCTCCGAACGCGGGGTTACCGCGACTACCGTGGAAGATATCACCAATGAGGCTGATGTAGGCAAAGGCACTTTCTTCAATTATTTCCCCAATAAAGAAGACATTCTCGTGCATCTTTGCCAGTTGCAGATGGGGAAAATCCGTGAATTCGTTGCAAGATCGCTACACTCCTCGGAATCCATGGATCGGGTGCTTTATGATCTCGCTTTGATACTCATCGAGGAGTTTGGACATTCCCCTGCGTTGATGCAAAGCATTCTTGCCGCATTCTTTTCCAATGAATCCGCACGGCAACAGATGGCGAATGATTTCTTTGAGGATCGCCGTGTGCTTGCAGAGCTAATGGCTGCAAGACAAGACCGCGGTGAGATTCGGGACGATTTCTCGCCGATGGAATTGGCATTTCAGTTCCAACGGGCTCTCTTCGGCACGACGGTTTTGTGGTCGTTGGATCCGTCGAAACCCTTGTCTGACTGCTTGAAGCAGATGGCAAACGTTCTCTGGTCGGGTATTCGGAATCAAGCAGAGCAAGTCGAGGAGCGAAAGATGGGCAACAAGATTCGGTCTTAGGACATACCGTCAAGCAGTGGACCTCATGAAGAGAAAGCTGAATCGAACCAGCGAAAGCCCCCGTCGCTGACAGCTTTCGCAGTATCCACGGAGAGACTTGGCATGCGAACAGGCCTCTATTGAAGCGCTTGTGTGATCTGTCTCCTGGCCACGATGCTGGCCGGCTGCGAAAAGCAACGCTCAGTCGGCATGACCCGGCCGCTGCCAACGGTAACCGTAGCTTGCAGCCATTTCGCAGGACGTGCCCGTGTACCTCGACAGCATCGGCAAGTCAGTCGCGATTGAGGTAGTTTCCATTCAACCCCAGGTCTCGGGCCGCATCACCGAGATTCATTTTACGGACGGCGCGGATGTGAAGAAAGGCGACCTGCTCTTCACCATTGATCCGCGTCCGTACGAGGCGCAGCTCCATTTGGCAGAGGCTACCCTTGCAGAGAAGAAGGCGATGTCGGAATTGGCCAAAATCCAATTCAACCGTTACGCTGGCCTCCTGGAGACAAAGTCCGTTTCCCAGTCCGACTACGATCAGAGGAAGAACACCCTCGACATAGCTGATGCCCAAGTGCAGGAGAGTCAGGCTCAGGTGGAGACCGCTCGGCTAAATCTCGAATACTGCTCCATTCGCTCGCCCATAGATGGCAGGACCGGCCAACGGCTCGTGGACATCGGGAACGTGGTGGCCGCAAATACCGGCTCGCTCTTGGTCATTCAGCGGTTGGACCCGATCTACGCGGATTTCACGATCCCCGAGGAAGAGCTTTCAGCCGTGCAGCAAAACATGCAGGCGGGTACGCTCAAGGTCGAGGTAAGTTTGCCTGACAAGCTGAGACCAGGCGAGATTCGGTAAGCTCACATTCCTGGACAATGCGGTTCAAGAAGGAGTCGGCACAGTCAAGCTGCGTGCCACGATCCCCAACAGCGACCATCACTTCTGGCCGGGCCGTTTCGTCAAGGTACGCCTTGTGTTGAGTACGATCCAAGGTGCCGTGCTCATTCCCGCTGCCGCTCCTCAGATGTCTGCCAAAGGCTCATTCGTGTACGTGATCAAAGAGGATTCAACCGCGGAATTGCGGCCGGTGAAGCTCGGACAGAGGCAAGGAGAATTGGTCGTGGTCGATCAAGGGCTCAGGCCGGGTGAGCGGGTGGTCACCAACGGTCAACTCGCAGTCATGCCCGGAGGCAAGGTCCGGGTCGAGGAGCCTGGCTCAGCGGACCATCCAGCGCCGACCGGCAAGGAGCAAAGATCATGAATCTCTCCGGAACCTTTCATCCGCCGGCCGGTAATGACCGCGGTCCTGACGGTTTCCGTGATCGTCTTTGGGGTGCTCAGCTACCTGCGGCTGCCGGTAAATGACCTGCCGGCAGTGGACTATCCGGTCATCCAGGTCGACGTGAATTATCCGGGAGCGAGTCCCGACACGATGGCCAACAACATTGCCACGCCTTTGGAGCGGCAATTCATGCAGATCAACGGCCTGGAACTCGTGACTTCCAAGAGCACGCAAGGGCACACGAGCCTCACGCTTCAGTTCGTTCTGGAAAAGAGCATCGACGCGGCCGCCACGGACGTGCAGACGGCCATCACCCAGGCCACCGGCAGCCTCCCGATTGATCTTCCTTCGCCGCCGACTTTCTCCAAGACCAACCCGAACGACCAGCCGATCCTGTACATTGCGCTCACGAGCGATTCGGTCACGCGTGGTCAGCTCTACGATTACGGCAATACGCAGGTCGGCGAGCGGATCAGCATTCTGCCGGGTGTGAGCCGCGTGAATGTGTATGGCACCAAGTCTGCTGTGCGCATCAAGGCCGATCCGTCCAAGATGTGGGCTCGCAACATATCCATGGATGACTTGGCCGCGGCCATCAAGAACGGCACGAGCTACACCGGAGCTGGCCAGTTCGACAGTGCTTCCGGGACCGCGTTGCTCCGGCCGAAGGGCCAACTGGAAAATGCCGAGGCGTATGGGAATCTCATTGTTGCCACCAGGAACGGCGCTCCGGTGTTCCTGCGCGACGTGGCCCAGGTGAAGGACTCGGTTCAGGACGAACGGATCAACATGCGGTTCTGGCTCAGGGGCTACCCGTTGCCGTCTGCCACCGTGGTCGTGGCCGTTTTCCGCCAGGCCGGGTCCAACGCGGTGGACGTGGCGCAGAGCGTTCGGAATCTGCTGCCGGTCATCAGTGCAGAACTTCCCGGGTCGGTGCGCGTGACGCCGATTTATGACCGGTCTCGGACCATCGTCAACTCCGTCGATGACGTGCAGTGGACGCTCTTCATGGCCTTTGTCCTGGTGGTGATCGTCATTTTCGTCTTTCTGGGCCGAGCCACGGACACGCTGATCCCGGTCGTGGCTCTCCCGCTGTCGCTCCTGCTCACGTTCGTGGCAATGTATGTGCTGGGGTACAGTCTGGACAACCTGTCGCTCATGGCGCTTGCGCTGGCCATCGGATTCCTCGTCGATGACGCGATCGTATTTCTGGAGAACACCGTTCGGCGGATGGAGCACGGGGAAAAGGCGTCTGCAGGCTGCCATCAATAGCGCCAAGGAGATCAGCTTCACCATTCTTTCCATGACCATCTCCCTGGCCGCGGTGTTCATCCCCCTGGTCTTCATGTCCGGGCTGATGGGCCGGGTCTTCCGCGAGTTCGCCATCACCATCGTGGTTGCGATCTTCGCTTCCGGCATTGTCTCGCTGACACTCACGCCCCTCATGTGCGCGAGACTGCTCAAGGACCGTGGTAACGGGTCCAAGCAAACGTGGATGGAACGGGTGGTCGGTGGCCTGGAGAAGCGGGTGCTGGCCGCGTATGGGGCATCGCTTGTGGTGGTTCCTGCGGAGGCGATGGATCTCGGCGTTGATCTGGGTCGTGTGCCTCGTCGGCACGATAGGGCTCTTCATGGCTATTCCCAAGACCTTTCTTCCCACGGGCGACAGCAGCTTCATCTGGGGCGTCATGATCGCCCGAGAAGGCTCATCTCCCGAGCAGATGCGAGTGTTTCAGGACCGAGCCGACGAAATGATTCAGCAAGATCCCGGTGTCAACGCAACCTTCACCATGACGGGAAACAGCACGTTTCTGTCGTCGAACCAGGGTCTGCTGCTCGTGTTCCTCAAGCCACCTGAAGAGCGAGCCCCCATCCAGGCTGTGGCAGGCGGATTGATGGGCAAACTGATGTCCATTCCCGGCATTTTCCCGTTCTTGCGGCCTTTCCCGGTGCTGGAGATCAGCACGGGTGCGACAAACCGAAATCAGGGGCAATATGCCTTCTCCGTCTCCGGAGTGAACCCTGACCAGGTCTACGAAGTATCCTCGAAACTCATGGGAAAGCTGAGACCGTATCCGGGATTTCTGACCATTTCCTCCGACTATTTCGACCACACGCCCAACCTCGACATCGATATCCGCCGCGACCAGGCCAGGACGTACGGGGTATCGGAGACGCGGATACTCAATCTCCTGAGAAATGCGTACTCGCAGAATTACCTGTACCTCATCAAGAAGCCCGAGGATCAGTACCAGGTGATTCTGGAAGCCAAAGACGCGGACCGCTCCAAACCCGACGACCTGTCGCTTCTGTACATCAAGTCCGACGACGGGAAGAACCTTGTGCCGCTCAACGCTCTGGTCTCGTGGAAGACCACGCTGGGGCCTCAGAGCGTGAATCACCTCAACCAGTTCCCGAGCGTGACGTTTTACTTCAACCTCAAGCCTGGCGTGGCCATGGGCGATGCCACTGACTTCATCACCAAGACAGCGGCAGAAATCGTGCCGTCGACCATGCGTGCAGATCTCCAGGGCGAGGCCCTTACGTTCCGCGACACGGTCAGAGATCTGACGATCCTGATGGCGTTGGCCGTGTTCGTGATGTACGTGATTCTGGCCATCCTGTATGAGAGCTACGTGCATCCGCTCACCGTGCTTTCGACCCTTCCCACGGCGCTGGTGGGGGGTCTCTTGACGCTGTTTCTGTTCGGAGAGCAGGCGTCGCTCTACGCATTTGTGGGCATGTTCATGCTCATGGGAATCGTCAAGAAGAATGGGATCATGATCGTTGACTTCGCTCGCCAGCGGGTCGAGGCTGGCGAATCGGCCGAAAAGGCCATTCACGACGCGAGCATGGACCGGTTCCGCCCCATCATCATGACGACCCTGGCCGCGGTCATCGGAGCGATTCCCATTGCCGTGGGGTTCGGAGCTGATGCAGCCTCTCGTCGGCCGCTCGGGCTGGTGGTCGTCGGGGGACTTGTGGTGTCCCAGTTCATCACGCTGTACATCACGCCGGTGATCTATTTGTACCTGGAAGAATTCCAAGAAAAGGTGCTCAATCGCACGTCCTTCTTCCGTTCGACTCGCGGCAGGATGCACCCCGCAGACGTCGTTCCCGTGGCTCCTCACGGCGCAAGACAGGCATCACGCTCCACGACGTGAAAACGTGGCAAGGGGTCACTGAATATAAAGGAAGGGGCCATGGATACACCGATGCGCAAGATTGTCATCGCAAAGGTCGGAAGTACAATGCCCTCCCTTGCCTCACAAAAGGGCGACTTTGAAAACTGGATTCAGAGCGGATTGCAGATCCCCGATGAAGGCACACTCGTCGTAGACTTCGTGTAAAGGGTCAGCCCTACCCTCCTATGATGCCACCGCGGGCGTTGTGGTCACAGGGTCGCATTCCATGGTGACCGAACACCAAGACTGGAGTGAACGAACGGCAGAGTGGCTGGCCGCTGGTGTGGAGAAAGGGATTCCGATGCTCGGAATCTGCTACGGGCATCAGCTCCTGGCCTATGCATTGGGGGGTAAGGTGGGAGACAATCCGAAAGGCCTGGAATTTGGCACCGTTGAAGTCAACCTGGAGGAAAGAGCGCAAGAGGACGCCTTGTTACGCGGATTGCCGACGCCAATCACGGTACACCTGAGCCATACTCAGTCGGTTCTGCACCCTGCCCGCCCAGGCAAGGCGGCTGGCGTACAGCGAGCGAGACAGTAACCAGGCTTTTGTAGTGGGAGACTGCGCATGGGGATTACAATTTCACCCCGAGTTCGATGCCATGATTGTCCGAGAATACATTAGTTCGCATAGAGAAGAGCTGTCGAAAGAAGGCCAGGATCCCGCTGCACTGATTGCCAAGAGCGCGGACACTCCCTATGGGGCTGACATATTGAAGCGATTTGCCTCCCTCGTGAACGAAAGGGCGTGGTGAAAACTTTCGCACCACCCTTCGGAACCTACTGCAACACACCACGCCTGATACGAACTGACGCGTTCCTGCCACCTTTCCAAGAGCGGTTCGTGTAACGCGGCACTCCGCAACCAGCTCCTGTCCCCAGCAACCGCCCGAGGAAATTGCAGTCTTACAAGGTGGCTCTGACAGCCCAAGACAGCATGTACAGGCCATTCTATGGGCTCACACAGTGTTTGACGGAGGATCCGTTTGTGGTATAAGGTAACCACACAGGCGGTCCTCCGCCCAGCGTGAGCTTGCATATATTGTCCCACGTGTGTCGGGGAACGAGTTCGGTGGGCCGAATTCGTAGTGCGCAAGAGCGACTGTCGTGCACCAAATTCTCAACGCCAGCGGGCTCGGTCACATACCGCTGTGAGGGTTTCCTTACTCGTTGACGCGAGGGTTCGGAATCCAGGATGCTGTCGAGCGACAGACCGTTTTCCGGAAAACGGCTACTTCTCAGGTCACCACGATGTGTGACGCTGCCGCGGCAGGGTATTGTTTCGACCACTCGGAACCACACCGCAGAGACGACGCGGACAAGAATTTTTGAAAGAGAGCCAGGAGACTTCCCAGGAAGAGTATCTGTCCTTGGGAAACGTCTTCCAGCGGCCACAGTTGGGGTCAAAAGTAGCTTCCCTGGTGAATGAGCTCGTGCGAGGGGTCTATGGCCCTGATGGGCGCAGGGATCATGGAAGGAGCCAAGAAGGAACCTTCGTATGACGGCACGAGCGACCGAGCCCCATGTAGCTCCAGTGGCAGCGGATGCCGACGAAAAAGGAAGACCACATGAGATTTAGAGACCTTGGCATCAGAACCAAAACCATGACCGGCGGAATCGTGCCTGTGGCTCTGGTGGTGATCCTGTCCACTGTAGCGTGGCTGAGCATCGGTTCCATGAGCCAGAGCATCGCGACAAAGGATCAGACGTATCGCATCGTACAGCAGGCTGAAACCATCGAGAAGTTCGCAGTAGACATGGAAACAGGCCTTCATGGGTATCTGCTCACGGGCAAGGAAGAGTTTCTGGAACCGTACAAAGCCGCGGAAAAGACCATCCTCACCGATGTGACTGAATTAACGAAAAAATTGACAACGCAATCCCAGGCAGGGCCTGCTGGACCAAATAGGAACGGTGCTCAAAGAATGGAAGAGCCAGGTTGCAGAACCGGAAATAGCCCTACGCCGCGAGGTGGGCGAGGGCAAGGACATGAACCACATGGCAGGCCTCGTGTCCCAAAGCCAAGGCAAACAATCCTTTGATGTGCTCCGCCAGATGATCCAGACATTCGTCGGGAATGAGGAAACGCTCCTGGCCAAGCGAATTGATGCGCAAAACGCGGAAATGGACCCGGAAAAGCTGCGCCAGACTGTCCAGTGGGTGAATAGTGAAAACGAGGTGGTCAAGGACGCACTCAGGCTCAGCGGAGCCGCAGTGGACATCGAAACTGGGCTTCGAGGGTACCTTCTCACGGGAAAGGATGAATTCCTCGAACCCTATCGTGTCGGAAGAGTGCAATTCTTTCAGAAGACCGATCTTCTGAGAAATAGCCGTTATCGATAACCCTGAACAGGTGATGCTTCTCGGACAAATCGAAGACCGCATGAAGGCATGGATCAAAGACGTGGTCGAACCGGAAATCGCCCTGCGGGGTCAGATTGCCCGGTCCAAAACCATGATGGATGTGAATCAGGAGGTTTCCAGAGGCGGAGGCAAGAAACTGTTCGACAACTTGCGGAGCCTCATGGAGACGTTTAAGGCACAGGAGCAGACCATATTGGAAATGCGTACCAAAGCTGCTCAAGGAACCGAAGCAAAGGCCTACGGCGTACTCCTGTTCGGCACCATCATAACCATTATTGCGGCCTTCTTCATATCGTATGTGCTTTCCGGCGCAATTACCAGACCGATATTGGCTGCGGTAGGCCTCGCGGAAGCCATCAGAGAAGGCGACCTCACCAGGAACGTGAAAACCAAGTCTCGTGACGAAGTGGGCAGGTTGTGCGCTGCTCTTAATGCAATGGTGGAAAGCTTGAGAAGTCAGACTCGGGACACTCTTGAAGCGGTGAACATTCTCGCCTCTTCGGCCTCAGAAATCTCCACCACGGTTGCGCAATTATCTACCTCCACTGCCAAAACTTCGTCTGCGGTAACACAAACCTCCGTTACCGTGGAACAGGTGAAGCAGTCCGCCATCGTGTCGAACGAACAAGCCAGGAACGTGGCCCAAGCGGCTCAAAAGATGGTCCAGGTCTCGGTAGGGGGAGAAAAGGCCACCACGGACACCACAAATCGCATGCGCCACATCAAGCAACAAATGGAATCGATTGGCGAAACGGTTGAGAAACTCAGTGAATCCGGCGATCAGATCGCGGCCATCATCTCCGCGGTGCAGGACCTCGCGGATCAGTCCAATCTCCTGGCGGTGAACGCGTCCATCGAGGCAGCCCGCGCGGGCGACCAGGGCAAGGGCTTTGCCGTAGTGGCGCAAGAAATCAAGAGCCTCGCGGACCAGTCCAAAGCGGCCACCGAACAGGTCCGGTCCATTCTCGATGAAACCCGCAGATGGGTCAGTGCGGTGGTCATGGCCACTGAACAGGGCGTGAAAGCCGTAGATGCAGGGGTCGAAGAATCCAGCGAGGCAGAAAAAGCCATCCGGGTGCTCGGTGGCAGCGTCGGGGAGTCCGCGCAGGCCGCACAGGTGATCGAGGCATCCAGCGACCAGCAGCTCGTGGGAGTTGGTCAGGTGGCACAGGCCATGGTCAATATCGAACAGGCCATGCGGCAAAACGTCGGAGGCACGGTGCAGCTGGAAACCTCCGCGCGAAAACTGGCCGACGTCGGTGGTCAGCTCAAGGAACTAATCGAACGATATAGGGTGTAAGGGTGACCACGGAACGCCGTGAGGCGCTCCAGCGTGCCTTGGGGGAGTGCCGTGGGCCTTGTGAGGAGTGGGCGAGTTTGGCAGCCCGGTACAAATAGCCGAGCTCAATTTCCTCGCTCTGCACCGCAGGTCCGCAGTGGCGGCACTGCCGATCACATGAGAACGCATTCCGCAATGGATAGAGGAGGATTTTTCAGTGGGACGTAAGCGTTTCATAGACCTCAGCATCGCTATCGAGACCGATCTTCCCAGCGATCCCCCCTTCATGGTCCCGAAGATACAGTACTTCGATCACGCGGTGGGCGCACAGCAAATGAAGGAGTTCTTTCCAGGCCTCCAATCCGAACAGCTCCCCAGAGGCCTGGGCTGGTCCGTGGAGCTTCTCACGCTCACCACCCACAGTGGCACTCATATGGATGCGCCCTATCACTATCACCCGTTTATGGATCGCACGGCTCCTGCGCTTACCATTGACGAAGTGCCCTTGGAATGGTGTTTCAACCGTGGCGTTGTGCTGGATTTCCGCCATAAGCAAGACGGAGAGCGAATCACGAGTAAAGACCTTCAGAAGGAACTCCAACGCATTGGGTACGAAATTGAGCCATTGGACATTGTGCTTATTCAAACTGGCGCTGACGCAGCCTGGGGGACCCCCGAATATCTCACAAAGGGGGCCGGCATGGACAGGGAGAGCACGCTTTTTCTCACGGAGAAAGGGGTCAAGGTGACGGGAATCGATGCGTGGAGCTGGGATCGTCCGTTGCCCTTCCTGGCAGAGGAATTCCGAGAGACCGGTGACCCCAAGGTCATATGGGAGGCCCATTTCGCAGGAATTGAGATCGGGTACTGTCACATGGAAAAAATGGCGAACCTCTCGGCCATTGGTCGGTCCAGTGGATTCACGGTGTGCTGCTTTCCCGTAAAAGTCAAAGGAGCCAGCGCCGGTTGGGTGAGACCGGTGGCCATCGTGGATGAGACATGAGAGCAAGTGAGCGGGATGACAGTGCGTAGAATAGGAGCGGCCTTTTGAAGCCTCCACGCCTGAAGTTCAGAGAGGACCATGCTGGAAGGAACGCAAGTAACAAAACGTTTCGGCGGGGTTATGGCGCTGTCCGCAGTGGATTTTCGCGTCAACCGAGGTGAAATCGTTGGGCTTATAGGGCCGAACGGGTCAGGCAAGACCACCCTGTTTAACGTGATATCAGGTTTGTACGCGCCTGACGCGGGCACAATCACCTTTGAAGGTCGGCGCATTAGCGGGCTCCCGCCGCACAAGATTGCAGCCATGGGTGTCGGTAGGACGTTCCAGATCGTGCGGCCTCTCATGGATTCGAGCCTTTGCCAAAACGTTGCCACCGCGGTACTTTACGGCAGCCAAGGAATTGAGACCATGAAACTGGCTCAAGAAAAGGCCCTCGAAATTCTCGCGTTCACCGGCCTGAAGGCCAAAGCCGATCAATATCCCGGCCAGCTGGCTCTGGAGGACCGCAAGCGCCTGGAGGTGGCCAGAGCTCTCGGTTCCTCCCCTAAACTGTTGCTGTTGGACGAAGTCTTCGCCGGCCTTAATCCCTCGGAAATCAAGGGAGCCATAGAACTCACCTTCCGCATCAAAGACCAATTCGGCACTACTATCTTTATGATCGAGCATGTCATGAAGGCGATTATGGAAACCTGCTCGCGCGTGATCGCTCTCCAGCATGGCGTCAAGATCGCAGACGGGTCCCCGAGCGAAGTTACCAATCATCGTGAGGTCATCACGGCCTATTTGGGAGCCGAGTATGCTGCAACTTGAGGACATCCGGATAAGCTATCAGGAACTAAGGGCCTTGCAGGGCGTGTCTCTCGAGGTTGGCGAGGGTGACCTGGTGGCGCTCATTGGATCAAATGGAGCGGGAAAGACCACACTCCTCAATGCGGTCTCGGGGCTGTTGCCTTGTTCCGGAGGGCGGATTCTGTGGCAAGGCCGTTCCGTAACAGGACTTTCGCCCGACGAGATCTGTCGCCTGGGAATCATTCAAGTACCCGAAGGCAGAAAGCTTTTTTCCGCCATGACGGTGGAGGAAAATCTGGAAATGGGCGCGTATGTGCCCGCCGCACGCGCGAGGACATTGGAAACTAAGCGGCAGATGTTCGGCCTGTTCCCACGGCTGGAGGAACGCAGAAAGCAGCGTGCAGGAAGTTTGAGTGGCGGCGAGCAGCAAATGCTGGCCCTCGCGCGAGCCCTCATGGGGCTTCCGAAATTACTCATGTTGGACGAGCCTTCCCTGGGGCTTGCGCCCATTGCAGCAAAGGAAATCTTTCGCATCGTCGAGGAGCTCAACCATCAAGGCCTGGCAGTGCTTCTCGTGTCCCAAGAGGTCTTGCACACCTTGTCCATTGCGAAACACGGCTATCTCCTGGAAAACGGAGAAGTGGCGCTGTCTGGCTCGGCAGATAAACTGCTGCGTGATCCGCGAGTCAAGTCTTCATATTTGGGCCTTTGATCCTGGCAACTCAACCGCAGTCATCAGCAAGATAAGGAGAGAACCATGAAAAAGATCTTCTGTAGCACAATCCCCTTCCTGGCCTTCTGTCTGGGGCTCATGGCGGTCACGGGTTTGGTGAGCGCAGCGAGGGCGGCTGAAAACCCCATCGTCATTGGCGGGTCTTTGCCTCTCACAGGCCAGTTTGCCGAAACTGCAGTGTGGATAGAGCGCGGCATGAAATTCTGGGCAGAGGAAATCAACGCCAAGGGCGGGCTCATGGGAAGACCCGTGGTATTCAAGATTTACGATGACGAGTCCAACGCGAGCAAGGCGGTAACTTTTGCGGAAAAGGCCATCACCGTCGATAAGGTAAACCTCCTGTTCGGAGGATATCCGGGGACTGCTGCCCGTGCAGTGATGCCTTTGGCAGACAAGCACAAGTATGTGTACGTCTCCATGGGCGGCCACATGAAAAGCTTCGAGCAGGGGTACACGTACTGCTTCGGCGCACCCCCTCTCATGGGTGAATGGTGGTACGAAGGTTTCTTTCAGTGGTTGGAAACGCTCCCTCCGGATCAGCGGCCCAAGAAGGCTGCGGTGTATACCATGAACAACCCTATCGGCGTGTCGGTTGCCGATTCGATATCCCAATGGGCGAAAAAGCTGGGGATAGAGGTGGCCGTGCAAGAGAAGTACAATCTTCCCCTACCTGACGCGACCCCGCTGATACTCAAGGCCAAGCAACTCAACTGCGACATCCTGTTCTCCAACGGATTCTTTGACGACGGTGTCATGACGGTGCGAGCGGCAAAAGCTCTGGACTACAATCCCAAAGCCATTGTTCAGGCTATCGGTTCCGTAGTGCCCGCATGGCTCAAAGAATTGGGACCCGATGGAAATTACGTCTTTTCCGGTACCTCGTTGCATAACCGGCTCAATTTTCCGGGAAACGACACGGTGAACGCATACGTGAAGAAAACCTACAACCTGGACGGATATCCCTTGTATTTCGGTTTCGGGTATTGTTGGATGCAGACGCTCGCTCAGGCCGTGGAAGGCGCCAAGAGTCTGGACCAGACCAAGATCCGGGATTGGCTTAAAGCCAACACGGTCAATACCATCGCCGGCCCCATGAAATTCGATGCAAAAGGACTCCCGGCACCCACAAATCTGTGTACCCAGATCGTCAATGGCCGAGTCGAACTGGTGTGGCCTCTTAACGTCCGGACGGCGAATCCGGTCTATCCCAAGCCACCATGGAAATAGCGAACGGGGCTGAGTGCTCGATGGCGGAATTGCGGTGACGTAATGGGTTCGTCATTCCGGCGGAGGCCGGAATCCAGTCTTCTCAGAATTCTCTGGACCCCGGCCTTCGCCGGGGTGACGACTTGGGTGATGACATTCCCATAAATACGCACCCGTATTTGCGCCACAGAACACTGAGTGAAAGCCTGCGGGAGGCCCTTTGCTTCAAAAAGGGCTTCCCCTTCGCCTGAGCGTGGGGAATTCCCCGCGGGAGAGCGACAATGGTCGGACGAACGGTCGAGCGATCGGAGTCGCTCCGGTAAGGATACGAACGACATCGGAAAATGGCATGAACACGGTCCTCGTCATTCAATCACTCATAAGCGGCATCATGATGGGAGCAGTATATGCGCTGCTGGGTGTCGGCTTCTCCCTCACCTGGGGCGTCATGAAGGTCATCAATATTTCCCACGCCACTTTCGGTCTGGCGGGTGCGTTCATTGCGTACGCTCTCTTCAAACACTGGGGGGTGGATCCGATTCTCTCGCTCTCGGTGACGGTCCCTCTTCTGTTTCTGGTCGCCTGCGTGGTGTATCGCTTCCTTATCGTGCCCGTCACCCGGGCCAAGGAGGTTATTGTCTCTTCCATGATCCTGACATTCGGGATTGCCATTATCCTTGAGAACCTCTTGCTTCTGGTGTGGGGACCGGATCCACGGCTCCTCACCACGGACTACACCAGCAGAGTACTAGTGGTGGGCCCGCTTATATTTTCAGTATCCACGTATCATTGGTTTCGCGATGGCAGGACTCGGGGTTCTGCTCATCCATCTGTTCCTGAAAAAGACCTTCACCGGCAAAGCGGTGAGAGCGGCCTGGCAGCAACCCGATGCTGCTCAGTTGTGTGGCGTGAACCTGAAGCGGATCAGCATGATCACCTTTGGCATTGCGGTGGCGTCTGCGGGAGCAGGTGGCGTAGCTATGGCACTTTTGTATGCCTTCGAACCGTATGCGCACAACCTCTGGTTGGTCTATCTCTTTCTCGTGGTCATTGTGGGCGGAGTGGGCAATGTGCTGGGAACCGCAGCAGCCGGATTGCTTATTGGCGTGATCACAGGACTGTCTTTGGCTTTCTTGCCGTATCAATGGGTCAACCTGCTCACCTTCGGGCTCTTGATGGTCGTTCTCGTGCTGCGACCTCAGGGTCTCTTCCAGAGTGAGGTTTGATATGGCTGAAGCACACCGGCTCCGCACGCGCGTTTGTGGGAACGACAATCGCACTCACTGCGTGTCTGGCTGCGTTTCCCCTGCTCGCACCGCCAATTTACTTCATATCCCTCCTCTTCAACGTGTTCATGTACGTGACGCTGGCCACATCGTGGAATCTGATAGGAGGATATGCGGGATACCTTTCTTTCGGTCACGTGGCCTTTTTCGGAATTGGTGCGTATACCACCGCGATGCTGGAAAAGCATTTCGGCCTTTCTGCGGTATGGACGATATCTGTCTGCCATCCCGGCCGGAGGCGTAGCGTCCGTGGTGGCAGTCTTCGTGGGATATCCGTGCCTCAGATTACGAGGACCCTATTTCGCCGTTATTACACTTTGTTTCGCATTCGTGGTCCAGTTGACCGTGAAGAATCTGGACATCCTGGGAGGTGCGGACGGACTCTGGCTCAAGTCTATGGATTTGCCCATCGGCTTGAGTCGGTCCATTCTGTTTGAGGTGATGCTCGGGCTGACGGTCATCACGGTCTTGATCAGCGCCCGCATTGCCGGTTCCAGATTCGGCGCGGGACTCAGAGGCCATCAAAGAAGACGAAGAAGTCGCCCAAACCATGGCCATCAATGCTCCTTTGCTCAAAATTCAAGCATTCGCGCTTTCCGCCTTTTTTCCGGGAATGGTTGGTGGAATTTACGCGTATTACCTGAGCTATATTGATCCGCAAATTGTTTTTGACGTGAACATCTCGATCCTCATCGTGCTGATGTCCCTGTTCGGTGGAGGCAAATCATGGCTGGGCCCCGTGGTGGGAGCGGTGGCGCTTTCAGTGATAAACGAAGGCTTATCCACGTTCGTGAAAGCAGAGTGGGCGCGCATCATTTACGGTTGCCTGTTTATCGTGGTAATCATATTCATGCCTGACGGGATCATCGAGTTCTTTGGTTCCAGGGGCAGACCGCGCACCTCGCGATAACCATTGGTCAAAGCGCACTGAGGCCTCTTCGCCTAGGGAGAATGCCATCTCACCCAGAGGAGTTCATTATGGAAAAGCTCATCATCACTGCTGCCATTAGTGGCGCCGCAACCATTCCGTCGTTGACGCCCTATCTGCCCCTCACACCGCGACAGATTGCAGATTCGGCCATTGAAGCTGCTCGAGCTGGCGCTGCAATTGTGCACATCCACGCGCGCAGGCCCGAAGACGGTTTTCCGTCGTCGGACCCGAACCATTTTCGTGAAATCCTCGGCCGCATCAAAGAACAATCCGACGTGGTGATTTGCGTCACCACCGGCGGTTCGGTGCTCATGACCGTGGAGGAGCGTGCTCAAGTTGTTCCCCTTTTCAAGCCGGAGATGTGTTCCTTCAACATGGGGTCGATCAATTTTGCCCTGCACCCTGCTTTGAAGTACATCACGGAATTCAAGTATCCCTGGGAAAAAGCCTATCTCGAAATGAGCAAGGATTTCGTATTCAAAAATACTTTCAAGGACTTCGAATATCTCTGCAAAGTAACTCAAGAGAATCGCACCAAGCCGGAGCTGGAAATCTACGACGTAGGGCATTTGTACAATCTTGACCACATTGTCACTGAAGGCCTGATGAAGCCACCACTGCACCTTCAGTTCGTTATGGGAGTTCTCGGAGCTATCAGAGGAACACCGGAAGATCTCACGTATTTGACCACCAAGGCTGAAACCCTCTTCGGCAGGGACAACTTCACGTGGTCTGTCATCGGTGTGGGTGCAGCCGAGATCAACCTCTCCACCATGGCAATCCACATGGGCGGTCACGTGAGGGTGGGCCTGGAAGACAACATCTACATCCAAAAGGGCCGACTTGCGAAAAGTAACGCGGAACTCGTAGCAAAAGATCGTTCATCTCGCGGACATGCTCAACCGCGAGGTGGCTACCCCGGCAGATGCAAGGAGAATTCTTGGGCTCAAGGGTATGGACCAGGTTAACTTCTAGAGTCTCGGCCTCGTGACTGCTTCGTGACCGATGCCGCAGCGCGTTTCGGGAGACGCGACCTGTGGAGTGCCGGTTGGTCGCTCTTCCCAAGGCTGCCCGAATTTCTGTCTCAGGTAGCTTTGCATGTGGTGTACCGCCACAGTCGAGCCATGAGCTCAGAAACTTTGGCCACAGCTATAACCCGGGACGTGGTTTGCGCGATCGAAGGTGGCACACTGTTTGCTTACCAGATTGACAGCCCAATTCGTCGTGAAAACGGAGGTGGACGCCACCATGGATCTGACCGGATTGGAACAATGGGGACAAGACGATCCGCATCGGTACCGAGATATGTTCGGGATGTTTCTCGAATCCATCCCTTCATCGGTCCTCTTTGTGAGCAGAGACCTGAAGGTGGTCTTTGCAAACAGGAACTTCATTACCAAGAGCCGCAGGACTCAACAGGAAGTGATAGGCCAGAAGCTCGAACAGGTGCTACCCGAAGCCATCATCGAACACATCGACATAACCGGCAAGGTCCGCGAAGTCTTTGGCAAGAATCTCGCGATCAGAGGCGACCGGATGACCTACCGTGCTCCGGGTATTCCCATCCGCACCTATTATTACCGTATTCTTCCGTTCGCGTGGCACGGAGAGGTGGAGAGAGTCATCCTGCTGATGGACGATGTCACCGAACAGGTGAGGTTGAGCGAAGAGGTTCGGCGGGTTGAACGCCATTTGGCGAGCGTAGTGGAAAGCGCGAGAGACGTGGTTCTCTCAACCGATTCCGAGGGACTGATTTTGACTTGGAACACTGCCGCGGAGAAACTTACCGGGCTACCGATCATGGGAAGTGAAAGGCTGCTCTTTTTTTGAACGATGCGTCTCGGAAAAGGAGGAACTGAGGAAAGTCTTCAGCGATTTGAAGGTCAGAGATACGTCTCAGACCGGAGAATGGGGGCTCATCACCAAGGATGGTCGCGAAATACCGATCAGTTGGGTCTTCTCTGCCATGAAAGATGAGCGTCCCCGCGTCCGTGGGTGTCGTGGCCGTGGGCAGAGACCTGAGCGAACATCGAAAACTGGAAATGCAGCTCCTGCAGTCGCAAAAACTTGCGGCACTCGGCGTGATGGCGGGCGGCATAGCTCACGAAATTCGGAACCCTCTCGCTGTGTGCTCTTCAGCAGCACAATTCCTGACGGACCGAGATATCAAACCTGAGCTTCGTGAGGAATGCATCGGTAGACTGCTCGCGGGAATAGAAAAGGCCTCTTCCATAATTGAAAATCTGCTACGGTTCGCTCGGCCATCTTCAAGCATAGAGATGGCAGCGGTCAATCTGCTGGATGTGATCCATGATTCCCTACAGTTGGTATCGAACCAGGCAAAGATCGAAAAGATTTCCGTGTCTGTGGATCTGCCTGACCAAGAGATGTTCGTGCACGGTAATGCAAACCTTCTTCAGCAAATGTTTCTGAATTTCTTCTTGAATGCCATCAACGCCATGCCCGACGGTGGCAGGCTCATCGTTTCTGCACGCAGGTCTGAGAACTGGGCTCTGGTAGGCGTCGAAGACACCGGCTTCGGCATTTCGACTAAGCATCTCGAAAAAATATTCGACCCATTTTTTACCGTGTCCCCTGTGGGCAAGGGCACGGGCTTGGGTCTCTCGATATGCTATTCCATCGTAAGGCAGCATCTGGGAAATGTACAGGTTCAGAGCATGGAAGGCAAGGGAACGATCTTTTCCGTTCAACTACCACTCTTGTAACACGCGAGGCGAGTCATATGGAGTCATCCAATCCTGTTGTGCTTATCGTCGATGACGAACCCGGCATGTGCTGGGTTCTGGAAAACCTGTTGGCAGAAAAGGGCTTTGCACTTAGGACCGCTCAGAGCGGTGAGGCTGCCCTTAAATTAGTGGAGTCCACCCGGTTCACCATTGCGCTCCTAGACGTTAAGCTAAATGATATGGATGGGTTAGATCTGGCCAGGCGAATCAAATCTATGGACCCTTCGATACATATAGTAATGATTTCCGGATACTATTACAAAGATGACGTCAATATTCGGAGGGCCATGGACGAAGGATCTGTATCGGGTTTCATTTCCAAACCATTTCGGCATGAGGATGTGATCCGGATGCTTCACGGCTTCTTGCCATGAAGATGGAGCCCTTACACGCCCTCGGCTCCGGGGGAAACGTCGCTTCGAAGACCTTGACTTTCGTTATTCGCCTCTGTGTCCTTCGGCTTCTTCACAGATGATGAAATAGTGCCCGTCAGCAAGTTTCAACCCGTTGATGTTAACCTCTTTTCTGGTTCATGTCCTGGCACAGCACGGTACAATGAGCAGGGGCCATTCTCTCCTCGTCCGGTTGGTTCAGCGTTTCAAGTGAATCCTCCCACATACGATCCAAAGGATTGGCGTCAGACCCCATCCATATGATCCAGTGGCCGAAGTTGGGGAGATCGGTCAGCTCGAAGCCAAACATGTCTCGGAATCTGCGGTCGATGTATTGGAAAGTCCCCGTCGATGCGACCACGGCAGTGGCGAAGCATCCCAGTTCTGAGAGCATCTTGGATTTTTGTTCTTCAATCCGTAATGCTTTCCGAGTTCGCAAATGTTCCTCTGCCTCGCGTTTGCAGCGTTGCCCTGTTCGATAGAGCTCTGAATTCGCCTCGTCCAGGCGCGCCATCAAGTCACGGCGCATTTCCCGGAACGCGTTTTCCTGTCTCCGACTCAATTCGATTTGCTTTTTCTCATTGGTCAGATCCTCAATGAGAACCAGCAGGTGTCGATCCGACGCAATGCGAACCGCCCTCAAATGCATGCGAGCCCAAATTCTGGTTTTGTGGATTTCCAGGATGGTTTCTGCGACTTGTGGCTTTCTGGTCTCAAATACTTTTTCTAGAAGAGCAGTTGTCTTGTCAACCAGGTACTCGCTCCCGCTCTGCATCCGTGGGGCGAGGGAGAAAGTCCAGGAACGGGACCCCGCGCATCCTTTCGTAACCGGGACTCAGCTTCCTGCAAGACCGATTGGCGAACCCCACATGGTGCCACTGATCGATGAGAATCGCGGGCACAGGCAATGCATCCAAAAGACGTCCAAATGAAGTGGACCCTACGCTGCTCAAATCAAACGTGCCGGAAGAGTAGACATCCTGGGAAAACAGACTGCTCAGGTCAATCGTCTCTGTCGATGTGGCCGCACCTGTCAGCTGATGCTGCGGGGTGTCTGGTTCGTCAAGAGAATCGAACCCTGGCAAGTCTTCTTTGGTCATTGTCTCATCCTGAAGCACCCTAGGAGTCTGTTGCGTAACGCAATGCTCTCCCCGACAACGTAGCAGGCTCGGGTCGAAGTTTTGATGTGTACTCGAAATCCCAAACGGAAAAGCCTAGTATGTCAGACTCCTAGGAGCCGGACGGTGAGTCAGAGATGGCGGTGAGAGACCCTGAATAGCACGATTGCCCCCACGTTTGGAGTCTCGCGACAGGCCCCTAGCAAAGCGAGAAAATCGCCCGTGCGATGTCCTCCACGCGCCAACAGTAGCAGTCTCATGACCGTGAATGTGGATTCAGCGTCCCCGGTTATGTCGATTCTTCTTGCATTGGTTACCGGCTGGGAGGCGGTCGCCCAATCTTCCGTGTGTCTGTGGGGCTTTCTCGAGAACGTGGCGTGAGATGGCATCGATGAGGTCATCGTCGCTTCGTGGCTCCACAAGGAAGACGCCTCACCTGAAACCGTGCTTCCAGGCTGCAACCCCTTGCGCAACAGCCTCCTGGCCGTCGCGGAGATGAGAATGCCCGCCCGGACGCGCGTGCAGGAGATCCCAGATTACAGGATCACACGGGTGAAAGCGCTCCTCCCCTGGTGCCATCACCACAATCACCTCGTCCTCGCGGGCCGGCCATCATGTATCAGGCAGCACCGGTCGGTTGCGGTGCCACGGCCTCAATTTTTTGCCTCTGGAATGCCGGATTATTGACCCACCAATCCATGCCCATTTCCTTGGCCTTGTCTACGGAACACACCACCAGCCTTATCTGAATAGTGAGGAGTTCCACGTCGACAAGTCTGATTTTGATGTCTCCGGCGATGACAATTCCCTTGTCCAGTATTCGCTCAAGCAGATCAGCGAGATTCGTGCTCTCTATCGAATGACGAGTGGACCTTTGCATAGGCATTTTGGGGTCTCCTCACACGAGCTTTCCGAGGGGGCCTAGATCGAGATTCAGGTCTTCTTCCTCCAAGCCGAATTCCTTGCGGAGTCGCTCAATTTCCTGCGCTTGCAACATCAAAGTTGTGCCAAGCCGCTCCAGTTCAGCGTCGGACAACGAACCGGACTCCATGCGTCGAATGGCTTGACGTTCCAGTAGCTCATGGAGCAGTCTGACCAGAGTCAAGACGAGTTGCCCCAAGCCGTTCTTGACGCTTTTCTGATCGAGCTCCAGCCGCCCGGACTGCCGCGCTCGGCCGACACTCCCGTTCCCCTGGCCTCTCATCACCCTCGCGAATTCATCAAGGGAGTCAGAATCGATTTTGCGAACGTGCATGCGTTGCATGTCTTCTCCGGCAACAAGTGCTGATGATAGGACGCTGGCGTTGCGGGAAATAAACTTGTCAGAGCGTGACCCCATGGCCGCTTCTTTCCAACAACGTGTCGTCATGTTGCAATCTTTTGGTCGATTGCCCACGAACGCTCTTCAGAATTACAATCCTTCACAAGGCGCTTCAGCTTGACGCGACGACATCTTCATCGTTTCAGATGTGTCTATAGACGTAAGGACCAGCTGCAGGCCCAAGTAGATCAGATCCACATTCGCGACGGAAATCGTCACTTCGCCAACCACGACAGCTCCCTTGTTCAGGACCCGATCGAGAGCCTCGCATAAGGTGACATGTTCAACGTCGTCCAGTTCCAGATCTCGCATGACCTTCTCCGCGGTCTATATGAATAGCACTCCATACCTCTTGAACCGTCATGGCTCATGCCACAAACCACAAACTCAGATTCAGATTCATGATGCGTCGATCGCCCCTCGCTTCAATCGAAGAGACTCAGTGGTCATATCCCTCTGAATCCTCTTAATCCTCTTCATCCTCTTCAGCAGGGGATAAACTCTCTTGGAATCGATCAAGCCGGTCCAGAAGTTCAACCTCTCGTCGATCGAATTCCGTATCATCTATCTCGCCGCGTTCCAACATCGCGTAGAGGTCCTGGAGTTCATGGGTGATCCTCTCGCCTTCCTCACGGCGGTCTTGTTCCGCGGCCTCGTAAATTTCTTCAAAAACCCACAGCAGGCCCTTGAAGGGAAACAGCAGAATATCGTCTACTAATAGCATCGTGTGCTCCACCCTCGCGTGGTCCCAGGAGCCTGTTGCGTGAGGCAACAGCCGCCTACACTTCCACCTCAACCTGGACAAAGTTGTGAGGTGCCCAGGGCCCGTTGTAATCAAACGCAAAATTGTCATCAAAAAGGCTTGCAGCCTCGAGTACCACGCTTTCAAAATCCGAAAGAAAGCTGCGGCCAACGAGACAAGCCAAAGTCATGACATTCCGTTCATCGCGGCATTTGTTTCGCTTGACTTCGAAGCACTTGGGGCCGATTACTTCCTCTACCACGCCGGTGTGGCGTTCCCTGTCAGCGTTGAGCAGATCTTCAAACAGTTGGCCGATCGCGATCTTTTCATCCTGCGTAGACTTGCGTTGGCTGCTGAGCAATCGATCCCGGGCTTCCAGCAATTCGGTATGGGTGCTGACCATGTATTCGAAGATGTTGGGAACATCCCACGATACCTTGAGTCCCATTTCCACTTTGCCGGAGACCCGTTTGAGTTCTGTGGATATCGTGTCGCGATTGCGCTCCAGAAGTCCACGAACAGCCTTAGGTCCTGCTGAAATGATGCCGAAGGACATGGGCAGAAGGTCGGTGTCCTCCATGAGCTTCTTCAACACTCCCTGGTGGGCCGCAAAATGACGCCTCTCCGGCCGAATCTTCTGGTTGATGACGTCACTGACCACCGCCGCGACGTCACCGTCCGCAATCGTATAGACCCTGCCACCGTTGATACCAAGGCTACCGTATGACTTTGCATCGGATCCGGGAACAATGGCGTACAGATATCGACCTGTTAAGCCGTGTGGGCTTTTGCCTGACTTTTGCATGGCACATCCCATTCGTTTGTCGGAAGTTGCACCGTGGGTCCTCTGAACCATTATTGTGACGCAGCGCTCTCATTGCCCGGAGTTCGGCACATGACGTGTTCGTGCTCTGGTGTTTTTCCCTTGAGTAGGGGACTCTCTCAGGTCAGGTGCCCCTGCCCTGACTGTCGACTTGACATCGACGGAGCCGCTTGGTTGCTCTGCCCCGACAGCGCAACCCCTGCCAAGTTGACAGAGCTAAGCTTTCCGTCTGCAGTCTTGATTTCCAGCATTCCCCCGCAGACGTAGCATTTTACATATCCCGAGAAGTCGTCGTACGCTTCGTCGAGCGAAATACTGTGGCCGCAAGATATACAATTGACTTTCACGGCTAACCTCCCTGTCGCACTCTCTTTTTGACGGTCGATTGACTCCCTGACCTGGGAACTCATTTGTGCCGGATACTTCCGGGAACGTCTGCCTTGCAGTGAAGCCACGACTGCCGGACCCCTTCCCAGAGCCGCCTTGTTTCGCTCGCCCGAATTCTCCCTCTATCGAGGAGTTCCAAGGGGACTGCAGTCGAGTGCCGGCATGACCGGAACCCCTTGATACTGCTGCTTGTTCGTAGTTGTTTGAAACCTTTCACCGCTGACATGCTCCACACCTAGGCCCTTTCCAAGAATCTCAGTACTTGATCGTGAATCCAGGTTTGGATTCGCCTCTGGCTCGGACGGGTTGGTGCGAGCCACCGGTTGACCTTAAGGGACGGGAGGAAGGACGCTCCCCAAGGCGCACCAAAAGGTCGCCTTTTTCCAGGTCAATTTCTTCCAGCCGCTTATCAAGGTTTCTGATTCTCGCTTGTGCGCTGAACTTCTCTTGGTCTCGTCTGGCCCTCTCCATTTCGAGGCAGCTGATTTTCATGTACGCCATATAGGGCACGTCAGAGCGATCTACTCTCCCCGATCGGGTGCGAATATCTCTTAGGCCTCGCAGGTTTGATTTGGTTCGAATGCTCATCGTTTTTCCCCTTCGACTAAAGGCGACGATCCATCTTCTGCTTGCACACTCTGTGGATGACTTCGTCCACCTTCTTTGGCATGAGCGGTTCGCCGCCCCTGGTGACCTTTACCGTGTCCCGGGTAAGGACATCTCGGCAGATCCATTTGAAGATCTCATCGTTAGCCTGAGATGTGCCACCGAGATGCGCCAGCACCTTCCCTATGGCTATACACGCCCGTACCGTGGGCCTGTGGTTGTTTACCCCCACAAGACGCAACTCCCTGATGATGTCCACGATCACTTCCGCATCAGACCTGGGAAGACCCGACTTTGCCATCGTAATTTGCACTTCGGACTCGCGGTCATAATGATCCACATTGATGGTGATAATACGATCCAGCAGGGCGTCCTGGGTTTTATGGACCCCGGCGTACTCTTCGGGATTGGACGTGAAAATGGCCCTGAACGACGGATGAACCTCAAGGTAGCCTTCGCCCGTCCTGCGCAGACTGGGCAAGATTCAGAATCCCTTCCTCCAGAATGCTCAGAAGCACGTTGTTCGCCTCCGGTCTGGAGCGAGTGAACTCATCATAAATGAGGGTGTAACCATCGCGGCACGCGGTGGTGAGACGATTGTCTACCCAGAAACTTCGCATCTCCTCTTCTGTCCTGACCACAGAATGAATGAAATTGTCCACCAGCTTGGATTTGCGGTACCCTGAATCCCGCCCTACCAGATCGGAACTCCCGAACTCATCATCCCCGTGGATGAGAATAACGGGCCGCGCCAACTTGGCCGCCACGTGAAAAGCGAGAGTGGTCTTGCCGGTCCCTGCTGCTCCCGCAAAATGCACCGAATAACCCACCGCCAGGTAAGCCATTGCTCGGTCAGCCAAGTCTTTTACATGTGGGGTGCACACAAACTGTTCACTCGGCACGGGCTCTACGTCGTCACCCTCTGGCCGGATCATCTCTGGAGCCACAGTTGCAGTATTCGATTTGCTGCCGCTCATGGTTTGTTCCGTTTCCTTTGGTTGATGTGTGGTCACTCGACACACGGGATAACGCCGATGACCTGCTGAGCCGGCCAGTCGGGCTATCCTGCCCACCGAGTCCAGGGTTATACTGAACGTGAATGAAGATGACCGCGTCAGCGCACCATCTGATGCCCGGGGTTTTCCGACAATGTCTCGTTATGATGCAACCTTTTGGTCCATTGATCCTGAAGCGCTATTGAACATGATCGTCATTCGCAAGGCGCTTCAGCATATTCAAATCTGAGCAACGAATCCCCTTCCCTTGCACTTGAGACACGTCATTGCAGGAATTGGAACCGTCGTCCCCAGACCCGTGGCATTCCGGGCAAGTAGAGGTCGGGTGTGACGGAAGCGGGACGTAACCTGTGCCCTTGCAGGCTGTACAGGTGAAGGTCTTGATCGCTCCCGTCCCCTGACAGTGAGCGCACCTGGTGTAGGGTCTCCGAATTCTCACCGTACCCTTGCCACCACATACGCAGCACGATGAGATCCAAGACATTATCCCGAACGGATCTTTTCCCGTGCCGCCACAGAAAGAGCACGTTAGCTCTGTCACTTCTGCATGCCCGACCGTCATGTCAGTCATCGTCGACCTCTGATTTGCGCTCACTCGCTTTTGGTGTCACCTTTGTGTCTTCTTCTTGCTTTGTTCCTGCTTTTCTCTTTCCGAGGCTTCCTTTGCTCTGAACTCGGCTTCGGCCCTTGCCTTATGCTCCGCTTCCGCCCTCGCCTTCAGTTCGGCTGTCAGCCTTGGCCTTTTGTTCTGCGACCACACTGGCTTTTCGTTCCTCTTCCTGTTTGGCCTTCTGCATCGCCGGCGATGGGCCATTCCAGGCCTGCCGTGCACCGGCCAAATCCTCGGCGACTTCCTGTCTCATCCCTTTGACCGACTTCTTCAGGCCAGTGACAAACTGATTTCGTTCAGATTGGGATGTCCTGGCCATCTGGGAACGTGCATCGTGAAATCCGTTCAGCAGCCCTGAGACGGCCCTTGCCGTGTTGGCCACGAACGCTTGGTTCTCTCTCCTGCATATTCGCAGCCATCTCTGCCTGGGCCCGGTGAAAGCCTGTGAGCACTCCGGACACTTCCGTTGACAGATCGGTCACGAATTTGACGTTGTCTCGCTTGGTTTTGACGGACATTTCCCTGTGGGCCCGCTGAAATCCATTGAGCATCCCAGCTACTTCGCCCGTCATGTTTGACACGAACCTTGCGTGTTCGGCCCTTGTGTGCGCGGCCATGTCAGCGTGAGCATTGCGAAATCCCTCCCGCATCGCTGAAACCTGGCCCTTAGCTTCAAGAGTCTCCTGGGCCAGGCCTTTTAAGAGAAACTCACGGGATTCGCGCAATCCGACAATTTCCTCGCGCAGCCGGGCCATGTCCTGAGTCAGGCTACCCATCACTCCTCCTTTGTCTACTCGACGCCCCGGCCAAGAGATCGAGGCGCCCAGTCACCTACTTGTCTGTCAGGCGCACTTGTGTGGTGCCTGGCCTGGAGCCTGAGGGGGGCAAGCACCGCCCCCCTGGCCCAATAGGCCTCCAAAGGCGGTGTGACTTAGGCGGGGGCAGCTGCGCTGGCGGTGAGGCCGATTGCTTCCGCATATTTGAGATAGGTTTCCACCGAGGCGATGACCACCCTGGCTTCCACGGACAGCAGCTCAATGCCGACCAGAGAAACCTTGGCCCATACGTCGATTACGATACCTTTGTCCAAAATCCTGTCGACAACTTCCGCAAGACTGGATGAATCTGTTGACTTCGCTATCTTCGCCATCGTAGTATCCTCCTTGTGCTGAAATCTGAATCTTGTTGCTTTTGACTTTGTTTGGCATGCCGACCATTTCTATTGCGAGAAGCGTGCCATCTTAACCCGATCGCCTGCCAAAAATAGTCTTTTGATCTCAGCGCGGGCACCAGCGCTGGAGATCAGCTGTATTTTCGGGCGAATCCCGCGAGGTGGCATCCGCTTCTGCGCACCCACAGGTACAAACATCCCCTTGTATCACAATGTTATGGACTCTCGGCTGTTCCGAATTGTCTCACCGTTGTTTTACTAAATGGCATTATTCCCACCATTTATGATGTTCCGCCTCAGGCTCCCCGCAAAGGCAGAGCGAGTCTTGTGGGGCTTACTCGATCAGCCTCCCAATGTGCACGACAGAAGGCTTGAGCGCGAAGAATTGCAGCGGCTCGTACGGAAAGACAGCTTGTTGAAGCCATTATCTCATTGTTTTCCTGTTTCCATGCATCTCAGGAGCGGGGACGCGGGGATGGCTGATACGGTGCAGAAGGGAGACAGGAGGGCCGACGCTATACAATTCGTTCCATATGTATGGAATGAATTCCATGGTATTCTCTGTAACCTGTTGTCCGGGAGCGCGGTTGCGCGTTCCACACTACGAGCGCGCATACTGCTTCGAGCAGGACCATGGCTGTCATGGCGTTGCGCGCCAAAATTCTCTCGCGCTGACTCTACTGGTTGCCTAAAGTTTTGCCCGCGTGATTGCTCTTGGGTGTCGGCAGGGCCGCCTTCACTTCGAGCGACGCAGGGCTGTCGAAACTTCGTTCACGGGACCCTCCGCCACCTTTCAAACTCACGAACCATTCGGTCAGAATTTTTGGCAGCTGCTATAATCTTTGAGGAAAACTGACAGAAGATCGCAGGGGGAGTTACTTGGTCGGGGAATCGCCGGGAAGGACAAAGTTGTACGGAGGCCACGGGCCACTGAGCAACAACTTGGACGATCCTTCTGACGCCATGGCAGCGAAGGCATCCCGGAATCGGCCTAAGAATTCCTTGGGAACGAGGAAGTACACAGACAACAAGACCCCAGCAGGAGCACCGCGCTGGTCCACCGACCGGGAGACCTCGCTTCTGAAGTCCTTGAACATACCGGCAAACGCGTGACGCAACCGCTCGGTGGCGTGTTCGCTTATTTCTGCGAGTAGCGTCTCTGCCGTATAGTGAACCTTCCGACTGGCCAGATACAGCTTGCCAGGATTTGGCGACTCTGGAGAGGGGAAACCAGATGCGCAGCGGTGGGGTGGCGAAGGAATTTTGCTCTCGTCCAGGATCGCTCTGATACCCATTTCCGCGCAGCCGTCGAGGGTGCGAAGTATCATGCTATAGTGTTCCGCTCGTGTGTCCTGAAGCCGTTCAATGTCCGCAAATGCGTCCAACAGTGTACCGAAGCGAAAGGGAACCACGGTGACTTGGTCGAAAAAGGATTCGATTACCCGGTGATAGTTCATGAGACGCGGAGTGTCGGAGACCGCGTCAGCATCGGGAACCTCGGAGAAAGCAACGCTGAGCCCTTGTTTCTCAAACACCCGGACGCGGGGTCCTTCACGTGGCGTGGGAATGGATAGTATGAGTTCGTGAGGGGTCTCAAAGATGCAGTAAAGCAGGTACTTCATCACTCGGCTTCCATCCGTAATTGAGGAGTGAAGCTGTACGGCGGCCATGGGCCAGACACATCAAAGGACAGGCCACACGCCTCGTACTCCGCGTTGGCTCTGGATACCCGCATGCTGAAATCCTCCGCGTCCCTGCGATCTATTAGAAATGCCCAATTGGCCACTTTCTCTGCCGCAGCTTCTCCAGGAGCGCCACTACGGACCTCCCTCTTGCGCCAGTCCTTCGCACATGCGGTCAACTCAGTCGCGACCTCAGTCAGAATACCTTTCATCCATTTGCCCATATCTTTCTCCACCGCGGCGCTGAGCTGCCGTTCCTTGACGTAGCGCATGCCCTGCGACATGCCCCCCAAAACCTCAGATTGAGCGGACAGTCGTGCAGAAATTAGTCGTGCTTTGGCTTCGGCTCTCGCGAACATCACTTTGACCGCCCATTCGTCTTTGCCTGTGACGAAGTCGAGGTATACGTTTATCTCCGGAAGATTTCGCTGCACCACCCGCTCAAGACTCTCGGTGGATGAAAACAGAGTGCCGAACCGTGCCGGCAGCACCGGAGAATACTGCAATGCCTGCTGCACCACTTCCCCATGTCGCACCACTCTTGGCCCCACCCACGCCAGGTCCTTCAGATTGGCTTCTGCGGCAGGGCCGGAGAACTCATCGAGAGAAACCTCGCACATAACTGCGGTCACGTCGGCGAAGTCCCAGGTCAAGACGGGGACCTCGCCATCAAGGCCGATCATCCGAAGCTCGTGCAACTGGCCCGCGCGAGCAAGAGCAAACAAATAGAGAGCTTTCTCCACGATCAGTCCTCTACAGGATTCTGCGAGTGCTGCTTCGATGTCAGTGCGAGTCACGATCAGCTTCGTCTCCTGATCGGGATTCTTCTTGAGAGACGCAACAGCTTTTCGCACGGCCCTTAAGGCGGCTCTGTTGCAGACCCCTGCAATCTCAGCACCGCTGAATCCTTCACTGCGAGACGCGAGATCGGACGGGTCTATTCCCTCTTCAAGCGGCTTATTTCGCAAGTGGACACGGAATATTTCCTCTCGGTCCTTTTCTTCGGGCATCGGGATCTGGACGATCTCATCGAATCTGCCGGGCCTCAGAACTGCCGGGTCGAGCATGTCCAACCGGTTCGTTGCGGCCAGGATCAGCACGCCCTTGAGTTCTTCAATACCGTCAAGTTCCGCGAGGAATTGGCTCAACACTCGCTCGCCCACGTGGGAGTCTGTCGAGCCTGATCCCCGCGCAGGAACGAGCGCGTCTATTTCATCGAAAAAAATGATGCACGGCGAAGCCTGGCGAGCTTTGCGAAATACCTCTCGGACTCCTTGCTCCGATTCCCCTACATACTTGGATAAGAGCGCCGGGCCTTTGACAGAGATGAAATTCACCTTGCTTTCGTTGGCGATAGCCTTGGCCAACAGCGTTTTCCCGCACCCAGGAGGTCCCGAGAGCAAGATGCCCTTGGGCGGCCGCGTTCCGGCCTGCTCAAAGAGATGAGGGTATTGCAAAGGCCACTCCACGGATTCGATCAGCTTCACTCTCAGGGCCTCGTGACCTCCAATATCCTCCCACCGCACGTCCGGGACTTCGACGAAGACCTCTCTTATGGCTGACGGTTCCACTTCTTTGAGCGCGGTGACGAAGTCATCCATGTGCACTTCAAGTCTCGCGAGCTGCTCGTAAGGAATACCGGCCCTGGCAAAGTCGATGTCCGGCATGATCCCGCGCAGGCAGATCATGGCGGCTTCCCGGCATAGGGCCTCCAGGTCTGCCCCCACAAAGCCGTGGGTAATATCCGCTAAACGACTCATGTCCACGTCCTGGGCCAGGGGCATTCCTCGGCTGTGGATCTCCAGAATTTCCAAGCGGCTGTTCCGGTCCGGGATGGGAATGGCGATCTCTCGGTCAAATCGGCCGGGTCGTCGGAGTGCAGGATCAAGCGCATTGGGTATGTTTGTCGCGGCGATGACGATTACGTTCTGACGTTTGGTCAACCCGTCCATCAACGCGAGCAACTGGGCGACCACTCGTTTTTCCACATCGCCCACCACTTTTTCCCTTTGGGGAGCTATGGCGTCGATCTCGTCAAGAAAAACGATGCTCGGACCTTTTCGCGTGGCCTCCGCGAAAATCTCTCGCAAATGGGCTTCACTTTCCCCGTAAAACTTGTGGACGATCTCAGGTCCGCTCACAGAAAAGAAATTCGCCTCGGTCTCGTTGGCAATTGCTCGGGCAATGAGCGTCTTGCCACACCCCGGCGGCCCGTAGAGCAACACCCCCTTTGGCGCGTCTATTCCCAGCCGTTCGAAGACCTCCGGATAGCGCAGGGGCAGCTCGATCATCTCACGTATGCGGTGAACCTGTGGTTTGAGTCCGCCGATATCCTCGTATGAGAGGGTGTGAGGTTTCTGGGCAGCCTCCGGCTTTCCGATCACGAGTTCCGTAGCGGGATTGATCAAGACCGCCAGTTTCGGATTCGTGCTTTCGACCTTGAAATCCGCGAACCTGCTCCCGAAGAGGGTGGCCCTGATCGTATCCCCTACCATTACGGGAAGGCCATCCAGAAGACTCCCGATGTATTTGAGGTCTCTCTCGGAAGGTGTTACGTTGGACGGAGCAAGAACAACTCGCTCGGCAGGCCGACAGATGATTTTCGTCACCGTGACGGTCTCGTCCAGCCCGGCTTTTGCATTTTGCCTGGAAATGCCGTCCAGTTGGACTCGAGCCTGTCCTCGCATTTCCTTGTACGCGGGCATGGCTTTGCACACGGTAGACCTTTTGCCGGTAACCTCGAGGATATCGCCTATACCTGCCCCGAGCTTTTCCAGGTCTTCAGGGTCCATGCGAGCGTACGCCCGTCCCACGTCTTTGCTGAGGGCTTCGCTCACCTTGAGCTTGATTCCTGCCCCATTTCCTTTTGCCATTTTTATCTCCAGCCCTATTTAACACATTTGATTTCGAGCATCCCGTTGTTGCAGGAGAATTCCATCTTTCTCCTTGGGAAAGCTTCCGGGAAGCAGCACTTCCTTCCGGTATTTCTTTTCTCCACTCTCCGCGCGGATCGTGAGCACGTCATCCTTTACGTCGAGTTGCACATCAGCCGATCCGATACCGGGCATTTCGGCCACGACCAGCAGATGGTCTTCCTCTTCGAACAGGTCAACCATAGGTTCCCGAACCTCTTGGACGACCGCTTGTCCTGTCTGGGTGTCCCGTTTGATGTTGCCGAAAGGCTCGACCTTCACCTTCTTGTCGTCGCCCAAACCGAACTTGACGTTGAACCCGTACACGCCCTTGGCTTGCTTGCCCAAGCCCAGGTCGGAGAGTTCTCCCTTTCCGGAAAGCTCTTTGCCCTTGTCTGCCAATTCACCGAGCTTTTCGACGAGTTCCGTCAAACCTCCCAAGAATCCTATAAGGCCTCCCTCGGAACTATCATCCTTGCCTGTTCCCTTACGTTTTCTTGCTCATCGTCGTCCTCCGAGTGGATGGTGATCCCGTAGTGCTTCACTTTTGAATGGATCGTTTTGTAATCTGCATGCAACAAGCGGGCCGCCTCTGCCTTGTTGCCCTTGGTTTTTCGCAGCACCTGGGCCAGAACCCGCCGCTCCAGGTCAGCGGTGCCGCGCTTCACAATTTCTTTGAGGGACAAACCATTCCATGACGACTCATCGGGATGTCGAAAGGACCCTGTTGTCGACAGGCATGGGGCTCTCGACGGAAAGATGCTCGGGACGAATCACGTCCTCGGCTTGGAGCACGGCACGGCGCACGGTAGACCGCAACTGGCGCACATTTCCTGGCCAGGGGTCCTCAACCAAGACTTCCAGAGCGGTATCTGAAAACCCTCGAACTTGCTTGGCCAATTCCATATTCGTGGCCCGCACGAAACATCGCGGCCAAATGGACAATGTCCTCTTTGCGTTCTCTGAGCGGGGGAATCGCGATCGTGAACTCGCTGAGGCGGTAGAAAAGGTCACGGCAAAAGGTGCCAAGAGAAGCGCATACCGCCACATCCTGGTTGGTGGCCACCAATAACCTGACATCCACGGTTACCGGTTCTTTGCCACCGACTCTAAAGAATGTCCTTTCCTGAATGGCACGGAGGAGCTTCACCTGGCAACTTAGCGGCATGTTTCCTATTTCATCGAGGAAAAGGGTTCCTCCCTCTGCCATCTCAAATTTCCCGGCCCGATGACTGATCGCACCGGTAAAGGCTCCTTTTTCGTGGCCGAACAGCTCGCTCTCGAAAAGAGTCTCCGGAATCGCTCCGCAATCAACGGGAATCATCGGAAACCGTTGCCGCTGGCTCGCCTGATGGATTGCGCGGGCGACAAACTCCTTTCCTTCTAGTAGTCGGCGGCGGCGAGATGCTGCGTGCGCCGATGAGCTTCACGGGCACATCGGGCGTTTTGCGCTTCGACCGGCCTGCCCAGCGAAGTGCTCGACACGATTATGCACGAAGGGCTGGATCACCACATCTCGCTGACCTACGGCGACTATGTGGCCGAGTTGTTGGCCCTGGCCGAGGATGCTGGACCTGCCCGTGTTGCGGCTGACGTGAGGGATAACCGAAGGCGGGCGAGTCGCCGACCGCCGGACGAAGAGCGAAGGAGGCAACCAACTGACCAATTAACCAATACCGGTTCATTCAGACAGTCTACCAAGCACCAGTCCACTCATCAAACAAAGGAGTGAGATCCGATGACGACAAGAAGCTTTCTCGCGAGCAGTTCCTGATGCTGGCGGCTCCAGCGTGGCGCGGGCCGCCGCGTTGGCGGCTTGCGCCGCAGGCCACGCCGACCCGGCGCCGGCAGCCGACCGCAGCGCCAGGCCGCCGCACCGGCCGCCGACGGCCGCGCCGCGTGCCCACCACAGGCGCCCGCCGCCAAGGCCCCGACCGCGATCGAGTTCCTGGCCTGGGGTGACACCACCGACGGCCCGGCCTGGGAGAAGCTGGTCCCGGCCTATCAGGCCAAGAATCCCGGGCCAGACGGTCAACGTGACGCCGGTGGCCGATCCGAACAACAACTTCTACACCAAGCTGCAGACCATGTTCGCCGGCGGCACGCCGCCCGACCTGGCCTCCTTCCAGGGCTGGGAATGGCAGATCTACGCGGACAAGAACCTGCTGGCGCCGATTGACGACTACATCGCCCGCGACAAGGTGACCGCGCCCTATCCCGCAGGGCTACACCAGCGTCGAGCAGAGCACCAAGCGCAAGGGCAAGACCTACCTGGTCCCGCTGCAGGCCGCCGACCATGGTCATGTTCTACGCCAAGAAGATCTTCGACGATGCGGGCGTCCCCTACCCCAAGGACGACTGGACCTTCGACCAGTTCGTGGAGACCGCCAAGAAGCTGACCAACGCGGACAAGAAGAAGTTCGGCTACCAGATGAACGGCAACTGGTACCGCGACATCGGCTGGATCGTCGCTGACCGGCAAGCGCGAGTTCGACAACGTCATTGACCCCAAGAAGTCGCAGTTCGGCGATCCCGACGATCGTCCAGATGCTGCAGACCATGTCCTACGACATGGCGCACACCTTCAAGGCCGCGCCCAGCCCCGCCGACACCTCCGGCGCCAATCACCATCAACACCGGCGCCTGCGCCATGAAGTACGAGGGGCCGTGGTTCCTGCCCCAACTCAACACGCCCGGCCCTGCGCGACCAGAAGAAGGAAGTGCCGTTCGACGTGCGTGCGCATGCCGAAGGGCGCCGGCGCGGGCCGGCCGCACCGCGGCTGGGGCGAGGGCGTCTGCGTCGCCAAGACCGCCAAGACCGAGGCCGCCTGGGACTTCGCCGCCTACCTGGTGAGCGACGAGGGCAACAAGATGTACTGCGACGATCACCGGGCGCATGCCCAGCAACCTGGCGCTGGCCGAGTCCTGGTGGATGCCGCTCACCAAGGACCGAGTACGGCATCGAGAACGGCCAGGCCTTCCTGGACGCCTTCAAGGAAGGCCAGATCGACGTGGTCAGCGGCGTGCCGCGCTCCAAGATGTGGGCCGAGGTCGTCAAGCCGGTGGCCTGGGACATGATGAACAACGGCACGGCCAAGGCCGCCGATGTGCTGCCGAAGGTCGACGCAGAAGCTGCAGGCGCTGCTGGACGAGTACTGGAAGAACAATCCCAGCGGATAAGTTGATCTGAGCGGGGATGTGCGGCGGCACGTCGCTTCGGGCGACGTGCCGCCTCGCTACGATCGCGCAGCTCACAAGGAGGCGAGCATGGCCACAACGGCTACCCGATGCTCGACGCAGCTACCTACCGCAGCGTGAATGGCTGCAGGGCTACCTGTTTGCCGCGCCGTTTCTGATCGGCTTCACGGTGTTCGTCGCGTTTCCGATGCTCTACTCGATCTGGCTGATGTTCCAGAAGTGGGACCTGCTCTCGCCGCCGATGTTCGTCGGGCTGCAGAACATCCAGCAAGGCGTTCACCGACGCCCTGGCGCTCAAGAGCCTGGCCAACAGCGCCTTCTACACCATCTTCGCCGTGCCCGTTCCAGATTGGTCATCTCGTTCACGCTGGCGATGGCGCTGACGCAGAAGATCAAGCTCCGCAGCATCTACCGGGCCGGCTTCTACCTGCCGATCATCATCCCCGTCGTCGCCACAGCGGTGGTCTGGCAGCGCGTCTTCCATCCCGACTTCGGCATCCTGAACGAGGTGATCGGGCTGGTTCGGCATCCCTCCGCAGAAGTGGCTGCTCGACCCGGCTCTGGCCAAGCCGGCCTTCATCTTTATGTCGTTCTGGATGATCGGCCGCCAGATGGTGATCTTCATCGCCGGGCTGGGCAACATCCCGGTGCAACTGATGGAAGCCGCCCAGATCGACGGCGCCGGCAAGCTGCGCACCGTCTTCAGCATCACCGTCCCGCTGATGACGCCGCTGATCTTCTACAACATGGTCATCGCCATCATCAACTCCTTCCAGACCTTCGTGCCCTCGCTGATCATGACCGACGGCGGGCCGCAGAACGAGACGCTGTTCGTGGTGCTGAACATCTACCGCAACGGCTTCCAGTTCTTCAACATGGGCTATGCCTCGGCGCTGGCCTGGCAGCTCTTCATCATCGTCGTCGGCTTTACCATCGTCCAGTTCTACGTGTCGAACCGCTGGGTCTACTACGAGTCATAGGAGGCCAGTCATGACCATCGCTGTCACTACCGACCCGGCAAGAGCACGCCGCTCGCACGCGTCGCTCGCGCCAGGCGACCATCGAGCGCGTCATGCCTGATCGTGCTCCAGATCATCATGACGCTGGTGCTGATCTCCTTCCTGGCGCCGACCCTCTGGATGGTCTCCTCGTCGCTCAAGGACGCGAACCGAGATCTTCGCCGACCCGATCGTGTGGATCCCGCGCAGCCCGCAATGGCAGAACTTCACCGAGGCGCTGACAACGCTGCCCTTCGCCGCGCTTTGCGGTCAACACGTTCGTCATCTGCATGCTGACCGTGATCGGCACGTGCTCTCGTCGTCGATGGTGGCGTATTCCTTCGCCCGCCTGCAGCTGGCCCGGCCGCGACTTCTTCTTCGGCCTGCTGCTGGGCACGATGATGCTGCCCGAGATCATCACCCTGATCCCCATGTTCCTCGAGTTTCGCACCCTCGGCTGGACCAAGCCGGGCATGGCGTTGGGCGTCTTGCCCCTCAACTATCCTGCCGCTGATCGTGCCCTACTGGCTGGCGCTGGCGCCCGCTCTACGTCTTCCTGATGCGCCAGTTCTTCAAGGGCATTCCGATGGAATTGGAGGAGGCAGCCCTGGTGGACGGCGCCAGCCGCCTGCGCATCCTGTTCACCATCATCCTGCCGCTCTCGAAGCCGGTGATCGCGACGGTGGCCGTCTTCGCCTTCCTCCAGAGCTACAACGACTTCCTGCAGCCGCTGATCTATATCAACGCCCGCGACAACTGGACGCTGGCGCTCGGCCTGCGCGCCCTGAACGACGTCCAACAGACCGGACGCTGGGACCTGCTCTTCGCAGCCTCCACCGCGGTGCTGATGCCGATCCTGCTGATCTTCATCGTCGCCCAGCGCTACTTCGTGCAAGGGATTGCGACAACCGGATTCGGCGGGCGATAGACACGGGATGTACCACAGGCGATAGCACCGGTGACTCGGCGAGTTGGACGGTGTCGTGGCAACGTTTGCACGTCAGCCATCCAATACCTAATCACCAATACCTAACATCCAAATCCAGGGAGGCATCCAATGAAATTCTTTCTCGACAGCGCCATCACCGAGCGAAATCAGCGTACGCGCTGGAGATGTACGACGATTGACGGCGTGACGACCAACCCGCGGCACGTGCAGACCTCGGGCAAGCCGTTCATGACGTCGATCCGGGAGATCGCCAACATCTTCGACGGCACCGACAAGCCCATCTCGGTCGAGGTCAACCCGCACTTCACCGACTGGCACGAGATGGTGACCGAAGGCGAGAAGCTGGCGGCCATCAGCCCCAACTTCGTCATCAAGCTGCCTGCGACCGAGGCCGGGCTTCACGTCGGTGGCCGTGCTGCGCGCGAGAAGAGCATCCGCATCGAACCTGACGCTGGTCTTCTCCGGCGTCGCAGGCGCTGCAGGCGATGCGCATGGGCGCGACGTTCGTCTCGCCCTTCATCGGCTGGAAGGAAGCCAACGGCGAGGAGACGGTGCGCTTCATCGAGGACATCGTCGCGATCCGCGACAACTACGGCTTCGACACCGAGATCATCGTCGCCGCGGTGCGCAACGGCCACCAGATCGTCGAATCGGCGGTCGCCGGCGCCGACATCGTGACCGCGGGCTTCGCCGTGTTCAAGGACTCGTTCGCCCATCCGTACACCGACGAGGGGCTGAAGCGGTTCTGCAACTTCTGGGATCAGACGAAGTACGAGTGACGAACGTGAACGTGATACGTGATGAGTGGCACTTGACATCGTATAGGACATCGCATATGATACCGGCCAGGAGGCCACGATGTCACGCTATCCATTGAATCTACCGACGCAGTTGAAACAAGAGGCCGAGACGCTGGCGGCGCAGCAGGGCGTTTCGCTCAACCAGTTCGTCCTGTGGGCCGTGGCCGAGAAGGTGGGCGCGCTGAGCAAGAAGCTCGATGATCCCGCCTTCCCGCAGATCACGTATCGCCGACGGCGCGGCCGGGCATCCCCGCGCCGGTGCTGCGCGGCACACGCATTCAAGTCGGCACGCTGGCGGTGATAAACCAGCAGTGGGGGTGGTCGGCCGACCGGATCGCGGACGAATACGGCGTGAGCGACCCGGCGGATCGCCGAGGGGTTGGCGTTACTACGAGGCCACAGAGCCGAGATTGACGCCGATCTCGCCGCCGAACGAGCTCTCGAACCCGTGCATGAGTCCGGCTTGATGAACAAGCCGCGTCTACATCTGGATGCAGACATCTCGATCAGGGCGTTACAGGCGGCCCTGATCGCCCGCGGCCATGATGTGAGCCGCACGCCGAACGCGTGGATCGCGGAAGATGCCAGTGACGAGACGCAGTTGCTGGTCAGCCACCTCGCAGAGACGCTGTATCGCCACGTACAACGTCGGTGATTTTGTGCGGCTCTGCCAGGCGATCCCCGATCACGCTGGTATCATCCTAGTCGCGCGCCCAGATGGACGCTGTCCGGGCTGATCGTTGCGCTCGACCGCCTTCTTTCGACTCGCAGGCCGACGACCGGATCGGCCAGGTGCGCTGGCTGAGCGAATGGCGGCGCTGATCGGCGAGTAAATCGGCACAAGAGGTATCTTTGCTCCAACCCATCATCGCCGAATGGCGCCAAATCGGCCGGCGACTGCGGCCGGCGCTGCCGGGTTTGTACCTGGTCGATCGCGGTCGCGGTAGTCTCCGCGCTACCTGCACGAAATCATCCCCAACGCGGCGATGGCACGGGCGGTCAGCGAGGTGTTCATCGCGGTCTTCCTGGGGCTGCACATCCGCAACGCGATCCGCTTCTCGACGCGGTTCGACGCGGGGGTGAAATTTGCGCTGCAACGTATCCTGCGCCTGGGCATCATCCTGTTGGGCCTGCGCCTGAGCCTGCAGGATGTGATCTCGACCGGCGTCACGGCGCTGATCCTGATCGTCGCCTGCATGGCCGTGGCGCTGACGCTGGCCTATTTCGCCGGACGGCTGCTGAAGATCCCGCCGCGGCTGGCCGCGCTGATCGGCGTGGGGACGGCCATTTGCGGCAATACGGCCATCGTCGCGGTCGCGCCGGTGATCGAAGCCAAGGAAGAGGAAGTCAGCTTTGCGGTGGCGACCATCACCTTCTTCGGCACGCTGGCGGTGGTGCTCTACCCGATCATCGGTTACTTCCTGGGCGTCAGCGATCGCGCCTTCGGCCTGTGGGCAGGCACCGCGGTCAACGACACCTCGCAGGTGGTGGCGGCCGGCGCGGCGTTCAGCGACGCGGCGCGCGACATCGCCACGGTGGTCAAGCTGACCCGCAACACGCTGATGGCGCCGCTGATCGTGGTGATCGGGCATGGTCTACGCGCGGTCGCAGAACCGAAAACAAACGGGTGCGACCGCCAGTGTTCAACTTCGGCAAAGTCGTGCCGTGGTTCGTGATCGGCTTCCTGATCATGACCCTGATCCGCACGGCGGGCGTGGCGCTGGGCGTCCTGCCCCAGGATGTCGCCCACCCCGGCGCGCTGACGGGGGCCGCGAGCGCCCTCAAGCTCGTGGACGAGGTCGCCAAGTTCGCGGTCGCTCATGGCGCTCTCGGCCATCGGCCTGGGCACCGACACCGAAGCGGTCCGCAAAACGGGCATCAAGCCGTTCGCCCTGGGGCTGAGCCTGGCAAGCGTGCTTGGCGCTTTTCAGCCTGGGGACGATCTTGATTACGGGGTTGGGACGATAGGGCGATCAGGTATTGGATATTAGGGATTGAGGGAGGCGCCAATACCCAATAGCCAATACCTGAATACCCAATCTCTCAATCGGTCCTGCAATACATGGAGGTTACTCATGAAACACGGCAAAGAAATGCGTGTCACACCCTATGCAATGAATCCTGCGTTCAGCTATCTGGCGGCGGAAGACCGCTATCTGTTTGCGGCCAACCCGCCCGCTCATCGTTTCAACGTCATCGGCAGCGGGCTGAACGGCATGGAGCACATCCGCGTAACCCAGATGGAGGGCCGCGCGGCGATCCACGGCGTCTTCGACACGAGCGCCCGCAGCATGGCGGCCGCCCAGAAGTCGGCGACGCACCTTGCGCCTGATGCGAAGCTGGTCGCCTACGGCTCGCTGGAGGCGGCGTGCAACGATCCCGAGGTGGACGGCCTGGTCATCTGCACGCCCAACTACAGCCACATCGAGATCGTGCGCGTGGCTGCCAAATCGGGCAAGCACATCCTGCTCGAAAAGCCGATGGCGACGACCATCCGCGACGCCCACGAGATCGCCCAGATCGCCGACGCGTACCCCGCGATCTTCCAGATCGGCCTGCAATATCGCTACAAGCCGATCTACGTCGAGGCGATCCACGACGCGCTGGAGCGCAAGGCCATCGGCGACATCAAGACGATCACGATCCTGGAGCACCGCGTCCCCTTCCTGGACAAAGTGAAGCAGTGGAACAAGTTCTCGAAGTACTCCGGCGGCACGCTGGTCGAAAAATGCTGCCACTACTTCGACCTGCTGAACCTGTTCGCGGGCGTCGCGGCCGGTCGAGCGTCTATGCCGTCCGGCAGCCAGGCCGTCAATTTCCGCGAGTTCGAGTACGCAGGGCAGAAGTCGGACATCCTGGATAACGCCTTCGTCATCGTGACCTACGCGAACGGCGTGCGGGCCAACTTCAACCTGTGCATGTTCTCGCCGATGTTCTACGAGGAGCTGGTGCTGTGCGGCGATGAGGGCCGGCTGAAGGCCTTCGAGAACGAAGACTTCCTGCCGGAGGCCCGGCCCGCCACGCATCTGGAGATCCTGTGCGGCGACCATCGGCCCACGCAGATCAGCCAGCCCTGCTATCCGCAATTCATCCAGCAGAGCGGCCACTACGGCGCGACCTACTTCGAGCACGTGAATTTCATCAACAACATCGAAGGCAAACAGACCCGCACGGCCAGCGCGGCCGAGGGCTTCTGGTCGGTGGTCGTGGGCGCGGCCGCCGAGGCGTCGGTCAAAGCCGGGAAGCCGGTGCTGGTAAACGACCTGCTGCGCGAGAACGGCCTTGATCTTTGACAGAACGTCATTGCGAGGAGCGCCTTCTGCGACGAAGCAATCTCACGTTTCAAAAGGATTGCTTCGCAAAACCCGCTCCCAATGACCGCATCGGGCAATCTTGGAGACACATGGCGAGCATCCAGCCGCCAGCTTCCAGTCACCGGCTTCCAGAGGCCAGCCCCACCCGCCTGGTGCGAACCCCCTCCGGCCTGGTGATCGCCCTCTGCATCGTCGGCGATTCGTACCTTTACAGCATTCTGCCGCTCGAAGCGGCCAACCTGGGGATCGCCCTGCCGCTGGTGGGCGTGCTGCTCAGCGCCAACCGGCTGGTGCGGCTGGTCTCCAACACCTGGGTCAGCGGGCTGTTCGAGCGATGGGGGCCACGGCGGCCCTTCGCCGCGGCGACGGTGCTGGCGCTGCTAACCACGGCGGTCTATGCGCTG
>CAWBNR010000006.1:0-36559 GCA_963790185.1 uncultured Thermoleophilia bacterium | reverse complement strand
CTCGGCAGCCTCGTGCGTGCCTTGTATCGTGACGTCGTCGAGAACATCACGGGCGCCCATCCGCGCGTCTACCGCCAGGTGGCGGCTGGCTGCGAGGTCGGCGTCATCGCCGTGCAGCGGCGCTGGCCGGTCCCTGCGCGGTATCGTGAGCTGCTCAACGGCATCCCGTTCGTACGGCACCTTCTGATGTACCCGCCGCTCCTCCTGGACCCGCCGATGAACGCTCGCAGCGGTCGCTTCATCGAGGTCGACGACAACCCTCTCGACGGGCTCAGTCTCGAGCGCGAGCAGTGGCTCTGCTACCCGGCGCTCGTCGGCCGGCTCACCGTCTTCGTCTACTTCCACCAGCGCTTCACCGGCCTCGGCCTCAGCCTCGCCAACCTCTTCGAGATCGCGAGCGATGATGAGATCGCCGCAGGCCCCGACGCCGTCTACCTCTACGGGGCGTCGCCGGCGGCGCTCGACCGGTTCGGGTCGCAGCCCACCGTCTTCCACGACGACAAGAGCTCGAGGCTTCTCGTCGCCGCCGTGCCGCTCGAGGATCGCTTCGGGTACTTCGGCTACCTCAAGAAGATGGTGCTCACCCTCCACAACGTGGCTGTCATGAAACGCGGTCTCATGCCGTTCCACGGGGCCTTCGCGCGCGTCGTTCTCGCCGACGGCCGCGGCGCGAACGTACTGATCATCGGTGACACGGCCACCGGCAAGTCGGAGACCCTCGAGGCCTTGCGCGCGATCGGCGCGGGCCGCCTGCGCGATCTGCGAGTGGTGGCCGACGACATGGGCAGCCTCGAGATCGCCGGAGACGACGGCCTGCGGGGCTACGGCACCGAGATAGGCGCCTTCGTCCGGCTCGACGACCTGCGGCAGGGGTACGCCTTCGGGCAGCTCGACCGCTCGATCATCATGTCGGCCAATCGCGTCAACGCGCGCGTGGTCCTGCCGGTGACGACGCTGGACGAGGTGCTGCACGGTTACCCTGTCGACCTGATGCTCTACGCCGACAACCACGAGGCGGTCGACGAGGATCACCCCGTGATCGAGCGCTTCGCCACGCCCGAAGCGGCGCTCGCGGTGTTTCGCGAGGGCGCGGCGATGTCGAAGGGCACGACGACCTCAACGGGGCTGACGAAAGGCTACTTCGCGAACCCCTTCGGGGCGGCGCAACGCGAGCAGGAGCACGAGGCGATCGCCCAGCGCACGTTCGCGGCGGCTTTCGCGGCCGGTGTCTTCGTTGGCCGCTTGCGCACGCGCCTTGGCATCGATGGCTTCGCCACGAGCGGGCCGCACGAGGCCGCCGCCGCCCTGCTCGATCGCATCGCCGAAAGACCACCGAAAAAGGGAGACCCGCGCTGATGAGCGTCCTCTACGAGTCGAACGAGGAGTCCTGGCCGCTGCTCGCCCGCGGGAAGGTGCGCGACGTGTACGACTATGCGCCGAACGAGATGCTCATCGTGACGAGCGACCGTCTCTCGGCCTTCGATGTGGTGCTGCCGACGCCGATCCCCGAGAAGGGCGTCGTGCTGACACAGATCGCCAACTTCTGGTTCGCGAGGACGGCCGGCATCGTACCCAACCATCTGATAGAGGCCGAGCCGTTCGCGACCGACGCGGACCATGCCCATCTGGCAGGGCGCTCGGTGGTCGTCCACCGCGCGCAGGCGCTGCCGGTCGAGGCGATCGTGCGCGGATTCCTGACGGGCTCGGGCCGCAAGGACTACGAGAAGACCGGCGCCGTGTGCGGCATCCGGCTGCCGGAGGGGCTCGTCGAGGCCAGTCGCCTTCCGGAGCCGCTCTTCACGCCGTCGACCAAGGCCGAGCAGGGCGCCCACGACGAGAACATCGACTTCGCCGGCGCTGTCGGCCTGCTCGGCGAGGAGCTCGCCGGCAAGGTGCGCGACACGGCGCTCGAGCTCTACCGCGTCGGCGCCGCCTACGCTCTCGAGCGCGGCATCATCATCGCCGACACCAAGTTCGAGTTCGGGCTGCTCGACGGCGAGCTGATTTTGATCGACGAGGCGCTCACCCCGGACTCCTCGCGCTTCTGGCCGCTCGACGGCTACGAGGAGGGCCGCAGCCAGCCGAGCTTCGACAAGCAGTACGTGCGCGACTACCTGGAGACGCTCGACTGGGGCAAGACGGCGCCGGGCCCTGAGCTGCCGTCCGAGGTCGCGGAGCGGACCTCCGAGAAGTACGTGGAGGCGTGGCGCCGGCTGACGCAGGACTGAGCCTGACCGGTTGACCGGCTGACGCGCGACCTCGCGTGGCGCCGGAGCGACGTGCCCGGCCCATCTGGCTAGTGTGTCGGCGCCGCCTTGGGATACCGGCGACGGAACGCGGCCGTGCTCTCCGCCTCGGCGTCGCCGAGCAGGGAGCGCAGCCGCGCGACCAGCTCGGCGTGGACGTGCAGCGGATGATCGTCGACGCGTCCGACAGGGACGATGCCGCGCACGCTGCTGGTCAGCAGCATGCCGTCGTCCGGACGCAGGTCCGTGACACGTGCGTAGGCCTCGACCACCGGGATGCCGGAGGCGCTCGCGAGCTCTTCGATCTTGCCTCGCAGGACGCCCGGCAGGATCGCTCCCTCTGCTGGTGGCGTGACCAGTCCGCCGCCGCGGACCAGGAACATGTTCGAGGTCGCGCCCTCGAAGATGCGACCCTGCTCGTCGACCAGGATGGCGTCGTGCACGCCGGCCTGCTGCGCTGCCCGCTGTGCCAGGTACGACTGCATCACGGTCATCGCCTTGAGCTGCGCGCTGACGCGCACCCCTTCGAAAGTGACAACGTCGAGCGGGGGCTCGGAGAAGCGCCGCAGGTTCGCCTCGATGAAGAGGGTGGGCAAGCCGTCGGGCGGGCCCGCCGTGAGCAGCACGCGGCAGGCGTTCGGCGCGCCGTTCGCGGCGGCGAGACGGCAGATCTGCTCTGCCAGTTGGTCGCGGCTGAAGCGGGGATCGAGACCCAGCTCGGCGACGCCGAGCTCGAGACGGTCGGCGTGCTCCCCGAAGAAGACCGGCACGCCGTCGACGAGCTTGAGCGTCTCGTAAAGACCGAGGCCATGTGTGAAGCCGCGGTCGGTCACGGGAACCGCCGCGTCGGTCGCGTTCGACAGCACGCCGTTGAGCATCACGAGGGTCATGGCACTACTCTATCGGGTTGTGCGACGCGGCTCATCCAGTGCTCGGCTCGGGTCGCTCGACGATGCTGGCCGCCACCGCGCGCAGCATCCCCGTCGCCTTGTGCAGCGTCTCGAAGTACTCGTTGCCGGGGTCCGAGTCGGCGACGATGCCGCCGCCTACCTGGAGGTACAGGCGGTCGCCGAGAC
The DNA here is from genome assembly GCA_963790185.1 of uncultured Thermoleophilia bacterium. Classification (GTDB taxonomy): domain Bacteria; phylum Actinomycetota; class Thermoleophilia; order UBA2241; family UBA2241; genus UBA2241. The sequence continues at coordinate 33,237 of CAWBNR010000006.1, read as the reverse complement.
GCACCAGGGTGCGGATCACGATGTTCATGTCGAGAGCGTCCAAGGTGAGCCAGCCGAAGGAGCCGGTGTAGGGGCCTCGGCGCACGGTCTCGAGCTCGTCGATGATCTCCATACAGCGCACCTTGGGACAGCCGGTGATCGTCCCCCCGGGGAACATCGCCGCGAGCAGGTCGACTCCGTCCCTGCCCGCGTGCAGCCGGCCGCGCACGTTGCTCACGATGTGGATCACGTGTGAGTAGTACTCGTTGACCATCAGCTCGGACACGCGCACGGTCCCGTACTCGCAGACCTTGCCCAGGTCGTTGCGTTCGAGGTCGACGAGCATGACGTGCTCGGCGCGCTCCTTGGGATCGAGGTTGAGCTCGCCTGTGAGGTCCTCGTCGCCACGCCCGGGCGCCACGCCGATGACGCTTCCGCCCGCCGCCTGTTGGCTGTGATCGCCCGCGGTCCCGCCGCGCGGTCGCGTGCCGGCTATCGGTCGCGTCTCTGCCCAGCCGTCGGGCCGGAGATCGACGAGGCGCTCGGGCGACGAGGAGATGAGCTCGTAAGTCCCCATGTGCAGGTAGCCCGCAAAGGGAGAAGGATTCACGGTGCGCAGCGTCGCGTAGAGATGCAGACTCGGCAGCGTGTAGCAGACATCGAGGCGCTGCGACACGTTGGCCTGGAAGATGTCGCCCGCGAACACGTACTCGCGGGTGCGGGCGACGACGGCCTGGTAGTCGCGGCGGCTGAAGTTGGAGTCGAAGACGGGGAGATCGTCGCCGTGCACGGGGGCGGCGACCGGCCCGGCGGCGGCGGAGAGGGCGCGGACGATGCGGCCGGTCCAGCCGTCGTCCGTGTGTGCACCCGCCGACCGGCGCTCGGCCACCACGGCCGTCTCGTCCTCCAGGTCGCAGCGGATCAGGACTCCCGGGAGGAACAGATCGATGTCGGGGAGGCCGACGTCGTCGCGGTTCGAGTCCGGCAGACGCTCGAGATAGCGCGCGGCGTCGTAGGAGAAGAGGCCGAAGAGGGAGCGAAGCTCGGGCAGGCCGTCGGCGCTCGGCGCCGGAGCGACGGCCTCACTCGGGGCCGCCTGCGCGCCCTCGAAGGCCGGTTCTCCCGGAAGCGCTTCGCCGCCGCCCGCGGGCGTCAGCTCAGCGCCGAGCCGAGCCGCCGCTCGCACCGCCGCGAAGGGCTCCAGGCTCTCGATGTCGGGGCGGGCCGCCGCGACACGGCGGGCGACATCGTCGCCCGCCCTCGCGGCGGCCGGCCCGACATCGAAGACCACACGACCGTCTTTGACCGTGAGCCGAAAGACGGGGTCCCAAGCCAGGTAGTGCCGGCGCGCGAGTGATGGTGATCCACCGGCCGAGTCGAGCAGCACGAGCGGGGCGGCGTCTTCGAGGCCGAGCTCGCGGATCAACGCCACCGGGTCGGGCGCCGGTGCGTGAACGAGCCTCAGCCGAAGCGGTACGCTTGCGGCGACGCCCTTCGCCGCACACATCTCACACCTCGGCGTCGTCGTAGTCGTAGGTGTCGGAGCGCGGCAGCGCGCGGAACTTGGTGTACTCCTTCACCCAGCCGAGCCGGATGGTGTCCGTGGGGCCGTTGCGGTTCTTGGCGATGCGCACGTTGATGACGCCCTTCGACTGCGGCCCCTGCTCCTTGCGCGGGTCCTCGTAGAGGAAGATCACCATGTCGGCGTCCTGTTCGATCGCGCCGGACTCGCGGAGGTCGGCCAGCTGCGGCTCGCGGTCGGCGCGTACCTCGGGCGCGCGGTTGAGCTGCGACACCGCGATGATCGGCAGCTGCAGTTCGCGCCCGAGCTGCTTGAGCGACCGGGAGATGGCGGCGACCTCTTGCTGGCGGTTCTCCGCGTGGCCGTCGCCTCCCATCAACTGCAGGTAGTCCACGATGATGAGCTTGAGGTCGTGCTTGCTCTTGAGACGCCGCGCCTTGGCGCGGAGCTCGAACATGTTGAGGCCGGCGCTCTCGTCGATGAAGATGTCCGCCTTCTCGAGCTCTCCCGCCGCCTGTACGAGCTTGCCGTAGTCGTCGCCGGAGAGCGTTCCCGTGCGCACCTTGTGCGAGCTCACACGCGCCGCCGAGCACAATAGGCGCTCACCGAGCTCCTGGGCGCTCATCTCGAGGCTGAAGATCGCGACGGGGGCCTTGGTGCCGACGGCGACGTTGTGGGCGATGTTGAGCGCCAGTGATGTCTTGCCGACGCCGGGGCGAGCGGCCAGCACGATGAGGTTGGTCGGCTGAAAGCCGCCCGTGAGGCGGTCGATGGGCTCGAAGCCGGAGGCCACGCCGCTGACAGCTTGGTCACGCTGCATCAGGTCGAGCTTCTCGAAGTTGCGGACGATGATCTCTTTGAGCAGGTAGAAGTCGCCGCCGCCGCGATGCTGCTGGATCGCGAACACCAGTTGTTCGCAGCGGTCGAGCAGCTCGGGCACGGTGCCCGGGTGCTGACTGCCGAGCTCGAAGATCTCGGAGCCGACGCGGATGATGCTGCGCAGCATGCCCTGCTCGTGCACGATGCGGGCGTAGTGGCCGGCGTTGGCCGCCGTGGGGACGAAGTCGGCAAGAGAGTGGACGAACTCACGACCCCCAGCCTTCTCGAGCGTGTTCTCGCGCTCGAGCTGCGCGCTGACCGTGACGACGTCGACCTCCTCGCCGCGGTCGAAGAGCTTGAGGACGGCGCCATAGACGTGACGGTGGGCGTCGCGGTAGAAGTCCTCGACGGCGACCATCTCGGCGACCACGGCGACGGCGTTGGGGTTGACGAGCATGGCGCCGAGCACCGACTGCTCGGCCTCGAGGTTGTGCGGCGGCAGGTTCGGCGACAGATTCTCGATGCGTTCGACCGCCACGTCTCCTCCGGCTCAGCAGGGGCCCGCCATGCGGCGGCGGGGATGGAAGTGTATCGCCGCCACGGCCCCGGCGCACCTGCGTATCCTGGCGGGCGCCGGTGACGGCAACGGGTCGCGCGACGTGGGCGCCGCGGGAGCGAACGGGGGCGGCGAGGCGCTCGCGAGCGCCCCGCCGCCCCCGTTCGCGTCAGTCCTCGGGGACGACGATCGTCTTCACCGAGGCCACGAAACCCTCGGCCACCTCGACGTCGACGATGAAGGAGCCGATCTGCTTGAGCGGCTCGTCGAGCAGCACTTTGCGCTTGTCGATGGTGTAGCCGCGCGCGTTCTTGATGGCGTCGGCGATGTCGGCGTTGGTGACGGACCCGAATAGGTGTCCGCCCTCGCCGGCCTTGGCCTCGATCGTGAGCACGGTGCGGTTGAGTGACGCGGTGATGTCCTCGGCCTGCACCGCCATGCGCGCCTCGCGCGACTTGCGCTCCTCATCGCGCCGGCGAAACTCGTCGACCTTGCCGGGGGTGGCCGGCTCGGCCAGCCCGCGCGGCAACAGGTAGTTGCGCGCGTAGCCGTTGCTCACGGTGTGCAGCGTGCCCTTCTCGCCGACCGAGGGCACGTCCTGGAGCAGGATGATGTCCACAGGGATACCCTCCTCAGCTGTTGACGTGGGGAAGCAGCGCCATCTCGCGGGCGCGCTTGACGGCGGCCGCGATCTGGAACTGGTGGCGGCGACAGGTGCCGGTGACGCGCCGCGGGCGGATGCGGCCCTTCTCCGATACGAAGCGCCCAAGGGTGGCGGCGTCTTTGAAGTCGACCTCGTCGACCCTCTGCGTGCAGAAGGAACAGGAGGCTCGGCGCGCTTGTCCGGGAGCCCCTTCGGGCTTCTCGGTGCACCGTCTCAGCGTCGTCGTGGGCATACGCTCTACCTCTCAGACAGCGCCGCACGGCGGCGCGTCGCTCTCAGAACGGGATTTCGTCGTCGTCTGGGCCGCCGCCGCGGGGCGGCTGGTCGAGACCGTCGTTGTCGGTCGCCGGGCCGGTCGCGCGGCCAAAGCCGCCGCCCGGGCCGCCACCTTGGCCGCCGCCGTCACGGGGCCCGATGAACTGCACGTTGTCGGCGACGATGGAGACCGCCTGCCGCTTCTGGCCGTCCTGGGTCTCCCACTCGCGCCAGCGCAGGCGGCCCTCGACGGCAACCTGACGGCCTTTGGCGAGCCACTGTGCGCAGCGCTCGCCCTGCCCGCCGAAGACGTCGACGTCGAAGTAGTTGGCGCGGTCGGCCCACTCGCCGGTGTTCGGGTCCTTGACGCGGTCGTTGACGGCGACGCGCAGTTGACACACGCTGGTGCCGCTGGGGATGGCCCGCAACTCGGGGTCACGCGTGAGGTTGCCGACGATGACGACGCTGTTGATGGACCCTGCCACGATCGCTCCCTTCGCTCGGATGGTGCGCTTACGCCTTGGGGCGCGTGGTCATGAAGCGCAGCACCTCGTCGGTGATGCCGAGCACGCGCTCGGCCTCGGCGAGGGTCTCCGGCGTGGCCGTGAACGTGACGATGGTATAGACGCCCTCGGTCTGGTGCTTGATCTCGTAGGCCAGCTTGCGCTTGCCCCAGTCGTCGACACCGGCGACAGCGCCCTTGCCGGCCTCGACCGTCGCCTTGAAGCGGTCGAGGATCTCGGCCTGTCGCTCGGCCTCGGTCGCGGCGTGGGTGATGAGCATGAGCTCATACCTGTTGATGGTGATCACCTCCTCCGGTCTTTGGCGGCCCCAGCCTCTCTGCTGGAGCAGGGGTGACGGCGCCGCCCGGCGGCGACGCGAAACGGTACGATACCAGCCCCTCGCGATGCCCACAACCATACTGACGGGCGGCGGGGACGGAGAGGGTGTCGAGCGGCGGCGCGCGGTGACGTTGAGGGGACGGGGGCGGTCTCGCGGGGGTCGACTACGCTTCGGCGACGAGCTGGGCGTCGGCGGGCGTCGTGGTCTGCACTTCCTCGAGGAGGAGCTCATCACCCTCGAGGCCGTCGATGCTCCAGACGGCGGCGAGCCGCGGCAGTCCTTTCTCGTCCGAGTGCATCTGGATGAAGACGGGACGCGCTGCGACCAGCAGTCGCTTCGCCCCCGTGTCGCCGCCGAGCGCGCCGACGACCATCTCCACGGCGCGCGGTGCGCTTTCGGCGCGCAGCGTGGCCATGCCGCCGACCCGGGCGTCCTCGGCGAGCAGAAGGAAGAACTGGCGGCAATCCTCCCGAAGCATCTCATTGAGCACGAGGCGGCCCGGCGCCATGCGGCGCGCCTTGCCGAAGAGCGCCTCGAGGTCGGTGTCGTCGTCGACCTCGAGACGCACGCAGAACGAGCGCTCCTTCAGTGCCGGCAGGTCCGGGTTGCGCTCGACGGCGACGAAGCGCTCGTCGAGCGACACGAGTTCGAAAAGCGCGTTGAGAAGCGTGGATTTCCCGGTCGCGCGGTCGCCGAAGACCACGATCGTGCGGCGCTCCGTGATGAAGCGCGAGAGCGCGGCGGCCTGGATCCCCGACAACGTGCGTCCCTCGATGAGGCCGCGCAAGGTCGTGGAGAGAACGCCGGGCTCTCCAGGTCCTCCCGCGTACATGGTCGAGGTGTGGGAGAACAGCGTCGCGCGCCGCGCGACGAAGTGGTCGAGGTACGCCGTGACCTGCGACTTCAGAAGGCTGCGAAGGATCTCGAGGTGCTCGCGCGTGGACTCGCCGATGCGCGCCCGTTCGAGCCGGTTGATGGTCTCGTCGAGCTCGGTCAGGAGGTCGGCCTGCACCCTCCGCAGGGCGGCCGCGCGTTCATCGGACGCCTGTTGCCCGCGGTCATCTTGAGGTGCGATCCTCTCCGCCACCGTCGCGCCCGCTCTCGCTGTAGTGCCCGGCGGTCATGAAGTGGGGCCGCCGGTGGTTGCCCGTCGACGTGAGTATCGGCAGAGCGCCCCAGGGGGATGAGTCGACGGTGCGCGTGCGTGACGGCGGGTGGTACGCTGGGAGGATGAGCGAGCGCCCCATCGTGGTGAGGCTCTTTGCCGGCCTCGAAGAGCACGTGCCGCAGGGCCGGGACGAGCAGCGGTTGACGCCGGCTGAGGCGCCGACCGTCGAAGCGCTGCTGGACCGCCTCGGCTTGCGGGGCCGCGCCGGCCTCGTGCTGGTGAACGGTGTGCACGCGCGCACGGACCAGGCGTTGGCGCCGGGCGACGAGGTCGCTCTCTTCCCGCCGGTCGGCGGCGGCTGAACCGTGGGCGCGACCCCGCAGGTCACGGGGGCGCAGGCGCAGGCGCAGGCGCCGGGGCCGGCGGCCGTCTCGGCCGGCTCTCGCCGGCGCCCGTACGAACTGGCCCTCGTGGCCATCCTGGCGGCCGCCTCCGGCATGTGCGTCGCGCTGCTGGCCGCCCGCATGGTCTACTCGGAGAGCACCCACTACTCGTTCCTGCTCTGGAACCTCTTTCTCGCCTGGGCGCCTCTGGGCTTCGCGGTGATCGCCCGTGAGCTCGCCACCACGCGACGGCTCGTCAGCTATGCGGCCATCGTGCTCAGTGCCTTCGTGTGGCTGCTCCTCTTCCCGAACGCCCCGTACATCCTGACCGACTTCCTTCACCTGGGCGTGATGGGCGATACCGTCCCCGGGTGGTACGACGTCATGATGCTGACCTGGTACGCCTGGACCGGTCTCCTCCTCGGGATCGCCTCGCTGCGGCTCGTGCAGGAGATCTTCGCCGGCGTGTTCGGCAGGGTGGCCGGCTGGGCCTTCGTGGTCGTGGTCTCGCTGCTCGGGAGCTTCGGCATCTACCTGGGCCGGTTCCTGCGCTGGAACAGCTGGGACGCCTTTCGCGACCCGCTCTCCAAGGCCGACGAGCTGTGGTCGAGTGTGAGCGACCCGCAGGCCAACCCGCGGCTCTTCGTGTTCACCGCGCTCTTCGCGCTGCTCTTCCTCTTCGTCTACGTGGCGATGCACGTCTACGCGGGGCTGGTGCGGGAGGGCGCGCCGCCGCCCGCCGGGGAACGGCGCGCCGACGATGCCCAGATGCTAGACTGCGGCGCATAATGACCGACTCCGATCAGCTCCTGCTCGATGCGGTACGCGCCGCGGCCGGCGACGAGAAGCGCCTCGCCTGCGAGCGGGCCTTCGCGATCGCCGACGAGCTCGGCCTGACGCCGGCCCGTGTCGGCCGCGCCTGCAACGAGCTCGAGATCAAGATCTTCGGCTGCCAGCTCGGCTGCTTCTGACCCGACGCGTCGGCGGGCGGTTCGGCGCCTGCTGACCCTGCTCGTCAGCGCATCCTCCCCCGTCAGGATGTCGCCGACGGTCGCGCTCCCTCCCTCCTCCCGCTTCACGCACCCTCCTCGAGGCTCTCCGCGCCGGCATCACGTGGGTGAACACCTACCACCTCACCTACAGCGAGGCCCCGTGGGGCGGCTTCAAGCAGAGCGGGATCGGTGGGTGCGGTACTGGCGCGATTGCGAGGTCTGAGGATCCCACGCGGGGGTAATAGCGCCACGAAGCGAGAGGTGCCGGCGACGCCCGCCGCGAAGGGTGCCCGTTGCCCGCGCCGACGAGGCGCGCCGCCGAGGGCGGGTGCGTGAGGGAGGAGGCGGGATGAGTCTGGCCACTGAGGACGTCGAGGTCCTGAGCGATCGCATCACTCCGGGGTTCAAGGTGCGGGGCCCGGTCGGGCGTGGCGAGCCCATGGTCCTGCGCAGCCCCTGGGACGGCGCCGAGCTCGCCCGCGTCCCGACCACGACCCTGGAGGACGTCGACGCCGTGCTCGACGGCGCGCGCCTCGCCTTCGGGAGCTTCCGCTGGACTCCGGCCTGGCGCCGCGCCCAGATCCTCGACCGCACTTCGCACCTCCTTGAAGAGCACGCTCCCGAGATCGCGCGCATCATCGCCAACGAGAGCGGCAAGCCGCTGCAGGACGCCCGCATCGAGGCGGCGCGCGGCGCCTCCACCTTCCGCTGGGCGGCCGAGGAGGCCAAGCGGACCGCCGGCGAGATCATCGAGATGGACGCCGAGGCCTCGGGCGAGCACCGCTTCGGCTGGACGATCCGCGAGCCGCGGGGCGTGATCGCCGCGATCTCGCCGTTCAACTTCCCCCTCAACCTGGTCGCCCACAAGGTCGCGCCGGCGCTCGCCGCCGCCAACGTCGTCGTCCTCAAGCCCGCGTCGCAGACGCCGCTCACCGCGCTGCGTCTCGCGGAGCTGCTGCTCGAGGCCGGCCTGCCCGAGGACGTGCTCCAGGTCGTGGTCGGTCCCGGCGCCACGGTCGGCGCCAAGCTCGTGAAGGACGAGCGCGTGAACATGGTGACCTTCACCGGCAGCCCGCCGGTCGGTCGCCGGATCGCGAGCGACGCCGGGATGAAGATGGTGACGCTCGAGCTCGGCAACAACTCGGCGACCATCGTCGACGAGGATGCGCATCTCGACCTCGCCGTACAGCGCATCGTGGCCGGCGGCTACGCCAACTCCGGCCAGGTCTGCATCTCGGTACAGCGCGTCGTCGTGCACGAGAAGGTCTACGACGAGTTCATGGCCAGGCTCGTGCCGGCGGTCGCGGCCCTCAAGCTCGGCGATCCGCTCGACGAGGGCACCGACGTCTCGTCGCTGATCTCGCCGGCGGAGGCTGAGCGCGTGCGGCTCTGGGTCGAGGAAGCCATCGAGCAGGGCGCGACGCTCGCGGCCGGCGGCGTCGACGCCGCCGGGCGCATGAAGCCGACCGTTCTGACCGACGTGACGCGCGACATGAAGGTGTGCGCCCGTGAGATCTTCGGACCGGTCCTGAGCATCCTGAAGGCTCGCGACCTCTGCGAGGCCATCGAGATCTCGAACGACAGCGACATGGGCCTTCAGGCCGGCGTCTTCACGACCGATCTCAACAAGGCCCTGTACGCGGCCAAGCGCCTCGAGGTCGGGGGTGTCATGATCAACGAGGTCCCGACGTTCAGGGTCGACCACATGCCGTACGGCGGAATCAAGGGATCGGGGATCGGGCGAGAAGGTTTACGGTTCGCGATCCGCGAAATGACTGAGATGAAGATGGTCGTCATCCGCGAGTTGGATTGGCAGACCGGAGGGCCGCCGCTCGACGCCTGCCGGCGCGAGCCGCTGGGGCCCTGAGGCGCGGAGACGCCGAGGGTCCAGGCTGCGACGGCAGGCGGCCGGGTCGGCCCGGAACGACCCCGCAAGGGGACGTGGCCCGGGACCGAAAGGTCGCGTGGCCTCGGGGAAAGGAGGTCGACGACACGTGAGTGACATGCATGAGGGTGGGCACCGCTAGGTGCCCACCCGGAAGAGGGCGCCGGCCGGCTGCGGCCGGCCGGCGCCCGATCGTCTCGGGCGCGGGGCCGGCTGCCGGATGGCGAGCGGCCCCGCATCACGCTCCGCTCCTTCTCAGTCTCGGGCCGCCTTCATCGCGCGGCTCCGTCCCTCTCGGATGCGGTCCTGCTGCCGCGCCATTCTGTCCACTCCGGCGCGACGGTCTTCAACAGCGCTTCAGTTGCCATGCCGCTAAGGGTTCCTTTAGAGTCGAAGGCGCCTCTCCGAGCGTCGGAGTCCTACGGGCGGCAGTCGTCTAGGGAGCCGGGGCCGGCCAGGGTGCGGCGGGAAACCGACGCGCCTCCCAGCGTGGAAAGGAGAGCGGTCGTCGGGGCTCGCCGTGCCTGCGCGAGCCTCTTTTCGTCCCGACTGTGCTGCGCGCTCACAGAGGATCGGCGAGCGGAGGGCGTCCGGCTGTCTCATACGGAAGGATCGAGGAGAACATGAACGGGATCCATCATAAGAAGCACCTCACCAAGCTGATCGCGCTCGCGCTTCTCGTGATCGTCGCGCTGCTCGCTCTCGCCGCCTGCGGGTCCGAGGAAGAGGCGGCGGTCCAGCGGGACCAGCTCATCGTCGCGACCACGACCAGCCTCAACGACTCCGGCCTCTTCGAAGACGTCGTGCTGCCCGCGTACGCCGAGATCGCTCCCGATGTGACCGTCAAGGTGGTCGCCGTAGGTTCGGGCGAGGCGATCGCGATGGCGGAGCGCGGCGAGGCCGACGTCCTGACCGTGCACTCGCCCGCCGCCGAAGCGGAGTTCATGGCCGCGGGGTACGGCACGCTCCGCCTGCAGTTCGCCTACAATTTCTTCACCATCGTCGGCCCCGAGGGCGATCCGGCCGGCGTGGCCGGGACGGCGACGGCGGCCGAGGGCCTCGCGGCCATCGCCGAAAGCGGCGCCACCTTCGTGTCGCGCGGGGACGAGTCGGGGACGCACAGCAAAGAGCTCAAGCTCTGGGAGGGCGCCGCGATCGAGCCTGCCGGCGACTGGTACCTGAGCACAGGGCAGGGCATGGGCGAGACGCTGCGCATCGCGAGCGAGAAGCAGGGGTATACGCTGACCGACGTCGGGACCTACCTCGCCCAGCAGGACACGCTCGATCTCGTCCCGCTCTCCGCGGAGAGTGACGACCTGCAGAACACCTACTCCGTGATCCTCATCGACCAGAACCAGTTCACAGCCATCAACTCCGCCGCCGCCGAGCGCTTCGCCCAGTACCTCGTCAGCGCGGAGGGCCAGCAGGCGATCGCCACCTTCGGCCGGGAGACGTACGGGCAGGCGCTCTTCAAGCCGTACGCGGAGACGCTGGGCTCGTACTGACCACGGCCTGCGGGTGACGCCCGCGGAGGGCAGATGAACCCATGCAGCTGATCTGGGAGGGCTTCATCGAGGCGCTCCGTCTTCTCTTCGGGGCAGACGGAGCGCTCTACCAGATCGCCCTCCGCTCGCTCTGGGTCTCCGGGCTGGCGCTTGCGGTCGCCGTCGTCCTCGGCATCCCGCTGGGCGGGACCGTCGCCCTCACCTCCTTCCCGGGCAGACGCCTGGTCGTGGCGGTCATCAACACCGGTATGGCCGCGCCTCCGGTCGTCGTCGGCCTCCTGGTCGCGCTCTTCCTCACCCGCAACGGGCCTCTGGGTGAGTTTCGCCTGCTGTACAGCAACTGGGCGATGGTGATCGCCCAGGTGATCATCGCGCTGCCGATCGTGACCGGCCTGTCGCTGGCCGCGCTGCAACAGCTCGACGTCGGTCTGCGCCAGCAGATCGCCGCGCTCGGCGCCAATCGCCTCCAGGCGTTCTTCCTCCAGTTGCGCGAGATCCGGGTCGCGCTGCTGGCCGCGGTGATGGCGGCCTTCGGCGGGGTCATCAGCGAGGTCGGCGCCGTGATGATGGTCGGCGGCAACATCGCCGGGCAGACCCAGGTGCTGACGGGCGCGATCGTCCAGGAGACGCGCATGGGCCGCTTCGCCAACGCGATCGCTCTCGCCGTCATCCTCGTCGCGCTCGCCTTCAGCGCCAACGTCGTGCTGACCGTCGTCCAGCAGCAGGGACGGCGCGCGTGATCGCCGCGCTCACCACGGCAGAGCCGGTCCTCAGCGCCAAGGAGCTCAGCGTGCGGCGAGGGGGCAAGACGCTCGTCGCCGTGGACGATCTCGCCCTCTTCGGTGGCCAGGTCCACGTGCTCCTCGGGCCCAACGCCGCCGGAAAGAGCACCCTTCTCAGGGCCCTGAACGGGTTGGAGCAGGCCGACGGCCGTCTGTTCTTCAGGGACCGTCCGGTACGGACACGCACGCACAGGCTCGCCCTGCGGCGCGGCACGGCGGCCGTCTTCCAGAAGCCGTACCTTCTCAATACGACGGTGCAGGCCAACGTCGAGAGCGGTCTGCGACTGCGCGGCGTCGGCCGCGAAGAGACGCGACGCCGGGCGATCACGGCGCTCGACCTTCTCGGGGTCGCTCATCTCGCCGGGCGCCGTCCGGTCAAGCTGTCCGGCGGCGAAGCCCAGCGGGTGAGCATCGCCCGGGCGCTGGCGGTCGAGCCCGTGGCGCTCTTCCTCGACGAGCCGCTTGCGTCCCTCGACCCGCCGACGCGACGTGGCCTCGTCGAGGACCTGCTCGGCATCTTCGAGCGTTCGGCGATGGCCGTCATCTGGGTCACGCACGATCGGGACGAGGCTCTCGCGGTGGGCGATGTCGTCTCGTATCTGGAAGCCGGGCGCGTCGTGCAGGCCGGTCCCACGCTCGAGGTCTTCGCGAGACCGGCGTGCAGGTCGTTCGCCGAGTTCCTCGGCCTGGACACGTTCCTCCAGGGGAGTGTGGTGAACGAGCCGGACGGGCGCACCCGTCTCCTGCTCGATGGAGGCGTCGAGCTCGTCTGTGCCGAGGCGCCGGACGGGCCTGCGGTGGTCTCCATCCCTCCGGAGGACGTCGTGCTTCTCACGCACTACCCGGCCGAGCACAGCGCCAGTTTGCGGAACCTGCTGCAGGGAATCGTGAAGACTGTCACGCCGTCCGGGCGACTGCTGCGCGTCGTCGTCGAGACCGACGGTCTCGATATCGCGTCGCTGATCACCCGGGCTGCGTTCGACGACCTCGGTCTGGCAGTCGGGGTCTCGGTCGTCGCCGCGTTCAAGGCCTCGGCCGTCCACCCTCTGCCGAGTCACGAGCGCCGCTGCGACGGGGCGGACATGCGAGCGCAAGGAGGCGGGTCATGACGTTGAGTGCGCGGAACCAGCTCAAGGGGACGGTCAAGAGTGTCGTCCTCGGGACGGTGATGGCCGAGGTCGTGATCGATATCGGCGGACAGGAGATCGTCTCCGCCGTCACGCGCCACGCGTGCGAGAACCTCGATCTCAAGGCCGGCGACACCGTCGCCGCCGTGATCAAGGCGACCGAGGTGTTGATCGACAAGTGACCGCCGCCGCGGTCGGCCGCCGAGCAGGCGGCCGGTCGGCGGCGCAGGCGTGACCTCGGGCAGGTGACCGGCCGGCCGTCGGTTACACTAGCGTTATGGCCGAGAACAGCCGCGCGAGCCGGGTCGACTACCTGCGCCTCTCGATCACGGACCGCTGCAACCTGCGTTGCACCTACTGCATGCCCTCCGAGGGTGTCTGCGCGCGCGAGCACGACGAGATCCTGCGCTTCGAGGAGATCGTCGCCTTCGCGCGCGTCGCCGTGACCTGCGGCATCAGCAAGGTGCGCATCACCGGCGGGGAGCCCCTCGTGCGCGCCGGTTGCCCCGGGCTCGTCGGGATGCTCGCCGCTCTGCCCGGTGTCCACGACCTCTCGCTCACGACCAACGGGCTGCTCCTGCCGCGGTTCGCCGACGAGCTGCGCGCGCAGGGCCTGCGGCGTGTCAACGTCAGTCTCGACAGCCTTGACGAGGCGCGCTTCGCCGAGATCACGCGCGGCGGCCGTCTCCAAGACGCCCTGGCGGGCCTCGAAGCTGCCTTCGCGGCCGGCTTCGATCCCGTCAAGCTGAACGTCCTGCTCCTCGAGGGCATCGAGGACGAGCTCGACGCCTACGTCGCGCTGACTCTCGAGCGCCCGCTGCACGTGCGCTTCATCGAGTTCATGCCGCTGGACCGGCGTCTGGTCCTCGATGGTCGCATGGTCCCCGCCCCGCGCGTCCTGGGGCGGCTGCGCGAGCGGCACGGCCTCGAGCCGGTGGGCGGACCGTACGGGCACGGGCCGGCCCGCTACTGGGGCGTGCCGGGCGCACCCGGCACGATCGGTTTCATCGCGGCCATCTCCGACCACTTCTGCGAGACCTGCAACCGCTTGCGCCTGACCGCCGACGGGCGTCTGCGCACCTGCCTTTTCTCCGGCGACGAGGTGGCGGTGCGCCCGCTGCTCGGCGATGCCGAGCGGCTGCGAGGAGCCGTCCTCGAGGCGCTCTCCGGCAAGAGCTACGACCGCTGCCGAGAAGCGCGGGCCAACGATCGCGCCATGTCGGAGATCGGGGGGTGAGCCGGGATGAGTGATCTGAGCCATGTCGACGCGCGTGGTCGGGCGCGCATGGTCGACGTCGGCGAGAAGGACGAGACAGAGCGTCGCGCCATTGCCGAGACGCGTGTGACGATGGCGCCGGAGACGCTCGCCGTGATCCAGGACGAGGCGGTCCCCAAGGGCGACGTGGTCGCGACGGCGCGTCTGGCGGGCGTCATGGCCGCCAAGCGCACGCACGAGCTCATTCCTCTGTGTCATCCGCTGCTCCTCACGTTCGTCGGCGTCGAGGTCGAGGCCGACGAACGCCTTCCCGGTCTGCGCATCGTGGCCGAGGCGCGGCTGCGCGGGCGGACGGGTGTGGAGATGGAGGCTCTGGTGGCCGCGTCGGTCGCGGCGCTCACCGTCTACGACATGTGCAAGGCGATCGACCGCGCCATGCAGATCGGCCCCACGCGGCTGCTCGAGAAGAGCGGCGGGCGCAGCGGGCACTGGCGGCGCGAGACGGAGGGCACCGGGTGAGCCGCGAGCCAGACGGGCGCGTCGCCTCGATCAACGTGGCGGCGGCCAAGGGTATGCGCAAGAAGCCGGTCGACGCGGCGACGCTCGTCGTCGAGCACGGCATCGAGGGCGACGGGCACGCCGGACCATGGCATCGCCAGGTCAGCCTGCTCGCGCAGGAGAGTGTCGACACGATGCGGGGCCGCGGCCTCGACGTGGGCCCGGGCGACTTCGCCGAGAACATCACGACCGAGGGCCTTGCGGTCGTCCGTCTGCCCATCGGCGCCCGGTTCCGCATGGGAGCCACGCGACTCGAAGTCACGCAGATCGGCAAGGTGTGCCACGACCACTGCGAGATCTTCCGCTTGGCCGGGGACTGCGTCATGCCGCGCGAAGGGATCTTCGCACGGGTCCTCGAGGGCGGCGAGGTGCGCGTCGGTGACGAGCTCGTGATCGAGCCGCCGACGCTGATCCGCGCCGCTGTGCTGACCGTCTCCGACAAAGGGTCGCGCGGCGAGCGCGAGGACTTGAGCGGCGCCGCTCTGGTCGAGCTGCTCGAGGGCGCGGGGGCCGTGGTGGCCGAGCGCGCGATGGTGCCCGACGAGCGCGAGGCCATCGCGGCCGAGCTGATCCGTCTGGCCGACGAGGTCCACGCCACGCTCGTGCTGACGACGGGTGGCACCGGACTCACCAGCCGCGACGTCACGCCCGAGGCCACGCTCGTCGTCGTCGAGCGGCTGGCACCGGGCTTCGCCGAGGCGATGCGCGCCGGCTCGCTCGCGACGACACCGCACGCCATGCTCTCGCGGGCGGTGAGCGGGCTGCGCGGCCGCACGCTCATCGTCAACATGCCGGGCAGCCCGCGCGCCTGTCGCGAGCAGTTCGCGATGATCGGCCCCGCGCTGCCGCATGCCATCGAGAAGCTGCTCGATCTGGGCGGCGACTGCGCCGCGCCCGCTCGCGCGGCGCAGTGACGTCGCGCCACGACCGCGAGCGTCAGCTGGCGGAGGAGGCGGTCGCCCGGCGCTGTATCGACGAGCGCGCCGCCGCTCGCGGCGAGCTGGCGTCCACCCTCGACACCGTCGGGGCCGTGGTCGTCACCTTCAACGACGGGCGCCACATCGCGGCGACGCTGCGCTCGCTGCTGACGGAGGTCGGAGCCGTCGTCGTCTGCGATCTCGGCTCGGAGGACCGTACCGTGCGGCTCGTCACCGAGCGCTTCCCGGAGGTCCGGGTCCACCGGCTCCCGCTTGAGGACGGGTTCGCGGCCGCCGTCAATGAGGGCGCGCGCCTACTGGAGCAGCCCTTCCTCCTCGTCCTCCACGGCGATGCGCGCCTGCGGCCGGGCGCTCTCGGGCGTCTTCACGGGCAGATGCACGCCGGCGGGCAACGTGCGGCTTGCTGCGGGCCGCGTCTCACGGGGCCCGACGGCACCCTCGAGCTTTCAGCCGGCTTCACGCCGACGCTGTGGCGCCGCTGGCGCGCCTGGTGGCGCGTGGCTCTGCCCCGCCGGTCGCGCGGCAGGAAGCGGACGCCGCGCCTGGCCTACGGCGCGCCGTCGATCCTGAGCGAGGTCCATTGGGTCGGCTGTGCGGTGGCGCTGGTGCGGCGGGAGGCCTTCGTCGAGGTGGGCGGCATGGACGAGGGGTTCTTCCTCGCCTGGTCCGACGTGGACCTGTGCCTGCGCCTGCGGCGCGCGGGCTGGCGCGTCTTCTACGAGCCGAGGGCGCGGGCGATCCACCTCGATCGCATCGAGGAGTCCGCCGAGTCGCGGCGCCGCGCGCGGCGCCGCTTTGCGGCGAAGCACGGCGCCGTTGCGAGGTTGACGCGGCGAGCCTGACGGGTCGGGGGTCAGAAGGTGCTGTGCTGGCGCTGCAGGTAGGAGAGGTAGGCTGCAGCCGCGGCGTCGGCATCCTCGACGGCGCGGCGGTGTCCCGCTGCAAGCCGGTCGCCGACGCTCTGTCGAGTGACGCCGAGCCGGGTCGCGACGTCGCGCTGGTGGCCGAGCTCCCGGTACGCGGCGAGCGCTTCCCACTGTTTGGGCGTGCGCGCCCGGAGGAGGGGGTCCACGAGTCTGCAGACGGCCGAGAGCAGGACGTCGCCGGCGTCCCCCGTGCCGGCGTATCGGGTCAGGCCCCGGTCGCGCACCGCGATCTCGAGGGCACGGCGCGCTGCCGCGTGGGCGTCGCTCCTCTCGCCAGGGCAAGGCGCCAACCCGATACCGATACCGACACGAAGCAGGACCGGCGCCAGAGACTCTCTCAGCACGCTCACGAGCAGCGGGGTCTGGACGGGATCGTCGAGGGCGCCTTCGATGCGCCCTTGGGCGGTGACCGAAAAGGGGTCGGCGACCGCGGGCGCGAACAGCCGGTTGATGCCGTCGAGGGCGGCCTCTGCCCGGGGGACGTCGGGGTTGTCGCCCGCGCCGCTGGCCGAGGGCAGCAGGTCGCAGAGGAGGACGGCGATGACCTTGATTTCACAACGCGTGTCGAGCGGCATGCTGCTAGCTACGCCGTGGCCGGGTATGAATCCTGCCGGACACGCTGAGCGATGCGCCGCCGGGGAGGGACGTGGCGCTGACGCGCCGGGGGGAACGCCGCGAGTCGACGGTAGCGTGGGTCCGCACCATGCGGACGCTGGAAATGGCTCACCGCCCGCCCGTCGGCTACACTGTGACGCCACCGGTCTGAACGCGGGGGTCTCAGGGTGAACACGAAGGCGCGCACACGACTGATCATGGCCACGGGCATCATCGTGGCCGTGTTCGTGGTTGGGGTCGTCTACTTGATCAGCAGGGAGGGCGCGTACTACCGGCAGGTCTCCGAGCTGGCAGGCGGCGAATACGTCGACAAGAACGTCAAGGTGGGCGGTCGCGTCCTCGGCGAGACCATCGTCCACGACGCCGCCGGCGCACACTTCGTTCTTCAGGACCTGACCGGTGAGGCCGATACGGTGAAGGTCGACTACGATGGCCAGATGCCCGACACGTTCGGTCCGGGTGTGGACGTCGTCGTCGTCGGGACCTACGGCGAGACCGCGGATGGCGGGCTCATCACGGCCGCCGAACTGCAGACGAAGTGCCCATCGAAGTACGAGGGCGAAGGCACGACGCCCAGCGCCCCTTCGGCGCCCTAAGGAGGCTCGCCGGTGCTGCTCCTCGGTCGTCTCGCGCTCGACCTCGGCCTGCTGATGGCGCTTGCCGCCGCCGTCTTCCTCGCCTGGGGCATGAAGACCGGGCGGCGTGACCTCATCCGCAACGGCTACTACGCGACGTACGGCTTCGCGCTCGCCACCGTGATCGCTTCGGTCGTCCTGCTGCAGGCGTTCCTGAAGGCCGACTTCGGCTTCGCCTACGTCTTCGACAACTCCGACTCCAGCCTCTCCGTCTTCTATCGCATCGCCGGCTTCTGGGCTGGGCAGGAGGGCTCGTTCCTGCTCTGGCTTCTCATGCTGGCCGTCGTGGCCGTGGTGATCTCCGCCTTCGACCTCGTACGGCTTCAGCGGCTCGTGGCCGGCGCCGTCATGGTGCTGGCGCTGAACGGCGCCGTCTTCGCCGCGCTCATGGTGCTCGACGTGGGGTCGAACCCGTTCCTGGCGACTCCGGCTGGCGCCGGGGTGCCCGCCGGCCTGAACCCGCTGCTGCTGCATCCGGCGATGGTCCTGCACCCTCCGGCGCTCTTTGCCGGGTATGTGGGGCTCGCCGTGCCCTTCGCGTTCGCGATCTCGGCCCTCCTGCTCGGACGCGCCGATCGCGGCTGGGTGACCGGCGCTCGCAAGTGGGCGGTCGGCGGCTGGCTCATGCTCACGCTCGGCATCGGCCTGGGAGCCTGGTGGGCGTACGTCGTCTTGGCATTCGGCGGCTACTGGGCCTGGGACCCGGTCGAGAACACCTCGCTCGTGCCGTGGCTCACAGCGACCGCGCTCCTGCACTCGATGACGCTCTATGCGCGTCGCGGTGTCTTCAAGCGCTGGGCGCTCGGGCTCGCATCGGCGACCTTCTGGCTCACGCTGATCGCGACGTGGACGACGCGCACCGGGGTCATCGAGTCGGTGCACGCCTTCGGACGGCGTCCCTTGCTGGTATGGATCCTCACGATCATGGTGATCGCCGTGGCGGCGCTCAGCGCGGGGCTGATCGCGTGGCGCTGGCGACGCTTCGCGAGCGACCGCGAGTTCGAGTCGCTGGCCTCGCGCGAATTCGTCTACTACCTCACCAACCTGGCCCTCACCATGTTCGCGCTGGCGATCGGATTCTCGACGGTCGCCGTGCCTCTGCTCTTCGAGCGCACTGTCGGCGCCGCCACCTACGATGTGTTCGCCCAGCCTTTGGGCATCGTGGTGCTCGCGCTCATCTCGGTCTGCCCGCTGTTCGCGTGGCGAAGGACCGCTGGAGCGTCGTTGGGCCGCTCGCTGCTCCTGCCGCTCGCGGTCGCCGCCGCCCTCGTGCCCCTGTGGCTCGCGCTGGGTTTCCAGTCGAATCTCTGGGGCTTCGCGGGGTTCGTCGTCTGCGGGTTCGCCTTCGGAGGCGTGCTCCAGTTCGTCGTGGTCTCGGCACGCCGCACGGCGGGCGGTCGCTGGACGACCGGCCTGCGTCGCGCCCTCCTCGGGAGTCGCACTCGTACGGCGGGCTACATCGCCCATCTCGGCATGGTGCTGATCGTCGCGGGTCTGCTCGGCTCGGCCGTGTACAAGGCGGAGACGAGCGCGATCGTCGACCTCACGGGAGACGCCACCGTGCAGGCCGAGGGCTACACGCTGGCGTTCACCGGATTGCGGACCGAGTCGGGGGCGCAGGGCTCGTTGCGGACGTACGCGGCTTTCGACATCTTCGCGGACGACGGCCGGCGTGTCGGCACCGTCGAGCCGCACACCGACATCTACCCGGCCGCCGGCGCCGCCGTGCGGGCCGTGATCCTCGGCCGCCTGTTCGAAGACGTCTTCGTGGTGACCGACCGGGGGTTCGACGAGCGCGCCGAGGAACTGGTGCTGCGCGTCGTCGTCTTCCCGTTGATCCGCTGGGTCTGGATCGGATCCGTCCTCCTGTGCGTGGGCGCCGCGGTCTCGCTCTGGCCGCGCGCTGTGCGCCAGGAGCAGGAGGCGCGCGAAGCCGCGGCCGACCGCGAGGGCGGCCGCCTCGAGCGCGCCACGGCCTAGGGGGCGGGGATGCCGGAGCCGGTGGCCGATCACGCTCGGCCCGAGATCGACGTCGAGAGTCTGCGCAAGACCTTCGGTCGTCGCGAGGTGCTGCGCGGCGTCTCCTTCTCGCTCGAGCGCGGCGGCTTTCTCGCCGTCTTCGGCCCCAACGGCGCCGGCAAGACCACGATCCTGCGGGTGTTGGCGACGCTGCTGGCTCCCGGTTCGGGCAGCGTGCGCGTCGCCGGCCACGATGTGCGGGAGGATCCCATGCCGGTGCGCCGGGCGGTGGGGCTGATCTCGCACAGCCCGTTGCTCTACCCCGACCTCACCGCCTACGAGAACCTGCGGTTCTACGCCGACATGTACGGGATCGAGGACCGCGCGGCGCGCATCGACGAGCTGCTCGACCGGCTCGAGCTCTCGCACCGCCGCCACGATGTGGTGCGCGCCTTCTCGCGTGGCATGCGTCAGCGGCTCGCCATCGCCCGCGCCGTGCTGCACCGGCCCCGGGTCCTGCTGCTCGACGAGCCGCACGAGGGCCTCGACCCGCGTGCGGTCGACATCCTCGACGGGCTGCTCGCCGAGATCCGCGCAGACCACACCTTCGTGATGGTGACCCACCACATCGGCAAGGGGCTCGAGCTCGCCAGTCGCGTCATGATCGTCGACGCCGGCCGCGTGGCCTACGAGCACGCGGCCGGCGTCGACGCCGAGGCGTTCACCGCGGTCTACCGTGAGCACGTCCAGGAGGGGTCGGTGCTGTGAGCGCGGCCGCCCAATTCTCCGCCATACTCCGCAAGGACCTGATCCGCGAGCTGCGCACGCGCGAGGTGCTCGCCTCCGTCTTCCTGTTCGTGATGCTCTCGCTCGTCATCTATCACTACGCCTTCGGCACCCAGGACACCGACCTCACCTTCTTCACCGGCGGCATGCTCTGGGTGACCTTCCTGTTCGGGGCGCTCCTCGGCCTCAACCGCAGTTTCGCGCAGGAGAAGGACGAAGGCTGTCTCGACGGTCTGCTGCTGTGCCCGGTCGACCGCGTCACCATCTTCCTCGCGAAGAGCGCGGCCAACCTGATCCTGCTGCTGGCCATCCAGGTCGTCGCGGTCCCCGTCTTCACGCTCTTCTTCGTCGAACGCAGCTATCTCGCCGACCTGCCGCTCCTCATCGCCGTCGTCCTGCTCGCCGACCTTGGCATCTGCACGCTCGGCACGCTGCTCGCCACGATCGCGATGAACAGCCGGGCCCGGGACCTCCTGCTGCCCGTCCTCTTCCTGCCGCTGATCGTGCCGGTGCTGATCGCGGCGATCCCGGCGACCACCGCGATCTTCGCCGGCGACGTCGGCCTCGGCGACCTCGCGGCCCGTCTGGTCTTCTTGCTCGCCTTCGACGGAGTCTTCATAGTGGCTGCGTACGGCACCTACGAATTCGCGATCGGGGAGTGAGCGTGGAGGTCATGCAGGCGCAGCTTGAGAGGACCGTGGCGGGCGAGACCGGCTGGCGACGGCTGGTGAGCGCACCAGCGCTCTTCGCCGGGTCGGCCGCCGCGCTCGCCACCGGCCTCCTGCTGGCCTTCTGGTACGCGCCCATCGACGCTTCATCGATGGGCTTCAGCCAGAAGATCCTCTACTTCCACGCGCCGATCGCCTGGGTGGCCTTCGTCGCCTTCGGGGTGGCCATGGTCGCGGGTGTGCTCTATCTGCGCAGGCCGGATCCGCGGTACGACCGCTTGGGCGTGGTCGCCGTGCGCCTCGGCCTGCTCTTCAGCCTGGTCGTCATGGGTACCGGCATGATCTGGGGCAAGGCCGCCTGGGGCGCCTGGTGGGCGTGGGAGCCCAGGCTCACCACCTTCCTCATCGCCTGTCTCCTGTACGCCGGCTACTTCGTGCTCCGTTCGATGGTCGAAGAGGAGTCGCGGCGCGCGACCTACGCCGCCGTGCTCGCGATCATCGCCTTCATCGACGTGCCGATCACCTTCTTCGCCACGCGCTTCCTGCCCGAGGGGCTGCACCCGGTGGTCATCACGACGGGCGGCACCGGCATGGAGGGCAGCATGCTGCTGAGCTTGCTGATCAGCATGCTCGGCATGACCCTGTTGTTGGCCGGGCTGATCCGCCTTGAGCACAGCGCCGAACTGCTCAAGGACGAGATCGCCGATCTGAAGACCCGTCTTGGGGAGGTGGGCCAGTGAGCATCGAGGAGGCCGCGCAGTTCGTGGCCGCCGCCTACGCTGTCATCCTGGTCGTGCTGATCGCGTACTTTGCGGTCAGCGCGCGGCGGGTGAGCGCGTTGCGGCGCGACGTCGAGCTGCTCAGACACGAGGTCGAGAAGCGGGAGGGGCGGGGCGAGGGCGCCTGAGCGCCCTCGCCCCGCCGCCCGGGCCGGCCTGACCGGTCCGCGCCGCGGTGGAGGCAGGTATGGAGCAGGTCTCCGTCATCTCTCTCTGGATCGCGCTGCTGCTCTTCGGGGCGGCCTTCGCGCTGTTCATCTTCCACTACCTCTCGCGCCGCGAGCAGATGAACCTCCGGGGTGTCGCGGTGGCTCTGGCCGGCTGGGTCGCGCTCAGCGTGGCGCTGATCCTGCGTGCGGCCGTCGCCGAGCGCATCCCCATCGTCGGCGCCTACGAGTCGCTCACCCTGGCCGTCTGGTTCATCGTGGCCGTGTACCTCGTGCTCGAGCTCTTCACCCAGATCAAGCAGCTGGGTGTCTACGTCATGCTGGTCGCGCTCGTCTTTCTCGGGGTGGCCTGGAACAGCTACAGCGCACCGGCCCACCTCTTGCCCGAGCTGCGGGGCGATATCGTCGTGCTCCACGTGATCGTCACGTTCACGGCGGTCGGCGCTCTGTACCTCGCGGGCTGTGCGGCCCTGCTCTACATCGTCGAGGAGCGGCTCCTCAAGCGGCACCGGATCGGCTCGGTGCTGGGGCGGCTTCCGTCGCTGGCCACGCTGGACAGGCTCGTCTATCACGCCACGCTCTTCGGGGTGCCGTTCCTCACCATGGGGATGGTCGCCGGCGGCATCCGGGCGATCGCCTTCGGCGTGGAGAATTGGCTGATCGACCCGATGGTGGTGCTCTCGCTCGTGGCGTGGGCGATCTATCTCGCGCTTCTCTACGGTCACCTGCGCGGCGGCTGGGGTGGGCGCCGCGCGGCCTGGCTCGCCATCGCCGGACTGGCGGTCATGCTCGTGATCCGCTTCGTCGCCGTGCCGTACTGGTCCGGCTTCCACACCTACGGGGGCTGAGCGTGCTCGTCGTCGTCACCGGCATCTCGCACAACACGGCCGCGCTCGAGCTGCGCGAGCGGCTCGCGCTCGACGCCGCCGCCGCCCTCGAGGTGGCGTGCGGCCTTCTCGGTCGCGGCGGCGTGTGCGAGGCGGTCGCTCTCTCGACCTGCAACCGCACCGAGCTCTACATGTACGGGCGCGACTCGGCGGCGGCGCGGCAGGCGGCCGTGGAGCTGCTCGCCGAGCGCGCCGGGGTCACCGCCGCGGCCGTCGCACCGAGCACGTACAGCTACTCGGGCGAGGCGGCGATCGACCATCTCTTCAGGGTCACCTCGAGCCTCGACTCGATGGTGCTCGGCGAGTACCAGATCGTCGCGCAGATCAAGGATGCCTACGAAGCCGCCCGCGAGGGCGGGTGCACCAGCGTCGTCTTCAACCGCCTCTTCCGTCACGCGCTCGAGGTGGGCAAGCGGGTCAGGACCGAGACCGCGATCGGCGAGAAGCCGGTCTCGGTGAGCTCCGCGGCCGTTGAACTCGCCGAGCAAGTCTTCGGCCGCCTCAAGGACCACACCGCGCTGATCATCGGCGCCGGAGAGACGGGCGAGCTGACGGCCACACATCTGCACGCGCACGGCGTGCGCGACATCCTCGTCACCAACAGGACCTTCGAGGCCGCGCAGGAGATGGAACGGCGCGTCGCCGGCCGCGCCGTGCCCTTCGAGGATCTCGAAGGGCACCTCACCAAGGCCGACATCGTCATGTCCTCGACCTCGGCGCCGCACCACGTCGTCACGCGGGATCTCGTCGAGCGCGCCCTGCGCCGGCGTCGTGGCCGGCCGCTGTTCTTCATCGACATCGCCGTGCCGCGCGACGTCGAGCCCGAGGTCGGGCAGCTCGACGGCGCCTTTCTCTACGATATCGACGACCTCGAGCAGGTGGTGTCTCGGAATCGCGCCGAGCGCGAGCGCGAGGCCGTCAAGGCGTCGGCCATCGTCACTGAGGAGCTCGCCCAGGTGGATGCTTGGCTCCGCACTCTCGAAGTGGTGCCCACGATCGCGACCCTGCGCGAGGTGGTCGAGCAGATCAGGGCAGGCGAGATGCAGCGCCTCGGCGGCCGGCTCGCCGACCTCGACGAGGACCAACGCGCCCAGGTCGAGCTGCTCACCAGCTCGATCGTCAACAAGATCCTGCACCTGCCGACCGTGACCATGAAGGAGGTCGCGGGGCGCGACGAGGGTTACCTCTACGTTGACACCGTCCGCACGCTCTTCGGGCTCAACGGCAACGGGAGCGTGTCGGAGGCCGGGCGGGGGCCGGCGGGCGTCGTCGAGGATGCGGACGCGGCCTCGGGCGGGGCCGGCGGCGGCGCGACCGAGGCGATGTGCGACGACCCGGACGCCGAGAGGCGCGACCGCCGGGACGCCGAGACACCGTGACGGACGTGCTGGTCATCGGCTCGCGGGGCAGCGCGCTCGCCCTCGTCCAGAGCCGCTGGGTCGGCGACAGGCTGCGGGAGCTGCACCCCGGTCTCGAGGTCGAGATCGTCGTTATCCAGACGAAGGGCGACAAGCTGCTCGACGCCCCGCTCGCCAAGCTCGGTGACAAGGGTCTGTTCGTCAAGGAGATCGAAGAAGCGCTGCTGAGGTGGCGCGCGGACGTCGCCGTCCACTCCGCCAAGGACATGCCGACGGAGACACCCGAGGGCCTCGAGATCGCCGCCTTCACGGCGCGCGAGGACGTGCGCGACGTCTTCGTCGCGCACGAGCGCGCGCCGGTCGGGCGGCTCGACGACCTCCCCGAGGGCGCCGTGGTCGGCACCTCGAGCCTGCGTCGCCGTTCGCAACTGCTGGCCCTGCGTCCGGACCTCACGATCGTCGATGTGCGCGGCAACGTCGAGACGCGCATGCGCAAGATCGCGGAGCAGGAGATGGCCGGCACGGTCCTGGCGGCCGCGGGGCTGGCGCGCCTCGGGCGCGCCGATGCGGCCGCCTTCGGGTTCTCCTTCGAGCAGTTCCTGCCGGCGGTGGGCCAGGGTGCGCTGGCCATCGAGTCGCGCGCCGGTGACGAACGCGTGCGCGCTCTGCTGGCGCCGCTCCATCATGAGCCGAGCGCGCTTGCCGTTCGCGCCGAGCGGGCTCTGATGCGCACCCTGCAGGGCGGCTGCCAGGTGCCGATCGCGGCGTACGGCGAGTTGGCGGGCGGCGCGTCCGCACACGCGCAGATCCGGCTGCGGAGCTACGTCGGCTCGCTCGACGGCCGCGACGCGGTCAGGCGCGAGCGTAGTGGGCCGGCGGCGACCCCGGAGGCGCTCGGCGAGCGGCTCGCCGGCGAGCTGCTCGCCGCCGGCGCAGACCGGATCCTCGCGGAGGTGCGCGAGCAGGCGGCGGGCGCGTGAGAGCGGCCGGCCCTCAGCACGGCGGGGCTCCGGCGGGCGCCGGAGGATCCGTTCCGGCGAGGCCGCTCGCCGGCCGTACCGTCGTCGTGACGCGTCCGCGCGAGCAGGCCGACGCCCTCGTTGCGCCGTTGGCGCGGCTCGGGGCCGAGGTGCTCGTGGCGCCCGTGATCCGTATCGTCCCGCGGCCGCTGGGCGACGAGGCCCGCGGCGCTCTCGCGCGACTCGCCTCGTACGAGCTGCTCGTCTTCACGAGCGTCAACGGTGTGCAGGTCTTCGCTGATTACCTCGGGGAGGCGGGGCCGGGTCTGGGCGCCCTTCGGCCCGCGACGGCGGGCGGCCGTCGTCCCGTGCTCGCCGCCATCGGGCCGGCCACGGCCGCCGCGCTCGAGCAGCATGGCCTCGCCTGTGACATCGTGCCCGACGACTACGTCGCCGAGGGTCTGCTGGCCGCGCTCGAGCGACGTGGCGTCGCGCCGGCCGGCGCGCGCGTGCTGATCCCGCGCGCCGCCGAAGCGCGCGGCGTGCTCCCGGACACGCTGCGCGAGCGCGGCGCGCTCGTCGACGTTCTCCCGGTCTACGACACGCTGCCGGCGGACGAGCTCGAGGTGCCGATCGCGCGCCTCGAGCTCGCCGATTTCATCACCTTCACGTCGAGCAGCACGGTGCGCGCCTTCGTCCGGCTGTGCGAGAGGCTTGAGGGAGGCGGCCCGGAGAGGGTCGAGGCGGAGCGCCGGGAGAGGGCCGCAGGGGACGAGGCGGGTGCTGCCGCCGGCCGGACGCTCGCCGACCGGTTCGCGGCCGTCAGGCTCTGTTCGATCGGACCCGTGACCTCGATCACCATGCGCGAGCAGGGACTGCCGGTGGCCGTCGAGGCCGTCGAGTACACCACGGGCGGCCTGGTCGCCGCCATCGCTGCCGCCGCCTCCGGCTGACCTGGCGGTCAGCGGCTGGTGACACGACACTCTCTCGGCGCGTCGCTCGGTCGCTCGTGCGACTCGCATTCTCGCTCCGGACGACACGAAGGGCCGGCAGAGCCGGCCCTTCGTGTCGTCCCTCGAAAGCGGGTCGTCAGACCGGCTTGACCTCGCTCGCCTGCGGTCCCTTCTGCCCTTCGGAGACCTCGAACTCGACCTCTTGGTCGTCCGCGAGGCTCTGGACGCCCGCGGCGAGACCGGTGACGTGGACGAACACGTCCTTGCCCTCTTCCTGCTCGATGAACCCGTAGCCCTTCTCGGTGCTGAACCACTTCACTTTGCCTTTAGCCACGCCTACTCCCTTGTTCGTGAGCGTGCTGTCGGCGGGTGAAGCCAGGGCGCGCGCTCGTGTCGATGGGCTCCGCCACGGCGGTGGCACGCCACGGCGGACTCTACAGTTGTACCCGTTTCGCACCGGAACGGACAACCGTGTCGGATGTTGCCCATGTCGGGCCGGCGTCGTATGGTGCGCTGCGATGCGTCCCGTCTGCTTCTCGAGCGATTACGGCTACGCCGACGATTTCGCCGGCACGTGCCGCGGCGTCATCGCCCGCATCGCCCCTGAGGTCCGCGTGATCGACGTGACCCACGGTCTGCCGCAACGCCAGGTCCTCGCCGGCGCTCTGGTGCTTCGCAACACGCTCCCCTACATGCCGGCGGGCGCGGTCATCCTCGCGGTCGTCGACCCCGGCGTGGGCGGCCCGCGCCGCCCCGCGTGCCTGCGCAGTGGCGGGGACCGCCTCTTCGTCGGCCCCGACAACGGCCTGCTCACCCTGGCGGCCGATGCTGACGGCGGCGTCGCCGAGGCGCACATCCTCACCAATGAGAGCCTCTGGCTGAGCCCGCTCTCGGCGACCTTCCACGGCCGTGACATCTTCGCGCCGGTCGCCGCTCGTCTCGCGATCGGCCTGTCGCCGGCCGAGGTGGGGGTCGAGCTGGATCCGTCGGGTCTCGTAAGGCTCGACGTTCCCGAGCCCAGACGCGTCCGCGGCGGTCTCGAGGCCACGGCGGTGCTGGTCGACCGGTTCGGCAACGTCGCGCTGAACCTCCGGGCCGACGAGCTCGAGGCTGCCGACATCGGCGACCAGCTCGAGCTCGACTGCGGCGGCGAGCGCTACCACGCTCGCGTGGTGCGCACCTTCGGCGCGGTCCGCGCGAGCGACATCCTCGTGCTGGTGGACAGCTACGGGATGGTCTCGGTCGCCGTCAATGGCGGCTCGGCGTCGGAGGTGCTCTCGCTCGAGGCCGGAGAGCGCGTCGTCCTGCGCCGGCAGGGATGACCGGCCCTCGCGTGTTGCAGCCCTCCGGGGATTCCGCTAGACTACCCGCTCGCGTGCCCGAGCCCGGGCGCGCTGTCATGGAACAGCCAGAAGTGAGCGCATGAAGACCTACGTCGCGAAGCCATCCACCATTGAGAAGAAGTGGTACGTGGTCGACGCCACCGGCAAGACTCTCGGTCGCCTTGCCACGGTGGTTGCCGACGCCCTGCGCGGCAAGCGCAAGACGACCTACACGCCTCATATCGACACCGGCGACTTCATCGTGGTCGTCAATGCCGACAAGGTCGTGGTGACCGGCAACAAGGCCGAACAGAAGATGTACTACCGGCACTCCGGCTACCCCGGCGGCATCAAATCGGAGTCATACGCGCACCTCATGTCGCGGCGCCCCGAAGAGATCGTGCGCCGGGCCGTGCGCGGCATGCTGCCGCACAACCGTCTGGGCCGGGCGCAGCTGCGCAAACTCAAGATCTACGCCGGCCCCGACCATCCGCACGAGGCGCAGATGCCCGACGTGCTCGAGATCAAGGAGTAAGGCGTGGCAGAGGCAGTGACCTATCGTGCGACCGGCAAGCGCAAGACCAGCGTGGCCCGCGTCGTTCTCACTCCCGGGGTGGGCAGGGCGCTCGTCAACGGCCGCGAGATCGATGAGTACTTCGGTCGCGAGGTCCTCAAGACCATCGCCCTTATGCCCCTCGAGATGACCCACACGGGCAGCCGCTTCGACATCACCGCCAACGTCTACGGCGGCGGTATCGCGGGCCAGGCGGGCGCGGTCCGTCACGGCATCGCGCGCGCTCTTTGCGAGGCCGACGAGAGCCTGCGCACGCCGCTCAAGCGGGCGGGCTTCCTCACGCGCGACGCGCGGCAGGTCGAGCGCAAGAAGGCCGGCTTCCACAAGGCGCGCAAGAAGCCGCAGTTCAGCAAGCGCTGACGCGCGGTCATACCAGGAACTTCCCGAAGGGCCGCCGCCAGGCGGCCCTTCTCGTCTTCCCGCTACGTCTCATCATTTCGTTCCGTCACATCGCACAGACGCCGTCTGGACGTATGTCCCAGGCGGCTTTCGGGGCTCTGGGGCACCCTTCATATGGTCAACGACGTAGAAAGTACTACCGCCGGCAGGCTCGGGGCGGCAGGGGAGGGCGACATGAGGGCATGCGGGATATCCGGGATCTCGACCAGAGGGGGCGGACGTCTCATAGGGAAGCTGCGGCTTTTGCCGTACTTCTTAGGGCGTTGGACGACATCGAACGCGTCATCTGCAGATCGAATCACGCCGGGACAGGAGAACGAGATGGGCCGCGCCGACAAGCGCCACACCGAAGTACAGGGGTTGAGACGGATCGCCACGAGGGTCGCGCTGCCGGCGATCGCTGCGATCATCGCGGGGTTCATGATGATGCCGGCGCTCGCTGCTGCTGCGCCCCCGCCACCGGAGGTCTCCATCAATGTGACGGAGGCGTACCCTGACGGCTCGCCGGCGGTCGCCCAGATCGCCGTGACCCTCACATTGAGAGTGCCGCACCCCAAGGACATGCGCTTCTCGAACGACGGCGGCGCGACATGGTCGGCGTGGGAGGCGCACGCACAGACGAAGGCGTGGGTGCTGGCGGCAGGCGACGACGGCATGAGGACCGTGACCGGCGAGTTCAGGGACAACTTCGGCGTCACCCACATGGCCTCCGCGAGTACGCTGCTCGATACACGCGCGCCGTGGACAGGCATGGTCCCCGAGGGCGATCTCAGCTACTACAACTCGCCGGTCCCGCTCGTGTTCGGTGACTGGAGTGACCCGGATCCCTCCTCGGGGCTGGCGGCGTTCCAGTACCGGCTGCCCGGCGAAAACTGGCAGACCGTGCTGGCGGCCGTCGGTGTGACCACCGTCTGGCTCGACCCGGCACTCCTTCCCGATGGCGAACAGGAAGTGTTCTTCCGGGCTCTCGACGGGGTGGGGAACGCTGAGACCGCCGAGGGTTCCACGGAGCCTCGGTCGGTCCTCCGGCTCACCGACACGATTGCGCCGGTGACGGTCGACGATCACGACGACGACGCGTGGCACAACGTCTCGTTCACGGTGGGGCTCTCCGCCGATGACGGTCTCTCGGGAGTGGCCGCGACGCGGCACAGCCTGGACGGCGGGCTCACGTGGGCCGACCGGAGCACGGTCGAGATCGAGGCCGCTGCAGACCACGCCGACGACGGCGTGAGTGAGATCCTGTACTACTCCGTCGACGCCGCGCAGCCGAGCGGCAACGAGGAGACCGCGCAGTCCTTCTTCGTCAAGATAGACACGGCCGCTCCGGCGGTCGCGATCGACGACGGCGCTTCGGACTTGGACGCCTGGCAGAACCAGGACGTCGCGCTCTCCTTCAGCGCCGAGGACGAGCAGCTCTTCACGGACGAGGCGGAGCCGGTGCCGAACTCGGGCGTCGACTCCATCGAGTATCGCGTCGATGGCGGCGACTGGACACAGGGTGACGCCCTGGCGATCGCCGCGCCTGCCGACCACAGCGGCGACGGGATCCACGCGGTCGAGGTCCGCGCGACCGACGTCGCCGGCAACGCGGGCGACATCGAGCGGGTCGACGTCGCGATCGACACCACACCCCCGACCCTGACCCTGCCGGTCACCGACTGGTGGAGCACGACAGTCCCATTCGAGGTCGCGGCCGAGGACGAGCTGGCCGGCATCGCCGTCTTCGAGTACCGCGTCGACGAGGGCGAGTGGACGCCCTACGAGGAGCCCTTCCTGATCAGCGGCGAGGACGGCGACGCGCACACGGTCGAAGCCTGGGCTGAAGACGCCGCCGGCAACACGACGTCGGTCGAGCTCGTGACCGTCACCCTCGACAGCGTGGCGGCCGTCACACTCGTCGCCGGCGCCGACGAGGGCTGGCACACCACGCCGGTGACACTCTCGTTCACGGCCGAGGATGAGCGCAGCGGCGTCGCCATCACCGAGTACAGCCTGGACGGCGGTGTCACTTGGACGACCGGCGACAGCGTGGCGCTCGCGACGAGCGCCATCCACACCGTGCTCTACCGCTCGCTCGACCTCGCCGGCAACGTCGAGGAGACGCGGACGGCGACGGTCAAGGTCGACCTCGTCGGCCCGCGCACCGCGGCGAGGGCGGCCAGCGGCCGCGTCGGCGTCGCCGTCAGACTGCGCTACAAGGGCACCGACAACCTCAGCCACAAGCTCTACAGCGTGCGGGTGGTCGTCAAGAACTCGAAGCACCGTGTCGTGAAGCGGATCTACCTCCGTACTCGCACCGCCGGCGTCTGGTATCGGGTCAAGTGGAAGCCGGCGAAGAAGGGCATCTACCGCTACTACGTCTATGCGAAGGACGCGGCCGGCCTCAAGCAGTCGAAGATCGGCTCGGCCAAGGTGGTCGTGCGCTGAGGGAGCGGGGGCGGCCCATGCCGGGGCCGTTTGCCCTCGGGTGGTGCGGGACGTAGCATTCCCGGGGCTTCAGGGCACGACCGGGAGAACGATGGGCGCGTACTTCGGCACGGATGGGATCAGAGGCGTGGCGGGTGACCTGCTGACGGCGGAGTTCGCCGAGCAGGTCGGGCGGGCCGCCGGCGTGGTCGAAGCTCGGCGCCGCGGCCGGCAGCCGCTCTTCGTCATCGGCCGCGACACGCGACTCTCGGGACCGATGCTCGAGGACGGTCTGGTCGCCGGACTCACCGGCGGAGGGGCCCGTGTCGAGGTCGCGGGTGTGATCCCGACGCCGGGGCTCGCCGCGCTCGTTCTCGAGCGCGGCGCCGATGCCGGCGTCGTCATCAGCGCCTCCCACAACCCCTACGAGGACAACGGCATCAAGTTCTTCTCCTCGGAAGGTCTCAAACTCAGTGACGATGAGGAAGCCGAGATCGAGGCTCACATCGAGCGCCGCGACC
The DNA here is from genome assembly GCA_963790185.1 of uncultured Thermoleophilia bacterium. Classification (GTDB taxonomy): domain Bacteria; phylum Actinomycetota; class Thermoleophilia; order UBA2241; family UBA2241; genus UBA2241. The sequence continues at coordinate 2,188 of CAWBNR010000006.1, read as the reverse complement.
TTCGCTCTGCGGTCGGTGAAGCGCCCGGCTCGGCCGAGCCGCTCGAAGGCGCGGTCGAGGCGTACGTCGCCGGGCTCGTCGGGCGTCTCTCGCTTGATCTGTCGGGCCTGCGCGTGGCGCTCGACTGCGCCAACGGCGCCACGTACCGGGCGGCGCCGCTGGCCCTGTCGACCTCCGGCGCCGAGGTCGCGCTGCTCTGCGCCGAACCCGACGGCGTCAACATCAACGACGGCTGCGGCTCGACGCACGTCGGTGCGCTGCAGGAGTTCGTGCGCGCCGACGGTTACGATCTCGGCTTCGCTTTCGACGGCGACGGCGACCGCGTGCTCGCCGTCGACGACGCCGGCGAACTCGTCGACGGCGACTTCCTCATCGCCATCCTGGCGACGCACCTGCGCGACAAGGGTCTGCTGCGGCGCGACACCGTGGTCACCACGGTGATGACGAATTTCGGGTTCCACCGCACGCGCCGCGAGGGCATCGAGGTGCTGACGACACCGGTCGGCGACCGCTACGTGGTCGCCGAGATGGTGAAGGGCGACTACGTGCTCGGCGGCGAGCAGTCCGGTCACATCATGCTTAGTGAAGAGCTGATATGCTTCAAAGAATTAGCTAGTGAAACAATGATAGCGGATTCAACGTTGTCCCATTATCTGGGGCTGCTGTGTGAACGGGAGATTCTTGTTAAGGAAAGAATTGGTGCTGAGACCTGTTATAGGGTGAAATCAGAGAAATCTATTGTGCGTTCGCTGCTTTGTTACAGGACCAGCTTTCTAGACAAATTGGTGGATAATGTACTAGCTTCATTCCTAGAAGTTGAATATGTGAAGAAGTAACTTCGGTGATTGCACTAGTCCAATTCTATGTTTGTGTTATACCCCTTAATACGCGCGCTTCCTTTCGAACGACACAGGTAAGAAAACGATCATAAAAACATCAAGATTGTTATCGTTCGCAGCCCTTGCGCTGCTAATGCTCGGAACCACCATCGCACAGGTAGGGGCGACACCCCTCAAAGGTGACTGGGGCGGTCCACACAGAGGACAACGCAGTCAGCGGAAACATGGTCTGGCGATTCACCAGAGTACTCGGACGGGACCCTCGGGGCAGGAGTCTCATACAGCACCGGAGGAACCGGAACAGGCACCGCATTTCACAGCCAGGGAGCCATAGCCCTCACAGAAGATGGGAGCATGGCTTCTCGCAGTAGATGCTGGCAGCAGCGAAATCAGCGTCTTCTACCAGGGTCACCTCAACGGGTCTCACCATGACTGACAAGGTTGGCTCCCATGGGACGATGCCCATCAGCCTCACGGTCAGTGATTCTTGGGTCTACGTGGTCAACTCTGGGTCGCTGAACATCGCGGGCTTCAAGCTGAGCCCTGGGGGAAGCTCACCCATATAGCGGGGTCCGACAAGTCGCTGGGCTCAGGCGCAGCCGGCCCTGAACAAGTTGGTTGAGGTCTTGACCCCTTGAGCTGGAACAATTCGACCTGAGGCATGGCGAGGCCATTACGCTTGGAGTTGGCCGGGGGTCGCTTTCACGCGACCCTCCGGGGAAATGATCGGCAACCGATTTTCTCCGGGCGTCAAACTCCAGTCTCGACAACTCCTGACCCTTGACCCGCCGCTCGGTAAGCTACTTTACAATGTCAGATCAGGTCTCAGGTTCCGAATTCAGCATTTAGCCTTCGCCTTAGAATTTGTCCTTGGTCCTTCAGTCCCTGGCCTTCAGCCTCCGGCTGCAAACCGCGTCAACTCTTTTTTGCAAAAAGTTGGAAAAATTTTGTGCAGCTCCGTGCAGCTTGGTGCAGCGTGGTGCAGTTCCGTGCAGCGTTTTTCCACCACCCACTGTCTTCTGTTCACTGACTCCTGCCCCCGGATCCCGAACCTCTGCTATGCTTCCCCTAACCGCGGGGATTAACCCCGTCGAATCAATCACGGAGAATAGATATATGCACGACGAGAACACCGTTCAACGTTTCATTGAACTGCGCGCGCAGGGCTGGACCTACGCGCGGCTGATCACCGAACTCAACGTCTCCAAACCCACCCTCACCAGCCCCGTGTCCGAAATCCCGGCCGCCGAATACCACGACCAGGTCCAGGACTGGCAGGGTTGACCATCGGTTTTACCACCCGCAAACGTGATTCTGGTAAAGAAATGGTAAAGAAAAGGTCAAGGCCA
>CAWBNR010000005.1:0-53985 GCA_963790185.1 uncultured Thermoleophilia bacterium | reverse complement strand
GCAGCGCCGGGAAGAGGATGACGTCGCGGATGCTAGGCGCGCCAGTGAGGATCATCACCACGCGGTCGATACCCATGCCCAGGCCGCCGGTCGGCGGCATGCCGTGCTCCATGGCCTCGAGGAAGTCCTCGTCGAGCTGATGGGCGGTGTCGTCGCCGGCCTCGAAGTCGCCGACGTGCTGCAAGAAGCGTGCGCGCTGGTCGTCGGGGTCGTTGAGCTCGCTGAAGGCGTTGCCCGTCTCCATGCCGGCGATGAAGCTCTCGAAGCGCTCGACGAAGCGCGGGTCGTGGGGGCACTTCTTGGCGAACGGGCTGGTCTCGAGCGGATGCTCGGTGATGAACACCGGCTGGATCAGCTTGGGTTCGACCATCTCGCTGAAGAGCTCGTCGACCTGGGTGCCCCAGGTCGGGGCGAGCGGGACCTTGTCGTCGAGCCCCGTCTTCTTGATCGCCGCCTGGAGATCGGCGACCGTGCGCGCGTCGTCGGCGCCGATGTCGATGCCCGATTCGCTGCGGATCGCCTCGCGCATGGTGAGGCGCGGCCACGGGGGCGTGAGATCGATCGCGTGGCCGCGGAACTCGACCTGTAGGTGGCCGACGGCCTCGGCGGCCGCGCCGACCATCTCCTCGACCATCGTCATGACGTGGTTGTAGTCGACGTAGGCCTCGTAGGTCTCGAGCATCGTGAACTCGGGGTTATGCTTATAGCTCACGCCCTCGTTGCGGAAGTCCTTGCCGATCTCGTAGACCTTGTCGATGCCGCCGATGATGCAGCGCTTGAGGTACAGCTCGGTGGCGATGCGCAGGTAGAGGTCACGCTTGAGCTCGTTGTGGTGCGTCACGAAGGGCCGCGCCATGGCGCCGCCGTAGAGCGGCTGCAGGACGGGCGTCTCGACCTCGACGAAGCCGCGCTGGTCGAGGAAGTCACGGATGGTCTTGATGATGGTCGCGCGTCGGACGAAGACGGCACGCGACTCGTCGTTGACGGCCGTGTCGAGGTACCGCTTGCGGTAGCGCAGCTCGACGTCGGTGAGACCGTGGAACTTCTCGGGCAGCGGCCGCAGCGACTTGGTGAGCAACTGCCAGGAGGTGACGCGCAGGGAGAGCTCGCCGCGGCGCGTGCGCATGACGGTGCCCTCGGCGCCGACATGGTCGCCCAGGTCGAGGTGCTCGAGGGCCGCGTAGCGCTCGTCGCCGAGCGCGTCGAGCTGGGCGAAGAGCTGGAGCTCGCCGCTCGCGTCCTTCAGGACCAAGAACGAGACCTTGCCGTGCACGCGGCGCGCCATGACGCGCCCGGCAACACGGTGCGTCTCACCTGAGTCCTGGCCGGCCTCGAGGCGCTCGTAGGCAGCGCGCAACGGACCGATCTCGTCGCGGGGCTGGTAGCTCGTCGGGTAGGCCTCGCCGGTCGCCCGCCAGGCGGCGAGCTTGTCGCGGCGTTCGGCGAAGACGTCGCCGTGGTCGGTGTGCTCGCCCACGAGCCCGAGGATCAGGCTCTCTCGATAGCGAGGACCTTGAGCTTCTTGGAGCCCTTCGGCACCGCGACGGTGACCTTGTCACCGGGCTTGTGACCGAGGATGGCCCGGCCGACGGGCGACTCGTTGGACAGCTTGAAGGTCAGCGGGTCGGCCTCGGCCGAGCCCACGATCGCGTACTGGACGACGTCGCCGTTCTCCATGTTCTGAAGAGTCACCTTGGTGCCCACGCCGACCTTGTCGGTCTGCACGCTCTCGGCGTCGATGATGATGGCGCTGCGCAGCTTGTCGGCGAGCGCGTAGATGCGCGCCTCGAGCATCGCCTGTTCGTTCTTGGCGTCGTCGTACTCCGAGTTCTCCGAGATGTCGCCGAAGTCGCGCGCGTTGCGGATGCGATCCGCGACCTCGTCGCGCCTGACCGTGGATAGGTACTCGACCTCCACCTTGAGCCTCTGGTGACCCTCGGGGGTGAGGATGATCTCGCGGTCGACCACTGCGCCTCCTCCTCAACACGACGGCGCGGCCTCTGGATGAGGCCGCGCGCCGCAAACGGCACGAAAGTATAGGACGAGCCCGGGAGTCGCGCAACCGTCTCCGGCGAACGTCACCTCTCCTGGACCGCGGGCCCTCTGAGACGGAGCAGCCCCCGCACTTCGTCGGGCTCGCGCGCCTGCATGAGCGCCTCCGCAGTGAAGTGGTCGAGCGCCCCGCTGCGGCGGAACCGCGGCCAGAACTGCCGCAGGTGCCTCACACCGTGCGGCCCCATCTCATGAAGGACGTCATCGGCGAAGCGCTGCGTCTCCTTGAGTCTCTTGGACGGCGCGGGCGACTCGCCGGAGAGCGCCTCCTCGAAGAGCCAGGGCCGGCCCACGGCGTAGCGGGCCAGGGCGACGGCCGCGGCGCCGCGCTCGAGGAGCTCGAGCGCGGCGCCGCGGCCGTCCACGTCCCCCGAGGCGATCACCGGCACCGGCAGTTCGGCGGCCAGCACGGCGGTGAGCTCGATGGTCGGCACGTCCCCGGTAGAGTTGGGTCACCGTCCGCGGGTGAAGGAAGACGGCCGCGGCGCCGGCGACGACGAGGCGGGGTGCCAGACGGCGCCCCGCCTCGTCGCCCTCCCTGAGGCCGGCGCGCAGCTTGACGGTGACCGGCGTCTCCGGTCCGACGGCGGCGGCCACGGCCCGCACGATCTCCTCGGCCCGCGCGTGGTCGCCGAGAAGGGCCGCGCCGGCGCCCGTCTTCATGACCTTGCGGACCGGGCAGGCCATGTTGAGGTCGACGAGGTCGGCGCCGGCGCCCACGCAAAGCTCCGCGGCGCGCGCCAGGTAGTCGGAGTCGGCGCCGAAGAGCTGGAAGCCGATGGGGTGCTCATCCTCGCCGCAGAGCAGGTAGTCGAGCGTCCGCCGGTTGCCGTAGCAGACGCCGTACGCCGAGATCATCTCCGTGAAGACGAGGCCCGCGCCCCAGCGGCGCACGCTGCGACGGAAGGCCTGCGTCGTGACCCCGGCCATCGGCGCCATGAAGAGGCGCCGGTCGACAATCAAGGGGCCGATGGCGAGCGGGCGCGAGAGCGGCGACACCGGCCGCGAAGCGGACTGCGACGCAGGTGTCGACGCAGGCGGCCCTCGCTCCTCGACCCCGCCGGCCACCGCCCGTGCCCCCGGCTCAGGCGGGGTGCTGGCGGCGCATGACCTGCTCGATACCGCGCAGGGTGAGAAAGGGATCGACCTTGGAGATGACGGCCGTATGACCCGCGATCAAGTCGGCGATGCCGCCCGTGGCGACCACCATGGCCTGCTCGCCGAGCTCCTTCCAGATGGCTCGTACGATGCCCTCGACCTCGCCGGCGAAGCCGTAGACGGCCCCCGCCTGCAGGGCCTCGGTGGTCGACTTGCCGATGGCGTGCTCGGGCTCCACCAGCTCCACCTTGATCAGCTTTGCGGCGCGCGTCGTCAGCGCCTCGAGCGACACCTCGATGCCGGGAGCGATCGCCCCGCCCAGGTAGTCCCCCTCGCGCGAGACGACGTCGAACGTGGTCGCGGTCCCGAAGTCGGCGACGATACAGGGGCCGCCGTAGCGCTCGAAGGCGGCGACCGCGTTCACGATGCGGTCGGCGCCCACCTCCGAGGGATTCTTCATGAGGATCCGCATGCCCGTGCGGGCGCCCGGGCCGACCACGAACGGTGTGACCCCGAGGTGCTTCTCGCACATCTCGACCCACTGCAACGTGAGACGGGGCACGACGGACGCGATGCCGACCTCGTCGATCTCGTCGCCCGGGCGCAGACCCTGGAGCGAGAAGAACCCCTGGAGGAGACCGGCGATCTCGTCACCGGTGCGGTGCCGCACGGTAGCGATGCGCCAGTGGTCCACGACCTCGCCGCCCTCGATGAGGCCGATGACGGTCTGCGTGTTGCCGACGTCAACGACGAGCAGCATGCTCAGGACTCCAGGTCGAGGGCCAGGTCGAGCCACGGGGCGTGCGTCGTGAGAGCGCCGGCGGACAGGACGTCGGCGCCAGTCGCGGCGAGCTCGCGCACGCGCTCGAGGGTCACGCCGCCCGAGATCTCGACCACGGCGCGGCCGGCGACGAGCTCGACGGCGGCACGGATCGTGGCGAGGTCCATGTTGTCGAGCAGCACCACGGGAGCGCCGGCGTCCAGCGCCTCCTGAAGCTGCGCGAGAGTGTCCACCTCTACCTCGAGGCCGTGCGCGTGGCCGAGGTGGTCCCGCACGCGCGCGACGGCCGCGCCGACGCCGCCGGCCGCCGTCACGTGGTTGTCCTTGATCATGGCGGCGTCGAAGAGCCCGAAGCGGTGGGCGAGACCGCCACCGTGCACGACCGCCGCCTTCTCGAGGGCGCGCAGGCCCGGTGTGGTCTTGCGGGTCGCGGCGATCCGCGCCGCCGTGCCTTCGGTCTCCGCGACAAAGCGTGCCGTCAGCGTGGCAACGCCGGAGAGACGACCGAGGAAGTTGAGGCCGGTGCGCTCGAGGGCGAGGATGCTCGCGAGACGGCCGGCGACGACGGCGACCGTCTCGCCCTCGGCGAGACGGTCGCCGTCGTCGCGCTCGAACGTGACTGCGAGACTCGGGTCGACGAGCGCGGCTGCCTCCTCGAAGGCCAGGCGGCCGGAGAGCGCCCCGGCCTCCCGGGCGACCACACGACCCACCCCGTCGCCGGTGAAGACAGACCCCGTCAGATCGCCGAAGCCGGCAAGGTCCTCGTCGAGCGCGCGCCGCGCGGCCTCACGAGCCGCGGCGCGCAGCGACAGCGCGTTCACTCGTCCTCCCCGGGCTCGAGATGGAAGTCCGACAGGCGCAGGGTGGTGTGCCGCAGCCAGTCCTCCTCGCTCTCCGGATAGTCGTCGCGCAGGTGCACGCCGCGCGACTCCTCCCGAAGCAGCGCGCACTTCGCGATCTGCGTCCCCAGCGTGAGCAGATTGTAGAACTCGTACTCGGGCACGTCGGCGCCGTCGGGGTGCACCGCCGAGGCGAGCTCGCGCAGTTCGGCGACCGCGGCTTCGAGCTCCCCGGCGCGGCGCAGCACGCCGACCTTCTCCGACATCACGGCCGTGAGGCGGGCCCGTGCAGCCGCCGTCGCGGTGTGTCCGTCCCGCCCGGCGGTCCGCGCAGGCAGGTCGAACTGCAGGCGCGCGAACGTCCTCGCCCAATCGGCCGACATAGCGGTCGAGGTCGCGCACGACACGGTCCGGGAAGACCAGCCCCTCGAGCAGCGAGTTCGAGGCCAGGCGGTTCGCACCGTGGACGCCCGTGCTCGCGACCTCGCCGCTGGCGTAGAGCCCGGGGATCGTCGTGCGGCCCCAGACATCGGTCTGCACCCCGCCGATGAAGTAGTGGCTGACCGGCGCGACGGGGATGAGGTCTTGCGCGAGATCGAGCCGGTGCTTGCTGAGCCCCGCGGTCACCGTCGGGAAGCGGCGGTAGAGCATCTCGCGGTCGAGGTGCGTGGCGTCGAGGTACACGCAGTCGCTGCCCTCGCGACGCATCTCGGCCACCATGGCGCGCACGACCACGTCGCGCGCCGCCAGCTCGGCGCGCTCGTCGGCATCGAGCATGAAGCGGACTCCGGCCGCATTGCGCAGGTATGCGCCTTCGCCGCGCAGCGCCTCCGTGACGAGAAGGACCGTCGTCCTGCCCTTCGAGCGCGAGACCGGTCGGGTGGAACTGCACGAACTCGAGGTCTCTGATGGCGGCGCCGGCGCGATAGGCCATCGCGATACCGTCGCCGGTCGCCACCTGCGGGTTGGTCGTGCGCGCGTAGACCTGCCCGGCGCCGCCGGTCGCCAAGATCGTGACCATCGCGAGGTTGAGGGTCGTGCTGGCCGTCGACCATGCTGCGCGAGAGCGCGCCGACGCAGCGCCCGTCGACGGTCAGCAGGTCGATCACGAACTCGCCTTCATAGAGCTGCACCCGGCTGCCCAGGCGCAGGGCCTCAGCAAGCGCGCTCGAGACCTCGCTGCCGGTCGCGTCACCGCCGGCGTGCACGACCCGCGGCACGGAGTGCGCGCCCTCGCGGCTGAGGACGATCTCGCCGTCGACCCGGTCGAAGCGGGGGCATATCTCCATGAGCTCGCGTACGCGCTCCGGGCCCTCGTCGACGAGCACCCGGACCGCTTCGGCGTCGCAGAGCCCTGCGCCCGCCCGCATCGTGTCGTCGAAGTGCAGGTCGGGGGAGTCGGCCTTTCCGAGAGCTGCCGCGATGCCGCCCTGGGCGAGGAAGGTCGTCGTCTCCTCGAAGGTCGACTTCGTGAGCAGACCCACACGCCAGCGCCGCGCCGCGCCGATCGCCGCCGTGAGGCCCGCGATGCCGCCGCCCAGCACGAGCACGTCGAACGTACGCCGGTGCAACCCCGCATGGTCGACGGACGCGATGTAGGGCCGCGTCACGCCGCGACCCCGCCAAGCCGTCGACGCTGCCCGGCGGCGTGCCGGGTGGGGGTTGCCGTCATCTTCAAGCCTCCGCCGGGAGGTAGCGTTGGACAGACTGCTCGCGCGCCAACGCCCTGCCGAGGGCCGGCACGTCGAGGGCGGGCATGCCCTTGGCGAACGACCACACCTCGGCCAAGGGGACCAAGACGAAGGCCCGCCCGAACATGCGAGGGTGCGGCACGGTCAGTGTCGGATCGTCGGACTCCATGCCCTCGATCAGCAGTATATCGACATCGAGCGTGCGCGGGCCAAAGCGGACCTCGCGGCGCCTGCCGCACTCGGCCTCGATCCGCTGGCAGGCGCCGAGCAGCTGGAGCGGTTTGAGGCCGGTATCAAACGCCGCGACCTGATTGAGGAACGGCGGCTGGTCCTCAAGACTTTGCGGCGCCGTCTCGTAGACCGACGAGACCGCGAGCAGCGACGTGTCGCTCAAGGCAGCCAGCGCGTCTCTGGCGTGAGCGAGATGTGCCACGCGGTCGCCCAGGTTGGACCCCAGCGCGACGAACGCGCGGCGCGGCGCGGCACTCACGGCCGTCGGACGAGCTCCACCACGGCGGCCTCGACGGGCGCCGCGACCGGTGGATCGAGCTTGCGCACACAGACGACGAGCTCGTCGAGCCCAGGCTGCCAGAGACGGTCGGCCACCACGGTCGCGAGCCGCTCGAGCAGCTGGAAATCCGCGCCCGCGACCGTCGCGCTCACGAGCTCGACCACGCGACCGTAGTCGAGCGTGTCCTCGAGCAGATCGGACGCGGCGCCGCGACACGACGAGGGCACGAGGCGGACGTCGAACACGAGAGTCTGGCCCAGGGCGCGCTCCTCCGCCGTGACACCGCAGCGCCCCCGCAGCCGGAGCCCTTCGACGGAGATCGCGAGTCGGTCGGGCATCGTCGTCTCAGCCCCCACCCTCAGCCTCGCGCAGCGCGAGGACCACGCGCAGCGCCTCGAAGTTCTCGCGCACGTCGTGGACGCGCACGATGTCGGCGCCATTGAGAGACCGATCACGGTGGCCGCCACGGTACCGATGAGACGGCCACCCGGCTCGGCGCCGAGGATGGCGCCCAGGAAGCGTTTGCGTGAGGCACCGAGCACGACCGGCCGCCCAAGCTCCCGCAGCCGCCCGAGCCCGCTCAACAGCGTCAGGTTATGCGTGACGGTCTTGCCGAAGCCGATGCCGGGGTCGACCAGGATCTGCTCCTCGGCGATGCCGTGCTCCGCCGCGAACGCCATGCGCTCCTCGAGGAAGGCGCGGACGTCGTCGACGACGTCGTCGTAGTGCGGTTCCCTCTGCATCGTCTTCGGTTCGCCCTGCATGTGCATCAGGACCACCGGACAGCCGGCGTCGGCGACGACGTCGACCATCTCCGGATCCATACGCAGGGCGCTCACATCATTGACGACCGCGGCACCGGCGGCGAGAGCCCGCCGCGCGACCTCGGCCTTGTACGTGTCGATGGACAGCACGGCCGACGTCTCCGCTCGCAGCCTCTCGACGACCGGGAGGACGCGCGCCAGTTCGTCTTCGAGCTCGACCCGGTCGGATCCGGGCGCGTCGACTCGCCGCCCACGTCGATGATCGCGGCGCCGTCGCGCGCCATGGCGGCGCCCTGCGCGACCGCCGCCTCGAGCCGCGCGAAGCGTCCTCCATCAGAGAATGAGTCGGGGGTGACGTTCAGAACGCCCATCACGCAGGGCAGCTGCACCTCGAGACGGGGCGCGGCGGCGTCCACGGCTAGCGGGGCGCGTTGATGAGGCCGAACACCTCGGCGCGGGTCGCCGCGCTGCTCTGCATGATGCCACGCACGGCGCTGGTCACCGTACGGGCCCCGGCCGCGCGCACGCCGCGCATGGACATGCAGAGGTGCTCCGCTTCGATCAGGACGACGGCCCCCTCGGGATCGAGGGCGCGCACGATGGCGTCGGCGATCTCGGAGGTGATGCGCTCTTGGAGCTGCGGCCTCGCTGCGACGAGGCGCACCACGCGCGCCAGCTTGGAGAGCCCGGCGATGCGGCCGTCCTTGCTGGGGATGTAGGCCACGTGCGCGGTGCCTGCGAAGGGCAGCAGGTGATGCTCGCAGATCGAGTAGAAGTGGATGTCCCTGATGAGCACCATCTCGCGGTGATGGTCGCCCGGGACGGAGACGAGGAACTCGGCCGGGTCGGCTGCGCCGATGCCGACAAAGATCTCCTCGTACATGTCGGCGACGCGCCGGGGCGTCTCGATGAGACCAAGCCGCGCCGGATCCTCACCGATCCCCTCGAGGATCAGTCGCACTCCCTCCTGGATCTTCTGACGGTCCACTGCCGGCGCTGGAGTCGACCCTCAGGTCGTCTCGGGGTTGACCGGCTTGATGGGCCGCGGCACGACCTTCGGCTTGGGAGCCTTGTCCTCCTTCTTGGCGCGCTCGGCGCGCGCCCTGCGCGCCTCCTTCTCGTCGCGCTCGCGGAAGACCTCCTCCTGGGGCACACCTTCGAGCAGCGCCTCGAACTCGGCGCGCTCGAGCGTCTCGCGCTGGATCAGGATCGCCGAGATGCCATCGAGTTGCTCGCGGCGCCCGGCGAGGAGGTCCTGGGCCCGCTGGTGAGCCTCCTCGATGATGCGCCGGATCTCCTCGTCGATCTGCCGCGCGACCTCGTCGGAGTAGTCAGACTCCTGGCTGAACTCGCGGCCGAGGAACGGCTGCGCCTGGTTATGGCCGAGCGTGCGCGGGCCGAGCTCCTCGCTCATGCCATAGCGCATGATCATCTGCTTGGCGACACTGGTCGCCTTCTCGATATCGTTGGCCGCGCCGGTCGTGACCTCGTCGAAGACGACCTCCTCGGCGGCGCGCCCCCCCAGCGTCATCGCCAGGTTGTCCATGAGCTCCGACTTGGTCGTCAGGAACTTGTCCTCGGTCGGCAGCGAGAGCGTGAAGCCGAGCGCCTGGCCGCGGCTCACGATCGAGACCTTGTGGACCGGGTCGGTGTTGGGGAGGAAGTGGCCGACCAGCGCATGGCCCATCTCGTGGTAGGCCGTGATCGCCTTCTCCTTGTCGGAGATCAGGCGGCTCTTCTTCTCGGGTCCGGCGATGACGCGCATGATGCCCTCTTCGAGTTCGTGCATCTCGATGATCTTCTTGCCGGCGCGCGCGGCGAGCAGCGCCGCCTCGTTGACCAAGTTGGCGAGGTCGGCGCCGGTGAAGCCCGGGGTCTGCGCGGCGAGCGCATCGAGGTCGATCTCCTTGCTGAGCGGCTTGCCGCGCGAGTGGACATCGAGGATCGTCTTGCGCCCCGCGCGATCGGGACGGTCGACCACGATCTGACGGTCGAAACGCCCTGGGCGGAGCAGCGCGGGGTCGAGGATGTCGGGGCGGTTGGTGGCGGCGATCAGGATGATGTTGTCCTTCATCTCGAAGCCGTCCATCTCGACGAGCAGCTGGTTCAGCGTCTGCTCGCGCTCGTCGTGGCCGCCGCCCATGCCGGCGCCGCGGTGGCGGCCGACCGCGTCGATCTCGTCGATGAAGATGATGCAGGGGGCGTTCTGCTTGGCCTGCTCGAAGAGGTCGCGCACGCGCGAGGCGCCGACGCCGACGAACATCTCGACGAAGTCGGACCCGCGAGATCGAGAAGAACGGCACGCCGGCCTCGCCGGCCACGGCCCGGGCGAGCAGCGTCTTGCCGGTGCCCGGCGGGCCGAACAGGAGCACGCCCTTGGGGATGCGCGCGCCGAGCTGCTGGAACTTCTTGGGGTTCTCGAGGAACTCCATGATCTCATGGAGCTCCTCGACCGCCTCGTCGACGCCGGCCACGTCCTTGAAGCTGACTTTGGGCGAGTCTGGCGAGACCCTGCGCGCGCGGCTCTTTCCGAAGCTCATGACCTTGGAGCCGCCGCCCTGCATCTGGTTCATGATGAACAGCCAGAAGCCGATGATGAGCAGCAGCGGCAGCATGTAGACGAGCGCGCTCGTCCACCACGGCGACCGCGGGTTCTTGGGGTCAAGCTCGACCTGGTAGTACTGCAGCAGCTCGGCCGTCGCGATCGCCTCGGGGTAGTACACCTCGTACCCGACGGGCTCGCCCGCCTCGGTCTTCTCGAACGTCGTGACCTCAAGCTTCTGGTCTCGGGTATCCATGACGACCGACGCCACGCTGCCGTTGATCAGATCGTTCGTGAAGCTCTCGACCGCGCTCGGCGCGTCCACGGCGCCGGCGGTGACGCGCAGATCGGGATACTCTGTCTCGAGGCGCTCGCGCAGCGCGACCGGGTCGATGGCGTGGCCGGCGACGACGTACTCCTCGCCACTGCCGACGACGACCAGAGCGCGGTCCGCGCTCTGGTCGATGACGACCCTCTGCACCTCGCCGCGAAGCAGGTCGCGCTCGAGCACCTCCGCGGAGGCCTGACCGACGGCCCGGAAGATGGGCGTAGCATCCTGCTGGCCGCTCTGGATGACCCTCTGGATCACGATCGCGAGGATGATCACGATGATGATGGGGAACAGCGCGTTACGAGTGAATCGGCTCACAGTCTCCCTTTACGAAGAAACAGCCCGTGCGAACGCACGGAAGAGGTCGGGCGGGGACCCTTCGAGAGTAGCATACCCCCCCTCCTACAGCAAAGAACTCTCCTCGCCGGCGATCTGAGCCGCCGCATCGGGGGCCAGCACGGCGATGTAGTCGAGCGTGCGATAGTGCTCCGCGAAGTCGAGGCCGTAGCCCACGACGAACTTGTTCGGCATCTCGAAGCCCGTGTACTTGCAGGTGATGTGCGTGCGCCTTCGGGCGGGCTTCGTGAGCAGGGCGCACACCTCGAGCGAGGCGGGCTTGCGCGTGCGCAGGTTCTTGAGCAGGTAGCTGAGCGTGAGACCGGAGTCGATGATGTCCTCGACGATGAGCACATGCCGGCCCACGATCTCGGCGTCCAGATCCTTGAGGATGCGCACCACGCCCGACGAGTCGGTCGACGACCCGTAGCTCGAGACGGCCATGAAGTCGAGGGTACAGGGGACGGTGAGCCGCCTCGCCAGGTCCGCCATGAAGAAGACGGCGCCCTTCAGCACGCCGACCAGAAGGAGCTCCTTGCCCTCGTAGTCGAGCGAGATCTCCTCGGCCAGCTCGTCGACGCGCGTCGCCAGTTCGTCGCGCCCGACGAGCACTTCCGCGATAGGTCCGCTCACCGCTCCTCCAGTGTGACGCCGAGTGTCCACCCCGTACTTTGGGTCACGCTCCGCTCCCGCGCAACCCTGCTTCGCCGCACACCGTCGCGATCGACGAAGGCGACGGCCGCCAAGGCGCCGTCGATCTCGAGGACGAGCGCCTGCCGGCGCTCGTCCGAAGGACAGCCGGCCGCCGCGAGAAAGCGCGCGAGGGTGGTCGCGGCGGTGCGGCCGAAGGGCGTGAAGCGCTCCCCGCGACAGGGATGGCGCAACACGCCGCCGCACGGCGGCGCGTCGAAGCCGAGAGCCAGGCGTCGCTCGTCGGAGTGCGCGTCCGGCGCATGCGCGGACGACGGGCGGCCGCTGGCGGGTGGCCGCCAGGCTCCAGCCTGGCGGCCACCCGCCAGCGGCAGAAGACGACGGGTCGTGACGACCGTCCGGACGGCGGGGATGTCCCCGGCGCCGGAGCGGGCGCTCCCTCCGGCGGCCGCGGCGACAGTGGCTCGGGCATCTCGAGCTCGACCGGCGCGCAGACGTGTCCGGCAGTCCGCTCGCGGATCGCCAGTCGGCCGCGCTCCCGGACGGCGTCGCGGCCTCCCCCAAGCGCCACCCTGCCGTCCTCGTGTCGACGACCGGCGAGCGCCTCGAGAGCCGCCACATGGCGGCGCGTGACGAAGGCGCCGCCCTCCGACCCCGCGGCCGCCAGCCGTCGGAGGCAGAGGGCGCGCAGCGCCGCCGGCTCGGCGGCAAGAGCGGCCAGGTCGACGGCGGCGATGTCGCCGAGCCGCGCGGTCGTCGCCACACGCCGCCAGGCCTCGTCCAGCGCCGCGTCGACGACCTCTTGTTCCGCCGCGGCGATCGCCGCGTTGTCGGCGAGCGTCTCGCCCACACGCGGGTTCAGGCGCCCCAGCGCGGGCAGCACTTCGAGGCGCAGCACGTTGCGCGCGTAGAGTGGTTCGAGGTTCGAGGCGTCGACGCCGTAGGCGATGCCCTTGGCCTCGCAGTAGGCCCTGATCTCGTCGGCGCCGAGAGCCAGAAGCGGCCGCGCGAGGTCGTCCTCGCGCGGCCGCATCCCGGCGAGGCCGAGGGGCGATGCGTACTTCACCAGACGGTAGAGCACCGTCTCGGCCTGGTCGTCACGGTTGTGAGCCGTGGTCACAGGGCCATACCCGAAGCGCGCGGCGAGCTCCCTGGCGAGACCGTAGCGCTGGTCGCGTGCTCGCGCCTGGAAGTTCCGGCCCCGTAGCGAACCCTCGAGGCGCTCGACGTGCAGTGTCAGACCTGCCACATCGCACGCCTGCTCGACCAGCTCGCGGTCGCGGTCGGAGGCGCCGCCGCGCAGGCCGTAGTCCACGTGCAGCGCGGCGGCGCGCACGCCGAGCGCAAGCCGCCGGTCGACGATGGGCAGCAGGTGCAGAAGACACATCGAATCGGGGCCTCCCGAGAGCAACAGCAGGGGACGCTCGCCTGCTCTGAGCACCCCGCGGGAGGCGACGAAGTCGCAGACGCGTCGCTCGAGCGCCCGCGTCTGACAGCGACCAGCGCTCACGAGCTCAGAACGAGAGGTGAGTCTTGCAGCGCGAGACGGCCTCCGCGAGGTCGTGGATCGTCGCGAGCACGACGCCCTCGACGAGGTCGTCCTCGGCGACGCCGCGCGTGCGGCAGCAGGTCCCGCAGCAGACGACCCCCACCCCCCGCTCGAGCAAGACGGCCAGGAGTCCCTCGAGCGACGCGTGCGCCGCCCTCGGGTCCTGCCCGGCGCGCGCAGCCTGGACCGCGTCCCCCATGAGGAAGATCTCGACGGGCTCCTCGCGCAGGGCCAAGGCCTCTGCCAGCCGGAAGGCGTTATAAGGCGCCTCGCTCCCGTAGGGCGCCCCGTTCACCACCAGCAATGTCGACATCGCTCCTCCCGAGTCCGCCTCTCGGCACGGGCGCCCACAGCCACGGAGCGGCCGCGAAGGCTGATGCGGCGCGGAGATGAAGACCGTGCGCGGCCACCGTAGACGAGCATAGCAGAGGGCCGCTGTAGCAGCGGTGACGCGACCGGCGCGCACGCTCTCGGCCCACGAGAGGTGGCCGGGCCCCGGCCAGACGAGACAGCAAAGAGAAGGGCGCCCGAACGGGCGCCCCGGAAGGCTTGGTAGCGGGGGCAGGATTCGAACCTGCGACCTTCGGGTTATGAGCCCGACGAGCTACCGGACTGCTCCACCCCGCGACGCGAAGAGGGATTGTACACCGCGTGCTGAGCCATTGCAAAGCTCGCCGAGGGGGCGGGCCTCATCCTTTGGCGCAGGCCGCCGATAGAGTCAGCGATGATGGTCGGACCGGCTGAAGGAGCGAGGACGGCGAGGCGCGCCGTGGCGCGTGCCGCGGCGCGCCTCGCCGTCCTCGCCGTCCTGCTCTGCGGCCCGGCGCTGGTCGCGGGTTCCGCTCTCGAGCCCGCCGCCGCCACACCACAATCGCTCACCTTCGGCTCGGGTGCCGCGTCGGTCGCGGAGATGCAGGGTGAAGCGCGCCGCGTGCGCGCCGAGATCGACCGGCTCGACCGCCGAGTCGCAGTGGCCGTCGAGCGGTACGACCAGGCGGCCGCCGAGCTCGACGCCCTCACGATCGAGCTCATGGACACGCGTGGCGCACTCGACCGCGTCCAAGGAGACCTCGACCAGGCCCGCGAGATGCTGTCTCTGCGCACCCGCCTCATGTACAAGGGCGGCGACCTCGGCGTGCTCGACATCCTTGTCGGTTCGGGCGATCTCACCGAGGTGGGGCGTCAACTCGAGTACTTCCGCCTCCTGACGGCCGTCGACGACGACGCCATCGGGGGCATCGAGGTGCTCGCCCGGCAGGCTGCCGCCCTCGAGAGCCGCCTCGAGCTGCGCCGCCAGGAGGCCCTCGGCAAGGAGGAGGAGCTCGACGAGGAGCGCGCCATGGTCGAGGACGAGCTCGCTCGCCGAAGCGCCGTCCTCCGCGACCTCGACGGCCGCATCAAGGAGACCCTACGCCGCGAGGCCCGCCGGGCCGCGGCCGAGGCTCGCCGGCTCGCCGAGCGGGCCGGCGTCGACCTCGCCACGCTTCAGGGCACGCCCGCGCAGCTCTCCGTCGTGCGCGAGGCGCTGCGCTGGATCGGCAAGCCCTACGTGTGGGGTGGCGCCGACCCTCAGGTCGGCTTCGACTGCTCGGGCCTCGCGCTCTACGTCTACGCCAAGCACGGCGTGGAGATGCCCCACGGAGCCACCATGCAGGCGCACATGGGCAGGCCGGTGCCGCTCACGCGCCTGCAGCCGGGAGACCTCGTCTTCTTCGGCACGCCCGCCTTCTACCACCACGTCGGCCTCTACGTCGGTCGCGGCCTCTTCGTCGAGGCGCGCGGGCAGGCGTACGGGGTCGTCGTCAGCCGTCTCGACGGCCGCGGCTGCAGCCTCGCCTGCCGGTACGCTCCACAGCTGCCGTGAACGCAGGGCAGCCCGGGCTGGGCTCGCGTCCGGCACGCTGCGAGCTGTCGACGGACGGCCGGCACGCGGTAGACTAGGCGCATGGACGGCTGGATCCTCCTCATCGTCGGGATCGCGAGCCTCGCCGTTGTCGTGGCGGCGCTGGGCTTCCTCGGCTGGCGCGCCTATCGGCTCGTCAAGCGAGGCATCGCAGTGGCCAAGTCGATCGCTCCGCTCGCCGCCGAGCTCGAGGCGTCGAGCCGGACTATCGAGGCGCGCACCGCGCAACTCGAGCAGGGCACGGCTGCGGTCACCGCCAGCCTGGCGCGCCTGCAGAGCAGCGTCGCGCGGCTCCAGGTGCTCGGCCAAGGTCTGAGCGACGGACTCGCTCCCTACCGACGCGTCCGCGACTACATCCAAGGCAACCAGTCGTAGACTCGCGACGACGGGGCGGGCCTCGCAAGAGGCCCGCCCCGTCGTCGCGTTCTCTCTCGGATCCGTCGTCTACGCCAGCACGGGCAACTCGCCCCAGCCGCGGATGCGGTAGTAGTCGCCAAGCATGGCCGTCATCTCGCTCTGAGGAAAGTCGAAGGCGTTCTCGTCCTCCATCGGCTTCTCGGTGACCCAGTCCGGCAGCCGCTCCGACTCACGCCCGATGCCGCGCGCGGCGTTGAAGTCGTGGGTCATCGTGACGATGCGGTTGGCTACGCGGCGCAGGTCCTCTTCGCTGTAGTCGGTACCGACAGCGGCGTTGACCACCTGCGTGATGTACGGCCACTGCACGAGGTCCCGGTAGAAGCGGCAGTAGACCATGCAGTCCATGATCGTCAGCCGGTCCTCCCAGTCGCAGTAGACCGCTGCCTTGTCCTCCCAGGCGCGCGCGTCGACGAGGCCCATGAGTTCGGGCTTGTACATCGTCGCGCGCAGGTGGCAAGCGCCGCGGGCCGTCGTCGCGAAGCCGAGACCCATGCCCTTCATGACGCGCGGGTCGTAGCCTGCCGGCTCCATGCCCTTGGCGTGCACGGCGACTCCCTCGAGCCCGTACTCCTTCTCGACGCGCAGGATACCCTCGGCCCAGATGTCGCCGATGCCCTCGCGGAAGCACATCCGGTGCAGGAACTCGGCGACGCAATCGGGGTCGCCGAAGTCCATCTTCTCGTCAATGAGGCCGCGCTGCGATGCCTCGATCGCCAGGGCGCAGAGGTTGCCCGCACTCATCGTGTCCACGCCCCAGCGGTCGCAGAGATCGTTGAGCCACATGATCTCTGCGAGATCGGTGATCTCGCAGAGACCGCCGAACACGTAGGCCGTCTCGTACTCGGGTCCCTCGCACTCGAGGCCCTTGTGGCGGCCCTCGAAGACGAAGTTGTGCTTGACGCACTTCATGACGCACGGCGGGCAGACCTCGTTCTTGGTGCCGTGCTTCTCGAGCATCGCCTCGACCGTGATGTTCTCGAAACCCTCCAGCGTGCCCTTGCGCCAGTAGCGCGTGGGGAAGGCGTTCTTGCCGTTCATGATACGCACCATGTTCATGGTGCCGCCGCGCTGGTAGGCGGCGACGCCGGGGTCGTCCTTGGTGCGCTCCACGAGGTCGCGGACCACTGCCTTGTACTCATCGGGCCGCGCGACCTCGACCTTGTGGTCGCCGTGCCAGACGATCCCCTTCAGGTTCTTGCTGCCGAAGACGGCGCCCGGACCGCCGCGACCGAGCTGATGCCACTTGTTGTTGTTGACGCAGGCGAAGCGCACGAGCTTCTCGCCCGCCGGGCCGATGACGCAGGCCTGGGCCTTCCTGTGCTCCGTGCGCTCGAGAAGCTTGTCCTCGGCCTCGAAGGCGTCGAGCCCCCACAGGTCCTCCGCGCCGTGGATGCGCATGCCGCCCTCGCTGATCTCCAGGTAGACGTGACCGTCGGCTTTGCCCTCGACGATCACCACCTTGAACCCGGTCTTGGCGAACTGAGGGGCGAGGTTGCCGCCCGAATAGCACTCGCAGTAGCCGTTGGTCAACGGCGAGGCGAAGTAGAGAGCGTAGCGGTTGCTGCCGAGCATGGAGGTGCCCGCCATGGGGCCGGCCACGAAGATGAGCTTCGCCTCCGGGCTGAGCGGGTCGACCTCAGGGCCGACCTCGTCGCACAGGTAGTGCGTGCCGAGGCCCTTGCCGCCGATGCACTCGCGGATCAGGTCGGGTGGCACCGTCTCTTCACGGCTGGTGCCCGAGGTGAGATCGATGCGGAGGAGGTCGCCCATTCACAGCTCCTTTGGCGTGCACACTTGCGCGGCGCTCGTGCGTCGCCGCCGCGCCGGGCGACGGCGCCAGCGCGGCGAGCTCACACACACGCCGGAGCCTTCGGTCGAAGGCCGCGACCGGGTTCAACCGGTCGCGGCCCATTCTGGCAGATTGTGTACGAGCCCTCCACTGTCCCCGTCGTACCCGAAAGGGTGACGCAGCCAGCGGTTTGTCCAACAGGGCTGTGTTGTCGACCGACCTCAGAGCGCCTGTCCGAGGGGTGTGTACGGCAGGCCGTGCGCGTCGGCGACCGACGGGATCGTCAGAGCGCCGCGGTAGACGTTGACACCGAGGGCGAGCGCCGTATCGTCGGCTGCCGCCTGCTCGAAGCCCTTGTTCGCGATGGCGAGCCCGTACGGCAGGGTGGCGCCGGTGAGGGCAAGCGTCGAGGTGCGCGCCACGGCGCCGGGCATGTTGGCCACGCAGTAGTGGATGATGCCGTCGACCACGTAGGTCGGCTCGCTGTGTGTGGTCGGCTTCGAGGTCTCGAAACAGCCGCCCTGGTCGATGGCGACGTCGACGAGCACCGAGCCGGGGCGCATCGTCTTGAGGCTGTGCCGCTTGACGAGATGCGGAGCCTGGGCGCCGCCGGGGAGCAGGACAGCGCCGATGACGAGATCCGCGTCGACGATCTCCTCTTCGATGGCCGCTTCGTTGCTGAGCACGGTCTCGACCCTGCCTGAAAAGATGTCGTCGAGGTAAGCGAGGCGCTTCGCGTCCTTGTCGAGGACGACGGTGCGGGCGCGTACCCCTTCGGCCATCTTGGCCGCGTTGACGCCGACCGTGCCGCCGCCGATGACCACGACTTTGGCCGGCGGCACGCCGGTGACGCCGCCGAGCAGCACGCCGGAGCCGCCGTTGTTCTTCTGCAGGTGGGTGGCGCCGGCCTGGATCGCCAGCCGCCCCGCGACCTCGCTCATAGGGAAGAGCAGCGGATGAGCGCCGTCGGCCATCTCGACCGTCTCGTAGGCGATCGCGCGGATCCCGATGCTCATCATCGCGTCGGTCAGATCCTTGGCGTAGGCCGCCCCGAGATGGAGGTACGTGTAGAGGATCTGGTCCTTCTTGAACTTGCCCCACTCGCCCGGCAGGGGCTCCTTCACCTTGACGATCATGTCGGCGCGGCTGAAGACCTCGTCGACCGGCGCCATGTCGGCGCCGGCGGCGGCGTAGGCGGCGTCGTCGAAGCCGGCGCCGATGCCGGCGCCCTTCTCGACCACGACGGTGTGCCCGGCCCGCACGAACTCCTTCACGCCGATGGGTGTGACCGCGACGCGGTACTCCTCGTTCTTGATCTCCCTTGGGACACCGACGATCATCGTTCCTCCTCCTGAGCGGTCACGCTGGACCTCGCTGCGTTGCGCCTTGCGGCGGCCTGACGATGGCTTGGCATTCTAGCACAATGGTGGGCGGAATATATGCCAGAGTGGAAAGACAGACTGCTGTCGAGTACACGAATGACAAGTCAGCCGCGGTCCGCATCACGAGCACATCATCCCACCTCCCTCGGCCACGCCCTCCGCGGGCCACAGCACCGAGCTTGCCTGGGTCAGTCGGCCTCGGGGAGCTGTCGCCACCGGCGCCGCAAGCCGCCGGGGGGCAAGACCCACTTGTTCCGCGCCGTCATCACCACGAACATCTCACTCGACTTCACGCCGCCGATCTCGCGCAGGGAGATGTTGAGGAAGTCGTACAGGCCCGTCATGCCGTCCTCCGTCACGACCTCGACGATAAGGTCGTAGCGACCCGTCACGACCGCCGCCCACGCGACGTCGTCGACACCGGCGAGCTGCTCCACCTTCTCGTCGAGACGATGCTCGTCGAGAGTGAGCCCGACGAGCGCCACGGTCAGCCCGCCCGCCTTGACGGCGTCGACGAGGCCGGCGACCCGCATGACGCCGTCGCCGAGCAGCGCCTTGAGCCGGGAGGCAGCCGTCGGCCGCGAGACACCGACGTGCTCGGCGAGGTCGGCGAGCGGACGGCGTCCGTCCTCGACGAGCAGAGCGGCAAGGATCTTGTCGCGTGCGTCGACGGAGCGAGCCAATGTATCACCCTCCTCGGGGGCCGTTTGACGCCGCGCTGGCCGAATCCGGCGTCGCTCCTCTATATTTATCACAGCCTACCAAGGGAGTCGCCGGGGTGATCACCGCCAGTGAGCGCAGCGCCGCCGATCTCGCCGACCTCGCCGCCGAGCTCGGCGGCACGGTCGGCGTGTGCGCCCGCAATCTGGCGACCAACGCGTCGCTCGCGATCGAAGCCGACGAGCTCTTCCCCTTGGCCAGCGTGTTCAAGATCCCGATCATGGTCGAGGTGATGCGCCAGGTCGACCGCGGCGACCTGCGTCTCGACGAACGGCTCACGCTGACCGAGGCCGACAAGAGCCCGGGAAGCACTCTCATCCACTGCCATCCCGGCCTTGAGCTCACGGTGCGCGACCTGCTCTATCTGATGATCACCCTGAGCGACAACACGGCGACAGACATGCTCTGGCGCAAGGTGGGCCTCGACAGCGTGAACTCCGCGATGCGAGCGCTCGGCCTGCGCGGCATCGACTGCACGATGCCGAACCGCGAGTTCTTCCTGTTCGAAACGGGCCTGGGCAGCGACTGGGCGGGCCTGAGCGGACCGCAGACGGTCGCGCGCTGGCGCGAGCTCGAGACGCGCGACGGCCGCGAGACCGTCTTCGCGCGCCTCCTCGACGAGCACGCGTCCCTGAGCGGCGCGGCCTTCCTGCGTCTCTCGGACCGACGCTGGGGCTACGACGGCAGCCGCGATTACGCCGACGCCTTCGCCATCGATCAGGCGCTCGACAATGTGGGAACCCCACGTGACGTCGCGGAACTCCTCGCCGCGATCGCCGAGGCGCGCTGCGCGTCGACCCCTTCCTGCCGGCTCATGATCGAGATCATGAGCCGGCAGGAGTGGCGCGAGAAGATCCCGGCCGGACTGCCGTCCGGACTGCTCGTCGCCAACAAGACGGGGGGCGTCAGCGGGACGAGCAATGATGCCGCCATCGTCTACACGCCAGAGCGGGTGCCGATCGTCATGGTCGTCTTCTCCAAGGGGCTCAGCCTTGAGGCGACGGGGCACGCCCCGTCGGTCATCGCGCGCATCGCCGCCTGTCTCTACGACGCTCTCACCGCCGGTAACGGCGCGGACGACGCAGGGCCGGCCGCCGCGACCACTCCCCCGGCGAGCCGATGAAGATCGCCGGCAGCCGCTGCCTCGTCGTCGGCGGCGCCCGGCGCCTCGGGCGCCTGCTGGCCGCCGACCTGGTCGCGGCCGGAGCCGTCGTGGCGCTCACCTCGCGTGACGAGAGCGCGGCGATCCGTGCGGCCGACGTCCTGAGCGACGACCGACGGGCCGTCGGCTTCGCCGCCGACACGACGACCGCCGAGGGCGCGCGCCGCGCCGTGCACGACGCGGCGCGCGCCCTCGGCGGTCTCGAAGCACTCCTCTACGTGCCCAGCGGCGGCTTCACGCCGACAGCGCCGCAGGAGACCGATGAGAGCGCATGGGACGCCTCCCTCGACGTCATCGCCAAGGGCTTCTTCTTCTGCGCCTGCGCGGCCCGCGACCTGATGGTGGCACCCACCGGCGCCACCCCGGCGAGCGAGGCTCCGGGCGGCGGCGGAGCCTCCGAAGCCGAGACCCGCGGCGTCGTCGTCGCGATCACCGACCTGCTGGGGATCCAGCCGTGGGCGGCCTTCGCCGCTCACGGAGCGGCGAAGGCCGCCCAGATCCACCTCGTGAAGACACTTGCCCGCGCCTGGGGTCCGCAGGGCGTTCGTGTCTGCGGTGTCGCTCCCGGGCCGGTCGACTTGCCCGACGACGAGCGTCGCGCCGCCACGCTGCGCACCGCGGCGCGCGGCGCCGGCGGGCGGCTGGTGACACCGGATGAGGTCGCGACGGGCGTGCGCTTCTGTGTCGAGAACGACGCCGTCACGGGCGTCAACGTGATCGTCGACGCGGGCTCACTGCTCGCGTTCTAGCGCGGAAGACGCTCGTCACAGCGCCGGACTCCGCGCGACGGACCGCCCTCAGGGCTGCGACGCGACCTTGCCCGTGCGCGCCTGGTCGATCAGCTCCTTGGCCTTCAGCGCGAGCCAGAACTCCATGCGGTCCTGCGAGAGTCGTCGAGGTTGCGCCCGGTGATCTCCTCGACGCGCTTCATGCGATACCGCAGCGTGTGGCGGTGCACGTACAGCTTCTCGGCGGCGTCGCCCCAGTGCCCGTTCGCCTCGAGGAAGCAGGCCAGGCTCTTGACGAGGTCGCTCGAGTTCTGCTCGTCGTACTCGCTGCAGCTTGCCCAGCACGCTGTCGTAGAAGACCTCGAGCGACAGCGTGTCCTGCAGACCGAGCAGCAGACCGTACGAGCCGAGATCGTCAAAGCTGGCGATGACGCCGCCGGCCGCCCTTGAGCTTGCGGATCTTGATCGCGTAGTGCGCCTCGTAGTAGCTCTGGCGCAGGTCGACCAGCGAGCGGTGGGGTCGGCCGACGCCGATCGACACGGTCATCTCGGGAAGCATGTTCGCCGATCGACCGCCTGCAGCTCTCCGGCCAGCGCGATCGCCTTGTGGCCGTCGTCCTTGGCCGGCTGCATCAGGACGACGACGGAGTCGCTGCGCGAGGCCGAGATGAACAGCGTCTCGCGCTTCGCCATGAACTCGTCGACCGCCCAGTGCAGGCGCTCCTTGATGTCCTGAAGGACGACCTGCTCATCGCGCTCGCCGGCGCCGTCCCACGAACGCCTTGAAGCCGTCGATATCGACCAGCATGATGAGGTGCTCGGCCTCGGGGTCGAGGCCGAAGAAGACGAGCCGGCGGGCGATCTCCTCCTCGTAGAGATCGCTCGCGATGAGCTCGTCGAAGAAGTCGCCCGCGAGCCGCTTCTCGGTCTCGGCGACGGCCTTCTTCTTGACCAGCTCCAGCGCCGTCACGGTGACCACGTGGTGCAGGATGATGCGATCGTAGTCCGAGAAGTCGCCCGAGTCCTTGACGACGGCGAGGAAGGCGCCGATGCGGTGCGAGGCGACCACCGGGTAGACCTGCACGCCGGCGCCGGCGCCGTCGACGCGCGAGGGCGAAGTTCTGACGGCTGGCGCGGCGGTCCGAGATCTGCCGCCAGAGATCGGCGACGAGCTCGCCGCCGAGGCTGCCGGCGGTAGACGGCCTCGCAGAGCACGACGCCGTGGAAGTCGAAGAGCACGGCGGAGCAGCCGACGAGGGCCGAGAGGGTCGAGAGGATCGCCTCGAGACCCTTCTCCTCGAGCACGATCTTGGTCAGCTTCTCGTGCACGGCGAGGCTGCGCTGCAGGAGCGAGTACTGCTCGTTGACGATCTTCGAGGCGACCGCCTCGGTGATCGCGATGAACGGCACGTGGTAGGGCACCTCGAAGAGCGGGAAGCTGTACTCGTCGGCCAGCCGGATGAGGCACTCGGGCACCTTCTCGAAGCTGAAACCGGTGCCGAAGCCGAGTCCCGAGAGGTTGTGGTCGATGAGCTGCTTGAGCTGCGCGATCTGCTGCTCCTCGGGCCCGACGAAGCCGTAGCCCGTCGTCAGCAGCAGCTCGCCGCCCTTCAGCCAGCGCGTGGGGTCGGGCACCTCGGTGATGTGCACCCAGCGCACCGGGTTGCTGATCGACTTGCCGCCGGCCAGGAGCTTGAGGTTGAGGTCGGGGATCTCGAGGATGTCCTGCACCGTGATCATGGCGTCCCTGCCTCGGCGACCGGCCGGACCGGTCACGTCTGTGGCGTGCGGCGACGGGGCGCCGCGATGCGGCGCCCCGTCGCCCCCGGCTCAGATGCGCTTGACGACCTCGCCCATGAGGTCCTTCTCGGCCATGCCCTTCTCGACGTCGGTGATCAGCGAGGCGCTGTCCTTCCAGAAGGCGACCTTGACCTTCTGGTCCTGCACCCACTCCGTGCGCTCGGTGTGGTAGAGGTTCTGGTAGCAGCACCTGCGCCAGATGCTTGCCCTCGATGTCGACGATGAACTGCGTGACCGAGCCGATGTAGACGACCGCCTTGATGACGCCGTCGTAGACGTTCTCGCGATCGGCGACCTCGGCGGCCGTCGTCGACGGGCGTGATGGCGAGCTTCTCGGGCCGGACCACGACGCCGACCTTCTGGCCCGCGCGGATGTCCTGACCGCGCACCAGCACCCTGACACCCAGGCCCTTGTCGGTGCGGCACTCGGCGATCTCGTCGTCGACCTTGACCACGTCGGAGAGGTAGATGTTGGAGACGCCGATGAAGTTGGCGACGAACGCCGACTCGGGGTTCTCGTAGATGTCGGTCGGGCGAACCGATCTGCTCGACGAGTCCCTGGCTCATCACGGCGAGGCGGTCGCTCATCGTGAGCGCCTCTTCCTGGTCGTGGGTCACGTAGATGAACGTGATGCCGACGTCGCTCTGCAGCTTCTTGAGCTCGAGCTGCATGGCCTTGCGCAGCTTCGCGTCGAGGGCGCCGAGCGGCTCGTCGAGCAGCAGCACCGTCGGGCGGTTGACGAGCGCCCGGGCGAGCGCGACGCGCTGCTGCTGGCCGCCCGGAGAGCTGGCTGCGGCTTGCGGTCCTGCATCTGGTCCATCTCGACCATCTCGAGGGCCTCGCCGACGCGCTGCTTGATCTCGTCCTTCTCCACCTTCTTGCGCTTGAGGCCGAAGGCGACGTTGTCCCAGACGCGACAGGTGCGGGAACAGGGCGTAGCTCTGGAACACGGTGTTGACGTTGCGCTTGTACGGCGGCACGCCGGCGACCGGCGCGTTGCGCGAGGTAGATCTCGCCCTCGGTCGGCTGCTCGAAGCCGGCGACCATGCGCAGGGTCGTGGTCTTGCCACAGCCCGACGGTCCGAGCATGGAGAAGAACTCGCCCTTGCGGATCTTCAGGTTCATGTCCTTCACGGCGACGAAGTCGCCGAACCGCTTGGTGACGTGCTCGAGCTCGATGTCGAAGGTCGTCGGGTCTGCTGCCATGGGGCGTCTCCCTGCCTTTCTCGAATCGGGGTCGCTGCGGCCGCGGCTCCTGCCGCAGGCCCCGCAACTCTACACGATGTCCAAGTGCAATTGGAGCAGCGCGCCGCTCCATGAACGGCCTTGGTGGAGGGGGCTTGTACGTCATGGCGCGGCCGAGCCGAGCCGATGGCGGACGCGGTCAGCGCCGCCGCAGAACGCGACCGGGCAGCGCGCCGGTGTGCTCACCACCGTCGATCACCACCGACCCGTTCACGAGGACGACGTCGACGCCCTCCGGGTAGCCGTGCGGGATGTTCTCGAAGGGGTAGCTGTGGGGGTACGGGTTGGTGGCCCGGTCGTGCAGGCGCTCGAGGTCAAAGACCACGAGGTCGGCAGCCAAGCCGGGCCGTAGCACGCCGCGGTCGTGCAACCCGAAGCGCTGCGCCGGGAACGATGTCATCTTGCGGATGGCTTCCTCGAGGCGCAGCAGCGGGTCGTCGCGCACATAGCGCTCGAGGATCCCGGGGTATTCGCCGTAGCTGCAGGGCCAGTAGAGGGCCGTGTCCTCAAGCTCGCCCGCCGGCGGCATGACCAGGCCGTCGGAGCACACCATGACCAGCGGGTGAGAGAGCACGCGGCGGATCTCGGACTCCTCGATGTACTCGAAGATGCCGACGATGCGGTCGTCCTCCTCGACGATGAGGTCGAGGAAGGTGTCGAAGGGATCGGCGGCCCGGGCCTCGGCTACGGCGGCGACGGTCTGCCCGCGCAGCTCCGGGTGACGCGGCGCGTGCAGGACCCAGATGCGGTCGAACCGGCCGTGCTTGACGAGGCCGGCATAGCCGGGGCCGGGCAGCGCGTCGGTCTCGCAGGCGCGGCGCACGTTCGCGCGCTCGCGACGGTCGGCCAGCAGCGCCATCAGCCGCTCGTGCGGCAGATCGAGCAGCGGCTGGGGCAAGGCGCGCGACAAGCGCGGCGCGAGCTCGGTATGGCTGTCGTTGTCGACGGTCACGTCGTGGCCGTCGCGGCGCGCGGCCTCGGCGAGCTCGAGGTTCCCGTGCGCCTCCTCCCCGGCCCCCCACTTGGGCGCGTTGTGCGAGATCTCGACGGGTACGCCCGCGGCGCGGCCGATCGCGATCGCCTCGGCGACCGCATCCATGACCGTCTCACGCTCGCCGCGGATGTGCGAGGCGTAGATGCCGTGGTGACGGGCGACCACCTCACAGAGAGCGATGATCTCGTCGGTACCGGCGAAGCAGCCCGGCGGGTAGACGAGACCCGTCGAGAGACCATGGGCGCCGGCCGCCATACTGGCGTCGAGCAGGCGCCGCATCACGTCCAGCTCCTTGGGTGTCGCGGCGCGCTCCGCGTACCCCATCGCGCCGATGCGCAGCGCGCCATGGCCGACGAGAGGCGCGATGTTCAGCGCGGTACCGTTCGCCTCGACGGCGCGGAGGTAGCCTCCGAAGCTTCGCCAGTCCCACTGCGCCTCGGTGTCCCAGTAGTAATCCCACTCGCGGCGCAGATCCTCGCGATGGCGAGCCACGACGGGCGCCGGCGACATGCCGCAGTTGCCGGTCACGTGCGTCGTGACACCCTGGCGCACTGCCGAGTCGGCGCGGGGGTACTGCAGGATCGAGACGTCCGAGTGCGTGTGGGGATCGACGAAGCCTGGCGTCACGTAACGTCCGCCGGCGTCGATCGTGCGTCTGCCGCGCAGCGATCCCGGGGCGCCGATCGCGGCGATCCGGCGACCGCGGACCGCGACGTCGCCGTAGTACCACGGGTTGCCGCAGCCGTCGACGACGCGCCCACCGGCGACGATGAGATCGTACACGGCCATCAGTCGCCTGCTTCGAAGAGGCGGTACGCGTTCTCGCAGGGCGGCCCGGCGCAAGCCTCGACCCGCATCTTGTCGAGGTCGCAGATCATGCTCGCCACGGTCATGACCTGCTCGGCAACCGGCAGGCTCTCGTCGGGGTGGCCGCAGATCGCGTCGTGGCCGCCGTCGTGGTCGATGAGGACACGCGCGACGAGATCGCGCGCGTCCTCATCGCGCTCGACCCCCGCGACGAGCTCGCCCTCGGCGTGCCGCAGACGCTGGCGCGACTCCTCGTGGTGGGACCCCTCAAAGACGGCCATCGCCGGGTGCACGTAGTGGTTCGTGTGGGCCAGCACGCCGTCGCCCTCGATGAGCACGGCGGCGTGCGCGGACGTCTCGAGGTCCCAGAGACGGCCCTCGGCGTCGGCGAACGTGTAGTTTGTGCCCCGGGCGCGCATGGGGTGGCACGCGCGTGCGCACGCCTCCTCCAGCGTCGGCGCCTCGAGCACCCAGCGTCGAACGAAGACGTTGGGTATGCCGACCCGGTTGTCGTTCGAGTACACGGAGTTGCCGATGCAGGCCACGCCGTGCGAGTTCAGGCCGAGGATCGGCAGATACGGCACCCCCGCGATCGTGACGATGCGCGTCCCGTCGGGCGTGGTGAGGTCGAAGAGCACGTTCTTGTCGACGTCGACCACGTACCAGTCCATGTTGTGGCCGACCACGTGCCGCCCGCCGTAGCTGACCGCGACCCCGGTGCACAAGTGGCCGCCGTGCGGTGAGGGGTTCGCGTCGGCGTCGACCGGACACGTGAACTCCTCTGCGCAGTTCGGCACGAGCAGCTTGCCGAAGGGCAGCCGAGAACCCTCGGCCATCCCCTCGAGCTCCTCGACGTATTGCGGGAGGTAGCGCTGGACGTACGGCAGGTACTCGAGGCTCTGGCGCTCCGCCTCCGCGAACGGGATGCCGGCCATCGCCTCGAAGTGCTCCTCGTAGAAGGCGATGGCGGCCGCGATGTGCTTGCGCGCGCCTTCACCGACGGCGCGCCCCAACTCCCGATAGCTCCCGCGCGCCGCGATGTGCTCGAACGGGATGCTCACGCAGATCCCTCCAGGAGGCGGCGCGGGTCCGGCCACTCAGCGAGGCCGATCTCGCGAGCCGCCCGATCGATGGCGCCGCACAAGGCTTCGTCAATGTCGCCGGGCAGCCCCACGGGCGCCCGCTCGATCAGCTCCGCCGCCCGCTCGCGGGCCAGGTCGACGAGACCCGCGCGGCCGGAGGCGAACCACTCCGTCAGACCTCCTCGATATGCTACATGGGGCGTGCAGAACTCGCTGCGGATGTACCGCCGCGTATGCTTGGTGCCGAGGAAGCCGCGGCCCGAGAGGACGCCGTCGAGCATCGCCTCGATGTCGAGGGCGTCGGCATCCCACGGTCGTGGCGTGCGCGCGTACACGGCGTAGTTCAAGACCTCGTCGTCGACGACGAGCGCCTCGGCGCAGCTCGCCACGCCGGCCTGGATATCGCCGACGCCGGAGAGGAAGCGCGGCGCCGCCGCCATCCCCAGCAACGCGTTGAACGCCGCCTCCAGCCCGAATTGGGCGTCGATCACCTTGCTGTCGCTGGTCGGCCCATAGCAGTCGCAGGCGAGACCATACCGACGCGCCAGGAGCGTCGCCGCTATCGAGGCGACGCCGGTCTCGGGCGTGCCGGACACGACGATGCCCGTACGCGGGTCGACCGCGCTGAGCCTGGGCCCATAGTAGACGGGCGTGCCGGGCGCGAGGAGTTGTGTGAGCACGACGCCGGCGAGCACTTCGGCGTTCTGCTGCGCGAGCGCCGCCACGAGCGAACCGGGCGCCGTCGTCGCGATCGCGGGGCACGGAAGGATCTCGACGACGAAGCCGCCGTGCCGCACCTGTTCGACCAGCGCATCGGTGACCTCTGCGCCGAGGACGAGCGGACTCACCGGCGAGAAGGCGAGGTCGACGGGGTACACCCCGCCCTCGCCGTCGGCGCCGGTCACGGCGACCGCCATCTCCTGCAGATAGCGGGCCTGGAACGGGTGCGAGACGCCGGGGCCGCCGATCGGCTTGTCGGTCTCGCGGGCGAGCACGAGGTACGAGTAGAGCGGCTCGAGTTCATCGGGCACGTCGCCCGGCTGCACCAGCGAGGTGATCGCGTCCTGGTGCTGGAGATGGTGCATGACGCGCGTGAGCTCGACCTGGTCGCGCAAGGTGGCGCGCCGGCCGGCGCCGGTGCGCGCGTCGGCGATGTCGCGCGCCCCGCCCATGTTGTGCACATAGGTGACGCCGGGGTCGCCGTCGACGGCCAGCGAGCGCTCCGGGTCGCGCGCCGCCAGCACGTACGAGCGCGGGCAGGCGGCGACGGCCTCGTCGACGACCGTCGCCGGCACCAACACGCGCTCACCGTCGGCGGTGCAACCGGCCGCCAGGAACACGTCCCTGGCGGCCTGCGACTCGACCTTCACCCCGGCGCGTTCGAGCAGCGCCAGCGAGGCGGCGTGCATGGCCTCGATGGCCTCGTCCGGCCAGATGTCGAGGAGCGGCCTCATCGGCCGGTCCTCGACCGCGGCGCCTTCGAAACGCAAGACGTGTTCACTCGACCTCCAATTCACGCGAGCGACCGCGAAGCAGGATCACAGCGACGATGGTCGCGGCGGCGGCGACCACGCCGACCACCCACCGCACCGTGTCGGAGCCGTCGTCACCGGCCGTCTCGGCCGACGCCGGCTCAAGATCCTGGTACGTGGTGCGCATCATGTTCCAGAAGGGCCCCCCTTCGCCATTCGGAGGAACCAAGCTGTATCCGGTCCACTTGTCGGTGCGCCATGCCTGGAGATGGATGTTGTACCAGAGGATGATATAGGGGTTGTCCCGGTACAGGATCGCCTGCATCTTGTCGGTGACCGCCTTGCGCAGCGAGGGGTCGCTCGGGTCCGCGGGGTCGACCGCCTGTGCCTGTTCGTCGTACATGGCGTCGTACTCCGGATTCGAGTACTGGCTGTCGCTCCAGTTGAAGATCTGGTCGGTCGTGAACACCGAGAGCATGAAGCCGGGGTCGATGTCGCCGCCCCAGCTCCACATGAAGAGATCGTAGTCGCCGTCGTCGTAGAACTCGTCGTAGAACGCGCCCTCGTCCTTCTGATCGAGGTTCACGTCGATGCCGACGTCCCTGCACCATGCGACGATCTTCTTCGCCGCCGCTTGGTCCTCAGGGTACTCGTTGAAGACGGCCAGACGGAACTCAAGCTTGGCCCCCTTGGCGTCCTCGCGCACACCGTCGCCGTCGCCGTCGCTGTAGCCCGCGTCCTCGAGGATCTGCATGGCCCTCGCGGGGTCATGCGTGTAGCGCTCCTCCTCGGGCACCTCCCACTTCCAGATGCCCTGCACGGGCGAGACGAGTGCCTCACCGGGAACAGCGAGGCCGTTCATGGCGGTGTCGACGATGTCCTGCTTGTCGATCGCCCAGTGGATGGCCGCGCGGATGGCCGGGTCGAGAAGCAGCGGATCGCCGTTCGACTTGGGGTCGTCCCAGCAGTTGAAGCCGAGCTCGTGGAAGCCGATCCCCGGGGCTGCCGCGGCGGTGCCGCCGGACTCGTTCTTGAGATCCTCGAAGTAGCTGCCCGGCCAGTCGACGATGGCGTCGAGGCTGCCGGCCTTGTAGTCCTGGACCATGGAGTCCATGTTCTGCGCGATCACATAGTAGAGAGCGTCGATCTTCGGAGGTCCGCCGAGGTCCTCGGGATAGTCGGGATTCGGCACGAGCTTGACCCACTTGCCCTTCTTGGCCTCTACGACCTGGAAGGGCCCCGATCCGATGAGCGGCACGTTCTTGAACGTCTCCTGCTCGTCCGCGGGAACGTCCTTCCAGATGTGCTCAGGGACGATCGGGATGTAAAGAGCGAGCATGCCGGCGTTGGGCTTCTCGCAGCTGATGACGAGCGTCGTGTCGTCAGGCGCTTCGACGGTCTCGACCCCGACGAGGTACTGGATATACGCCCAAGCCTCTGTCTCAATGATCCAGTTGTAGGTGAACGCGATGTCGTGGGCGGTGAGCGGTTCGCCGTCGTGCCAGGTCATACCCTCACGGATGGTGAAGGTCCAGACGGTGCCGTCCTCTGATGTGGTCCACTCCGTGGCCAGGTCGGGCGTCGGCAGGTAGTCCTCGTCGTACCAGGTGAGGAAGTCGTAGGAGAGCCTGAAGCTGTCCCACGTGATGCCGCTCCAGTTGGCGAACGGATTGAAGCCGTCGAAGTCCTGGGTCGTGCCGATGCGGTAGTCGACCTCGGCGCTGCCGGGCGAGGGCGCCGGCGATCCCGCAGGCGACGCCGGCACCAGGGCCAAGGCAGCAAGGCCGAGAACGGCGATGATGGTACCGAAGGCGGCGAATCGCCTCATATGGGGGCTCCCTGTCGTGCGTTGTCGCGCTCGCGCGCGAGCGCCCCCCCGAGCAAGATCCTGGCGCGCTTCAGT
Source organism: uncultured Thermoleophilia bacterium (assembly GCA_963790185.1). Lineage (GTDB taxonomy): Bacteria > Actinomycetota > Thermoleophilia > UBA2241 > UBA2241 > UBA2241. The sequence continues at coordinate 23,435 of CAWBNR010000005.1, read as the reverse complement.
CCTTCCTCCTTCCCGGCGTGCAGCGCCGCCCCCGCTGCGAGGGGGCGGCGCCGTGCGCGGGTGGTCTCACTTCAGCCTGATGCACGCCGCGTAGTGGTCGCCCCCGACGTTGACGTCAGGGGGGTCGATCTCGCGGCAGGCGTCGATCGCCTCGGGACAGCGCGGGTGGAAGCGGCAGCCCGACGGGATGTCGACCGGGTTCGGCGTCTCACCGGCGAGGATCACGTGCTCGCGCTTGGCGAGCGGGTCGGGCACCGGGATCACGCTGATCAGCGCCTTGGTGTAGGGGTGACGCGGGTTGGCGACGACCTCCTCGGTCTCGCCCATCTCGACGATGCGCCCCAGGTACATGACGGCGATGCGGTCACTGATCACCCAGGCCAGCGAGAGGTCGTGGGTGATGAAGAGGTAGGTGACGCCGAGCCTGTCCTTCTGCTCGACCATCAACTTGAGGATGTCGTTGCGGATCGAGACGTCGAGCGAGGCGACCGGCTCGTCGGCGACGATCATGTCGGGCTTGAGCACGGTGGCGCCGGCGATACAGACGCGCTGGCGCTGGCCGCCGGAGAGCTCGTGCGGGTAGCGGTAGAGGTACTCGTGTGCCGGTCGCAGGCCCGCCTCGGAGATCGCCTTGACGACGCGCTCCTCCTTCTCGGCCTCGCTCGAGCAGACGCCGTTGACCTCGAGGGGCTCGGCGACGATATCGAAGATGGTCTGCTTGGGATTGATCGAGTTGTAGGGGTCCTGGAAGATGATCTGCGCCTTCTTGCGGTACTCGCGCATGGCCTTTCCGGTGAAGGCACGCATCGGCAGGCCCTTGTAGAGCACGTTGCCTCCGGTCGGCGCCTCGAGACGCAACATGGCGCGCCCGGTCGTCGTCTTGCCGCAGCCCGACTCGCCGACCAGGGCGAGGATCTCGCCCTGCTTCACGCAGAAGGAGACGTGGTCGACCGCCTTCACGTAGCGCTGCTCCTTCTGCACCATGCTCTTGAAGAAGCCTTCGTGGATGGGGAAGAAGACCTGCAGGTCGCGGACGTCGAAGAGGACGCCGTCTTTCGCCTCGGCGCGCGCCAGATCGTCGGCGTCGACACGCGAGGCGAGGGTGTGGTCGCGAGTGCCGTCGCGGGACACGACGCGGGTCGCGCTGTTCTCGGTGGGAGTGGTGTCGGTGGCCATGGTCACACCCCCCTCTTCGCCAGGTGACAACGCACGAAGTGGCCGGGCTCGACCTCGACCGTCCCGGGATCCTCGGCGCACTGCCCCGTCTTGACGTTGCAGCGCGGGCCGAAGCCGCAGCCCGGCGGCGGGTCGAGGAGATTGGGCGGGTCGCCCTGGATCGAGGAGACCATCTCGCGGCGCTCGTGGATGTTGGGAAAGGCCTTGATGAGCTGGCGTGTGTAGGGATGCATGGGGTTGTTGAAGAGATGGGCGACGGTGCCCGACTCGACGACCTCGCCAGCGTACATGATGACGCCCTTGTCACAGGTCTCCGCCATCACCGAGAGGTCGTGGCTGATCAGGATGAAGGAGAGGTCGAGCTCGCGCCGGAGGCGCTGGATGAGCTCGAGGATCTGCGCCTGCACCATGACGTCCAGAGCGGTGGTCGGCTCGTCGCCGATGACGAGCTTGGGGTTGCAGGCGAGGGCCATCGCGATCATCGCCCGCTGGCGCATACCGCCCGAGAGCTGGTGGGGGAAGTCCATGACGCGCTTCTGGCTGATGCCGACGAGGTCGAAGAGCTCGCGGGTGCGCACCATCGCATGCTTCTCGGAGACGCCCTCGTGGAGCATGATCGGCTCGGCGATCTGCTTGCCGGTCTCGGTGACCGGGTTCAGGGCGTTCATCGCGCCCTGGAAGATCATCGAGATCTCCTTCCAGCGGATCTTCTGCATGCCGTACTCGGTGCGCTTGGCAAGGTTCTTGCCGTCAAAGAGGATCTCCCCAGAGACGATGCGTCCGTTTTCAGGCAGGAGCTTGAGGACCGAGAGGGCGGCGGTCGTCTTGCCGCAGCCCGACTCGCCGGCGAGGCCGAGGCTCTCGCCGGGCTCGACCCAGAAGCTCACCTTCTCGACCGCCCGCACCCAGCCCTGACTGAGTTTGAAGCGGGTGGTCAGGTCGCGGACCTCGAGGAGGCCCTTGTGGGGGATGCGCTCCGACGCCGTGGCGCTGGTGGGCGCGGCCGCCGTGGCGCTCATGCCTGGTCTCCCTTCTCGGTGCCTGCGCCGGCAGTCACGGGTTCGACCCTGGGGCTGGCCCCGCCGGCCTGACGGCGCCCGCTCGTGTCACTCTCCTCGCGCTTGCGCAGCTTCGGATCGAGGACCTCGTCGAAGGCCGTCCCCATGAACGTGAAGGCCAGCACGACGAGGATGATCGCGATGCCCGGCGGCAACAGGTACCACCAGGCCGGCAGACCGGCGGCGCCGTTGGCCCAGGCGTAGTGCAACATCGTCCCCCAGCTGAAGTTGAGCGGGTCGCCGAGCCCGAGGAACGAGAGCGTGGTCTCGGACAGGATGGCGATGGCGACCACGAGGACGGTGTTGGCGAAGATCAGCGGGAAGACGTTGGGCAGCACGTGCCGGCCCATGATGTGTCCGTCCCCCGAGCCGATGGCCCGGGCCCGCTCGATGAACTGCAGCTGGCGTACCCTCAGGGTGTCGGCGCGCACCACGCGCGCCGTGCCAGGCCAGCTCGTGATGCCGATGATCACGATGATCATCCAGTAGTTCTGGCCCCACGCCGCTGCCAGCACCATGGCAAGCGGCAGCCAGGGGATGACCAGGAAGACGTCGGTCAGGCGCATGCCGATCTCACCTTGCCAGCCGCCGTAGTACCCCGAACCGATGCCGATGGCGGCGCCCAGCAGGGTGGAGATCAGGGTGGCCAGCAAGCCGACGATCAACGAGATACGCGCACTCCATATGAATTCGGCGAGCACGGACTGCCCCACCTGATCGGTGCCGAAGAGGTTGTAGTACGTCCACGTCGGCGGGCTGTAGGGGCCGAGCATCGACAGGTCGCTGGTGAGGGAGCCGTCCAGGCGGATCTGCGCGTTGGGGTCGAGGTAGCCGTGGTCGGCGAGGAAGGGCGCGAGCAACGCGATCAAGGCGACGACGATGAGGATGCCGAGGCCGACCATGCCCTGCCAGTTGGCCCGGAAGAGCTTCCAGATCTGGTGGGCGTTCCACGTGAACAGCTGGGCGCGCTCGGGGTTGCCCAGCGCCCAGAAGTAGGCTGAGACACCGGCAAGGGCGAGACCGAGAGACTGGAAGAGCCACCCGGGCCCGGGGGTGCGGCCGACGAGCGACCAGCCGTCGTCGGTGACGCCGGCACGATAGGCCCAGACCGCCAGCACGACGCTCAGAACCAGAAGGATGAGGTTGAAGGTGCGAGCCTTCGCCTTGCGGACGAGACCGAGGCCCCCCGCGCCCAGCGCGACGAGCGCGACCAGCACCACAAGCCAGGCCGGATAGCGCGCGATCGTGTCGCTGAAGAAGGCCCGCAACAGCGCGTCGAGACCGGCGGAGACAGGCACGTCCTTCGGGTACGTCGCGAGGCTGAGCACGACGATCGTCGCGGGTGTCCAGATGAGGATCCATCTCCTCAGGCGCGCGGGGATCATGCCTTCACCCGCGGGTCGAGGTAGTAGTAGGTGATGTCGGCGATGAGGTTCGCGAAGATCACCGCGACGCTCGCGATGAGGAACACCATCTGCATCACCGGGTAGTCGCGCTTGGTCATCGACTCGTAGGCGAGAAGCCCGAGCCCGGGCCAGTTGAAGACCGTCTCAGTGAGGATCGCGCCCGAGAGCACGAAGCCGATGTTCATCATCACGATGGTCACCGTCGGCAGCATGGCGTTGGGCACCACGTGACGCCACAGCACCTTGTTCTCGGAGAGACCCTTGGCCCGGGCCGTGAGCGCGAAGTCCTCTTTCATCACGCCGGTGATCGAGCTGCGCATGATCAGGTGGTACTCGCCGACCCAGGCGATGGCGAAGGTGAAGACGGGGAGGGCCATGTGCTGGATGAGGGCTGTGAAGGACGCCAGCCCCGTGAGATCAGCCCCCGGTTCTTCCATCCTCCCCGTCGGGAACCACCCGAGCTTCGTCGAGAAGAGCATGATCATGAGCAAGCCGAACCAGAAGGTCGGCATGGCGTAGAACACCATGCCGGCATTGGTGGATATCACGTCGTAGAGGCTGTTTCGTCGCCACCCGGCGAAGACGCCGGTGATGATGCCGATGCCGGTGGCGATGATGGTCCCCGCCCCGACCAAGACGAGGGTCGGCACGATGCGCTCCTTGACGACCTCGGTGACGGGCCGCTTCTCGGCGAAGGACTCGCCGAAGCGGCCCTGGATGGTGTCACCCCAGTAGTAGACGAACTGCAGGTACATCGGCTTGTCAAGGTTGAAGGTCTTGCGCTGCTTCTCGACGGAGTCGGGCGGCTGCTTGCCCTTGGGCAGCAGCAGGCGCGCCGGGTCGCCGGGCAGGATACGGAAGAGCGCGAAGTTGAACGAGGCCACCAGGATGATGGTGAGCATCGCGTTCGCGACCTTCTTGGCAAAGTAGCGTCGCTTGTCCACAGCTCCTCGGGCTCACGGACCGCCTAACGGCACGACGGGCAGGGGCCCAGACCTCCTTCACGGCTTCGCGGTTGGCGGGATCCAGTCATGCCGGAGATGTCGCTCGCGGCGGAACTTGAGGCGGATGGGCCTGCACGGAGAGAGTGCGAAGGACGCAAGGGCGGCGGAACGGCACGATCGTGGGACGGCGACCCGGGACGGGTGCCGCAGTGCTGTGGTGACGCCAACTCCATGTCGTGCCCTGCCCCTCCCCCTCGGCTGCAGGAAGCAGAGACCGACAGGGTTCTCCATCCCCGTCCGGCCCCCGCTCGAACGTCCGGCTGCATCCAACCCCCTCGCCGGCCAGCAACGCCCTCTCGTGCCGCAACGGCACGGCGCCGAACTGGCCCGCGGAGGAGCTGCGACGATCGCGCTCCTCTTCGCACGACCCGCTCCCGCGTGCGCAGTGCACGCGATTCACTCGAAGCGGGGCGACGACCGGCGAACAGACCAGTGTGTTTATACCGTGTCGTTTGTGCAGCGGCAAGCGAGCCACAAACAGGGCGCACGACGGGCTCTACGGCAGACGCGCCGGATGGCCGTACCGCCGCATCGCCTCGACAAGACGGTCGAGCGGCAGCGCGTGGGCAATGATGCCGGCGCGACCGATCGTCGTCTCGGCAGCGCAGAGCGAGTTGACGACCGCCTCGGCGACCGCGTCGACGGCGGCCTCGAAGAGCCCGGCCGTCGCGTCGTTCGCGATCGTCTCGAGCCGGAGCGGCGCGTCCGTCGCGCGGGGGACGTGCTGCGCGGTGGAGAACGCGACCATGATCTCGCCGCTGCCGTCCGACGTGTAGGAGCCGCAGACGGCTAGGCCGAGCGCGCCCCTCTTGGCGAACCGTTCGCACAGGCGCGCCGTCAATGGCATGTCGGTCGCCAGGATGACGATGCAGGAGCCTTCGCGATGCCCGCCGGGCAGGAGATCGGCGATCTCGCGACCGACCGGCACGCCATCGATGGAGAGCCGGTGGCGATCGCCGAAGTTGGTCATCACGAGGGCGCCGACGGTGTATGACCGGCCGTAGGCCGTCGCCACGCGCGAGGACGTGCCGATACCGCCCTTGAAGTCGAAGCACATCATGCCGGTGCCGGCGCCCACACAGCCCTCGGCGACGGCTCCGGAACGCGCCGTGTCGAGCGCCTCACGCACGTGCTCCTCGCGCACGTGCATCCCGCGCTGTTCGTTGAGCAGACCGTCGTCGCACTCGCCCACCACGGGCATGACGGCGTCCTCGACGCCGACCAGCGGCTCGCGTTCCATGATCCAGCGGGCGGTCGCGTCGTAGACGGTGCCGACCGCCTGCGAGTTGGTCAGCATGATCGGCGTCTCGATGAGCCCCCACTCGCGGATCGCACTGCTGCCGACGATCTCCCCGACGCCGTTGGCGGCGAAGACGCCGGCGATGACGCGGCGGTGCCAGAGGCCGTCGCCGTGGGGGAAGACTGCCGTGACGCCCGTGCGGGCGGTCCCGTCGCCAGTCGACGACCCGGGCCCGCCCGACGAGACGGTGCAGTGGCCGACGAGCACGCCCGGCACGTCGGTGATCGCGTTCAGGGGGCCGACGGGCAGAACGCCGATCTCGATGCCGAGGTCGCGCGCCCTGGCGCGACCGCTCGCGCTACGCGAGCTGCCCGGCACGGTGCGCCTTGAGGTAGTTGCCGCAGAAGCCGTCGACGCCGTTGAGCGCGCGTACGGCCTTGACGGTCGCCATCATCTGCGCGTTGCGCACGTCGAGGATCGTGCCGTCGAGGCCGATGCCGGCGCACATCGCCACGAAGACGCGGTTGAGCAGAGCGCGGTTCGGCAGCCCGAAGCTGACGTTGCTCAGCCCCCCGGTCGTCCGGCAATCGAGACGGTCCTTGACGAGCTTCAACGTGTCAAGGGTGACCTGTCCCGCGCACGGGTCGGCGGAGACGGCCAGCACCAGCGGGTCGATCCACAGATCCTCGGGCAGGCAGGCCGGCGCCGGTGCACAGGTCGTACATGCGCTGCGCAACGGCGAAGCGGTCCTCGGCCGTCGGCGGGATACCCTCGTCGCTCAGGCAGAGGCCGACGACGGGGCACTTGTACTTCTCGATGAGCGGCAGCACGGCGTCGATGCGCGGCTGCTCGCCACTGATCGAGTTGATGAACGGCACCTTGCCGCCCTTGTCGACGATCGCCTGTACGCCCTGCTCCAGCGCCGCCGGACTGGCCGAGTCGACCATGAGCTGGGCGTCGGTGACACTCATCACGGTCTCGATGAGCCACCGCAGGTTCTCGACCTCGTCGGTGCCGGCGACCCCACCGTTGACATCGACGAGGTCGGCGCCGGCCTCCACCTGCTCCAGAGCAAGCTGTTTGATGAACTCGGCGTCTCGAGACTGGATGGCCTCGCCGACCGCCTTGCGCGTGCCGTTGATCGATTCGCCCATCAGAAACATAGAGCACTACCTCCACACGTCGCGTGTCCAAGCCGGAACGAGAGGAGAGTATATCGTCAGGCTTGGGCGATGAGGCAGGCGCGATGCTTGGGCGCCCGCGACGCCACACGTCAGGGAGAGCGAGCGAGTGGTGGTCAGGCCGCGTCGGGCGGCACGACCCAAGCAGAGGAGCGTCGGCGATCGGCGTTGCGCCGCTCCCCGGCCACATCGGCCTGGCGGCCGCGACGTTCGCCGGCTCGCCGGTCCTTGACGACAAGCACCCCGCGGCCCCAGTAGAGCCGGTTGAAGTGCTCGTAGAGCAGGTCGCGGGCTGGGCCCGTGACGATCAACGTCCGCATCTCGCCCTCGGCGGCGGTCTGCCTCATGTGGTCAGTGTACCCCCGCGAGGACACAGTCGCGAAGGCTGGGCGGCGGGCGGGCCGGATGGGCCCGCCCGCCGCCCAAAGAGAGAGGGCGGGGTGCTCGCGCACCCCGCCCTCCTCGACGCGAAAGAGACGGTGCTCTTTCGAAGGTCTAGCTGCCGGTTCTTACATCATCCCCGGAGGCATGCCGCCGCCCGGCATACCGCCGCCGGCGCCATCCTTCTCGGGCTTGTCCGCGACGATGCACTCCGTGGTCAGGATGTTCTTGGCGATCGAGGCCGCGTTCTGCAGAGCCGAACGCGTCACCATGGCCGGGTCGATGATGCCGGCCTTGACCAGGTCCTCGTACTCGCCGGTCTCGGCGTTGAGGCCTTCACCCGCTGAGAGGTGCTTGACCTTGTCGACCACGACCGAACCCTCCATGCCGGCGTTCTCGGCGATCTGGCGAAGGGGCTCCTCGAGGGCGCGGCGCGATGATCTGCTTGCCGGTGCGGAAGTCGTCGTCGTCGGACTTCTTGTCGACCTGTCACGGCCGCCACGGCGTTGACGAGCACGACGCCGCCGCCCGGCACGATGCCTTCCTCGAGCGCGGCGCGGGTGGCGTTCAGGGCGTCCTCGACGCGGTGCTTGGTCTCCTTCATCTCGACCTCGGTCGCCGCGCCGACCTTGATGACGGCGACGCCGCCGGCCAGCTTGGCGAGACGCTCCTGGAGCTTCTCGCGGTCGAAGTCGGAGTCGGTGTTCTCGATCTCGCTCTTGATGCTGCTTGATGCGGCCCTTGATCTGCTCGGTGTCGCCGGCGCCGTCGATGATCGTCGTGTTGTCCTTGGTCGATGACGACCTTGCGGGCACTGGCCGAGCTGTCGAGACGTCCGTCTTGTCGAGCTTGAGGCCCAGCTCCTCGGTGATGACCTCGCCGCCGGTCAGGATGGCGATGTCCTCGAGCATGCGCTTGCGGCGGTCGCCGAACCCGGGGGCCTTGACGGCGACGCAGGTGAACGTGCCGCGCAGCTTGTTGACGACGATGGTGGCAAGCGCCTCGCCTTCGAGGTCCTCAGCCACGATCATGAGCGGTCTGTGCCGGTCTGGATGACCTTCTCGAGTATGGGGAGCAGGTCCTGGACGCGCGCCGATCTTCTGGTCGGCGATCAGGATGTACGGATCCTCGAGCACGGCTTCCATGCGCTCGGGGTCGGTGACCATGTACGGCGAGAGGTAGCCCTTGTCGAACTGCATGCCCTCGGTGAACTCGAGATCGAGGCCGAAGGTGTTGGACTCCTCGACGTTGACCACGCCGTCCTTGCCGACCTTCTCGATGGCGTCGGCGATGATGTCGCCGATGGCGCGATCACGTGGCGGAGATGGTGGCGACGCGAGCGATGTCCTCTTTGCCGGAGATCTCCTTCGACTGCTTCTTGATGGCCGTCACGGCCTCGTCGACAGCCGCCTCGATGCCGCGCTTGACGGCCATCGGGTTGGCGCCCGCGGCCACGATGCGCAGGCCCTCGCGGACGATCGCCTGCGCAAGCAGGGTCGCCGTCGTGGTGCCGTCGCCGGCGACGTCGTTGGTCTTGGTCGCGACTTCCTTGACGAGCTGGGCGCCCTGGTTCTCGAACACGTCCTCGAGCTCGATCTCGCGAGCGATGGTGACGCCGTCGTTGGTGATCGTCGGCGCGCCGAACTTCTTGTCGAGCACCACATAGCGGCCCTTGGGGCCGAGGGTGATCTTGACGGCGTCCGCGAGCGCGTTCACGCCCCGCTCAAGCGAGCGGCGGGCGTCGTCGTGATACTTCAGTTCCTTAGCCACGCTTCGTCAACCTCCTCTCTACTTCTGGACTACGGCCAGGATCTCGCTGGCGCGCAGGATCAACAGCTCGTCGCCGTCCTTGGTCTTGTACTCGGTGCCCGAGTACTTGCCGTAGACGACCTTGTCGCCGACCTTGACGTCGACAGGGATACGCTTCACGCCTTGCTCGTCCCACTTGCCGTCACCCACGGCGACGACCTTGCCGAGCGTCGGCTTCTCCTTCGCCGTGTCGGGCAGGACGATGCCGCTCGCCGTCTTCTCCTCTTCCTGGACGGCCTTGATGATGACGCGATCCTCAAGCGGCTTCAGCTTCATGCAACCCTCCTTCTTCCGAATTCTGGCACTCTCGGGCCGAGAGTGCTAAGTGCTACGGGTCAGCTATGTTATGGCCTTGGCCAGAGCGTGTCAAACGTCGCTTCCTGTCTCGAGAAGACTTCGCACCCGCGAGATGAACAGCCTGCAAACAATCGTATTTCGCCGTTCTGCTCGGACACGCTTCAGGCTCCGGCAGCCGACGATGTCGTCTGCCGAGACTGCACCGCCGGCGCGAGAGCCGTAGAATCCTTCACATGAGAGTGCTGCTGCAACGGGTCTCGCGGGCCACCGTCACCGTCGAGGGCGAGCGAGTGGCCGGGATCGATGCGGGCTTCGTGGCGCTGGTCGGTGTCGGCCACGCAGACACCGCGGAGACCGCGGGCCGCCTGGCCGTCAAGACGCTCAAGCTCCGCGTCTTCGAAGACGACGCCGGGCTCATGAACCTGGCCCTCGGCGACATCGGCGGCCGCGTCCTCGCCGTCTCGCAATTCACGCTCTACGCGGACACCCGCAAGGGCAACCGTCCGAGCTTCACGGCTGCCGCTCGACCCGAGCAGGCGGAGACGGTGTATGAGGCGTACGTCGCCGCGCTGCGCGCCGCGGGCGCGCCTGTCGAGACCGGCGTGTTCGGCACGCACATGGAGGTCGAGCTCGTCAACGACGGTCCCGTGACCATCCTGCTCGAAGGCTGAACGGCAAGGCCGCTCCTGCCGCCTACAGGTCGAGTGCGCAGACGAGCTCGAGGCCGCCCGGGCTGGCCATGGCCGTCTTCAGCCTGACGTAGAGCGCCGGCTCGTCCGCGCGCACCGCGGCGACCGGCGCCCAGCCCACGCGACCGGCGGGACGGACGATCACCTCGTCGACGACCGGATCGTCGGGGTGCCGGACAAGGATGAGGGCGCCGCCGTCCGCCACGTTCGCGCCGTCGGCAGCCACCTCGGCGAGCTTGCGCGCGCAAGGAACTCGTTCAGCTCCACCACCTCGGCAGCCTGGACGACCTCGAAGCCGCGGCCGGCGGCCGCACTCTTCGCGGCGCCGAGCGCCACACCGCCTTGACGGATCAAAGACGCTCTGCGCCGCGAAGACCGCAAGTACACGGGTGAGGCTAGGGCTGGGGCGGGCCGGCGGCGCGACGCCGCCGGCCCGCCCCAGCCTCCGCGTCACCAGCGTACGCGTCGAGCTCGAGGTACTCGGGCCACGGGAGCGCCGGCAGATACTGAGCGGCGAGGCCGACCATGGCGGCGTTGTCGGTGCACAGGGAGAGCGGCGGGAGCGCGAGCTCGAGGCCCTCGGCAGCGCAACGGTCGGCCATGGCCGCGCGAAGTCCGGCGTTGGCCGCGACGCCACCGGCGAGGGCGACGCGTCGCAGGCCTTCGACGACGGCGACCGCGATGGTCTTCTCCACGAGCTGGGCGACGATGGCCGCCTGGTAGCTCGCGGCGATGTCGGCGCGGTGTGCCTCGATCTCGCTGGGGTCGCGGTCGCGCAGGTCGTAGAGCAGAGCCGTCTTCAGGCCACTGAAGCTGAAGTCGCGGCCGCCACGGGCGGCGCGCGGGTAGCGCGCGAACCGCGCGTCGCCGCGCGTCGCCAACGCGTCAAGCTCGCGACCGCCGGGGTAGCCGAGGCCCAGCAGCCGGGCGCCCTTGTCGAAGGCCTCGCCGGCGGCGTCGTCCATCGTGCGCGCCGCCACCCGATAGAGCACACCCTCCTCGACGACAGCGACCAGTGTGTGACCGCCGCTGGCCACGAGGCAGACGAAGGGGGGCTCGACGCCGAGCGCGTAGTTCGCGGCGACGTGTCCCTGCAGGTGGTTCACGGCGATCAGTGGCAGTCGGCGCCGGTAGGCCATGGCCTTGGCGGCGGCCAGCCCTACGAGCAGCGAGCCGATCAGGCCCGGGCCCTGGGTGACGGCCACGGCATCCAGATCGTCCCACCCGATCCCGGCCTCGACGAGCGCGTCGGCGACGATGCCGTCGAGCAGCTCGGCGTGACGTCGCGAAGCCACCTCGGGAACGATGCCGCCGTACGGCGCATGCAGCTCGTGCTGCGAGGAGACCCGTGACGACAGCACCTCGTTGCCGCGCACGACCGCGGCGCTCGTGTCGTCACAGGAGGTCTCGACTGCCAGCACCAGCGTCACGCCGTCTCTCCCTCCCAGTCCTTCCACATGATCACGGCGTCTTCGTGGTCGTTGCTGTAGTACCCGGGGCGCACCCCCGTGGTCACGAAGCCAAAACTGCGGTACAGCTCGATTGCGGTGAGGTTCGAGGCGCGTACCTCGAGGGTGTGCCCGCGGTGAGCTCGCCGCTCAGTGATCGAGAAATACGCCTCGATCAGATCCGAGGCGACATGCCGGCGGCGAAGGTCCTCCCGCACCGCCAGGTTCATGAGGTGCCAGACGTCGACGAACATGTCGGCGATGAGATAGGCGCTCGTCCCGCCCGGCGATCTCGCAGACCAACGCGATGCCGCCGGCGCGGTTGAGCTGATTGCCGAACACGGCGAGCGACCACGGCAGCGTGAAGGTCTGCGTCTCGATGGCGACGACCGACTCGAGATCGGTGAACTGCATCGGCCGTACGATGCTGCGCTCGATGGCGCCGGCGTCGAAGGACCCGATGGTCATGCCGGCCCCCGTTCGTGCCAGCGCACGGCGTCGGGCTCGCGCCCATAGACCGGCAGCACCGCAGCCGGTCCCTCGCGGCGATCTGGCGCGCCGCCCAGCCAGGCGCGCAGGATCATGGCCGCCGTCGGCGCGACGACGGCGCCGGCGATCGTCGCCGAGCGCGGCACGCGCTCGGCGTAGAGGACGGCGCCGTCCCCGCCGACGACCGCCCCGGGGAACTGCGCCAGATACGCCGCGAGCTCGGCGACCGGGACGACCGCCTGTGACGAGCAGGGGCGGACCCCCTCGGCCGCGCGCTCGTAGCAGGCGGCGAAAAGCTCGTGCCGCCGCGCGTCGACGAGCGGGACGAAGCGCTCCGCACCATCGCTCTCGGGCGCGGCCGACACGTCGAGCGCGAGCGCCGTGAGCGTGGGCACGCCACCCAGCCGGGCGTCGCCGGCCAGAGCGAGACCGCGAGCGGTCGCCACGCCGATGCGCAACCCGGTGAACGCCCCCGGGCCGAGGCCCACCACGACACTCCCGAGATCGGCCGCCGTGACCCCCGCCTCCTCGAGCACGGCATGGACCTGGGGGAGCAGGACACGCGTGTGCGCCGGCCCCCGGAGCTCGACGCGCTCGGCGAGGAGGTCGCCGGCGGCCGAGGCGAGAGCTACGGAGCACGCCGCGGTGGCCGTCTCCAGAGCGAGGATCACGACGCGTCCTCGTCGGGCCGTCGCTCGGCGGGCACACCAGCCGCGACCGCCTCGACGGCGAGCCGCTCCTCGAGCGGCGTCGACGCGGACAGGCGGGCATCGCGGCTGGTGCGGGTCCGGTGGCGCAGCACGATGCGGACATCGGCCGGCGGCAGCGCCTCGCGGCCGGCCGCCGGCCACTCGACGAGGGTGAGCGCATCGTCGGCCAGGTAGTCGTCCCAAGCGAAGAGCTCGCTCTCGGCGCCGACGCTCAGGCGGTAGAGGTCGAGGTGATGGAGTCGCTGCGCCCCGCGGCCGACGTAGCTCTGCGCGATGGTGAAGGACGGGCTGGCGACGACGCCCCGCACGCCGTGCGCGCGCAGGACCTCGCGGATGAGGGTCGTCTTGCCGGTCCCGAGCTCACCTTCGACGGTGACCAGCGCAGGCGCAACGAGCGCGGCGGCGAGGGCGCGCGCGAGGCGCCGCATCTCGGCGGGCGACTTCAGGGTGACGGAGAGCATGGCGCGATGGTCAGAAGAGGCCGAGCTGCTCGGCCTGCGCCAAGGCGACGGGAGGCGGGGAGGCGGGTGCCGCCACCGGGGCCGCTTGGGCGCCGGGGCTCGACCGCGCCGCGGCGTCGTCGCCGACCGGTTGCGTCGCGGGCGACGGCGTCATCAGAGACGGTGATTCGCCGCGAGCGTGCGCGAGCAGCTCCGGCAGCCGCGCGACGTCCTCTTTGAGCGTCGCCAGCATGGCCGGCGTGTAGAGAGCGGCGGCCGGATGGAAGATCGGGAAGAGGTAGAGCTCGCGTCCCGCGATCACCGCGTCGCGCGGACGGCCGTGCACTCGCGTGATGCCGGTCGGGTCGCCCGAGAGCAGCTTCGTGGCGAAGTTGCCGAGGGTGCAGATGACCAGCGGTTCTATGAGCTCGATCTGCCGCCACAGATAGGGCTGGCAGGCGGCGATCTCCTCGGGGCGCGGGTCGCGGTTGTTGGGTGGCCGCGACTTGAGCACGTTGGCGATGAAGACCTGCTCACGACGGAGCCCGATCGAGGCGAGAAGCTCGTCGAGCAGCTTGCCGGCCGCCCCCACGAAGGGCCGGCCCTGCTGGTCCTCATGGTAGCCCGGCGCCTCGCCGACGAAGAGAAGCTCGGCGTCTGGGTCACCCTCCCCGAACACAGCACGGGTACGAGTCTCGCCGAGCACGCAACGAGCGCAGCCGTCGACCTCACGACGGAGGTCGTCGAAGGCGCGCCGGCGGTCGTCAGTGGCAGGTGGCACAGGATGAGGAGGAGCACGAGGAGCAGCTCTTGCCGCCCCCGCCTCCGCCGAGACCCGGCGAGGAGGAGTGGACCGCGAAGCGCGAGAGCAGACGACGGACATCGCCCGACGAGCATTCGGGGCACACTGGCTTGGTGCCGTTGCGCACCAACTCCTCGAAGGCGGCGTCGCACTGCGTGCAGGCGAATTCGTAGATCGGCATGGCCACAGTGTACCACCGGGGGGGTCTTGCGGAGCAGCGGGACAGCACGAGAGCGCAGCCTGTCCGACCGGCGGTCACGGTCGGCCAGAGCGGCCGGCGGAGCGGGTGCGGTCGCGGGTGTCCGGGCGCGGCTGGCCGCGGCGGCCTCTCGCACGGAATCGCGTCGTGCAAAGCGCGGAGGCCTGCCATGTTGACCGGGGCATTCCGACCGGCTACCCTCAGTTAAGCTCCGCTCCCAGCCTCCAGCGGGAGACGGAGTTCCGCGCACAAGTGCAGGCCGCAGGCCGGCACGGTACCGCCCTCCAGGGGCGGACTGAAGCCAAGGAGCGCCGAGGCTTGGAGATCGACGGGTATCGCTTCTCCGTGATCGGCCCTGGGCGACTAGGGTCGACGCTCGTCGCTGCCCTCGCACGCGCCGGGCTCACCGTCTCGGCGATCGGCACCCATCACGAGGACCAAGTCGAGCCGCGCGGCGTCTCTCACAGCGGCGCAGGCGCCGGCCCGCTGTACGTGCGCGTCGCCGACGCTGCCCTCGAGGCCGACGCCTGGTGGCTGACGGTGCCCGACGATGACATATTCGCGGTCGCCGGCCAGTTGGCGTCGGCCTTCCCGCGAACGCGCCGGACCGGCCGGCCGCCGCTCGCCATCCACTCGAGCGGCGCGGGCTCGCTGCGCCTTCTGCGGCCGCTCGCCGAGGCCGGCGCGCTCACGCTCTGCCTCCACCCGCTGCAGACGTTCTCAGGCGACGCCCGGGACGACGCACTCGCGGGCGTCGCCTGCGCCGTCACCGCCGACGACGAAGCGGTCGCCGCCCTCGGCGACGACCTCGCCGCCCGCCTCGGCATGCGGCCGTTCCGCCTGCCCGACGAGCGCAAGCCGTCCTACCACCTCGCCGCTGCGGTCGCCGCCAACCTCCTCGTCGCCCTCGAGTCCAACGCCGTGCGTATGATGAACGAGGCGACGGGCCGGGATGACGGCCTCGAGCTGCTCGCACCTCTCGTCTCAACGGCGACCGCGAACGTGCTGATCAGGGGTCCAGCGGACGCGCTGACTGGGCCGGTGGCCCGCGGTGACGCGGCGACCGTGCGTGCGCATTTGCGCCTCCTCGCTCACCAGCCGGCACACGTCGGCGACGCCTACCGGGCACTGTCGCTCGAAGCCCTCTCGCTGGCCGCGCCGCGGCTGGACGACGAGACCGTGCGCACCCTCAAGGCGCTGCTCGAGGAGGGAGAGCGCCGATGAGGATCGTGCGCACCGCCGAGGAGGTCCGCGCCGCTCTCGCGACGCTGCCGCGGCCGCTCGGTCTCGTACCGACGATGGGCGCCCTCCACGAGGGCCACCTTGCGCTCGTCCGCGCCGCCGGCGAACGCTGCGCCACCGTCGCCGCGTCGCTCTTCGTCAACCCGACGCAGTTCGGGGCGGGCGAGGACTTCGTCCGTTACCCGCGCGACGAGGCGCGCGACCTCGAGCTCTTCGAGCGGGCGGGTGTCGATCTCGTGTTCGCGCCCGACCCGGCAGAGATGTACGCGCCGGATGCGTCGACCACGGTGCACGTCGCCGGCCCCATCGGCGAGACCCTGGAGGGCGCCGATCGCCCCGGGCACTTCGACGGCGTGGCGACCGTCGTCGTCAAGCTTCTCGCGGTCGTCGCCCCCGACATCGCTCTCTTCGGCCAGAAAGACGCCCAGCAGCTCGCGCTGATCCGTCGGCTCGTGCGCGACCTCGACCTGCCGGTCGAGATCGCCGCCGTGCCGACCGTGCGCGAGCCCGACGGCCTCGCCATGAGCTCGCGCAACGCCTATCTGACGCCCGAGCATCGCGCCGTGGCCCCCGACCTCTACCGCGCGCTGCTCGCCGGCCGGGTGGCCGCAGGCAAGCCCGGCGCGACGCCCAAGGACGTCATCGCCACGACGGCGATGAGCCTGGTCATGCCCGACCCCAGCCTCATCACCGAGGGCGACCGGGTCGCCGCGATGAAGGGGCGGCGGCGGCCGCAGGCGCGGCGCTTCGACCTCGACTACATCGCCCTCGTCGACGCCGACACGTTCGCGCAAGAGCGTGCGCTGCGGCCGCGGAGTCTGCTCGTCGCCGCGGCCCGCCTCGGTGCCACCCGCCTCATCGACAACGTCGAGCTCGCGCCCGCCACGGCGCCGACTTGACCCCCAGCCCACAGCGCGTACCCCGCCACCGGGGACGCGACCCGCACGAAAGGAAGGTGACCGCCATGGCCACCGTCATCATCAACGACAAGAAGCAGGCCAACGTCCACGAGGGGCTCGCCTGCGTGGTCACCGGCGCCATCGAGTTCCCGACCCGGGGCGACGCCGACGTCGTACGCATCACGGACGAGGTGCGCGAAGCGCTCGCGCAGACGGGGCTGAGCGACGGCACCGTCACCGTGTTCGCCCCCGGCGCCACCGGCGCCGTCACCACCATCGAGTACGAGCCCGGCGTCGTTCAGGATCTGCAGCGCGTGCTTGACGAGATCGCACCGCCGCGGGGCCGCTGGCAGCACAACATCAACAACGGCGACGGCAACGGGCACTCCCACGTCCGCGCCGGCATCCTGGGTCCGTCGCTCACCATCCCGTTCGTCGACGGCGGGCTCACGCTCGGCCGCTGGCAGGAGATCGTCTTCATCGACCTCGACGAACGGCCCCGCGAGCGCCGCCTGGTGGTCCAGGCCATGGGCGTCTGACGGGCTGGGGCGCAGATGACGACTTCCAGAGGATCAGGCGGCGCGGCGGCGCGGCGCGGCGGCAGCGTGCTCATCCAGGTCGCGCTCGACTTCGTCGACCTGCCGCGCGCGATGACGGTCGCCGGCGAGGCCGTCGCCGGCGGCGTCGACTGGATCGAGGCCGGCACGCCGCTCATCAAGGCCGAGGGCCTGCAGAGCGTGCGCGAGCTCAAGGCCGCCTTCCCCGACCACATGATCGTCGCCGACATGAAGACCATGGACGCCGGCCGCGTCGAGGTGGAGTACGCGGCCAAGGCCGGCGCCGGCGTGGTCGGCGTGCTCGGCGCCGCCTCCGACGCGACCCTCAAGGAGTCGGCCGACGCGGCTCACAACTACGGCTGCCTGTTGATCGTCGACATGGTCGAGGTCGCCGAGCCGGTGGCGCGTGCGCAGCGCGCCGAGGAGCTCGGCGCCGACCTCATCGGCATCCACACGGCCATCGACCAGCAGATGCGGGGCGAGCAGCCCTTCGAGGTGCTGAAGGCCGTGGTCGACGCCGTCTCGATCCCGGTGAGCGTCGCCGGCGGCATCCACTCCGGGACCGCCGCAGCAGCAGCCGCCGCCGGGGCGAGCGTCGTGGTCGTCGGCGGCGCCATCATCAAGGCGACCGACGCGGCGGCGGCCACGGCCGAGATCCGCCGCGCCGTCGACGAGGGGGTCGCCATCGAGACCAGCCTCTACCGGCGCGCCGGCGAGGACACGATCCGTGAGGCGCTCGAGAAGGTCTCGACCGCGAACGTCTCCGACGCCTGGCACCGGACCCCGTCCGTGCCGGGCATCAGGCCCCTGCTGCCGGGCGCCCACATGTGCGGCCCGGCGGTCACCGTCCGCACCTACCCCGGAGATTGGGCCAAGCCCGTCGAGGCGATCGACGTCTGCCGCGAGGGCGACGTCCTCGTGATCGACGCCGGCGGCGTGCCGCCGGCGATCTGGGGCGAGCTCGCCACGCACAGCGCCATGGTGAAGGGGCTCGCCGGTCTCGTCGTCTTCGGCGCGATCCGCGACACTCCCGAGATCGCGCGCCTCGGTTTTCCCGCGTTCTCCAGCCACGTCTGCGCGAACGCCGGCGAGCCCAAGGGCTTCGGCGAGATCGACGTGCCGATCGCGATCGCCGGTGTCCACGTCTCCCCAGGCGACTGGATCGTCGGCGACGACGACGGCGTCATGGTGCTCCCGAAGGCGCAGGCGGTCGAGCTCGCGAACCGCGCCATGGACGTGCTCGAGAAGGAGAACCGCCTGCGCGGCGAGATCGACGGCGGCAAGACGCTGAGCGAGGTCGCCTACCTGCAGAAGTGGGAGAAGCGGTAGCGGCGGCCCGGGCCACGCCTACCGCAGCGGCACCAGCGTCCAGACGAAATCGGTGCTGAAGCGGCTGCCCTGGTAGAGGTTGGCGGACCGGTAGCCCCGCGCCGGCGTCCGCACCCGGAAGCGCACCACGAAGCGGTACCGACGGACCGTCCCCGGCTTCAGCACCCCGAGACGGACCCTGCCCATCGTCCCGAGGTGACCCTTCCACACCGTGTGCAGGCTGCCGTTCCGATTGACGCGACGGATCGTCAACACGAGCGTCTGCGAGAGCTCGCCGTGGTACCGCCCCGGGGTGTCGCGCGGGTTGCGGAGGCGAGCGTAGAGCACACCGACGCCCTTTCCCCTGTTCTTGACGCGCACCTGGCCACGGACCTTCTGCCCTGGCACCAGGTTCCGGCCCCGGAGGATGAAGTCCCCGGCGTCACTGTTGACGATGATCGGCTGCCCCGAGAAGAGCTCAGCCAGCTCCTGCTCCGCAGCGGTCAAGCCGGCCAGCGCGGTGGTCACCAGCATCAAGGCGCAGATCAGGATCGCGGCGACGACCATCGCTCGCAGGGCCAGACTCACCTTCGCGCCTTTCACGATCCGCTCCGCGTCTTCACGGCCCTTCTCCTGTCGCCTGCCGTCGCCCTCGACAGAGGCCCCTTCATGCGCCAGCGTCCAGTACCACCATCGGGATCTCGTAGATGAAGTAGCCGCCGGGGCCGCCCACGTAGGACACCGTGAGCACGACGCTCGGGTAGTAGGTCTGACCCAGCAGGAACTGCTTCCTCGCGTGTACGGTGACATTGACCTGCAACTGCTCTCCCGCCGCCATGGTGACGGTCGCCGCGCCGCTCGAGCCACCGACCGGGGCGATCTTGACCTGGCGCAGCGGCTGATCGCCGCTCGCCGGATCAGGCAGGAGAGTCGCGGCGACCGTCACCCGAGTGACACCCGGGTCTGGGAACGTCGCCGGCGTCACGATCGTGATCGTCCGCGGGAAGTCGAACTTCGTGGTGGCGTCGGGAAACCCGCCGAGGTCGACGACGATGCCCTCGTCCTGCCCCGACGCCGCCGGCGTCGGCGGGCTGGACAGGCGACGAATTGCGTAGCCCGTGAGCCCGCCCGGGTCCGTGTCCTGGGCGTACACGTGGAGCCAGTCGCGCACGTGGGCGGCCTGGACGCTGACGTACGAGTCGCTCCGCGAGTGGAACCAGGCGCCGGAGGCGCCGACGGTGACACTCGTCACGGCGAGCAGCGCGAACCCGACGAGTGCGAGCAGGCGGCGCCTCACTCCTTCGCCTCCAGCAACTCGACGGCGAGCGGCGCCTGGCGCTCGTGCCGCGCCGCGGCCACAGCCTCACGCCACACCGAGGCCAGCAGCGAGAGTCCGATGACGAATGCGGGCACGGCGAGGACGAGCAGGCGCACCGGGCGCAGGGTCAGAGCGGCGAGGACGTAGCCCAGGTAGGGGATCTGGAACGAGTACCGTGCCTGCGACGACCCAGGCAGGGAGACCTGCCACGGGTCGGCGTACTCGTTGGCGTCGCCCTGCGTCGAGAAGACGGGACGGCCGAGCTCGTCGCGGGTCACCCCCGCGATGCGATGGGTGACCGGCGACGACGACTGCGGCGGCACGAAGGTGATGACGTCCCCCACCTTGAGATCGGCGACCGGCACGACCTTGTCGAAGGCGATCGACCCCTTGTGGATGGTCGGCTCCATCGAGCCGCCGGTGATGACGTAGCGCTCGTAGCCGAACAGCACGGGGATCACGATCAGGAGCAGGGCGACGCCGATGGCGAAGACCGTGAGGACCGTGAACGCCCACGAGACGAGCCGGCTCACAGCGAGACTCCCGCGAAGCGCAGCGTGAGCGTGGTCCGGGCGCCCTGCAGGGCGCTGTCGGTGGCGGCCGCCGGGAACGTGACCGCGACGCGGTACTGGCGCCCCTCGCCGGGGGCGAGCGTGCCGAGCGATGCTGTGGTGAGGGTGTCCATCGTTCCCGTCCAGAGGACCGCCCCCGAACCGAGGTCGGTGAACGTGAGAGTGAGCACGCCGGAGAGCGCCGGCGTCGCGGGAACGTCGCTGAGGCCGACGCCCTCCACGCCGCAGTCGCCCTGGACGCTGCCGGCGTTCGTCAGTGTGAGCGTCCCCTGCCGGGTCTGTCCGGGGCGCAGCGCTGGCGCGCCCACCACGACCTCGCCGTCCCCGGTGTTGAGCAGCAGCAGAGTACCGCTGCTGAAAACGTTGCCGGGGTTGCTGCTCTTCGAGGTGAAGCTGGCACTGGAGAAGACCGCCGTGTTCGTGAGGGCGACAACGACAAGGGCCCAGAGGCCGAGCCGGGCGAGCGCCCGCCCGCGCACACCGCCCTGTCTCACGTACCCCTTCACCTGCAGTCCGAGCTGCCTCATGCCGCTCCTCGCCCGCTCCTCGCCCGCGTGCCTCCGCCGCTTGGACGGACGGGGAGACGTGTCGCCGATCCGTGTGATGGGTCTGGCCGGGCGGGTCGAGCTTCGCGCGACCCGCCCGGCCAGTCATCCCGATGCGCACCGCCGATCGTGGAACCCACCCCACGGCCGGAGTCACGCCGCCGCGCTTACTGGCTGACAAGCTCCCAGTCGTAGCGCACGTCGACCGAGCTGCCCTGGTAGGCGTTGTCGCCCGTGGTCGCACCGCCCGGCGCGCCGGTGTCGGTGAAGGTCACGGCCCAGTCGTACGTGACCGCACCGTCGGCGACGGCCAGCACGCCGGCATCGGCGGTGCCCATCGCGTCGAGATCGCCGCTGTACACGATGGTCGCGCCCCGGGTGAGCACGACGGTGAGGGCCTCGGAGAGGTTGCCGCCGTTGGCGCCGGGAGTGTCGGCGAAGCTCGTCTGCGTCAACCAGAGCCTACCGTCCACCGAACCGGTGTTGGTGAGCGTCGCGCTCCCGGTCCGCGTCTCGCCGGGGACCATGTCGCAGAGAGTCATGAACGCGCCGTTCGCGTCGTCGTTGCCGTGCGTCAGCACTCCCGCCGTGAACACATTGCCCGGGTTGCTCGACACCGACGTGAAGTACGCGCCGGACCCCACGACCGCCACCAGTGCGATGAGCAGCGCCGCGATAGCGATGAGAATCTTGCCTCGGTTCTTCTTCAACACGCCTGCCGTCGAACTCATCGACTCCGACCTCCTATTGGTGATGACAACTGCTTTGATCCACGTGATGGACCTCTCTCGAGGGCCTACTATCGGCGACGTACGGGAAAGACTTTAGTCCGATATTCGTGTTGTTCGAAACGCCGACCGCAGTTGCAGTGGCATACGAGAGCGCAGATGGTGCGGAGAGTCGGCGTCAGACCGGCAATGCGAATTCCGCAATACTGGATCCGGGACCGACAAGTCGCCGCAACTCGCCGGTCGTGGGCCGTGCGGGCAGACCCACGAGATGACCGCGGCAGCGGCAGTCGCCGGCGCCGAAGCGGCACACGGGGCGCGAAGCGCCCGACCGCGCCGCCAGTGCGTCGGCGAGCTCGCACTCGGTGAGCGGGCCATCGACGAACCAGGCGAGCCGCGGCGACGCCGCCGTGAACAGGTAGTCGGCGTGCCAGCGCAGCGGCTTCTCGCGGCGGAAGTGGCGCGCGACGCGGGCATCCCGCCCGCGCCGCGCGCTCCCCACGTAGGCGTACCAGCCGCGCTCGAAGGTGAGAGGGCCCAGCGCGCCGACGACGATCTCCAGGCGCCGCGGTACCCAGGTGGCGACGACGTACAGGACGTTCGCCTGTTCCGAGCCCAACCGCTTCACCCCTGAGGGCTCACGTCCCCGGGGGCGCACGGCGCGCGTTGCGCTTGCCGACAGGACCGGTCGGGCGCAGCCGGCGAGCCGATGGCGCGATCCCCCCGCGGCGCGGCTGACAGCGAGGGCAGTAGTGCGTCCCGCGACCGCCGACGACGAGCCGCTCGACCGGCGTCCCGCAGACGCGGCAGGGCTCGGCGGTCCGCTGATAGACGTTGAGGATCTCCTGGAAGCTGCCGCGTTCGCCGGCCGGATCCACGAAGCTCTCGATCGACGAGCCTTCGTGATCGATGCCGAGTTGAAGGGTCTCGAGCAGGGCCGCGTGAAGGCGCAGCGCCTCACGCGGCCCGACGCTCCTTGCGGCGCGTAACGGGTGCAGGCGAGCGCGGAAGAGCGCTTCGTCGGCGTAGATGTTCCCCACGCCGGCGATGCGCCGCTGATCGAGCAGGAACGACTTCAGCGGCGCCGTCCGGCCCTTCAACGCGGCGCGCAGGCGGGCGGGGTCGAACGCCTCCGAGAACGGCTCCGGGCCCATGGCCGAGAAGAACGCCGGTTCGTCACCGGGGTCCAGCGACCACAGGCGACCGAAGCGGCGCACGTCGGCGAAGTGCAGCTCGGTCGCCGGCTCGAGGAGGAGGACGAAGCGCGCGACCCGCGCGCCGGGCTCAGGCCTGAAGAGCAGCTGACCGGTCATGCGCAGGTGAATGACGAGCACGCGGCCGACGGCGTCCGGGCCGGCGCGACCGGGCACCGCCTGACCGCGCCGGTCCAGGTCGACGAGCAGGTACTTGCCGCGCCGGCGAAGACCGACCACGCGCCGTGCGGCGACGCTCGCCCGCAGCGCATCCTCGGGGAGGTCGCACACCTTCGGGTCGTTGACCCGCACGTCGCGCACGACGAGACCGGGCAGGCAGGAGAGTAGCCGGCGACGGATGGTCTCGACCTCGGGCAGCTCGGGCATCTACTTCTCTTCCTCCGGCCCGGCCTCACGCGCCGACCACCAGGCGGTCAAGAAGGCCCGCGCCTCGTCGACCGTCCCGACCTCGCCGGCCTCGACCTCCTCCTCGAGCGCCTCGAGCGCCTGTCCGACGGCCGGCCCCGGTGCGATGCCGAGCAGTCCCACCACGTCGCCTCCGCTCAGCAGGCGCGGCACGGGGGCCTTGGTGACCTCGGACCACACGTCGCGCGCAAGGCGATAGTGACGCGCGATCGAGGTCATGCTCGTCTTCTCGCCGCGCGTGGCAAGTCGGTCGCAGAGCGACACCACGACCGACTCGAAGACGTACGGGCTCACGTCGCGGCGGTAGCGCGCGAGCGC
>CAWBNR010000004.1:0-114695 GCA_963790185.1 uncultured Thermoleophilia bacterium | reverse complement strand
GCGAATATTTGGTTGTTAGACATGGTGTAGCCAAACTCCACAATCGCCCCCTCCCCTCTTCCGCCTCCACTTATCCTGTCCAGACTTGCCGATTCAAAGTACATTTAGCGGGATCACGGGCCGGTGCAAGAGAGTCCCGTGGGCCTCAGCGAGGCTATCGTTTGATGGGTTTTGGCCCCACCGCTTCGGCAGCGGCAAGTTTCCGATCTCGGTGAGGCTCGGTGCGCAGGGCCCCCGTGTGCAATTTACAAGCTTCCTTAGTCGCCGCACCACAAGTAGGACAACGCAAGGATAATATCTGTCTGCGGGTGAGATCCTTAGTTTTCACCACAACATGATTCAACATTCCACAGCTCAACAATGCTCAATATTGCTCAGTTTCAATATTTAGCCAAGCGGCTGATTTCATCAGGTCCGCCAGCGGTTGTTTGCGAAACATCAATTACACTAACAACCCCGTTCTTAGTACAAACGCCTTGTTTACATCAACAATCCACTTTCTTCTCCGACCGTCCGGCTTTTGGACAGTAGGCCACTTGATCCAAATTGACCAGTAAACGCCCTGGATTTCTGAAATCATGGGTCTGTGGCTATGAGAAAAGCAAAAAAACAAAAACAATCGGCTAAAGCGACACTTGCCGAAGTCAAGAAGGAAATGGCGAAGCCGAGGGTGGCTATGTCTGCGCGAGAGTATTACCACACCGTTCGAACTGGAGTGCTAGTCGTTGAAGAACAATGTTGAGAAGCGAGCTGTGGACTTCAAGCTCGATGCTCACAACTCGCAAACCCGGAAACGACCTTCACTTAGACTTCGAAGGCCGCCGATGTCAGCCGATGATAGGTGCTTTCGGATCTTGACGTTCCCGTCGCTCTGCGACAGGCGGCACCGTCATGCCGAAATATGGCCCCGTCTTAGTCCTTATGTCGTCTGGCACGTCTGCGTGCGCAGGGCGCTGCCCTAATATCTCACTTTTTTCAATGAAATCTTTGTTCAGTTCAGTGTGCTTGCTCACGTAGACCCCATGCGTAAAGGTTGTCCAGCCAAGCCACTTCTCCGAAAAACTCTCCCTTACTCAATATGCCAAGGGTTGCTTCCTTGCCGCCCGGCCAGATGTACCCTGGCGTCGCCGCTGACCGTCGGCAGCGAGTGCCGTGGGCGCGTACATCGTCGAGTACGAACCCTCGAACGCGAATGATCTGGTGTCGGCCTAGCGATCACGGTGTACAATGCACCCGACGTGGGGACTCCAATCGAAAGACCTCTAGTAATTTAGCCGCAAAGGGGGAGTCGCCGTTGTGGCGTCGCTGATTTCTTTCTCGCGGTAAGGCACGCAGCAAAGCGGCGTTTTGGGAATCGCTAAAAATCCTATCAATATTCTGCTCTACAACCCGGACAATGAAGTCACCAACAACTTCATGCCGCACCTCTGGATGTTTCTACTGAAATCGCTTACGCCTCCAGGGCATGAGGTTTACCTCATAGATGGCAACACGCAACCACTTAAGCGAGCCGGAGCTCGCTGCAATATATCCGCGACAAAAACATCGACCTGGTTGGGATCGGCGCCATGACGCGCATGATAAGAAAAGCCTACCAGATGGCGGACGCGGTGCGAGCGGCGGGCATCCCGGTGGTGATGGGAGGACCGCATGTACCGACATCGCCGGATGAGGCTCTGGGCCGTGACGGTGGACTTCGCGCCATGCCGACTCTGTAGTTTTGGGAGAGGCGGACCAGATTTGGCCGACCATTATTGAGGATGCCGCGCGCGGTCACGTTGCAGGACATCTATACGGCTCGGGATGCAGCCGGCGAGGTGAGCCAAGCCTTCGCTGGTTGAATATCCCGTGATTCCATGGGAGCAGATGGATCTGGAGCCGTTCAACCTGATTCGCCATTTCCCCAAGTGGGCACGTTGGGCTCTCTCGTACATCGGCATGACCTGGCAGTCATTTCCAATTATTTCCCATAGAGACCGGCCGCGGCTGCCCTTACGGCTGCGAATTCTGTTCCGTTACCGGATTCTTTCGGGGACTCGATTCGCTTCCGTTCCAACGAAAGCATCGTCAACGAACTCTTGACGCTGAAGCGCCTGGAGAAACGACAAAAAGGGAAGATTGCGGTCTTTTTCATCGATGACAACCTGGCTATTAATGCCAAACGCACAAAATCGTTGCTGCGGGAGATAATTGCCCGCGGCGCACAGGTCCCCTGGGTGGGGCAGATCAGCATTAATTTGCTGCGGGATGAAGAACTGGTCTCTCTGATAGCTCAAAGCGGTGGCAAGTGGATCTTCGTGGGCCTGGAGTCGATCGACCCGGAGAATCTGACGCTGCGCGAGCTTCCCGATCCGGTCCCCGTCGCGGATCTTGAGGCGATCGGCGTCTCGTTGCTCGCCGTCGATCGGGACGGTCCCGTGCCCGCCGGCGCCGAGGTCGTACGTCACGACGGCTGGCTGCGACCTCGCCTCTGGGCCGGCGTTCCCGTGCTGCCGGTCCAGCGCGACGGCGCCGGGGGCTGGCTCGCCCTCGGCCCCCGCACGATCGAGGCGGCGCCCCCGATCCCGGGAGGACACCCCGGCCGGGCGGAGATCGACGAGCGTGAGCAAGGCTGAGGGCGGCGGCTACACGCCTCACCGCCACGTCACTGGTTCTCGAGCAGCTCCTCGGCGGCCACGTCGCGCACGACGCGCGCGGGTATGCCCATGAGGACCTTGCCGGCCGGCGCATCCTTCGTCACGACAGCGCCGGCCGCGATGAAGGCCTCCTCGCCGATCTCGACGCCGGGGCAGAGTACGGCGCCGCCGCCGACGCGCGCGCCGCGGCGGATCGTCGGTCCCTTGATCAGCGCGTGCCGCTTCTCGGTGCGCCCCATGAAGTTGTCGTTGGTCGTGCGCACGCAGGGCGCGATGAACACGCGATCCTCGATGGTCACGTACGCGGTGATGTAGGCGTCGGTCTGGATCTTCGTGAAGTCGCCTATCGTTGTGTCGTTCTCGACGACGCTGCCGCGGCCGACGACGACGCGCTCGCCGAGAGTGCAGCGTTCGCGTACGCCGGCGTAGTCGCCGAGGATGCAGCCGGGGCCGAGCGTGCTGCCGCGGTACACGACCGCGCCGGTGCTGATCACGCAGCCGGCGCCGAGCTCGAGCGGCGCCAGCTCGCCGCGCTTCGCCGTGCTGGTCGGCCCGAGAGACGGCGCCTTGCCGAGGACGACGCCGTCCTGGATGAAGCAGCCGTCGCCGATGACCGTGTCGTCGTAGACCACGACATTGGCCCCGAACGTCACGTCGGCGCCGACGCGCACGCGCTCGCCGAGCATGAGGTTGTGCCCCAGGTCTGAGGGCGTGAGCGCCATCGTGACCTCCTCGGAGTGGTTGCCGGCCCCGGGCTGGTCGGCCGCGCTCAGACGAGCTCGGCCGTCTTCACCGGCCGGCCGCCCTCGCGCAGACTGATCTCCATGGCCTCGAGCACCCGCACCACGTTGAGCGCGTCGCGGCCGTCGGAGAGCGGCCGCCCTCCGTCGCGGATGCAGTCGACGAAGTGCTGGCACTCGATCCGCAGCGGCTCCTCGTTCGAGATCTTCGGGATGTGGATGTCGCCGAAGTGCAGCGTCACGAACTCGCCGTAGGTCTCGAACTGGGTGCGCGTCGTGGTCGCGCCCTTGTCGTAGACGGTCACCTTGCGATCGGACTCCATGTCGTCGAAGACGACCATCTTGTCGGAGCCGACGACCGTGATCTTGCGGCTCTTGTGCGGGTCGAGCCAGCTCACGTGCAGGTGACCCACCATGCCGCTCGGATACCGGATGTAGCCGAAGACGACGTCCTCGACGTCGTCCTGCAGGTAGCACTCGCCGCGTGCCGAGACCTCTTCGGGCTCCTCGCCGGTCACGTAGTTGATCACCGAGATGTCGTGAGGGCCAAGACTCCAGAGCGCGTTCTCGTCCTTGCGCACCTTGCCGAGGTTGAGGCGGTTCGAGTACACGTAAAAGACGCGGCCGAGGTCGCCGGCGTCGACCAGTTCCTTCACCTTGCGCACACCGGGGTGATACTCGAGCAGGTGTCCCACCATCAGTTTGACGCCCTGCGCCTCGGCCGTGTCGAGCAGATCCTGGGCGTCGGCGGCGCGCAGGGCGATGGGCTTCTCGATGAGGGCGTGCTTGCCGGCGTCGAGCACGCGTTTGCCGAGCGCGTAGTGGGTGGGAACCGAGGTCGCGACGACGACCGCGTCCAGCGTCTCGTCGGCAAGCAGCGCGTCGAGGTCGTCGGTGACGACCGCATTGGGGAAGAGGCCGCGCGCCTTGGCGCGGGTGGCCTCATCGAGATCGCAGCAGTAGGCGAGCTCGGCGTCGGGCAGCCTGTCGAAGTTGCGCGCCAGGTTGGGGCCCCAGTAGCCGAGACCGACCACGCCCACACGGACCTTGTCACTCACCGTCGCGTCACCGTCCTCGAGTGCGGCCGCTCGGCCGCCGTCGCTAGAGTTTCCGGACATTGCCGGCGCTCGGGAGCCCGGCGGTCGCGTTGCGGAAATCGACCACGAGCGGCGCCTGCTCGACGATCGCCCGGTAATCGATGTCGGTGTGGGCGGTCACGATCGCGACCGCGTCGTACTCGGCGAGCGGGCGGCCCTCGGTCAAGCTGACGGAGACGAGGCCGTACTCGTCGAGCGTCGGCACGAACGGGTCGTGGTAGGCGGCGTCGGCGCCGTGCCTCTGCAGCTGGCGGATCACCTTGAGCGCCGGCGACTCCCGAAGGTCGTCGATGTCGGCCTTGTAGGCGACGCCGACGACCAGCACCTTGGCGCCGTTGAGACTGCAGCCGCGGGTGTTCAGGGCGAAGTGCAGCTTCTCGACGCAGAAGTAGGGCATGTTCTCGTTGACCTTGCCGGCGAGCTCGACGAACTCGGTCCAGAAGTCGAACTCGCGCGCCTTCCAGGAGAGGTAGAAGGGGTCGACCGGGATACAGTGACCGCCCAGACCAGGCCCCGGCTGGAACTTCATGAAGCCGAAAGGCTTCGTGGCGGCGGCCTCGACGACCTCCCAGACGTCGACCCCCATCCGGTCGCACAGCATCGCGAGCTCGTTGACGAGCGCGATGTTGACGCTGCGGAAGATGTTCTCGAGGAGCTTGCTCATCTCCGCGACCTCGGGCGTGGACACCGGCACGAGGCGGTCGATGGCCTTGCCGTAGACGGCGAGCGCCTTGTCCGTGCAGGCCGGAGTGAGGCCGCCGACGACCTTGGGCGTCGTCTTCGTGGTGAAGTCGATGCGGCCGGGATCGACGCGTTCGGGCGAGAAGGCAAGATGGAAGTCGACGCCCGCCTTCAGCCCCGATCCCGCCTCGAGGATCGGGGCGAGCACCTCGCGCGTCGTGCCCGGGTAGGTCGTGCTCTCGAGAGTGACGAGCTGGCCGCGCCGCAGGTGCCCGGCGAGACTCCCGGCCGCTTGGGTCACCATCGAGAGGTCGGGCTCGCGGTTCGCGTTCAACGGTGTCGGCAGGCAGATGACGACGGCCTCGCAGTCGGCGATCGCGGAGACCTCGGGCGTCGCGTGCAGAAGCCCTGCCTCGACGACTCGCTTCAGGTCCGGCGAAGGAACGTCCTTGATGTAGCTCTCGCCGGCGTTGACGAGGGCGCAGCGCTCAGGCGCCGCCTCGATGCCGGTCACATCGACACCGGCGTCGGCGAAGACCGCCGCCAGCGGCAAACCCACGTAGCCCAGCCCAACGATCGCGATCTTCACTCGAGGTCCTCCGGGTGTGCCCGACGAGCCAATGGCCGCGACGACCACGGCATTCTACCGCATGCCCCAGACTGCCGCCGCGCCTCGTGGAACGCGACCGTGGGCGACGACCGTACCATGCAGTGCACGACACGCGCTGCCGATACTCCTGACGAGAGGGGGGATAGGACCCAGATGAATCCAGTATGAAGCAACGCCCCGACGTCGAGCGTATCCCGAGTGACCTCGACCGCTTCCTCGGCAACTTCTTCAGCCGGGGCTGGCGGTCCGAGATCGAGTTCGACCCTGCGCAGAACCTCCTCTTCCTGGTCGTGCACCTGGGCGACCGACGCCTCTCCAGCGACGACCGCTTCTTCTCGCTGGTCGAGTACTTCGTGCGTTCTCAGTCCGACGCGCTCCACAGGAGTCGGGGTCCTCGTCTCCGCTGCCGACTGATCAGCGCCGACGGACGTGACCTCACGCTCGAGTTGCACCACCGCGGCGCGCAGTACCTCGACGACGGCGAGCGCGGATCACGGATGCGCCGCCGCCTGACGCTGCTCGGCATGCGACGGCGCTTCCTGCGGCGGCTCGTCCCGGACGCGCTGCTCTGGGCGGCGGCCTTCGTCTTCATCATTGTGGTCGTGGGGCTGCCCCTCGACCTCGCCATCTGGCTCGGCGTTGCGGCCCTCGTCGTCCAGATGGTGGTCGTCGCGGTCATGTCCCGCCGAGGTCCCTGACAGACGGCCGAAGGAGCGGGCGAGCCGGCGGCGAAGCGATGGGCATGACCCACGTGCCATCCAGCCGCCCATCCTCGCTGGTGCTTCTCGAGCGCCTCGCCGACCTCGGCGAAGCGACCGACATCGACGCGGTGCTGAGTGCCGCCGTCGAGGCGGCGTGCATCGCCACCGCCTCGACGCGAGGCCTGGCCGGGCTCTGCGGGCCGGAGGGCGCCTCAGCGGAGCGCTGGTACGACGCGGCGGCGGGCTGGACCCAGGCCCGCATGCGCTGGCAGGATGACGAGGGCGCGCCAGGTCGGGTCTCTCAGTCCGGCACACCACTCGTCTGCAACTCCCTGCCGCCGACCGCCGGAGGCCTCCCCGAGGCCACCGCCTGGATCGGCTTCGAGCGCTTCGCCTGCGTACCGCTCGCCGCGAGCGGCCCCGAGCTCGGGGTCGCCGGCTTCCTCGAGGTCGGCGAGGCCTCCCGGCCCTACGGACCCGGCGACGTGCGCAAACTGGGAGCCATCGCGCGGCTGACGGCGACCCGGCTCGGCGAACTCATGGCCCGCGAGCGCCGCCGCCTCGACCGCCGGCTCGAGGCGGCCGAGACATCGGAGCCGGAGTTCGTGTCACTCGAGCCGGAGCACATCCTGCGCGCGACCGAGCAACGGCTGGTGGCCGTGCTGGGCGGCGGCGAGGCGTTCGCCCTCCGGGTGGAGGGCGAACGCCTCGCCGCCGCCCGCCCCCTCACCGACGAAGAGGAGGAGCTGGTGGCCGAGGCGGTCGCGAGCCGGCGGAGCGTGCGGCGCGAGACGGACGCACCGGGCGGCGTCCTCGTTGCGCTGCCGCTACCGAGCGACGGCGGCGTCTCGGGCGTCGTCCTCCTGCGCCCGCCCGACCCCGGGCCGAACGCCTGGACCCACGCGTTGCTCACGATCGTCGCCGAACAGGCGGGGGCCGCGCTCGGCAACGCGTCGTCGCATCAGGTGCAGGTGGACATCACGCGTCGCCTGCAGGACCGCCTGGCGCCGATCGTCCCACCGCGCGTGCCGGGCGTGGACATCGCCGTCGAGTACCGCGCCGGCACTCCAGGCGCGCTGCGCGGCGGTGACTTCATCGACTTCTACCACCCGACCGAGGGACACCTCGCCCTCGTCGTCGGGGGCGTGAACGGCCGCGGCGTCGACGCGCTGGCCAGAGCCTTCATCGCCAAGCACGTGCTGCGCGCCCTGGTGACCAGCAGCCAGATCTCCTGGCCGCCGCGGCCGGGCGCTGCTCTTCAGGGCTTGCACAACGCGCTGCTCGACGAACTCGACCCCGAGCACTTCGTGACGGCCCTCTTCGCCACGCTGAACCTGCGCAGCGGCCGGCTCGAGCTCGCCACCGCCGGACACCCGGCGCCGTTCATCGTGAGCGGCGGTCGCGTCGAGCGTCCGCTCCTGCTCACCGCCCCTGGTCTCGGCGTCGTGCCGACCGCCGAGCTCAGCGCCCACCCGGCCGAGACGTTCACGCTCGCGCCCGGCGACACCCTGCTGCTCTGCACCGACGGCCTCAGCGAGATCCGCGGCACCGGGGCCTCCTTCTACGAGGACCGGCTGCCCGCCGTCCTCGCAGACCTTGCCGAGGCGCCCGCCGCGACACTCGTCGCGCGCGTACTCGAGGACGCGACGGCCTTCGCCCGTGGTCCTCTCTCGGACGACGTCGTGATCGCGTGCGTGCGGTTCACGGGCGCCTGATCCTGCCGGCCGGCGCGCCCGTGCGCCTTCCGCGTGCTGCTTTCCGGCTCGCCGCAGACGCCGTCGTCAAGTCGCGTCACACGAATGGGTAATCCTCTTGCCGCACCTGCCGATACACTCCCGAAGAGCGACGGACCGGAGGTCGGCGACGTGAGACGAGGACGCGCAGCGCAGCAGAGCGGCTTCATCCGCGGGGTGCTCTGGGTAGGACTGACGGTGCTCATCGTGGCCGTCGTCGCACTCGATGCGGTCGCGCTCTACACGGCCTACGAGAAGGTGCGCACCGACACCGACGACGCCGCCCGGCAGGCGCGCCAGGTCCACGTGCAGGAGCTCAGCGTCGGGCGCGCCGAGCAGGCGGCTCGCCGGCTGCTCGACAGCAGAGGAGACGAGCTCCTCGCACTCAAGACGGAGGGCACGGGCGAACAGACGGTGTTCATCGTCTCGGCGACGCGTCACGCCAACACGTACGTCTTCCGCTACCTGCGCTACATCCCAGGCCTCGAAGGCTGGGTGGAGCGCACCATGGACCCCACCGCCACGGGTCGCAGCGGCTAGTCGCAGGGCACGGCAGCCCGGAGCCGGCGCAGGTCAGCGCCGGGTGAACAGGCGCTCACGCGCCGCATGCCGCTCGAGCCCCAGGCGGACGATCTCGTCCATCAGAGCGACGGTATCGACCCCGCTTGCCTCCCACAGCCGCGGGAAGGCACTGAAGCGCGTCATCCCGGGGATGGTGTTGATCTCGTTCAGGAGGATGCGCTCGCTCCCACGCTCGAGGAAGAAGTCGCAGCGCGCGTAGCCGGCGCAGTCGATGGCACTGAAGGCGCGCACCGCGAGGTCGCGCACGGTCTCGGTCTGCTCGTCCGACAAGGGCGCCGGGATCGCGAAGCTCATGAGTCCGTCCGTGTACTTGGCCTCGTAGTCGTAGAACTCGTTGGCGGCCGTGACCTCGCCGGGCACGGACGCCTTGGGCGCGTCGTTGCCGAGGACGCTGCACTCGAATTCCCGGCCGTCGACGTTCGCCTCGACGATCACCTTGCGGTCGTAGCGCGCCGCCAGATCGAGCGCAGGGCGGAGCTCGGCGCGGTCGTGCGCCTTCGTCATGCCCACGCTCGAACCGAGATTGCAGGGCTTCACGAACACCGGGTACGAGAAGCGTCGCTCGACGGCGTCAAGCGCGGCGTCACCGCCAACGGCCGCGCCGCGCAGGACCAGCGCGTCCACCTGTGGCAGTCCGCGGGACGCGAAGACCGCCTTCATCAGCTCCTTGTCCATGCCGACCGCGCTGGCCGCGACGCCGGCTCCGGCGTAGGGCAAGCCGGCGAGCTCGAGCAGACCCTGGATCGTGCCGTCCTCGGCGAAGGTGCCGTGCATGACGGGAAAGGCGAAATCGACCGGCGTGAAGTCGGATCCTTCGGCCTCGAGACCCGGACGAGCCGGGTCAACGGCCAAGGTCACGGCTTCGCACGCTACCTCGCCGATACCCTGAGCCAGCGCCGCATCGAGATCCTTCGGCCGCCACCACCGCCCGTCACGACCGATGCCGACGGGGATCAGCTCGTAGCGCTCGCGGTCGAGAGCGTCGGCGACGAAGCGCGCCGAGGCGAGCGAGATCTCGTGCTCGGCCGAACGACCGCCGAAGATGAGCGCCACCCGAAGCATCTCGTCAGCTTACCGACACGCTCGTGGAGAGTACACCGCCGACTTCGAGCTCACGACGGAGTCGCGGCGGCGGCGTCGAGGACGGCCGCGACCAGGCCGTCGAGCACGTCGTCGAGGGCACGGAGCTCGACAAGCGTCTCGCCCAGAGACGGCAGCTCGCCGCCGACGACGGCATCGCCGAGCACGTCGAGCACCGCGAGGCGCACGGCCTGCACCCCGGCTGCCAAGTCGTGCGCCGTGAAGCCGAGCGCCAGCCGGTGCTCGGCCTCGCCGCCGAACTCGGCCTCGTACTGACGACGGAGGCCCGCGATTTCGTATTCTTCGGCCTGCGAGAGCGCGACGAGCTGATCGACGAGCGCCCGCAGAAGCCGGTCGCCAACGGGGCTGACGAGCAGCTCCCGGTAGTCCTCGCTGACCCGGCCGGGCAGCGCTTCGTGCCAGCGGCGGCGCAGCTCTTCACGCTGCTCGCGCAGGATGAAGGGAAGCTGCTGCATCACGCCGGCCGGCGATAGAGAGATACATCCATGGATTGGCATTAGGCGCGGCGGCCCGATTTCCTGCTCGCCGCGCCTCGCCCAGGGTACGACCGTATCGGGACCGGGAATGTCAGCTATACTCCGGCAGTCGCGACCGAGGGCCGATGTGACGAGCACCACGAAGGCAGTCCCCTACCGACGCTACCGCCACCGCCGCTGGCCGCTCTGGGCCGCGGCGGCCGTGTGCGTGGTCGCCATCGTCGCCGGCTGGCAGCTCTGGCGCGTGCCGTGGGTCTCCGCGGTCACCCCGGGGCAGGACGCCTACGTGAGCTCCGAGACGCCGACCGTGACGCTGCGGATCCGCAACCTGCAGCAACTCTCCGATGTGCGCGTCGTCTTCGCCGGGCACGACGTCACCGCCTCGACGACCCTGGATGGCGACGAGCTGACGTTCGCGCCCCCCGACAAGCTGGCCGACGGCACCTACGACGTCCGCTTCAGCGCCCGTGTGTCCAACCTCTTCCGTCGCCACGTGGTGAGGGAGTGGCGCTTCACGGTCGACACGATCGACCCGACGCTCGAGGCAGGTGCGCGGCTGCGCGAGGGCAAGATCAACACGGACCCGGCCGTCTTCACAGGCACGACCGAGCCGGGTGCCGAGGTCACCGCCGAGACCGGCGACCTCCGCGCGGCGACGACCGCTGCGGCGAACGGCGCGTTTCGCCTCGAGATGGAGTTGCCCGAGGGCCCGACCAGTATCCTTCTCGCGGCCACGGACAAGGCCGGCAACACCACCTCACAGACGCTCTCCCTCTACGTCGACGCGACGCCCCCGATCCTCACGGTGGTGCAGATCGCGCGCACCATCGATCGCAACAGCCTCAAGCTGAGGATCTCCGCCGAGGACGGCGTGCACGTACCGGAGCTGATCGCCACCCTCGACGATGAGACGCTCGATCTGGAGGGTCCGGCCTCGGCCGCACGGCTCAAGCTCACCGAGCTGGCCGAGGGTCGACACTCGCTCGTGGTCACCGCGACCGACGGCGGCGGCAACCAGACGACGGAGACCCGGGCCTTCACCGTCGACAGCACCGAGCGCTTCGGCGCGGCCACCCTCATGTTCGGCGCGCGCGGCGACGACGTGAGAGAGCTGCAGCGCCGCCTGAAGCAGGCAGGCGTGTTCGACGGCGGCAGATCCGGCAAGTTCGGAGTGCTGACCGAAGAAGCGGTGGTCGCCTTCCAGGAGAAGTTCGGCCTCACCGCCGACGGTGTGGTGGGCCCGCGCATGCTGATGGCGCTCAGCGGTCACATCGTCGTCGATCTCTCCGAGCTCAGGCTCTACCTCTACCGCGCCGGCGACCTCTCCAAGACGTATCGGATCGCGGCCGGCTCGTCCCAGTACCCGACGCCGACCGGCACCTACTCGGTCACATCCAAGATCATGGACCCGACGTGGTACCCGCCCAACTCGGAGTGGGCCAAGGACGCCGAGCCCATACCGCCCGGCATCACCAATCCGCTCGGCACGCGCTGGATCGGCACGAGCGCCCCGAACGTCGGCATCCACGGCACGCCCGATGCCGGCTCCATCGGCACCTACGCGTCGCACGGCTGCATCCGCATGTACATCTCCGATGTCGAGCGACTCTTCGACAAGGTGGCCCTCGGCATGCCGGTCGTGATCCGCCCGTGAGACCAGCGACGTTGACGGGCTGAGACGGCGATGGCCGAGATCGCCCCCTTCCGCGGCGTGCGCTACGACGCGTCGCGCGTGACGCTCGACGACGTGGTCGCCCCGCCCTACGACGTGCTGTCATCCGAAGCGGCGCGACGGCTCCGGTCGCGCAGCCCCTACAACATCGCGCACGTCGACCTGCCGCTGGAGACTCCCGGCGAGGGCGACCCCTACCAGAGAGCCGCAGCGAGCTTCCGCGCCTGGCGAGCGTCCGGCGTCCTGAGACGCGACCCGCAGCCCTGTCTGTACCTCGTCGACGAGACGTACCGCGGTCCGGACGGTTTCAAGCGGGTGCGCCGCGGGATGATCGCGCGGCTGCGGTTGAGCGCGTTCGCCGAGGGCGTCGTGCTCCCGCACGAGAAGACCCACGCCGGCCCGAAGGTCGACCGCCTGCGGCTCTGGCGAGCGACAGACGCGACGCTCAGTCCCGTCTTCTTGCTCTTCCCCGACGAGCGCGGCAAGGTCGGGGAGGCGCTGGGGCGGGCGGCCGACGAGGCCGCCGCCCGCCCCAGCGCCGCCCGGTCGGCGCACGATCGCGACGGCAACCTCACCACTATGACGCCCGTCTCCGGGCCGGTCGTCGAACGCCTCGTCGCCCTGCTGCGCGACGAGCGCCTCTTCATCGCCGACGGACATCACCGCTACGAGACAGCCGTGGCCTACCGCGACGAGCGCCGCGCCGCCGGCGACCACAGCGCCGACGAGCTTATGGTCTACCTCTGCAGCATGCGCGACCCAGGGCTTACCGTCTTCCCCACCCACCGCCTGCTGAAGGGCGTCGAGGTCCCTCCCATGGAGGTGGTCCTCGAGCGCCTGCAACCTGCGTTCAGCGTCTTCGGCGAGCGCGGCGCCGACGGCGAGGCCTGTGCGCTGATGGCGCAGCGGCTCGGCGAATTCGCCGACCGTGGCAAGGTCTTCGGCCTCTACTTCCCGCGGGAAGAGGCCTGCTGCACCGTCGAGCTGCGTGACCTCTCGGCCGTCGCCCACCTTGCCGATGAGGGCTTCTCGCCCGAGGCGGCGCGTCTCTCCGTCACCGTGCTGCACTACCTGATCCTGCGCGACGCGCTCGGCCTCGACCCGGCGGCGACCGAGGGCCGGATCGACTACGTGACGAGCCCGACCGAGGCCTTCGAGCGCCTGCACGGCGGCGGCTACACCCTGGGTGCCTTCATCAACGCTACGAGAGTCGAAGAGGTGCGGGCGGTCGCCGAGGGCGGCGAGACGATGCCTCAGAAATCGACCTACTTCTACCCCAAGCTGCTCACGGGACTCGTCTGC
Organism: uncultured Thermoleophilia bacterium; assembly: GCA_963790185.1. Taxonomy (GTDB): domain Bacteria; phylum Actinomycetota; class Thermoleophilia; order UBA2241; family UBA2241; genus UBA2241. Next base: position 101,364 of record CAWBNR010000004.1, on the reverse strand, counting down.
GACGACCTTGGCGAGGAGTAGGCGCCGCGGCGTGGGTCAGGTCATCCTGATGTTCTTCTCGTCGATGCTGATCGCGTACTCCGGCGCGCTCATGCCGGGGCCGATGCTCGCCGTGGTCGTGACCGAGAGCCCGCGGCAGGGAGCCCGTGCCGGCCCGCTGGTCGTGCTGGGGCACGGGCTGCTCGAGCTCGCGCTTCTCGGCCTGCTCCTGCTGGGTCTGGGCCCGCTCCTCGCGCGAGAGGGCGTACAGGCGGCGCTCTCACTCCTCGGCGGCGCCATGCTCGTCCTGACCGCCGCCGGCATGCTGCTCACCGTGGCCCGCGGCACGGCGCGGCTCGAGTGGGGATCCGAGAGCGGCCGCGCCAGTGGCCGCGCGGTCCTCGGGGGCGCCCTCTCGAGCCTCTCCAACCCATACTGGTCGATCTGGTGGGCGACCATCGGTCTGAGCCTTCTCACCAAGGCTTATGCTCTCGGCGCGGCCGCCCTCGTCGCCTTCTACCTGGGCCACATACTCGGCGACCTCACCTGGTACTCGGCTGTGAGCGGCGTGATCGCCGCCGGCCGGCGCTGGATCACGCCCGCGCTCTATCGCGCCATGCTCATCGTGGCCGCCTGCTTTCTGCTGGTGCTCGCGGCCTGGTTCCTGGTCTCGGGCGTGCGCCTCAGCGCGTAGGACGTTCGCTCAGCTCGTGCGGCGCGCCCGCGCCGCGAGATCGTCCAGCGCCGCCTGCACGTCGCCCGGGTAAGGGTGGTCCTCGTGAGTGGCGAGGATCTCGTCGACGCGGGCGTGCGCTTGGGCGAGCGTGTCGGGAGCGCCGTCGGCCTGCCACGCCTCGTGGCTGTCGTGCAGGCCGAAGTCACTTACGTACCACTCGCCGCCGCGGGTGTTGCGGCGCGTCGACGGCTCCCCGATGAAGGTGCCGCCCGGGGCGACCCGCTCGAGCACGTCGTCGAGCCACAGCTCGTCGGCGACCGGCATGCCCGAGCGCGCGAAGCGCGCCATCCTGAGCATCTCGACGTCGAGCACGATCTGCTCGAGGGAGAGCACGAGCGCCCCTGCGAGCAGACCGGGCCCGCAGAGGATATCGGGCCACTGCAGCGCCGCCAGCAAGCTCGTCTGCGCCTTCTCGTAGGCCGCCTGGATGCAGGGCACGTAGTGATCGGTGCCGCAGCCCGATGCTTCGACCGGCAGTCCATAGAACCGCGCCATCTGGGTGCCGGCGGCGCTGAGCACTGCGTGAACGATGTCGCCGCCCGCGTAGCGCCCCGTCCGAGGGTCCATCGTGGCGATCACGGGCGCATAGATGAACGGCGTGCCCGGAGCCGCCGCCTGGACCAAGCAGAGTGTGGCGAGCACCTCGCAGTTGGCGGTGAGCAGCGTGGCCAGACGGCTGCCCGGCGCGGTCGCGCCCATCAGCGGCATCGGCATGACCGCGACCGGCAGGCCGAGCTCGCGAATGGCCAGCCAGGTCCCCGTGTAGTCGGGCTCGATGACGAGCGGCGACGCCGGCGTGATGAGGAACGAGAAGGGGTTGCGCCGCCGCAGCTCCTCGCGGCTTCCGAAGACGATCTCGAGCGTCTCCATCAGCCACGGCGCCAGGGATGGGTCGCCGACCGACTCCTGCACGTGCTTGCCGAAGACCCGGTACGCATCCGCCATGTACGAGACCCAGCCGGCCGGCGTCTCGTGGTCCGCGGGGTAGTCCGTCATGCACCAGTAAAGACCGACGTCGTCGTAGTGGTCGATGAGGCGCGTGGCCGCCAGCCAGTCGGCGTGAGTCGGAGGGCGACGGGCGCCCGTCTCGCGGTCGATGACCGTCGTCGCGCCGCCGTCGGCGAGCAGGGTGAAGTCGCCGGCGTTGAGCGGGTGCTCCCACCCGTCGCGCCGGCCTCCGAGAGAGAACTCTCGCGGCGCCAGACGAAGCGACTCGGCGACGAGCTCCGGCGGGAAGCGCACGACGTTCGTCGCCTCGTCGACGGCGGCGCCGGCCTCCGCCAGCAGCCGGCGGCCGAGCTCGGTGTCGACGCGCACGCCGCGCCTCGACAGCACCCGCAGCGTGCGCTCGTGCACTTGGGCCTGTTCGTCGGGCGTGAGTACCTGCAATGAGACTTGCATCGAGCGTGACCTCCCCGTGGAGCCCCCGTGGAGCTGCTCAGAGCCCGATTATCCCAGAGCGCACACGGCCGCCGCTACGCCCGATACCTCGGCAAACTTGAGCGTCGTGCGGGGCTGACCCGGCCGGCGGCCCGCCGAAGCGGGCCGCCGGCCCCCCTGGGGAGGGAGGGGAAGAGGGTCGTGGGGGACACCCTGACCGCCGGCCCGCTGGGACGCGAGCGCTTCGACTCGTGGCAGGGAGCACCCTACCCGTCGCCCGGCCGCGCGGCGTCCACCCAGAGGTTGAGTCGGGCGTGGCCGACCGGTGACGATGCGCGGCCGTCGTGTAGACTCGCCTGCGTCAACCGCAGCCCGGCCATGAAGGCGGGAGAGGAGGGACCTTGCCCCCAACCAGTCTCATCGAGCGGCTTGCCGTCGTCCCGGCGGTGGGCGAGGATTACCGCCCGTACTCTGTGTCGCCTGACGGCGCCCGGCTCGCCGTTCAGTGGTACCGCGACGGCAACTGGCAGATCTACCTCATGGACATCGCCGGAGGGGAGCCCCAACGGGTGGGCGAGTTCGACGACGCCTGCTGGTGCCCGCTCTTCTCGGACGACGGCCGCTTCCTCTACTTCGCCCGCGACGACAAGGGCACGGAGTGCGTCGACATCTACAGGATGGATCTCGCGAACGACCGCTGCGAGAACCTTCTGCCCGACACTCCGACACTCTCGCCGCTGCCCGACTTCGACCTCTCCCCCGACGGCACGCGGATCGCCGTGAGCGTGCAGAGCGGCGAGAGCTTTCACGCCGCCGTCATGCCGGCGGCGCCGTGCCCCGGCGGCGACGGCCTGCGCGTCCTCACCGACCACCACTACAACGACCTCTCGCCGGTGTGGGCGCCCGACGGCCGCCGCCTTGCCTTCGGCAGCGACACGCAGGGGCAGGACGTCGCCGTCTTTCTCGCCGACCCCGACGGCGGCCTGAGCGGGACGCTCGGCGGCTCCATCGAGTTCCTCGCGATGCACCCGCAGTGGTCACCCGACGGTCGCCTGATCGCCTTCGCCGGAGGTCCCTTCGAGCACCCCGGCATCGGCCTCTACGACGTCGCCTCCGGCGGCGTCTCGTGGGCATGGCTCGGCGAGTGCGACGCCCACGGACCTTGCTGGTCGCCCGATGGCTCGACTCTCGCCTTCCTCACGGACCACGACGCCAAGACCGGGCTCCGCTGGCTGCACCTGCCGACCGGCGAATCGCGCGACCTGACGATCGGCCCGGGCAACCACTCGAGCCCGAGCTTCCTCCCCGACGGCTCCGCGCTGCTCTGTGGCCTGAGCGCCCCGGACCACCCCAACGACCTCTTCCGCATCGACACGGCTGACGGCGCGGTCACGCGACTGACCGAGTCCTTGCCGGACGACCTTCGCGGGCGCCGCTTCCCGAGCGGCCGCCCGGTACGGTTCGTCAGCCGCGATCATCTGGCCCAGGTCCCGGGTCTCGTCGTCGAGCCCGACGAGCCCAACGGGGCCGCCGTCGTGCTCGTGCACGGCGGCCCGACCTGGCACCACTCGAACTCGTGGGACCCGCTGCGCCAGGCGTTTCTCGACGCCGGCCTCACCGTCCTCCACCCGAACTACCGCGGCAGCGACGGGTACGGGCGGAGCTGGCAACTCGCCAACCGCTGGCTCATGGGACAGGGCGAGGCGCTCGACGTCGCCGCCTCGTGGGACTACCTGGTCGGCCTGGGCTGCGACCCGGCAAGGATCGCCGTCTCGGGTCGCAGCTGGGGCGGCTTCATGACCATGGCGATGCTGACGCAGTTCCCCGAGCTCTGGGCCTGCGGCGTCGCCGGCGTGCCCTTCTTCGACTTCATCGACGCCGCGATCGATCCCGCCATCCGCGAAGACCTGCGCTGGTGGGACCGTGAGAACAGCGGCGACCCGGTCAAGGACAAGGCGAAGCTCGAGTACTACTCGCCGATCAACCACCTCGACCGCGTCGAGGCGCCACTCCTGCTGCTCGCCGCGGAGAACGACCCACGTTGCCCACCGACTCAGATCACCGAGGTCGCCGAGCGGCTCCGCGCCCGGGGCAAGACCTGCGACCACGTGATCTACCCGCAGGAGGGTCACGAGATCAGCGGCGCAGAGCACCGGTTGGACTACGATCGGCGAACCGTCGAGTTCATCCTCGCGCACACGGCGAGCTGAGAGCGGCCCGCGGCGGACCGGTTCGGAGCGAGGGGGCGGGCCGGCGGCTGCAAGCCGCCGGCCCGCCCCCCTCCGCACCGCTGAACGGGCCGCCGTTCTACGGTACACTCGACCCTGTCCCGAGCGAGCGACTCCCGGCAGGTGCTCCGATGAAGATACGCGTCACCATCACGCCAAAGCAGGGCATCCTTGACCCCCAGGGCGTGGCCGTCGAGCGCGCCCTCCCGGCGCTTGGTTTCGAGGGCGTGACCGACGTCCGTATCGGCAAGCACATCGAGCTGCGCTACGAGCCGCCGGGCGGCGTCACCGCCGAGCAGGCGCGCAGCGACGTCGACGACATGTGCCGGCGCCTGCTCGCCAACCCGATCATCGAGGACTACACCTTCGAGCTCGACGAGGGGTGAGCCGCATGAGTCCGGCCTCCCCGCAGCTCGCGCGTTTCGGCGTCGTCGTCTTCCCCGGGTCCAACTGTGACGCCGACGCCTACCACGCGATCACGACCTTCACCGGCGCCAGCGTCGACTACCTCTGGCACAAGGACACCGACCTCAAGGGCGTCGAGGCCGTCATCCTGCCCGGCGGCTTCTCCTACGGCGACTACCTGCGCTGCGGCGCCATCGCGCGTTTCAGCCCGATCATGCAGGCGGTGCGCGACTTCGCCGCCGACGGCGGCCTCGTCATGGGCATCTGCAACGGCTTCCAGACGCTCACCGAGGCCGGCCTGCTGCCCGGCGCCCTCATCCGCAACACCGGGCTCAAGTTCGTCTGCCGCTACGTCAACCTGCGGGTCGAGAACGCGGCGACCCCGTTCACGAGCGCCTGCGAGGAGGGCGACGTGCTGCGCATCGTCGTCAAGCACAACGAGGGCAACTACACGGTCGACCCCGAGACGCTTGGCGGCGATGAAGGCGCGCGGCCAGATCGTGCTGCGCTACTGCGACGCCGACGGCGTGCCCGGCGACGCGGCCAACCCGAACGGCGCCGTCGAGCAACATCGCCGGCATCTGCAACGAGACCCGCAACGTCTTCGGCATGATGCCGCACCCCGAGAACTCCGTCGAGGCGGCGCTCGCCGGCGGAGCCGACGGGCGCCGCCTCTTCCAGTCGATCATCGACACCCTGGCCGTCGCCGGGGTGGCGTCATGAAGCGTCGCGCAGCAGTGGAGGTGACCTGATGACCCGGCGCGCCGACGTCGCCGCCGCGCAGGCGCTCGGCCTCACGGTCGAGGAGTACGAGAAGATCTGCGAGATCCAGGGCGGCGAGCCGACGTACGTCGAGCTCGCCATCTACTCGCTGATGTGGAGCGAGCACTGCAGCTACAAGCACTCGCGGCCCATCCTCGCGCGCTTCCCCACCAGCGGGCCGCGCATCCTGCAGGGCCCGGGCGAGAACGCCGGCGTCATCGACGTCGGCGACGGCTGGGCGGTCGCGATGAAGGTCGAGAGCCACAACCACCCGTCGGCGGTCGAGCCCTTCCAGGGCGCCGCCACCGGCGTCGGCGGCATCGTGCGCGACATCTTCACGATGGGCGCGCGGCCGATCGTCGTGCTCGACTCGCTGCGCTTCGGCGAGCTCGACCGAGCCGCGCCAGCGCTTCCTGCTCGACGGCGTGGTCGGCGGCATCGCCCACTACGGCAACTGCCTCGGCATCCCGACCGTCGGCGGCGAGATCTACTTCGAGCCCAGCTACGAGGGCAACTGCCTGGTCAACGCGATGAGCGCCGGCCTGATCCGCGCCGACGAGATCGTGCGCGCGGTGGCGGCCGGCGTCGGCAACCACGTCGTGCTCATCGGCACCAAGACCGGGCGCGACGGCATCGGCGGCGCCAGCGTCCTGGCGAGCCAGGAGTTCGACGAGACCCTCGAGGAGAAGCGCCCGTCGGTCCAGGTCGGCGACCCGTTCACCGAGAAGAAGCTCATCGAGGCCTGCCTCGAGCTCCTCGACGACCACCACGTCGTCAGCATGCAGGACCTCGGCGCGGCCGGCCTGACCTGCTCCACCTCGGAGATGGCGAGCAAGGGCTGCGTCGGCCTCGACATCCACGTCGACCGCGTGCCGCTGCGCGAGGCCGACATGGAGCCCTGGGAGATCATGATCTGCGAGAGCCAGGAGCGCATGCTGGCGATCGTCGAGCCGGCGAAGCTCGACGACGGTCCTGCGAGGTCTGCGACACGCTGGGACCTCGACTGCACCGTCATCGGCGAGGTCACCGACTCGAAGATGCTGCGCATCCACTGGCACGGCGAGCGTGGTCGGCGACATCCCGGCGCGCCGCGCTGGCCGACGAGGCGCCGGTGATCCGCACGCCGTCGCGTGAAGCCGGCCTACCTGGTCGACGAGCCGGTCGCCGTCGACGAGTCGCGCTACCCGCGCCCCGGAGGATCTGGGCGACGCGCTGCACGGAGCTGCTCGCCGCGCCCAACATCGCCATCCAAGCGTTGGGTCTACGAGCAGTACGACTACATCGTGCAGGCCAACACGCGTGCAGATCCCGGGCGGCGACGCCGCCGTGCTGCGCATCAAGGACACGCCGCGCGGCATCGCCTTCGCCAACGACTGCAACGGGCGCCACTGCTACCTCGACCCGTACCGCGGCGCGCAAGGCCGCGGTCGCCGAGGCGGCGCGCAACCTGAGCTGCGCCGGCGCGCTGCCGGTCGCCGTCACCGACTGCCTCAACTTCGGCAACCCCGAGAAGGGCGAGATCTACTGGCAGTTCGAGCAGGCGGTCGAGGGCATCGCCGAGGCCTGCGAGGCGCTCGACACGCCGGTCGTCAGCGGCAACGTCGAGCTTCTACAACGAGAGCTTCGGGCAGGCGATCTACCCGACGCCGATGATCGGCATGCTGGGCGTGCTACGACGACGTCGGCGTCCACATCGACAGCGCCTTCAAGGACGAGGGCGACGTCGTCGTGCTGCTCGGCCCGCCCGAGGGCTTCGTCGACGGCTCCGAGTACCAGAAGGTCGCACTACGGCAAGGTCGAGGGCCGCGTCCCCGACGTCGACCTCGGCGCTCGAGCGTGCGGCTGCAGGCGGCGCTGCGCGACGCCATCGCCGCGCCGCCTGCTCAAGAGCGCCCACGACTGCGCCGAGGGCGGCCTCGCCGTCGCCCTCGCCGAGTCGGCCATCGCCGGCGGCGTCCCCGGCGGCGCGCAGTGGGCCGACCCGGCTCTGCCGGAGCGGGCCGCGGGGGCCGCTGGCGCGGCGCCGATGTCGCCATCGACGCCGTCGAGCGGCCCGACCTCGCCCTCTTCGGCGAGGCGCCCGGCAGGGTCGTCGTCACCTGCCGGCCCGACGACCTCGAGGCCCTTCGCGCCCTCGCCGGTGACCTGCCGTTCACCGATCCTCGGCGCCGTGACGGGCGAGACCCTGCGGTGTACCATGGGTGTCGACGAGCTCTTCGCCGTCCCGGTGAGCGAGCTCCACCGCGCGTACGAGTCACTGCCTGAGCGCCTTGCCTGATCAAGACATGCCCACTATCTGGTCGTTCCGGCGTTCCGTCATCTTGACGGGCCCGGTCCCACGCCGGCACTCGCGCCGCGCGTGAGGTCTGGCGACCCCTTGAAACGCGTGCCGCAAGCACGACCCGACGGCTCGCCCCGCGACGCCTGCGGCGTCTTCGGCATCTTCGCGCCGGGCCACGACGTCGCTCGCCTCACCTTCTTCGGTCTCTACGCCCTGCAGCACCGCGGGCAGGAGAGCGCCGGCATCGCCGTCAGCGACGACGGCGAGGTCACCGTCATCAAGGACCTCGGCCTCGTCTCGCAGGTCTTCAACGAGCAGATGCTCTCGCAGCCTCTCGGGGCAGCACGCCATCGGCCACGTGCGCTACTCGACGACCGGCGCGACCCACTGGCAGAACTCGCAGCCTCTGGTGCGCTCGCGCAACGGCGATGTCATCGCCCTCGGCCACAACGGCAACCTCGTCAACACGACGGCGCTGCGCGACGAGCTGCTCGCCGACGGCGTGCGCTTCACCGGCACGACAGACACCGAGGTCATCACGGCCCTGATCGCCCACGACGCCGAGGGTCGACCTGCTCGGCGCGGTCCGCACGGCCGTCGCGAAGATACGCGGCGCCTTCTCGGCGTCGGTCCTGCTCGGGCGACGCCCTCGTCGGCGTTCCGCGACCCGTACGGCGTGCGCCCGCTCTGCCTCGGCGACTACGAGGGCAACCCGGTCATCGCGAGCGAGACCTGCCGGCGCTCGACATCATCGGCGCCGAGTTCGTGCGCGAGATCGCAGCCCGGCGAGATCGTCATCGTCGACGCCGAGCACGGCCTGCGCAGCGCGCGCGTCGAGCTCGACGGGTCGCGCCCGGCCCTCTGCATCTTCGAGTTCATCTACTTCGCCCGGCCCGACTGCGTGATGGACGGGCGCACCCTCCACGAGTGCCGCGCAGGCGATGGGCCGCCAGCTCGCCGCGGAGGCGCCGGTCGAAGCCGACCTCGTCATCCCCGTGCCCGACACGGGCATCCCCGCCGCGATCGGCTACGCGGAGGCCTCCGGCATCCCCTACGCCGAGGGGCTCATCAAGAACCGCTACGTCTACCGCACCTTCATCCAGCCCGACGAGCGACCTGCGCCAGCGCGGCGTCCGCATGAAGCTGAACCCGCTCACCGCGGTGATCAAGGGCAAGCGCCTGGTCGTCGTCGACGACTCGATCGTGCGCGGCAACACCACCGGCCAAGCTCGTCGACATGCTGCATGAGCGCCGGCGCGCGCGAGGTCCACCTGCGCATCAGCTCGCCGCCCATCCGCTACCCCTGCTTCTACGGCATCGACATGGCGACCCGCGCCGAGCTCATCGCCGCCAACAAGTCCGACGAGCGAGATCCGCCTGCACGTCGGCGCCACCACGCCTGCACTACCTGACGCTCGCAGGCCTGCAGGCGAGCACCGGCCTTCCCGCGTCGCAGTTCTGCCGCGCCTGCTTCACCGGCGACTACCCGATCGAAGTGCCGGAGGAGTACGCGATGTGCAAGATGCGCTTCGAGGGCGGCGCGGTCTGCGACCCGTGAGTCGCGGACGCTCCTAGGACTCGTCGGCCGACGACGATGCCGCCCGGCGCAGACCGACACCCTTGAGCCAGCGCCAATGCTCGCGGTTGCTCCTCGGCACGTGCCAGCTGCGCACGAACCACCAGCACCAGCCCAGCTCCTTCGTCCTCCGGATGCGCAGGACCAGGGCGTGGGCCACGAGGCGGTGTGTCGAGTAGAAGCGGCGGTACGCGCGCAGGGTCGCGCGCTGCAGCTGGTGCGGGGTCATACGGCGGGGCGCGAAGACGACGTGCTGCGCGTCGTAGTGCCGCCAGTCGGGGTCGATGATGCGCCCTTCGGCAACCATGTCGTCGTAGAGCCGCGTGCCCGGCAAGGGCGTGAGGATGTTGAGCATCAGCGTGGTGACGCCCTTCCGCAGCGAGAACGCGGCGATCTCGCGCACCGAGGCCGGCGTATCGGCGTCGGTGCCCACGACGAACATGCCGAAGCTCATGATCCCGTGGCCGTGGAGGAGGTCGATCGCACGCTCGATGTCGGCGACGGTCTGTGACTTCTCGAAGTCGTCGAGCGTCGCCTGGTCGAGCGACTCGAGACCCAGCGCGATGCGCTCGCAGCCCGAGTCGCGCATGAGCTCGAGCAACTCGGGGTCGCGAACGACGTCCGTACGCATCTGCGCCTGCCAGGGGACGACGATGCCCTCGTCGATCATCATGCGCAGAAGCTTCTTGAGCCGCTTCTTGTCGGCGGCGAGGTTGTCGTCGTAGAAGAAGATGCGTTGCGGGCGCTTGGCCCGCAACTCCGCCATGACGCTCTCGGGACTTCGGAAGCGGTACTTGCGCCCGAACATCGCCGTGACCGAGCAGAAGTTGCAGGCGAACGGGCACCCCCAGCTCGTCATGACCGGCATCGAGCGAAGACGCTCGTGGCCGACTATCAGGCCGAGATCGGGGAGCGGCAGCAGGTCGAGGTCGGGGCACGGCGGCCGCAGCTCGTTGTGGACCGCCGTGCCGTCGCGCCGGAACGACAGCCCCCGCACGGTGTCGGGCTCGCGTTCGCCGCGCGAGCACCTCGAGAAGCTCGAGCATCAGCTCCTCGCCGCCCTCGCCGCGGGCGACGTAGTCGGTGTGGTCGAGGGCCTCATCGGCCATGAAGGTCACGTGCGAGCCGCCCATCACCACCGGCACTCCCCGCTCCCGCAAGGCATCGCCCATGTCGTAGGCGGCCGGCGCCGTCGAGCTGGTCGTCGAGAGGCCGACGACGTCCGCACCGCGGACGTCGTCCCAGTCGATCGGGGCCGCGCGCGGCGCGTAGATGCGCACGTCGTGTCCGGCGGCCTTGAGCGCGGCGCCGATCATCGGCAGACCGAGACGCGGGTAGGCCGTGTACGACCACATGTGGATGACCGGAGGGTCGGGCTCGATCAAGCGGATCCTCATGGCGCTCCAACCTTCATCCGTCGGCCCATTCGCGTCAACCCCGCGGCCGCCGTGTCCTAGAATGGCACAAGCACGATCACCCGTACCGGACCAAGGAGGAACGGTGGCGTCTGAACCTCGGACAGCCGACGCGACCGTGCGTGGGCCCAGGCTGCACGACCCCGCCGTCCTGCTGATCGACGCGCAGCCCGGATTCCTGTTGCGCGCGACCGGGAGCGCGGTCCCCTCGCCGGTCGCGGTCCGCTGGGAGAAGCTTCTCGTCGTGGCACGCTGTCTCGAGCTGCCCACACTCGCCACCTTCGAGGAGCCCGACAGGAACGGCTGGCTCGCCGAAGCCTGCGAGCGCGCCTGGCCGGTCCACGGTCTGCGCTACGTCAAGCGCAGCTTCGACTGCTGCGGCGAGCCCGAGATCGCCGCCGCGCTGTCGGAGATCCGGCGCACGGCCCTGCTGGTCGCCGGCGCCGAGACCGACGTCTGCGTCCTGCAATCCGTGCTCTCCCTTCTGGAGCGCGGCCACGAGGTCTTCCTGCTCGAGGACTGCGTGACCAGCAGCGAGCCCCGCACGCAGCCTGCGCTGGCGCGGATGTACGCGGCCGGCGCGATCCCGTGCACCCTCAAGATGGCCTACTACGAGCTCATGAAGTCGGTGGCCGTCTGCCGCGATCCGGCGTCGGCCGGCCGTGGCTGGGAGTCGCTCATGCGCGAGTTCGACGAACCCGAGAGTCTGCCGGACTGGCGGCCGGCGACGTAGCGGCGATGCGCCAGCGGTGCCGTAGAATACCCCACGCGAGAGTGGTACCCGGCGTGTCGTCCTGACTGGAGTCACATGGCTGACGAGTTCACCTACAGGGATGCCGGCGTCGACGTCGACGCCGGCAACACCGCGGTCGAGTTGCTCAAGCAGCGTCTGCGGTCCGCGAAGCACCCTCTCGTGCTCGGCGGGCTCGGCGGCTTCGGCGGCGCGATGCGCCTGCCGCGCCTCAAGGACCCGGTACTCGTGGCCGGCACCGACGGCGTCGGCACCAAGGTCCTCATCGCCAAGGCGATGGACCGCTACGACACGCTGGGCATCGACCTCGTGGCGATGAGCGTCAACGACGTGTCGGCGTGCGGCGCGGTGCCGCTGCTCTTCCTCGACTACCTCGTCACCGGCAAGGTCGAACCCGAGAGAGTCGCCACCCTCGTAGCCGGCGTCGACGAGGGCTGCGTGCGTGCCCAGTGCGTCCTTCTCGGCGGCGAGACCGCCGAGCACCCGGGCCACTTCAGAGCCGACGACGACTTCGACATGGCCGGCTTCGCCGTCGGCCTCGCCGAACGTGACGAGCTCTGGGGGCCACAGCTCGTCCAGGCGGGCGACGTGCTCGTCGGTATCGACTCGAGCGGTCTCCACTCGAACGGCTTCAGCTTGGTGCGCCGCCTGCTCGAGGCGCACTCGATCGACCTTCGCCGCTCGTTCGTCGCCGCGGGCGGCGCGCTCGACGCCGACCAGCCCGCCGATACCACGGTCGGCGATGTCCTGCTCACCCCGACCGCCATCTACAGCCCGGTGCTGCACGATCTCGGACACGCCGGCGGCGTGCACGCGGCCGCGCACGTCACGGGTGGCGGGTTCCCGGACAACGTCGGGCGCGCCGTCCCAGAGACACTCGCCGCCCACCTCGACCTCGCGAGCTGGCAGCCTCCGCCGGTGTTCGCGTGGCTGCACGGCCTCGGGGTGGCGAAGGACGAGTTGCTGCGCACCTTCAACTGCGGACTGGGCATGGTCGTCGCCATCGACCCCGAACACGTGGCCAAGGACCTCGCCGTGATCGAGAAGGGCGGTTTCCACGCGCGCGTGGTCGGCCAGGTCATCGGGCGGGGCGACGGACCCGCGGTGCGCTACCGGGGAGAGCTCGCGCTGTGAAGCCGGTCGACCTGCTCGGCTGTGGCGCGCTCAACCTCGATCTCATCTACCGCCTGCCGCGCAGTTTCCCGCTCTGGAGCGAGCTCGGGCCGCCCGGCAGCGAGGTGTTCCTCGAGCCCGCCCTGCGGCGCGCCCTCGACGAGGCGCTCGCCTACGTGAAACCGGCGCGCTCCGCCGGCGGCCAGGCGGCCAACACCGTGCATGCTCTCGCGAAGATGGGCTACGCGGCCGCCATGTGCGGTCGCGTCGGCCGGGACGACGAGGGCGCCTTCCTGCTCGGCGAGCTGCGGCCGGCCCAGGCGCGACTCGTGGCGCGCGACGGCGAGAGCGGCCGCGTCTACGTGCTGCTCGACGAGGACGGCGAGCGGCGCAACTTCGTCCTGCCGGCGGCGAACGACGCGTTCTCGCCGGCCGACATCCCCCGGCGGCCGCCGAAGACCCGCTTCGCGCTCTTCACGTCGTTCGTCGGCGACGGGCCGCTCGATGCTCAGCTCACGCTGCTCGAGCGGCTCCCCGCCGCGGTCGAGATCGCCTTCGACCCAGGTGCGGTCTATGCGCGAAAGGGAGTCAAACGGTTCCTTCCGATCCTGCAACGTTGCTCCTACCTCTTCGCGACCGAGACCGAGCTCGAGATGCTGTGCGGCCTTGCGCTCGACGAGGCACTCGATTTCGTGCTCAATGCCGGCGTCGGCCTCGTGATCTGCAAGATGGGCGGCCGCGGCGCCCGGCTCGTCGGCCGCCGCATCGACCTTTTCGTCCCGCCCGAGCCCGTGACCGTGGTCGACGTCACGGGGGCCGGTGATGCCTTCGCGGCCGGCTTCATGGGCGGCATGCGCGAGAACCTCGGGCTCGAGGGCGCAGGCCGTCTCGCGGCCTGGACCGCGGCACGCGTCATCGCGGGCGAGGGTCGTAGCACGTACCCTGACGCCGAGGAGTGGCGTCGTCGGCTCGGTGAGGAGCGCGGCGAAGACAACGAGGACGGGCCTTGGTAAGGAGGACATCGTGAGGATCGGCTGGCTCTCGACCGGTCGCGACCAGGCAGCGGGGACGCTGCTCGCAGAGGTCGTCGGCCGTGCACGTCGCGACGGGATCGCGTTCGACATCGCCGCCGTCTTCTGCGACCGACAGCGCGGGGAGAGCGCCGAGAGCGACCGCCTTCTGGGCCTCGCCGAACAGCTCCACATCCCGGCCGTGATGGCCTCGAGCCGTGAGAGCTGGGGGGCCGCCCAGGCCGAAGGCATCGAGCGCGCCCGCTGGCGCGAGACGTTCCACGTCGAGGTCATGCGGCTGCTCGAACCCTTCGGCCTCGATGTGCTCGTCATGGCCGGGTACATGCTCATCGTGAGCCCGGCCATGTGCCGACGGTACGCTCTCCTCAACCTGCACCCCGCCCTGCCGAGCGGGCCGACCGGCATCTGGCAGGACGTGATCTGGACGCTGCTCGAGGAGGAGGCGACGGAGACAGGCGCGATGATCAACCTGGCTACGTCGGAGCTCGACCGCGGTCCCGTCGTCGCCCTCTGCCGCTTCTCGCTGCGCGGCCCGGACTGGGAGCCGCTGTGGACGCAGTTCCGCGAGAAACGGCGAACGCTGTCCGTGGCCGAGATCGCCTCGGCTGAGGGTGAAGGCGAGCCGCTGTTCGCCGAGATCCGCAGTCGCGGGGAGGTCCGCGAGATCCCGCTCCTCTACCAGACGATCCGCCGCTTCGCCGACGGCAAGCTCACGACCGCCGACGGGGGCGTCTTCTCGGAGTCGGCGCGCCTGCCCCTCGACTTGACGGAGCCGGTCGAGCGGGAGCTGGGCGTGGCGAAGAGCTGACGATGGGCGGACGGCGCCTGTACGTGACCGACTGCGAGGGACCCCTCACCAGGAACGACAACGCCCAGGAGGTCGCGGAGCGGTTCATCCCCGACGGGGCCGAGTTCTTCGCCCGGCTGTCGCGCTACGACGACTTCCTCGCCGACGTCGTCCACAAGCCCGGCTACAACGCCGGTGACACGCTGCGCCTGCTGCCGCCCTTCCTCAAGGCTTTCGCGGTGACGGACGAAGACGTCGAGCTCTCCAGCGCCGAGGGCGTCCTGCTCGTGCCGGAAGCCGACAAGACCCTGCAGCAGGTGCGCGCGCTCCTCCCCGTCTTCGTCATCTCCACCTCGTACACACCCTATATTCGCGCTCTTTGCGACAGGCTCGACCTGCCGCTCGCGCGTTGCCGCTGCACCGAGCTCAGCCTCGACGCTTGGACGATGGACGACGAGGAGGTCGCCTGGCTGCGCGCGCAGGTGCCGCGCGTGCTCTCGCGCCCCGTCCTCGCTCTGCCCGACGGGGCGCACTCGGCCGCCGACCTCTCGGCCCGTGACCGGCAGACGGTCGCCGAACTCGACGAGCTCTTCTGGAAGCGCATGCGGGGACGGGTGAGCGGTGAGCTCGTGGCCGCCGTCCGCCCCGTCGGCGGCAGAATGAAGCTGGCCGCCCTCGAGAAGATCGCCACGGCCGAGGGCGTAGCTCTTTCCGCAGTCATGTACGTCGGCGACTCGATCACCGACGCACCGGCGCTGGCCGCCGTCAGAGAGGCGCGCGGTGTGGCGCTCAGCTTCAACGGTAACGGCTACGCCGTGGCGGCGGCCGAGTTCGCCGCGGCCAGCCCCGACGCCGCGGTCTGCGGTCGCTTGGCGGAGGCGTTCGCGGACGGCGGCCGCGACGGAGTCGCGGCCGCCGTCCGCGCGTGGCCGAAGCCGGAGGAAGGAACCCGGCCCACGGGAAGCGCGCGCGCTCTTGTTGGCGTCGTCGACGAAGAATCGGACGCGCTCACCGAGGCTTCCGCCGCCGCGCGGCGGCAGGTGCGCGGCGAGCGCATCGCCCGTCTCGGGTGAACGCAACGGCCCCGACGTCCGGCGGGCCGGCCCTCGTCCTCGACGGCGTCACCGTCTGGGAGTGGGACGCGCGCACCGGCGACCGCCCTCTCCTGCTGGACGGCATCGACTGGATCGTCGGCGCCGGCGAGCAGTGGGCCGTACTTGGCCCGAACGGCGCCGGCAAGTCGACGCTGCTCAGCGTGGCCGCCAGCCTGCGCCACCCCAGCCGCGGCGGCGTGCGGATCCTCGGCGAGACCGTCGGACGCGTCGACCTGCGCGAGCTGCGCGCGCGCATCGGCTACCTGGATCTCAGGCTGGAGACCGCGTTTTCGTCGCGGCGGACGTCCTTCGAGGTGGCGCTCACGGGGGCGACCGGCTCGATCGCGATGTTGAGCGAGCGGCTGACCGCCGCCGACCGCGAACGTGCGCGTGCCCTCCTGCGACGCTTCGGCTGCGAGAGGGTCGTCGACCACGCCTTCACGAGCTGCTCCAGGGCGAGCGTCGCCGTGTCCTGCTGGCGCGGGCGCTGATGCGCCAACCGGCGCTGCTCCTGCTCGACGAGCCGGCCGACGGGCTGGACCTGCCCGGCCGCGAGGCGCTCCTCGCGGCCCTCGCTGCGCTCGCCGGCGAGGAGCCGCGCGCGGCCGTCGTCACCGTGACGCACCATCTCGAGGAGCTGCCGTCCTCGACCACGCACGCGCTTCTCCTGCGTGACGGTCGCAGCGTCGCTGCCGGGCCCGTCGAGGCCGTCCTCGCCGACGCGCCGCTGTCGGACTGTTTCGCCACGCCGGTGAGCGTCCGCCGGGACGCCGGACGCTGGACGGCCCGCGCTCAGCCCGGCTGGTGAGCCCCCCGCGGGCGCCCCGCTGGGCGGCTGCTCACGACCACGAGCGTGACGTCGTCGTTGAAGGGCTCGCCGCCCGCGTTCTCGACGGCCGCGACGACATCCTTCAGACAAGCCGCATCGAGAGGGTGGCGGGCAAGCCGCTCGAAGGTCTCGACAAGGCGCTCCTCACCGAACCGTTCACTGGAACCCGGCGAGGAGCGGCCCTCGATCAGGCCATCAGTGTAGAAGACGAGACTCCACTCAGCCGGCAGCTCGATGCGGGTCGGACCGCGCACCGGCACGTCGAACGAGCCCAACGGCGGGATCACCGGCACGTCGAGCGAGACGGCGTGGTCTCCCAGGAGGAGCGGGAGAGGGTGGCCGACATTCAGCAGCCTCAGTTCGCCGAGTCGAAGGTCGATCCAGGCCAGGCAGGCGGTCGCGAACGTCTCGTTGTCCTGCCGCTCGCGCGCCAGGACCCAACGCAAGCTCTCGACGATCTGCTGCGGCGCCGTGCCCGCCAGCACGAGTGCCTTCCAGCTGACGCGCAGCACGGCGCCCAGCGCCGCAGCGTCGGGCCCCTGTCCGCTGACGTCGCCGCAGATCACGGCGAGGACGTCCTCGCGCTCCTCGATCACGTCGCTGAAGTCCCCGCCGAGCTCGAGACGCTGCTCTCCGGTTCTGTACTGGGTGAGAATGTCGACCGCGGGGTGATGGATGGGCGACGAGGGCAGGAGGCTGCGCGCCAGACGCTCGTGGAGACGCTGCGCCTCCTGCAGGTTCGTCACTGCCACGGCGTGGGGGCGCGCGAGACTGTCCTCGATCAGGCCGAGGTACACGAGGACGACCGAGAGCACGAGGAAGATGTGACCGACCACGTTCGGCCACGTCTCGGGCCCGGTGTAGAGCGTGAACCACAACTCGGAGACGATGCTCGCAGTCAGCGCCGCCACGAGCCGAGGGAAGGCGGCGGCCGGTAAAAGCGCGCGCCGCCACCACAGCAGCACGATGGCCAAGGCGAACAGCGCAGAGATCACGTACTCCGCCAGCACCTTGAACGACGTCAGGCCCTTCTCGAGACCATACGCGGAAGGGAAGAGGTCCCACCAGTAGATGCTCGCCACGATGAAGATCACCGCCGCGCCGTAGACGGACGCGACGAGACGCAGCCGGATGCGCCGGCGCAGCACGAACGGCGCCACCACGAACGTGGCGGCCAGCAGCGTGCGCGCGGCGAGCCAGACTTGCGTAGGCGAATCGGCCGACGCGTCGATGATGTCCATGCCGGGGAAGTCGACCAGGTGGACAAGGTGCAGCAGCGACGCCGCGCCCAGCCCGATACCGACGAACACGGGGAAGTCGTCGTCGAGGAACTCGCGCACGGTGAAGGCCAGGACAAGCGCACCGAAGCCGACCACGACGAACATCAACTCGGCCACCGTGTGGAAGAAGAGACCGGACACGAGGGAGGTCAGCGTCACGAGCGCGACGATGAGCGCGACGCCGACGAGGCGAAGCGCGGGATTGATGTCGTCGACCCCTCTATTCGCCTGCAATGCCATCGTTTACGGACTGTAGCAGACCGCTCAACGAGCAGGGATGCTCGGGCCCGCCGGCAGTGTCGCCTTGGGTCGTTCCGCTGCACGCTTCGTGACCACGACCACCGTCACGTCGTCACTGATTGGCTCGCCGCCGGCACTCTCCGTGGCGCGCATGACCCGATCGAGGCAAGCCGCGTCGATCGGCGCGCGGACCAGCCGCGCGACCGTCTCTATCAGGCGCTCCTCGCCGAAGCGCTCGGCGACACCCGGCGCCGCCCTCCCCTCGATCAACCCGTCCGTGTAGAAGAGCAGGCTCCACCCCGGGGGCAGCGCAACGGCGGTCGGCTCGCCGATCGGCACGTCGACGGACCCCAGCGGCGGCAACGGCGGCACCTCGACACGCGACACGCCCTCGGCGATCAGCAGGGGGAGAGGATGGCCGAGGTTCACAAGCTCGAGCTCGTCGGCTTGCGGGTCGATCCACGCGAGGCACGCCGTAGCGAAGATGTCTCGGTCATGCCGTTCGCGCGCCAGCACCTCGCGCAGGCTTCGCACGACCTCCGCGGGACGAGCGCCGCTCACAACCAGCGCCTGCCAGCTCACGCGCAGCATCGCGCCGAGTGCGGCGGCGTCTGGACCGTGGCCGCTGACGTCGCCGCAGATCACGGCCAGACCGCCCTCACGCTCGTCGAGGACGTCGATGAAGTCGCCGCCGAGCTCGAGCTCGTGCTCGCCCGGCCGGGAGCGGATGACCACGTCGACCGCGGGGTGCCGCACGGGCACCGTCGGCAGCAGGCCCTTCTCGAGGCGCTCGTGCAGGCGCTTCGCCTCGCGAAGGTTGGCCACGGCCATGGCGTGCGGGCGAGCCAGGCTGTCCTCGACCAGCCCCAGGTAGACGAGGATCGCGGAGAGGACGAGAAAGACGAGCCCGACCATGCTGGGCCAGGTCTGGGGACCCGTATGGAGGGTCAGCCAGAGCTCGGCCACGATGCTCGCGACGAGAGCCGCGACGAGCAGCGGGAAGGCCTGGCCCGGCACACGCGCCCGCCGCCACCACAGCAGCAGGATCGCGATCGCGAAGAGCCCTGAGATCACGTACTCGGTGATCTCCTTGAAGCGCGTCGCCCCGCTCTCCACCGTGTAGGCGCTGGGGAAGATGCCCCACCAGTAGACCGAGGCGAGCACCAGAGCCGCGATGGTGGCGTAGAGCGCCGCCGTCCTGCGAAGACGCAGCCGGTGACCGAGAACGAAGGGCGCGACCACGAAGGAGGCCGCCAGGATCGTGCGAGCGGCCACCCACATCTGCGCCGAGGAGTCGGGCGACCCGCTGATCACGTTCAGACCCGGGAAGTCGACGGTGTGGACGAGCTGCAACAGCACGGCCGTGCCGAGGGCGATACCCACGAAGACCGGGAAGTCGTCGTCGAGGAACTGGCGCAGCGCCAAGGCCATGATGAGCACACCGAACCCCACCACGGCGAACAGGACCTCGGCGACGGTGTGGAAGAGGAGGAACGAGACGAGGGCCGTCATCGTCACGAGGGCGCCCACGACCACCACGGCGACCAAGCGCAGACCGCCGCCTAGGCCACGGTGTTCGCTTCTTGCCTGCAGCATCAAGGGGCCCGATAGTAGCAGAGCGGCAACGAGACAGGTAGTGCGCAATGCGCATCTTCACCGCAGACCGCCGTTTGATAGGCTATCGCCACCATCAGCCGTCGGAAGGAGCGCCCCCCGTGAAGGTCAAACGAGCCCTCATCTCCGTGTTCGACAAGAGCGGTCTCGAGTCGTTCGCGCGCGGCCTCACCGATCTGGGCGTCGAGATCATCTCCACCGGTGGCACCGCGCGCCTGCTGAAGGAGAGCGGCATCCCGGTGACGCTGGTCGAAGAGGTCACCGGATTCCCCGAGATGCTCGACGGCCGAGTCAAGACGATGCACCCGCGGCTCATGGCCGGCGTCCTCGCCCGGCGCGACGTACCCGAGCACATGGCGACCATCGCCGAGCACGATATCGAGCCCATCGACATGGTGGTCGTGCAGCCTCTATCCCTTCGAGGCGGTCGCGGGCCGACGCGGCGTCGCCGACGAGGTCGTGATCGAGAACATCGACATCGGCGGCCCCTCGATGATCCGCGCCGCCGCCAAGAACCACATCGGGCGTCGCGATCGTCACCTAGCCACGACGACTATGCGGCAGTTGCTCGACGAGCTCCGCGACATGGGCGGCGAGCTCTGCGAGAGACCCTGCGCGCGCTGGCGGCCAAGGCCTTCCACGCGCACGGCGCACTACGACTTCGTGATCGCCAACTGGTTCAGCGAGACCGAGAGCGACTTCCCGCAGTACGTGATGCGCGACTACGAGATCCTGGACGTTGAAGTACGGAGAGAACCCGCACCAGCGCGCCGCCTACTACACCGAGGTCGGGCATGCGGCAGCATCTGCTCTCGCAGGTCGACCAGCTCCACGGCAAGCACCTCTCGCTTCAACAACCTGCTACGACCTGCAACGCGGCCCGAAGCCTGTGCGCCGGAGTTCAGCTCCCTGCGTCGTCATCATCAAGCACAACAATCCGTGCGGCGTGCGCGCTCGGCCGAGACGCTGGCCGCACGCCTACGACAAGGCGCTCGCCTGCGACCCCGTCAGCGCCTACGGCTCCGTCATCGCGGTCAACCGCCCCGTCGACCTGCCGACTCGCCGAGCGCCTCGAGGAGCTCTTCGTCGAGGTGCTGTTTCGCACCCGGGTACGACCCGACGCGCTCGAGGTGCTCAAACGCAAGCCGAACATCCGCATCCTGCAGACCAAGGAGCGACGCCAGGCCAACCCCGGCGAGTTCGACTACAAGCGCGTGCTCGGCGGCGTCCTCGTGCAGGACAAGGACATCGAGGCTCGAGGAGCGCGACGCGATGCGGTCGCGACCAGTCGACACCCGACCGAGCAGGAGTGGGGCGATCTCCTCTTCGCCTTCCGCGTCGCGAAGCACGTCAAGTCCAACGCGATCGTGATGGCCCAGGATCTGGTCACCGTCGGCATCGGCGCCGGGCAGATGAGCCGCGTCGACTCGACACGCCTGGCGATCGAGAAGGCGCAGCTGCGACCTCAAGGGCGCGGTGGTCGGCTCCGACGCTTTCTTCCCCTTCCCCGACGCCGTCGAGCTCGCCATCGACGGACGGCGTCACGGCCTTCATGCAGCCGGGCGGCTCGAAGGGCGACGAGGCGGCCATCGAGGCGTGCGAACGCCTCGGCGCGACGATGGTGTTCACCGGCCGCCGCCACTTCCTGCACTGAGAGTAGGGTCAGAGAGGGCGGGCGGCCCGCTCCGGGCCGCCCGCCCTCTCTGTACGGAGGCGCCGTGAACGACCTGAGCCAGATCGCGCGACCGATCGAGCTGTCCGATGGTCGCATCCGCCTGCGCGGCGTTTTCGAGAAGGACCGCGGGCCGGTCGTCCGAGCTCTCAACGACGAGCTCGCCGGCCGCTTCCTCTCGCAGCCGCCGTTCCCATACCTCGACGAGCACTTCGACGACTGGCTGGCGCTCGCCGCCGACGCACGTGGCCTGCACGAAGCCCTGGCGGTCCACTGGACGATCGCCGACGCGGCCGACGACTCCTACCTCGGCGGCGCCTCACTCGAGATCGCCGCTGACCGCGGGGTGGGACAGATCGGCTACCAGGTCGCGCCGTGGGCGCGCGGCCGAGGCGTCGCCACCGCGGCGGCGCGCCTGATCCGCGACTGGGCCTTCGACGAGCTCGAGATCGAGCGCCTCGAGCTCGCGGCCGATGTCGACAACATCGCCTCGCAGCGCGTCGCCCAGGCGGCCGGCTTCGCCGGCGAGGGCACGGCGCGCTGCCTACCTCGATGCGCGCGGCGTCCGCCGCGACCACGTCGCTCTTCGGGATGGTGCGCGGCGATCCGCGCCGGCCGTGTCACGCCGATCCCCTGGCCTCGCCTCGACGACGGCTGCGTCGTCGTCCGTCCCTTCGACCCGAGCGACGCCGAAGCCCTGACGGCCGCCTTCCAGGACCCCGAGATCCAGCACTGCCCGCACTGCTGCCGGACGTGCCGCAGCCGTTCACGCGCGAAGCCCCACGGCGAGCGCTTCGTCAGGGCCGTGCGGCAGCACCTCGTCGCCGGGCGGCACGCGCTGCTCGCCGTCGCCGACGCGGACCGACGACGCCTGCCTCGGGCACGCTGCCGTCTCGATGCCGACGTGGAACCTGCTAGCGTCGTGCCTCAAGCCGATCGCGCCCGGCGAGCTCGGCTACTGGGTCAGGCGTGAGGCGCGCCGCCGCGGTGTCGCCACCGCGGCGGCGCGCCTCACGATCCGCTGGGCCTTCGATACGCTCGCCCTCGAGCGCCTCGAGCTCCAGACCTACCCCGGCAACGCGGTCTCCCAAGAGCTCGCCGAGTCGCTGGGCTTCCGCCGCGAAGGCCTGCTGCGTGGGGTCCTGCCGATCGACCCAGGCAAGGACCGCACGGGCCGCGTCGAGCCTGAACCCGACGGGAGCCTGCCGCCGCGCGACGACCAGGTCCTCTTCGCGCTGCTCAAGCACGACTGGCCGCGCGCACGCCCGGTGGTACAATCCCGGCTCCGGACGGGCCGCTAGCTCAGTTGGTAGAGCAGGGGACTTTTAATCCCAAGGTCACAGGTTCGATCCCTGTGCGGCCCACCATGCATTTCCCTGCGTAGCGTGCAAAACTTCTGCCCCTGCTCGGCAGCCTTGAGGCACCCTGAGTGCCCTCTTGCCAACGGATTGCCAGCGGAGGCCCCTCAGAACCCCTCTGGCACGAGCAGCGCGGCCACCGCAACGGGGTCTGTGCACTGGGGCCTCGACGGGCTGATGGGGACGTGGGTGGCGTCGACCGCGCAGCCGCCCACGTGCACGTCGACGGCACCGTCGGCGGCAAGCGCGTTCTCGGCAAGGCCAAGGTCGGCGACTGGTCGATCGTCTCTCAGGAGCTCCGGCTCGACCTGGACGACGGCCGATGGACCCTCGAGATCGAGAACGACCTCCTGGTCGTGACCGACCCGGAGGGCCGTCGGACCGAGCTGGCGCGGTTCTAGCGGAGTGTGGCGGCCGAGCCGCGCTACGCCGTCAGCGTCGCGCGCAGCGCCGCCGAGATGCCCTGCGAGGCCGCCCTCAGCTCGGCGAGCGTGGGCCAGCCGAAGCCGAGGCGGAAGTGGCGGCGGGACTGCTCGAACCAGTGGCCGGGGCCGACGTAGGTGCCGAAGTCCTCGGTGAGCACGCGGTAGAACGTGTCCACGTCCACCGGGACCTCCGAGCTTGATGCGGGGGAAGCAGACCACGCCGCCCTTCGGCTCCACCCACTCCATGCAGCTCCTCGCCGGCCATCCAGTCCCGCGTGATGGCGAAGGCCTCCTGGATGCGGCCGTGGATCTCGGGCAGCCAGGCGTCGCGCTGGCTGAGCGCCTGGTAGGCGATCTCCTCGTCCACCACGCTGCCGCAGATGCCGATCTGCTCCTTGGCGCCCAGGAAGGTCTCCATCAGGTCCTGGTCCCGGCAGAGCAGCCAGCCGGTGCGGATGCCGGGGATGCCGTAGGTCTTGGAGAGCGAGGAGACGCTGATGGCCCGGTCGCTCAGCGTGGCCGCGCAGCGGCAGGGGGCCGCCGAAGGTCATCTCGCGGTAGGTCTCGTCCACCAGCAGGCGGCAGCCGCGCCTTCTCCACGAGCGCCACGATGCGCCGCAGATCGGCCTCGCTCATCATCTGGCCGGTGGGGTTGTGCGGCACCGTGATGCTCACGTACTTGGTGCGCGGCGTCATCAGCGCGGCCAGCTTGTCCACGTCGACCGGCCACTGCTCCTCGAAGGTGAGGTCCAGGTAGCGGATGTCCGCCTCGATGGCGCGGGGCGTGAAGATGTTGGTGGCGTAGTTGGGGCGGATCACCACCAGCTGGTCGCCCTTCTCCAGCAGGGTGGTGGCGATGATGAAGAGGGCCTCGGCGGCGCCGAAGGTGACCAGCACCTCGCCGGGCCGGCTCGCCGGCCGGCCGCTGCCGCCTGCGCGATCAGCTCCACCAGGCCGCGGTGGCCCTTGTGCTCGCCGTAGAGAAGCAGCAGGTCGCTGGAGCTCGATGCCCACCTCGCTCAGGGTGCGGTCCCGGACGGAGCTCTCGGAGAGGTTGTACTTGATCTTGTCGTAGCCGAACTCCTCCGGGGATTCGACCTCGATGGGCATGCGTACGTACTTCACGATGGACCTCCTTGGGACTGCCTCAAGCCTATACCGGCGGCCCAGCCGAAGCGTCCCGCGCGCGACAGGCCGCTATCACCCGTCGGCGAGGGCGATGCGGTCGCGCGCCAAGCCGGCCGGCCTCAGCACATCACGGCGAAGAGGGCAAGGTAGAGCACCGCCGTCAGGACGAGGCCGGCGATGGAGACGCCGAGGGCGACGGTCGACAGCGTGGTGGACCTGCCGGCGCGCTTGGCGCGCTGGATCTCGGTGCGGCAGACGGGTATGGCCATGACCCACAGGGGCCAGACGAGGAGACCGAGCACGGCCAAGGCGATGCCCCCCTTCTCGCGTCGTTCCCGCCGCTTCCGCGGGCGCAGGACGGGCTCGGGCTCGTTGCCGACCGCCGCCGAAGCGGACTCGTCCACGAGGCCCCCTCCTCATCTTCAGGCGCATCGACTTGCCCGGCCACGGATCGGCCCCATCCTACGCCGCGTCCGGCGCACCGCAGCGCGACCGGGGCCTCGGACGCGCCTCACCCCACGCCGCTGAGGGGTAGACCTCCGCCCAGCGGGTACACCATACCCTCAGTCGTATGCACCCGACGAGCGCGTCTCGCCGGATCCGCACGAAGGGGGGAAGGAGTAGGGATGGAGGAGCCCCTGTTCCCGTTCTTCAGCGAGGGGGACGAGCACGAGGAGCAGCACTGCTACGACTGCGGCAAGCCCCTGCCCGACGAGGGCGACCCCGATGTCATCTACGTCCCCGTGGAAGGTCCGAAGGGCAAGTGGCACCTCGCCCCTGCCTGCCGCCGTCACTGGCGCGACGCGCAGGAGCAGGAGCAGGAGCAGGCGCAGTAGCGCCGACTCCGGTGGACTCATAGAGCCACCCCCCATGCTGCGCTCCGGACCGGCGTCGCCTCGGCTGCGCGTGGGTCACGTGCGGGCAGGTATAATCCCACAGCTGCGCGCGTGCCCCCATCGTCTAGCGGCCTAGGACACCGGCCTTTCAAGCCGGCGGCACGGATTCGAATTCCGTTGGGGGCACCACTTGATTTCCAGGTCTTTTGCGTCCTGGTGTCCGGAGCCAAGATTCCCGTGTTGCCCACTTTGTTGCCTTCCGTCCCGCGGCACCCCTGTGCTCAGGCTCGAAGACGGGCATCCTCCGAAGGGGAGACAAGTGGTTGGTGACGGCCGAATAGGGCCGTGACGAGTTCGGCGTGCGCCGCCGCGTCTGCCGCACTGTCGACACCGAGGACGAGGCCAAGCGCCTCGATGCAAAGCTCCAGCACGAGGTCTACGAGGGCCGGCACATCCGGCGCTCGTCGAAGTTCGTGGCGGCCTTCTGCAAGCGCTACCTCGACAGCCGAGACAAGATCGCGCCGGCGACCCGCTCGCGCCACCAAACCCATCTCAAGCACGTCAAGCGCGACCTGGGGGCGGTCCCGCTCTCGTGCTTCGCACCCGAGGCCACCGCCAGCTGGAAGAAGAAGCAGCTCGCGAGCGGCGCCCTCTGAGATTCCCGACTTCCCTTGACGATAGAGTCAGTGTCTTTCGTCGAGAGAGAGATCGCGGGGATGACTCGGAAGCAGCGTGACATCAAGCGCAAGCGCGCTCTGCTCGAGCATACCGAAGACTGCGGCAACGTCGCCAAGACCTGCCGCAGGAGGGCTGGCGGCGCGCGAAAGCCTGCCACTTTGAGCTTTGACGACCATCTCCACGGCGACTAGAGCCGGTCTGCGACAGAGCCGAGAGGACGGCCGCCCCAGAGGGCCGTGCCGGCCCACACGCGGACTACTCGCTGAATGTGAACCCCTCTTCGCGGAAGAGCTGCGCGGCGACCTCACACGCGGCTGCGTCGTAGCGGGTTCCTGCGCCGCCCTCGATCTCGGCGAGCGCCTCCTCGAGCGGCAATGCCGGCCGGTAAGGACGGTGCGTGGTCATCGCCTCGACGACGTCCGCGACGGCGAGCAGCCGCGCTCCCGGCAGCACCCTCTCGCCGCTCAGACCTTGCGGATAGCCGGAACCGTCGAGACGCTCGTGGTGCTGCAGGATGATCTCGGCCACGGGACCTCCGAAGTCGATCGGAGCGAGGATCTCGCAGGCGGCGGCGGAGTGCGCCTTGATGAGCTCGAACTCCAGCTCCGTGAGGCATGAGGGCTTTGAGAGAATCTCAGCTGGCACGGAGATCTTACCGACATCGTGCACCAGCGCCGCAATGCGGAGCCGCTCGATGGCTTCCACGCTCCAGTTCAGCCGCTCGGCTATCTTGCAGACCAGCTCGGCGACGCGACGTTCGTGAGCGGAGGTGTAGGGATCACGCATCGAGACTGTGGCGCCGAGCGCCGCGACCGTGTCGGCGAGCGCGCGTTGCAGGCGTTCCTCGCGCTCGAGCAGCACCGCATCCGCGCGCACGCGCCCGGTAACGTCGAGCGAGGCGCCCATCACCGCCTCGACTCGCCCCCGGGCGTCGAAGCGCGGCTCGCCGAAGGTCATGAGGTGACGTACCTCGCGCATGTCGGAGCGCACGATGCGATGCGCAAGGCGTTGGGGCTCTCCGGCGGCGGCCCCGTCGATGGCCGACGTCAGCGCCTCGCGGTCGTCCGGGTGGCAGATGGAAAGGACCTCCTCGTCCGTGACGTGCTCGCCGCTGAGGCCGTGCTGGCGCTGCCACTCCGCGGACACCGTGGTGACGCCCGAGGCCACGTCCCGCTCCCAGCTTCCGAGGTGCGCCAGGCTCTCGCCCCGGCTCAGCAGTGCCGTCGAGCGCCGGAGCTCCTCCTCGGCCAGCCTTCGCTCGGTGATGTCCGTGAGGATGCAGTGGGTCTGGGCGAACGCTCCGTCCGGCTTGTGTCCGATGCGGCCCTCGAAGTCGATCACGCGCCTCTCGCCGTTCTTGTTGATCAGCTCGAACGCAGAATGAATCGCCCCGCGCTCCTTGAATGCCTCGAAGCGCTCCTGGAACGCCTCCACGTACTCAGGCGCGAGGAAGTCCCCGAACCACCTGCCGAGGACCTCCTCTCGCACGTAGCCGAGAGCCTCAAGCCATGCCGCGTTCACGTCTAGAAACCGGCCCTCCTCATCGAGCGCCTGATAACCCAGGGGCGCCTCGTTGAAGAGCAGGGCAAAGCGCTCCTCGCTCTCGCGCAGCGCCGCTTCGACCCTTCTGCGCTGGGCCAGATAGACTTCCAGTGTGCCGAGCAGCAGGATCATGACGATCGCGGTGACCCCGCCGACCACCAGATGTTCTTCGTCGAAGTAGGGGATTTCGGAGTGGAGTACCCGGTCGACCATCGCTCCCAGGTTGCTGATCAGCAGCATGAGGAAGACGTAGACGAACATGCGAGTGGTGGCGCGATTCAGCGTGAACATCTTGTTCAATCCTACGCCTTCTGCAGCAGCAAACGAATCGTATCCGTTTGGTGCAGCTCGCGGTCAAACACGAAGACCGGCTCACTGCTCGCTTCGATGGTCGCCCCGAGTTCGCCGAACTTCCCCGTCGGCACTACCACTCCCCCCGCACGAACAGGATGCCTTGACCGCGATTTCGTTGCCGCGGAAGTATGCGCAGCTGGAAACCGGTCGCCAGCGCCGCCTCATCCGCGGAGCACTGCGCCCTGTCGGAGAGTGCCCGCAGAGTCCTGTGCCAAGCTTCGCCGGAACCACGGCGCGCTCTGATCTGTAGACCGTTCTGTTGCCCTAGCCCCCGACAATCACCCCCGAATGGGAAACAGCCGTCCGGCCCGCGGCCTCCGGGCGGTGCCTTCCCAAGCTCGAATCGCATCCATCGACAGCCAACATGGCGCGCGGGGGCGCACTTTCAAGCCGGCGGCACGGATTCGAATTCCGTTGGGGGCACCATCGTTGTCAAAATGACAACGTTTCCCCTGCAAAGCAGCAGGCTACCTCGTAGGCGAAGCGTCTGGCGCCCGGCATCGGTGAAAGGCACGTCCCGTCAGAATCACGCCTAGAGAGCCGCGGAGCCTGACTACGCCTCGACTGTTCGCTTTCCGACAGGCTTCCATGAGCTGGGTCGGCCGACTCCCCCGTTGCATGCTCCGGCCAGCTGGCCGGGGCTGGCTCACGGCGTGACAAGGCGCCCTTCGCAATGCCCCCGCCAACAAGTACCGACACCTCGCGCGGACTCCGGCAGCTACCTCCGCCGTCGGTATCTCCAGCCACCGCCACCGAAGACCAGCACGACCACCTCATCTGACTTCACCTTCTTTCAGCTCTTGCGATAGGTTTCAGGCCTTGGTGGCCTCGTCCTGCTGCTTCGTATCCTGCTGCTTCGCCCACTCGTCCGCACGCCGATCGGCCTCGTCGGCGGCGTAGCCGTACTTCTGCTGCAGCTTGCCTACGAGGCGATCCTTCTTGCCCCCGACTTCCTCAAGCTCGTCATCGGTCAGCTTGCCCCACTCTTCCCGCGCATGGCCTTTGAGTTCTTTCCACTTGCCCTCGATGATGTTCCAGTCCATCTGCGTCTCCCTCCTGAAGGTCAACCGTGTCCATGTGCGTCGTCGCCCATCTCGTGGCCCTTCACTGGATCGATGGACTGCTGGGCGCCGGCGATGCTGTCGAGCATCGCGGGGAAGATCTCGTGGCCGTTGCGCAGGACCTCGACCAAGTTCCCCTCGGTGGCCGGTACGCCCATGATCCCCTCGAGCTCTCGTCGCAAGGTCGCGATACCTTCGGCGGTGGCTTGTGTTCGGGATTCGGTTGACGTCAGGATCGTCAGGAGTCCCGTGCGAACTGGGGCTCTGACTCGAGGATCTTCGAGGCGCTGCGCGGCGCAGCGACGTCGGCGCGAACCGCTTCGAGTTGCGCAGCCAAGGCGGCGCCCACCAACAGCGCGATCGACGTGGCGTACGACCAGAACGCGAGCGCGATGATGCCGGCCAGCGGCCCATAGGTCGTGCCGAAGGTCGAGCTGAAGTGGAAGAACACGTTGAGCACGACCGTGACGAGGGCCATCAGGGCGACAGCGGCGACCGCACCGAAGGACATCCACGACCACGTCGGCTGATGCCGGCGCGGCGCCCAGCGCAGGATCAGCGCGATGGCGGCGACTAGCAGCAGGATGCCGAGCGGCCAGCGGGCGACGTTCCAGATCATGCGCGTGCTGCTGTTGCCGAGAGCGGACGCGACCGCGCTGCCGAGCCCCATCCCCACAAACGCGAGCGCGGCCAGCGTGCCGGCGGTCAGCGTCAGCAGGAAGGCGTGCGCGTACTTGCTCGCCGCAGCACGGTCAGACTCGATGCCGTAGAGACGGTTCATCGCCCGCTCGATCTGGCCCATCATGGTCGCGCCCGTGACCAGGGCGCCGATGGTACCGAAGGCGATAGCTGCCCAGTACCCCGATGAGGCGACCTGGTGGGCCTGGCTGGCCGCCTGGGTGAGGATGCGCCCCGCCGGGCCCGGCACGATCGACTGCAGCGCCTTGACGATCGAATCGCTGGAGGCGCTGTTGCCCAGCGCGCTCGAGATGCCGACTGCCGCGATCACCCCTTCGACGAAGAGCAGGATCCCGAGAAAGGCCATCGAGCGGGCGTGGCTGAAGCCGTCGGAGAATCGCAGCCGCGTCAGCGCGTCCTTGACCAGGCGGCGGCGACCGATGTGGGAAAGGGTCTCCTTCGCATCGTCACCCGTCAGGTGCCAGGTCTCGGGAACCAGGTTTGCCGTGCTCATCGCTTCTCCTCGCACTCAGGCACGCAGACGGTGATCGCGGCGGGCTTCACGCGGAACCGCAGGTGCTTCGTCTTGGGTCTGTCGCCACCGTCGAGTTCGTAGAGCAGCTTCTTCTCGAGGCGCACATCGATCCTGGTCGCCGTGATCGTCTCGACGAACGGCGACGAGGCGGGATGGCCGGCCATGGTCCGGCCGAGCATGCGGGCCCAGTCGACGACGCCTTGGGCGGTGACGATCCCGACGTTCAGCCGACCGTCGTCGGGACGGGCGTCGGGGAAGGCGGCCATGCCACCAAGCACGTTCGCCCATGTTGCCGACGAGCACGCAGGTCGCCGGCCCCTTGAACCAGGCCATGCCGTCGACCTCCACGCGCGTCTGCACGGCGTCGCGACCGACGCCGCGAAGGCCGGCCGAGACGTAGGCAAGACGTCCCAGCCGGTCCTTTTGGCCGGCGTCCGCATCACGGATCATCACCGCGTCGAACCCGATCCCCGCCATAACCCCGAACCGCTCGCCGTTCACGGCGCCGACGTCGAGCCTCCGGCGGCGGCCGGAGAAACCGATCTCCACGGCTTCCTCGAGGTCCGCGGGGATGCCGAGATTCGCTGCGAACAGGTTCGCGGTGCCGGCGGGCAGGATCGCCAGCGTGATCGGCGTCTTGCCGACCGTGTCGATGCACTTTTGCACCGAACCGTCGCCGCCCCATACGAACAGGAGCTCGACGCCGGCCTCCATGAGTTCCGCGACCATCTTCGGGACGAACTTGCTCTTCGGGACCTCACGCCACAGCGGGTCGTCGACCCCCTGCTCTGCGAGCAGCGTCCGCAGGGCGCCGAGCCCGCCGCCGAGGGTCTTGCCCGAGTGCGCGAGAACTCCGACGACGGTCACGATGCCACCTCCGGTGGAGAGTCGGCGGGCGGCGGGGGCGCCACCGGATGGTCGCGCTCGGCCGCTGCCGCCGCCAGGCTTCGCACGGCGAGCAGCGCGAACAGTAGCGCGCCGATGGCGAGCAGGACGCTCGCCGCCACGTCGGTCGGGAAGTGCATCCCCGGTACAGACGGGAGATGCCGACCCCGATGGGGAGCAGGATGGCGAGCACCCACACGAGCGTGCGCGCCAGCTTCCCGCGGACCAGCGAGGCTCAGGACGATGGCGAGCCCCGACGTACAGGGTGACGGCGCTCGCCGTATGCCCCGACGGAAAGCTCGAGGTGGGGGGGCCGACGTCGAGCTGCGGCACCGTCGGGCGATGCCTGCCGACGATCAACGTCGTGACCAGAACACGCCGAACTCGAGCGTCAGCGCGAAGAACAGAAAGGCGACCTGCCGCCAGTACCTTCCGATGGCGAGCGCGACGCCGCGACCACGGCGAGACCGCCAGTATGACGACCGTGGATCCGAGATCGGAGCCGATCCTCGTCACCGTGTTCAGCGTCGGCGTTCGCTCCGCGTACGAACCATCGGCTCCAGCTCGCGTCCTCGCGCCGAGTCCGGCCGGGAGCAGGACGTGGGTCAGCAACAGGCCGAGCCCGATGATCGCGGCGCCGAGCACGACGAAGGCGACCACCCACACGATCACGGCGGCGAATGCACGGCCGGCGAGCACCGAGGGAGCGGCCGACTGCATCCGTGCCAGACCGCCGGGTCGAGCGGTGAATGCCCTCTGCGCAGTTGCGCAGTGCTCATGCACTGTCCTCGCACTCGTCTCGGAAGCGTGCTACTGTTTGCCCAGCCGCGGGTCGGGCAAACCGCCGACGTCCTGGGTTGGACGGCTTAGTCCCGGCCGCACTCGGACGAAGCGACCGAAGGAGGAGCGTGATCGAGTTCGCCATCGTCGCCGTGCTGAGCGTCGTGATCGGCGTCGCCTGGGGCCTCGTCGTCGCCGCCTTTCCTCATGCCGACCCCGCGCGCTGCTGCCTCGCGGCAGCTCAGCGCCCAGATGGCCGAGCATCGAACGGTACGGCGATTCGTGCGGCCCGCCTCGATCCCGGAGACGGCCGCCGGGCTCGCCCTGACGGTGGCGCTCGTCGGCGTCGTCATCGTCTTCGTGGTGTTCGGCGTCGTGATCGCGATGATCCGCTCGAACTCCGGCGTGGTGAACGTGGACGTGACGGTCACGCGCTGGGCGGCCGCTCACGCGACGAGCGTCTCCCTCGACGTCTTTGGCTGGGTCACCCTGGCCGGGAGCACCGTCGGCGTGGTCGCGGTCGCGCTTGGCGACCACGGTCTATCGCCCTGCGCAGGTGGCGGCGGTGGAGCGTGGCCCTCTTCTTCCTCGTCGTGCTCGGCGGCCAGACTGCTCCTCTCGAACGCTGTCAAGCATCGCGGTCGAGCGCGTCCGTCCCGACGTGCCGCCGTTCCACGTGCTGTCCGGGCCCTCGTTCCCCAGCGGTCACGCCACGGCGGCCGCGGCGACCTGGGCCGCCGTGGCGCTGGTGCTCGGCGCGGAGCGTCGCCGCGTGTCCGCGCGATCCTTGGCGGCACTGCCGCCGGAGATCGCGGTCGCCGTCGCGTGCTCGCGCGTGTCTTCCTGGGAGCGCACTGGACGTCGGACGTGATCGGCGGCCTGCTCCTCGGGTGGACGTGGTTCGCGCTGTGCGCAGTGGCGTTCGGCGGCCGCGTGCTGCGACTCGGCGCGCCGGTACAGGAGGCGTCTGCCAGGCCCGCACGTGATCGACCCAGTCAGAGCCAATCGTGACGAGGGGAGTCGAGACCGCGTCGCCCTCTCGACGCAAGTTGCTGGTAAGTTGCTGGTAAGTTGCTGAACCTGCCGAGAAGGCGAGACTCGCACTCGGAGGGAGGGACCGGTCTCTGCAGCGAAAGGTCGCCGAATCGACCTCAAACGACCCCGAATTGCACCCCAGGCTGCCGATTTAGGAAACCTGTGCTCTATCCACTCAGCTACGAAGCCGTTGGGGTCATTTGCAGGGTTCTGGCCTAGCCCTGACGTGCGAAACTATTCGTAGCAGCGATGAGTCGGCAATCGTTGCAGTTCAAATCGCAGTCTCGAGAGCTTTCTAGCTAGGTCTGCAGTCTGTTTGCGACCTACAGGGCATCGAAGAGCAGCCGCAACTCTTGGCGAAGGTTCGAGAGTTGTCCACTAAGGTGCACCATCTTCTCTCCCTGCGACCCGTCCGCATCCGGCCGCTTGCCGCTCTCGTGGCCCGCGCCACGGCGCCGCCTCGTTTCCCCGGGCGGCGGGTATGCTGTCGCTCACCCGCCGCCGCGACCGAGGAGGAACGTCATGGCCACAGCCGAGATCGAGGCCGGCATCTGTGGTCTGACGACGACCGTGCGCACCAAGGCCGACGGCGCCGTGGTACGCATCGAGATCGAGAGCGACTGCGAACACATCGCCAAGCTGGCCGCCGCTCTCACCGAGGTCGAGCCGTTCCGCGAGATCAGCTTCCGCGGCCAGGAGCCGCTGACGCTCGAGGCGGCGCGCGAGCACTGCGCCCACGCCGCCTGTCCGGTGCCGACCGGTATCCTCAAGGCGATCGAGGTCGAGGCCGGCCTCGCGCTCCCGAAGGACGTGACGATCCGCGTCGGTCGCGACTGACGAGCACGATCTGGCGTCGCCACCGCGTGCCTGCACGACCTCCGCTCGCGCAACCGGCGCGCGTCCTTGACAAGGCCCCCCTAAGCCGTAGCATAGGCGCATCCGATTGACCGGTCGGCCAAACACTCGCCGTCGAGCACTGGGGCTGGAGGTGATGGTATGGCGTGACGCTTCTGGTGGCGGCCCCCGGGTCTGAGGGGGCCATCGGGCCGTGCCAGCCTCCTACCATCACACGACACCGTCAACCTCCACCAGGGGGATTCATGGCTGAAACCACTGCCAGTCAAGGCAAGGACCTGGCCTTTTCGCGCAAGGCGAGCGGACTCGTCCGCGGCCTCGATATGTGGGACGCCTTCGGGGCCGGGCTCATGACCTGTCAGCCGATCGCCACGCTGTGGCTCATGGTCGGCATCGCACTCTCGCTCTTCCCACAGGGCAACCTCATCATCGCCATCCTGCTCGGCGCCGTGACGGCCGGCATCGGCGGCCCGCTCGTCTGGGGTATCCTCAGCAGCTCGATGCCGCGCGCCGGCGGCGAGTACGTCTACAACTCGCGCATCCTGCACCCGGCGATCGCGCTGGGCGCCGTCTTCACCAACATCCTCGCAGTCTTCTACTGGAACTGGTACATCGCCACCTGGCTGGGCGTCCCCGCCCTGCAGCTCTTCGGCCAATATCAGGGCTGGGGGGGCTTCACGGACTGGGTCTCCTCGACCACCGGCCTGTTCGTCCTCGGCCTGCTCGCGGTCGTCATCGGCTACCTCTCGGTCGCCTTCAGCATGAAGAGCTACGCGGTCATCCAGAAGATCCTGCTGGTGCCGGCCATCGGCGGCCCTATCGTGCTCATCATCGCCCTCTTCCTGTCGAGCAAGGCCGAGTTCATCGACACGTGGAACGGCATCGCCGCCCAGTACGGCTCGCTGGACTACAACGCCTTCATCGCCGCTTCCGGCTTGTCGAACGACTGGAACTGGCACCATACGCTGGGCGCCTTCAGCGGCGTCTACGCGCTGTTCATGTACAACTACGCGATCGCCTATCTGAGCGGCGAGGTCAAACGCCCGGACAAGGCCCTGCTCAGCGCCAACTTCCTTGCCGTCTGGGTGCCCGTCGTGCTCGGCTTGTTGACCGTCATCGGGCTCTACCGGCTGGTCGACTTCAACTTCCTCAGCGCAACAGCACAGGCCAGCTTCGGAGCCGGGATCGAGGGCTATACGGCCCCGTACTCGCCCGACTACCTGACCCTCACGTGGCTGGCGAGCGGCCAGAGCGGGATCGTCGCCTGGTCTATCCTTCTGGCGTTCATCGCCGTGATCTGGCTCGAGATCACGATCGCGATCATGATCATCGGCCGCGCCTTCCTCGCGTGGGGTCTCGACCGCATGGGGCCCAAGTGGTTCACCGACGTGAGCGCGCAGTACGCCTCGCCGATCAAGAACCTCACCGTCGCGATGCTGATCTTCGCGGTCGGCGTCGCCGCCTACGTGCTCTGGCTCAAGGATGACTTGAGCGGCCTCGTCGGCGGTGGCATGCAGTTCATCTCGGTGTTCCTGATCACGGGCATCTCGGCGATCCTCTTCCCGTACCGCAAGAACGTGCGCGGCATCTGGGAGGCGTCGCCCTACAAGACGTGGAAGCTCCTCGGCATCCCGCTCGTCACGATCGGCGGGGTCCTGTACGTGCTGTTCATCCTCACGTTCCTCTACTTCTCGTTCATCGACCCGACCTCACGCGACGTGACGGGCAAGAACCTCATCGTCTTCGCCGCAGCATGGGTCGCGGGTATCGCCTGGTACTTCTTCTGGCGTGCGCGGAGCGCCAAGCAGGGCATCGATGTGCGGCTCACCTTCGGCGAGTTGCCGCCTGAGTGAGACGTGACCGGCGAGTCGCCCGCGTGAGTCGAGCGGCGAGCCGGATCGAGTGAAGGACGGCCGGGGCCGGGCGCAAGCCCGGCCCCGGCCGTCCTCGTTTCCGTGCGGCGGGGGGCAGCCTCGCAGCTGCGGACTCAGACCCGGACGCAGTCGGGGACGGGGAGTCGCCGCGCCGGTCTCAGCGGCGCGCGCGCAGCGGCCCGAGGTCGCGCAGCACGCACACCGGCGTCTGTTCGTGACCCTGGCCGAGCGGGTTGTCCAGCATGAGCTGACGGACCAGCGCACGGTCCGCGCCGGGCGACGCCCCGAGCACGCGTGCGTCGAGGTCGCTGACGTCCACGACGGCGACCCGCGCGGCGTCGGTGGACCCGTTGCTGCTGGCATCGCCTTCGCCAACGGCGACCTGCGCGCGCAGCCCGCCCGTCAGCACCTGCCTGAGTCGCTCCGCGACCTTGTCCGGCTCGGCCGGGCCCAGCTTCGCGTGCGTATTGTGCGGCGGCAGCGTGTAAGGCGTGGGGCCGTCGATGGCCTCGACCGCCGGCCCGGCGATCGCGTAGAACCAACCGCGCTTTCGCACGAGGCGACCGGCGGCGGCGGCGGCGGTCGCCGCCAGGATCCGCGGGGCGCCCGCCTCGTCGATGGCGAGCTGCATCGTCTGGGGGATGCCGAGGCCGATGCCGTGCGGCGTGCGCGTCACGGCCTTGCTGAGAACGCGGGCCAGCGGCGTGGGCTTGATCTCATCGAGCGGGTAGGAGCGCCCCTGGCTGGAGGCGACCGGCTTCTCGGCGATGGCGACGACGTCGCCGGGCCGTACATGCGGGAGGACCTGACGGCGGAAGAGCTCGTCGAGGTCATCGCCGCGGCCG
This sequence comes from uncultured Thermoleophilia bacterium, assembly GCA_963790185.1. Taxonomy (GTDB): domain Bacteria; phylum Actinomycetota; class Thermoleophilia; order UBA2241; family UBA2241; genus UBA2241. Next base: position 65,322 of record CAWBNR010000004.1, on the reverse strand, counting down.
ACAAGGTCGGTCTTCACGGGGATCCGCGCGTACACGCGGTCGCCCACGCTGGCGAAGAGGTGCTTGGTCGCGTTCGGTGAGTACTCGGCAAGGATGCGCTCCGTCTCGGGCCGGTCCGCGTCGTCGACCAGGCCCGGTACGAGCGCGTCGCCCGGCGCCGCGACGGCGCCGCGCGGGACCACGCCGACCGGCGCCGGCGCCGTCAACGCCACCTCGCCGTCGGCGCCCTCGACCACGACGGGGCGGTCGCAGAACTCGCGCAGCCAGAGCTCGATGTTCACGGCCCGCCAGAAGAACCAGGAGTCCTCGACCTTGCCCTCGCAGCAACGGCGGAAGGCGTCGACCACGGCCGGGCCTCTCCAGAAGGCTCGCGACTGGAAGCTCGGCGACTGGTAGAGACCAGTGAACTGCGCGCGACGCGCCTTGATCCAGCGCATCTCCGGCGTCGTGAAGCCGACCTTCCAGCGTCGCTGCCTGATCTTCTCCGGCAGCGTGCCGCGCAGGCCCTCGCGCAGGATCCAGCGGCTCCAGCCGTCGCGCACGAGCGTGTCGGACGGAAGCGAGAAGATGTGCTCGACCAGCTCCTGATCGAGGTAGGGCACGCGCGACTCGATCGAGAAGGCCATCGAGTTCTTGTCCTCGTAGCGCAGCAGGCAGGGCAGGCTGTACTGCAGCAGATCCTGGAGCAGACGGAGCTTGAGGTCGTCCTGCGAGCGGCCGTAGCCCGGGTCGGTCATGCGCTCCCGGTACTCGGGCCGCAGCGCGCCCAGCGTGTCGAAGCGCTTGCGGCGCTGCGCGATGCGGCGCCGGACGAGCGGCGCGAGCACGTCGCGCGCGGCGGCCGCCTCGCGGCGCAGCTCGCCGCGCTTGCCTTCCCGCCACAGCTGCCTGAGGTAGACGAGCTGGTACGCCACGTAGCCGGCGAGCAGCTCGTCGCCGCCCTGTCCGTCGAGCAGCACCGTGACCTGCTCCCGCGCACTGCGCATCACGCACCACTGCGCGTAGGGACCGGTGGAGACCATCGGCTCCTCTTGGTGCCAGACGACGTCGCGCAGCTCGTCGAAGAACTGCGCCGACGTGGGGTTGGTGTACGTGGTGTCGGCGCCCGTGCTCTCGACCGCGACCTCGACGAAGGTGCGCTCGTCGATGGCGTCCCCGTCGAAGACGGCCGAGAAGGTCTTGAGCTGGCCGCGCAGCGACGTCGCGTCGGGCGCATCCTCCTTGAGAAGCTCGCTCATGAAGGCGACGATCGTGGTCGAGTCGAGACCGCCGGAGAGGCAGGAGCCGACCGGGACCTCCGAGACGAGACGCCGCTCGACGGCATCGCGGAAGAGGCGTCGGAAGAGGGCGGGGTCGGAGCTGCCGTCAGCGGACAGCCGCGGCTGCCAGTAGGCGGCGGCGGGGAGGCGGCCGGCGGCGGCGGCGGCGGCGGCCTCCCCGCCGCCCTCGCTCTGTCCGCGCGCCGCGATGCCGTCCTCGCCCAATTCGACGACGACGGTGCACGCCGCCGGCACACGGAAGACGCCCTCGAAGAAGGTCTCGGGCCGGTGCTCGTGCATGCCGTGCAGCAGGTACTCGAAGATCACCTGTTCGTCGGGGCGCGCGACCACCGCCGGATCCTGGAGCAACGCCTTGATCTCGCTCGCGAACAGCAGCCGGCCCGACTTCGGCGACCACGTGTAGTACAGCGGCTTGATGCCGAAGTGGTCGCGGCAGAGCACGAGTCGCCCCGCCCCCTCGCGCAGGTCGGCGACGGCGAAGGCCCACATGCCGTTGAAGCGCGCCGCGCAGGCGTCACCCCACTCCTCGTAGGCGTGGACGATGACCTCGCTGTCGGTCTGCGTGGCGAAACGGTGACCGAGCGTCTCTAGCTCGGCCCGCAGCTCGCGGTAGTTGTAGACCTCGCCGTTGTAGACGAGCCAGACTGTCCCGTCCTCATTGGCAAGTGGTTGGTGGCCGCCGGCGCGGTCGATGATGGACAGCCGGCGGTGGCCGAGACTCACGGCGTCGCGCTCCAGCGCGCCGCCGTCGTCGGGGCCGCGATGCAGCAGCACCGCGGCCATGCGACCGAGGAGTTCGCGATCAGGTGGCCCGGCGAAGCCGAAGATGCCGCACATGGCGGGTGACTCCCTCGCTGTCGTTCGCGGTCGCGCGGCCGGCCTCCCGGCCGGCCGCGCGTGACACCCTATCACAGCCCGGATCGCGTGCTCGGGCACCGGCACCGGCGGCGCCGTTGCCCGCCTTCGGTGCCCGCCGGTAGACTCCGGACATGAGCAAGACCCTGCCGACGGGTTGAGGAGGACGGCATGGACATCGGTGCCCACGTGAAGGCCTCGGGCGGTGTCTGGAAGGCGATCGACAACGGCGTCGAGTTGGGCTGCGAGGCCGTGCAGTTCTTCGCCGGCAGCCCGCGGACATGGGCGCCCATGGTCTACAGAGAGAAGGACGCGGCGCACTTTCGCGAAGCGCGCCGCGCGTCCCCCGTCCACTACGCCGTCATTCACACGATCTACCTGATCAACCTCGCGACCGCCAACGAGGACTTCTACGAGAAGTCGGTCGCCGCTCTCGTCGGCGCTGCACGCTCCGCGGAGCAGCTCGGAGCCGATGCGATCGTGACCCACGTCGGATCGCATCAGGGCGCCGGCTTCGAGGAGGGCCTCGCGCGCGTCCAGCACGCCCTCGGGCGCGTGCTCGAGGAGGTCGAGGGCTCCGCGGTGCGCGTTCTCCTCGAGGACACCGCCGGCGCCGGCGGCACGATGGGCGTGGACTTCAGGGAGCTCGGCGCGATGATCGACTCGGTCGGCGGCGATCCCCGCGTCGGTCTTTGCCTCGACACCTGCCACCTCTTCGCCGCCGGTTTCGACTTGCGCACGCGGGAGGGGGTCGACAGGGCGCTCGAGGCGCTCGACGACGCCTGCGGCATCGAGCGCCTCGAGCTCCTCCACCTGAACGACTCGAAGACGCCGCTCGGCTCGAACCGCGACCGGCACGCCAACATCGGCGAGGGCGAGCTGGGCCTCGAGGCCTTCCGCGAGATCGTGAACCATCCGGCCTTCGCCGCCCTCCCGGGCATCCTCGAAGTGCCCGGCTTCGCCGGCGAAGGCCCCGACCTGCGTAGCGTCGAGTTGCTGCGCAGCCTGCAGGACGACTCGTGACCACCGACACGCGGCGCGGAACGAGCGCCGTGGGATGGGCGGGCGCGACGGGCCGCACACGACGCCGAGTCTCCGGCCCCCGTCGGCCGACGGGTATACTCCGGGTGCGCCATGCGGCGCCATCGACACTCCGGACTGCGAGGTGACGCGATGGAACTGCTTCCAGTGACGAGTGTGAACGACACCGGCCTCGCCAACGTCATCGTCGGCGTCCTCGAGCAGGCCGGCATCGAGGCGGTCGTCAGCGGCAGCGGGTACGAGGACTCGCTGCCGACGCCGGCGGTCACGCCGTTTCGGGTGCTCGTGCGGGATGCCGACCTCGACCGAGCGCGCGACGTGCTGGCTCAGTACGAGACGATGCCCGAGGAGGAGGGCGAGGACGTCTAGGCCTCGTGCTATCATGGGCCAATCTTGCAGGTTCTTCCCGGCCCGTTCGGGCCGTGCAGCTTAGGGAGTGATGACGGTGGGACTCTTCGGGCGCGGCAAGCGCGACACATCCGGACCGGTCTGTGCGGCGTGCGGTCGCACGCTGCTCGCCGGCGAGCTCACGCAGCGGATCGTCGACGACGACGGCGAGCAGCTCGTCTGCTCGCTCTGCAGCCAGCCGTCCACGGGCGAAGGCGAGGCTCACGTCGTCGCCGGGGCTCCTGTCGCGAGCGACGACGGAGAGCGCAGAGAGAGCGACACCTTCTGGCGTGCTCTCAAGGAGAAGGACGCCGAGGTCGCGCACCTCGAGGCGCGTCTCGCCCGCAGCGAGGCCGAGCGCCAGGAGCTGGCGGGTCAGCTCGCCATCCTGCAGGCCCAGGTCGAAGGCGCCGCCGCCCTGACCGAGACCGACGAGGCCGTGGCCGAGACCGACGAGGAAGTCACGCCCGAACCCGAGGAACCACGCAGTGGGGAGAACACGGCGTCGATGGAGGCGCTCGACGAGCCCTTACCGGCGGAGCCGGAGGCGCAAGAAGAAGGCGCGTCCGAGGACACCATCGTCCCGGTCGCGGGCGAGGTCGACGAGGGCGTTTCGTCGCTCACCTTGCTGCAGCGCGGCGTCGACGTGCTCAACGTCAGCCCGGTCCCCCGCAAGGTCGCCGACACCAGCGCCGACCTCGGTGTCCCCCAGGTGCACGTCGGCTTCGACGACCAGACCGTGGCGGTGACTTTCCTCTGGTCGCTCGGCTGGTACCGCTTCTCGGTCGATATCGAGGGAGCCGGGGCGGTGCGCCTCAACGAGCGCGGTTACGACGACCGTCCTGAGTTGCAGCCGAACGCGAGCGTCAGGCCCGACGGCACCGTCCAGATCGCGCCGGCACAGATCAGCAGGGCCGCGCGCGAGCGCGAGCAGGCGCGGCCCGCCGAACAGGACGCCGCCCGCGACGCGCCCCGCACGCCGCGTGACTCGGCCGAGCGCCCCCCGGAGATCGTCTCGCAGTCACTCCTGGGGCAGCGCACCGACGATGAGCAGGCCTCGTGGGAGGAGACGCAGTCGCGCGACTTCCACTGGTGAGCTCGAGAGACTGAGACGACGACGGGGGGCGGCGCCTGTAGGCGCCGCCCCCCGTCGTCGTCTTCGTCCCGGCGCCTCACGGCGCCGTCGTTGCTCAAAAGCTCATGCCATCCAGCGACATCCCGCCGAGTATGGCTTCCATCAGCTTGTCGAGCGGCTGCGCGCTCTTCGGCGCCTCCACTTCGACCGGCTCGTTGAAGCCGCCAAGCTCGATCGCCACGGTGAGGTCCATGGCGGTCACGCCGCCGGCGTCCTCGACGGACGTCATGTCGAACGCCACCTTGGCGTCGATCTTGCGCAGGTAGAACGTGTCGACCTCGTACCAGGCGTCGACGGCCACGTCCTCGAGCGCCTTCTGGAGGTCCTGGAGCTCCTGCTCGCTCGACGCCTTGGTGCCCTGCAGCTGCTGCGCCGCATCATCGCCGAGGGCCTCCGCCAGCTTGGGGTCGTCGAGCGCCTTCATGAGGCTCTCGGCGAGCTTGGCCGGGTCGGCCGTGCCCTTCACGTGGTAGACCTGCGTACCGCCGAGGTCCTCGGTCCCGACCAGCTCCCAGGAGAGGCTCCAGTCGTTCGGGTCGAGGCCCATCTCCTTGAGCTGGTCGGTCGGCAGCGCGCCCTCAGAGAGCTGGTCGGTCGCATTCTGCGAATCCTCAGCCGGGACCTGGTACCACTGGTCCTCGTAGGCGACCCAGGCCTTGTCGTCCTTGGCCCTCATCTCCATGGCGATGTTCTGACCCATGACCGCGAAGGTCATCGAGAGGTCGGCGGCGACGGGGTCGTCGCTGCTCGCGCCGCTCGCTTTCAGCGAGAGCGGCGACTGCATGAGCTGCTGCGCCGTCGGGTCGGTCACCTTTTCGGGGTCGCCCTCGAGCTTGACCGACAGATCGAGATCGAACGACCCGCTCGTGATCTCCTGCATGGCCTGCTCGGCATTGGCGACGATCTCATCCGCCGTCAGGTCGGTGGCCTGCGGTGCCTCGGCCGCCGGCTCTGCGTCGCCGCAGCCCGACATGAAGGCCAAGACGCCGACAAGCGCCAAGAACACCAGTAGAAGCGTCGTATATTTCCTGCGATACATCCTCTTGCCTCCCTCTCTCAGGGGATCGTTCGATGACTTCGGCGACGGCAAGCCGCCGCGTGCGTCGGCCAGAGGACTCTATCGTCCCCGATATCGGCGCACTTGAGCCCCGCGCGCGCCGTGTGCCACGGCGCACGGCGCGGGGCGACGGCGCGAACGGACACCGGCCGTCGAGGGCCGTGCGGGGCTGAGGTCAGTCCCGGCGGCGCGGTGAGACGATGACCGAGCGAAACGGTTCGTTGCCCTCGGACACAGTCTCGACGCGCGGGTGGTCCTTGAGATACACGTGGATGACCTTGCGTTCGGCGGCCGACATCGGCTTGAGCGTCACCGCCGAGTTCTCCCGGGCCGCCTTCTGCGCGGTGCGCTCGGCGAGCGCCCGGAGGATGCTCTCGCGCCGTACGCGATAGCCCTCCGCGTCGACCACGACCTGGCGTCGCCGACGGCGGTCGCCGTTGACCACGATCGCAGCGAGGTACTGGAGGGCATCGATGGTCGAACCGTGACGGCCGATCAGCAAGCCGAGGTCGTCGCCGCTGATGTCCGCGCGAGCGCCCTCGGCCGTCGCGCTGGCCTCGACCGACGCCTCAATACCCATGAGCGTCAGCACCTGATCGAGGAACTCCTGCAGGCGCTCTTCGGCGGGCGGCCCGCCCTCGTCCTCTTCCTCGTCATCCTCGACGGGAGTCTGTGCGGCGCCGGCGCCCGGGCGCAGACGCGCCTCGACCTGCGCCCGACTCTTGCCGCGTCCGAAGAAGCCGCCGCGGCTGCCCTCCTCGAGGACGACGAACTCGACGTCGGCCTCACTCACCGAGGGAATCACCTTGCGCAGCTGCTCGACCGCCGTCCGGCGCGCCTCTTCTACCGTCGCCCCAGCGGCGACGGTCGCAAAATCGGTCTCGTCGTCCTCGACCTCTTCGCCGGGGAGATAGTCCTCGTCCACGCGACCTCCGCCTCGACTCTGCGTCAGCGGCTGCGCGGCTTGCCGCCGCCGCTGCGCCTCTTGCTCTTCGGCCCGCCCTGACCGCCTTGGCCGGCGCCCTTGCGGGCCTGAGCACCCTTACCGGCCGGTGCACCCTTACGGGCCCCAGTGCCCTTGCCCCCGGGCTTGCCGGATGGACCACGCGTCTTCGCGGACCTGCTCGTCTCACCGTCGGACGCCGTACCGCCGGCGTTCGCCTCCAGCATCTCCTCACGCTGGCGGGCGCGGTCGTCCTGCGCCCTCGTGATGGTCTCCATGAAGCGGCTGCGCTTGTGGGGCTTGCCGTCGACCGTCGCGGTAGTGGAAGCGGGCGCGAGCCTGCGGATGATCAGCTGCTGCATGATCGTCCACAGGTTTGTCGTGATCCAGTAGAGGAACAGCCCGGCGGGGAAGTTCATGAGGATGACCACGAAGATGATCGGCATGCCGCGCATCATCCACTTCTGCCGTGGGTCGGACATCTTCGAGAGCGTGAGCTCGGTCGAGGCCAGCTGCGTGACCACGTAGAACACGAGCAGCACGTGGTTCGGGTCGCCCAGCCGGTCGATCCAGAGGAAGCTCGCGTTCTTGATCGCCTCCGTGACCGACTGGTCGAGGTAGGCCGCCCGGCCGCTGATCGAGTAGTACAGGCTGATGAACACCGGCATCTGCAGGAGCAGCGGCAGGCACGAGGCGAACGGGTTGACGTGGTGCTCCTGGTAGAGCTTCATCGTCTCCTGCTGGAGCTTGGCCCGGTCGCTCTTGAACTTCTTCTGCAGCTCCTTGATCTTGGGCTGGATCGCCTGCATCGACTGGGCGCTTCGGTACTGCTTCCAAGTCAGGGGGAAGAGGATGAGCCGCACGATGATGGTCAGAAGGATGATCGCCAGACCCCAGGAGGCTGCCTCGAGGCTGTCGGGGATGAGGCCATGGATGGAAACGAGAGCCCAGTGCATGAGCTCGATCAGCTGTCGGACGATTGGCAGGGAACTCACGTCGTCACTCCAAGATCGAAGAGGCCGTCAGTCATGGCGCGGCGGCACCGGGTCGAGGCCACCGTTGCTGAACGGATTGCAGCGCAGGACGCGCCAGGTGGCCATGCCGGCGCCGCGCAGGGCGCCATGCACCCGCACGGCCTCGATGGCATAGCTCGAACAGGTCGGGTAGTACTTGCAGCGCGGGCCGAGCAGCGGCGACACGACGAGTTGATACGCACGCAGCAGCGCGACAAGGACCTTGCTCACGAGCGCGCCTCGGTCAGGATACCGGCGCGCTCGAGCAGCTCGCCCACAGCCGCGGCCACGAGGCCCTTCTCACCCTGCTGCTGGCGGGCAATGAGCTCGAGCACCTGCGGACGCGCGATAAAGACCACGTCGTACTCCCTCGACACCTGTGCCTCATGGGCGGCGAACGACTCGCGCACCAACCGCTTGACGCGGTTGCGCACGACGGCGCCGCCCAGCTTCTTCGATACGGACAACCCCAGCCGCGGGCCCTCAGACGGCGCGTCGGCGGCGCGCCTGAACTTGTACAGCACGAGGAATCGTGAGGCTGTCGAGCTCCCTTGCCGGTAGATGCGCTGGAAATCCGAAGAACGCGACAGACGGGAACGCTTGCTGGTCATCGAGCGCGGCTCAGGCCGAGAGACGCTTGCGCCCCTTCTGCCGCCGCCGCTTGATGACCAGCCGGCCTGCCCGAGTGCTCATACGCTTCCGGAACCCGTGCGTCTTCTTGCGCTTGCGGGTGTTCGGCTGATACGTCCTCTTCACGACTGCCTCGCTCGTTTGCCACTGTGCAGAACGACGAGTATAGCGGCGTCGCCGAGCGTGGGTCAACGCGCCCCCCCGGCCGCCCCCCTAAGCAGAACGGCGCCCGCTGCCGACAATGGGGAGAGAAGTCCCTCCGACCTGAGTGAATATGCTGCTCGAAGGACAGATCAGGCGCTTCAATCTCGCAGGGGTCCTGCAGTTCCTGGCGCAGGCCGGCTGCACTGGCGTGCTCGAGGTGCGCGACTTCGAAGAGTACGGATTCATCTACCTCGTGCGCGGTCGAGTCGAGGGCATCTCGCTGCCGATCACCGACGAAAAGCTCGGCAGCCGCCTCGTAGCTGCCGGCTGCCTCACCGAGCTCCAGCTCGCCGAGGCGCTCATGGAGGACGCCGGCCTCTCGCACGACCAGAAGCGAGCCAAGCCCCTTGGGCAGCGGCTGATCGACCGCGGCGTGACGAACGAGGCGAGCATCCGCCATATCATGGCGAAACAGACCATGGATCAGGTCTTCGAGCTCGCCCATTGGCGCCGCGGCGTCTTCCTCTACGACGAGCCGGAGGCCATGCCTCACTTCCAAGTGGCGATCCAGGGCAACGCCCAAGAGCTGCTGCTCGACGCCTACCGGCGGATCGACGAGGGCGAGCACGCCCGCAAGACGGCCGCCGTCGTCGAGGAAGTCTGCTACGCCTGCCAGCTTGCTGATGAGTGCTCAGACAAGATCCGCGCGCGCTACCTCAAGAAGGATGTCTGTCTCTGGCGCGAGATGGGCGCCGTGATCGACGACAGCCACGAGCGCCTGAAGGACGCGCGCCAGCTCTACCGCTCGCAAGAGGACGACCAGAAGAAGATCCTCGACGCCTCGCTCGACGCCGATTGACGAGCTCGGGGCCACGCCGACGCGGCGCGGGCCTACCGGGCGAGGCGTCTCAGAGCGAGCTGACCGCAGGCGGCCTCGATCTCGACCCCCGGTGAGCGGCGCACGGTGCAGCGCACCCCAGCAGCCTCGAAGCGGCGACGCAGGCTCTCCACCTCGTCGCGCGTCGGTGACCTGAAGGCCCCGCCGGCGTCGTTGTAGGCGATGAGGTTGAGATGGTAGAGCGGTCGCCGCAGCCGTGAGGCGGCGGCGGCGACCTGCTCGTCGCCGTCATTGACGCCGGGCAGCACGATCCACTCGAAGAAGAGCTTGCGGCGCGTGGCGGCGACGTGGCGGCGGCAGGCGGCGAAGACGGCGTCGAGGTCGAACTGACGATTGAGCGGCACGAGGCGGTCGCGCAGCGCATCGGTCCCCGCGTGCAGGCTGACCGCGAGGTTGACCTGCGGCGCCTCGCGCGCGAGGCGGGCGATGCCGGGCACGACGCCGGCCGTGGAGACGGACAGGGCGCGCGCGCCGAGGGCGAAGCCGTCGGGGTCGTTCAGAAGGCGGCACGCCCGCAGGGTCTCGTCGGCGTTCAGGAGCGGCTCGCCCATCCCCATGAAGACCACGTTCGTCACGCGGCGGCCCTCGGGGCGCAGAAGACGGGCGTAGTGCAGCACCTGGTCCACCATCTCCTCAGCCGCGAGTTGGCGCTTGAAACCCAGCCGCCCGGACGAACAGAAGGGACAGCCCACCGCGCAACCGACCTGCGAGGTGACGCAGACGGTGGAGCGCCGCGGATAGCGCAGCAGCACGGCCTCGACGCCGTGACCGTCCCGCGTCGCGAAGAGCGTCTTCTCGGTGTCCCCCGCCGCCGAGCGCCAGGTCTCCACCGCGTCGAGGGTCAGCGCCGACAGACGCTCCGCCAGGGCGACGCGCAGAGGCCGAGGCAGCACCGTCACCTCATCGAAGTCGGTCGCGAGGTCCTTGGTCAGCGCCCGGTAGACCTGCTGCGCGCGGAAGGGCGCCGCCCCGAGCTCGGCCATCGCTCTCTCGATGTCGGTACGGGCTATCACGGGCGCGATTGTACCGCGCGCAGCGGCAGGGAATAGAAGGACCGGAGCGAAGCTTCCTGAACGGACACGAACGGGGAGGACCAGTGCCGGACATCAGCACCGCGCAGATCATCGGGGGTGCGGCGGCCATCGTCGTCATCGTGCTGGTGCTGACCGCCCTCGTCGTCTCTCGCCGCAGGAGAGCCCGCCAGATCGAGGACGAGCCGTCGGCGTCGTTCCTCAGCTCGACGCCACACGACACCTTCGCAGGACTCGGCGCGTCCGAACGGTCCGCGGAGTCCGATGATGACGGACTCCGGCTCGACCGAACGCAGACCTCCGCGGTGGACGAAGACGAGATCACCCTGGGAGGCGCAGAGCGAGCCGACGATCGCGAACGAAGCCGCGCTGGAGTGCTCGAGACCGTCGTTGCCGACTCGGCGACAGAAGCCGAGGAGCAATCGGAGGCGGCAGAGCCGGAGGCTCAGCCGGAGAAGGAGACCGAGGCGGCGGACGCCACCGACGCGACCGCCGACGAGGACCTCGCCCAGGGAGAGGCCGGCGCGGAGCCGCCGAGCGCGCCCCGCCCGCGGCGCATGGTCGCGCTCTCCGAGATCATCGTCACGACGAACCAGAAGCTGGTCGACCTGGACGACGCCGAGGTGCGCCGCATGCTCACCGACTTGGTCCGCTACGAGATCGACCAAGCGGCCGAGTTCTCCGCGGCCGGACAGTCGGTCGACGCCGTCCTGCAGCTGACCGAGGCAGAGAAGATCAGTCGCGCGCTCGACATGGACGAGACCGCGCAGCGCATCCGCACGATGATGCGCGAACTGCAGGACTGAACGCCCCGAGGAGCGGGGAGCCCCGCTAGTTCGTGAGGCTCTGGAGCGGCGCGGGTATTCGACCGCCGCGCTCCACGAACGCGTCGTTGCCCGCCTTGCTGACCGGCATCACCGGGCCCGCGCCGAAAAGACCGCCCAGCGTCACCCAGTCGCCCACCTGCTTGCCGTGCGCCGGGATGAGCCGGGCGCCAGTCGTCTTCGAGTTGATCATGCCGATCGCCATCACGTCGGCGATCATGCCGGCAAGCGCGTTGCGGCTGATGTCACCCGGCACGACGATCATGTCGAGCCCGAGCGAGCACACCGCGGTCATCGCCTCGAGCTTCTCTATGGTGAGCGCTCCGCTCGCGGCGGCGCGCGCCATCGCCGCGTCCTCGGTCACCGGGATGAAGGCGCCCGAGAGCCCGCCGGTGGACGAGGTCGCCATCGTCCCGCCCTTCTTGACGGCGTCGTTCAGCATGGCGAGCGCCGCCGTCGTGCCGGGCGCCCCGGGCTGCTCGAGGCCCATGGCCTGCGAGGATCTCGGCGATCGAGTCGCCGACCGCCGGGGTCGGCGCCAGCGAGAGATCGATGATGCCCATCTCGGCGTCGAGCATCTTTGACGCCTCGCGAGCGACGAGCTCACCGACACGCGTGATCTTGAAAGTGGTGCGCTTGATCAGGTCGGCGAGCTCGATGAGCGAGGCGTCCGGATTGTTGGCCACCATGGTGCGCACCACCCCGGGGCCGGAGATCGCCACGTTGATGCTGACCTCAGGCTCACCGCTGCCGTGCAGCGCCCCGGCCATGAACGGATTGTCCTCGGGCACGTTACAGAACACGACGATCTTGGCGCACCCGATCGAGTCGTGAGCGGCCGTCCTGCGCGAGACCGAGAGCAGCACGTCGGCCATGCGCACGACGGCGTCCATGTTGATGCCGGCGCGGGTCGAGGCGACGTTGACCGACGAACAGACGCGGCTGGTACTGCCGATCGCCTCGGGGATGGCCTCGATCAGCGCCGCGTCGCTCTTCGTGAACCCTTTCTGGACGAGCGCGCTGAAGCCGCCGATGAAATCGATGCCGACCTCGTCGGCGGCAGCGTCGAGCGCGTGTGCCACCCCTACGAGATCCTCGGGGTCGTCGCTGCCGACGACCTCCGCGATCGGCGTCAGCGAGACACGGCGATTGACGATGGGGATTCCGTACTTTTCCTGCAACTCGTGAGCCACGTCGACCAGGCGGCCGGCGTGGCGGACGATCTTGGCGTGGATGCGCTCGGCCGTGCGGCGCGCGTCGCGCTCGGCGCAATCGTCAAGCGAGATCCCCATCGTGATGGCCCGTACGTCGAGGTTCTCCGAACGGATCATGCTGACGGTCTCGAGGATCTCCTCGGCGGTGATGAAGACCACGGCGGTCGCCTCCCTGTGCCTGTGGCGGGGAGGGCGGCGGGCGACCGTCCCGACGGGACGGCCGCCCGCCGCCCTCAGACGCGGTGCATGAACTTGAAGATGTTCTCGTGCTGCACGTGGATCTGCAGCCCGATACGCTCCCCGGTCTCCTCGAGCGCTTGCTTGAGCTGCGCCATCGTCGTCTCACTCTGGTCGAACGAGACGAACATGATCATCGTGAACATCCCGTTCGCGACGGTCTGGCTCACGTCGTCGATGTTGGCGTTCTGCTCGGCGATGGTCGTGGCGACCTGGGCGAGGAGCCCGTGACTGTCGGGCCCCAGGGCCGTGACGATGACGGTTGTCCGCATGCGAGGCTCCGGTCGGGAATGGGCGCGACGTATACTATAGGCGTTTCCGCTCACGCTCATCCCCGGCCAGCGACGTGGGGCCTGCCTCCAGTACAGCCTTGACGCCCTTCCCAATCACAGACCCTGCGACGCCTTTGCGGCTCGCTCGCCTCGACGCGCTCGACCGACGCGTCTCGCGACGCGTTGCCGTCGATTGGCCGCACCCCGCCTGGATCGCCGGGCCGCTCGGCCTCCTGTCGCGCTCGGCCAACCACGGGATCCTGTGGTACGGCCTCTGCCTGCTGCCTTGGCTGACCGGCCATCCTCGGCCACTCGCGGCCTACCTCTACGTGGCCGTGCCCGTCACCCTCGTCGAGTTCGCCGGCTTCGGCCTCAAGAGCGTCGTCCGGCGTCGCCGTCCCACGGTCGCCGACCCCGACCTGCCGCAGCAGATCCGGCCGCCGATCACGCCCTCGTTCCCCTCATCGCACGCCAGCATGGCCGTCGTCGGCACGATGACGATGGGCTCGCTATACCCAGCCTGGGTGCCCGCACTGCTGGCTCTGAGTGCGGTGCTCTTCTTCAGCCGCGTGTACCTCGGCGTGCACTACCTCGGCGACGTGCTGGGGGGGCTCCTCTGGGGACTCGTCTTCGGTCTCCTGACCCTCTGGCTCGTGGCCCCTCCGCTGTGAACCCGCGAGACACTCCGTCACCTTGTGGCTCCGTCATGCCGCCGCGCCCGCTCGCGGCGGCCCTGCATCGCCGGACGACCCCTCTCGTCCTCGTGGCGCTCTTCGCCCTCGTGGCGCTCGGCGGGGCCGCCTGCGGTCAGGCCTCGTACGGCAAGCGCGCGTCGCAGGACGTCGCCGCCTCCGATCACGGCCTGCTGGCCGCTACCGAGGCGGTCCAATTCGCGCGCAACGTGGGCTCCCGTCCGACCGGCAGCTGGGGTGACATCGAGGCGCGCGCGTTCCTCACCCTGGCCTTCCAGCAGTTCGGCTACACGCCTCACGTGCAGGAGTTCCTGATCGGCGATCCCACCGCGCACCTGCTCTCGGCCAACATCGTCGCCACGAAGGAGGGCGCCACGGCGTCGACGCTGGTCGTCGGCGCGCACTACGACACGCGTCCAGGATCGGCGGGCGCCACCGACAACGCGACGGGGATCGGCCTGCTGCTCGAGATGGCCGGCCGGCTGCGTGACGTGGAGACACCCTGCACGATCGTCTTCGTCGCCTTCGGCGCGCACTGGCAGGGCGCGGCCGGGTCGTCGTTCTTCCTTGAGCACCTGCAGAGATTCGAGCGCGAAGCCCTGCTCGGCATGATCGACCTGGACACAGTCGCCGGCGACAGTGAGCTGGTCGCCTACGCACCCGACGAAGACGCCGTCTGGCTGAGAGACGCCCTCGCGATCGCGGCGGGGCGCAGCGGTGTCACGCTGACGGAGGCCGTTGCCGCGGCCTGTGGCGAGCACGCCGTCTTCGCCGCCGCCGGCATCCCCTCCGCAGGCCTGGTCAGCGTCACCGAGGTCCGCGAAGGTCGCGTCGACCTGATGCACGCCAACCCCGTCGCCGGCACGCGCCGCGACACCGTCCGGCGCCTGCTCGCCGGGGACACCGGACTTCTCGAAGCGCATCTCGGCGCCGGGGCGCGCGTCCTCGAGGAGCTCCTCACGAGCGCTCTGGAGCCGCCCGGATGAAACTCGGTGTCGTCGGACTGCCGAACGTCGGCAAGACCACTCTGTTCAATGCCCTCACCCACGGCCACGCAGCCGCCACCTCGTACGCCTACACCTCGGCCGAGTCGAACCGCGGGGTCGTGAGCGTGCCCGACGAACGCCTCGACCGTCTCAACGAGGTGCTGCAGACGCCAAAGCAGGTGTACGCGACGATCGACGTCGTTGACATCCCGGGTCTCACCGAAGGCGCCTCGCAGGGCGAGGGGCTCGGGTCGCGTTTCCTTGCAGACATCCGCGGTGTCGACGCCGTCGCCCACGTGGTTCGCTCCTACGAGAATCCCGAGGTCGCCGGCCCCGGCGGCGAAGCCGACCCACGCGGCGACGCCGAGCTCGTCGAGACGGAGTTGATCCTGGGCGACCTCGAGCTCGTCGAGCGTCGCATGGAGAAGGCCGTCAAGGCGGCACGCAGCGGCGACAAGGCGGCGCAACGAGAGATGGCGACCCTCGAGACGCTGGCCGCCGCGTTGCGCGACGGCGCGCTCGCGCGCGGCGTCGCCCGCAACCCGGACGAGCACGTCCTCTACCGCGATCTCGCCCTCGTGAGCGACCGTCCCGTCCTGTTCGTGCTCAACATCGACGACGAGGCGGACCCGCGAGAGGCACTCGCCGAGCACGCGCCGTTCGTGGCCTGGGCGAGGGAGCGCGGCGACGACGTCGTGGCCGTCGCCGCGCGCCTCGAGGCCGAGCTCGCCGAGCTCGACGCCGACGAGGCCGCCGCCTTCCGCGCCGAGCTCGGCGTCGCCACCGGCGCCGTCGAGGTCGTCCTGCGCGCCGCGTACGATGTCCTCGGCTACCTCACCTTCTTCACCGGCGACTTCAGGTCGAGCGAGTCGCGCGCCTGGCAGCTACCCCGCGGCGCGACCGCGCGGCAAGCCGCCGGCCGCATCCACTCAGATATCGAGCGTGGCTTCGTGCGCGCCCAGGTGGTGCAGATCGACGACCTCTTCGCCTGCGGCTCCTTCGCCGTCGCCCGCGAGAAGGCGCTCCTGAGGACCGAGGGCAAGGACTACGTCGTCCGGGACGGCGACGTCATGCACTTCATGCACACGGCCTGACGACGGGACCACCGGGCGGTCTGACGACGAGAGGCGAGAACAAGGGAGGGGCGGCCGGTGGCTCAAGCCACCGGCCGCCCCTCGCGTAAGGGCCGATCAGACCTGCGTCAGGCGCTCTTCACCTTGGTCCAGGCCATCTGGTAGGCGGCGGCGAACTCGCCGAGGTCTTCGATCTCCTCGGACCGCGCCATGTCCTCGTCGGACGGGGTGAGGATGAGGGCGAACGGATCGGTGAACTCATGCGACGCCGGCACCGCCGACAGGTACCAGACCCAGCTCGCGTTCTGGCCGGCGATCTCGGGATCAAGCAGATAGTCCATGAAGAGGTGGCCGCCGTACCTGCTGGCAGCCGAGGCGGGCATCGACATGGCATCGGTCCAGCGCACGAAGCCCTCCGCCGGCAGCACCCAGTCGACCATGTCCTGGTAGTCCTCGCCGCCCATCGCGTCGATGGCCAGCAGCACGTCGCCGTCCCAGCACATGACGTAGGGCACGCCCTGGACGATGGAGCGCTTCATGTTGACCGAGTCGTAGGTGCTCACCAGCGGCTTCTGCGTGATGAGCTTGTCGGTCGCTTCGTCGAGCTGCGCCTGGTCCTTCGTGTTGACCGAGTAACCGAGCGACTTGAGGCCCATGCTCAGGCACTCACGCTCGTCGTCGAGCAGCTGCATCTTGCCGCCGTTCGCCGGGTCGAAGAAGGGCGTCCAGTCGGTCGGTGTCGGCGAGACCTTGTCGGTACGAATGGCGTAGCCGGTCGTGCCGAAGAAGTACGGGATGCTGTACTTCAAGCCCCCCTGGTCGGCGGGGTTGTCGAACGGCGGCGCCTTGCTATCCTCGCGAACGCCGTCGAAGTTCGGGATGTACGAGAGGTCGAGCGGCTGCAGCAGCTCGCTCTTGATCATGATCGAGCACATGTAGTCGGACGGCACGATGATGTCGTAGCCGGTCGACCCCGCGCGCAGCTTGGCGAGCAACTCCTCGTTGCTCGCGAAGTACGCCTCCTTGACGGCGATACCCGTTTCCTTCTTGAACTGCTTGCGGATGTCCGGGTCCATGTACTCGGTCCAGTTGTAGACCGTGATCTCGGCGGGTTTGGTCTCGTCCATGACCGGCAACTCGACCACCGGCGCCCCGGAGTCGGACTCTTCGCCGCACGCGCCGGCGAGGGCGCCGACGGCGCCGGCAGACAACCCGAGGATCAGCGCGCGCTCCACGAACTGACGACGCGTGATGCCGCCGCGCTTGGCCTCCTTGCAGAGACCGACGAGTTCCTTCTCCTTCTGCGTGACGATATCCCTGTCGTGCATAGCATCCCCCTCAAAGACGGGTGACCTGCGGTCTTGTGTGGGCCGCACCACCCCCCAGCTGGCGGCGCGCGTCGCCCTTGTACAGGTCCTGTAGCGAGAAAACTCACGCAAACCAGCGATGAATGCAAGCGTGGAGTGCGAATATCGATGGTATCTTCAGCGCTTTCGCGTGCCATCGCCCTCGATGCGGGGAGCACTGGAGAGCCGCGCGAAGCCCGAGGAGCGGCTTGCCCACGTACGGTAGGATTGCCGCCGAAGCGATCCGGAGGCCGCATGCCCGTCGTCCACATCGATCACCTGAGCAAACGCTTCGGCAAACGCATCCTCGCTGTGGACGACGTCTCGTTCTCGCTGGAGAAGGGGACGATCACCGGGTTCCTCGGCCCCAACGGCGCCGGCAAGACCACGACGCTCAGAATGATCGTCGACCTCGTACGGCCCAGCGCCGGCGCCGTCTCCGTCCTCGGCGGTCGCTACCGCGACCTGCCCCGCCCATGGACCCGTGTGGGCGCGCTCCTCGACGCCTCCGGCTTCCACCCAGGGCGATCCGGGATCAACGCCCTTCGCGTCGTCGCGAGGGCTTCGGGCATCCCCGACGCCCGCGTCGCGGAGACGCTCGAGCTGGTCGAGCTCGAAGAGGCCGGGCGGCGGGCGGTCAAGGGGTACTCCACAGGGATGCGGCAGCGCCTCGCGCTCGCCTGCGTGCTCCTGGGCGACCCCGAGCTCCTCCTTCTCGACGAGCCGGCCAACGGCCTCGACCCCGAGGGCATCCGCTGGCTCCGTACCTTCCTGCGCGCCCGCGCTGCCGAGGGCAAGACCGTCCTCGTCTCGAGTCATGTGCTCGCCGAAGTCGAGCAGACGGTCGACGACGTGCTCATCATCAGCAAGGGCCGCCTGGTCGCCCAGGGCCCGCTGTCGCGACTCGCCAGCGGCGCCAGCCCGGTGATCCGCTGCCGCAGCCCGCAGGCGGAAAGCCTGGAGCAGGCGCTGCGTCAGCGCGGCGCGGCGGTCAACCGGCTCGACGACGCGCTCGCCATCCGCGGCCCGGATGCCGCCGAGGTCGGCCAGGCGGCGCACGACACGGGCGCCGTGCTGCACGAGCTGCTCACCGAGCGCCCCAGCCTCGAAGACCTCTTCCTCGAGATCGCCGGCACGAGGAGGACCGACCCATGATCGACCTCATCGCCGCCGAGTACCTCAAGCTGCGCAGCACGCGGACCGCGCTCGGCCTTCTCATCTCCGCCGTCCTCGTGAGCATCGTGCCGGCGGTGCTCGTGCTCTCGTTCGCACCGGCTGAGTTCCTCGAGCAGGAGGAGGGTCTCGGACTGCTGGCCGCGGGCGGCACCGTCGTCCCGCTGCTCGGTCTCGTCTTCGGCATCCTGAGCATGACGAACGAGTACCGTCATGGCACCATCACGTACAGCTACCTCGTCACCCCACGGCGAGCCCGCGTCATCGTCGTGAAGCTCGTCGTCTGCTTCGTCGTGGGCGCGGCGGTGCTCGCCCTCGTCGGTCTGCTGCTCACGCTGACCGCGCTGGTCGGCTACGGGGTGCGCGGCCTCGAGCTCGAGACGAGCGGCCTCTTCGACGACGGGGCGGCGCAGACGATCGCCCTGGTGCTTCTGGCCGCCGGCCTCATGGCTTCGTTCGGCGTCGGCCTCGGCGCGCTCTTCCGCAACCAGCCGGTGACCGTGGCAGGCACGCTGGTCTGGGCGCTGGCCATCGAAGGCATCGTCGTCGGCCTGAAGCCGGCGGTCGGCCAGTACCTGCCGTTCACCGCCCTCGATCAGGTCGTGACCAGCGGGTTGACGATGGGCGAGGAGAGCCAGATCGGGCTGACGCGTCCGGAGGCATTCTTCGTCAGCCTCGCCTACATCGCCGCGGTCAGCGTGGTCGCCATGTACACGACGATGCGGCGGGACGTGACGTGAGCCGGCGGGCGCGCGACGAGCACGCGCGCGGCGTGCGCGGAAGGGACTGACGTGGAGCCCGCGAGGGTGCAGATCATCGGGCCGGTCGAGGGCCGTGGGGCGCTCTGCGAGGAGTTGCTGCGCGGACTGCCGGACTGGTTCGGGATTGAAGCATCGATCGTCGAGTACGCCCACGTGGTCGAGACCCTGCCGACGTTCGTGGCGATGGTGGGCGGGGAGGCGGCCGGGCTGCTGGCCGTCAGGCCGACCAGCCCGGCCGCCCTCGAACTACACGTCCTGGCGGTGCGCCGCGAGCACCATCGGCGCGGGATCGGCCGCGCGCTCGTCGAGCGCGCGGCCGCCTACGCCCGCGCCGGGGGATTCACGCTCCTGCATGTGAAGACCCTGGCCCCCGAGATCCAGGACGAAGAGTACGCCGGCACGAGAGCGTTCTACGACTCTGTCGGCTTCGTGGCGCTCGAGGTGATCCCCGCCGTCTGGGGCCCCGAGAACCCCTGCCTGGTTATGGTGCGGCCGCTCTGACGGTCGCCGCGCGACCGTCAGAGCGGCCCATGCCGCAACGTCGTCTGTCGCCTCAGACCTTGGCCGGCGGCGGCGTGAAGACGCGCGCCGCAAGCTCCTTGTCGAGCTGATACATGCCGGCGGGGTGCTCCCCGGCCATAGTGAACTTCTGTACCATGTCGCTGGCCGTGGCCTCCTCCTCGACCTGCTCGGCGATGAACCACTGCAGGAAGTTGTGTGTCGCGTGGTCCCTCAGCTCGAGCGCCAGCGTGGCGAGGTCGTTGATGAGGGCGGTCACTTTCTGCTCGTGGGCGTAGGCGTCCTCGAACATCTTCAGGCCCGCCGGCCACTCCGTCTGCGGGCCCTCGATCGAGGCGAGCGTCACGCGACCCCCGCGCTCGATGACGTAGTCGAAGATCTTCTGCGTGTGCAGGAGCTCCTCCTGGTACTGGACCGTCATCCAGTTCTGCCCGCCGGGCATGCCGAGCTCGGCGAACTCGGCCGCCATCGAGAGGTATAGGTAGCCGGAGTACACTTCGGCGTTGATCTGCCGGTTGAGCGCCTCTTCCATCCTGGTGTCCAACATGTCGTCGACCTCACTTCATCGGGGTAGTTCGTTCTCGCTGCCGGGCGTCTCGTCATTACGGAGCGGCTCGGGACGCCTTCGTTCTACCCACGCCCACGGGGGGGTGTAAACGGCGTGGCGGCGAAGTGGGTATGGTTTCCGCGAGACCTTGACGTGACGAGGACGTGATGAGCAGAGCCTTCATGAAGGAACCGGACGATGGCGGCCCGCCCGACGCGCTGCCCGAGCGGCCGCTCGGCGAGCACCCGAACTACGTGACGCCGACCGGCTACCGGCAGCTCCAGGAGCAGGCGACCGCGCTCCAGGAGCGCCGAATGGCGCTTGTGGAGCGCGGCGAGGACGCGCTGGCCGACAATGCGATGGCCCACATCGACCGCGACCTCAGGTACATCTCGGCGCGCCTCGACAGCGCGATCGTCGTCGATCCGACGACACAGCCGCCCGGCGAAGTCGCCTTCGGCGCCGCAGTCACGGTCGCACAGGCAGGAGCCGAGGACCGCACGTTCAAGATCGTCGGAGAAGACGAGGCCGACCTGGCCAGCGGCAGGGTGAGCTACGTATCGCCGCTGACCGACGCCCTGCTCGGGGCGGCGGTAGGCGCTCGTGTGACCTGGCGCTGCCCGGCGGGCGATCTCGAACTACGGATCGTGGCGATCGAGTACCCGGCCGACCAGTAGGCGCAGCGTGACGGCGCCGAGTGTCGGCGAGGCCCGATGGTCACCGCCGCCGGCACCAGCCCGCGCCCGCTCTCCCTACCGCCTCACGGCTGGAGCACCTGACTCAGATAGCCCGGCGTCGGCTCCTGCCCGAGCAGGATGCCCGTCACGCCCTTGATCGTCGAGAATCCGCAGGTCCACTCCGGGTTGCCGTCGGTCAGGACGGCCAGCGAGAAGCGGCGCTCACCGCGCTCGAGCCACGCCGCCTGGACCACGAGGAAGTTGTTGGGGTTGAGCCATCCGGCTTTGAAGTAGGTCTCCCAACCAAGAGGACCAGACGCCGCCACGATGCCCCAGCGCTGGCGTGGGACGATGCCCGAGAGTACCTCGCGCACGAACTCGCGGCGCTGCTTGGGCACGTGCGACTCCAGCTCGAGGAAGAAGCGCGCCTGGTCGGCGGCCGAGATCTGGCTCGTGATCCAGTACGGCGCCGGCGCGAAGTCCTTCATGCCGACACGGTCCGCCAGGCGCTGCAGGCCCTCCTGGCCGACCTCCCTGAAGACGACGTCGGCGCAGGCGTTGTTCGACTCGACGATCATGAGACGCAGGACGTCGTCCATGGACGGGTCCGGTTCGGGGTGCATCCGCAGGTACTGTACGAGCAGCATCGCCTTGACCAGACTGGCGCTGCGGTAACAGCTGTGTTCGTCGAGGCCGTAGAGGCGGCCATTCGTGTCGACGACGGCGACGCTCACGCGGCCGAGACGAGTGGCGGCCCAGGCGAGAGCCTTCTCCACTGCGGCCTCGGACGGGAATCCCGGCGGCTGCGTGACGACGAGCGGCGCCGCCTTGCTCGAGAGCTCCGCCTCGCCGGATGCGTCCTCCAGGAGCACCCTGTAGCGGTACGTCCCGGGGGCGACGTCGGCCCGCCAGCGGTAGAGCAGCGTGGAGCCCGGACGCGCGATGCTGCGCAGCGCGACGCGCGCGACGCGCTCGCCGTCCTTCGTCCTCACCTCGAGCACCGCGCTCAGCGGCACGGCGCACTCACCCTCGACGCAGCAGCGCAGCACGGCGATCTTGCCCGTGCGCACCTCGACGCGGCCATCGGCGACGGCGCGCGCGGACAGCGCCGGCGAGGGCTGGGGCATCGGTGTCGGTTCGCCGTCGCCCTGTCGCGCGAACAAGGCCGCGGCGCCGGCGGCGAGAACGACGAGTAGCGCAGCGACGACGGCGACGGCCACTCGCCCGGCCCCGCGCCTGCGGCGCGGCACCCGATACCGCGTCACCCGCGGCGCGGAGTCGCCCCCCGGGTGCGCGCCGGTCATCCGACGCCGCCCGTCGACAGGGCGGACCGCTTGCGTACGAGCATCATCGCGAACGTGTCATCTGCCATGAGCGGAGTCTATCGGCTTCCAGAGTGGCAGCCGAGCGGCGGCGCGGCGCCAGCGGCTACGACGCCTCGACCAGCGCCTCGACGAACTGGCTCGAGTAGAGGTCGTAGTAGAAACCGCGGCGTGCGAGCAGCTCCTCGTGCGAGCCCTGCTCCACGATGCGGCCGCGATCCATCACGAGGATGGTGTCGGCGCCGCAAATGGTCGACAGCCTGTGGGCGATCACGAAGCTGGTGCGACCCTTCATGAGCCCAGCCATGGCGTCCTGGATGAGCACCTCGGTGCGCGTGTCGACCGAGCTCGTGGCCTCGTCGAGGATGAGCACGTCGGGGTCGGCGAGGAAGGCGCGCGCGATGGTGAGCAGCTGCTTCTCGCCCTGTGAGACGTTGGTGGCGTCGTCGTCCAGCACCGTATCGTAGCCGTCGGCGAGGGTACGCACGAAGTGGTCCGCGCGCGCGGCGCGCGCGGCGGCGAGGATCTCCTCCTCGCCCGCGCCTTCGCACCCGTAGGCGATGTTCTCGCGGATCGTGCCGGTGAAGAGCCAGGTGTCCTGCAGCACCATTCCAAACAGCCGGCGCAGGTCGCTCCTCGACATCTGACGCGCGTCGACGCCGTCGATCAGGATGGCGCCGCCGTCGAGTTCGTAGAAGCGCAGCAGCAGGTTGACGAGCGTGGTCTTGCCGGCGCCGGTGGGGCCGACGATGGCGACCGTCTGGCCGGGCGGCACGTCGAGGTCGAGGTGCTCGATCAGAGGCGTGTCGGCGACGTAGCGGAATGATACGTCGCGCAGCGTGATGTGGCCGCGCGTGTGTGCCAGCGTGACGGGCGCGGCCACGTCCGGCTCTTCCTCCGCCTCGTCCAGAAGCTCGAAGACCCGTTCCGCCGACGCCGCCGTCGACTGCAGCACGTTCATGATGCTGGCCGTCTGCGTGATCGGCATCGTGAACTGCCGCGAGTACTGGATGAACGCCTGCACATCGCCGAGCGAGATGCGCCCGTTGGCGACCATGAGGCCGCCGACGACGGCGACCGCCACGTAGTTGAGGTTGCCGACGAAGTTCATCACGGGCTGGATCAACCCGGAGATGAACTGGGCCTTGAAGCTGGCCTCGTAGAGCTTGGTGTTGCGCTCGTCGAACGCGTCGATGGCCGCCTGCTGGCGGCCGAAGACCTTGACGACGTTGTGCCCGGTGAACATCTCCTCCACGTGGCCATTGAGGTCGCCGGTGTGCTCCCACTGAGCCGCGAACTGCTTCTGCGAGCGCTTGGCGATGACGACCGTGATCGCCACCGAGAGCGGCACGGCGAGCACCGAGATGAGCGCCAGCACCCAGCTGATCCAGAGCATCATGATCAGCACCCCGGCGATCGTGAGGACCGCGCTGATCAGCTGCGTGAGGCTCTGCTGCAGCGACTGCGAGATGTTGTCGATGTCGTTGGTGACACGGCTCAGCACGTCGCCGCGAGGGTGGTCGTCGAAGTAGCTGAGCGGCAGGCGGGCGAGCTTCTGGTCCGCCGCCTGCCGCAGCCCGAACATGGTGCGCTGCGCCACCCCAGCCATGATGTACTGCTGCAGCCACGCGAAGCCGGCGCTCAGCAGGTAGATGCCGACGAGCATGAGGAGCGTGCGGCCGATGGCGCCGAAGTCGACGCCCTCCCCGGGATGCAGGGTCATGCTCGACAGCATGTCGGCGATGCGCCCCTGACCACGCGCCTCGAGTCCCGCGATCGCCTGCTCCTGGGTGACGCCGGCCGGCAGCTGCTCGCTGATCACGCCTTCGAAGAGGATGTCCGTGGCGTGGCCGAGGACCCTGGGTCCGAGGACGGCGAACGTCACGCTGACGACGGCCAGCAGGACCACGAGACCGAGGAGCAGGCGCTCGGCCGCGAGCAGCCCGGCCAGGCGGCGCAGCGCCCCCTTGAAGTCCTTGGCCCTCACGACCGGCGTGATCAGCGCGTGGCCGCCGGGGCCGCCGGGGCCGGGCCCACCGCCGGGACGCCCCGGCCCTGCGGGTCGGGGCCCCACCGGCGGCCCCGCCGGCCGCGATCCGCCGGCGGCGCTCACGCGGCGCCCTCCATGCCCGTCGCGCCCCGCGCCCTCACGCCGCACTCTCCGCGCCGAGCTGCGAGACGACGATCTCGCGATAGGTCTCGCTGGTCTTCAGCAACTCGTCGTGCGTGCCCATCGCGGCGATGGCCCCGTCCTCGAGCACGACGATGCGGTCGGCGTGCATGATCGTGCCGACGCGCTGCGCGACGATGATGACCGTCGCCGCGGCCATCTCCCTCTTCAGCGCCGCGCGCAGACGCGCGTCGGTCGTGAAGTCGAGGGCCGAGAAGCTGTCGTCGAAGATGTTGATCGGAGCGCGCTTGGCCAGGGCCCTGGCGATCGCCAGTCGCTGGCGCTGCCCGCCCGACACGTTGGCGCCGCCCTGCGCGATCGTCGTCTCGATACCGTCCGGCATGGCCGTGACGAACTCTCGCGCCTGTGCGATCTCGAGCAAGCTCCAGAGCTCGTCGGCGCCGGCCTGCACCCCACCGTGGCGCAGGTTGTCGGCCACGGTGCCGCTGAACAGGAACGCCTTCTGCGGCACCAGGCCGATCCGGCGCCAGAGGTCGTCCAGCGCGAACTCGCGCACGTCGACGCCGTCGACGAGCACGCTGCCTGACGTGACGTCGTAGAACCGCGGGATCAGACTGATGAGGGTCGACTTGCCGCAGCCCGTGCTGCCGACGATCGCCACCGTCTCGCCGGGCTCCGCGGTGAAGCTGATGCCGCTCAGCACCGGCTCCTCGGCGCCCGGGTAGCGGAACTCCACGTCGCGGAACTCCACGCGACCGCGCGCCGGCACGTCGGCGGCCGGCGCCGGCGGGTCGACGATCGTCGGCTCGGTGTCGAGCACCTCCTGGATACGCTCGGCCGACGCCGCCGCACGCGGGACCATCACGAACATGATGGTCGCCATCAGCACGGCGAGCAGGATCTGGACGATGTACGTGAGAAAGGCGGTGAGATCGCCGATGGGCATGCCGTGGTCGGCGATCTGGATGCCGCCGAACCACATGATCGCCACCGTCGAGAGGTTCAGGACCAGAGTCAGCGTCGGGATCATGAGCGCGAACAGGCGGTTCACCTTGAGCGTCGTCCACGTGAGGTCCCGGTTGGCGCCCTCGAAGCGCTCCTCCTCGTAGCGGGTGCGGTCGAAGGCGCGGATCACCCGCACGCCGCTCAGCACCTCACGCGTCACCTGGTTGATGCGGTCGATCTTGACCTGCATCGATCTGAAGAGGGGCACGGCCGAGCGCAGGACGAGACCGATGAAGACCAGCATCACGGGGATGGCGACCACGATCACGGCCGAGAGCGGCACGTTGAGCCGCAGGGCCATGATGATGCCGCCGATCATCATCATCGGGGCCATGACCACGACGTTGAGCATCATCAGCACGACCATCTGGACCTGCTGCACGTCGTTGGTCGTGCGTGTGATCAGCGACGGTGGACCGAAGCGGTTCACCTCGGCCTGCGAGAAGCGCTCCACGCGGCGGAAGAGCGCCCCGCGCACGTCGCGCCCGAAGCCCATCGAGACTCGCGAGCCCCAGTAGACGGCGACGATCGCGGCGATGACGAAGAGCAGCGTCACCCCGAGCATGATGCCGCCGGTGCGCAGGATGTAGCCGGTGTCGCCGGTGACCACGCCGTTGTTGATGATGTCGGCGTTGAGCGTCGGCAGGTAGAGACTGGCGACCGCCTGCAGAAGCACGAGGACGAGAATGAGGACGATCCGGCGCCAGTAGGGAAACAGGCGTTGGCGGAGCAGCCGGATCACTCGGCCGCCCCGTCGGCCCGAGCCGCTGTCGCCCCCGTCTCGAGCGAGCGCGACATGCTCGAGCTGAGCTTGTCCAGCAGGCGCGCGAGTTCGACGCGCTCCTCACGCGAGAGCGCCGCGATCGCCGCCGGCATGTGATCGGCCAGCGCAGCGCGCATGTCCCGGCCGACGGCGCGGCCGCCATCCGAGAGGCGCACCTGCATGACGCGCTGATCCGATTCGTCCGCGGAACGCTCCACGAGACCGCCCGTCTCCATGGAGCGCAGCATCCGGCTGAGCGTCGGCGGTGCGATATGCAGCGCCTCGGCAAGGTCGTGCTGGGCGATGCCGTCGTGGTGAGCGAGAACGTGCAGACACGCCGCCTGACCCGGGTGCACGCCCGATTCGCCAAGCCGCCTGACCATGAACTGCCGGTGCAGGCGCAGCGCGTCGCCGAAGGCGCGGAACACGGCGGCCGACACCTCGTCGAGGTCTCCCAGCTCGGGGGGCAGGCCCGGGGGGTCTGTGCTGTGTCTGCCGGTCGGGTCCATGGTGTATGGCTCCTTCGAAGGGTCAAGGACGCGGGCGAAGCTTAGCACGCTAATCGTTAGCGTGTCAACGGATACGTCCGAGCCGGGTGGGAGTCGGGACCATGGCCGGCATCGACTCTGAGGGCATGCTCTTCGACATCGGCTACGAAGACGGGATCACGCCGGTCCTGGCCGTCCCGGAGCAGCCCGTCCCCAACGGCGTGCGCGCCGGATAGGACGGCTGCAGCCCGCGCAGCGCCAAGTCGATCAGCTCGGCGTGCGCATCTGACTCAGCAAGGCCCACGGACAGCACAGCGCCGGCCGGGCATGGGTCAGTGCTTCGTCAAGCCGCGCTCGTAGAACCCGTCCTCGGCGCGCAGGTAGCCGCGCAGGGCGTGCGTGGCGCCGCTCTGCAGCGGCTCCGGCGGCCAGGGCACCATCCGCCGGTTGATGAACGGGCACGGCGGCAGGTCGGTCGCCGGCCGCTCGAGCAGCAGGCCGGCGAGCTCGCGCCCGTTGACGTAGCTCATCGACACGCCGTGGCCGATACAGCCGAGGCTGTAGACCACGCGGTGGTCGCCGACGTAGCCGAGCGCCGGCGTGAGATCGGTGGTCACCGAGAACGGGCCGCCCCAACGGTGCGTTATCTTCAGATCGCGCAGGTGCGGCCATAAAAAGTGGACGTGGTCCTCGAGGTGCCGGAAGGTCCGCTCGTCGGAGTCGGCGTCGAGCTTGCCGGCGTAGGTCAGGCCGACGGGCCCGCCGCCCATCACGATGCGCTTGTCCGGGGTCAGCCGGTAGTAGTGGATCAGGTTGCGCGCGTCCTCGAGCCCCTGGCGCCCCTCCCAGCCGATCGGCGCGAGCTGCTCGTCGGTCAGCGGCTCCGTGGCGATCATGTAGGTGAAGGCGGGTACCTGCTTGTGACTCAGCGTCGGGAAGAGGTGCGAGTAGGCGTTGGTGGCGAAGGCGAGCTTCTCGGCCACCAGCGAGCCGCGCGGCGTGAGCAGGCGGAACCCTCTCGCCGCCCCATCCTCGGAGACGATCGAGAGGACGGGCGTCTCCTCGTACACGCGCACGCCGCGCGCGAGCGCGGCGCGTTTCTCTTCGCGCACCAGCTTGGCCGGGTCGACCAGCAGCAGCCGCGGCTCCCACATGCCGCCCAGATAGCGCTCCGAGTCGACCATCGCACGGGCCTCGGCGCGCCTCGATCCAGGTGATGCCGTCGAAGCCCAGCGACTGCATGAGGTCGACCTGCTTGCGCAGGCGCTTCACGTAGCTCTCGGTCGTGGCGACGCGCAGGAACCCGGGGCGGATCTTGTCGCAGTCGAGCTGCTCGCGGTCGATGAAGGCTTCGAGCTCGTCGACCGCGCGCTCCATGTAGGTGTGCGCGACCTTGAGGAACTTCTTGCCGCGCAGCATCGCGGTGGTGCCGAAACCCAAGCCGACGACGGTCATGGCGAACGAGCCGTTGCGGCCGCTGGCGCCGTACCCGACGGTCCTCGCCTCGAGCACGGCCACGTCGAGCGCCGGGTCGAGGTCCTTGAGCGCGATCGCCGTGGCGAGACCGGTGAAGCCACCGCCGATGACGGCCACGTCGGCCGTCAGCTCGCCTTCGACCGGACGGCGCGGCTTCATAGGGTCCGTACTGGTCGAGCCAGAGCGAGAGCGGGGAGTCGGGCAAGCTGATCATCAGAGGTGCACCTCCGGAGCGGGACGCGACCGTCGGCCGGGCGCGCTGTCGGTCTGTTCACGACCGGGACCGGCGCCACGGCCCAAGACGCTATCGTACGCCCCCTGCTGCAGAAGACCAGAGTTGAACGATGAGCGCGGTCGCGAACCGCCCTCGCCGGGGTGCGGCACAGCCGCACCCGATCTTTGAACGCCGTCGCCCGGCGCTCCCCGGACACAGACTGGCGGAGCGGCATGGGAGTCGAACCCACCCAGGACGGGAGCACCGCCCCGCAAACGGTTTTGAAGACCGCGCCGGTCACCGGACCGGAAGCCGCTCCGCTCCCCTTTATCATCGCACGAGACAGCAGAGGACGCTCACACTCCGGCGCAGAACGCCTACGCCACGCCGCCGACCACTTCTTCAATGAGATCGGCATTCGCGGCGACGCCGCATAACGCGACCGGCGCCTCGGCCCACGGGGCAGTACATCTGTCTGGATACCCTTGTCACCCCCGGCGGCACGCCCGATAACAGCTTGGAGAGATGGGGTGATCTTGTGGCAGAGACACGGACGGAACGAGCCAAGCGGCAGGTAGGACTAGGGCGCCGTGGCGGGCCCAGGCTCGTCGCCGACGCCAGCATCGAGGTGGCGGGCGGCGGGTTCGGCGACAGCGCGACATCCCTCACCGGCAAGGCGCGCGGAGCTCAGTCCCTGCGCGCCACGGTCAACGACCTCCAGCACAGGCTGCTCACGGCCGATGCCCAAGCCGACGTGTACGGCTTCGCCCTCGAGAGACTGATGTCGGCGGCCGGCGCCGACAGGGTTTGCGCCTTCGTCAACAGCACCGGGACGGACGGGCGCGCCGAGTACGCGATGTACGCCGAGGCCGTCGTCTCGCCGGAGCTGAGCCTCATGACGTCTCTGAACGGTCTACGCGAAGCCTACGAGGATCTCATCCCGGATCTCTATGAACGGCTCGCCGCCGGCGAACCGTTCTCGAGCCGGATTGAGTTCCTGCCCAGCCGGGCTGCGGAGTTGCTCGCGGCGCAGAACGTGGAGGCGGTCCTCCTGCTCCCGCTCTTCGCGGAGGGCGCCCTCCACGGCTTCCTGCGTCTGGATCACTGTGACCGCGCCCGGCTCTGGGGCGAGGACGAGACCGACATCCTGGTCTCGGCGGCCGGTTCGATCTCGGCCGCCATCGAGCGGCAGCAGGTGGTCACGAAGATGGTGCACCACTCGCACGAGCTGGCGGCGCTGCTGGCTACCAGCCTCTCGATCACCTCGAGTATCGATTACGACGTAGTCGCGCGCGAAGTGGCGCGCGCCGCCGCCGAGGCGCTGGACTGCCCCGAGAGCGTCATCTGGGAGTACTCTGACGACGAAACGGCCACGTGCCGAGTCCTCTATCAGAAGCATCCGAGGCCGGACGTCGTGGATGTGGTCGTCGGCAGCACGTGCGCGGTCGCCGACTTCGGCGGCGGCCTGGAGGCTGTGAGTCGGGGCGTCGTGACCCAGCAGTCGCTTTCCGATCCCGACCTGAGCGACGCCGACCGCGCGGACATGCTCCAGTGGGGCGAGAAGACATGGTTGAACGTCCCGCTCATCTACGGGCAGAACGTGCTCGGCATGATGATCATGATCGAGTCCGAGCGCGAGCGCCGCTTCACCGATGACGAGATGCGCATGGCCGCCCTCATCGGCGAGCAGGCGGCGGCGGCGCTCCACAACGCGCGCCTCCACCGCCGCGAGGAGGACCAGCATCGCTGGCTCGCCGCCCTCGCCGAAGCGACCCGAGTCATCGCCTCGCGTCTCGATCGCACCAAGCTGCTGCAGGACGTGGCGCGCTTGGCCACCAACGCGCTGCTCGTGGACGGCGCACAAGTGTACGAGCTCAGCGAGCACACCGACGCCTTCACCCCACGCGCACTGGCCGGAGAGGGCGCGACGCCCGCTGGCACGGCGACCGTCGACCCCGAGGTGGCGGACGCGCTGCGACGGGGCGAGCTCGTCCTGCACCTGCGCAACGATGACGCGCTGGCGGCAGACACGGTGGCGCAGATGGACGCCGCCGGCGAACAGACCGTCGTGTGGGTGCCCTTCAGGATCAACGATGAGACTCTCGGCGCGATGCGCCTCGTCGAGCACTCGAAGTCGCGGCGCTTCGCCGAGGCGGAGTTGTCCTTCGCTCATGCCCTCGGCGAACACGCGGCGATCGCCCTCAACAACGCCCGGCTCTACGAGCAGATCGAGGACCAGGCGACAAAGGACGGTCTCACGGGTCTCGCCAACCACCGCCACTTCTACGACCGCCTCGCCGAAGAGCTGGAGCGCGCTCGTCGCTCCGGTACACCGTTGACCCTCCTGATGCTCGACATCGACGACTTCAAGAAGGTCAATGATGCGCACGGACACCCCGCCGGAGACGAGGTGCTGCGCGTCATGGGACGACTCATGCGTGAGGAGCTCCGCAAGGGCGGTGATGTCGCCGCCCGCTACGGCGGCGAGGAGTTTTGCGTGATCCTCTCCGACACCGCGGCCGGCCGGCGGCGCGACGGTGCGCCGGGGGGCGTGACCGAGGAAGGTGGGGCGGCGATCGCGGAGCGGCTGCGCCGCCGCATCGCCGCCCACGAGTTTGCGCTCGCGCCCGACGGCGCGCCCGTCCACATCACGGTCAGCATCGGTGTCGCCTCCTGGCCGGACGCAGCCGACGACCTCGATGAGCTCGTCGCCCGCACCGACGCCGCTCTCTACACGGCGAAGCGGGCGGGCAAGGACCGAGTCGAGACCTGCTGACGCCGGCTCGCCGAGCCGGACGCGGGGCCTGACGTCGTACCTCAGGCCGCGAGATTCACGCGGACGCGGCTCCCTTCGCGGGAGCGACCAGCGCCTCGCGATCCTTGGCGAGTTTGTACTCCGACTCCATCTCGAGCATGCCGCCGGGGAACTCGTACGCGGCCATCAGGGCGACGAAGTCGTCGGCGCAGAAGGCCTCGGGATTGTTGACCCCGGCCTTCGGGTCGCCGGGGTGGCTGCCGAGCTTGCCCTTCGCCAGCAGCTCCAGGGTGACGACCGGCGTGAAGGCGGTCTGGGCGACGACGACCTGGGTGCCGTACTTCTCGACGCACTCAGCGTTGTCGGCGACCTGGTAGAGGTAGACCTCGCGGACGAGACCGTCCTTCTTGCCCTTGATCCAGGTACCGGCGGCCGTCTGCCCGACGTACTTCTTGCCGATCTCGTTCGGGTCGGGAGCCGCGGCGGCGACCACGTCGCGCGGAGCCACCATGCAGTCGCCGACCCTGATCTTCTCCTTGTTGTCGATGTTCACCGAGCGGAAGACCTCCATCGCCTGCATGAACTCGTCGCCGAGGGCGTACTTGAAGGTCGCCTTCTTCACACCCTTGAGACGGTCGGCGTTGTGGGCGATCTGGATGACCTCTTCGTGCTCGACGTGTCCGACCTCGACCTCGCCGATGCCCTCAGGCAGCCAGAACTTCTCGAGTTCTGCGAAGGGCTCGATCGTGTGGACGTCACCGTTCTCGAAGACGATCGCCGGGTTGTTGCACTCCTCGATCGTCGTCCAGATCGAGAAGCCGAAGCTGATGCCCGTGGCGCCGGGAATCTCGAGGTTGGAGCCGTCGCGGATGCCGATCTCCTCGATCTCGTCGAAGTAGTGGTCGGCCGCGTAGCGGGCGAAGAAGTCGGCCATGCCGGGCTCGACCCCGAAGCCGGCAAGGGCGTGCTTGCCGATCCGCTTGAAGTCTGGGTCGAGCGCGTACTCCTCGTCGCCGAGCCTGACGCCGCACCTGTGCATAGGGTCGGTCGGGTGCGGCTCGGAGAGCGTCATCGCCGTGTCGAGGTAGTGCGTCTTCGCCTTCAGCGCGGCCTGCAACAGTGGCGGGTTGAAGTTCGGGGCGCAGAGGTTGCAGATGATGTCGACGCCGTGCTTCGTGGCCAGCGCGGCCACGGCGTCGGCGTCGCTCGCGTCGACCTGCTCGGCGATGAACCGGGGATCGCCCAGCTTCGCGGCGCAGCGCTCGGCGCGCGTGCGGTCGTAATCGGCGAGCACCATGGTCTCGAGCCAGTCCTCGGCGCCGCGCCGCTTGGCGATCGCCGCGATGGACTCTCCGACACCGCCGACACCAACGATCAGGACTTTCATCGCTTTCACTCCTTCAGATGACATGACCGTCGCGGCGCCCCGTGAATGGCGGCTGCCGAGCGGGACGCCGCAGAGACGCCCTCCCGACGGAGGCTTGAACGATATTGTATAACCTCACAGGTCTAATCTCAGTCCGAAGTTGTCACCCGTGAAGGTTTGTGAGGCGCTTCGCAGCCTGCCCCCGCGCGAGAGGCGCGCCTGCGGCGACCTCCTCGGACCCCACCGCACGCACATATTAAGAAGTGTGAAGGTCCGGGCGCCGGTGGTCCGCTACAATGTTCGCAAGGAGGTGGGCCTGTGCGACCCGAACCGTTCGCCCTCGAACGCTACTTCGCTCGCTACGAGTTCTCGGCCCCGTACCTGTTGTCCAGCTCCGACTGCGACGGCCTGCCGATGGCCGAAGCGCTCGCCATGGCCGACGACGAATGCCGAGACCTGTGGCGCGAACTCAGGCTGGGCTACACGGAGTCGCTTGGTCTGCCGGCACTGCGCGCCGAGATCGCCCGGCCCTACGAGACGGTCGGCGCCGACGATGTGCTGACCGGAGCTCCGGAGGAGCTCATCTTCCTTGCCATGAACGCGCTTCTCGCGCCCGGCGACCACGTCGTCTGCACCTTCCCCGCCTACCAGTCTCTCCATCAGCTTCCCGAGACCATCGGCTGCGAGATGGCCTACTGGAAGCCGCGCGAGGACCAAGCGTGGCGTCTCGACCCTGCCGACCTCGAGGCGCTCCTGCGCCCCGAGACGCGGTTGGTCGTCGTCAACGTCCCTCACAACCCGACCGGCGCGCTGCCGTCGGCAGACGATTGGCGCTCGATCCTCGAGCTGCTCGCCGCGCGCGACGTCCGGCTCTTCTGCGACGAGATGTACCGGGGCCTAGAGCTTGAGGCCGGCGACCGGCTTTCGGCAGCCGCCGACGCGATCCCCGGTGCGATCTCCCTGTCGGGAATGTCGAAGGTCTACGGGATGGCCGGCGCGCGGGTCGGGTGGCTGGCCACGCGCGACGCCGAGGCGCTGCAACGCTGCGCGGCGCTCAAGGACTACACGACCATCTGCACTTCGGCCCCGAGCGAGGTGCTCGCGCTGATCGGTCTGCGCAACGGCCCGGCGATCATCGCACGGCACCTGGCGCGCATCGAGCGCAACCTGACGAAGCTCGACGCGTTCTTCGCGCGACGCGCCGACCTGTTCACGTGGGTGCGCCCGCGGGCCGGGACGGTCTGCCTGCCACGGCTGGCGCGCGCGGAGGCCTCGGCGGTGGAGCTGGCCCTGAAGACCGTCGAGGAGGCCGGCATCATGCTGGCGCCGGCCACGCTCTTCGGTCTCGACGACCGACACGTACGCATCGGCTTCGGTCGCGAGAACCTGCCCGAGGTGCTGGCTCGCTTCGAGGCCTTCCTGGGCGAGGCGTACCCGCCGGCCTGAGAAGCGATGCGAGGGGCGCCTCGAGAGCCTAGACGCCCACCTTGTAGACCATGCGCTCACCCAGACCGGTCACGACCTGTACGTAGCCGCAGAGGCTTGCGTCGAGCTCGGGGTCGCCCGTGTCGACGAGCAGCGGGCGACCGTCGAGCGAGAGCAGCTTGGTCTGCGTCGCCACGACGATGACGCGCTCGCGGCCCACACGCCGGATCACGGCCGGGCTGATCTGCTGGTTGCCGCGCCCGAAGATGTGCCCCTGGCCGCCGATGGCCGTGACGATGATCCGCGCGCTCCGATGCTCGTCGAGCGCCCGCAGCAGGTCGCCTTCGGTCACATCGGAACCCACCAGCCGACCGCCGGCGACGGCGTCGACGCCCAGCAGCGTCTTGGGCAGTCCCAGACGCTCCATGATCGTGCGCGTCGTGGTGCCCGGTCCCACGATGTACAGGCAGTCGGGCTGCATGTCGGCGATCACGTGAGCGGCGACGTCGTGCAGAGCCCGCTGCTCGCCGGCAACACCGCCCGCCTTGGCGCTCTGTGTCAGCCCGCGAGCGACCGGCACGGTCATGAAGCCGTAGAGCCGCGCCGACACGCGATCCTGGCGAAACGCCTCCTCGTCGATGTCCATGACCTCGGCCTCGCGGAGCTGGACCGTCGTGGGTCGGTCGTGCAGGCAGAGAGCCACGACATCGCCCGCGGCGGCGGGCGTCGTCGCGTAGACCGCGGAGTGGATCTTGACGCCCGCCGGCACCCCGATGACGGGCACCGCCGTGCCGACCGCGGAGCAGATGGCGCGCGCCGTCCCATCACCACCGGCGAAGAGGATGAGATCCACGCCGGCCGCCGCCAGGTCGCGAGCCGCCTGCTCGGTGTCGGCCGCCGTCGTCAGCACGAACTCGCCGGCGGCGCCGAGATCTCCGCCGGCGGCCCCGAGCCGTCGGCGCTCGGCGGCGGCATACGTCGGGCGGCCGGCGAGAGAGCCGACCACAGTCGGCGCGAAGCCGGCCGCCCTCGCCTCGTCCTCACCCATCTCGCCGGGCGCCGCCAGCAGTTCAAGCTCATCCTTGAGGCGAGAAAGGCGCTCGAGCGCCAGCCGTGCGCGCCGCGGCGCGTCGCGCACGGCGCCCAGCTCGAGCGCCCGATGCAGAATCTCGACGCCGTCGGACCCCTTGAGCCCGACCCGGCCGCCGACGCCCGCGACGGGGTTCACGATGACCCCGAGCTTCTTCACGGGCGCGTGCGCATGCCGGCCCCGGTCACGGGCGTCGCCAGACGCCGAGCGGACTCACGGGCGCCGCCGCCTGCCGCCGCGGCGCTGGCGGCTCCTGCCCGTGCTCGTCGCGGCGGGGCGCCTCGCGGCGGACGCCCTCGCAGCCGGCCGCCGCCACGTACCGAGCAGGTAGATGACGAGGGCGGGCGTCATCGCCAAGAAGAGGGAGGGGCCCTTGGACGCCAAGGTCAGGACGAACGCCGTGAGCAAGGTGACGAAGATCAGTGAGCGCATCATCTTCTCTGAGAACAGCGTGATGCGGCGCCCCCTGAACCAGCGGTCGGCGAGGTCGACAGCCATCGTGGCCGCCGCGACGGCGCTCAAGAAGAATGCCGCGGCGATCGCGTACCGGCGAGCGCCGGTGATGGGGGCTTCCGGACCCAGCAGCCGGATGGTCTGGAAAGCAAGGTAGACCGCCGTAGCGCCGACCACGGCGACGCCCAGCGCACGCAGGAGCGACGCGCCGGTGTCGGCTCTCTCGGCGCTCCGCACGGCGCTCAGCGACCGCCGGGTCGGCGGCCGCCCGAGGCGCCCGGCCGGCGCTTCTTCGAGCCGGCGGAGCCGCGGCGCCTCTTGGGGCGGCGACGAGCGTCGGGCTTCTTGGCCGAGCGCGAGTCGGTCCCGTCCCAGCTCCTCGGAGGCCGCCGGACAACGTCGTCGCGGCGCCGGTCCTTGCGCTGCGGCGTCATCTTGCCGCCCGCCCACACCGGCAGCTCATCGGCGAGATCGCGGCGGGTGCGTATGAAGTACACGATGACCGGCACCGCGGCGTACAGCTCGCCGCGCAGCACCAGCAGCAGGAGGAAGAACATGCCGACGAAGACCGCCGTGCCGAGCGCACGCACGGTCGCGGGCGAAAGCCGCAGCCTGTCCCGCGCGATCGCGTACACGGAGAGCACGATCATGAGCGCGATGACGATCTCGGCGGCGTAGAGCGTCACGAGATACAGAAACGCCCCTGAGCCGGTCTGCTCGCCCGCGATCACCCGCCCCGTGTGGAGTATGGTCGGAATGCCGAGAACGAGCATGCTCAGCAGGAGTACGGCCACTCCGAACCACGGTGTGACGCGTTCGACCCAAGTCAGCAGCCGGGACCGACGGGGCCCGGGCCGGCGCCGCCTGGGCGGCGCCGGCCTGTTTCGTCTTGCCCGGTCGCTCAAGCCGATCCCTGCCGGCCGAGGATCTTCTTCTTGTAGGCGCGCCAGGTGAAGGCCCACTCCGCGGGATCCTCCATGGCCTCGGTGCGGCGCATCTGGTCGATGGCCTGGGCGTGCGGCGCCTCGCGCACGATGTCGGGATCGTCGTAGGCCTCGTCGCTCACCTTGTTCATGACCGCCGCCCACTCGTCGAGGTCGTCCCTGCTGTAGGTCTCGCAGGGCTCGGGGGTGAAGGGCTCGGGCACGACCCACGGGTGATGACTCATCCAGTTGCTCTGGATGCCGAAGTCGACCTGGCGGTCACGGACGGCCTCGGTGCCGATCCCCGTATCCTCTTTGAGCTTCTCCAGGCTGTAGCGCACCTGGTCGAGCCGGCGGTGGCCCTCGGCGTACGGCCGGCTGACACCCTTCACGGCCATCAGCAGGTTGTCGAGGTAGTTGTTGTTGAGCACGCTGATCTCGGCGACCTCGCGCAGACCGTCGGGGCCCATGTTGCGGATCCAGGCGTAGGCGCGGATCACGCAGAGCCAGTTCCCGAGGAACCCGCGGACGCGGCCGATGCTCTCGGGCCTGTCGTACTCGAGGTGGTACTTCTCGCCCACCTTGGTGACGAGCGGCACCGGCAGGTAGGGCGCCAGCTCGTCGGTCACCATGTAGGCGCCGCTCGCCGGGCCTTCGCAGCCGTGGGGGCTGGAGAAGGTCTTGTGCAGGTTGAAGTGGCAGGCGTCAAAACCGGCGTCGCGCGCCCGCGCGACGCCGAGGATGCCGTTGGCGTTGGCCTGGTCGGTGAACGCCAAAGCGCCGGCGTCGTGCAGCACTTCGACGTACTTGTCGATCTGCGGGTTGTAGATCCCCGTGTCCTCGGGATTCGTGATCATGCAGCCGACGGTGCGCTCGCTGACGGCCGCCTTGAAAGCCTCGAGATCGGGGTAGCCGTTCTGGTCCGGCATCACCGTGATGACCTGGAATCCGGCGACC
Source organism: uncultured Thermoleophilia bacterium (assembly GCA_963790185.1). GTDB lineage: Bacteria > Actinomycetota > Thermoleophilia > UBA2241 > UBA2241 > UBA2241. Next base: position 28,219 of record CAWBNR010000004.1, on the reverse strand, counting down.
TTCGGCGTGGCCGCGTCGCAGGGGTGCGAGAAGATCGTCGTGATCATCTCGTTGCGCTCCCCGAGCTCGCCGCGGGCCTCGAAGTAGCGCCGCATCACGCAGGCATTGGTGTACACGGCATGCGAACCGCCGCCCGGCTGGAGCGTGAAGCCGTCCATGCCGGAGATCGCCTGCAGGTACTGGCCGGTGTTGTAGACGATCTCGAGGAGCCCCTGCAGCGTGTCCTCGTCCTGCCACGGGTGCAGGTCGGCGGCGCGGTGGTGACGGACCAGCTCCTCGTGGAGCTTGGGGCTGTACTTCATCGTGCAGGTGCCTTCGCTGATATCGCTGCCGAAGTCCATGCCGAGGGTCATCTGTGCGTAGCGCAGGTAGTGACGCATGACCTGGTACTGCGCCATCTCCGGCAGGTCGGGGGCCGCCGCACGGCTCATCCCCTCGGGGATGTAGTCGGCGGCCGCACCGACAGCCTTCTCGATCTCGTCTTCGGCGAGCGGCACGAGGATGCCGCGCTCGCCGGGCGTGCCCTGCTCCATGATGAACGGCTCGTCCCAGCGCGGCGCACGATAGTCGCGCACCACGCCGCCGTCGCGACGCAGGCGGCCGAGGCGGGCGACCTTCTCCTGAGGCGTCTCGCTCATGCCGTCACCTCCTTGACGGCCGAGACCAACTTCTCGATGTCGGCCTGGTCGTGGTACTCGGTCACGCAGTAGAGCGCGCTTTGGCCGAGCTCGGGGAACTCGGCCGAGAGATCCTTGCCGCCGAAGATGCCCTTGCCGAGCAGCTTCTTGTTGACCTCGGCCACGGTCTTGCCCGTGCCCTCGAAACCGACGACGAACTCCTTGAAGAAGCTCGGCGAGAGCTTGATCTCGATGCCGGGGACCTCGCCGAGGAGCTTGGCCGCGTAGTGCGACCGGATCATGCAGGTCTCGCCGAGCTCCTTGAAGCCCTGCGGGCCCATGACCGCCATGTAGACGGCGGCGGCGATGGTCCACAAGCCGGAGGCCGTGCCGACCCAGTCGACGCCCTGGTCGCGCAACCCGTATGAGGTGCGCTCGGCGATGGCCTCGCCGACAGCGTACTGCCCGGGGGTCTTGGTCTCCATCACCGTGTAGAGCTCGAGCGGGCACTCCTGGGCGAAGACCGGGTCGTCGTCACGGAAGGCGAGGAAGCCGGAACACCCGCCGCCGGCGTGCATGTGCATGCCGAGCGGCTGGATGTCGCCGCAGGCGATGTCGGCGCCCAACGTGCCGGGCGGCGTCAGCACGCCCAGCGTGATCGGGTCGACGCCGGCGATGGCGAGGGCGCCGTGTTCGTGTGCCAGCTTCACGATGTCCGCGCCGTGGGCTTCGATGGTGCCCAGGTAGCCGGGACTCTCCCAATACACCGCGGCGAAGCTGTCGTCGAGCTTGGCCCCGAGGTCGTCGAGATCGACCATGCCCGTCTCGCGGTCCCACTCGTAGAAGCGGATCTTGGTGCTGTTCGCCATGGACTCGGGCTGGCAAAGGGTGCGGATCTCCATGAGCCGCATCGGGCTGATGTGCGCCGGCACCAGGACCTTGTCGCGGCCGGTGATGCGCCGGGCCATGCGGAACGAACGCCCGGCGACGTCGCCCCAGTCGTACATGGGGTTGGCGACGGCGTCATAGTCGAGCAGCTCGCCGAGCATGCTGTTGAACTCGAAGCGCGCGAGGTACTTGCCGAGGTCGCTGTAATCGCCGCCGCAGTAGGCGCTCACGAACTCGGCCCGGTTGATGACCTCGTCGACGATCGACGGCACGTGATGCTGCCAGCACCCCGCGCCGCAAAAGTTGAGGAAGTCGACCGCCGACGTGTTCTTGTCGAGCAGCGCCAGCACGTGCTTCCTCAGATCGCGCTCGGCGAGGATCGGCTCGGGGATGTCGAGCCGGCCCTTGAAGCGCAGGTGCTCGGGGATCTCCGCGTAGATCTCGTCGACGCTGCCAAGCCCCAGCTCGCGCAGCATGGCCTCCTTGGTGGCCGGCACCGAATTGGGGATGTACGGGTGGACGAAGGGCTTGTCTGCCATCAGGGTTCAGCCTCTCCTTTCACGTCACTGTGTCTCGGAGTCGTCGTCGGGCGCCCGAGCGTCCGGAGCGTCTGCCCCGTCGCCCGCCGCGCCGTTGTCTCCCAGGCCGTACCGTCGCAGCATAGCGACGGTCAGGGCGCTGAGCTCAGCCTGCCACTTGGCGCGCCCGGGCTCGACCAGGTGCCAGTTGTCCATGAAGTCCTGACTGGCCAGGTCGATACGCGGTACCCAATCGATGAACGGCACATCGTACCTTGCGGCGACCGCGCGGCACTGCTGCTCATAGCGCGCTCGCGGCTCGTCCATGCGGTCCCCGATGATCTCGAGGTTGAGGGGCATGTTGAGGATCACCGGGTGGAAGCCGCGGTCGAGACAGGCGGCGACCAGCGCGTCGAGACGCCCCGCATTGTACTCGAAGGCCTTCCGGAAGACCGGGTAGCGCTCGCGCTCCCATATGTCGAGCAGTTCCCGCTTCTTCTCCGGGCCGTCGATCCGGTCGACCGTGAAGCGGTGCTGAGCGTACGGCTCGATGGTGACGCCCCCGGATGGCGTGCTGAATCCCCTGAGTGGGAGCGGGACGACGGAGCCCGGCGGGTCCGGCGCACCGTTCGTGTAGCGGCCCACGTTCACGCCGATGATGACGAGCGAGGGCGCCGCCGGGAGCCGCTCGACCATCGTGATGTTGTGGTCGAACGACTGGTTCGAGGCGCCGAGGTTGAAGGCCTCGACGCGCAAGCCGCCGGCGCGCTCGACCTCGCGCCGCCAGCTGCGGTCGCTCACGGTGGACTCGCGGGCGGCCGAGCCGCCGAGCAGGTACACGACCGCCCCCGCCGGCGGGTGCTCCTCGAGGTAGCCGAGGACCTGGTGCAGGTGACGCCAGTCCTCGCCGCGCTCGAACTTCACGCCGGCGGAGGCCTGCCCATCGGTGGCGCGCTGACCGTCCGACCCGGACAGCATCCCGTCGCAGGCGGCCAGCGTGACCAGCGCGAGGGCCGCCAGCGCGGCGACGGCGGCGCGGGCGTACGAGTGCCTCGGCGCGCGGCGGCGGCGCGCGGTCTGATCTGCCGACCGCTCCATCATCAGGGTTCAGCCTCTCCTTTCACGTCACTGTGTCTCGGAGTCGTCGTCGGGCGCCGGGGCGTCCGGAGCTTGTGCGCCGGCGCCCGACGCGCCGTCGTCTCCCAGTCCGTACCGTCGCAGCATGGTGACGGTCAGGGCGCTGAGCCTCGTCTGCCACTTGACGCGCCCAGGCTCGATCAGGTGCCAGTTGTCCACGAAATCCTCGCTCACGAGGTCGATCCGCGGCACCCAGTCGACGAACGGGATGTCATATTTAGCGGCGACCGAGCGGCACTGCCGCTCGTAGCGCGCCCGCGGCTCGTCCATGCGGTCCCCGATGATCTCGAGGTTGAGGGGCATGTTGAGGATCACCGGGTGAAAGCCGCGGTCGAGACAGGCCTGGACGAGCGCCTCGAGCCGGCCGGCGTTGTAGCCGAAGAACTCCTGGAAGACCGGGTAGCGCTCGCTCTCCCATGTGTCGAGCATCTCGCGCTTCCTGACCGGGCCTGCTCGTCCCTGCGTGAACTTGTGCTGCGTGTAGGGCTCGATGGTGGCGTCTCCGTGCGGCGTCCGGAACCCCTTGAGCGGGAGCGGGACGACGAAGCCCGGCCGGTACGGTGCGCCGTTCGTGTAGCGACCCACGTTCACGCCGATGATGACGAGCGAGGGCGCCACCGGGAGCCGCTCGACCATCGTGATGTTGTGGTCGAACGACTGGTTCGTGGCGCCGAGGTTGAAGACCTCGACGCGCGGGCCGCCGGCGCGCTCGACCTCGCGCCGCCAGCTGCGGTCGCTCACGGTGGACTCGCGGACGGCCGAGCCGCCGATCAGGTACACGACCGCCCCCCCCGGCGGGTGCTCCTCGAGGTAGCCGAGGACCTGGTGCACGTGACGCCAGTCCTCGCCGCGCTCCCACTTCGCGCCGGCGGAGGCCTGCCCATCGGTGGCGCGCTGACCGTCCGAGCCGGACGGTGTCCCGCCGCAGGCAGCCAGCGTGGCCAGGGCGAGGGCCGCCAGCGCGGCGACGGCGGCGCGGGCGTACGAGAGCCTCGGCGCGCGGCGCCGCCGTCCCGCCCGATCGCGCCGCCGCTCCATCACCCGTAGCCGTAGCCCGCCGACGTGCCGAAGTCGATCGAGATGTTGGCGCCGGTGATCGGCGCGGCCGCCGGCGACGCCAGGTAGAAGACGAGCTCGGCCACCTCCTCGGGCGTGATGAAGCGCGCTTTGTCGCCCTGCGGATAGCCGGTGAGAAGACGCCTGAAGTAGCCCTCGGGGTCGCCGCCGCCGAACGTATCCGCCTGGTACTGGAGCATCGGCGTCATGATGTCGGCCGGGCACACCGCGTTGACGCGCACGAGATCGGCGGCCACTTCGAGAGCGAGCGCCTTGGTGAGAAGGCTGACGCCGCCCTTGGAGGCCGTGTAGATGGCGGTCTCGGGCGTGCCGACCAGACCGCAGTCGGAGCTCAGGTTGACGATGCAGCCGTGTGTCTTCTTGAGCTCCGGGATCGCCCGACTGCAGCAGAAGAAGGTGCCCTTGAGATTGACGTCGACGACACGGTCCCAGTCCGCTTCGGTCATCGTGTCGGAGGGGCCCTCGACCCAGAGACCGGCCGTGTTGACCAGCACGTCGAGGTGCCCGCCCGTGTCGATCGCCTCGGCGATCAGGTTCTCGACGTCGGCCACCACGCTGACATCGCAGGCGACCGCGTGCACGGTGGTCAGCGCCGCGAGCTCCCCGGCGAGCTCCTCGAGCCGGACGGCGTCGAGGTCGCCGAGGACAAGCGTCGCGCCGGCGGCGGCGAAGCGTCGCGCCGCCGCGGTGCCGACGCCGCCGCCGGCCCCCGTGATGACGACGGTCTTGCCGCTCATGTCGTGCGTCATGTCCTCCCCCTCATCGCAGCTTGTTCGTCGCTCGTCCGCGAATCCTGAACGGTCCTTCAATGTTTGCCGAGCTTACACCCTCGGCGGCAACGAGTGAATCGTGACGAGGATACCGGACGCGCGCTCACGGTAGAATGCCGGAACGTGACTGCTTACCGCGACACCCGAGCCCTCACCGAGCGGCCGCGCGCCTTCACCGACGTCCTGCTCGAGGGCATCGCGCCGGGCGGCGGCCTCTTCGTCCCCGAGCGCCTGCCGACGCTCACCCTCGAGGAGATCGTCGCGTTCGCCGGGCTGCCGTACAGGCGGCGGGCGGCGGCCGTCTTCGAGGCCTTCGACCTCGATGTCTCCGCCGCCCGCGTCGCCGATATCGCGTGCGCGGCCTACGGCTCGAACTTCGACGACCCGGCGATCGCGCCGGTCCGCGAGGTCGCCGAGCGCCGCTTCGTGCTCGAGCTCTGGCACGGGCCGACGCTCGCCTTCAAGGACATGGCTCTGCAGTGCATGCCGCTCTTCTTCTCGCAGGCGCTCCAGCAGGCGCACGCGGACGGGCGCACCGCCAATGACTTCCTCATCTTGGTGGCGACCTCCGGCGATACGGGTGTGGCCGCGCTCAACGGCTTCGCCGACCGCGGCCACACCCGCATCGCCGTCTACTACCCCGACGCGGGCGTGTCGGCCATCCAGCAGCGCCAGATGACGACGCAGCCGGGCGAGAACCTCACGGTGCTCGCCCTCGACGGCGACTTCGACGCCTGCCAGCACGCGGTGAAGGCGGTCTTCGAGGACGAGGCCTTCAGCGCCGAACTCGGTCGTCGCTTCGACCTCGCTCTCTCTTCCGCCAACTCGATCAACTGGGGACGGCTGCTGCCGCAGATCGTCTACTACGTGAGCGCCTACGCGGATCTCGTCGCCGCGGGGCGCCTCTCGGCCGGGGCGTTGCTCGACGTCTGCGTGCCGACCGGCAACTTCGGCAACATCCTGGCCGCCTACTACGCGCAGCGGATGGGCGTGCCGATCGGGCGCCTCCTCTGCGCGAGCAACACCAACGCGGTGCTGGCCGACTTCATCGCCGGCGGCGTGTACGACATCTCGCGACGCGCGCTCGTCAAGACGCCGTCCCCCTCGATGGACATCCTCGTCTCCTCGAACCTCGAGCGCCTGCTGTACGACCTCTGCGGCGACCCGGGGCTCGTGCTGCGCTGGATGACCGATCTGCGCGAACGGAGGCGGTTCGCCGTCGACGACCGCACCAAGGCGAAGCTGCAGGAGCTCCTGACCGGCCACCGGGTCGACGACGACACCTGCCTGCGGACGATCGGCGCGGTCCACGAGGAGCACGGCTACCTGCTCGACCCGCACACGGCGGTCGCGTGGGAGGCGGCCGCGCGCCTTGGCGGCGACGCTCCGGTGCTCGTCGTCAGCACGGCGCACTGGAGCAAGTTCGCCGCCGACGTCGTGCGCGGCCTCAGCGGCACGCCCGCCGGCGCCCCGCTCGCGGCCGAGGTCGACGACTTCGCCCTGCTCGAGCGAGTGCTCGAGCTGGCGCCCGGCCAGGCGCTGCCGCCGCAGATGCAGGCCGTGCGGGCACGCCCGGTGCGCTTCGGCGGCCGAGTCGCCGCGGGCCGCGACGCCGTCGAGCAGAGCCTGCGGGACTGGCTCGCCGGCGGCGGCTGAGGCGCGGGGCCGCGGCGCATCATCGCAGCCGGCGACGCGCCAACCGCGCCGCTCAGTAGTAGAGCTCGCTCGGCCCCTTGTACTCCTGGATCGTGTTGCCGCCGTCGACCACGACGAGCTGCCCAGTCATGTAGCTCGCGTCGTCGGAGCCGAGGAAGCAGATGACCGAGGCGACCTCCTCGGGCCGGGCCGAGCGCCCGAGCGGCGTGTTGAGACCACCCACGTCTTCGCCCTCCGCCTGCGAGCCGGTCGCGATCCAGCCAGGGCCCACGGCGTTGACGGTCACGCCGTGCTTGGCGACGTCGAGAGCGAGGCCGCGCGTCATGCCGAGAACGCCTGCCTTGGCGGCGCAGTACGGCGGCCTCCTCCGGGTTGGCGACCACCGGCCCCGTCACCGACGACACATTGACGATGCGCCCGCAGCCACGTTCGATCATGCCGGGCACGACGCAGCGCGTGACGTTGAACTGCGTCTTCAGGTTGATCGCGATGCCGAAATCCCAGGACTCCTCCGAGAGATCCTGGAAAGCGGTGAAGTCCTCCTCCTGGCCGAAGATGACCATACCGGCGTTGTTGACGAGGACGTCGATGCGACCGTAGCAGGTCAGCGCCTCGGCGACGGCCGCCTTCACCTGCGCCATCTGGATGAGGTCGGCCGTGTGCGAGGAGACGGTGTATCCCTCGCCACGCAGCTGCTCGGCGCAGTCGTGCACCTTCTCGGAGATGTCGACGAGGGCGAGCATGCCGCCCTCGCGTGCGAACGCCCGGGCCGTCGCGAACCCGATGCTGTCGGTCTTCGCCACCCCAGTGATGAGGGCCACTCTGCCTTCCACACGACCCTTGCGATCCACCGCGCCCTCCTTGTTGAACGTCCGTTCTACCTTGTAGGCATCCTACGCCATCTCGGCGCCCGTGACACGTGCTCCCAGACGTTCGCAGCCCGAGATGGGAGGTTCATAGTCAAGTTTGCGCTCCCTGCACCCGATGAAGAGCCTACGTGGGCACTCCAGTCACACAGGTACCGACATCACATGCCGGCTGGCTGCGCGTCCAGGACGTCGCGGGCCTGCTCGGCGTGAGCGCGAACACCGTTCGACGCTGGACCGACGCCGGCCGGATCCCGGGGCACCGGAGTCCCGGCGGCCATCGGCGCTACAGGCTCGAGGACGTGCGGTCGCTGGTGCCGCCGCCCCGCCGCGGCGCCGCCGACGACCTCGTCGGCGCCCCGAACGATGTCTGCTCGCTGCCACCCTGGACCTGGTCGACCTGCTGACGCGGGAGCCGGCGGAACTACCGCGTGCCGCTGCCGCGGCCCTCGTCGCGGTGAGCGGCGCCGACCGCTGCGAATACATCGAAGTGCGCGCGGACGACGGCCTCATCGTGGCCAGTCACGACGCCCGCGTCGGGGAGGGCGGACGCGAGGGCTCCCGCGTGCCCCTGGACGACCTCCTGCCGCTCAAGACGGTCAGCCCCAGCACGCCGCTCGCCATCGACCGCTCCCGCGCCGAGGGAGACCCGCGCCGCGTGACCGCCTTGAACCGGCGCGGGTGTCAGTCACTCCTCTGGACACCCGTCGTCACCGAGGACGTTCTCGTCGGCGTGCTCGAGCTCACCTGCTCTCGGGAGCGCGACCTTTCGGCCTACGCTCAGATCGCCGAGGCCTTCGCGAGACTGTCGGGGCAAGCCTGCGCATCCAGACGCCTGCAACGAAGCGTGGAACGCCACGAGAAGACGCGCACCGAGCTCGTCGCGTTGTCACAGCAGGCCGCGCTGACGCACGACGTCGAGGCGTTCGTGCTGACCTTGGGCGAGCGCCTCATGGACGCCGTCAACGCCGACTGCGTGGACGTCTGGCGCGTAGCCGGCGGCGCCGTCCGATCGGTGCTCTCCATCACCCGCGACGGCAGCGATGAGGCCCGCCTCGGAACGCTCATGGACCTGGAGGAATATCCGTCGTTGCGCGACGCCATGACCGCCCTCGAGCCCCTCGTCCTGTGCGACCTGCGCGACCCGAGGCTCACGAGCAGAGAGCGCGAGCTCTACGAGACCTGGGGCTACTCGAGCTGCGTTTCGGTGCCGCTCGTCGCCGGTGGCACCGTGATCGGTCTCATCGAGCTCTACGACGACGCCGAGCGCGACTGGCACGGGGATCTCGAGTTCCTGACGAGCGTCGCCCAGCTGGCCGCCGGGCTGTTCGACAACGCCCTGCTGGTAGACGAGGTGCAGCAACGTGAGACGCTGCAGCATGAATTGGTGGGGCTGGCGGAGGCGCTCTCCCCAGGCGCCAGCACCACGACGATCGCGGAGCGAGCGGCCGAGCACCTGCGGCGCGTCACGAGCGTCGAGGACTGCGACATCTGGCTGCTCGAGGAGGGTGTCCTGCGCTGTGTGGTGAGCCTCGATTCGCGCGGCCGGGATATGGAGAGCGAGGGCAAGCGCCTCGACCTCGCATCGTTCCCAAGCAGCGCGGCCGTCGTCGCCATCCAGGAGCCACTGTTCGCCGAGAGCCTCGACGACCCGCGCGTCAGCGATAGCGAGCGCGACGACCTCGAGGAGTACGGCTACCGAAGCCTCGTCACCCTGCCACTCGCCGGTGGGACGGAGACCATCGGCCTCATCGATCTCTTCGACACCGTCGAGCGCAGCTACGACGTGTTCCGTGACTACCTGGTGAGCGCGGCCGGCACCATCGCCGGGGCCCTCACCAACGCGGAACTGCTCGAGGAGCTGCGCACGAGCAACACGGCGCTCCGCGACCTGGTCGAGCTCGGCGACGCCCTGGGCGAGGCCGACGAGCCGGCGGGCCTCGCACGCACCGTCGCCGCACGGCTGCGCGACGCCCTGAGCGCCGAAAACTGCGACATCTATCGCATCGACGGCGATCGCATAGTCTGCCTGGCGAGCATCGACAGCCGCGGGTTGGACGTCGACGAGATGGGCAAGACGCTCTCCCTCGCAGACTACCCCGACGCGGTCTCCGCGCTCGCCGCGAACGAGCCGGTCGTCATCGGTGACCTCGATCACGCCGACATCGCGCCGACGGAACTCAGCACGTACCGCAAGTGGGGCTACAGGAGCATGGTCTCGATGCCGCTGGTGGTGGAGGGTCGTCCGATCGGCCTCATCGACGTCTTCGACACGCGTGTCCGCGATTTTTCCGACCGGCTCGACTTCATCCGCAACGTCGGTCGCCTCCTCTCGTCTGCATTCGAAGAGGCGGCGCTGCTCGAACGCTTGGAGAAGAGCAACCGCGACCTGCGGGTGCTCGTCAGCTCGTCGCTCGACTTCGGCGCCAGTCTCGACCATGACGCCGTGCTCACGGCGGTGGCCGAGCGCCTTATCGAAGTGACCGCCGCGGATATGTGCGATGTCTACCGGCTTGACGGGGATGACATCGAGATCCTCGTCTCGGTCGGTGGAGAGCGGGATGAGGACCCGGTCGGCCTGCGTTGGAGACTCGCAGACTACCGGACGTTCGTCAGAGCTCTTGAAGAGCGGCGCCCGGTGATCACGTACGACATCCTGAGCGAACCGAGCGCGACCGAGAAGGAGCGCGCCGAGGCGCTGCGCTGGGGCTATCGCGGCACGCTCGACGTGCCGCTGCTGGCGCACGGCGAGCCGGTGGGCTTCCTCGAGCTGGACTGCCTGCAGCCGAACGAGTTCCCGGAGAAGGAACTCGTGATGGGCCTCGCCCAGATCGCCGGGCAGGCGCTCGCCAACGCCGAGCTCTACCGTCGACTCGACGCCAACGCGAGGCGCATGACCCTCATGGCCGAGTCGGCCCTGGAGCTCGCCTCCTCGCTCGACCTCGAGCAGATCCTGCTGGCGACGGCGCGTCGGCTCTGCGAGACGGTCGGCGTCCCCAACTGCGAGATCGCGATCGTCGAGGGCGAGTCTCAACGCTGTGTGATGAGCGTGGTCGACGGCGACCAAGTCGACTCGTGGATCGGCGACGCGGTGCCGCTGTCGGTCGCGGCCGTCTGCCACGAGGTGATGGAGAGGCGTGAGCCGACGGTCGTCGCGTCTCGCGACGACCGTCGGCTCACGCCTGAGGGTGTGCAGTGGGTCGAGGACCACGGGTACCGGAGCTGGGCCACCCTGCCGCTCATCGCCGGCGACCAGGCGATCGGCATCGTGGAGGTCGCCGAGACCCGTTTCGAGCGCACGTTCAGCGAGCAGGACCTCGACGCCGCCGGCACCATCTGCCACGTCGCCGCCGTCGCGATCCGCAACGCCCAGCTCTACGAGAGCGAGCAAGCCGCGAGCTGGGAGACGGGCCTGCTCAACGAGATCGCTCGCCGCACGACGTCCTCTCTCGACATCCAGAAGATCGTCGCCGGTACGACCGAGGCGCTGGCCTCGGTCGTACCGTGGGACGGCTACGCGCTGATGCTGCTCGACGGTGCCACCGTCACACATGTGATGACCTCGGGCAGGCACGGGCACGCGCTCGAGGCGACCGACGTCCGCACACTCGACGAAGCGATCCTCGCGCGCCTCAGGGACGGTGCGGGGTTCGTCCTGCCCCTGCCGCAGCCGGGTCTGATCGACCCTGCTCATCCCGCCCTCCGGGGTCTCGCGGCCGCCATCGTCATCCCCCTGGTCTCGGACGGCGAGGTGCTCGGCGCCCTCGCCTTGGCGGCGCAGGACAAGAGCACCGTGGTCGACGTCGACCGAGGGCTTCTCGAGCGGGTCGGGACCCAGCTCTCTCTGGCGCTGAAGAACGCTCGACTGTACGACGACGTCAAGCGGATGCACCTCGGCAACCTGAACGCACTGAGTTCGGCGCTCAACGCCAAGGACTACTACACGCTAGGCCACGCCGCGCGGGTGGCCGCCTACTCGGTGATGCTGGCCGAGGAGCTGGGCTGGCCTCAGGACTCGCTGTCCCGCATCGAGGAGATGGCCTACCTGCACGACATCGGCAAGATCAGCATCTCGGACCGGGTGCTGCTCAAGCCCAGCCGGCTGAACGAAGAGGAGTGGCGGCAGATGCGGCAGCACCCGGTCGTCAGCGCCGACATCATAAGACCGATCTTCGCCGACGACCTCACACTCGGCGTCTGCCACCATCACGAACACTTCGACGGTCGCGGCTACCCCGACGGACTCCAGGGCGAGGACATCCCCGCGCTGGCACGCCTCATGGCCGTGGTGGACGCCTACGACGCGATGTCCTGCCGAAGGCCGTACAAGGCCGCGCTGACCTATCCCGAGTGCGTCGAAGAACTCAAGTGCTGCCGCGGAGAGCAGTTCGACCCCGAGATGACTGACGCGTTCCTGCACGTACTGGAGAGGCTCGAGCAGCGTCACATCACGGCCGAGCAGATTGCGGCGGAGGCTGCGGTGCTGATCGCCGCGGAGCAGCACCAGACGCTCAGGACGAAGGACGATGAGGGGTCGCCGGCCTACGTGGCGATCGCAGAGACACTGCGGCGGGTGCGCGACGCGAACCCGCCGACCCGCTACCTCACGACGCACGTGTTCCTCGACGGACGCTACGCCATCGCCGTGGATCCCGAGGAGGACCCCGAGCAGTTCTCCCACTTCGGAGACGAAGTCTTCCCGGGCGCGGAGCTGCCGGCCGTCCTGCAGGGCCGGGAGTGCAAGGTCAACACCCTGTTCGCCGACGGCTTTGGCGTGTGGGTCACCGGGTACGCTCCGATCCGCGCCGCGGACGGCGCCATCGTCGCGGCCGTCGCCGCCGACCTGCCCGCCCTGCATGGGCCGGAGGGCGAGAGCCTACGCAGCGACACCCGGGAGACCTTCGCCGCGATCCTCAAGGACACAGGGGAACGGCTGAGCCGCGCCGAGATCGACGCGATCACCGATGCACTTACCGGGCTCTACAACCACCGTCATCTGCACGAGTGCTTGACCGAGGAGCTCAACCAGGCCCGCGACCTGGACCAGCCGCTGTCGCTGCTCTTCTGCGATCTTGACCGCTTCAAGGTCTACAACGACCTCCTCGGTCACAGCGCGGGAGACACCGCTTTGCGCGAGGTCGCCCACCTGATCGAGCGGTCCATACGCGACATCGACGTCGCCGGAAGATACGGCGGCGAGGAGTTCTGCGTCGTCCTCGTCGAGACGGCCAAGGAGCAGGCGCTCGCGGTCGCCGAGCGTATCCGCGAACGGGTCCTCAGCACTGACATCCGCGCCAATGGGGATCCCCTCACGCTCAGCATCGGTGTCGCCACCTTCCCCGACGACGCCACCTGCCGTGAGGACCTGCTCGAGAGAGCGGACAGCGCCATGTACGCGGCCAAGCGCCAGGGGCGCAACCGAGTCGTAGCGAGCGGCGGGAAGAAGAAGAGAAGCGGCGGGAAGAGAAGTGCGAGCGGCGGGAAGGCGGGCGACCCGCCCGACGCCGCGCGCCGCTGAACTGATCCCGCCGCGCACGCCGATTCTCGGGCCGCGGACGGCGTTTCCCGGCCACAGCTTCTCAGAGAGGATCGGTCAGCCGCGACGGCGCGGCACGCGGGCGTCGCCTGCCCGGCGCGTGAGACCCTCCCGGTCGAAGAGCTCGAGCAGGGCCTGTGCGTTCCGACGTCCGCAGCTCAGAAGATCGCGGAAGCCGGCGAGCGTGATGCGCCCCTCGGCGTCGAGTTCGGCGACGAGACGGCGGCGGGCGTCGTCGACGGCCGCCGCCGAGAACCAGAGGTCCTTCTCCGCGCGCACGAGGACGTCGCGCCGCACGAGGACGTCGAGGATCCGGCGCAACTCGCGCTCCGGAAGCCGCTCCTGCTCACCGAGGACCGCGAGCGTCGGGGGAGCAAAGAGCTCGGCCGTGACCGCGCGCGCAAGACGCCCGGCGAGCGCCTCCTGCTCCGGGCCCAGCATGCCGGTCGCGCCGGCGGGGCCGAAGCCACCTTCGCCGGCGACCAGCCGGCCTTCGGCGACGAGTCCTTCCAGTAGCGCCTGAGCGACATCACGCGCCACGGACGGGACGGACGCGGCAAGCTCGGCAGGCGCGCTGAAAGGGCGCTCGGGACGCCGAGCCGCGCGCGTCGCCGCCGCCTTCACGAGCTGATCACGCAGCGCCGCCAGCTCACGGGGCGCGAACCAGCGAGCGGCGCTCGCGCCTGATACCCCCACCATCAGACTCTCCAGTTCGCCGCGACCCTCCAGCGCCCTCAGCGTGACCTCGGCCTCGCGCTCGCCGGCGCCGACCGCGGCCAGATCGGCCGCGGCGATGCCGCCTGAAGCGCGCTCTCGCGCAAGCAGAAGCGCAGCGGCGCCCCAGTCACCGTGGTAGAGCGCCTCGAGGAAGCGCGCCTGCGCCTCGCGTTCGCGCCAGCGCTGGTGACCCGATACGAGCGCCACGCCACCGCCGACCGTCGCGACCGGCGAGAGAGAGCGCAGGATGAAGCGGTCCTGCGGCTCCACGGCGGCCTCGCCGTCGAGCCGCAGGACCGCGGGACCTTCGGCGCCCGGCAGAAGCTCGCGAGCGGCGACCGGGTTCACGCGGGCGACGAACTGCGCCGTCCCGTGGTGGAGGCACAGTTCGTCGCCCGCGCGCAGCGACCGCCCTCCTGGGAGAAGCCGCAGCCAGGCCGACAGCACGCGCGTGGCGCGGCCGGCCAGCTCCGGCGCGACGAGCCAGGCGCCCCGCTCGACGTCCGCGCGCTCCACGCCGCGCAGATTCAGCCCGACCCGGCTGCCGGCCTCAGCGACCGGCGCCGCATGGTCGTGCACCTGGACGCTGCGCACGACGGCGCGCCGGCCTCCGGGCTCGAGCGCGAGCGTGTCGCCGGCGGCGACGCGACCGCGCCACAGGGTCCCGGTGACGATCGTGCCGGCGCCCGGCAGGGCGAAGACGCGATCCACAGGCAGGCGTGCAGGGCCTGCCGTGCGACGCGCCTCGACGCCACCGACCTCCGCGTCGAGGGCCTCGAGCAGCCGCTCGAGCCCAGCGCCCGTCGCGCACGCTCACCGCGACAACGGGTGCGGCCGCCAGGGCGGTCGTCGCCAGCATCTCGCCCACCTCCGCTACGGCGACCTCCAGGAGTTCGTCGTCGACCAGGTCCGCCTTCGTGACGGCCACCACCCCGCGCTCCACGCCGAGCAACTCCACGATGCGCAGGTGTTCGACCGTCTGCGGCATGACGCCGTCATCGGCGGCCACGACCAGGAGAACGAGGTCGACACCGGTCGCGCCGGCGACCATCGTCCGCACGAACCGCTCGTGGCCGGGGACGTCGACCACGCTGACGCGCCGACCGCTCGGCAGCGGGAGCTCGGCGTAGCCGAGCTCGATCGAGATCCCACGCTCACGCTCCTCGAGCAGGCGGTCAGTGTTGGTGCCGGTCAGCCGCGCGATGAGCGCCGTCTTGCCGTGGTCGATGTGCCCGGCGGTGCCGAGCGTCAGGCGCGGCCCCGCCGGAGAGGCGGGTCCCTGCGACGAAGGGTCCGTCTCGGCCACGTCAGCCCTCAAGGGCGTCCTGCACCGCGGCGACGACCGCCGCCAGATCGGCCTCGCACAGGGTACGCGCGTCGAGCTGCAGGCGACCCTCGTAAACGCGACCGACGACGGCGGGCTCGCCGCTCCGCAGCCGTTCGGCGAGCCGGTCCGCGTCGAACCCGTTCGCCGCCAGCGCGACACCGGCGCTCGGCACCTCGGCCACCGGCAGCGCACCCGCCCCGGCACGCGCCACCGAGGGGACGACCTCGGCCGTCACGCCGTCTCCGAGCGCTCCCAGCGCCTCGGCGAGGCGGCCGGCGCGCGCCTCGACCTCGGCGAGCGGGGCCGTCAGCGCAGCGAGCGTCGGGATGCTCTCCACCGCCCGCTGCGGATCGAGGTAGAGCCGCAGCACGGCGTCGAGCGCCGCCACGTCCAGCTTGTCGATGCGCACCGCTCGCGCCAGCGGATGCCGCCGCATGGACTCGACGGTCGCGGCGCGACCGACGACGATGCCGGCCTGCGGACCGCCCAGCATCTTGTCCCCGCTGAACGTCACGACGTCGGCACCGGCCGCCAGGCTGTCGCGCAGCGACGGCTCGTCCTCGAACAGGTCCAACTCGGCCAGAGCGCCACTGCCGAGGTCATCGACGAGCGCCGCGCCGCGCGCGTGGGCGAGCTCGGCGAGCTCCGTGACCGGGGGCTCGGCCGTGAAACCGACGATCCGGTAGTTGCTCGTGTGCACACGCAGGATGGCGCGCGAGCGCTCGCTCCAGGCTCCCTCGAAGTCGCGCAGGTAGGTGCGGTTCGTGGTGCCGACCTCGACAAGCTCGGCGCCGCTCTCGCGCAGGATGTCGGGGATCCGGAAGCCGTCCCCGATCTCGACCAATTGGCCGCGCGACACCAGCACCTCACCGCCACGCGCGGTCGCGGCCAGCGCCAGCAGGACCGCGGCCGCGTTGTTGTTGACGACCAGCGCGTCCTCGGCGCCGGTGAGCGTGCAGAGCGCGTCGTGCACGTGGTCCTGCCGCGACGCGCGCTCGCCCCGCGCGAGACTGAACTCGAGGTCGGAGTAGCCCGAGGCGGCGGCGGTCACCGCGGCGACGGCCTCCGCGGGCAGCACCGCGCGGCCCAGGTTCGTGTGCACCACGATCCCGGTCGCGTTGAGGACGCGGCGCAGCGACGGGCGCGTCGCGCGCCGCAGGAGCGCCTCGACCCAGGGTGCCAGCTGAGCCGCCGTGACCTCGTTTGCGGCGACGTGGCGCCCCTCCTCGAGGATCTCGCGGCGCAGACGGTCGAGCACGGCGCGCACCGCGTCGACGACCAGTCCCCTTGGGTAGGTCTCGAGCAACTCCTGAACGCCGGACTCACGGAGGACCTCGTCGACCGCCGCGAGCCCCCGCAAGCCCTCCCGAGCCTCAGCCCGGGTGTCCCGAGCCTTCTGACCGTCCGTCATCAGTCCGTCCCTCCCGCAAGAAGCCGTCAGGCGGCCCCGCGCCCACTCTCGTCGCGAGCCGCCCTCATCCGCAGACCCGCCATCAACACGGCATACGCAGCGTAGCCGAAGATGATCCACCAGTCCCGTCCATCGATACCGGCGTCGGCGAGAGCCTCCGGTATCAGGTGGTCGAAGGCCACCAGCGCGAGCGCGACGGCGGTGAAGAGCGCCTGGGTCATGGGCCAAAACCACGACGCCGGACGCTCACGGACACCGTAGGAGGTCGCCAGCATCGAAAGCACCAGCACGGCGACGGGAACGAGCCCGACGAGCAGCACCAGGCCGACCTGCGTGACGATCTCCCCGATCGAGCGCCCCCGGACCCACTCCCAGATCGGCTCGGCGTCCGCACTGACGCCGAACATGAAGACGAGCGCCCAAGCCACCACCGCGATGACGGCCATCACCCCGAGCATCATGTAGGGAAGCACGGAGGCTCCCCTCAGGAGGAGGGAGCCGAGTGACTCCTCGCGGTCAGGCATCCGGCTCCTCGCGCACGGCGATCGTCCCGGCCGGCTCGTCCGTGACCACCCCGATGGTCCAGCCGGCGCAGCCGGCCTCTCCGAGCTCGCCGAGGAGCCGGGCATGGCGTTCCGGCGCGACGGCCATGAGAAGCCCGCCCGAGGTCTGCGGGTCGAAGAGCGCGAGCACGCGCGGGTCCTCGCGGTCTACCCGCCGAGCCGGTCGACCAGGAAGTCGCGATTGTTGCGCAGCCCGCCTGCGTAGACGCCGCGGACGACGAGATCGAGCACGGCGTCGTGGAGAGGCACGGCCGTCAGCCAGACGGTGGCGGCGGCCGGTCGAGGCGTCGAGCATCTCGGCGAGGTGACCGAAGAGACCGAAACCCGTCACGTCGGTGGCCGCGTGCACGCCGACGGCGAGCATGGCGCGCGAGGCGGCGGCGTTCAGCGCCGCCGCCTCGCGCGCCGCCGGCTCCATCTCGTCCTCGCCGATCAGCCCCTTCTTCAGCGCGCTCGCGAGCACGCCGATGCCGAGGCGCTTGGTGAGCACCAGGCGGTCGCCGGGCAGCGCACCGGCGTTGTACACGATCTCATCGGGCCTCGCGAGGCCGGACACGGCGAGCCCGTACTTGGGCTCCTTGTCGTCGATGGTGTGGCCCCCGGCGAGCTCGGCGCCGGCCTCGGCGACCTTCTCGGCGCCGCCGCGCAGTATCTCGACGAGCGGGTCCAGACCGAGTGCGACCGGCCACGCGACCAGGTTCATGGCGGTCAGCGGCCGGGCGCCCATCGCGTAGATGTCGGAGAGCGCGTTCGCCGCGGCGATCTGCCCGAACCGGTACGGGTCGTCGACGATGGGCGTGAAGAAGTCGACCGTCTGCACGAGGCAGAGGTCGTCGCCGAGAGGCGTCACGGCAGCGTCGTCCCTGGTCTCCAGGAGTCGCGCGAACGCCTCCGACGAGCGCGGCAGTCGATCGAGCACGGCCTGCAGGTCGCACGGACCCAGCTTGGCCGCTCAACCGCTCTTGGCCGCGTACTGCGTCAGTCTGATCTTGTCGGTCATGACCGAAGCTTACCGCAGGCGACGCCGCATGCGGCGTCGCCTGCGGTCGAGCCGTGCTCGGCAGGGCCTGGGTAGACATTTGTCCCAGCGCTGCCGAGCCCGCTTTGCCGATACGAGAGAGTGGAAGACCGTCTGGCCCGCGTGCGCACACGCACCGAGAAGAGGGGAGCGGTAGTTGGAGCACGACCTCACTTTCACCTTGCGGGATGTCGTCTCCCTGGGCTTCGAGGCGCGTTGCGTCGGCCTCGACGGCGCCCGCTACGTCTGGCATCGCGACTCCGGCCTCCGGGTGGAGGCGCGCAGGGGCCTCACAACGCTCCTCACGGACCCGTCCCAGCTGCCCGAGGCCATGTGGTTCCCGACGCAACTCGGACTCAAGGAATTGGAGACGGCGGAGGGCCAGAAGTGCACTCGCTAGCACGGCGCAGAGCAGGTCGGGTGGGCCGCGCTCGAGCGCTCGCAACGGTACGGTCGAAGGACGGATGACTTGATCTCACGGCCTCTCAAGTCCAGCGCCTGGTGCGTGAACGGGACCAACGGCGGCACCGCGGCGAGCGTCGCCGCGGAGCTGGCGAGGTTCGACGCCGTCGGCGAGCTGTGCTACCGCGACGTCCGCATCGAGGCCCATGCGATGGACGTCGAGCAGTGCCACGGGACCCCGGAGGGCGGCTTCTATCGCCTCTTCCTCCTGCGGGCCGTCGGCTGGCCCGCGCTGCGCCTGCCCGAGCGGCACCGGCTCCCCTCGCAGTGGCAGAGCGACGTCATCAGCATGCAGGGTCCGAACGGCGGAGCCAAGGACCGGCTCGCGCATCTCGAGGCCGAGTTCGCCATCCGCGCGTTCCTCTGCCGCGTGGAGCGCGAGATCGACGGCGTGTACCTTCGAGCCGAGGAGCACAACCGGAGCTGGGCGAGGAACTAGACGGTCGACGCCGCGTCGGGCGTGTGGTCGACGATCCCTCGGCCGATCCATCGGCCGACCGATCATCGCGACCAGCCGTGTCACATCGAGTGCTCGACGCTGCTGACGACGCCTCCAAGTACCGCGCAGCTCCCGCGGAGCTCCTGCGCTGGGACGGACCCGATTCCCAACGAGAAACGCGCGGCCGAAGTGAACGTTGAGTCGCGGGAGGAGGCGGGCGCGAGGGGGTGGTAGGGTAGGGTCGCGTGAGCCCTGCGGACCGCAAGAGACCAGCCCGCTCAGCCGCGCGCCGGCGACAGGTCGCACGCCGGCGGCGTGTCGCGCTCGCCGTCGTCCTCGTCCTCGCCGTCGCTGCCGCCCTGCTGCTGGCGCGCGGCTGCCGAGGCGTCGAGGTCGGCGACGGCGGCGTTGCCGCGAGAGGCCCCGGGATCGTCCCCTACCAGACCGTCGCTTACCCCGCACGCGATGGCGAAGGGATCAAGATCGCCACCTTCCTGGGCGACGCGACGCGCCGCTTCTACGGGCGGGGACCGGCGCCCACCACGCTCGACGTCGTCTGGCGCACCGAGATCGGCAGCGGCTGGAGCTCCGGCAAGAAGGAGGACGATCCGCCGGGTGTCTGGGCGGGCACGGGCTGGACCGGCCAGCCCGCCCTCGTGCATCAGGGCGACCGTCTCCTCCTGCTCGTGAGCGGCTACGACCACGCCCTCCACAAGCTCGACGCGCGTGACGGCAAGCAGCTCTGGCGGCGCGAGTACGACGACATCCTGAAGAGCTCGCCGAGCGTGTTCGAGAACCCAGCCGCGACCGGGCGCGACGACCGCTACATCGTCTGCGCCGGCTCGCGGCGCGGCTATCCCCTTGGGCTCGACGACCCGGACATCGCGCCGTACCGCGCCTTCACGGTCGGCAAAGGTGAGGAGCTCTGGCGCCTGCCCGTGCCCCAGACCGAGGCCTACACCCGCGATTGCGACGGCAGCGGCGTCTACCTCGACGGACGGCTCTACATCGGCGTCGAGAGCGGATGGATGTACGCGCTGGACCCTCTCGCGACGGAGCCGTTCGGCGAGCAGCGCCGGCCGGTAGTGCTCGCCGAACGGCTCCTCCTCGGCGACCAGCGCGATGACAGTCACGCCGACGACCTCGCCCTCGAGGCTTCGCCCGCACTCCTCGGCGACAGGCTCTACATCGCCTCGGGCGCCGGCCATGTCTACGGGCTCACCCTCGACACGCTCGAGGTCGTCTACGACCGCCGCATCGGCAGCGACATGAACGGCACCACCGTGCCGACGCTGAGCGGCAAGCTTCTCGTCCCGGTCGAGAAGCAGTACATCAAGGGGCGGGGCGGGATGATGATGATCGACCCCGCGAAGCCCGCCGACGCCGATCCGGAGTGGTACTTCCCGACAGGCGACCGCAGGCTCGGGGACTGGCGCGGCGGGGTGATAGGCTCGGCCTCCGTGAACGACGCGGCCAACGGCGACGGGCGCTACCCGGCGCTGGCCGCCTTCTCGGCGATCGACGGCAACCTCTACGTCGTGGCCCAGGATGCCTTGGCCGACGAAGAGGTGGAGGGACCGAACGGCGAGAAGGGCCTCGCGACACCACGTCTCGTCTTCAGCGCCGACATAGGGGGCAGCATCTCCACGCCGATCATCGTCGGGGACAGCATCGTCGCCGCCGGCTACGACGAGACCGTCCATCTCTACCGCATCACCTACCGCAAGGCGCGCGAGGACGCAGAGGGGGCCCTCCCCGGTCGCAACGGCGACTGGTGGAAGGTCAGTGTGCGCGAGACCGCCCGCCACACGATCGGCGCCTCGATCGAATCGACGCCGATCATGTGGGACGGGCGCGTCTACGTCGGCGCCCGCGACGGCTACTTCTACTGTCTGGGGGGACGATGACGGCCACCAACGCACACGGCCGGCCGCCGGAGAGCGCCGTCGTGATCGGCGACAGCGGGACCGTGCTCACGGTGTCGCCCGGGACGCCCTGAGCGGACTGCTGGAGACGCCGGCCGGAGCGCCCTAGGCGAGCAAGCCGAGAAGAGCGGGCAACTCATCGAGGCTGCGGATGGTCGGCAGCGGCACGTCCCAGCGGCCCCGGCGGTCGAGCAGTACGCCGTGGCAGCCGGCGGCGATCGCGCCGCGCACGTCGTCCTCGAGGTTGTCGCCGACCATGACTGCCCGGTCGGCAGGGACGCCCGCATCGTCGAGGAGTCCCGTGAAGATCTGCGGGGCCGGCTTGCTGTAGCCGACGAGACAGCTCGCGACCGTGAAGTCGATGAAAGGTTCCAGCCCAAAGTGAACGGCCGCGGCCACCAGGTCGCGGTTCGTGTTCGAGACGAGGGCGATCCGGAGCCCGGCGGCGCGCAGCCGACCGAGACACGGCATCACGTCATCGTACGGCGCAAAGTTCTCGACGCGCCCCCACTCGACCACCTGCTCGTGCGCGGCCGCCGCCACCGCGTCGGGGTCGTCACCGCCGAGCGCCTCGATGATGACGGTCGCGACCACTTCGTAGAGCCCCTCGTCGTGGACGGTCCCGAAACGCTCGCGGCGCTCGCTTACCGCGGCGTGGACCGCCCACTCCGCGGCGTCCCAGCGCGCGGGGTCGAGATCGAGGCCGAATTCGAGACCGAGAGCCCGGTAGCCCTCCGCCTCGAAGCGCGGCCCCGGACGCAGCACCGTGTAGTCAACGTCGAGCATGACCAGCGCCACGAGCGACTCGAGGACGAGCCCTGTCACGCCCGCCGACCCTCGCCGAAGCGGTCGGCGTCCCCGCCGGCCGCGGCGGCGAACACATCGCCGGCCCGATACGAGGAGCGCACGAACGGGCCGGCCACGACCTCCAGCCCCAGGGCGCGAGCCCGGTCCTCGAGGGCCGAGAACTCCCGAGGCCCGACGTAGCGCGCGACAGGCAACCGGTCGCGCGCCGGACACAAGTACTGACCCACCGTCACGATATCGACACCCGCAGCGACGCAGTCCCCCAGGAGTGCGTCGATTAATTTAATATTTCTGTTTGTCATTTTACGTCCTTCAGCTTTACTACCCTCCACTTGCCATTCAGTATGACAAACAGCAGCTTCTCTCGATTTTATCATTTTCTTTTGATCTTCATAATTTTCATTAATCTTTTGCTTATATTTTTCAGAATTATCAAAATCAAAATGCGGTTTATATAATCCATAAGATAACAAATCAATATTTTCCTCTAATAAATTAACCTCTTGTTTTAACTTGTCATAAATTTGATATTTCTCATCATAATATAATTTTAATTGCTTTAATTTATTGATAAATTCATTTTTTTTTAGATTTATAGATACCAATCATTTTATTGTATTGATCAATTAATCGATTTTTCTCATTTTCGATATTAATAATTCCTTTATATCGATTATATATTTGATTGTAATCATTTTTAAACTTCAAACATATATATGTCAATACAATTAATATAATAATTAATATTAGTATTAAAAATGATTGGGAAGTAATCATAATAAATTTATTCACTTTTAATTTTCAATTTTCTACCCAATTATAATATATTTATTTAACTTTGTTAAATACTAATCTCTAGTTATTTATTTATATTTTATAAATATTTTTGTTATAATGGCTATCTGTTCAATCCTAGAATTATACTTTTACAGTCAATTTATCTTATTTTATCTTGTAGACTTAAAGGATATTTTTTATCATCTCAAGGCAATCATGATGAAAACATAAACTCATTAGTATGACTAGGTTCATTATAATGTTTCATCTTTTTCGGAATGATTCTTATCCGAAATAATAATTTTAAATCTATTAAATAGCACGGCCCTAGGGCCGTGCCACATAGGTCATTTTAATATCCCACAAAGTATCAAGGCCACCCGTCGCCCATACATCATACTTTTGGAGGACAGAGTTATTCAACTTCGTTTAAACAATCTCTAATTAGATTTCTTAGCTTTGATTCACCAATATTATTTGGTGGAAAATATGTGCTAGTTAATTTTAAATTATTCTTTTTTATTTTATCCCTTAATTTTTTAAATATATTAATACAATAATTTTGCGATATATTCTTATTCTCTTTTCCTTTTTTAATAATCTCTGGTATTGATTTAATTATACCGGTATATCCAGTTGTTTTTGAAATAATAAACTTTCTTGGATCATTCCACTCCAAAGGAAATACATGGGAAACAGCTATAAATATGTTTAAAAGTATTTTTAAAATTATTTCATCCTTATTATTTATAAAATAATTATTAAAAACACAGTCTGGTCTTTCAATAAATTTTTTATGACTTTTTGCAGCTTGAAAATCCTCTTCTGGATTATTTGTAATTAATCTTAAAAGGTGTGTAACAAAAGTTCCTTGAGAAAGAACTTCTTCTACTTCCCAGGAGTTTTAATTCCTAACATTTTTAATTTTCTATAATATGGTGATTGTTGATTCGAATTCATTGCGCGAGCTATCTCATGACATGTTTTTATTGGATTTCTACCTTCAGTCACTTCAAATAAATCATATATTAATGATGCTGATACCTTCGTTTGTTTACCATTAATAACTGCAAATAGCAAAGCTTTCTTGTTTCTGTAGCATCAAGAAGAAATACTACTGGTAATTGATAATTCTCTTTGTTCTTTCGATTGTTTAATACCTAAAAATCTATGTTGTCCATCAACTATGGACGCGCATTCATTTTTTTCAATAATTACATTATCTTCATCAATTTTATAATCACCTTCGTTTAGAGCGAGTATAATAGCAGTCGGAAATGTAGCATCAGGTGATTCGGAATATATTGCAATTTCATTAATCCTTCTTTTTGAATCTTCGCGTTGTGGTCCACCAGTACTCACCATATTGTCAATATCAAACTTTCGCTGGTCAATTCTGACAATCTTTTCAAGATCTAAAAAGTTTATTATTGATAAAGCGAAATCACCAATTGGTTGCTGAAAAACATGACTTTTAATTTCATAACTTTTCTCCTTCGGGAGTCAAGTTTGCATCGACTGCCTTCTCACCAATTTTAACAATATCTTCATCTTGCTTAGTTTTTATTGATGATACATCATTTTCCCATTCTTTTTCACGTAGACCATAAATATATATGGCAATAATTATTGATACAATAAGACAATAGTATTGAATATTCCCATTGAATTTATTTGTTGAAAAATAATTAATCATACTAAACGCTGATAATATTAATAATACGGTTATTGTTATTACAGTCGATATACCTCTAATTGAAGTTGCTATACTATTAGAGAAAGATCCTTCAACAGAAACAGAAGTAAATAATGCATCACTTAATAAAACTATTGAATAGAAAATTAAAGGCTGAGAACTCAATATTGCACTTTTTATGTTTACCTTTATCAAATTTCCAACAAGTAATGGTAACCAAATACTTGAAAGTGAAATGATCACTGAAGCGAATATCCACATAACAAATTTATGTGACTTATTTTTTATTGTTTGAAAATGAGCAAACCAATATTTTATTTTCATATATAAACCTCCTATTACTATTAATTAGTCATAGTTTATTTTTATTCTCCCCTATTTTATTTTATCCAATCAGTTATTATATGGGAACCAAATGAGTTTAGTGTGCCCAATAGTTGAAAATATTCTAATCGTCCTAGAGCTTTGCACCGGGATGACCAATAAGGAGGATTCGTCCTTACTAAATGAAATACCTTTATATCGGATAACTTTTCTGTTAGGATATATTTATAATCACTAACTTAATTAAATGAAATAGAATAAACATGAAAATTATTATAAAAAATACCATTAAAAACATAAATTTGTTGTGTTTTATTGTATTTTAAACGATATTTAAAAACTTCTTGATTTTCCCCTTGAAAAACTTCATCCTTTAAATATATATTTGAGATAGTTACTATATTTTCTGTCTTCCTATGTTGTACAATGTTATCATTAATAGCTCCACTGATAAAATTTGGAGAAAATGTTTTTAATGGTAATAGCCATTTAATATTATAACTATGATAAAAAATTGCTTGTGCCAAATGGTCAATACAATTGTCAAATCGATTCGATCAACCTCAAGAAGCTGATTCCTGCCTCCATTGACTGTACCTTTTTTAATAAAAAATGTCCTATATTTATTAGAATTTCGTTTCGCTGCACGAAGAACTTTGTTTATAGTCTGATGCAGACCGACATTACTTTTATCAGATGTTAAAGTAATTACTGTTCGAAAGAATTCGTCATCTTCTGATTTTTGAGAATTATGAGATTCACAAGAAGGTACCGTAATAAGATTACGACGTAAGATTCTTTACCAAATTCCTTTATATTTGGGAAGAAGCATTCTGGCGGTGCATGTTCCCGAGAGGTCATAGGCGCATTGCACATATAACAAGTAATTATTGTATTCATTTGTTGTTCTCGTATAACGTGGGTCATCACTTTACGGACGACGTTATTTCATGGCTAGCACAGCCCGACAAAGCAATAGCCAAGTAGTGCTCCGTCCAGTGGATGAACGGGTAAGAACATTTTTATTTGTTAATAGATTTAATCAATTCTTTAATGTTTAAGAATTTCACATTTTGTTCAAATAAATCAGTTTTAAGATAGCAATCTTTTAATATTGAGACTCCATACTCTCCTTTTTGCAATTTATTTAAAAATTCGATTATTTTATTTTTAATCTCAGAATTATTATAATATGGAGTATGTACAACATCAGAGATTTTACCTTTATATTGAAACATCTTATTCTTGGGTATTTTTATTCTTCTCTTTGAATCTATAAACCATACTTGAGATTTTATTGTATAGCCATCTAAATAAAATTCAATAAACCCAACTATTTGATTATATTTCCAGGTATTCTCTAAATATTTTATTTAAATCATCATTAATTTCAGCTTTTAGTTTGTTATTATCTTCATTCTGATGAATTAAATCTTGCCTTTTTCGACGCTGAATGGTTTGATTTAAGTACTTATCATTTTTTTCCTTTAAATAGTTACTATAATCAGTTTCTGATTGATTATAAACTGGTATTACAAACAAAATAATATTATTAGGTATTTTCATTTTTATGCTCTAAACTATTATTCTACACACAATCCGACCTGCTCTAATATGTCCTATATAAAAAAAAATGTCTTATAAAAGCCATTTTTTAATGAATCGGCTTATATAAGCCATTTTTTTTGGGCTATTAACAACAATTTTCCCTCCCTTAATCCCAACTTTTATAATATATGGCATTTTTTAATGTTTTTCAATAATAATTCGTCCTTAAGCATCATTTTTTAGTGACAGATAAAAATCCAGAAAATATAACAAGATTCCATGGAAAGAATCTATTCCATGTAAATTAGGACATTTTATCATAATTTTAGTATGAAATTCAATCAAATATATAAATATTAGTAATAAAAGGTGAGCCCAAAATGTGCCGTAAATGTGCCATAAAGCATACCAAAACAGCCCAAATCGTACCAAATCACTAATATATTACCCAAAAAACAGGGGCTGCACAATACCTATAAAACAGTGAGTTACAGCCCTGCATCCTGTGGGCGATACTGGATTCGAACCAGTGACCCCTTGCTTGTAAGGCAAGTGCTCTGAACCAGCTGAGCTAATCGCCCTTTTCTCTCACTTCTGTCAGACAAGTTGATTGGTTATCCGACAGTCTACTACTCCAAAAGATGGAAAAGGAGAGAGGGGGAAACAGAGAAGCGGAGAAAAAGATGGAATCGCAGAGCTTTTCTCCGTTTCTCCGACTCTCCGATTCTCCGTTTCTCTTCACCCCGCCTTTGGTGCCTCGCGCGGATGGAGCTGCTGGTCCACGGGCTTCGGATCTCTCTTGTGGTAGATGATCGTGGCCGGGACCAGAATGCAGTATCCGATAACCAGAAGAACCGGGGCCACGTTCAGGGACACGGGGCTGTTATACGGTTTGACGGAAAGCGCGACATAGCCCGCTGCCAAAGTGACCAGGGAGGCCAGAGCGAGATACGCGTTGACGGCCGTGTAAGGCCAGACATTGTCCTGTTTTTTCGATTTGAACTGTTTCTTCTCCGCTGACATGTTCTCCTCCGTTAATAATCGCAGGAAATATACGCAAATGCCGGATGATTGTCAAGTTCAGAAGAATTATAGATGTAACTGAGGTGGTGTGAATATGTTCCGGGATAAACCTGGACGGACTTTTTTTAACTACACTCTATTAATACTCTGCTTATCCGCCCTAAGGCCCTTCGGAAGCGAAGCAGGGAGCTCGGCTCAGGGCGACAAAAAAAAATCCATCTGAACGTTCAAACACAAAAAAGGCCCGGGAGTCCGATGATCGGACGGCCCGGGCCTCTAAGATATATAATGAAGGGATCCGCTACGGCGCTTCGATCAGCTCCACATTTCCGTTGGTCGTGGAGGCGTAGATGGAAACCCCGCCCTTTCCGATCCGGCCGTTGACATGCTTGCCGGAAAAGCCCCTTCCATGGTGATCGGATAGGAAGACTGCACATGGCCGTTGGTCGTCGAAAGTTCCACGTCCGCGTCGATCTTTCCGGGATGGACAGATGGACGTCCCCGTTGGTGCTCGTGAAGGATGATCGTCCCTGGGAGGGCATTGCCGCGCACTCCACGCGGACGTTCCCGTTGGTGGTGGGTGTCCACGACGCCCGCCGTTCCCTCCGCCTCCACGTTGCCGTTTGTGGATCCGATATCCAGTTTGCCTCGGATCCCGCTGACATGGACGTTTCCGTTGGTGGTCTCCGCTTCGAGATCGCTGACTCAGGCACGCGGATCCGCATCTGCGCGTTCACCTGGACGTGGTGTCCGCCGCCGAACAACCAGTCCCAGAAGTCCGAGCTGTTTTCGGAATGCGGCCTGTACAGCCGGATGCGGATTCCGGAGGCGCTTTCTCGACCTTGAACGACGTCTCATCGATCACTTCCTGAACATACCGCCCCCGCCACCCGCGGAATTCCACGTCGGCCGTTGCGTCCACGGAATCCGTCCACGTCTCCACCGTGATGGTGCCGTTCACGTTCTCAATGGTCACGGTCTTTCCGGCCTCCCAGCCGAGGACCGTGATACGTCCGGTCCTCGCGGACGTCGGCATGCAGCGCGATGACCTGGATGAACGCCGCGGCAAGCACGGCGGTCGATAATCGTTTCATGACCCTTCCTCCGTTTGACTGTG
>CAWBNR010000003.1:0-104693 GCA_963790185.1 uncultured Thermoleophilia bacterium | reverse complement strand
GGGCCCGCCTTCGTTCCGTTCACGAGTGTCCAGCGGTCTCGGGCCGGCTCACTCGCAGCGCACAGCCTCGAGCACATCGATCTGCGCCGCCCTGCGTGCGGGCAGCACGGCGGCGATGACGCCGACGACGATCGCCGCCGCCAGCGCGACCACGAGCTGGCCGGCCGGCACCGAGAAGACCATCCCGTTCACGTCGAACTGGGTCGAGACGACGTAGGCGAAGAGGACGCCGATGCCGATGCCGAGCACGCCGCCGATGACGGATGTGATGACGCTCTCGTAGCGGACCATCCTGCGCACCTGCCGCCGCGTCGTTCCGATGGCGCGCAGCATGCCGATCTCGCGTGTCCGCTCGTACACCGACAGGACCAGCGTGTTGACGATGCCGAAGAGAGCGATCGTCACGCTCATCGCGAGCAGCGCGTAGAGCAGCATGAGCAGCTGGTTCACCTGGGCGTTCATGAACTCCACGTACTCGGCCTGCGTGCGGGCGGTGTGGGCGGGGAAGCCGGCGAGCACGCCGTCGATGTCGTGGCGCAGCGCGTCCGGCGCGACTCCGTCCCTCGCGTTCACGAGCGTCAGGTTCGGGTCGGCCGGCAGGCCGAGCTCCCGCAGGACGCTGTCGCCGACCGCGAAGGTGTTGAGGAGCATGGGGTCGCGGTAGAGGGCGACGACCTCAACGCGCGCGGTCTTGCCGCTCTGCGCGGCCACCGTCATCGAGTCGCCGACGCCGACCCCGCGAGCACGCGCGAACTCCTGCTCGACGACCGCACCGCCGTCGTGCAGACGCGCGAGCACGTCGTCGGAGGCGTCGCCGACCCAGTCGAAGCCCCAGACTTGAGAAAACGTGTCGGGGTCGATCGCGGACATGAGTGTCACGGAGCCCTCGTGGCCGGCCGTGGTGACTCGCACCTCGGGCTCGGCGACACCGGCCACCAGATCCACGCTCTCGAGCGCGGCGACCTGGCGCACGCCGGGCGCCGGCAGAGCCGAGAACATGGCGTCGTCGCTCACGACGACGTCCGCGCGGTTGGCCTGCTCCAGTGAGTCCACGAAGGAGCTCCTCAGGCCCTGTGCGAAGACCGCGACGAACACGACGATGCCCAACCCGATCATGAGCGCGGCCGCGGTCGACGCGGTGCGCGCGGGATTGCGGGCGGCGTTGTCGCGAGCGAGGCGGCCGCTCGTGCCGAAGATCCTCTCGAGCGGCCAGCCGAGCACGCGGGCGATCGGACGCACCACGTGCTTCGCGACCATGGCGAGAGCGACGAAGACGAGCATCGCGCCCAAGCCCATCTCGAGGAGCCGTGTCGTAGTGGCGCTGGAACCGAAGAGCCCGAGCCCCGCGACCGTGGCGCCGAGCCCGGCGACCACCGTGGCGAGCGGCGTGGCGAAGCGGCTCAGGCGGCTCGGCGGCAACGTCGCGCCTTCCTGGAGCGCCGCGACCGGCGGCACACGCGTCGCGCGCAGTGCCGGGACCAGCGCGGCCCCGAGGGCCGAACCGATGCCGATGGTGAGCGCGACCACGATGGTCCGCGGTTCGAGCGTCAGCCCGCTGCGAGGGATGTCGGCGCCGATCAGCAGGAAGAGGCGGTTGATGCCTGAGGCAACGGCAAGTCCGGCAAAGAGCCCGGCGACCGAGGCGGTCACTCCCATGAGGAGCGCTTCCACGACAACGCCGCCCAGCACCTGCCGGCGCCCGGCGCCCAGTGCGCGCAGCAGAGCGAACTCGCGAGTGCGCTGCGCGACGGTGATCGAGAACGCGTTGAAGATGATGAAGGCGCCGACGAAGACGGCGACGCCGCCGAAGGCGAGCAGCGCCGGCCGCAGGATCGAGTTGATCGCCTCGCTGGTCTCCGCGGTCGCGTCCGCGGCGGCCTGCTCGCCGGTCTTCACCTCGACGTCGGCGGGCAACGCCGCCGCCACACGCGCGGTGAGCTCGTCCGGAGTGACTCCGGCCTCCGCCTGAACGTCGATCGACGTCAGCTCGCCCTCGAGGCCATACCACCGCTGCACGTCGGCGAGCGGCGCGGCGACCATGATGGTGCCGCCCATCGAGGACGCCTCGCCGAAGGTGAACACGCCGGCGACGGTGACGGGTACGATGCCGTCGCGCGTACCGACACCGAACTCGTCGCCGAGCGCGAGTCCCTCGCGCTCGGCGAAGCCGGCGTCGATCGCAACGTCGCCGCTGGCGCTCGGCAGCTCGCCGGCCTCCAGGGTGACGTGCTGAGCGCTCGACGGGCTTGCAGAGAGGACGAGGGTCGGAGCGCCGTTCGTCGCCACGGGCTCGCCGTCGACCACGACGGTGCCGAGCGCCTCGGCGTTGCCGATCGCGGCGGCGACGCCGTCGACGGTGCGCACGTCGTCGAGCAGTCCTTCGGGCATGCTCGCCGCGGCGGTCTCCCCGTCGCCGAACGTGACCTTGGGCTGCACGACCACGGCAGTCCCCTTGAAGGCGGTCGCGAAAATATCCTTGAAGCCGTTCTGGATCTGGTCAGTCAGCACGTAGGTGCCGCTGATCATCGCCACACCCAGCAGGATGGCGAGGATCGTCAGGGTGGTCCGCAGCTTGCGCTGCAACAGCGAACGCCAGGATCTGCGCAGCATCGCCATCACCTCCCCGTCCCGGTCTCGAGACTCTTGATGACCTCGTAGATCTCGTCGCGGTCCATGCCACTGTGGTCGCGCACGATCTCGCCGTCCTTGAGGAACACGACGCGGTCGGCGCGGCTGGCGGCATGAGCATCGTGGGTGACCATGGCGATGGTCTGCCCGAACTCGTCGGACAAGCGCCGCAGCAGGGCGAGTACCTCTTCTCCGGTACGCGAGTCGAGGTTACCGGTAGGTTCGTCGGCGAAGAGCACGGACGGCCGCGTCACGAGCGACCGGGCGACGGCGACGCGCTGCTGCTGACCGCCCGACAGCTCGGACGGTCGATGCGCGAGCCGGTCCTTGAGGCCGACGGTCTCAATCAGCTGCCGCAGCCAGCGTTCATCGGCCTGCCGGCCGGCGATCGTCAGCGGCAGCATGATGTTCTCGTAGGCCGTGAGCGTTGGAAGCAGGTTGAAGGACTGGAAGATGAAGCCGATCCTCTCGCGTCGCAGGCGCGTCAGCTCTTTGTCCTTGAGGTGCGTGATCTCGACACCGTCGACGTTGACCGAACCGGCCGTCGGGCGGTCGAGCCCGGCGAGGATGTGCATCAACGTGCTCTTGCCGGAGCCCGACGGCCCCATGATCGCGGTGAAGTGGCCCCGCGCCAACTCGATATCGACGTTCGCCAAGGCCTGGACGGCGGTGTCGCCGACGCCGAAGCTGCGGCCAAGGCCGCGTGCGGCGACGACCGTGTCAATTGTGTCGGCGGGCAGATACGGCGCCGCGATGCGTGCCGCCGGCGCCACCAGAGCCAGCTCTCGTGCGAGTGTCGCTTCCATCGGTCCCTCCACGGGTCGAGCCCATTCTCCTGAGGCGACCGGCGCTGGGCTGGGCCGGTCTGCTGAGAAGAGGCTAGCCGGGCGGCCGGGCGGGGTCGTCGCTCCCACGTGGTGACCCGCGGGGGTCCGTGGTGGCATCTTCCGGCGGCCCGGCGTCATCCCCGAGGGTCAGGGGCTGCTCCCGCGGAGGCAGGAGCGGTGGCAAGCCGTGACGGCGGCCTCCCACCTCGGGGGTAGGCCGGGCACGGAGCGGCCGCGACGTCGCGACGGGGAACGGAGCTGCCGAAGGGTTACGCGAGCTCGGCGACGAGCTCGCCCAGCGCCGCGAGGTAGCCGTCCACGTCGGCGGTCGTCGCGGCCGCCGAGACCGCCGGGCCGGCGCTGCTGATCGCCTCCCAGACGCCGCGGTTCGCGAGATAGACGTGGAGGAGGGCCGAGAACTCCGGCCAGGCGTCCTCGTCGGCCTCACGAGCGTTGCGGGGCAAGCGGCCACACAACGACCATCCCGAACGCGCGTACAGCTTGTGCACTACCCAAGGGAGACCCGCCTCAACGGCGAGCCCCTCGATGCCGTCGGCCAGCCGGGCGCCGAGGCGCGCGGTGCGCTCATACGTCTCCTCGGTGAGCACCTCGGTGAGGGCGGCCCGGGCGGCCGCCATGCTGAGCCCGTTGCCGAACAACGTGCCGCCGGTCGCGAGCTCGCCCTCGCGCCCCTCCCGATCATGCCCACTGACGAACGCCTCGGCCAGAGCGCCGTTCATGCCGTAGACGCCGAGCGGCACGCCGCCGCCGATCGCCTTGCCGGCCGTGACGACGTCCGGCTCGAGAAACCAGCGACGGGTGAGGCCGCCCGGGCCACAGATCAGGGTGTGCGTCTCGTCGAGGACGAGCAGCGAGCCGTACTCACGAGTCAGAGCGCGGAGGGCGTCGTGGAAGCCGGGGTCCGGAAGCACCACGCCGACGTTGGTGAGCGCCGGCTCGCTGACGACGCAGGCGAAGTCACGGGTGGCGAGGGCGCGCTCGAGCGCGGTGACGTCGTTGAAGTCGACCAACCCGACGTCGCCGTAGGCGCGCGAGGCGAGCCCCAGATACGGGGCGCGGAGGCCCCCGCCGCCGAAGGAGACGAGGAGCTCGTCGGCGTGGCCGGCGTAGTTGCCGGCGAAGAGCAGGACCTTGTCGCGGCCGGTCGCGTGACGGGCGAGGCGCACGGCCTCGACGTTGGCCTGGGTCGCGGACAGGGTGAACTGCCAGGACGGGAGACCCCAGCGGCGGGCGAGCTCCTCGGCCACCACGATCGCGTCCTCGGTGGGCTGCAGGAACTGCCAGCCGGCCGTGGCGCGCGCCGACACGGCGCGCACGACGGGCTCTGGGTCGAGACCGCAGAACGTGCTCTTGTCGCCGATGTTCGTGTCGAGGAAGACGTGCCCGTCGGCGCAGGTGAAGTGCGCGCCGTGGCCGTCGACGACGAAGACCGGAGGGTGCTCGTTGTAGCTCACCATCCAGCTCATCGGCACGCCGTGGGGCATCGACGCCCGCCCTCGCTCGAGCAGGGCGCGGCAGCGCGGGTGCTCGCGCAGGAAGCGCTCGTCCTCGCGCACCCTCAGGGTCGCGACGCGCGCCGGCTCGATGCCGCAAGGGCGCACGTCAGAGCCCCAACAGGCGGGCCGCGTTGCCGGCGAAGACCGCGGCGAGCTCGTCGTCGTCGAGGCCCGAGGCGGCCACCTTCTCTATCTCGACGGCGATATCCGCCCACGGCGCGTCGCTGCCGAAGACGACCCGTTCGGGACCGTGCCGGCGAACGATCTCGACGAAGTCGTCGGCCGGGAGGTAGCCCAGTGTGTACGACGTGTCGAGGTAGACGTCCCGGCCGACGAGGTGTTCGCGAACTTCGTCCCACACCGCCCACCCGCCGAGATGCGCCAGGATGAGGGTCAGTCCGGGGTGGCGCGCGTGCACGCGCTCCAGCGACGCCGGTGTGCCACGGTAGGTCGGGATGCTGATGTCCTTGCCGGCATGGAAGAAGACGGCGAGCCCGTGCGCCATGGCAGCCTCGTAGATCGGGTCCATGCGCGGCTCGTCCGGGCTGAAGAGCTGGAACTCCGGGTGCAGCTTGAGGCCGACGAACCCCTGCGCCGCAAGGAGTGCGATCTCGGCGCCGGGATCATCGACGTCGGGGTGCATCGCCCCGAAGGGCACGATCCGCGCGCGATCGAGCCCGGCGACCCAGTCGTTGATGGTCGCGACCTGACCCGGTCTCGTCGCCACCGGCTGGACACCGGCGCGCTCCACCCCGGCGCGATCGAGGGCGGCGAGGAGGCCGGCGTAGGTGCCGTCGAACGACGGCGTCACGCCGGCCGTCTCGGACGACGCCTTCAGCGCCACGCCGGCCACCGCGTCGGGGAAGATGTGGGTGTGGAGGTCGATCACGCGCGCGGGCGCCGTCTCAAGATCCATCATCGTCACCGTCCCCACACGCTCTCGGACCGTGCGGCGAACGCTACCACACGCCCCGTCGCCAGAACGGGCAACACGTGGGACCGCGTCGCGCAATGGCGCACACCCGCGGCGTTGACGAGGGGCATCACAATGCCTAGCCTAGTGGTGGGCATCAGGGGTGACGGGCGTGGGGGGCGCCGGCACCCGAACCGTGGTTCACGAGGGGGGACCATGAAAAGGCTCACCGTTCTGCTGCTCTGCGGACTGGCCCTGCTGCTGTTGCTTGGGCTCTCGGCTGGTCCCGCGGTCGCCGGCGTCAGCGAGTGGCGACCGCTGTTCGAAAGCGTCACCCCGTACGAAGAGCTCCAGCCGATCCTCGACGACCTCGTCGCCAGCAGCGACAGGGTCCGCTACGAGGTCATCGGCACATCGGCGGGCGGCCACGATCTCTATCTCGTGATCGTCGCCCGGCCCGAAGTGCTCGCCGACCTCGACCGCCACCTCGACTTCCAGAGCCTCATGCTCAGCGACCCGGCCGAGGCCCAGGCGCAGCTCGCGGCCACGCCCGGCGACGTCAAGGTGCCGGTCTTCATCAACTGCTCGATCCACGGCAACGAGCCCAACGGGGTCGACGCTGGGCTCGTGATGCTGCAGCGCCTGGCGACGGCCGGTGACGACGACGTCGAGGCGCAGCGCATCCTCGACGAGTGCATCGTGCTGTTCAACATCTGCCAGAACCCCGACGGGCGCATCGCCGACACGCGCGCCAACACCAACGGCTTCGACCTGAACCGCGACTTCCTCACACTGTCGCAGCCCGAGACGCAAGCGACGGCCGCCCAGATCGTCCGCTGGGTGCCGACCATCTTCCTCGATCTGCACGGCTACTACCCGTTCTACCTGATGGAGCCGTGCACCGCGCCGCACAACCCCAACTACGAGTGGGACCTCTTCATCGGGTCGGCCCTGCCCACAGCCGAGGCGATGGAGGCCGGATCAACGCCGAGACGAGCCGCCCTGTGAAGATCGCCTACCGCGACCTGAAGGGCGGGTTCGAGGACTACAGCCCGATCTACACGCCGATGTACGCCATGTACTACGGGGCGGCGGGCATGACCCTGGAGACCACGCAGCGCGACGCCACGGGCACCGCCTGCCACTTCTGGGCCTCGTGGGCCGGCGCGCTGTACGCCGCCGACAACAAGACGCAGCTGCTGCACGACCAGGCCGAGCAATTCCGCCGCGGCGTGGAGGGCATCCCGCAGCCGGACGGCGACGTCGCGTTCCCCGAGGCCTACGTGATCCCGGCCTTCGCACCGCAGCAGCGCGCGCCTTTGCAGGCGGCGCGCATGGTCGAGAAGCTGGAGGCCGCCGGCGTCGAGGTGTACCGTGCCGCGACCGTGTTCGAGCTGGACGGCACACCCTACCCGGCAGGGACGTACGTGGTCCCCATGCGCCAGTCGCTCCGGGGGCTCGCCAACACTTGGCTCTGGCAGGGCACCGACCTCTCTGACGTGCAGAGCATGTACAGCACCTGTGCGACGAACCTCACCCAGCTGCTCGGGTTCGACCGCGTCATCGTCGGCGAGCCGCTCGGCGAGATCGCGCTCACGCCCGTGACCGAGACCGCTCCGGCCGGCGGGGTCGTGGGCGAGGACGAGTGCTACCTGCTCGCCAACGACAGCCTCGAGGCCGTGAAGATGGTCAACGACCTGCTCGACGCCGGCGTCGTGGTCGAGATCACGACCGCGGCGAGCGAGGCGGCGGCGCTCGGCACCTACGTCATCGTCGATGCGCCGCCGGCGCTCCTCGACGATCTCGCCGCCGCATATCGCCTGCAGCTCACGGCGGCCGCTCTGCCGCCCGAGACGAAGCCGCTGCGCGACCTCAAGCTCGCCGTCGCCGGCGGCGCCGACACGTGCTTCGTCCTGAAGCAGCTCGGCTTCGACTTCGACGTCGTCGGCTCTGCGACCGCGCTGGCCGACTACGAGGTGTTCGTCAACAACAGCGCCTCGGTGTCCGCCACCAAGGTCAAGACCTTCGTCAAGCAGGGCGGCGGGTACGTCGGCCTCGGCTACGCCGGTACGGCGAGCCGCCTCGGCCGCCTGCTGCCGCTCCGCTTCGGCCCCACCGCCCAGAGCGCGGCCAACGCCGTGGTCAGGGCGAGCTTCGAGTCCGAGAGTCTCGTGGGCGCAGGGTTCCAGGCCGACGACTGGGGCTTCGTCAGCCGCCCAGTCTGGTACACGAACCTCGGTGCCAGTGTGACCGTCGAGGCGCGCTACGGGGACCAGGATGACTGGTTCGTCTGCGGCTGACTGGGCCAAGAGAGACGCGGCCCGCGGCCAAGCTGTCGTCGTCAGCGGCGCCCGCGGCGAAGGCGAGGTCGTCTTCATCGGCTTCGCGCCGACGTTCCGCGCCTACCGGAGCACCACTTCCGCCTGATCGCAACTCGATCTGGAGGTCGCCGACTGAGGCGCGCCGCCAACTGAGCCGGCGAAGACCGGTCGCCGCACGAGGCGACCGGCAGAGGCAGACCCTGGACGGGACGGCGCACATCCGTGCGCCATCCCCGTCTTTTCGCGTCACCGTGTCACGACGATCCCGGCCCCGTCTGCGCGAGGGTCGCTGGCCGCGACCATCGCGCCGTCATCGTCGATGCCGACGTACTGCGCGTGGCCGACGAGGCCATCGCCTCCTCGCACGACCACCAGGAAGACCGCTCCGCTCGAGGGCGGCCGGCCTCCTCCGGTACCCGACCCTCGCACCAGACACTCAACGCGGAGTCCCCCGAGTCAGTCCACGTCGACGGTCCAGCGCGGTGCGGCGACGGCGGGGCCGGGCACTCGCCCGTGCCGAGGATCCGGCTCATGATCTGCGTGTGGATCTGCGGCTGGGCGTAGCCACCCATGGTGCCGGCCACGACGCGCAGACGCCCATCGCGACGTACGAGGACCGGCATGAGCGAGTGCGCCGGTCTCGACGCATGGCCGCAGGAGGTTGACCGACCCCGGCTCGAGCGAGAAGCCCGCGCCGCGGTCGTGACAGATCATGCCGGTCGCCGGCTCAAGCACCCCCGAGCCGAAGCCGTCGAAGAGGCTCTCGATGAAGGCGACGGCGTAGCCCTCGTCGTCCGCTGCGACCAGGGCGACCGTGTCGCCGCTCGGGCGCGGCGGCGCGGCGGGCGGCGTACCCGCCGCCCGCCGCGCCGTCCGCGCCAGATCACCGGCGTGGGCGGGACCGAGAAGCTCATCCACCGACCCGACCCCAGCCCGTGGGTCGCCCAACCACAGACGCCGATCCTGAGAGCAAGCGCGAACAGCGTAGCCAGTCGGTCCGCCTGCGCACCCAGAGGATCGACCCAGCCCCCGAGCCGCTCCAGTGCAGCCAGCACCTCGAGCAGCACGAATCCCTGCGAGTTCGGCGCCGTGGTCAAGACCTCGTACCCAGAGCACCTCTGACGCAGCGGCGTGGTCACCTCCGTCTCGTGGGCGCCCAGGTCCGCGAGATCGAGGAGGCCGCCGCGTTCACGCAGACCCCTGCAGAACCGCTCGCCGACCTCGCCGCCGTAGAAGATGCCTACCCCTTCAGCGGCGACCCGGCGCAGCGTCACTGAGAGCGCCGGCTGACGCAGGGTATCGCCCTCGCGGAGCGCGCTCCCCTGAGGGAAGAAGATGTCGGCCATGCCCGGATCGGCCGCCCAGCGACCGTCGTCTTCGGCCAGCGTCGCCGCGAGGTCGCGGGCGACGGGCACGCCGTCGGCCGCCAGGCGGACGGCGGGCTCGAGCGCCCGCGACCACGGCAGCCGAGCCCCGCAGGCGTGCAGCGACGCCCACGCCGCCATGACGCCCGGACGGTCGCCGACTCGGGCCGCCGATGCGGCATGGCGCCGAAACGCCGGCGAAGCGCGTCGGCATCGGCGGCCCTCGGGGCCGCGCCGCTGCCGTTCAGCGCCTCGATGCGTCCGTCCGGGTGCTGCACGAGCGCGAACGCGTCGCCGCCCGGCGACACCATGTGCGGGTAGGTGACGGCGAGTGCCGCGGCCGCGGCGAGTGCCGCGTCCACCGCGTTGCCGCCGGCGGCGAACGCGTCGGCGCCTGCCTGGACCGCGTCGGCCTGGGGTCCGGCGATCGCCAGCTTCCCACGCCGTCCTGTCCGCGTGCCGCCCTCCTCGCCCATCAGCGCAGCACGACGAACGCGTCGGCCGTGAGCTCGTACTCCTCGTCCTCGTTCAGGTCGTGCACGCGGATGCGCTCGAGCTCGCCCTCGCCGTGCAGCGAGAGCGGCTGCGACTCGGTCAGCACCTTGACGTCGGAGAGCCGCAGCGCCGAGCGCGTCGCGGCGCCGACGTCCGGGTCCTTGGCGGGCGTCATGAGCACGACACGGGCCGTGTGGTCGGTGAGGGCGATCGCTGTCTGCGCAGCGGCGTCGCCGGTGTCGAGGACGACGACGCGCTGATCGGCGAGGGCCGCCGGGTCGGCAACGACCGTGAAGACGCCCTTGCCCGCGTACTCTTCGAGACCGGCGACCTCGACGGGCTCGGCGCCGCGGGTCGCGGCGCACGAGGTCTCGACCGGCTCCGTGCCCACCTCGTCGGGGCGAACGCCGGCGCGCCAGTTCTTGACGGCCTCGTGCAGCGCGTCGGCGGCCAGGTTCGAGCAGTGCATCTTGATCGGCGGCAGACCGTCGAGCGCATCGGCGACGTCGCCGCGGCTCACCTTGAGCGCCTCATCGAGGGTCATCCCCTTGACGAGCTCCGTGGTCATGCTCGACGTCGCCACGGCCGAGCCGCAGCCGAACGTCTGGAAGCGGATGTCCTTGATGCGCTCGTCCTCGACCTGGATGTACATCTCCATAAGGTCGCCGCACACGGGGTTGCCGACCCGCCCCATGGCGACGTTCGGCCCTTCGAGCGTGCCGACGTTGCGCGGGTCGCGGAAGTGCTCGAGCGTCTTCTCGGTGTACTGCGTGGATTTCATGTCAGTCCTTCTCCGTCGTGCGGTGAGCGGCTCAGACCTTGGTGCGGTAGAGCGGCGAGAGCGCCCGCAGGCGCTCGATGACCGGCGGCAGCGCCGCCATGATGCGGTCGACGTCGTCGTCGCGGCTGAAGCGGCCGAAGGTGAACTCGAGCGAGCCGTGCGCCTCCTCGTGGAGGAGCCCGCAGGAGATGAGGGTGTGCGAGGGCTCGAGGGTCTTCGAGCTGCACGCCGAGCCGGTCGCCGCGGCGACGCCGGCGTCGCGTCAGCGAGAGCACCATGGCCTCGCCCTCGACGCCGTCGAAGCGGAAGTGGGCGTTGCCGGGCAGACGCTGCTCGGAGTGGCCGTTCAGGTGGGAGTCGGGGATCTCGGCCGAGGACGCGCTCGACGAGGCGGTCCCTGATCGCCCGGATGCGCGACCACCTCCGCGGGCATCTCGGCGGCCATGATGTCGGCGGCGGCGGCCATGCCGACGATGGCGGCAAGGTCTTCGGTGCCCGAACGCAAGCCGCGCTCCTGACCACCGCCCATGAGCACCGGCGCGACCTGCACGCCCTTGCGGATGTAGAGGGCGCCGAGACCGCGCGGCCCGTAGATGTCGTTGGAGGAAAGGGTCATGCAGGGCGATCGGCACGGAGCCCACGTCGATCGGCAGAAGACCCTCGGCCGCCACCGCGTCGGTGTGGAGCGCGACGCCGGTGCCGTCGAGCATGGCCGCGATCTCCTCGATGGGCTGCACCGTGCCGATCTCGCTGCTCGCCCAGCCGATGGAGACGAGGATCGTCTCGTCGGTGATCCGGGCGCGCAGCTTCTCGGAGGGACACGCGCCCGTAGAGGTCGAGCGGCACGCGCGTGACGCGGAACCCGTCCTTCTCGAGGTACTTGGCGATGTTGAGGATCGAGATGTGCTCGGCCTCGCTGATCAACACGTGGTCGCCCCTTTGCGGCGATTGCGACGGCAGTAGCCGATGATGCCGAGGTTGTTGGACTCGGTGGCGCCCGAGGTGAAGACGATCTCGTCGGGCTGCGCGCCGAAGAAGCGCGCGACCCTGGCGCGGGCGTCGTCGAGCGCGGCGGTCGCCTCGTCGCCGACGACCGTGCAGAGACGAAGGGTTGCCGAAGCGTTCGGTCATGTACGGGAGCATCGCTTCGACCACACGCGAGTCGACCGGCTTCGCCGACTGGTAGTCGGCGTAGACGACGTCGCGCGCCACACCCGCCGTATCGCCGCTCTTCACGACTGCCTCCTCACCATGCCCACCTCAGAACCACATCGTGGCGCCGGCGTCGAGGGCCAGGTCGTTCAGCGTCCCCGCGCCGACGATCTTGACGCCGTCGATGAGCTCGACGTTCTCCCAGCCCAGCATCTGCTTGGACGCCTCACACACGTACACGGTGATGCCCATATCGAGCGTCTTGCGGAGCATCTCGCCGACACTCGGGAAACTGCCGAGCTGCATCGAGTCGGCGGCGCCCGGCTTGAGGACCGCGAGGCCCATGCCCAGGTAGTAGACGGCGGGTTCGAGGTCCATCGCCTTCGCGGTCTGCGCCAGCACCAGCGGCGAGTACTGCCGCTCGGGCCGATCGGTGGTCTGCACGTAGAGGATGCTGTTCTCGTTCTTCATGACCGGTTCCTTTCGGGCCCCGGGCCTCGCCCGGGTTCGCGAGAGCGGCGCGCGCTGAACACGCCGGAATGTGTCACTTCAGACGCCGGATCAGCACCCGCAGCTGCACGCCGTCGTTCTCGAGCGCGACGACCTCGTGCCCCGCCCGCTTGGCGAAACGGGAGATGTCCTCCTCGGCCGCCGGATCGTCGGCCAGCACCTCGAGCACCTCGCCCACCGCCAGCGCGTCGATGCTCTCGCGCGTCTGGAAGAGCGGCTCCGGGCAGTAGAGCCCGATGCAGTCGAGCGTGTGGGCTACGCGGGTCTCGTCGGGCATGGTGCCTCCTGCGCGGTGATGACGATGGCTGGCAAGCGCTCTCCTCGCTACTATCCCCTACGACGATGTGGCAAACCCCCGCCGCGCGCCGGTGAGGCCCGCCGGTGGCGGTCGGCGAAGGACGTGTCGGCGCCGGCTCAGCCGCCGAGCACGGCCGCCAGACGGCCGAGGGCCTCGTCCAGCACGGCGCGCGGGCAGGCGAAGTTGAGCCGCAGGAAGCCCGGCGCGCCGAAGTCGGCGCCGTCGGACAAGGCGACCCCGGCGCGGCGACAGGCTGCGGCCGGGCGTTCGAGCCCGACCCGCCGCACGTCCATCCACCCGAGGTAGGTCGCCTCGACGTGCGTCATGGCGACGCGCGGCAGCGACGCGCGCACGAAGTCCTCGAACGCGTCGCGGTTGCCGCGCAGGTACGCGAGCAGCTCGGTGAGCCAAGACCCGCCCTCGCGGTAGGCCGCCTCGGCCGCGGCCAGCGCGAAGCAGCCGGGGAACGGCAGCATCCCGGCCGCGGCGGCGGCGAAGCGCATGCGCAAGCCCTCGTCCGGGACGATGGCGAAGGCGAAGTTCAGGCCCGGCAGGTTGTACGTCTTGCTGGGTGACATCAGCGTCACTGTCATGTGGGACGCTTCGTCGTCGAGGCTCGCCGCCGGCACGTGCTCCACCTCATCGAGCAGCAGGTCGCAGTGGATTTCGTCCGAGCACAGCACGAGCCCGTGCCGATGGCAGAACCCAACCACCTCGGCGACCTCCGCGCGGCTCCAGACGCGCCCCAGCGGGTTGTGGGGATTGCAGAAGAGCAGGAGCCGCGTGCGCGGCGTGAGCGCCGCCTCCATCTCCTCGAGCGGCAGCACCCAGCGCCCGCCGACCCGGCGGGCCGCCACCGTCAGCAGCCGCCGGCCCTGCGCGGCCGGCGCCGCGAGGAACGGCGGGTAGACCGGGGTCACGGCAAGAACGTCCTCACCGTCGCCGGCGAACGCCCGGCAGGAGAGATCAAGCCCCGGGACCACGCTTGGCAGCCACACCAGCCAGTCAGGCTCGACGCGCCACCCGTGGCGTCGCTCGATGTCCGTTCGCAGGGTGTCCACGAACGCGTCGCTCACCAACGCGTAGCCGTAGACACCGTGCTCGGCGCGCCGGCGCAACGCCTCGATGACCGGCGGCGGCGAGCCGAAGTCCATATCGGCGACCCAGAGCGGAAGCACGTCCTCGCCGAACAGCTCCCATTTGAAGCTGGCCGTGCCCCTGCGCTCGACGATTCGGTCGAAGTCCACGAAGCGCCCCTTCCTGCGGAGTGGCGTATCGCACCGATAGTACCGGAGCGGGGCGGCCGATATCGCGACGGCGGCGGCGACCTGCGGTCGCCGCCGCCGTCTTGCACCGCCCCCCGCCGGGGAACCAGAATGGGCGGGAGCGCAGTCAGCCCCTGCGGG
The DNA here is from genome assembly GCA_963790185.1 of uncultured Thermoleophilia bacterium. Classification (GTDB taxonomy): domain Bacteria; phylum Actinomycetota; class Thermoleophilia; order UBA2241; family UBA2241; genus UBA2241. The sequence continues at coordinate 90,481 of CAWBNR010000003.1, read as the reverse complement.
CCGCACACGGAGGACGGATGTACATACCGATCCTGGTCATCGTGATCGTCCTCGTGATCGTGCTGCTGCTCATCCTGCGGTAGGCGGCTCCTCGGCCTCGTGACGCCTGGCCAGCTCGGCGTTGAACTCGGCGCCGAGGAGCACGGCCATGTTCGACATCCACAGCCAGAGCAGGAACACGACGAACCCGCCGAGCGCCCCGTACACGGCGCCGTAGTCGGCGAACCGGCTCACGTAGAGGTCGAACGCGGCGGTGCCGGCCAGCCACACGACCACGGCGAGGAGACCGCCGGCCGAGAGCCGAGGGACGCCGCGCCGGCGAGCGGCCGGCGCGGCCGCGTACAGGGTGCTGAAGAGGATCACGGCGGCGGCGGCGAGCAACGGCCAGCGCACCAGATCGTAGGCGCGCAGCGCCCCCTCGCCGACACCGAGCGCGTCACCCACCACGGCCGTCGCCGAGCCGCTCATGACCAGCACGACGGTGAGGACGGCGAGCAGCACGAGGATGACCAGCGCGAATCCGAGGCGCCGCGCCAGGCCCCGCAAAAACGAGCCGCCCGACTCGACGTCGTAGACGTGCCGGGCCGCCCAGACGAAGGCGCCGACGTACCCCGAGGCCGACCAGACAGCGACGACGAGACCGACGCTGAGCAGCGCGCCGATGCCGCTTGTGTTTGCGACGACCTGCTCGACCGGTCCCTCGATCGCCCGTGCCGCCTCCTGCGGGAGGAGCTGTCCCAGCACGTCCACGAGCAGTCCGGTGGTCGCCTCCCGCCCCGTGAGCGCGAGCAAGCCGGCGACGACGATGAGCGCCGGGAAGAGGGAGAGCAGCGCGTAGTAGGTGAGCGCCCCGGCCAGCGTCGGCACGCTGTCGCTCAGTGCATGCCGCACGGTCCCCCCCACGAGCTCGAGCAGCGACCGGTGCCACGACTTCGTCCGCTCCTGCATCACGCCCCTTCGCAAGCGACGACCGTCATCTCGACCGCAGACCGTCCACGACCGTTTACCCGGTGAAGTGCTCGACCACGATCCTGACGCCGATCAGGATCAGGATCACCCCGCCGATGGTCTCCATGCGGCGACCGACGACCGCCCCGAGCCGGCAGCCGAGATGGAGGCCGACAACGGTGAACGCGCCGGCCACGATGCCGATCACGACGGCGGGCGCCCAGATGTCCACGCTGAGCATGGCGAGGGACACCCCGACGGCGAGCGCGTCGATGCTGGTCGCCACGGAGAGCACGACCAGCGAGAGACCCTTCGTCGGGTCGGCTGCCCTCGCCGCTCTGGCTTCATCCTCGCGGAAGGACTCGACGATCATGCGCCCGCCGATCGCCGCGAGAAGCACGAAGGCGACCCAGTGCGCGACCGCATCGACGTAGGCGGCAACGGTCAGGCCGGCGAGCCACCCCAGCACCGGCATGAGCGCCTGGAAGAGGCCGAAGTGGAAGCCGAGACGGAAGGTCTGCCGGGCGTTCACCCGACACAGCTTCAGACCGACGCCGATGGAGACGGCGAAGGCGTCCATGGCGAGGCCGACGGCGATCGCGACGAGCGTGAACCACGCCATCTAGCCTCCCTGGGCCCCGCACAGCACGGTCACGCGAGTGGGCAGCGTGCACGCGGTCATCTCGGCGCCTCTGCTCACGGGGCTCCTCCCCATCGGCCACGGGTCCGTCGCAGGGACGATCAGACGCAGCGTCTCACGAGCCCGCCCGCGCCTCGAGCCATGCCGCCTACACGCGGCGCCCGAAGCGTCGCGTCATGATGACCGTGCAACGCCCGTCGCAGCACACGCTCAGCGAGTCCATGAGGCTGCGCATGAGCACCAGCCCGCGGCCGTGCTCCGCCGTCGGGTCGAGGATCCGGCCCTCGATGGCCGCGAGATCGAAGCCTGGTCCAGGGTCGCACACCTCGACCGTGATCCCGCGATCGTCGCAGCGGAGGCGTACGGCGACGCCCCCGCCGTGGCCGTTGCAGGAGGCGAGCCCGTTCTTGACGGCCTCCTGCACGGCGAGGACCACCTCATCGCGAGTGTCGTGGGCCGCCCCGTGCTGCGTGACCAGAACGTCGACGACACCCCGCAGCCTGCGCAGGTCCGCGGCACGGGCGACGTGCACCTCGACACGGTCGATGTTGGACGACGATCGCTGTGACTCACTCACCTGATGCGCGCACCCTGCTGACTCGGACCGCCAATGTCACCGTACCGTTCGCTGCGCGGTCGTCGTGTCCTTGCCGCTCTGCCAACGTGGGGCGGCGCGTGCGACAAGGATCTGTAGACCGTCGTCGAGCGTGCCCGCATGTGCCTGCGCAGCGTCGTGCACCGCCGCGGCGAGCCGGCGACGATCGCGACGGAGAGCCCGACCCACGGACCGTCGACCACCGCCTCGTCAGATCGGGCAGCCCCCGCGCCCGCGCTTCTCGAGGTAGCACTGGTGGTACTCCTCGGCACGCCAGAACTCCGGCGCCGGCACGATCTCGGTGACGACCGGGTCACCGTACCGGCCCGAGCCCTCGAGGCGCGCGACGTAGTCGCGCGCCTCCCGCTCCTGCTCCGCCGAATGGTAGAAGACGGCCGACCGATACTGCGAGCCGATGTCGGGGCCTTGACGATCCGGGGTCGTCGGGTCGTGCATCCCGAAGAAGGCGCCGAGCAGGCGCTCATACGAGATCTGCTCGGGGTCGTACTTCAGGCGCACCGCCTCCGCGTGCCCTGTCGTGTGTGAGCACACCTGCTCGTAGGTGGGGTGAGATGTCGTCCCGCCCGTGTAGCCCACCTCTGTGCCAAGCACGCCGAGAAGCGCGGCGAAGCGTTGCTCGACGCCCCAGAAACACCCCGCCGCGAATGTCGCCACAGCCACGTCAATCCTCTTCTTCCCGTGATCCGCCGCACCCCGCAAAAGGCCGGCGCTGTGTCTCCAGAGACTATTCCCACTGTACGGGGTCATCGACAGGCCCAGGCGAGTCCCGCGGCGACCACCGTGTTGCTCACCCTCCGAGGAGCGACCGCCTACTCGGCCGAGTAGGCCTCCCCCGTGGAGAGGTAGCCGACGAACTCGAAGCTCCGGCCGTCGGTCTCGTAGGCGAAATCCCCCGGGCCGCTGCCCGGGTGCATGGGTTCCGCCGTGAAGGGGTTCGTGGGCCAGTCGGCTCCGAGCTTCGCGAGCGACCTCCCGAACTCCGTGTCCGCGGTGAGGTCGGGCACGGCGGGCGTCCGCCCGCCGTGCCCCTCCGCCCACCACCGCGCTGCCGCCGCGAGGTCCATGATGTCGATGCGGACGCGGTCGTCGCTCATCGCGCTGAGCTCCGCCCGATACGTCGCTTCGTCGATGCGCTCGAGCGGGACTTTCTCCGGGGAGCCCGTCGCGTCCATACGCTGCAACGTCACCTTCGCCCCTTGGAGGGCAAGCTCGAGCCGGGGCTGCTGATGGCTCGTCGAGGTGTCCTCCACTCCCGGAGTCGCGGCGGAAGGGCCCTGCTGGATCAGGAGCCTGCCGTCCGCCAGCGGCGCCACGTCCGGCGCCAGGTAGTCGAAGCGCACCTGGTAGTCGTCACCGTCCCTCCACACCTCGAGGAGGGTGAAGTCGGCGAGCGCGACGTCGGCGCAGCGCCAGAACCCGACGAACTCGTCGCCGGGCGGCGACCCGCCGCAGGCCGGCAACGCCGACGAGACGAGGATCGTGGCGAGCGCGGCGGTCAGACGCAGCCGGAAGATTGCCCGCCCCGAGCGCACGGCCACCCGGCGCGCGCGGGCTCTCCTGAGTCTCGTGCAGACCGCCGTCAGGCTCGAGGGGCCCGTCACGCCCCCCGCGGCCGTGACACGGCGGACGCATGCGGGAGGAACTCGTCCCTGAGCGTGGTCGCGATCTCTTCGGGTGTCTCGAAGATCAGCTCCCCGCCAAGCTGCTTCTGGAAGAAGTAGTCGTCGGTGCGATAGTCGGGCTTGAAGGCCGAACGAGCGATGACGCGCAGCACCACCGGATGCCCCGCCTCGGGATCGCTGAGCGGGCCGCCGTAGAGTGTGAAGTTGAAGGCCGAAAGGCCCTCTCGTTCATACCAAGCAAGGACCGTCGAGAGACCCGTGAGCGAGGAACGCCACCTGCTCGGCGTCGAGCGCGGCGACCCGGTCGACCGCAGGCACGACGGCGATGACCTCCCGCCCGCCGGCCGGTGCGAACGGCGTCAGCCAGCGGCAGCCGGCCCTGGCGGCGATGAAGCGATCGCCACGAGCCTGCTCCTCGGTCACCAGTGCCTGCCAGTACGAGATGCCATGCTCCGCCAGGAAGGCGGCCGAGCGCTCCCACGCGGCGCGCACGAGCCACGGCGCGGCGGGCCCGCCGAAGACCTGGAAGTGCGGGTGCGCGAGGCTCGCGCCGGCGGGCAGCATGTGGTTGCAGCAGACCTCGAGATGCTCGAGGTCAGGGTAGGCGCGCTCGGCGCGGCCGGCGAAGTCGACCGCCGCGCCGAGGCCCTCCTCGAGCAGCTCCGGCGTGAACTCCGACGGCCGCAGGAAGTGCTGCTCGGGATAGGTCACGACGGCGTGCAGGGCGGCCAGCGGGAACAGGTTGGGGAAGACGAGAGCTCTGCCGCGCTGCAGGCGTCCGCCCTCGACGACTTCGTCCGGGTAGCGCGGCGTCGTGTCCATGACCTTCTCGGGGCAGAAGAAGCACCCCTCGCGCGAGCGGCGCGCGAGCTTCTCGGCGTGGTGCCAGTCGGTCGTGCCGAAGAACATCTCCTCCTTGGTGGCCAGCTCCGATGAGGACACGGCGGTCATGCCGGTGAGAGGATCGCGCCGCACCTCGATCGTCTGCTCCGCGTAGTCCATGCCGGCCAGCGGGCTGAAGAAGCCGGCCTTCTCGATGCTGCGCTCGAACGCGATCAGTCCCATGCGGCCCTCCCCCGAGTCGGCAGTCTCGGCCGCGATGATACGGCCGGCGCGGGCGGGCAGCAATGGCCGGCGCCGAGGTGGGTGACAACGACCCCGCTGCCCGCGGCGCAGGCAGCGTGCTACGCGATCTGCGCCAGCCGCTGCCGCTTCTGAAAGGCGCGCATGCGGCAGCGGTCACTGCAGTACTTGCGCACGGCGTTCGTGGTCGTGAACTCGCGCCCGCACGGCTCGTACGCGCAACGCCGCCTCACGACGGGCACGTCGTGACGCTGGCGGCGTCCGCACGTCGACGGCATCGACTTCGCGTGGAGAGAGCAGCACGGGGAGGGGTTGTAGCGCGACAACCTGGTCGTGCAGCCCTCGACGGCGCACACACGCCCCGCGCCGTAGGTCCTCACCGGCTCATCCCGCCCGCCGGGCAGCCTGACTTCTCCCTCTCTCGGGATCTGCTCGCCGATCCGCAAGGACATGACCTCCCGCAAGAGACGGTGCGGAGCGCCCCCATCACGCCGATACGGGAACCTCCGCGACGTTCGCTTCGTTCACGCTTCCCCCTTCACCGCATCCAAGAAACGGGGGTCACCGTTGGGGCTGCGCGCAGTCGACCCCCGGCGTAGACTCCAACCGGCAGAGGAGGTGCCGTGGAGAAGCTCATCGTGACGGCGGGTCTCACCGGATCTCGCATCGGCAAGGAGCAGACGCCCCACATCCCGGTCGCACCGGCGGAGATCGTGCGCTCGGGCGTCGAGGCCTGGCGCGCCGGAGCATCCGTGCTGCACGTGCACGTGCGCGACCCCGAGACGGGCCGCGGCACACAGGACCTCGACGTCTTCGCGCCGGTCGTCGAGGCGCTGCGCCGTGAGACCGACGCCGTGCTCTGTCTCACGACCAGCGGCATCCCCGGCCGCAACCTCCCCGCCGAAGAACGTCTCGCTCCGCTCACCCTGCGGCCCGAACTGGCATCGTTCGACGCCGGCTCGATCAACACTCCCGCCGGCGTCTTTCTCAACCCGCCCGAGTTCCTCGACGCGCTTGCGGCGCGGCTGCTCGAGCTCGGCGTCAAACCCGAGCTCGAGTGCTTCGACGCCGGCCACGTGGCGACGTGCCTGCGCTACCTCAACGACGGCAAGCTGCGCGCGCCGCTGCACTTCCAGTTCGTCCTCGGCGCGCCCTACGGCATGCCAGCGACGGCCGCCGCGCTCGTCCATCTCACCGGCATGTTGCCGCCGGACGCCACCTGGTCGGTCATCGGCATCGGCCGGGCGCAGACGCCCATGGCCGCGCTCGCCATCGTCATGGGCGGGCACGCCCGCGTCGGCCTCGAGGACAACATCTACTACCGCAAGGGCGAGCTGGCGACGGGCAACGCGCAACTCGTCGAGGGCGTCGTCCGGCTCGCCGCCGAGCTCGACCGCGAGGTGGCCTCGCCGGCCGAGGCGCGGCAGGTGCTCGGGCTGACGTGAGGCGCGCGGCGACACGCGCCGGCATCAGACCCGTGAGGGCCCGACGTGTCGCCGCCGCGCCGCCGCTCAGAGATCCGCGAGCTTCTTCAGATACTCCTCGCGCTCGATCTCACCGCTCGCGTAGCGCCGCTTCAGGATGTCGCGGGGCGACTCCTGCGCCGGCGACGCGATCTGGCCCTGCGAGTAGCCTTGAGCACCATGGACGCCGGCGCCCATCGGGTGCGACGTCTGTCTGATCAGGTAGACGACCAGGAACACGACCGCGGCGATGATCGCGATGAGTCCGATCAGCATGAACCAGCCTCCGTATGCGGACCCGTGCGCCCACGAGTCGTTGAAGTCCCACATCATGTCCGGTGCCACCTCCGTAACGACAGGGCGCGATGGCGCCCAATGGGGACAGTATTACCCCGAATAGAGAAGAACCTGTGAAGAGGCGCCGTGCAGCCGGCGCCGCAGTGCCGGTACCCCGACAGCCGGGCGTGACGCGGCTTCAGAGCCGCGCGGCGGCCTCGTCGGCGACGGCCAGCACCTCGTCGAGCACCGCGACGCCCTCGTCCAGCTCGTCCTGGCCGATCACGAGCGGCGGGGCGACGAGCACCAGGTTGTCGTGCGTCATGAGGTAGAGGCCGCAGGCCATGGCCGCCTCTTTGAGGCGGGCCATCGGGGCCGCGGCCTCCCCCTTGGCCGCGAACGGCACCAGCGGCTCGCGCGTCGCCCGCTCGCGCACGAGCTCGAGGCCCCAGAGGAGGCCGAGGCCGCGCACCTCGCCGACCGCCGGATGGCGGTCGGCGAGCGCGGCCAGCCCGGATCCCAGCTGCTCGCCCAGCGCCGCCGCCTTCTCCACCAGCCTCTCCTCGCGCAGCGCCTCGATGGTCGCGACACCCGCGGCGCACGCGATGGGGTTGCCGGTCGAGGTGAGGCCGCTGGCGAACTCATGGTCGCGGAGCCAGTCCCGCAGGCGTCCCGAGACCACCATCGCGCCGAGCGGCACGTACCCCGAGGTGATGCCCTTGGCAACGGTCATGATGTCGGGCGTGACGTCCCAGTGCTCGCACGCGAACCAGCGCCCCGTGCGGCCGAAGCCCGTCATCACCTCGTCGAGGATCAACAGGATGCCGTGCGTGTCGCAGATCTCGCGGATCGAGCGCAGGTAGCCGTCGGGCGGCACGAGCACGCCGTTGGCCCCGGTCACCGTCTCGAGGATCACGGCGGCCACGCTGTCCGGCCCTTCGTACCGCAGGATCTCCTCGAGGTGCGGGCCGCCGGAGCAGACGGGGCAGGCGGCGGCCCCTGTCGCGTGCGCGCACGGCCGACCGGGAGCGGGCGGAGCCCCGTCGTAGGGATGCCCGGCGGGGCAGCGGTATGGGTACGGGTCGAGCAGGCGGACGACGCCGGGCACCCCGGGTTCCACCGGCCAGCGGCGGGGGTCGCCGGTGAGCGACGCCGCGCCGGCGGTCGCGCCGTGGTAGGAGCGATAGCGCGCGACGACCTTCGCGCGCCCGGTATACCAGCGCGCGAGCTTGACCGCGTTCTCGACGGCGTCGGCGCCGCCGTTGGTGAAGAAGCTCGTCGTGAGGTCGCCGGGGGTCACCTCGGCGAGCAGATGGCCCAACCGGGCGCGTCCCTCGCTCGCGAACCCAGAGCCGAGCGTGCAGAGGCGCCCGGCTTGGTCGGCGATGGCCGCGGTCACGCGCGGGTGCTGATGCCCCAGGTTGGCGCTCACGGCCTGCGAGGCGAAGTCGAGGTATGAGCGGCCGTCGGCATCCCAGAAGCGGCACCCGTCCGCACCGACGACCGGCAGCGGGTCGATCGCCGACTGCACCGACCAGGAGTGCACCACATGGGCGCGGTCGAGCGCGCGAATCACGTCGCCGCTCAGATCTCGATCCTCGCCCATCGCCCGCTCCCCGCGCCGCCTCGACCGCTTCATCGGCCCGCCTCCTATGACCGTCTCGCAGGTCGCCGGTCAATGCAAGCGGCCCACTCCCCGGCGGACACCCTGTACCATCACACACCATGCGATGCCTCGAACATGGACCGAGGGCCGGAGGATGACACAGGCCCGACGCGCCGTACGCTCCCACCCGGCGCCGCTGAAGGCACTCGCCATGCTCGCGCTGCTGGCGGTGCTCGCTCTGTCCCTCACGGGTTGCATGGAATCCCCGACCGTCAAGGAGCCCGCGCTCCCGGCGGGCAAGACCCGTGCGGTCGCCCGCGCTCTTCTGCCCTCCGTGGTCGACGTGCGCGCCTGGGGCGGCGGCATCGAGGATGGCCGCGTCACGATCGGGACAGGCGTCGTCGTTCGCGAGGGCGGGTTCATCGTCACCAACGACCACGTGATCACCGGCGGCGGGAGCAGCGTCGCCGCCGAGATCGAGGTCGTGGTAGACGGCGGTGACCGCCTCGAAGCTCAGCTCGTCGGCCGCGACCCGGCGATGGACCTGGCCGTGCTGCAGGTCGAGCGTAGCGACCTGCCCGTGGCGAGGTTCGTCACGAGCGACGCCCGCGTCGGTCAGATCGTGCTCGCGATCGGCGCCCCGCGCACCCTGGACGACGGGTTCGCGACGGGCAGGGTGACGGCCGTCAAGAACGATGTGCGCGTCCCCGACCGCAGCGCCATCACGGCTCTGCTCGAGACCGACGCTCCGCTCATACCCGGGTACTCCGGCGGCCCTGTCGCCGACCGTCGGGGACGCGTGCTCGGCATCAGCATCGGCACGGCGGTGGGCGAGAAGGAGGACCGCGCCTACGCCATCCCGAGCTCGCACGTGCTGCGGACCGTCCGGCGCCTGATCGGGGCGGCGGCCGTGACCGGCGCACCGTGCTGCGACCCAGCCTGACTGACGCCATGCTCCTGACATCCATCATGTGGGCCCTGGGCCTGGCCGCCGGCATCTCGCTGCAGCGTCGTGCACCGAACCCGCAGAGGCTCTCCTACGTCCTGTTCCTCGCGACGTTCTGGGTGACGTCGCCGCTCGTGGTCTTCTTCGCCTACACGACGTTGACGTTGGACACGCGTCTGCTCGCCGCGATGGCGCTGGTCGTGGCGAGCTCCTGGCTCGTGCTTGGCCTCGGGGCCGGCGCGGCGCGGCTCGCCGGGCGCGACCCAGCCGAGCGCGGCGCCATGATCCTCGCCGCCGCGCTCGGCAACACCGGCTTCGTCGGCTACCCTCTGGCGGTGCTCGCCTTCGGGCCTCCCGGTCTCGCCCTCGCCGTGGTGTACTCCGAGTTCCAGTTCCTGATCCCCGTGATCGCCGTGTCGGTCGGCGTGGCGCGGCGCTTCGCCGGCCCAGGCGCCTGCGCCCCAGGGGCCTCCGGCCTGCGTACCATGCTCCGCGGCTGGCTCATCAACCCGCCGGTCGTCGCCGGCGTCCTCGCCGTCGGCCTGCGGCTCGCCGGCGCGGACCTGCGCGCCGCGGTCGAGCCCCTGGGGCCGGCAGCAGCGCTTGCCATCGGCCTCTTCGGCTTCGTCCAGGTCGGCCTTGCCGCACCTCTGGAGCGCCTCGCGCACACCGTCGCCGACCTTGGGCGTGCCTTGCTGATCCTCTCGGTGCGCAGCGTGGCCGCGCCTTTGGTGCTTCTCGGTCTTGGGCGACTTGCCGGCATCGACATCCCGGGCGTCTTCCTGCTGCTGGCGGCGACGCCGGTCGCCTTCCACACCATCGTCCTCGCCCGCGTCTACGCTCTCGACGGCGCCCTCCTGCGCTTGCTCGTCGCGGTCTCGACGCCCACGGTGATCGCCGCAGTGCTGCTCTGGCAGGCCCTCTAGAGCTCGACGCCCGTCCCGGCCGAGTCGGTTGACGCCGTCGCGTTCATTGTGTTCACTGTTGACTGAACACAATGTACATCCCGTTGGCGCGCCCCGCGGCGCCGGCACAAGGAGAGCCGTCATGGCCGGACAGGACCGCAGCGACGAGAGGCAGCGCTTCATCGAGGACATGGCGCTGCTCTTCGACAAGGCCGGTCACACGCGCATGCAGGGGCGCATCATCGGCTGGCTGATGCTCGCCGAGCCGCCTCACCAGACCGCCGGCGAGATCGCCGCGGGCCTGCAGGCGAGCAAGGCCTCGATCAGCACGAACATCCGCATGTTCGTCGACTTCGGAGTGGTCGACCGCTTCACGCGCCCGCCCGAGCGGCGCGACTACTACCGCCTCGACGAGCAGGCATGGGCCAGGGCGGTCGAGCGGGGCTTCCCGTTGCTCGCCGCCTTTCGCGACCTCGCCGGTCGCGGACTCGCGCTCGTCGGCGAGCGGTCCGAGGCGAGCGCGCGTCTCGAGGAGATGCGCGGCTTCTACGAGTTCTACGAGCGCGAACTGCGCACTGCGCTGACACGCTGGGAGCACGGAAGGAGCGTGCGATGACGGCCGTGATCCAGACCAGCCGCCTGACGAAGTACTACGACGGGAGCCGCGGCGTCGTGGACCTCGATCTGACGGTCGAGGCCGGCGCCGTGTTCGGCTTCCTCGGGCCGAACGGCGCCGGCAAGACGACGACGATCCGGCTGCTTCTCGACCTGATCCGGCCGACGTCGGGGGACGCCCAGGTACTCGGCCTCGACGCGCGTCGGGACAGCGTCGCCATACGCCGGCGCGTCGGCTACCTGCCCGGCGAGTACACGCTCTACCCGCGGCTCACCGGCGAGGAGACGCTGCGCTACCTGGGCAACCTGCGCGGCGGCGTCGACCGGGCGAAGGTCACGGCCCTCGCGGAGCGCCTCGACTTCGACCTCTCCCGCCGCGCCGGCGACCTCTCCACCGGCAACAAGCGCAAGCTCGGCTTGATCCAGGCCTTCATGCACGAGCCCGAACTGCTGATCCTCGACGAACCGACGGGTGGGCTCGACCCGCTCGTGCAGCGCGAGTTCTACCGGATGGTCGATGAGACGCGCGAGCGCGGGCAGACGGTCTTTCTGTCGTCACACGTGCTGCCCGAAGTGCAGCGCGTCTGCGAACGCGTCGCCTTCGTCCGCGAAGGTCGTCTCGTGGCCATCGAGGACGTCGCAGCCCTCGGCCAGCGCTCCATCCACCGCGTCGAGATCGACTTCGCCGGGTTGGCGCCCGCGACCGAGTTCGCGGCCCTCCCCGAGGTCGGCGACATGGTCTCCAACGAGCACCGGCTGGCCTTCACCGTGACCGGATCGCTCGACGCCGTCGTCAAGACCGCCGCCCGACATGAAGTCGTAGCGCTGACGAGCCACGAGCCCGACCTCGAGGACCTCTTCATCACCTACTACGGCGGAGGTGACCGCGATGCTGCGTGACGCCTTCTTCAAGGGTCTGCGCGACCAGCGCCGCGCGCTGCTGTTCTGGGCTCTGGCGCTCGGCGCGTACGCGCTGCTCATGTGCTTCCTCTTCCCGACCGTCCGCGAGAGCGCCGCCGACTTGAAGGGCTACATCGAGAGCATGCCGGAGGGCTTCCGGCAAGCCTTCATGGGCGATGCCACCGACTTCTCCTCGCCCGACACCTTCTTGAACGCCGAGCTCTTCTCGCTGATGAGCCCCCTGCTCCTGCTCGTCTTCGGCATCGGCCTCGCGGCCGCACAGATCGCCGGAGAGGAGGAGAACGCCAGCCTCAGCCTCCTGCTCGCGCATCCGGTCTCCAGGAGGAGGCTTCTCGCCCAGAAGCTCGGCGTGCTGCTCGCGGGGATCGCGCTGCTCGCCGGCGTCCACCTCGGCGCTCTCGCCGCGGGATCGGTCGCGGTCGACATGGGGCTGGGGGCGCGTCAGCTCATCGAGGCCAACGTGAGTCTCGGCCTCCTCGTCGCCGCCATCGCCACGGTCGCCTTCGCGGCCGGCGCCGCCACCGGACGCCGCGGCATCGCGATCACGGCGGGCGCGGGCCTGGGCGCAGTGTCCTACCTGCTGAACGTGCTGGCGCCGCTGACGGAGCGCTTCGAGCCGCTGCGGTACGTGTCGGTCTTCTACTACTACGGCGGCACGGAGCCGCTCCGCGTCGGGCTGCGGGCCGGCTACGTGGCGGTGCTGCTCGGCGTGACCGCGGCGGCAGCGCTCGTCGCTTTCGTCGCGTTCGAGCGGCGCGACGTGCGCGTGTGACGCCTGAACGGTGCGGGGGCGCGGTCGCACAGCGACCGCGCCCCCGCGCCGTTCAGTCTGCGCCCCGATCAGTGCTGGCAGGCGTGCTCGGGCCCGATCGGCGGAAGCTGCCCGGCGGCGAAGGCGCGCGCCGCCGTACCCACGTCGTCGCCGACGCCCGCGTGCACCTGGATACCCACTTGGCGGAACCCGGCCAGCGGACGGCCGCCGATGCCGCCCACGACGAGGGCGTCGACGCAGTGCTCCGCCAGCAGCAGGACGGGCGCCATGCAGCCGCCCTCGACGTGCGGCGGGTTCGTGACCACCTCGGCGCCGACGATCTTGCCGTCGGCGATGTCGACGACGGTGAAGCACTCGGCGCGGCCGAAGTGCTCGGCCCGCGTAGCCTCTAGTCCTCCGGGGCTGATCGAAGGGACGGCGACTCTCACTGTCTTCACGTTGACGTTCGGCTCACTCGGCATCGCTCAACTCCACTCTCGCTGTTCGCATTTCGGTCTTCTGATCTCATGGCTGTCGGGCGCCGCGGCCGCCCGCTCCTTCGCCTTGTCCACCACGGCCTCCGCCGCCCCGGCCGCGGCAACCCGCGCCGTGGCCGCCACCGGGACCGCCGCCTTGCATGGGGGCATGCCCGTGGCCGCCCGGCCCCAAGCCGCGGCAGACCCCGACGCTGGCCGATCCGCACGCGGGGCATTTGCCGCCGCCCACCGACGCCTCGTCGTTGCCCACGGCCCAGCGTGCGCCGCACGCCTCGCAGCAGTGTGCCGCATCCGCCACCCGGTAGGCGCCGCCGCCGATGGCGAGAGCCTTGCCACCCAGAAGAGCGTCGGCGACCTTGCGACGCGCGCTCTCGACGACGCGCCCGACGGTCTGGCGCGAGACGCCGAGGTAGTGGGCCGCCTCCTCGTGGCTCAGCCCCTCCTTGTCAACGAGCCGCATGGCCTCGAGCTCGTCGACCGCAAGATCGATGGTCTCGAGTCGCCGCACGGGGACGCCGGCGGGCTTGTAGAGGCTGGCCGGCGGCAGACCCGCCACGAGGCGCTCTATCGGACGTCGAGGCACGTCACTTCCTCACTCAGAACTTATCAGGCATATGCTCACGTCAACGATCGTAGCAGCGGCTGCCGGACCCGTCGACCGCGCGGATCCTCCGGCATCACGCCCGCGGGTCCGGCGGGCCGTCCCCGTCTACCACGGTGCGCGCCGGTCCGATCACGTCGACCGGGTGCGGATCGAGCTCGAGATAGCGGGCGCCGGCGCGGCACAGCAGCCGTGACGGAGTGCTCTGGAGACGCTCCGCAGCGCCGCGCAGCAGCGGCCGCACCAGGCCGTCGGGGTCGAGCACGTCCTTGGCGACGAACACGGCCACGCCGGCCGCCGCACCGCGGGTGACGGACCTGTTGCGGCCTCGTCCGCCGCTTTGGCCGCGACCCGTGGCGGGTCCGACACCGCCTCCGCGGTCTCGCACGCGCCGTCTGCGCAGCCGCCCGTTCGGGCACTCCCGAGGTGTCATCCGACTCCTCCTCTCTCGCGCCACGCCTGCGATCCGCTCAGCGCCGCTGGCCGCTTCGAGCGCGACCGGCACCGCCGCCGGGAACGCCGCCGCCGCTGTGGCCGGAGGTGGAGGGCTTCGTCAGCTGCGGCAGGGTGCCCTCGCCCAGTACCTTCACGGCCTCGCGGACCGTCGCCCCGCGCGCGCTGTAGACGACGATGCCCGCCGCCTGCAGGGTGCGGTGAGCGTTCGGGCCCACGTCGCCGGTGACGACGGCCTCGGCTCCCAATCCCGCCACCGTCCGGCTGGCTTCGATCCCCGCCCCGTGACCCGACTCGACGGCGGCGTTGGCGTGGGCCGACCACTCACCGGTCTCGGTGTCCACGAGGACAAACCACGGCGCCCGACCGAAGCGCTGGTCCATCGGCGCATCGATGCTCTTCTCAGTTGCACTCACCACGACCTTCATGACACGGCACCTCCACTCTTCTCGTCACCACGGGGAGCGACGTAGTACGTGCGCTCCCCCTCTCTGTGTGTCTCCATCTCAGGACGCGGGGACTGCCCCACGGTCGGCGTCGAGGTCCAGCAGCGGCGCGACGGCGGCGCGGAACGCCTCGGCGACCGGGGCGTTGGACGAGGAGAGCAGATACGGCCGGCCAGCGTCGCCGGAGAGCGCGACCGCAGGGTCGATGGGGATGCGCCCGAGGAAGGGCACGCCCATGTCTCTGGCCAGCGTCTCGCCTCCGCTGCCGGCGAAGACCTCGATCGTCTCTCCGCAGTGCGGGCAGCACAGGCCGCTCATGTTCTCGATCACGCCGAGGACCGGCAGGTCGAGGGCGCGGCAGAAAGTGATCGACTTGCGCACGTCGATGATCGCCAGCTCCTGCGGCGTCGTCACGACGACGGCGCCGTCGGCCTGAGGGATCAGCTGAGCCACAGCGAGCGGCTCGTCGCCGGTACCCGGCGGCGAATCGACCACCAGCACGTCGAGCTCGCCCCAGTCGGTCTCGGCCAGCAACTGCTCGATCGCCGAGTACTTGCGAGGGCCGCGCCAGATGACGGCTTCGTCGGTGTGCGGGAGAAAGAACGCGATGGACATCACCTTGATGCCCTTGTCGAACCCGATCGGCATGATGCCGCCGTCGGGCGACGGACCGGGCCGCTGATCCTCGACGTGCAGCAGCTTGGGGATGCTCGGCCCGTGGATGTCGACGTCGAGGAGCCCGACGCGCAAGCCCCGCTCGGCCAGGGCCACGGCGAGGTTCGCGGCCACCGTGCTCTTGCCTACGCCGCCCTTGCCGGAGATCACCATGACCGTGTGGCGGATGCTGGCCATGCGGCGCTGCAACTTGAGCTGCATCTCGTTGGGCTCGCCCTCTGCGTACTCGCAGCCGCCTCCGCGCGCCTGATCTTCCCGCTCTGGTGTCATGGTCACGATCTCCCTTCGGTTGTCTCGTCGTCTGCTGTGCGTACTCTCGTAGCCTCATCGTCGGGCGCCGACATGACGCTCGCGAGCAAGGCCCAGAACTCCTTCACGTCGGCGGCGGCGCCGTCGCTCGTGTGCTCCACCAGCGCCAGGCCGGCGCGTTGCGCCGCCGTCACGGCGCCGTCGTAGCGCACCCGGCCCACAACGACAGCCCCGGCATCCTTCGCCTCCCTGGTCAGCTGATCCGCGAGCGCCTCGTTGAGGTCCCACTTGTTCACGCAGACGGCGACGCGGCGCCTGAAGTACGCCGCCAGTTGCACGACGCGCTCGAGGTCATGGCGCCCGGCCACGGTGGGTTCGGTCACGATCACCAGCAGGTCGACGCCGGCGATCGACGCGATCACCGGACACCCGATCCCGGGCGGCCCGTCGATGAGAACGAGCTCGCGCCCGTCTCTCTCGGCGAGCTGTCGGGCGCGCTCACGCACGCGCGTGACCAGCTTGCCCGACGTGTCCTCGGCGATCCCGAGACGTGCGTGCGCCATCGGTCCGACCCTCGTCTGCGAGATGTACAGCTCTCCGTTCACGGTCGGTTCCATCACGATGGCGTCGGTCGGACAGATCCGGGTGCAGAGGCCGCAGCCGGCGCAGGTGAGCGTGTCGACGCCCGGCGGGGCTTCGTTCGCCGCCGTGTCCCCGGCGTCGCTCGCGACGGGCGGCCACGAGAGCGCGTCGAAACGGCAGACCTCGATGCAGCTGCCGCAGCGCGTGCAGTCGTCCGCGGAGATCACCGGCAGCGAACGGCCGCTGAACTCCTCGGTCGTCTCGACGGTCGGCTGCAGCACCAGATGGAGATCGGCGGCGTCAACGTCGCAGTCGGCGACCACCGGTCGGTCGGCCAGCACCGCGAAGCACGCCGTGAGGCTCGTCTTGCCCGTGCCGCCTTTGCCGCTGACCACAGCTACTTCGATCATGACGCGATCCTCCTCCACAGGTCGGAGTAGGTGCGGAAGAGTCCGGGAACGACCGCGATCGAGAGCTCGCCGCGCGCGTAGGCCTCGGCGATACGGCGGTCGTCGGGGATCCGCGCCAGGATCTCGAGACCGTGCTCGCGGGCCACCTCCTCGACCCCTTCGTCGTGGCCATCGGAGCGGTTGATGACGAGCGCCGTGCGCTGCTCGAGAGCCTTCACCATCTCGACCGCGAGCCGCAGATCGTGCACACCGAAAGGTGTCGGCTCGGCCACCAGCAGCACCAGGTCGGCGCCGCGGACGGCGGCGATCACCGGGCACGACGTGCCGGGCGGCGCGTCGATGATCGTGACCTCGCCGGTCGGCACAGCGGCCAGAGCTACGACCGCCTCGATGACGGGCGGCGCCTTGGCCTCGCCCACATTGAGGCGCCCATGCGCGAACCCGATCTTCGTACCCACACCGGCGACACCCGACTCGAGCACGCCGACCGCGCGCGGGACCTCGGTGATCGCGTGCTCCGGGCAGAGAAGGGTGCAGGCCCCGCAGCCGTGGCACAACTCCGAGAACAGCAGCACGCTGCCACCCACCGGGACGATCGCACTGAAGGCGCACACGTCGCCGCAGACACCGCACCCGGAGCATGCCGCTTCGTCGACGGAGGGCACGGGGACCGTCACGTCGCGAACACCGGAGAACTCCGGGCGGAGGAAGAGGTGCGCGTTCGGCTCCTCGACGTCGCAGTCGAGGACCCGCACCGGGACACCGGCCGATGACAGCGTGACGGCCAAGCTGGTCGCCACCGTCGTCTTGCCGGTCCCACCCTTGCCGCTGGCGATGGCGATCCTCACGATGACCACGTCTTCAGGGTGATGACCTCGCGGGGACACACGTCAGCGCAGGCGCCGCACCCTGTGCACAGGGCCGCGTCGACGGCGGCGACGTCGGCGATGGTCATCGCCCCGCGCGGACACGCGTCGGCGCACAGCCCGCAGGCGGTGCACGCCTCCGGTTGCGCAACGTAGGCGAGCTCGCGGACGCGGACAGACCTCGCTCGCGCCACTGGCGATGGCGCTGCCGTTGCGGCAGTCGCGCGCGGCGCCGGCGAAGCCGGCGCCCGGTCGACGAGAGCCGACTCAGGCGGCAGCGGCGTCGGGAGCCCCTGCTCGCCCACCGACGGCGTACGAGTCGATCGGCATGCACCCGGCATCTCGGCCGCGCCCCGACCTCGGCGCTGAGCGCCTGAGCCTTGGCCGCCGGTACGGCGGCGACCGCCTCCGCCTCCGCGACCTCCTCTACTCTTCGGTCCTGATCCCATGAGCCTCACCTGGTCGAGATCGAGCGACGCGGCGCCCGGGCGGGCGTTCGTTCTCGGATCGGCCGCCCGGGCGCCGCGTCGCTCGATCGTCTCATTCTCCGGTCTGCTCGAGCGCGTCGGCCTGCGTGCGCAGGCGCACGGCCGTCTCCTCGAAGCGCTGGGCCTCGGCCCTGATCGCCGCCGCGTCCTGCGGGACGTCCTGGATCGGCCCGACGGGCGCGCCGAAGCGCCCACCGCCGCCCCATCCGAAGCCGGCCCGCTGCCACCCCGGCAGCCCGGTCGCGTTGTACATGTAGCGGTGGCCGCGGCCCTGTCCGCCGCCCTGTCCGCCGCCCTGTCCGCCGCCCTGTCCGCCGCCGCGACCCATTCCGCCGCCGCCGCGCGCCCCGCCGCCACGCCCGCCGCGCATTCCCTGCGCCGCGAAGCCGGGCGTGTCACTGCCCGCGCAGTGGCCGAAGCCACCGCCGGTCATGGGGCCCATCCCTCTCGGTCCTGTCCTGTCTCCAGCTGGCATCTCAATGCCTCCTTGTGTTGCCTCCGCAGACCTCACCGCGCGTGACGCGCTGCGGCACCTGGCCTGCGTTGTTATGAGCATATGCCCATTATAACCGCCGCCTGAGGGATGTCAACGCCAGCGGTCAGACCGGCACGATCTGAGGACTCAGAGATTCGGACGAGGCTGCTGCAACGGAGCGAGCGAGGGGGGCGAGAAGCGGCAGGCGGCGGCAGAGGACGGCCGGCGGCGACTTCGTCAGCGACCGCCGCCCACCGCCGAGATCGCCCGCCGGCCGCCTACGAGTCGTCGTCGGTGAGAGCCGAGGCGTCGTCGGTGAGAGCCGAGGCGCCCCCTCGGGCGCCGCGCTCCCTGAAGGTCGCGTCGTCGACCTTCTCGGTCCAACCCCCACGCGTCGATGTGCGCACATCGAACCGCTCCACGTAGGGCTTGATGTCCAGCAGCGGCGTGCCGTCGAGCACGTCGAGGTCCTCGACCACCAAGGTCCGACCGCGGCGCCCGAGGACGCGCACGACGCTGAGCCCCAGGGGATTCGGGCGGTTCGGCGCCCGCGTCGCGAAGACTCCGCGCGGCGTATCGTCGAGGAACGGGGTCACCTTCAGCGCAGGGGAGCCGCTCCGGTGCAGCCAGTAGAGCAGATGCACGTGCGAGAAGCCGTCGACGTCGTCGAGCCCCGCGGCATACGCCTCGAACAGCTCGACCTCGCCGCGAACCCCCCCGGCACACACCGGCTGGATCGGCGTCGCCCCTGCTTCGCGGTGGGGGCTGTGGATGACGCCGATCGGGGTGAGAGTCAACGAGCCCGACGTTCGCATCGCCGCCTCACTCACGGCCGCGGCCTTCGTCCTTGAACCGCCGCGCACTCTTGTGGATGATCTTCCAGCGTCGGACCTCGTCTTTACGCAGCCGGACGTCGCTCTTCATCGCGGCGACCTGCGCCTCGCGCTGCAACTTGTGCCAGCTCGCGAGGCGCTCGGCGGGCAACTCCCCGGCGGCGGCGGCGGCGGCGACGGCGCAGCCCGGCTCGCCGCCGTGCCCGCAATCCGAGAAGCGGCAGTTCGCCGCAAGCGTCTCGATGTCGTCGAACGCCGAGGCGATCCCTTCGCGAGCGTCGATCATGTCGAGGGCGCGCAGCCCCGGCGTATCGAGAAGGACGCCGCCGTCCGGCAGCGAGACGAGTTCGCGCGCGACGGTCGTGTGCCGGCCCTTGCCGTCGCTCGACCGCACCTCGGCCGTCGCCTGGCGCCGCTCGCCCAGCAGGGCGTTGACGAGCGTCGATTTGCCGACGCCGGACGGACCTATCAGGGCGACCGTGCGCCCGCGGGGAGCGTAGACACGAAGACCCTCGATGCTGTGACCGGTGACGGCGCTGGTGATCACGACGTCGACGCCGGGGGCGATGGCCCGCGCCTCGCTCAAGACGGCCTCGGGCGCCTCGACCAGGTCGGCCTTCGAGAGCACGAGGACGGGCACAGCTCCGCTCTCCCAAGCGAGAGCGAGCTCTCTCTCCAGACGGCGCCGGTTCAGGCCGCGGTCGATCGCGTGCACGACGAACACGAGGTCGATGTTGGCGGCGATCACCTGCGCCGTCGATTCGGCGCCCGACGAACCGCGCACGAACGCGGACGTGCGCGGCAGCACGGCGTGCACCAGCGCGGTCTCATGCGTGGGCGCGAGGTCCAAAGCGATCCAGTCGCCGGTCACGGGGAGCTCGTCCGCGCCGCTCGCGGCATGACGGAGACTCGCCGCGAGCGTAGCGCGGACTATCCCGTCGGCGGTCGCCGCGAGGAGGCCCCCGCGGTCGCTGCGCACCACGCGGGCGGGCACGTGACCGGGGTCGGCCTGCGCCGCGAACAACGCGCGCCAGCGATCTGAGTAGCCGAGGTCTTCGAGTGTGGTCGGAGCATCCGCTCCGGAGGTGTCAGACAACACGGGGTCCTTCCCGTCGGGGTGCCCCGCCCTGTCGTCTAGGCGCGGCGCACCGGTGTGGAGGCGTGTGCTGCAGCGAGAGCCGGCAGCGCAGCTATGGCTCTCTTCGTCATCGTCGCCTCCTTCCGGTCACCCGTCGTTCGGATGGTTCATTCTACCCGTATGGCCGAGCCGGGGCACGGCGGCCCCCGTCGCCAGGCGGCTGCGCTCCGTTCGCCGCCGCCGAGAAGGATGACCGCGGTGGCGACTCCCGCGAGGACAGCGCACGCGCCGCGCCGGATCTGGGCGCCCCGGTGGCCTCAGAGCTCCGCGGCCGACCCTCCCGAGCCTCCGGCGCTCGCCCGCCCGCTTGCCCAGCTCGCGCCCGCCGCGGCGATGATCACCGCGACGATCGCCGAGATCTCCACCACGCCCAGCAGCTGACCCAGGATGAGGAGACCGGTGAGGGCCGCGACCGCCGGCTCGATGCTCAGCAACACACCGTAGGTCGCGGCGCGCACCAGGCTCAGCGCGAAGAGCTCGAGGAAGTACGGGAGCGCCGAGGACAGCAGGGCGACCACGAGACCGAGACCGAGCGCCGCGGGAGACCCGAAGAACGCGACCCCGGACACGGCGAGCAGCGGCGTGAGCAGTACGGTGGATCCTGCGAGCATCAGCGTCACGACCGGCAGGGGGTCCATGCTGGTGACGGCGCGCTTCGCGAGCAGGAGGAAGGCCGCCCAGCCGCAAGCGGCGCACAGGGCGAGCAGGAGGCCCGTGGTGCTGATGTCGCTCGTCGGACCGGCCAGCAGGGCTACGCCGGCGCCGGCCAAGGCGATCCAGACGAAGTCGACGAGCCGCCGCGAGCCCATCACGGCGACCGCCAGCGGCCCGAGAAACTCGACGGCGACCACGACGCCCAGGGGAGCTTTCGCGATCGCCGCGTAGAAGCTCAGGTTCATGACGAGCAGGGCGACCGTCAACGCGACGACCAGCAGACGGTCGCGGACCGCAGGCAGGCGCAGCGATCGCGGCCTGAGCGCCCCCAGGAGCAGCGCCGCGATCGCCGTACGCAACCAGAGCGCCTCAATGACGCCGACCGACTCGATGAGGCGTGCGGCCAGCGCCGAGCCGGTCTGCATCGAGAGCGCGATCACGATGACGAGGAGCGCCGCCGAGGCGGAGGCCCGGCGACTGCCGTGAGGGGCTGCGGGAGTCACGGGAGGGAGACTAACGGCGGGCCTGCGGAGGCGCCAGCGAGGGGCTTGCCGGCGGGCCTGCGCAGCACGCCGACGGCGAGATCGGCACGGCGCCCGTTGCCTGTGCGGAAGACGGCGCGCGGTTGACGTCTGCTCGTCCCCCGAGTAGACGTTATCCAGCGGGTACCATCGTTTTCAGCTGCAGGGGGGACCAATGGCCGGCGAGTCGTGCATCGCGCCGTCGCTCCACGCGTACGTGGTACCGCCGGTCCTGGCGCCGGCGGGCGTGGCTCCGCGGCTGGACGTCCAGCGCCGGAGTGGTCTCCTGCGCTCCGCCTTCGTGCTCGCCGTCGCCGCCCTTGCGATCCTCTCGCTGGCGCTCGGCTACGCGCACTCTGTCGGTGGCCTCGCGGGCGCCCCGTCGCGCGACCCCGTCGCGTTCGCCCTCCAGTCAGTCGCCGAGATCCACGTGCGCGGCGCCCAGGCGTCGGGGATCGTCCAGACAGCGCTCGGCACCGGCGTCGTGGTGGACCGCGACGGCCTCATCGTCACCAACGATCACGTGGTCACGATGGCTGGCCTGACCACGGGCGGCAACGTGACCGTCGTCGCGGCCGACGGCCGCCAGGCCGCCGGCCTCGTCGTCGCCCGCCTGCCCGAACGCGACTTGGCCTTCATCAGGGTCGACCTGGAGGGCCTCGTCCCGGCCGAGTTCGCGACCGACCTGGAGCATGTCGAGCCGACGGATCCCGTCTTCTCCGTCGGGGCGCCGGGCGAGTTCGAGCAGCCTGTGAGCGAAGGCATGGTGACCGAGGTGCTGCAGAACGTCGCCGTCCCGCAGCGACCGGATCTCGACACCCTGATCGAGTCCTCCACGCAGCTGCAGCAGGGGTTCTCGGGCGGGCCGCTCGTGGACGCCGAGGGTCGGGTGCTCGGCATCAACGTGGCCACGCTCGGCGTCGCCGAGAGTCAGACGATGGGGCTCGCGATCCCCAGCCGGCTCGTCCTCGAGGCGGCCGCACGGATATCGGTCCCCGTGCCCGAGCGCGCGCCGCCGACACGCAAGACACCGCAGCTCGCGCGGAGCGGGAACCTCAGAACCTGGTGAGTGCGGCCACGGCCCTCGAGCCGGGCATCTCATCAAGCGGCAGGGTATGGATGGAGCCGCCTGTCCGGTAGGTCTCCACCACGGCCCTGTCGAGCAGATCCTCGTCGCCGGGCTTCGCGCTGTGGTGAAGACGGATCTCCGCCGTCTCCGGCGCAAACCGTCCCCACCGAAGCTCGTCACGGGCCACGAAGAGCGCCTCGATGCGCGCCTGCAACGCGGCCACGAGGACGTCCTCCAGATCGTTCACGACCATCCCCTTGCCCTCGGCCTGCGCGTAACGCGCAAGATCCTCTGCGCGCCGCCGTAGGGCGACGGGCTCGACCAGCGCCCACGCGGCCGCGTGCAGCCCGTCTTCAGACAGGTCGCCAAAGCTGCCGTCGACGGCGCCGTCCATGACCTGGCCGTGACTCGTCACGGCCCGATAGGCGGCCAGCACGTGCTCCACGCCCGCGAGCACCAGCGGCAGGCGAGACTGTCCGAGCGTGTCGGTGACGGCCCGGTCCACCTCGCGCGCGTACTCGATGATGCGCTCCCCCTCGACCTCGCGGCCGGCGCCGTGACTATGGGAGACCGCGGTGCGCGACGCGTCGCGCCGAGGTCCGGCCTTCGCGTGGAGCTGCTCCTTCAGGTCGAGGAAGCGCTGCGTGTCCTCGATCCCCCGCGGCGCATCCGGCACCTCGCGTGGCTGCAGGCTGTACCGTGAGCCCTCGAAAAGGTGCACGCCGCCGAGGCTCAACGCGAGCACGTGGAAACGCTGGTCGGGCCAGAGCCCGTCGAAGAGCGGGCGCACGTGGCAGCGCCCGCTCACGACGACGAGCTCGCGCAAGGCGAAGGGCACGCGCAGGGTCCGCGACCAGCCAGGAGCCAAGTAGGCGGCAAGTCCGTCCCCTTGGTGTCGCCAGAACGCACCGTCGTCGAGCAGGTCTCGCGCTGGCGCGAGCAGGCCGTTCGCCTCCGGCCCGCGCAACCCGAGGCTGAGAAGACGTTCCTCCGCCTGACCGATGAGGTTCCTGAGGCGGAGCCGGTCCTGCTGGGTCTCCGGCCCCCTTCGGTGCGCCGGCATGAACAGCGACACACAGGGCACATCGCGAGACGCCAGCAGTTCATCGATCTCGGCGCTGGTCGGAACGTCCATCGGCCCTCCCTTCGTGGCTTGAGCGGCAAGACGCCCAGCCGCTCTTCGACCTCGCCCAGATCTTGCTCGCCGAGCCTCGCCGCACCACTGCGGAGCATCGCACCCACCCCCTCCACAGCGGCCGATGCAACCGACCTACCCGCCTGGAGAGACAACGATGCGTTGGACGGCGCGCCGACACCGCGGCGATCCCGCGCGCGCCCGGCGCCATGAACGCAAAAGGCGACGCCGGCGGGGACCGCGTGTCGCGGTCCCCGCCGGCGTCGCCTTCGGCTCGACTCAGTAGTTGTCGGCGTAGACCTCGTAGTAGGCCTGCGGGTGCTTGCACGCCGGGCACACGGCGGGCGCCTTCGGACCCTCGTGGATGTACCCGCACTTGCGACAGATCCACTTCGCGGGCTCCGGGCGCTCGAAGACGAGCCCCTGCTCGATGTTCTCGACCAGCTTGCGGTAGCGCGCCTCGTGCTTCGCCTCGACCTTGGCGATCTGACGGAAGGTGCCGGCCACGTCCTTGAAGCCCTCCTGCTCGGCGACGTCGGCGAAGGCGGGGTAGAGCGCGACCCACTCCTCGTGCTCGCCGTCGGCGGCCGCGGCGAGGTTCTCGACCGTCGGGGCGCCGAGCTTGCCGGCTGGGTAAGCGGCAGTGATCTCGACCATGCCGCCCTCGAGGTACTTGAAGAACTGCTTGCCGTGCTCGCGCTCGTTCTCGGCGGTCTCGAGGAAGACAGCCGAGATCTGCTCGTATCCTTCCTTCTTGGCCAGCTTGGCGAAGAAGGTGTAGCGGTTGCGCGCCTGGCTCTCGCCGGCGAATGACTTGAGCAGGTTCTGCTCGGTCTGCGTGCCCTTGATGCTCGGCATTCAGAAGCTCCTTTTCCGACGTGGGACCTATTCAGTCTACAGTGCAGGCGCCCGGCGTTAGAAGCGTTCCAGCCGTGGGTAGGCCGTCCGTGCGCCCTCCCCCAAGCCACCGCCCTCCTGGAGAGGAGACGACGCATGGCCGACCGCAAGAAGCTCACCACCGAGTCCGGCGCGCCCGTCGCCGACAACCAGCACTCCCAGACCGCCGGCCCAGGCGGGCCGGTCCTGCTGCAGGACCAGCACCTCATCGAGAAGCTCGCGCGCTTCGACCGCGAGCGCATCCCCGAGCGCGTCGTCCACGCCAAGGGCTCGGGCGCCTACGGCCACTTCGAGGTCACGCAGGACGTCACGCCGTACACGCGGGCACGCTTCCTCGGCGAGGTCGGCAAGCGCACCGAGGTCTTCGTGCGCTTCTCCACCGTCGCCGGCGAGCGCGGCTCGGCCGACACCGTCCGCGACCCGCGCGGCTTCGCCGTCAAGTTCTACACCGAGGACGGCAACTACGACCTGGTCGGCAACAACACGCCGATCTTCTTCATCCGCGACCCGCTCAAGTTCCCCGACTTCATCCACTCGCAGAAGCGCGACCCGTACACCAACCGGCAGGAGCCGGACAACGTCTGGGACTTCTTCTCGCTCTCGCCCGAGGCCACGCACCAGTTCACCTGGCTGTTCGGCGACCGCGGCATCCCGGCCAGCTACCGGCACATGGACGGCTTCGGCTCGCACACCTTCCAGTGGGTCAACGCCGCCGGCGAGGCAGTTCTGGGTCAAGTACCACTTCAAGACCGACCAGGGCATCGAGTGCCTCACCGCCGCAGGAGGCGGCGCGCATCGCCGGCGAGAACCCCGACTCGCCACCAGATCGACCTGCTACGACGCGATCGACCGCGGCGAGTTCCCGTCCTGGACGCTCAAGGTGCAGATCATGCCGGCGGCCGACGGCGGCCGGCTACCGCTTCAATCCGTTCGACCTGACCAAGGTCTGGCCGTACGAGGACTACCCGCTGCATCGAGGTCGGGCAGGCTGGTGCTCGACCGCAACCCGGACAACTACTTCGCCGAGGTCGAGCAGTCGGCGTTCGACCCGGCCGCACTTCGTGCCCGGCATCGGCCCCTCGCCCGACAAGATGCTGCAGGGCCGCCTCTTCGCCTACGGCGACGCGCACCGCTACCGCCTCGGCATCAACCACACCCAGCTGCCGGTCAACCGGCCGCACGCGGCGCCGAGGCGGCCGAACTACGGCCGCGACGGCTTCATGCGCGTTCGACGGCAACGGCGGCGCGCGCCAAGAACTACGAGCCCAACAGCTTCGGCGGCCCGGTCGAGACCGGCGAGCCGCTCTACGCGCCGCTGCCGGTCCGACGGCGCCGAGCGGCACGCTACGAGTGGGACAGCCGCGAGGACGACGACTTCGTCCAGGCCGGGGCGCTCTACCGGGTGATGGACGAGGCCGCGCGCGAGCGGCCTCGTCGGCGAACATCGCCGGCAGCCTCTCACAGGTGTCGCAGCGACGACATCGTCGACGCGCTCGGTCGAGCACTTCCGCAAGGCCGACCCCGAGTACGGCGAGCGCGTCGCGGCCGCCGTCGCGGCGCTGCGGAAGTAGCGGCTGGAGGGGCGCCCCGTGCCCGCTGCGGGTGCGGGGCGCCTACCCGCCCGCCACGCAGCCGCAGTGACCGCGGAAGACGACCTCGACGCTGTCGACGGCGTAACCGCGGTTGGCGAGCTCGGGCAGCCGCAGGCAGCACTTCATCGGACTGCCGCATGGCGTGTGCCAAGGCCCGGCCGCGGGATCGGGCGCCCGCAGGCAATGGCTCATTTCGGAGGCCGGCACATCGGCGATGCAGCCGCAGTCGTCGCACACGTGGTGGTAGTACACGGCGACATTGGTCTCGAACAGAGCCGCGCCGCCGCCAAGACGAACCTCGGAGACCTCTCCCATCGTGACCAGATCGGCAAGCACGTTGTACACGGTAGCCAGCGAGATCTCGGGCACGACGCCCCGGGCGGCGAGGTGGACCTGTTCGGCCGAGGCGTGGCGCGCACCGCGCTCGAGAACGGAGACGACGGCCCGCCGCTGTGGCGTGATGCGCCAGCCGCGAGCGCGCAAGCGCGTGAGGAGTTCACCCTTCTTCATGAGCCAAGAATAGCGCTCGCAGCCGGCGCTGACGAGAGCGCTCAGGCGGGCTCCCCGACGCGGCGTTCCTCCGCCTCGCGGGCACTGCCCTCGTCGCCGCCGCGCGCGACGCGGAGGAGCACCTCGTCGCCGCCTTCGTCGGGGACGCCCCACACGCTCACGTCAACGGGGAAGACGGAGCCGTCGGCGCACCGGTGGACACTCGCGAACGGCTGCTCCTCGTGCGCGGCGCTCTCGAGCTGCTCGGACACATGTGTCCCGTCGCCGGCCGCCAGGTCCGCGAGAGTGAGCTCGAGCAGACGCTCGCGCCCGTACCCGTAGGCGACCTCGGCCGCTCTGCTGGCGTCGAGGATACGGGCGTCGGCGCAGCGCACGGCCAGCAACATGTCGGGCGCCTCACGCCACGCCCGACGGTATCGACGCAGCAGCACCTCGGAGGTCCTGCGCTCGGTGATGTCCTCGATGATACCGACGAGGTAGTTCGGCTCGTCGTCGCCGGTGCGCACGAGCGACATGGTCAGGCCGGCCCAGAGATCCCTCCCGTCGCGGCGGATGTAGCGCTTGTCCAGCGCGGCGCTCGTGGCCTCCCCGCTCTTCAGCGTCTCGATCAGACGAAGCTGCTCCTTGACGTCGTCGGGGTGGGTGAGCTCCTGAAAGCGTCGTCCCTCGAGCTCCTCGGGCGTGTAGCCGAGCATCCGGCAGAACCGCTGGTTCACTCGCAGGAAGCGGCCGTCAAGCGAGACGTGCGCAACTCCGACCGCCGCCTGCTCGAACGTCGCCCGCAGGCGCCGTTCGCTGTGGCGCAGATCCACGACGAGCTGTTCGCGCTCGCGCTCGACGCGCTTGCGACTGTCGATCCGGCGCAGGTAGGCGCTGATGCCACCCGAGGTCGGGTAGACGCGTGTCTCCAGCCACGTGTGGGTCACGGGTGACAGCCGCTCGAAGACCGACGGCCTGCCGAGCTCCATGGCCTCCCGATAGCGGACCTCGAGGGTCGTCCCCGTGAGCTCCGGCCACACCTCGAAGGGCGTGCGGCCGATCAGCTCGTCGAGCGACGTGCCGGTGATCTCGAGAGCGAGCGCGTTGACGTGCACGTAGCGGTACTCCCAGTCCATGGCAAGGAAACCTTCGTCGATCTCCTCCAGCAGCGCCCTCAGGCGCGTCTCCCTGTGCTCCTCGATCGGTTGCAGATCCCCGATCGCCGACTCGAACGTGCACGAGAGACACGCCTCGTGCAGACCGCGCTTCACCATGTGCAGGCGCACGCCGCCGTCGGACTCCACGTCGAGCTCGTCCATCAGGTGCGCCATGAGAAAGAGGCCGCGCCCGCCGGTACCCGTGACGTCAGGTAGCCGCTCGAGGTCGAAGGCCGTGATGTCGAACCCTTGGCCGTGGTCGACCACATCGGCCACGACCGCGTCGCCGCTGAACCGCACGGACACGTCCATGCCCTCATCGGTGCCGCCGTGACGGATGACGTTGGCGCAGGCTTCCGTGACGCAGAAGACGACGTCATCGATGGCCTCGTCGTCGGTGCACAGCGGGCCCAGATAGTCCCGGATGCGCTCTCGTGCGCGCAGCAGTCGCGCAGGTTCCGGGGGCAGCTGGAAGTGCAGGCCGGGCCAGACACCGCTGGATCGTGTCTTCTGGGTCACAGTCCTCCGTGCGCTTGTCCGCTCCATGCGCATTGCGTGCTCCTGGAGCCTTCCCTTCAGGCGCCGATGGACAACACGCGCGCCGCTGCTGCGGTCGGCGGCGGACTCCGCTGCCGGTCCCGTGAAGTCACCCGGCGCCCCACTCCGCCACGGATGCAGAGAGGCGTGCGAGGCGTCAGACTGGAACGTGCACGTCTCTGCCACGGATCGGGAGGGAGGCATCTTGGACCATCAAGACACCGAACGCGCCGGTGCGCCCCCTGCCCTGCCCCGCGCCCTCGTCACCTACGCGAGCCGGCACGGGTCGACGGAGAAGGTGGCCGAGGTCGTCGCGGCGGGCCTGCGCGACTGCGGCCTCCGCGTCGATGTCGTCTCGCTGAGCGAGAGCCCCAGCACCGACGACTACGACGCGGTCGTCGTCGGCGGGCCGATGATCATGGGCTGGCACAGGGCCGCGCGCCGCTTCGTCGCCCGGCGACGGGACAGCTTGGCGCGCGTGCCGACTGCGTACTTCATGACCGCGATGGCGCTCACCGATACCGGGGCGGCTGCGGTGAGTGGCATCCCAGTCTTCAAGGACCCGTGGCTCGGAAGACCGCCCGCGGACCCCGACAGACTCGGTCGGCGTGAGCGCTACGCGGCGCCGGAGCACTACCTGGGCGACGTGCTCAGGGCGGTCCCGGAGGTCCACCCACGCAGCGTCGCCTTCTTCGGAGGCGCACTCGATCTCACGACCATGAACATCTTCGAGCGTCTCGTCGTGATGCTCGCCGTCGGAGCCACGCCGGGCGACGCCCGCAACTGGTTCGCGATCGGGCAGTGGAGCCGCGAGCTGGCGCCGCTGCTCCTCGAACGGCCGTGCAACGGCCCGCGGCGGCGGCGCACCGCACCGCCGCCTCTCCACCGGTGCAGTACCATGGACGCGTTCCTCAACGGAGGAGGGCCATGAACCGGGAAGTCATCGTGAGTTGCGCCGTCACGGGCGGCACCGAGCCGGTCGCGCACCGGCCACGACGCCTCGTGAGATCGCCGAGGCGGCCATCGAGGCGGCCGAGGCAGGCGCTGCCATCGCGCATATCCACGTCCGCGACCCCGAGAGCGGCGCCGCGTCGCGCGAGGTCGCCCTGTACCGCGAGGTCGTCGAACGCGTCCGCGAGAGCGACACCGACGTCGTCATCAACCTCACCACCGGCATGGGCATGGACATGGTGATCGAGGATGACGACCCTACGCGGGCCGGGCCCGGCAGCGACATCGTGCCGGCTTTGGAGCGGATTCCGCACGTGGAGGAACTTCTGCCCGAGATCTGCTCCTTCGATTGCGGCACCTACGTCTTCGGCGAGAAGACGGTCTCGATCACCACGCTCGAGATGGCCCGCACGCTGGCTCTGCGCTTCCAGGAGCTCGGCGTCAAGCCTGAGCTCGAGGTCTTCGACATCGGCAACATCGAGGTCGCGCGCGCGCTGCACGCGGTGGGTCTCATCGACGATCCTCCGTACTTCCAGCTCTGCCTCGGGGTGATCGGCAACGCACCCGCCACCACGCACGCCATGAAGACGATGGCCGAGATGCTGCCCGCAGGCTCGGTGTGGTCGGCTTTCGGCGTCTCCCGCTGGGAGATGCCGATGGTGGCGCAGGCGATGCTCCTCGGCGGTAACGTCCGCGTCGGCCTCGAGGACAACCTGTGGCTGACGAAGGGCGTGCCCGCGAGCAACGCCGAGCTCGTCGAGAGGGCGATCGCCATCATCGAGAGCCTGGGGGGAAGCGTCGCGACACCGGATGAGGCGCGCGCCAGGCTGGGGATCAGACCGCGCTGACCGACGAAAGGAGTGGCACGATGGCGTTCGCATTCGGCCCTAGGCGAGCGACTCTACGTCGACATCGGCGAGGAGCTGACGCGCGGGCGCGAGTCCCGCTCCTCGCCGACGACCTCGCCCACTTCGAGACGCTCGACCTCATCTACCGCTCGCTCTGCGCGCTGCTCTACAACTACGTGCCGACGTCGGGCCACCCGGGCGGCTCGATCTCCTCGGGCCGCTTCGTCGCGGGCATCCTCTTCGACGCGCTGGACTACGACCTCGGCGATCCGGATCGCGACGACGCCGACATCGTCTCCTACGCCGCCGGCCACAAGGCGATGGGCCTCTACGCGATGTGGGCGCTGCGCGACGAGATCGCGCGCGTCGCGGCGCCCGGCGCTGCTGCCCGCCGACGAGCGGCAGCGCCTGCGCCTCGAGGACCTGCTCGGCTTCCGCCGCAACCCGATCACCGCGACGCCGCTCTTCCGCAGCTTCGGCGCCAAGGCGCTCGACGGCCACCCGACGCCGGCGACGCCGTTCGTCCGGCTCTCGACCGGCGCCTCCGGCGTCGGCGTCGCCAGCTCGATCGGCCTCGCCTTCGGGGCGCCGCGACTACTACGGCGCGGACGCGCCGCGCGTGCACATCGTCGAGGGCGAGGGCGGCCTCACGCCCGGCCGCGTCGCCGAGGCGCTGGCCGCGGCCGGCACGGCGTCGCTCGGCAACGTCGTCCTGCACCTCGACTGGAACCAGGCGTCGATCGACAGCGACCGCGTCTGCCGCGACGGCGGCGCAGCCGGGCGACTACGTGCAGTGGACGCCGGCGGAGCTCTTCTACCTGCACGACTGGAACGTGATCTACGTGCCCGACGGCCGCGACTTCCAGCAGATCATCGCGGCCCAGCGGCACGCCGCTGGCGCATCGACAACGGCCAGCCGACGGCGATCGTCTACCGCACGGTCAAGGGCTGGCAGTACGGCATCGAGGGCAAGGCCTCGCACGGCGCCGGCCACAAGCTCTGCTCCGACGGGCTTCTACGAGGCGCTCGCCGAGCTGACCGCGCGACGGCGCGGCGCGTCGCTGCCGACCTGCGACGCCGACCGACCAGCGCTGCGCGCGGGCGCGGACGGCGCCGGCCGTGCTGGAGGAGTGCTTCTGGGAGGCGCTCGCAGCTCGTGCGCGGCGCGCATCGAGGAGAGCGGCCGGCCGTCGAGGCGCTGGCCGGAGCGGCTCGCGCGCGGCCGCGCGAGCGGCTCGACGCCGCGGCCGCGCGCCGCGCGCCGGCGCGCCGCGCGTCGACGCCGTCTACGAGCTGGCCGCCGCGCTCGCCGACGCACGATCCCCGACGAGCTGCGCCTCGACGCCCGGCGCCGTCGACGACGCTGCGCGGCGAGCTCGGCCGCGCGCTCCAGCTACCTCAACCAGGCGTCCGGCGGCGCCCTCCTCACCGCCGCCGCCGACCTGCTCGGCTCGACCAGCGTCGAGCACCGTCGGCGACGGGCTTCGCCGGCGGCTTCTGGAACGCGGCAGACCAACCCGCGGCGCGCGGCTGCTCTCGATCGGCGGCATCTGCGAGGACGCGATGACCGGCGATCCTCTCCGGCCTCTCCGCCTTCGGCCACGCACATCGGCGTCGGCTCGTCGTACGGCGCCTTCCTCGCGCCGCTCGGGCACATCGCCGCGCGCCTGCACGCCATCGGCGCCCAGGCGCGCGAGGCGGTCTCGCGGCGACGCCGTACGAGCCGATCGATCCTCGTCTGCGCCCACGCCGGCCTGAAGACCGGCGAGGACGGCCCGACGCACGCCGACCCGCAGGCGCTGCAGCTCCTGCAGGAGAACTTCCCGCGGGGGACGGTGATCACGCTGACGCCGTGGGAGCCCGCAGGAGATCTGGCCGCTCCTGGCGGCGGCGCTCGCGCGGCGGCCGGCGGTCATCGCGCCGTTCGTCACGCGGCCGAACGAGACGGTGCTCGACCGCGCGGCGCTCGGGCTCGCGCCCGCCGAGGCCGCCGCCGCAGGGCGTCTACGTGCTGCGCGCGGCCCGCGGGCGAGCGCCGACGTGACGGTCGTCCTGCAGGAGAGCGCCGTCGCCTACGCCTTCGTCGAGGAGGCGCTGCCGCTGCTCGAGCGAGAAGGGCATCGACGCGCTGGTCTACTACGTCGCCAGCGCCGAGCTCTTCGACCTGCTGCCCGCGCGACGAGCGGCGCGCGCATCTTCCCCGAGGAGCGCGCGCCGCGAGGCGATGGGCATCACCGGCTTCACGCTGCCGACGATGTACCGCTGGGTGCGCTCCGACGCGCGGCCGCGCGGCGACGCCTGCACCCCTTCCGCAAGGGCCACTACCTCGGCAGCGGCCAGGGCGCACGTGGTGCTCGCCGAGGCCGGCCTCGACGGCGAGAGCCAGTTCGCGGGCGATCATCGAGTACGTGGAGCGGCGCACGCCGAGCAGCGGCAGGTAGCGGGTCTCGGCGATCCGGCACTCGGGCGCCCGCGTCGCGCCGCCGGACCGGCGACGCTACAGCTCGCCGAGCGCCCGGTCGATCGCGCGCCCGAGGCGCGCCGCGCCCCCGGCGAGTTCCTCGGGCCCATACATGGCGAAGCAGAGGCGCAGGCCCCGGTCGGCGCCGGACACCGAGAACGGTGCACCGCCCACGAAGGACACGCCGGCTTCCTCCGCGATCGGCCGAAGCCGCGACGCTGTCAGCGACAGCGGCAACGAGACCCAGACGAAGTAGCCACCCTCGGGCGCGGTGCAGGAGCACCCCTCGGGGAGCGCCGCCTTCAGCCCAGCGACGAGGGCGTCGCGCCGCTCGCCGTACGCCTGCCGGAAGCGCTCGACGATGCGGTCGTAGGCGCCGTCGCGCAGGAGCGCCGCCACGATCAGCGACGTGAACTGGCTGAGGCAGCCGGCGCTGTCGATCAGCCCGCTCTCCGTATAGCGCCGGACAAGTGTCGGCGACCCCGTGAGGAAGCCGCAGCGCAGGCCTGGGGCGAGCGACTTCGAGAAGCTGCCCAGGCGGACGACGTGGTCGCCGCCGCCGTCGACGTCGGCCGCGAGGCGCCACAGCGACGACGGCGCCGGATGGTCGTACCAGAGTTCGCGGTAGACGTCGTCCTCGACGAGAAGGAGATCCTCCTCGACGGCGAGCTCGATGAGGCGACAACGGCGCTGGTCGGCCAACGAGATGCCCGTCGGGTTGTGGAACGTCGGGACGGTGTACAGCAGGCGCGGCCGCCGGCCCTGGGCCCGCACACCGGCGAGCACGCCGGGCAGCCGCTCGACGTCGAGCCCCTGGGCGTCGAAGGGCACGCCGACGGGCTCGATGCCGAGGTCGCGCAGGAGACCGAGGGCGAGGCTGTACCCCGGGTCCTCGACCAGCACCGCGTCGCCCGGACGCACGAGGAGGCCGGCGAGCTGGTGGAGCGCCGGTGAGATGCCGTCGGTGATGGCGATCTCGTCGAGGCCGAGCGGGCGGCCCTCGCGGCGCGCGATGCGCGCCGCGAGGGCCGCCCGCAGCACCTCCGGCCCCTCGTTCGAGCCGTAGTCGAGCGCCGGCGGCCCGGCGAGGCGCAGCATCTCCTGTGTCGCAGCGCCGACCTCGTCGACCGGCAGCAGCGACAGGTCGGGGGTGCCCCAGCGCAGTTCGATGATGCCGGGGCGGATGCGGGCCTGCGGCTCGACGACGAAGTCCATGACGACATTCTAGCCGCTCCGGGCGTGACGGCCGCGCCGCCGCCGAAGCTACGGTCGCAAGTCGTCGCCCCCTGGCCCGAGCTCGGGCTCGTCGCCATCACCGCCGGCAGAGACGCCGGCATCGCTCGTCTCTCCGGCATCGTCGTCTTCGAGCGTCTGCCGCAGGATCCCGCCGTACGTCTCCGGCCGCCGGTCGCGGTAGAAGAGCGAGAGCGTGCGCGTGCGGGCGATGCGGTCGGCGTCCAGGCGGGCGAGCACGATCTCCTCGTCCTCGCCCGCCTCCGCGATCACGCGCCCGTCGGGCTGGGCGACGAAGCTGTGGCCGTAGAACGGCATCCCGTCCTCGTCACCCACGCGGTTGACCGCGGCCACGTAGAGCGCGTTGCAGACGGCGTGGCCGCGCATCGCCACCCGCCAGGTGTCGACAGCGTCTTCGTAGGGGTCGCCGGGCAGCGTGCCGATGGCGCTGGGGTAGACGATCAGCTCCGCGCCCTTGAGCCCGTAGAGGCGCGCCGGCTCGGGGAACCACTGGTCCCAGCAAGTCGGCACGGCGAGGTCGAGGAGCGACGTGCGGAAGACGGGGTAGTCGGTGTCGCCGGGCATGAAGTAGTACTTCTCGAGGTAGCCCGGGTCCATCGGGATGTGCATCTTGCGCGAGCGGCCGAGCAGCGCGCCGTCGCGCTCGAAGACGACGGCGGTGTTGAAGAAGACGCCCTCGCGCACGCGCTCGAAGAGCGAGCCGACGACGACCGCATCGAGCTCACGCGCGAGCGCCGCGAGGCGGTCGCAGAGCGGCCCGGGGATCGGTTCGGCCAGCGCCGCATGTCGCGGCTCGATCTCCTTGCAGAAGAAGCGGCCCGAAAACAGCTCGGGGAAGACGATGAGCTCGGCGCCCTGCTCGCGTGCTCGTCGGGCGAGAGCCAAGGCCTTCTCGACGTTGGCCTCGCGCTCGGAGCCCATTGCCATCTGGACGAGCCCGAGAGTGACTGCGTGCTTCACGCGACCGGCCTCCTCACACGCGGACCAGATCCCGCCGCGTTCATCCTACTCCGCGACGCCGCACCAGCGCAGCAGCACGAGCGCCACGGCGGCGGCGTGGTCGACGAGGTCCTGCACCGGCACGAACTCGTCGACGACATGGGCCTGGGAGAGACTGCCGGGGCCGAAGGAGATCGTCGGTGTCGCGGCTCGGCGGATGAACACCGCGGCGTCGTGCCAGGAGTCCATGCCCGTGACCACCCCCGGGCGGCCGAGGTCCCCCGCGGCCGCGAGAGCCGCCGAAACGATGGGGTGGTCACCGGGCACCTCGTCGGGCACGATGTCGCAGGGCCAGCGCCAGCGGATCGGGTGCTCCCTGAGCCACGGGTCGGCGGCGGCGGCGGCCGCGATCCGCTCCTCGACCTCGCGGAAGACGGCGGCGGCGGACCCTGCGGCGTCGACGCGCGAAGGCATGTACTGCACCGAGAGGGTCACGGTGCAGGATGAGGGATACGTCACCATCCACTCGCCGCCGGCGATGACCGTCGGCAGTATGTCGGGCGGCGACAGATACGGATGCTGGTGCTCGGGGCGCGTGCGCCAGTCCTCGCGCAGGTCGCGGATCGCACGCTGCACGAGGTCGAACTTCTCGATCGCGTTGACGGCGCCACCCGCCGTCCAGTGCGGCTGCGCACATTCGGAGTGACCGGTGCGCCCCTCGATCGTCAGGACGGGGTTCACGCCGCCGCGGCAAGCGACCCAGGCATCGAAGCCCGTCGGCTCGGCGCAGAGCCCGGCGTCGGCGCGCACGCCGCGGGCGACGCACGCGTAGGCGCCGGCGCCCGACGACTCCTCGTCCGTGTCGGTACAGAAGACGACGTCGCCGGCCAGCCGCACACCGAGACGATGGAGCGTCTCGAGGGCAAAGAGCATGCCGGCGATGCCGCCCTTCATGTCGCAGCTCCCGCGACCGTACAGGTTGCCGTCGCGCACCTCCGCCTTGAGCGGGTCGCTCGCCCAGCGGTCACGCGGCTCGGCGGAGACAGCGTCGACGTGGCCGTTCAGCAGGAGACTCCTGCCGTCCTTCGCACCGAGCAGCCGCGCAACGAGCTGCGGTCTCCCGACGAAATCGAGGCCGTCGGGCACGAAACGGTTGCCCGTGCCGGTCGGTTCGGGCTCCCAGAGGTCGGTCTCGGCGCCGAGCGCCGCGAGCCGCGCACGCAGATGCTGCTGCAGCGCCGCCTCGTCACGCGCCGGGTCGCCCGTGTTGCGCGCCGTGGTGTCGAACGCGATCAGGTCGGTGGCGAGGCCGACGAGCTCGTCGCGGCCCTCGGCGACCGCAAAGACCACGCGTTCTTCGAGTGCCGAGCGCAAACCTTGAGCAGCGGGCATGCCGACCTCCCTGAGGTGGCCGCCGGCGGCCGGGGCCTGGCCGCCGGCGGCGGGGCGGCGGCTGGCCGCGGCTAGGCCGCGGTGGCCGCCGGTCGTGTGAGTGCGGGCCGCAGGACGCGGTCGAGGGGGTGACCTCGCCGTGCGCGCCGCGTCACTCGAGGGGGCATCATCCAAGCCGTCGGGACCCTAGCAGCTTGACACCAATTCGACTGACCGGTCAACTGACTTGCGGCTATCCTAGACGCACCGGCTCGCATGTCAAGACCCGCGAGCGCGTCGCATGTCGATCGCGTGACGCGCCGTGGCGGTCGCCGCCACAACCACCGGCGTCCGCGAGCGGCGCCGATGACGTAGGATTCGGCCCAGCGTTGCGGCCGGATCGACCGACGAGCGGAGGGTGGGACAGATGGACGAGAGGGTACCGCGCGGTGACACGACGCCGCGCGCGGCCTCGAGCGATCCGTTCGTCTACGCGACCGCCCGGCTCTCGCCGACGGCCCGGCGCATCCTGGAGGCCGCCCATCGCGTGCTAACCCGCGACGGCTACGAGGGGCTCACGCTGCGACGCATCGCCGCCGAGGCCGACGAGACCAAGTCCCTCATCCTCTACCACTTCGAGAGCAAGGCCGGCCTCGTCGCGACGCTGGCCGACTCCCTCTGGCATGACGCCGACGTCGCGCTCGTCGACGGGCTGCGCGACCGGCCGGACGACGTCGCCGGACACGCGCGTCAGCTCATCGACCTGCACCGCGACCTGGCCCTCCAGTCGTCGTTGTACGGGACCTACTTCGACCTGCTGCCGCACATCCTTCGCGACCGCGACGCCCGCCGGCGCCTCGCCCAGTTCTACGACTCCTACCGCCATATCGGTCTCATGTGTCTCGAGCCGTCCACACTGGCGCGCGCCGACCTCGTTCCTCTGACGACGTTGCTGCTCGGTATCGGAGAAGGCGTCGCCGCGCAGGCTCTGCTGGACCCTGAGGGGACGGACATCAAGGGGGGCTTCATCCTCCTCGACGAGATGCTCCACGCGTCCTTGGGCGGAGAGCCTGGCGCCGAGGTGTCACGGCTGCGCGACGCCATCGACTGGGCGTCCGGCGCGCCGGACGCGCCGGGCGACGACGAGCCAGACCCGGTCGCCGATCTCTCCCCGGTCGCCGCCAACCTGCTGACAGCCGCCCAGTACGTGCTCCGCGCGAAGGGTCTGAGGGCGCTCACGCTCGACTCGATCGCGGAGCGCGCCGGCGAGCCGCGCTCCGCCGTCTCCTACTACTTCGGCGACAAGCGCGGGCTCATCGACCGACTCCACGCCGCCGCGCTCCACGAGAGTCGCACGCTGGTGCGCCGCGCCGTCAGACGACTGCCGGCGGGCGCCGGGCGCGTTCCCGCAGTGATCGCGATCCAAGAGCGCATGCTCGCGCGGCTGACGACCTGCCGCCGCTACTACGAGATGCTGCCGGCCGTGCTCCGCGACGACGCGCTGAAGGCCCGGCACGCGAG
The DNA here is from genome assembly GCA_963790185.1 of uncultured Thermoleophilia bacterium. Lineage (GTDB taxonomy): Bacteria > Actinomycetota > Thermoleophilia > UBA2241 > UBA2241 > UBA2241. The sequence goes on along the minus strand of CAWBNR010000003.1, from coordinate 52,980 downwards.
CCACCTGCGCTGGCTGCGCGACACGACCGCCATGAGCCTAGCCGGCAGCGACGATCCCGACAGGGTGCGGCGCCTGCGGGGGCTGGCCTCGCTGACGCTCGCGGGACCGAGCGGCGTCGCGATCCAGCGACTGGTGGCTCCGCGCGACCTCGATCCGACTCCAGTACTCGACGCGTGGACGCGGATCGTGACGACTTCGCTGCGCCCTCCCGGCGCACGCACCTGAAGGGGATCCTGCGACGAGGTCGGCGCACAGACCGGCGAAAAGGGGTACACTGTCCTTTGACGCCCGCGGTGGTGCCACCGCCACGGGCGTCAAATCTATTCGAGCCGGCATCGCTGCAACACTCGTCGCATTGAGCCGCTCGCCGATCAAGGAGTAGTAGTGGCTCAAGGCACAGTCAAGTGGTTCAACCTTCAGAAGGGCTACGGCTTCATCGAGCGCGCAGAGGGCAAGGACGTGTTCGCGCACGTCGCCGATCTGGCGCCTGGCGTAGAGAGCCTTCAGGAGGGCCAGTCCGTCGAGTTCGAGATCACGGAGGGCCGTAAGGGCCCGCAGGCCGTGAACGTGAAGCCTGCCTGACAGACCTGACGGTCCAAAACGCCCGCCGCCCGGCTCACGCCGGGCGGCGGGCGTTTTCTTTCGCCCCGCCGGAATCCTCAGCCGTCGCGACCCCAGGGACAGACCGCGATACAGATGCCGCAGACGCCACCGAGATCGGCGTGCCGCCCCGTCTCCGCTTCGCAGGCTTTCTCGTCGTACAGCGCATCGCGCGTCATGCCCGCCTCCCAGGTGACGTCGCGGCCCGCGGCGGCGGGGCAGGCGTCGACGCAGCGGCGGCACGAGCCACAGCGACCTGCCACCAGCGGAGTGCCCGCCTCGAGCGACACCTCGGTGAACACGGTGGCGATTCGGACTCGCGGCCCGTAGACCGGTGAGACGAAGAGCGCCGTCTTGCCGATCCAGCCCAGACCGGCCTGCGTCGCCGCGGTCTTGTGGGCGAACACCCCGGCGTCACCCCAGTCGGCGATGGTGTCGTAACGATCTTTGGGCACGGTCGGCGGCACGTACGCGGCACGCGAGCCCGACACACGGAGAGCGTCGGTGAGAGCCGACGCAGCCGCTTCGAGAGCGGCGTTCAAACGCACGTAGCCCGCATAGTAGGCGTGGTGCGGGCCCGTCTCGACGCCTCGGAGCTCATGAACGTCGAAGCGCTTCAGCAGCGAGATCGCCGTGGGGAGCGAAGGGGCCAGACGCAGCGGCGGGACGTTCGCGGCCACCCCCCACGCGTCGACGCCGGCGGCCTCGAGGAAGGCACCGATGCTCCGCACGTTCCAGTCCTTCTCCATGAGCCCTCCCGGCGGCGAGCCCAGCGAAACCTAGCAGCACCGACGGAGAGCGACGATCACGCGCAGCCTGCGGTGCTCAGCGCGCGACCCTCTGATCGCCGACCTCGAGATCGACGCCGACGATGGCCACGACCTCACCGGCGCTGTCGACGACGGGCGCGAGCGCCCGCACGTGCGGCGCACCGTCCCTGATGCGGGGGTCGAACCACGGCTCGGCCCGGCGCACCGCGGCGCGGCCGGCGAACGCTCGCCTCATCGCCCCCTCCATCTCGTACGAAGCCAGCCACCGGTCGGTCTCCTCCGGATCCTCCGCCGCCTCCACGACGACGCCCGCGGTCTGGCCGTCGAGCCTGACCATCGTGTAGAGCGCAGTGACCCCGTACCGTGTCCGGAGCGCCGCCAGGAAGTCCCGCCACAGGCGGTAGTCCTCGCCGCTCCGCTTGCCGGTCTTGATCAGACGCACGTGGGCGTCACCCATCTCCGGTGTGATCCTCTCGGCGATCTCCTTCACGATGGCGAGAGCCGACCTGCGCGACACGGCTGCGGCAGCGTCGCCTCCGGAGTCCGCCACGGCGAGTTCAGAAGGCGCCGTCCCGGCGGCGGCCGCGCTCTCCGGCGTGTCTCCCCCGCTCGTCACGAGGACTGCAGCGCCTATGATCACGACCACCGGAACGGCGAACGCGACGACGGCCAGCACCTTGACGACTTGCGCGCCTTGCACGGCGTTCGCTCCCGGATCGCGGTCGGCCTTAACGACGATTGCCGTCGTCAGAATACCCATTTCGACGAAGCGCACACTGCTGCGTCGAATAGCGAGGATGGCCGGGCCCTCCGGGAAGGAGGAGAACGTCGGTGGCTCGTCGTCCTCCCCCGCCGCCTCACCCGCTCTACCGGCGAGGCTTGACCGCCCGCACGAACCCGCTGATCAGACGCACGCCCGCGGGCAGGGCCGGCGCGCCGCAGCACGAATTCGCAGGCGTGCCGTCGTAGACGTTCGTCACCTCGACGGCCGCATCGACGAAGCCCGCAGCGCGAAGTCTCGCCAGGTAGTCCTGCTCCTCGAGCGCGCCGGCGACACAGCCGGCCCACGCCTCGACGTCGTCCAAGATGCTTCGCGGCACCAGCGACAGCTCGCCCTGGAACACGATGTCTGAGACCGCGAGGCGCCCGCCGGGCTTCAGCACACGGTACGCCTCACGCAGGACCCGGTCCTTGTCGAGCGACAGGTTGATGACGCAGTTGCTCACGATCACGTCGACGCTGCCGTCCGGCAGCGGGATGTTCTCGATCTCGCCCTTGAGGAACTCGGCGTTCGTGACGCCGGCCCTGACCTGATTCTCGCGAGCGAGGGCCAGCATCTCGTCGGTCATGTCGAGGCCATAGACCTTGCCCTCCGGGCCCAGCCGGCGGGCCGCGAGCAGCACGTCGATGCCGCCTCCGCTGCCCAGGTCGAGCACGGTCTCACCGGGGCGCAGGTCGGCCAGCGCTGTCGGGTTGCCGCAGCCCAGACTGGCCAGCACCGCCGCCGCCGGCAGGTCGCTCGTCTCGTCGATCGCGTAGAGATCGCGGGCGATCTCGTCTTGGGGAACGGCAGGGGGCGCCGACCCGCAGCAGCAGCTGCAGCCTCTCGCCTCCGAGGCGGCCACGGCCCGCTCGGCGTAGTGCTCGCGGATCGTCCGCTTGAGATCGGCGCCCGCCGTCTGGTCGCTCATCACGTCCTCCACCTCTGTTTCACATCAATATCTCTCGATACGAGACTACAGCCAAGCGCTGACATGTCAATGCCAAATCAAGATTGTTTATGGTAATCTCGAACCGTCGTGCAGCGGAAGAATCGGATACAGAAGACGGGCGCCGCAGTCGACGCCGCGTGCGGCACTCGTCTTGCCGAAGCCGACGTCACACGCCTCGTGCTGGTCGCGAAGGCTCTCTCCGACCCGATCCGGCTCCGTATGCTCGAGCTTATGGTGCAAGGCCGCGGCTGCTGCGGTCTCCCCGATCCCGCCTCCCGCGGAGTCCCCGGGTCGACCGCCCTGCGAGGGATCTGCGTATGTGAGTTCCAGGCAGAGCTCGACCTGAGCCAGCCTAGGACCTCGTACCATCTGCGGGTCCTGCGCGAAGCGGGCCTTGTGCGCGAGGAGACGCGCGGCAAGTGGACGTTCTGCGAGCTCGACCGGGAGGCCGCCGAGGCCGCGCTCACGGGACTGCGCGGCCTCCTGCGACTGTGAACGACGCCCACCAGCCGCTCCGCGTCGTCGGCCTTCTCGATCGTCAGCGATACCGAAGCGCGCCAAGCGTGCGGTAGAGCCACTCACGCGCGATGTCCGTGCCGCCCGCCAAGGCCTCGCGCCGCGAGGGCGACGTCCGCAGGCCGGGGTAACCGGGCAGCGACCGGCCGGTCAGACCGCCCAGCCACATGCGCCCGCGGAAGACCTGCCGCTTGACCCGGTACGCCTCGCTCTGGGAGGTGATCATCTCGCCGGGCGTCGCCTCCATCAACGTGAGCCACTCCGGGGCGAGCTCCAAGATCAGCCGCTCGCCCGCCTCAGTCCGCGCGATGAGGTCGCTCACCCCGTCGCTGCCGGCGAAACGGTCGAGCCACGCGTCACCGACGGAGATGTCGGCGAGCTCGGCGAGAGCGTCGGGGCAGAGACGACAGCGTGGCGGCGTGCAGGCCTCCATGTAGGAGTCGTAGTAGTCCGGGTACGGGATCTCGCGCACGACGCCCGACGTCGTTTCGAGGCGCAGGACGCCTGGCCAGCCGGGACCGCGGTACGAGACGCGAGCAAGCTCGCCCGGCTCGAGCCCCGCGCGCCGCGCAGCCAGCCCAGTCGCGCGCGGCTCCGCGGTGAGGCCGCAGAAGACTCCCAGGGCGAGGACGACACGCTCGCGCAGCCTGCGCGAGTGGCGCTGCGCAAGTCGCAGTCCGTGGACATGGCAGGGGAGGCCGACGAGCGCGTAGCGCCCAGGTTCGTCGAGCACGCGGCCCAGCAGGAGGTTGGCCGCGGCCACGTTGTACTTCGAGCCGCGGCAGAGGGCGATCTCGTCGGCCGTACGGGCCAGCACCGGTCGGGTGGCCAGCGCGTCGTCCGGGTCGCCCCCGACCAGGAAGGCGCCGTCGATCACACCGTGGTTGAGCGCGCCCTGCAAGATCGCCGTCGCCACGCCCCCCGATGCACCGGCATGGCGGACGCGGGGGTCCGCCGCCCACCCGAACCACAGGCCGCCCCAAGGCCCGAGGAAGTCGGGCGCGGGCGTCTCGGCGTCGCGCTCGCGCCACCATGCGTCGGGCGAGAAGTCGACCCCCGGGCCGGGGCAGACCGTCAGGCAGTGGCCGCAGTCGGTACACGCTTCGGAGCGCACGGCGAGGCGGTAGCCGCGGCGTTCGTCCCGCAACAGGTCGATGGCGCCCTGCGGACACAGAGCAGCGCAGGTGCCGCACTGCGTGCAGAGACCGGAGTCATAGACGCGTTGAACGGTCATCCCGCGGCAATCGTACTGGACGGGTATTGGACGGGCACGCCGGCGTGTTCGCCGGCGTGCCCGTCCACAGATCCGGCGCGCTAACCCTCGCGGTGGTGGAACACCATCGTGCTGCCCTCCGGGTCTCCGTTGCCCCAAAGAACGTAGTACGCCTTCAGCATTTCATCCCAGGCGGTCTCATCAGGGAAGTACAGGCCGATGCTGTCGTACGAGAGGCTGAAGTAGTTCATGCCGCTGTAGGTCATCGCGTTCGGCGGCCAGTTCACGGTGAGGCCGCGCAGCCGCTCCAGGCGCATGGTCGGGTGCAACTCGTAGAGCGCGTCGGCTTGGGTCGCCTTGACCGCCGCCGTGCATGCCTGGACCTCGGGATCGTCGATGCGCGCCTCGATCTCGTCGGCGAAGGTCCACACGTCGGCGAACCAGAAGACGCCCATGTAGCTCTCCCATACTTGGCAGCGGGAGAACTGCGCCGCGTCGCCGACCTCGACGTACCACTCGTCCATGTGTTCGGTGAGCACGCTGGCCAGATCGTCGCAGGCCTTGACCAAGGGGCCAAGCTTGGCCGTCTCGATCGCCGAGTACTGCGCCACGATGCGGCTATCGCACCGCTCGATCTTGTCGGCGACGTACTCATCGACGAGTACCTTCCCGAGCTCGGTGGCCGTCTTCTGCGGCTCGGCCTCGAGTTGCGTCAGGATAGTGCCCCACGGCGGGCCGTACTCGTCCATGGTCACTTCGGTGCCGCAGACGACATCCGTGCTGCCGGTGAGCTGATAGGCGACCTCGATCGTGGCCATGCAGCAGGCCTCGAAGTTGACGAGGTCGATCCGCTCGCCGACTGCTGTGGTGGCGTTGTCCAGGGCGGCAGCCATGTCGGGGATGTACATGCGGCCGCCGGAGTCCTCGTCCGTGCAGACGGAGATCCAGCCCCCGCCGTGGTCCCAGATATTGAGCAGGTACCTGTCGGCCGGGTACTCCGTCATGGCCTTCGTCACGAACGCCTCGAGGGTGTCGGCCGACGCCATGTCGGGCTCTGGTACGTCGGCCAGCTTCTCGATCCCCTCGGATGTGACGAGGAACTCCTCGGCACCTTCGTCGCCCTCGTGATCATAGAGCACGAACACGTTGACCGAGCTGTCGGCGAGCAGGCCCGTGACCATGGCGTCCATGGTCCACCAGCCCTCGGGGTCGAGGTTGTTGTCGCCGTCCAGATAGACCATCACCGTCCACGCCTTCGGCGACGTGTCGATCGTGACGGCATCGGCGGCGAGGATCGGCGCCGACGCAGCGGGCGACGCCATCACCACCAGCGCAAGAGCGGTCAGGGCGACGGCCGTCAGCAATCGCCACGCGCGATCGCTCAACGAACGTGCCGAAACGGCAAGGATGGTACTCCCACTCATGATAGCCCCCTCGGTAGGCAACTCAGCGGACCCCGGGCGCTCAACCGAACGCCTCGGGGTCCACACATGTCGACGCCCCCTCGCGCCGACAAGTGTACGCTTTCTTCAACGACCCGCACAGCTCAGGGTTACAGAGAGCATCTGGCCCAGCGGGCGTAATGGAGTCGGGAAAGTCTGACTCGCGCAGCGGCATCCGTTGCCCACGATAGTCCCACTGCAGTCGAATAACACCGAGATTTGCAGGTGATTCTCGTTTCGGCAGCGACAACCTCGGGTAGCCGTAGTGGTGACCGCAGCCGCCTGTCCGCCTGGTGAAGTGATGTCAGGTCAGGCAACACACTTCGCGGAGGTGGCGACGATGGCGCCGGCACGCTGGGACCCGCTCGGTGAGCTGATGAGCCTGCAGGCTCATCTCACCAAGCTGACAGAGTCGCTCGCGTGGAGTGACGGCCGCGGCTCCTGGCTGCCGGCGGTCGACGTCTTCGACAGCCGCGAGGCCGTCGTGGACAAGGTCGACCTGCCCGGCGTGAGGCTCGAGGACGTCGACGTGCGGCTGGAGGAGAACGTGCTCACCTTGCGCGGCGAGCGCAAGCCGGAGGCGGCCCCGGAGGAGGAGGAGTTCCACCGCGTCGAGCGCCCGGTCGGCCGCTTCGAGCGCATCGTCACTTTGCCGCAGACGATTCGAGGGGAGGAGTGTGCGGCCGACTTCGCCGCCGGCGTCCTGACGGTGCGCGTGCCAAAGAGCGCCCACAGGCGACCGCGCCGCATCCCCATCGAGTCAAAGGAAGACGAGCGACCGGGAACCGGACGCGGAACCCGACCGTTTCCCGTGCTGACACCGCCGATGGGTCAAGGTTCGGCGGCAGACGACCGTTAAGCGGAGCGTACGGAGCTTGAGTGGCTCCGCAAGGTCCAACTCTGGAGGCAGTCCATGCGATCCCTGTGGATCATCGTCCTGGTGGTCATCACCGCGCTCGGTGTAACGAGCGTGGCCTCGGCCTCGATGCGCGACGAGGTACGCGCGCTGATCGACTCCGCCGCAACCCTGACGGCGGACGACGGCACGGACATCCCGGATGAACCCGCCCCCGAACCGGATGACGGCGACGAGGGCGACGTTGATGACGGCGATGAGGCTGACGTCGATGACAGCCAGGCCTACCGCGCCGGCAAGGATCCCAGCGGCGACGGCACCTGCACCGCCACGCGGGCTCAGAACGGCAACACCTGGCGCATCGGCGAGCCGCAGTACCAGAACCACGGCGCCGCGGTCTCCGCGGTCGCCAAGTCCCAGGTCGGCAAGACCGACAAGTCCGCCGACTGACCGACGACGACGCCGAGGCTCAGCGCCTCGACGGCGTCGACCGAGACCTCTCGCCTCCTGACCCGGAGACAGGCCGAACGGCGGTGATCGCGAGCCCCGCGGCCGGCTGAGCCGGCTGCGTCAGAGCTGCACGGCCACCAGCGACAGCCCCATCGTCTTCTCCGCCGCGCGTATCGTGTCGAGCTGCACCTCGTCGGCCGCGGCCGGCTCCGCCTGCAGGAGCGACCCGAGCCCTTCCATGACCACGCGCAGCCGCTCCTCACGCTCCGGCGCGAGCGTACGGCAGGAGAACGCGACGATGGTGAGCCCAAGGTCGTCCTCGAGAGCCTTGATCCTCTCGAGTTGCTGGTCTTCCAGATTCCTCGCGATGTCGCAGAGCATGATGGTCAACCTCCTTGACGCGCCGACGTTGTCAATCTACCCCAGCCCGCGGCCGCACTCCCCCCCGGGGGGTATCGAGCCGCCTCCCCACATCCCTCCGGCAGCCGATGCACGTTCCTCTCGCAGGAGGGCGACGTCGTCCGCGATGGACCCTAGACTGGCAACAGCACACAGCGTACTCACGAGAGGAGTGGACCATGGACACCACAGGGACAACGCAGGCGATGGGCGCAGCGAAGGTCGACATCGGCTTCGCGCTCAAGCAGGGCTGGCGCCTTTTCTTCAAGGACATCGTGCCCCTGCTGCTCGGCACGCTGATCGCGACGGCGCTCTCGATAGTGACGATCGGTTCCTCGCCGGGCCGCTCTACGCCGGCCTCAACGCCATGGTCGTCGGTCGCGTCAGAGACGGCAAAGCGCCGGAGATCGGCGACGTCTTCTCCTGCATGGACCGCTTCTGGTCGTTCTTCGGCGCCGCGATCGTGCTGGTGCTGACCGTCGGCATCGCCTCGATCACGATCATCGGCGGCGTGCTGCTCGCCACCATCTGGATCTACGTCTTCCCGCTCATGGTCGACCGTCGCATCGGCTTCTGGGACGCACTCGGCGTCAGCTACCACATGGTCGTCGACGGCGGCTTCTGGGAGCACCTCGTGCTCATCGTCGTCTTCGCGCTGCTCAACTCGATCGGCGGCTGGGCTTGGCTGCTCACCACACCGTTCACCATCACGACCATCATCGCCGCCTACTACGCGATACAGAGTCGCGACGCTGAGGTCGAGAGCGCCTGAGGCAAGAGACCGGGCGCGCCGCAGACGGAACGCAGCGGGCCGGGGAGGCTGGACGCCTCCCCGGCCCGCTGCGTTCGCACGCCGTCGCCTCAGACCGCGACGTCGGCGGGGGCGGACGCCCTGAGGCGGCGGGAGAGCGCGACGTAGAGGGTGGCGCCCGCCGCCCCGCAGGCCAGGATCACCAAGGCCGCGCTGCGCTCCCCGAGCCCGTCCATCGCGAGGCCGCCGAACGTCGGCCCCATGGCGTACCCCGCCATCTGCACAAGGGTCCACGTGCCCATGTAGCGGCCGCGCAGCGCGACCGGCGCCAGTTCGGCCGAGACGGTCGAGGAGATCGGGATCAGCAGCAGCACGCCCTGCCCGAGCACGAAGACCGCGACGAAGGTCCAGACCCCCCACGGCAACAGCACAGCCCCGGCGAGGCCGAGACCGATGAAGAGGCTCGCGACCGCCATCAGCAGCATGTGGTCCCGCCCGCGGAGCGCGCGGATCACAGGGTACTGCAGGACGGCGAGCGCTGAGCGCGTAGAAGGCGACGACGAACCCCCAGGACTTCGGGCGACACCCCGTGCTCGTTGCGCAGCATCACGGGGAGGATCGACCAGATCTGCCCGAAGCCGTAGAGCGGCAGGAGCGGCGATCGCGCAGAAGGCGAGAAAGCGACGATCGCGCAGCACGACGCCGTAGCCGCCGAGAGTCGCCCTCATGGACCTCTCCGCGCGCGTGGCGGCCGGCCGAGTCTCGCGGAAGGACCCGAGGACGGTCGAGGATGAAGCCGAGGCAGATCGTCGCCCCCGTCAGAAAGAGGTACCGATAGGTCGGGTCGCGCGCCAGGATGACCGCCGCCACGAGCGGCCCGACGACCATGCCGCCGTGGAAGGCGACGCGCGTGATGCTGTAGGCCTCCGCGCGTCGCCCGAACGGCACGAGGTCCGCGATCATCGCGTTGCTGCCCGTCAGGAAGAGGGCCCAGCCGAAGGCGGCCTCGGCCGTCACGGCGATCGCGATCTGCCAGAGCTCGCGGGCGAAGGCGAACGTCACGTAGAGCACGATCGTGAAGCAGATGCCGGCGACGATCGAAGGCTTGCGCCCGTAGCGGTCGGCGATCGCGCCGTCGACGACGTAGAACGGGATGGCCACGAGGAGGGGCAGACCGAGCAGGAGCCCGATGCTGGTCATCGAGTAGCCCAGACGGTCGTGCAGGTACGTCGTCTCGAACGGGAAGCACATGTCGATCCCGACCAGCAGCCCGAAGAAGCCCAGGGCGAGCAGCCAGAACTGCCGCGGGAACGCGCGGATCCCGGCGCGGGTGCGGGAGACGAGGCCGCCAACGCCACGCGTCGCGCCCCGCGCCGGGGCGGGCGCGTGGTGCTCGTCTGGCGTCACCGGAGGGGCAGTCATAGCCCCCTCGATGGTATCCGGTCGAGCTCGCCCCCGCCTCCGGTACCCTGCGGACAGCGCTCCCTCCCGGCGAACGGACGACGCCGCCGCAAGGGGCGTGTACACTGAGAGGAGTCGCCTGCGGGCCCGGCACGTCGCCCGCCGCCGCTCAGTCACCCGCCGTCCCACGAAGCGAGCCACGCACCCATGCACGCCGTCGAGAACATCCGCAACCTGGCGATCATCGCCCACATCGACCACGGCAAGACCACGCTGATCGACGCCATCTTCCGCGCCGCCCGGGTCTTCCGCGACAGTGCCCACGTCGAAGAGCGCGTCATGGACAACGACGACCTCGAGCGCGAGCGCGGCATCACCATCCGCTCCAAGCACTGCACGGTCGAGTGGGGCGACCACCTCATCAACATCATCGATACGCCCGGCCACGCCGACTTCTCCGGCGAGGTCGAGCGCGTGCTCAGCATGGTCGACTCCGTACTGCTCCTGGTCGACGCGAACGAAGGTCCCATGCCGCAGACCCGCTACGTACTCATGCGAGCGCTGCGTCTCGGCCTGCGGCCGATCGTCATCGTGAACAAGGCGGACCGGCCGAACGCCGACCCCTCGGGAGCCCTCAACGAGACCTTCGACCTCTTCGTCGAGCTCGGGGCGAGCAACGAGCAACTCGACTTCCCGGTCCTCTACGGCTCCGGTCTCGAGGGCTGGATCGTCTCGGACCTCGACGAGTACCAGCGCGAGGAGCACGACCGCGAGGAGCACCTGCGTGAAGGCAGCGACGCCCTCTCGCCGACGCTGCTGACGGAGCTCACCGAGGCCGGCATGAGCGATCTCTTCGAGACCATCATCGCCGAGGTGCCGTCGCCGCAGGTCGACCAGGATGCGCCCTTCCTCATGCAGGTCAGTACGCTCGCCTGGAGCGATTACATCGGCCGTATCGGCTGCGGGCGCGTGCTGCAGGGACGCTTGCGCGTAGGCGACGCACTGCAACAGGTGGCGACGACTCGATCCGCGGGCTCCGGCGAGGCCGGCGCCGACCCCTTTGAAGTCGTGGCCGTCACGCCGGCGCGCGTCACCCACCTCTGGGTCACGCGCGGCCTCGACAACCGCGGCGTCGACGAGGTCGCGGCCGGGGACATCGCCTGGCTCGCGGGCCCCGACGACATCAGCCTCGGCGACACGCTGGCGGCGCCCGAGCTCGACGCGGCCGCCGTCGCCCTGCCGCCGCTCGAGATCGAAGAGCCGACGGTCAGCATGTTCTTCCTCGTGAACAACGGCCCGTTCGCCGGCGAAGACGGTCGCGCGGTCACCCTTCGCCAGCTCAAGGACCGGCTCGCGCGCGAGGTGCGCGTGAACGTCGCGCTACGCGTCGAGGATCTGAACCGCCCCGACGGCGTCAAGGTCTCGGGTCGCGGCGAGCTTCACCTCGCCATCCTCATCGAGGAGATGCGCCGCGAGGGCATGGAGCTCTGTGTCTCGCGCCCCGAGGTCATCACGCAGCGCGACGCGAAGGGCCACCTGCTCGAGCCCGTGGAGCAGCTCATCGTCGACGTGCCCGAGGAGTACCAGGGCACGGTGATCCGGGAGCTGAGCCTGCGCAAGGGCGAGCTGGTGGCGGTCTCGTCGACGGGCACCGGCCTCATGCGCCTCGAGTTCACGATCTCGACGCGCGGCCTCATCGGCTATCGCTCCGACTTCCTCACCGAGACCCGCGGTCTCGGGGTCATGAGCTCGCGCTTCACGGGGTACGGCCCGTGGCGGGGCGGTCTCCCGAGCCGCGAACGAGGCTCGCTCGTGAGCCAGGCAGCCGGGGAGACCGCGTCCTACTCGCTCGAGAACCTGCAGCAGCGCGCGACCCTGTTCGTGTCTCCGATGGATCGCGTCTTCGAGGGCATGATCGTGGGAGAGAACTCGCGCGCCGACGACATGCTCTGCAACCCCACCAAGCGCAAGCAGCTCGGCAACTACCGGTCGTCCACCAAGGAGATCGACGCCGGGCTCAAGGTGCCGCGCCCGCTCACCCTCGAGTCGGCCCTCGAGTGGATCGCCGACGACGAGCTCGTCGAGGTCACCCCGAAGACGATCCGTGTGCGCAAGGCGATCCTCAGCGGCGAGCAGCGCAAGAAGGCGGAGAAGCAGCCGGCTCCGGTCGCCTGACGAGGCGCGCGCCGCGCACGCATCTTACTCGGCCGCCAACCGCGCCTCCATGCGACGGGCGAGGGCGACCACGGCGACGAGCGTCACGACCGTGAGCGCGAGGGCGACCAGCAGCTCCCACCACACGTCCGCGAGGGTGTCGCCCTGCAGCGCGACGCGGTACAGCGGGTCGATGAACCAGTAGGTCGGGAAGATGCGGGCGATCCACTGCGGCCAGTCAGGGAAGAGGTAGAAGACGACCGGTCCGACGATGAGGAACCCGGTCCCCTTGATGAGCGCGAACAGCATCTGCACGTTGCGCGCCGCGGTCGCGAAGACAAGCCCGAGCGCCGTCGACATCGCCGCCGCGACGACGACGCTGAGGAGCAGGCCCGCGGGAGACCCCCCGAGCGCGTCGTTGAGAGCCAGGGTCACGAACGCCATCGTCACCGCCACGACGAAGCCCATGAGCCCCTTGGCAAGCAGCACCTCGCCGAGCCTCACCGGAGTCACGATGAGGGCGTCGAGGGTCCGCTTCTCGCGTTCCTCGACGACCGCGAACGCGGTGAGGAAGACCCCGGCCATGACGAGGGCGTACATCACAATGAGGGGGACGAGCCGCGCCGAGAGCGGCAGCGTCCCCTTGCCGAAGTCCTCGACGACGACCTCGACCGGCGCCGTCTTGCCCTCGACGGCGCGCACGAGGTCGAGGGTCGAAACGGCCAGGATCACGCGGTTCGAGGCGAGGCTCTCTCCGCCGATGTAGAAGCACAGCGCAGGCTGCCGTCCGGCGCGCAAGTCGTCGTCGAAGCCGAGCGGCAAGACGATCCCGGCATCGAGATCACCGGCCTCGACGAGCCGCCGCAGTTCGACGTCGTCGTCGAGGCGCGTGACCTCGATACCCTCGAGCCCGACAGTCGTCGCCGTGAGCGCCGAGTCGCCGCGGTCGACGATCCCGAGCCGGGGCGTCGGCTCGAAGAGGCTCGTGAACGCGACCTGCACGACGAAGGTCATCAGCACCGGCAGGATCACCGCGTAGAGGAAGATCGGTGAACGCGGTCCGAGCTTTAGATCCTTGCGGAAGACGGTGAGGATGCGCGCCGCGCTCACAGCGTCCTCACCTTGCGCCGCAGCACGAGCAGACCGGCCCCGAAGCTGACGACACACCAGAGGGCCGCGAGGCCGAGCGGTCCCCAGAGCTCGCCCCACGACTCGCCGTAGGCCGTCGCCCCGACGAACGCCTCCATGACGCCGTAGGTCGGCAGCGCCTTCACCCAGACCGCGGTCGACCCGGGGAACAGCACGGTGACCGCGGGGATGGCGAGCGGCACGAGCAGGACCATGCTGAGGAAGAGGGTGCCCATGAAGTCCTTGCCGGCCGCGCCCGAGATCAGCGCCGTGCCGGTGACGATCACGGCGCCGAGCAGCGCGGCAACCAGCACGACGCTCCAGCCGGCACCGAACGAGCGCGTCAGGGCGAGCATGAGCACCGCCTCCGAGAAGGCCAGCGTGGCGCCGAGCAGCGACTTGGCCGCGAGCACGTCGGTGACGCTGGCCGGCGTGACGAGGAGCGCGGTCACCGTGCGCCGCTGGATCTCGACCGCGATCAGCCCGGCCAGAGCCAGCGACTCCATCATGAGGACGAAGAAGGCGAGCAAAGGCCGCATACGCTCGCGCAGCGACACCTGCTCGCCGGCGCGGTCCTCACCCAGCACGACCGTCTCCTGGCGGTACGGCAGCAGCTCCTCGGGGTCGACGCCCTCAGCCGCCCCCGCCGCGAAGTAGACGATCTCGCGTACGGCGCTCTCCATCGCCTGCCGCACTTCGGGCGGCACACCGCCCGCGACGTAGACGGTCACCGTCACGAGCTCGCCGCGCGCGGTCATGCCGGCGAAGTCCTCGGGGAAGGCGAGGCCGACGGCGACGTCGCCGCCGTCGGCCTCGCCCGCCACGACCGCGCGCAGTTCTGCCTCGGAATCGAAGCGCACGACCTCCAGTCCCTGAGTGGCTTGCGCCTCCTGCGCCTGCGGAGCCTGACCCTCGTCCGCGCTCAGTCCGATCATGGTCTCGGCAAGATCGGGCGGGGCGATCCCGACGCGGATCGTCTCGTCGACCGAGGCCGGCAGCAGCCAGAACACAGCGATGAACATCGCGAGCCCGACGATCGTCAGGACCAGCCACAGGCGGTCGCGGCTGAACTCGCGCAGATCCTTGCGCATGATCGCCGCGATGAGAGCGGAGTGCGACGCGGGACTCGACATCAGTCGAGGCCCCGTCCCGTCATCTGGATGAAGATCCTCTCGAGGGTGGCCTCCTCGGTGTGGATCGTGAGAAGGCCCTCGACCGCGACCGCCTCCTTGAGGCGCTCGCCGGTATCGACCGCGTCGAGCGCGACCGAATGCTCGACGACCTCGCCCGCCTCGCGTACCCGCACCTTGACGGAGCGTTTGCCGTAGCGCAACTTGAGATCCTCGGGCGTGTCGATCGCGTAGAGCCGCCCCTCGTTGATGAAGGCGACGCGGTGGCTCAGCTCGTCGGCCTCCCACATGTCGTGCGTCGTGAGCAGCACGGCCGCCCCGCGCCGCGCCTCCTCCTCGATCAACCCGCGGATCGCCTTGGAGGAGACCGGGTCGAGCCCGTCGGTCGGCTCGTCGAGGAAGAGGACTTTCGGTTCGTTCACCAGCGACCGGGCGACCATGAGCCGCTGCCGCATTCCCTTGGAGAAGCCCGACACGCGGGTCTTCGCCCGGTCGGCAAGACCGACGCGGTCGAGCAGTTCGCCCGTGTCCACGCGCTTGAGGCCGAAGAGCGAGGCGAAGAACTTCAGGTTCTCTTCGGCCGTCATGCTCTCGTAGAGGTTCTTCTCCTCGAAGCACACGCCGATCCGGCCCTGGATCTCGGGGTCGTCGCGACGGACGTCACGCCCGAGCACGCGGGCGACGCCCGACTTCGCCGGGAGCTGGCCGGTGAGGATCTTGATGGTGGTCGACTTGCCGGCGCCGTTGGGCCCGAGGAAGCCGAGCACCTCGCCCGGCGCGACTTCGAAGCTGATGCCTTTGACCGCTTCGCGGTCGCCGTAGGCATAGCTGACCTCGTCGACCTCGATCGCTGGACCGCTCATCGGCGCCTCTCTCGTCGCTTGCGTCGCCGTCGGGAGCTTCGGAGCCCCAGCGCTCATCCCTCCACCCGCTGCGAACCGATCACCACCATTAAGAACGCAGGGGAAAGGCCGGGCAAGCCGGGGCGGACGGCAGGGCGGGCGCGTCCCGCGCCCGCCTCGAGGCAGCGGTGGCGGGGCGGGCTGCGCCCGCCCCGCCACCGCCCCCCAGCGTCACTGTGCGTACGCCGCCAGAAACTCGTCCCAGTGCGTCGCCTGCGCGAACTCGAGCGTCTGATAGAACGCCCAGTTGTCGATCTCGTTGGGCGTGTAGGTAAGCGTCTCGTACGTGCGCGGCCACCAGATGCTCACGCCGTGCGAATCCCTGTAACGCTCGGAGCTGTACATCGAGTACAGGACGGCCCCGTCGACGGCGTCCATGACGCCTTGGGCGGTCGCCCGGATCACCGGGTCGTCGACCACGAGCGCGATCTCGTGTGCGAGGTCGTAGAGGTCGCGGTTGTCGCGGTCGCCGTAGTCCTGGATGCGCTTGGCCGCGTCGTCGTAGACGTCGCGGTACAGCGGAAGCCCGGCCTCGAGCGCCCAAGCGAACGCGTCCACGGCCTCGACCAGCCCGTCCCAGCGCTCGTCGAGGGCCAAGGCCGAGTAGGTGCGGTTGTCGCCGCCCGGCGTCGAGGCCGCCGCGACGGCCATCTCGTCGGGGCTCATCGTCGGGTCGGCCCGCAGGGCGTCGACGACGAGGTCGTACTGGACTCCCTCCCACCACTCGTCCTCTTCGGAGCCGACCACGGCCGCGGCGCCGATCGAAGCCCAGGTCGCGGCGACCTCGATGGTCTGACGCTCGCACATGTCCCAGCCGGCGACGTCGATGGGCGCGACGCCCTCGGCCGACATCGCGGCGAGGAACTCGTCCTCGTTCATCCCGTCGCCTCCGCTGGTGTCGTCGCGAAGGGTCTTGTCCGGGCGCCACATCCAGCCGTGGTCCCAGAAGAAGACGGCGTAGTGCTCGGCAGGATAGTTGGCCTGCGTCCAGAGGACGAAGTCGGTGAGAGTCTGCGGGTCGGCGGTGTTGCGCTCGCCCCAGTCGGCGACGGCGTTCTCGGGCGTCGCCGTCATGCCCTCGGTGCAGTAGAAGAGCTTGGTCGTGGTCCAGTCGCCGGCCGACTTGTCGTAGCCGGGATGCCGGTCGGCGAGGCAGACCACGTTGACGTCGGCGTTCGAGCCCGGCACGCAGAGCTCCGTCTCGATGTCGGGCACGACCGAGCGCTCGAGGTCGTTGTCGCCCCCGATGTAGACCATGACGGTCCATTGGGCCATCTGCGGACCGGGTGGGCCCTTCTTCGCCAGCGCCGGCGAGACCGCCAGCGCCAGCGCGGCCGCGACGGCGGTGACCAGCAGGATCCCCCTCTTCATGACTCCTCCCCCCAGAGAATGCAGTCGGGGTCGGGAGTCGCACCCGCGACTCCCGACCCCGACACCGTACTCCCTTCGTCGCCGCGAGAGAAGAGGGAAGCCCCCCGAAGCGTCACCGCGCCGTTGGCGCCTCTTGCGCACCATGCCCAACGCGACCGGCCGTAGCCTCCGCCGGACCCGACCCCGCCGAGCAGCCCTGGCTCCGACGGACCTCGCCCGATACTATGGCGCTCATGGATGGGGACACCACACTGGGCGCCGGCGCAGCCGAGACGGAGCACGCGCAGGTCGTCGAGGCGCCGCCCGCAGCCCGTGGCGATCGCCTCGTCGCTGCCGCATCGGCCGGCCTGATCGCCGCAGCCGCCCAGTTTGTCATCCTCACAGTCCTGGCGATGCTCGTCTATGCGGGCGGCAGCGCCTTCGACGCCGCGGCGCCCAGCTACTCCTTCACGCAGAACTTCTTCAGCGACCTCGGCCGCACGGTGGCCTTCGACGGCGCCGCCAACACTCTGGCCAGCGTGCTCTTCACCTACGCCCTGATCTGCATCGGCGTCGCCCTGGCGGCGTTCGGCGTCGCCGTCCGCCGCCTTGGTGCCGGCGCGCGCGGCGCCCGCCTGGCCGCCGCCGTGGCCACGGTCACGGCGATCGTCAGCGGCGTCGCCTACATCGGTATCGCCTGCACGCCGTACGACATGACCCCGACCGCGCACACCCGCTTCGTCGACTTCGCGTTCGGCTTCTTGCTGGTCTTCGTGGTCTGCCTCGCCGGCCTCGAGATCCGTGCCGGCTGGCCCCGAAGGCTCGTGGTCGCCAACCTCGCCTACGCGGCGCTTCTCACCGTGTACGTCTACCTGCTCTTCTGGGGCCCGTCAACAGACACTACCGACGGCCTCTTCATCATGGTCGTCGCCCAGAAGATCATCGTCTACAGCTCGATCGTGAACCTGGGCTGGCAGGCGTACGGCTTCCGGCGCCGCAGCTAGACGGGACGCGGGGCGCCGCCGCCCGCGGGGCGCACCGGGCCCGCGCCCGCCGGCGGCGCGACGCCGAGATCGAGATACCAGAACCCGCCGTCCAGATGGCGACCGCCGGGCCGGATCTCCACGGGGCGCGAGAAGAGCGGGGCGTCGATGACGACCGTGTGATACTCGCCATGCTCGCCGAAGGGGTCGGCGCCGGCGTCCGCGATCTCGCGCAGCAGTCCGGCGTCCAGCTCACGGCCGAGTAGTCCGGCGTCCAGCGGGTCGGCGCGTGTGCAGGCGATGACGGCCCGCGTGTGCGTCGAGAGCAACTCGGCAGCAAGCCGCGCCGTCCGCTCCTTCCACAGCGGCCAGACCGGCCGCAGTCCCGAACCCGTGCAGGCGTTGCGCTCCCACCTGCGATGCTCGGCGAGGAAGAGGTCGCCGAAGACGACCGCCTCGATGCCGTCGGCACGCTGGCGGTGCAGGGCCGCAGTCCAGGCCGGCTCGTAGTCGTGCCAGGAGGTTGCGCACACCTCGAGCGCGCAGCCGAGCCGCTCGGCCTGGGCGCGCACGACATCGACGGGCAGCGCGTGCCCCAAGGTCGCCTCGGCGTCCTCGCGTACGAGACACATGAGCTTCACGAGGACCCCGCCGGCGGCGACCGCTCGATGCAGCGCCAGACACGAGTCCTTGCCGCCGCTCCACGAGCAAGCGAACGGCATGCCATCCAGACGAAGGCGGCGCACCCTCTCCTCTCGCTGTGTCAGGCACGACCGCTCCGCGACGGGACCCGTCGCGCGGCGCCGCGCTCGTGTCCAAGCCTACCGCAAGGGCGCACGACCCGCCCTGTGGGCTAGAATGGGCGGGCCCTTCAGGGGCGAGCGTGCGCAGAGGCGAGCCGAAGGACCGAGGTGACGACGTGATCGATTTCCTGTGGGGCTTGTGGAACGGCATCACCGCGTGGCTGCTGCTGGTGGTCCACGTCTTCGGCGGCTGGGACCGCTTCCCGGTCTACGACATCGTCCGCGATGGGGGCTGGTACCAGTTCGGGTTTTTGCTGGGCGCCGGCTCGCCGTTCATGGGCCTGTTCGGGCGAAATCGCCACAAGCACTAGCTCGCGGCGCGGCAAACGCTCGCCGAAGGGGCCCGGCGCGACGGGTATACTGGCGCGCGACACTCCGCCGGCGAGCCGCACGCCGAGGCGGACGACCGGGCGGAAGGCGGCAAGGCCGGGCGTCCGACGTCCCCGCCGGGAGGCCGAGATGGGTGCAGAGCAGTGGGCGGTCATCGGGCTTATCGGTCGGCGGGCGCGCGAGGCGATGTGAGTCCGAGCGCCCGGTACGCTCGTGCTGAGTAGCACCGGAAGCGTGGTCGATCGCTTCATCGAGTACGCCCTCAACATGGACGTGCACCTGGCCGAGCTGGTCGACCGACTCGGGCCTTGGGCGTACGCAGCCATCGGGGCGACCATCTTCGCCGAGACCGGGCTTGTGGTCACCCCGTTCCTGCCGGGGGAGTCGCTGCTGCTGACGAGCGGGACGCTCGCCGGCGGCGACATCCTCGACATCCTCGTCCTTGCGCCCCTCCTCTTCGGGGCGGCCTTCCTCGGCGACGTCTGCAACTTCCTCATCGGTCGCTTCGTCGGCGGCCGCCTGCTGGACAAGCCCCGGCGCTACCTCCGCCCCGAGCACGTGGAGCGTGCGCACGAGTTCTACGAGCGCCATGGCGGCATGGCGATCGTCCTCGCCCGCTTCCTGCCGGTGGTGCGCACGCTGGCGCCCTTCGTCGCCGGCGTCGCCGGCATGAGGATCCACCGCCTCATGTTCTTCGCCGCGATCGCCTCGGCGCTGTGGGTGACGATCTTCCTCGGCGGCGGCTACTGGTTCGGTACCGTGCAGTGGGTCCAGGACTATCTGGCCTTCGCCCTCGCCGGCGTGGTGCTAGCATCTTCGCTGCCTGGGTTCATCGTCTACGTCGTGCGCCGCATGCGCCGCCGTCGCACCCAGTGAGGCGAGAGGCGGGGCACACCGCCGACCGCCGCCGACCCGGCCGGGAGGCTCATCACCCGCGCGCTCCCCGCGCACGTCGAGCCGGCAGCGCGTGACCGCGACCGCCCATGAGGAACACGACCGCCTGTGGTAGCATTCGGCGGGGAGCTCGGCCCGATCGGCGCGACTTGACGTGTGGCTCGTAGACTGGAGGCTCGATGAGCTCATGTGCTCACCGCTGGACCTTGACCGATATCCGTGGCGGGTATCTGGTGGTCGAGGGATGTCATCACTGCGGGGCCAGGGGTACGTACTTCTCGACCGAGCTCGCGCCTCCGGTGGTGGAGTACCAGGACGGGCCGCATCACTGGCAGTACCTCGTCAGCTCCCAAGCGGTCTCGTTCAACATGTGCTGCGAGATCTGCGGCGAGACCGTGGACCTGGCGGACGTAGTGGGCCTCATGCTCTGCACCTGCGACGACCCCGAGTGCGAGGTCGGCCGCATGTCCGTCGAGCTCGGCCGCGACACGTCCATCTACGTCGCCATCTGCTCAGACTCGACGCACGAGACGAACCCTCGGTGCGTCAGCGACGAGGGGATCGCGGCGCTCAACGAGTACTTCAACCAGCGCCTGCGCGAGGGTAGCAAGAGGATACTCGTCGTACCCTGCAAGACGTGCGGCAACATCGACTGCTGCCCCGGCGTCGTGATCGCCGACAGCGGCCTCATCGAACTGTAAGACAACCCGCCGGCGAAGCCGCGTACGACAGGGAAGGGGACGCTCCGTGAAGATCTCCGAGATCGTTGAGAAGACAGGACTCGACGCGCTCAACAGCTACGACGACGCCGAGGTGCCCGGGGTGTACGTCTCCGACATGGCGTCGGACGTCATCACCGGCGCCGCGGCTGGCAGCCTGCTGGTCACACTGCAGACCCACAAGAACTTCATCGCCGCGGCCAACCTGGTCGATGCGGGGATGGTGGTGTTCGCTCACGGCAAGCGCCCCACCGACGACGTGATCCAGCTCGCCGACCGCGTGGGCCTCGCGCTGTTCTCGACCGCCGACGACACCTGGAGGTTCGCCCTCAAGCTGGCCGATCTCGGCCTCAGGTAGGGGCAGGACGGGAGCGCGGCGATGACGCTCGACGAGATCGCCCGCATGTTGGAGTGCGAGACGCTCTCCACGGCCGACCACGACGTCGACGTGGCGGCCGTCGTGGCCTCCGACGGCATGAGCGAGATCCTCGCGTTCCACCGCCCGCACGCTCTGATGCTCACCGGGCTGACCAACATCCAGTCGGTGCGCACCGCCATGGTGGCCGACGTGAGCGCCATCATCTACGTGCGCGGCAAGCGCCCCCAGCCGAACGTCCTCGACCTCGCCCACAGCAGCGGCATCCCGATCCTCGCGACGACGCTGGGCATGTTCGACAGTTGCGGCATCCTCTACGAGGCGGGTCTCGAAGGAGTGATGTAGGTGCCCGAGGAGCTGCTCTCGCGCTCGTTCACCCTGCACGGCCGCGACTTCGACAAGGCCGGCGAGACCTCCACCGAGATCAAGGCGATGCTGAAGGAGCTGGGCATCGACTCCCACGTCATCCGCCGGGTCGTCGTCGTCTGCTTCGAGGCCGAGATGAACGTGGTGATGTACGCCGACGAGGCAACGCTCACCTTCGCGCTCACCGACGACGACATCGGCATCGAGATCGCCGACCGTGGCCCAGGGATCGGCGATATCGACAGCGCTCTGGAGGAGGGCTGGTCGACCGCCACCGACGAGATGCGCGAGATGGGATTCGGCTTCGGCATGGGGTTGCCGAACATCAAGAAGAACTCCGACAGCTTCGACATCCGCTCCGAAGTGGGAGTCGGCACCACGGTCACCTCGAGGATCAGACTCGACGGTCATGACTGAGTACGCGCACGGCTTCCGCATCGACGAGGAGGCCTGCCACGGCTGCCTGACGTGCATGCGGGCGTGCCCAACCGAGGCGATCAGGGTGCGCGGCGGCAAGGCGCACGTGCTCAAGGAGCTCTGCATCGACTGCGGATCGTGTCTCACGGTGTGCCCGCACGGCGGCATCGTGGCGACGGCGCGCACGCTCGACGAATTCGACGACTTCGCGTTCAAGGTCGCGGTGCCGTCGCCGGTGCTGTTCGGGCAGTTCCCGCTCGAGATCCGCCCGGAGCATATCGCGCAGGGACTCCTCGCGGTCGGCTTCGACGCGGTCTGGGACTTCGGCGTGGACACGCGACTCGCCACCCGAGCCATCGCCGACTACGTGGAGGAGTGGGAGGGACCACGGCCGGTCATCTCCATCACCTGCCCGGTGGTCGTACGCCTTCTGCAGGTCAGCTACCCGAAGCTGCTCGAGCAGCTCATCCGCATGAAGCCGCCGCGCGAGATCGCAGGAGGCGAGGTGAAGCGGCACTACTCGCGCAAGCTCGGACTCCCCGAGGAGCAGATCGCCGCCATCTACATCGCGGCCTGCCAGGCCAAGACCGTTTCCATCGAACAGCCTGCCGAGGGTGGACACAGCTCGCTCGACGGCTCGGTCGGCATACCGCAGATCTACAACTCGGTGCTCGCCGCTGCCCGCGACGCCGCGAAGAACCGCGAGCTGCGCACCGACCTGGACCCAGTGCGGTCGGCCTGCATGGTGAGTTGGTCCACGCCGCGTCCACTCGCCGACCTCCCCGGCCAGCACCGCTACATGTCGGTCACCGGTCTGCCCAACGTGATCCGGGTCTTCGACGACCTGGAGAAGGGCAGGCTCAACGCCATCGACTTCCTCGAGTGCAGCGCCTGCTGGGCAGGCTGCGCCAACGGGAATCTCACGGTCGACAACGTCTACGTCTCGCAGGCGAAGCTGCAGAGTCTCGCCAAAGACCTCCCCTATACGGACGCGGTCACAGACGCCGAGGTCGAGCGAAGGTACCCGAACGAGGACTTCGCGCTCGCGCGCGCGCCCGAGCCGCGCGGCACGATCGTGGTCGGCGACCTCCGCGAACGGGTGCGGCGACTGCAGGAGGCCGAGAAGATCGAGGCCCTTCTCCCTGGGCTCGACTGCGGCCTCTGCGGCGCGCCCACCTGCAGGGTCCTGGCCCACGATGTGGCCGCCGGCGAAGCGGCCAGAGAGGCTTGCGTCTTCCTCTCCAAGCGGCGCATCGACGACCTGCGCCACCTCTACCGTCACAAGCAGTGACGGCGGGGGGCGGGCGGCTTCGCCGCCCGCCCCCCGCCGCTCACCCGCTCGTTGCAGGCCTCGTTACACCCACTGCGTCGCGCCGTTCATCAGGTACTCGTGCATGTCGTCGGCCGCCAGACGGGCCGCGCCCATGGCGAGGATCACCGTGGCCGAACCGGTGACGATGTCGCCGCCGGCCCACACCCTCTCCATGCTGGTGCGGCCCGCGTCGCTGCGCGAGTCTATGTAGCCCCACTTGTTGCGCTCGAGGTCGGGCGACCCCGAGAACAGCACCGGGTTGGGGCCGGCGCCCACGGCGACGATGACCATGTCGATGTCCATGAGGAAGTTCGAGCCCGCCTTGGGGATCGGCGCCCGCCGGCCCGAGGCGTCGGGATCGCCGAGCTGCATCTGGATGCACTCCATCTGGCGGACCCAGTGCTGCTCGTCGCCGACGTAGCGGATCGGGTTGGTGAGATAGCGGAAGCGCACACCCTCCTGCTCGGCGTGCTCGATCTCCTCGGTGCGGGCCGGCATCTCGTCACGCGTCCGGCGATAGACGATGGTCACCTCGCGACTGCCCATGCGCACCGCGGTGCGCGCGCAGTCCATGGCGACGTTGCCGCCGCCGAGCACCGCCACCTGGCGACCCCTGGGGGCCGGCGTGTCGTAGTCGGGGAACGCGTACGCCTTCATCAGATTGACGCGCGTGAGGTACTCGTTGGCCGAGAGGACGTTGCAGAGGTTCTCGCCGGGCAGCTTCATGAACACGGGCAGTCCGGCGCCGGTGCCGACGAACACGGCGTCGTAGCCCGTCTCGAAGAGCTCATCGATCGTGTACAAGCGGCCGACGATGGAGTTCACCTCGATCTTCACGCCCAGCCGGCGCAGGTAGTCGATCTCGGCCCTCACGATGGCCTTCGGCAAGCGGAACTCGGGGATGCCGTACACCAGCACACCGCCCGGCTCATGCAGCGACTCGAACACGGTGACCGAGTGCCCCTTGGCGACCAT
Organism: uncultured Thermoleophilia bacterium; assembly: GCA_963790185.1. GTDB lineage: Bacteria > Actinomycetota > Thermoleophilia > UBA2241 > UBA2241 > UBA2241. The sequence continues at coordinate 29,030 of CAWBNR010000003.1, read as the reverse complement.
GTCGGCAGCCAGGGTGAGGCCGGCCGGCCCGGCGCCCACCACGGCGACGCGCTTGCCGGTCGCCTCGGCCTTGCGGGGGATCGACACGGCGTCGGTCTCGCGTTCGAAGTCGGCCGCGAAGCGCTCGAGGTTGCCGATGGCCACCGGCTGGTCCTTCTTGCCCAGCACGCAGACCTTCTCGCACTGGTCGTCCTGGGGACACACGCGCCCACAGATGGCCGGCAGCGCGTTCTTCTGCTTGATGAGGCGCGCCGCCTCGACGAACTCGGCGTCCTTGATGAGGCTGATGAAGCCGGGGATGTCGACGCCCACGGGGCAGCCGGCGACGCAAGCCGGCTTCTTGCACTGGATGCAGCGCCCCGCCTCGGTGACGGCGAGCTCACGGTCGAAGCCGTACGAGACCTCCTGGAAGTTGCGGACCCGCAGCACGGCGTCCTGCTCGGGCTTCTTCTGACGGATCACCTTGGGCTTGATCCTGGCCTCGTCGGTGGGCGAGATGCCGTGCCCGTGACAGCCCACCTTGCTGCAGATGGCGAAGTCGACCAGCTTGGACTGTACCGAGGCGACGACCACGCCGACCGGCGAGGCGCACTCCTCGCAGTGGGCGTCCTTCTCGATGAGCGAGGCTCCGCAGTGGGGGCAGAGAAGGTCGTCGAGCAACTGTCCCTCTTCGAGCTCCAGATCGGTGCGGCGCTCGAACTGCACGGCCACGCGGCCGTCGACCACGTCCCAGCCGGGGGCGAGCAGCAGCTCGCCGTGCTTCTGTGCGGCCCGCACGTGCAGGCGCATCCACACCTTGCGGCCCTTGGGTTCGTAGCGGTTGAGCGCCTCGTGGCATTGCGGGCAGAAGGTCGAGAGGTCGGTGTCTTCGAGGATGCTGGCGAGCAGTGCCTTGGCCTGCGTCATCACTGCCCCCTATCGTGCCTTGATGGACGTGAGCAGTGACGTGCGTTCGTCGCGCGCATACATCATGTTGCGCCGCATGAGCTCGTCGAAGTCGACCTTGTGGCCGTCGAAGTGAGGGCCGTCCACGCAGGCGAACTTGGTCTCGCCGCCCACCGTCACCCGGCAGCCGCCGCACATGCCGGTGCCGTCGACCATGATGGGGTTGAGGCTCACGAGCGTGGGGATCCCGTACAGCTTGGTCATCTCGCAGACGGCGCGCATCATCACCAGCGGTCCGACGGCGATGGCCTGGTCGATGTGCACCTGCTCCTCCACGAGCTGGGAGAGGGCGTCGGTGACCAGGCCGTGCATGCCGTAGCTGCCGTCGTCGGTGGCGATGAGCAACCGCTCGCACAGCGCGTCCATCTCCTGCTCGAGGATGAGGAGCGCCTTCTCGCGCGCGCCGACGATGCCGATGAGCTTGTTGCCGGCCTCCTTCGAGCCCTGCAGGACATGATGCAGCACGGCGATGCCCGAGCCGCCGCCGATGCCGACCACGGTGCCCACCTTCTCGAAGGGCTCGTCGCAGCCGAGCGGGCCGACCAGGTCCTTGATCGCGTCGCCGATCTTGAGCGAGGCCAACATGGCCGTCGTCTTGCCCAGCACCTGGAAGATGATCGTGATGGTGCCGTGGATCTCGTCCTTGTAGGCGACCGTGAGCGGCGTGCGCTCGCCGGTCTCGTTCACCCTCAGGACGATGAACTGCCCGGGATGGATCTTGCGGGCGATGGCCGGCGCCTCGACCGTGATCGAGATCATGTCGCCCTTGGTGAGCTCCTGGCGGTCCGTGATGGTGTGCACCCGTCATCCTCCTTGGTCGCCGGCTCACCGCACCTCACGAGCCGGCCGTGCGCGAGCCCTGACCGAACGGTACACCTGCGCCGCGACTCAGGGAAGAGCTCTTGGGAGCGCCCAGGGTGAGCCCGGCTGCTTCTACGCGACCGCCAGCGCCTGCTCCAGGTCGGCGATCAGGTCGTCGGCGTCCTCGATGCCCGACCGAGTAGCGGATCAGGCCCTCGGGGATGCCCATCGCCGCGCGCTCCTCGGCCGTGCACTCGACGTGGCTCGTGGTCGCCGGCGGGCCGGCGATGGTCTCGACGGCGCCGAGGTTGGCGGCGCGGTGGGCCAGCCGCAGCCGCGGCAGCACGCGCTTGACCGCCTCGAAGCCGCCCTCGAGCCCGAAGCTGAGCACGCCGCCGAAGCCGCGCATCTGGCGGGCGGCGACGTCGTGCTGTGGGTGCGACTCGAGCCCGGGATAGTTGACGACCGCGACGGCCGGCTGCGCCTCGAGCCAGCGCGCGATGCGCAGGGCGCTCTCGTTCTGCCGGCGGATGCGCAGCGCCAGCGTCTTCATGCCGCGGATCAGCAGGTAGGCGGCCATCGGGTCGAGCGTGGCGCCGGTGATCTCGCGGTAGTGGTAGACCTGCTCGACCAGCTCGGGCGTCGCCGCAGACGACGCCGCCCAGCACGTCGGCGTGGCCGCCGAGGAACTTGGTCGCGCTGTGCAGCACGAGGTCGGCGCCGAGCGCCAGCGGGTTCTGGTTGATCGGCGTGGCGAAGGTGTTGTCGGTGACCACGATGCGCGCCGGCCTCGTGCGCGGCGGCGGCCAGCCGGGCGATGTCCATCACCTTGAGCGTCGGGTTGGTCGGCGTCTCCAGGTAGACGCACGTGCAGCCCTGGGCGATCGCGGCCTCGATCTGCTCGTGGTCGGTGGTGTCGCAGAGCTCGACCTCGATGCCGAAGCGCGGCAGGAAGTCGAGGAACAGCTGGTTCGTGCCGCCGTAGGTGTCCTTGACCGAGACGACGCGGTCGCCGGGCGACAGCAGCGCGAAGAGCGTGTTGCTGATCGCCGCCATGCCGGTGGCGAAGCTGGTGGCCGCCTCGGCGCCTTCGAGGACGCGGACCTTCTCCTCGAAGGCGTGCACGGTCGGGTTGGTGTTGCGGCTGTAGATGTGGCCCGGCTTGCGGCCCAGCGCCACGTCCAGCCACGCGTCCACGTCGGGGTAGCCGTAGGCGGCGCTGTAGACCACCGGCACCTGGGTGGCGCCCTGCACCAGCGACTCGCCCTCGCCCGCCCACACGGCCAGGGTCGCGGGCGCCAAGTCCTCTCTCTTCTCCGCCATCGGGTAGCTCCTTCGGTCTCGTCCGGGCCATGATAGCCGCTCCGCCTCCAGAATCGCGTCACACACCTCGGCAGGCGATCCCGGGGATCCCGTCGACGATCAGCGAACGAGGGTGTCGGAGGCCGAACGAGCCTGCTCGGACACAGCGTCGCCGCGAGGCGGCGGCTAGTCCTCGCTGAACGCGAAGCCGCCGGCGAAGACGCGCTCGCAGGCGGCCACCGCCCGGGCGTCGTACAGCATCCCGGCGCCGGCGTGCACCTCGGCGAGAGCCGCCTCGACCCCGAGCGCGACGCGATACGGCCGATGCGAGGCCATCGCTTCGACCACGTCGGCGACGGCGAGGATCCGCGCCTCCTCGAGGATGGCGTCGCCGGCCAGCCCCCGGGGGTACCCGGAGCCGTCGAGGCGCTCGTGGTGCTGGCCAACGATCTCGGCGACCGGATGCTCGAACTCGATCGAGCCGAGGATCTCGCTCCCGGCCGCCGAGTGCACCTTGATGAGCTCGAACTCGAGGGCGCTGAGCCTCGAGGGCTTGGTGAGGATCTCGGCCGGCACCGTCAGCTTGCCGATGTCGTGGACGAGGCCGGCGAGCCGCAGGCCCGTGGCCGTGTGGTCGTCGAGCTCGAGGTCTCGCGCGATCGCCATGCAGAGCTCGGTGACGCGCCGTTCGTGACCCGCGGTGTAGGGGTCGCGCGCGGCGACCACCGAGCCCATCGCCTCGATGGCCCCGTTGACGGTGCGCTGCAGACGATCCGCATTGGCCAGCAGATCCTCGAGCGCCTGGCGCCGCTCGGTGACGTTGTCGAAGACGGTGATGAAGGTACCCGGCTCAGTGCTGTAGACGGAGATCGCGAGCCACATCTCGTACGGCGCGAACAGGATCTCGGCCGTCTCGGGGATACCGGTCTCCGCGACCCTGGCGCAGAGCTCCAGGGCATGGGGAGTGCTCTGCAGTAGTCTGGGGAGGACCTCCGAGACGGGCTTCCCCTCCGCGTCCTTCAGCCCTGTGAGTCGCTCGAACGCGGGGTTCACGTCGAGGTAGACGCAGTCTATGACCCGGCCCTGCTCGTCGTAGACCAAACGACAGAACGCGTAGCCGTTGAGCAGGTTCTCGAAGAGCGCGCGGAATCGCCGCTCACTCGCCGCCAGGGCGACGCGACCGGCCTTGTCGGTGATGGCGCGGCGCACGGCGAACGGCAGGCGCGCCATGCGGCCCTTCAGCACGACGTCGTCGGCTCCCTCCTTGAGCAGCTCGACGGTCGCCTCCTCGCCGATCGTCCCCGAGACGCAGATGAAGGGCGTCGTCGGGCACGCCGCCTTGGCCAGCTCCAGCGCGGCGTGGGCGTCGAAGGCAGGCAGGTTGTAGTCCGCGAGAATGACGTCGTACGGATCGTCGTCGAGCAGTCGCTCGTAGGCGCAGGCCGTCGGGCGCGACCTGCATGTCGAGCTCGAAGTCGGCGGCGCGCAGCGCCTCGGCGACGAGCTCGGCATCGAGCGCCGAGTCCTCGACGTACAGCGACGCGCAGCGGGCTGCGTGCGGCATCGGCCACGTCAACCAGCCCCGACCGGCGGGCGCTCGTTGACGACCGCCCAGAATGCCCCCACCTCTCTGACGGCCTCGACGAAGTCCGAGAAGTCGACGGGCTTGACCACGTAGGCGTTCGCGCCGAGCTCGTAGCTCGTGACGATATCCCGCTGCTCGCGGGACGACGTCAGGATGACGACGGGGATCCGCTTGAGGGCCGGGTCGCCACGGATCTCGCGCAGTACCTCGAGACCGTCCTTGCGCGGCATCTTGATGTCCAGAGGACGACCGCGGGAAGCCCCGGCTCGCGGTCGGCGTAGGCTCCCTCGCGCCGCAGATACTCGAGCACCTGGACCCCGTCGTGCACCACCGTCACCAGGTTCGCGAGGTTGTGTGCGGCAAGCGCCTCGAGGGTGAGCTCGACGTCGTTCGGGCTGTCCTCGGCCAGCAGGATGCCAAGAAGCTTGACCTTCACGTCACGCTCTCCCCTCCGTCGGGGACCGAGAAGTAGAAGGTGGCTCCCTTGCCCACCGCCCCCTCGGCCCAGATGCGCCCGCCGCACTTCGCCATGATGCTGTGCACTATCGCCAGCCCTATACCCGTGCCCTCGAACTCAGAAGCACTATGCAGGCGCTGGAACACACCGAAGAGCTTGTCCGCGTGGTCCATGTCGAACCCGACGCCGTCGTCGGCGACGAAGAACACGACCTCATCGTCGCGCGACTCGGCGCCGATGACGATGTGGGCCGGCGCCCTGCCCCGCGTGTACTTCACCGCGTTGCCCACGAGGTTCGCCCACACCTGCCGAAGCAGTGCCCGGTCGCCGGGCACGCACGGCAGCGGGTCGATCTGCCACACGATGTCTCGGTCCGCGGTGTCGTGCCGCAGGGGCGCGATCGCCTCCTCCAGAACGGCGTCCATGTCGACCGCCTCCAACGCCACTTCCGCGCGGCCGGTGCGCGAGAACTCGAGCAGATCGTCGATGAGGACGCCCATCGTTCGCGCCGACCCGGAGATCGCGTCGAGGTAGTGGAGACCCTTGTCGTCGAGTCCGCGCGCGCAGTGCGCACTCAGCAGCTCCGAGAACCCGGTGATGTGACGCAGCGGCGCCCGCAGGTCGTGCGACACCGAGTAGGCGAACGCCTCGAGCTCGCTGTTGGCCGCGTCGAGCTGCGCGGTCCGCAGGCGCACGCGCCGCTCGAGCTCGGCGTTGAGTCTCGCTCGCTCCGTCTCGACACGCCTGCGCTCGCTGATGTCCTGCAGCACCACGTGGATGGCGTCGCCCTCTTGGTCGCGGTACGGGGCCGCGGTGACCTCCACGTCGACGACGGCCCCGTCGACGCGCACGATCTTCTCCTCGAGCGGAGGCACGGCTTCGCCTCCGCTCTGCAGAACGCCGATGCGGCCGCGGATGGCCGCGTGACAGTCTGGATGGTAGAGATCGAAGACGGACCTGCCGAGCAACTGCTCGGCGCTGGTGGCGCCGAACAACCGCATACAGGCGGCGTTGACCAGCGCGACGGCGCCGTCGCGGTTCACGAAGACAGCCATCGGAGAGCTCTCGACCAGTGAGCGGTAGCGCACCTCGCTGTCGGCGAGCGCCGCGATGGCGCGGCGTTCGCGTGCGCGCCACAGCAGCAGCGCGCCGGCGCCCGCGACGCACACGAGAAGCACCGTGAAGCCGGCCGTGAACCAGCCCCGTTCGGCGATCGGTCCGAGCACCTCCTCTTCGTCGACCTTCGCGACGATGATCCACGTCGTGCCCTCGACCTGCCGCAGCGCGGCCAGCACCCGCGTCCCGCGGTAGTCGATGCCCTCGACCACCCCGCGCACGCCGCGGACCCCCATCGCCGCCGGCAACTCCGGCGCATCGGCGGCCGCGGTCAGCGTCAGTGCCGCCCCGCTGCGATAGCGAAGGTCGTTCAGGAAGACGACCTGATCGCCGCGGCGCTCGACGAGCAGCGTCTCGCCGGTGCGGCTCGGCAGCGGCCAGTCCTGGATGAGGGGGTAGAGGTAGTCCTGCGGGTCGGTGTAAAGGATCACGGCCCCGACCGCGGGCGCGTCTGCCGCATCGCCGAGAAGCGGAGCCACCAACACCATGCTGGCACGTTCGTTCTCGCCTAGGAAGAGGTCTGACTGCTGCACTTGTAGCGTCTTCGCAGCCCTGCGGACCAGATTCACCACGCGCTCGTCGGTCGGATGCGCCGGCTCCGCGAACACGCGCACGAGAACACGCCCGTCGCGATCCGTGAGGACGATGTCGTCGTAGCGGTAGACGTGCTGCATACCACCGAGAAGCGCCTTGATGCGCGCCAGCGACTCTGGGTCACCGCGGTCGCTGCCGAGGTCGGCCGCCGCGACGGCGAGCCAGCGGTTCGCCCTCAACACGTCCGCGTCGCCGCGACGCTCGCCCAGCCATCTCGCTATCTCCTCGGCCTTGAGCCTGCCGACCGCGGCCAGCGACTGCTCGGCTTGGGCGCGCATGTCGCCCGCCTGCTGACGCCAGGCTATGTAGCCTGCAGCCGCGAGAATCACTGCAAGCGCCACGACGCCGGCAACGAGCGACCATGGCACGCGTTGCCCGGGAGGGGCGGGCGTGCGCCCAGAAGGCTGACGGTCTGTGTCCGAATCGAGCATGTGCATCCCCGCCGCAACGTCGCCGGACGACGCCACAAGAGTGCCGCAGTGTCGTTTTCGGCAAGTTGGCTCGCATCCCTTACTCGACTCGCCGTTGGACGACACGCGATAGCGCGAGCAGACGGCCGTGACAACGGCCGCGGCACAGGCAAAGGCTTGACACCGCTGCAATACAGACGTATATAAGAAACCATGCAAGTACAGGAACACGGGAAACCGACGCCGGACGACCTCCGCCCCCTCTTCCGCGCGCACGCGGAGTTGTGCAAGGCGCTCGCCAGCGAGCACCGCCTTGCCCTCATGTACGCGCTCAGCGACGGGGAGGAGCGCTGCGTGAGCGATCTCGCGGCGCACGTCGGCATCTCGGTGCACAACGTGTCGCAGCATCTGCGCGTGCTCAAGGAGCGGCAGCTCCTGCAGTCCCGCAAAGAAGCGCAGACCGTCTACTACTCGATCACCAACCCCAAGTTCATCCAGGCCTGCACCCTCATTCGTCAGGCCCTGATCGAGCAGCACCAGGCGCACGGCGAGTCGCTCCTGGCGGCGGAGCTTCTCGACGCGATCCAGCACATCAAACCACCGACAGTTTAGCGAGCGCCCGCAAGCGGGGACCAACGCCAAACACCCCCGGAACGAGCGGTCCGAGGCGCGACGCACCCGTCATGCTCGACGAGCACGACACACGGTAGAGGGAGAGGACATGAGCGAGGATCTCAGCACCATCAAGGTAGAGAAGGTCGTGGACGCGCGCGGCACCTCGTGCCCAGGACCTATCCTGGCGGCCAAGAAGGGCATCCCGGGCGTCTCCGTGGGCGGCGTCATGGAGGTGCTCGCGACCGACAGCGGCACGACCAAGGACCTGCCCGCCTGGTCGAAGAAGATGGGTCACGAGTACCTCGGCGTGCTCGAGGAGCCCGGCTTCATGAAGCTGTACGTCAAGAAGATGAAGTGACGATGGCCGAGGCTCAGGCACACGAAGGCCCGGCGTACGACCCGCGGATCCTGGTCTTCAGCACCAACAACATCTCCGATCCCGGGATCGACCTGGCCGGCAGCTCCCACATGCACTACTCGCCCAAGGTGATGGTCATCAGCCTGCCCTGCACCAGCGGCATCAAGCCGAACTGGGTGCTGTACGCGATGCAGCAGGGCTTCGACGGCGTCTTCATCGCCGCCGACGGCGAGGAGTGCGCCTACCTGCCCGATTGCGCCGAGCGCACGGCCAAGATCATGACCGACGCGCAGGAACTGCTTGAGGAGCAGGGCTACGAGCCGCAGCGGGTGCGCATGGCCGCGATCTGCTCGGTCTGCGCGGAGCCCTTCACCAACTACATGCACGAGTACGCGAGGTCCCTGTCGGGCCTGGGGCCGTCCGGGAAGGCGACAGCATGAAGTACGACGCGCTCGTGGTCGGCAGCGGCATCGGGGGGATGGAATCGGCGCTCAAGCTGGGCGACATGGGCTACAAGGTCCTGGTCGTCGAGAAGGATGCCAGCGTCGGCGGCAAGATGATCCTGCTCAGCAAGGTCTTCCCCACACTCGACTGCGCCAGCTGCATCTCCACCCCCAAGATGGCGGCGACCATCCATCATCCCAACATCGACGTCCTCACGTACGCCGAGGTCGAGGGCATCCGCGGCGACGGCGACGGCGGCTTACCACGCGAAGATCACGCCAGAAGCCCAAGTTCGTCGACGAGGTCGGCCTGCACCGGCTGTCGCCAGTGCGAGATGGCCTGCAACGTGGCGGTGCCCGACGAGTTCAACGCCGACCTGGTGTCGCGGCGGGCGGCGTACATCGCCTTCCCGCAGGCAGTGCCGAAGAAGGCCGTGATCAGCCGCGAGGGCGTCTCGCCGTGCACGCTCGCACTGCCCGGCCGGCATCAAGGCCGCACGGCTACGTGGCGCTCATCCGCAGTGGTGAGTACGAGAAGGCCTTCGACCTGGTCTGCGAGGCGACGCCTCTGGTCGGCAGTCTGGGCCGAGCCTGCTACGCGCCCTGCGAGGCGGAGTGCACGCGCGGCGACCTCGAGGGGTCTGCTCTCCATCCGCAGGCTGAAGCGCTTCATCGCCGACACCCACTACGCCAAGGACAGGACGGCCGGTCGACGATCCCCGCGCCCAACGGCAAGAAGGTGGCCGTGGTCGGGTCCGGCCCGGCCGGCCTGACCGCCGCCTGGCAGCTCGCCCGCAAGGGGTACGAGGTGAAGATCTTCGAAGCGGCCTCTCAGCCCGGCGGCCTGCTGCGCCTGGCCCTGCCTCCATACCGCCTTCCCAACGAAGTCGTCGAAGACGACGTGGCCAACGTCACCGCCCTCGGCGTGGACATCGCGACCGACTCGCGCGTCGAGGACCTCGAGGAGCTGCGCACGTCGGGCTACGACGCCGTCCTCGTGGCCGTGGGCACGCACCTCGGCACCAGGCTCGGCGTTCCCGGTGAGGAGCTGCGCGGCGTCATGCGCTCCTCCGACTTCCTGCGCGCCGCCAAGCTCGGGGAGGAGCTCGAGGTGGAGGGCAAGCGCGTCGTCGTGATCGGCGGCGGCAACGTCGCCCTCGATGCCGCGCGCAGCGCCCTGCGACTGAAGGCCGCCTCGGTCCGCGTGGTCAGCCTCGAGTCGCACGAGCAGATGCCCGCCCACGACTGGGAGGTCGACGAGGCGCGAGCGGAAGGCGTCGCCTTCCAGAACTCATGCGGCGTGCGTCAATTCGCCGGTGACGAGACGGTGCGCGGCGTCGATTTCATGCGCTGCGTGTCGGTGTACGACGACGAGGGGAAGTTCAGCCCTCAGTACGACGAGGAGACCGGGGGAAGTCTGGAGTGCGACCTGGTCGTCGTCGCCGCGGGGATGAGGCCCGACACGGGCGCCTTCGGGCTCCCGATCAACAGCAGCGGGACGATCCAGGCGGATCCGGGCACCCTGCAGACCAGCGTGCCCTACGTCTTCGCCGCCGGCGACGTCGTTTCAGGTCCCTCCATGATCACCACGGCCGCGGGGCAGGGCCGCCGGGCGGCGTTCATGATCGACCGCTGGCTTCAGGGCGAGGCCCTCGACCCCGCCGACTTCGACGGCCCGCTCCCGATGGTGGACAAGGAGGCCGTCCTGAGGCGGCAGGCCACCTACGGCCGCATCGAGCCGCTGAATCCGCGAGAGACGGTGGCTCTGGCTCCGGGTGAGTTCTACCCGGACGAGCAGACCATGACCGAGGAGGAGGCGCTGCACAGCGCGAGCCGCTGCCTCGACTGCGGCGTGTGCTCCGAGTGCCACGCCTGCGTGGAAGTCTGCCCTGCCGATGCCGTCAAGCTCGACATGCGCGGCGAAGACATCGAGGTCGAGGTCGGCGCGGTCGTCCTCGCTACCGGCTTCACGCTCTTCCCCGCCGACGCCAAGCCCCAGTACGGCTACGGCCGCTACAAGAACGTCATCACCGGCATGCAGATGGACCGCCTGCTGGCGCCGACGCGGCCGTACAACGCCGTGCTGCGCCCCGGCGACGGCAAGGTGCCGGACAACATCGCCTACATCCTGTGCACGGGATCCCGCGACGACACCGTGGACAACCCGCTGTGCTCCAAGATCTGCTGCATGTACTCCGTCAAGCAGAACCAGCTCATCATGGGCGCCCTGCCGCTGGCCGACGTGACCGTCTACTACATGGACGTGCGTTCGGTGGGCAAGGGCTACGACGAGTTCTACAAGCAGGCCAAGGACATGGGCGCCAACTTCGTGAAGGGCCGCGTCTCGGGCATCACCGAGACCGACGAGGGCAACCTCGTGCTCCGCTACGAGGACATCGAGAACGGCAGCGTGCTGGCCGAGGCCGAGCACGACATGGTCGTCCTCGCGGTCGGCGTGCAGCCGAACCGCGCTGCCGCCGGTCTCTTCGAGGACGGCGGACTCGCCCTCGACGACTACTACTATGTCGGCGAGGCCGACGAGGACATGGACCCCGGGCGCACCAACCTCCCCGGCGTGTTCGTCGCCGGCGCGGCCGCCGGGGCCAAGGACATCCCCGATTCCATCCTCCACGCCGGCGCCGCGGTCGCTCAGGCCGCCGCCCACCTGGAGAGGGCGAAGGTGGCGGAGGAGTCGAGAGCGAGGGTGACGTCATGAGCGGCCGCAAGATCGGCGTGTACGTCTGTCAGTGCGGCGGCAACATCGGCGACTACGTCGACGTGGACAAGGTCGTCGAGCAGATCAAGGGCGACGACGACGTCGTCGTCGCACGCTCCGCCATGTTCACTTGCTCGGACTCGACGCAGCAGGAGATCGTGCAGGACGCCCAGGAGCAGGGCCTCGACGCACTCGTCGTCGCCTCGTGCTCGCCGAAGCTCCACACGCTGACCTTCCGCGACGTCGCCAAGCGCGCCGGCATCAACCCGTTCCAGTACACCCAGGTGAACGTCCGCGAGCAGTGCTCCTGGACACACACCGACGACCACGACGGCGCGACCGAGAAGGCGGTGCGCCTGGTGCGCGCCGGCATCAACCGGACGCGCCTCACCGAGCCGCTCGAGCCGATCGTCGTCGAGACGACGCCGAGAAGCCTCGTCGTGGGCGGCGGCGTCGCCGGCCTGCGCGCCGCCCTCGGTCTGGCCGAGATCGGCCTCGGCGTGTTCCTCGTCGAGAAGGAGCCGCAGCTCGGCGGCCGCGTCGCCGGCTTCGCCGAGATGTACCCTCACGGGCGCAACGGCGCCGAGCTGATCGCGACGCTTGAGGAGCAGGTGCGCGCCAACCCGGCGATCACCGTGTTCACGAATGCCGAGCTGACGGCCAAGACCGGCAGCTTCGGCAACAACCAGGTCACGATCGCCGTCCACGGCGAGCAGCCCGAGACCATCCAGGTCGACGTGGGCTCAATCATCGTCGCCACCGGCGCCGACACCTACGAGCCCGCGGCCGGCGAATTCGGCTACGGCATGGACGGCGTCGTCACGCTGCCCGAGTTCAAGAAGATGGTGGACGAGGCGGCCGGCCCCCTCGAGTTCAACGGCCGGCCCGTCAAGACGATCGCCTACATCTACTGCGTCGGCAGCCGCCAGGACGAGACCTCGAAGGCGCTCACACGTACTGCTCGCGCTACTGCTGCACGGCCGCCGTGCACGCGGCGCTTGCGGCGGCCGGCAAGGATGGCGACGGGCTGCGCCAGTATCACCTCTACCGTGACATGCGCACGTACGGCAAGTACGAGCTGCTCTGGGCCGAGTCGCGCGAGAAGGGCTCGCTCTACCTGCGCGTGCCCGACGATGAGCCGCCGACGGTGGAGCGGCTTTCCTCCGGCGGCCTCAAAGTCACCGCGAAGGACCTACTCACCGAGGGAGAGGACGTCGCCATCCCCGCCGACCTCGTCGTGCTCGTCACCGGCATGGTGCCGTGCGAGAACGGCGAGCTGGTGAGCGCCCTCAAGCTGCCGGTCGGCAACGACGGCTTCTTCAACGAGATCCACCCCAAGCTGCGCCCGGTCGAGACCATCGTCGACGGCGTCACCATCTGTGGATCCTGTCAGTCGCCCAAGAACTCGGCCGAAGCGGTCGCCAGCGGCCTGGCCGCGGTCACGCACAGCGGCGCCATGCTCAAGCGCGGCTACGCCGAGCTCGACCCCATGGTCGCCATCGTCGACACCGACGCCTGCACGTGGTGTGGCAAGTGCCTCGAGGCCTGCCCCTACGACGCCCTCGAGCAGGTCGAGATGGACGGCAAGCAGGTGGCGCAGGTCATCAGGACAGCCTGCAAGGGCTGCGGCGGCTGCGTCCCGGTGTGCCCGGTCGACGCGACCGACCTGCAGGGCTACAGCGACGCCCAGATCAAGTGCCATGATCGACGGCATGATGGAGGTGAGCTGCTCATGACGCCGACCACCGGAGACACGGCCGGAGGCGCCCCCGCCATCAGAGAGGCTGCCCCGGCGATCGCAGCGTCCGCGAGATCGTGCGCGACGAGCAGGTGATGCGCCGCCGCATCCTGGCGGCGCTCGCGGACGGCCCGCTGACGGTGCCCGAGCTCGCAGCCGCCCTCGAGCGGCCGTCCCATGAGGTGATGTTCTGGGTCATGGGCCTGCGCAAGTACGGCTGGCTCGCCGAGATCAAGGAAGTCAGCGACGAAGGCTACTACCACTACCAAGTGGTGGAAAGGGAGGGCGCATGACGGCTCTCGTGGACCCCGGCCTGGCGACGGAGCTGGAACGCTCCGACGAGTTCAACGCCGACGCCTGCATGAACTGCGGGGTGTGCTCCGCCATCTGCCCGATGGGCATCGACGTCCAGCCGCGCAAGCTGTTCCGCTACGTGCTGCTCGGTATGCAGGAGCGCGTGCGCGCCGAGACCGAGACGGTCTTCTCGTGCCTGCTCTGCAGGATGTGCGAGGAGAACTGCCCGTCCGGCGTGCACATCGCCGAGAACGTGCGCACGCTGCGACACCACATCGTCCGCACCGTCTACGGCCTCGGGGAGGGATGACCATGCCTCTCCCGACCGGCGACGTCATCGGCATCCTGGCCGACAACCTGCGCCTACGGAAGTCCGTCCTGCCGCTGTCCGCCAAAGTAGCCACCAGATGGACCGAGGGGCTCGACCTGCCGCGCGGCGGCGAGACCGTTCTCTACACCGGCATGATGTACCAGCTCATCCCGTACATCGAGGGCCTCGTGAAGGCCGAGATGAAGCTTCGGCGAGTCGTGGCTCGCCAAATACACGGGTCTCGGCCGCAGGGTGAACCGCCTCGTCAACATCTCGGCGTTCATGGCGCGGCCGTCGGCGGCGGAGCGCGCCGTCTACGACCAGGTGCCGATCAACGTCGTCCATCTGCTGCGCAAGGTCGGCGTCGAGTTCGGCGCCCTCTACGAGGACGACCTCTACTCCGGCGCCCTGGCCTACGACCTGGGCGCCGACGAGGTCGTCGTCGAGCATGCGCGCCGCGTCCACGCCGTCTTCAAGAAGCACGGCGTGAAGAACGTCATCACGATCGACCCGCACACCACCACCATGCTGCGCAGCGTCTACCCGAAGGTGCTCGACGGGTACGACGTGCAGGTGCGCAGCTACCTGGAAGTACTGGTCGAGAAGGGGTTGGCGACGACGGTGTCGACGGATGAGCCGGCCACGGACCGCGCTCCCGCGGGTGGGGTCGTCGTTCACGACTCCTGCGTCTTCGCCCGCTACGAGGGCATCGTCGACGAGCCACGCGAGCTGCTCGCGGCCGCCGGGGTCACCATCAGAGAGCCGGAGCACACGGGCCGCCAGACGTGGTGCTGCGGCGGCCCCATCGAATCGCTCTACCCGGCGAAGGCGGCAGCCAACGCCGAGAAGCGCGTCGAGGAGCTGCGCGCCGCGGCCACCGACGCCGTCACCATGTGCCCGATGTGTTTCGTGAACCTCGGCAACGCCGCGGGCGACACGATGCGCTTCAAGGACATCTCGCACTACCTGCGCAACGCGCACGCGTCCTGATCTGACCGGACCCAAGGAGTGGCAGTGGACACCACCAAGAAGACGATCATCCTGTTCAGCGGCGACTTCGACAAGGTCATGGCGGCCCTCATCATCGCCAACGGCGCCGCGGCGATGGGCGACGACGTGACCATCTTCTGCACCTTCTGGGGCCTCAACATCCTGCGCAAGCCGGAGAAGGTCCAAGCGACCGGCAGAAGAGCACGCTGCAGTCGATGTTCGGCAAGATGATGCCCAAGGGCACGAAGAAACTGGGGCTCTCCAAGATGAACTTCGCCGGCGCCGGCGCACCCATGATGAGGAGGGCGACGAAGGACGCCGGCGGCATGTCGCTCGAGGAGCTCTTCGAAAGCGCTCGGGAGCAGGGCGTCAAGTTCATCGCCTGCACGCTCTCCATGGACATCCTGGGCTTCACCAAGGATGAGCTCCTTGACGACATCGAGTACGCCGGCGTGGCCTCGTATCTCGGCGAGGCCGACGAGGCGAACGTCAACCTGTTCATCTGAGGCCGGCGGCAGCCGGTCGAAGAAGAGCCCGCGAGATACTCGAGCGTGAGCGAGGGGCGGCGGCCCGGACAGGCCGCCGCCCCTTTCGCGTCATCACACGGGCGAGCGGACCCTCAGATCGGGTCGGGGAAGTCCTCCGCGTCGACCATCACGCCGTTCTCCCTGTCCCCGTACTTCGGGCTGAGCTCGATGGTGAACGCCGTGTACTGAGTGTGCTGCGTCGTCCAGATCGTCCAGGCGTCCCAGTCGGTGTACTGGCTGGTCCAGCTCTTCGTGACGAACAGCGCCGGCTTCTTGAAGCGCCCGTGGCCGAGGTCGTCGAGGAAGTCATTCGTGTAGCAGTTCCAGTCGTCGCCAAGGTCAGCGAGGGGACGACGCAGATCACCGTCACCGACTCGCTCACCGTGATGCCTCCCATCGCCGGACCCGGCTGGGCCGCGTTGCGAACCAGGGTGGACGGCAAGGTCGTGCGCATGGCGACCTACTACGACTCGACGGTCGTGGACCTCTTGCCCTGAATTGAGACGTGGCGGCGGTGGCCGTCGCGGCCGGCGCGCTACGTACGCCGTCGGAAGGCGGCCACGGCGAGCGCCCCGGCAGCGACCGCCACCGCGAGCACGACGCCCAGCTCGCCCCAGTTCCAGGCGTTCGCCGAGCCACGGGTCCTGGATGGCGACGACGCCGTGCCACAGGGGCATGGCCTTGCCGATGTGCTGCATCGTCGGGCTCATCACGTCGACGCGGCGGCCCGGCGCCGGAGAGCATCATCATCACGAAGAAGAGCATCACGCCGAACCCCTGGGCGGCGCGCGGCGACGGCATCACGGCGCCGAGGAGCACGCCGATGGCCGCGAACGCGGTGGCCGTGACGACGAAGGCGACGAAGCGGGCCAACG
Source organism: uncultured Thermoleophilia bacterium (assembly GCA_963790185.1). Classification (GTDB taxonomy): domain Bacteria; phylum Actinomycetota; class Thermoleophilia; order UBA2241; family UBA2241; genus UBA2241. Next base: position 12,954 of record CAWBNR010000003.1, on the reverse strand, counting down.
TACGAGACGGGCGCCGGGAAGTCGTAGACGAGGTAGGCGGCCACGACGACGAGGACGCCGCCGACGGTCGCCAGCACGTACTGCACGGCGATCTGGGCGGCGAACACCGTCGAGGCGGGGATGGAGGCGGCGCGAAAGCGCCGCAGCACCCCGCGCTCGCGATACGCGGCGAGGTGCGCCGGCACCATGATCAGGCCGACCGCGGCGGCCGCGAGGGCGACGTAGGCCGGGCACGTAGTAGCTGAGCGGCGAGACGCCCCGGAAGGCGATCGGGTCGCCGGGGTCAGGCGTCGGCGGGCGCCGTACCGAACACCTCGGCCAGCACGAACAGCATGACCAGCGGGAAGCCGAAGGCGAAGACGACCGTGAGCGGCTCGCGCAAGAAGAGCTTGAGCTCCTCCCAGGTCAGCGTGCGCCAGAGCCTCATCGTCTCACTCCAGCCCGTGCCCGGTGAGCTTGAGGAAGGTGTCCTCGAGCGTGGGACGCTCCGACGCGCAGGTCGGAACGGCTCGAGCCCGCGCGCGAGCAACGCCGCGGCCACGTGCGCGAGCACCGGCCCGTCGCCGGTGACCTCGACGGTGCGGCCGCGACGCCGCACGGAGCGCACGTGCGGGACGCCGGCGAGCCACTCGGGGTCGTCCGGTCGGCCGGCGCCCTCCTCGCCGTGAACGTCACGCGCACGGCGCCGGCGTCGGCCGCGATCAGCGGCGCCGGCGTGTCCATCGCGACGATGCGCCCGCCTTCCATGACGGCGATCGCGGTCGCAGAGCCGCTCGGCCTCATCCATGAAGTGCGTGACGAGGACGACGGTCGTGCCGCGCGCCGCGGATCGCCTCGATGAGCTCCCAGCTCGTGTGCCTCGCCGCCGGGTCGAGGCCGGTCGTCATCTCGTCGAGGAAGACGACCTCGGGGTCGGTCACGAGGGCCAGCGCCACCAGCAGCCGCTGTCGCTGGCCGCCGGACAGGCTGCCGAAGGCGGCAGTGCGCTTCGCGGTGAGACCCCAAGCCTCGAGCACCTCCGTCCAGTCCACGGGTCGCGGCGCCGCGGCGGCGAACAGGTCGAGCGCCTCCCAGACGCGCATGCGGTCGGGCAGGTGCGACTCCTGGAGCTGGCAGCCGACGCGGCCGCGCAGCTGCTCGGGGTGCGCGAGGGGATCGACGCCGAGCACGCGGACCTCGCCCGCGTCCGGCCTGCGCAGCCCCTCGAGGCACTCGACCGTGGTCGTCTTGCCGGCGCCGTTCGAGCCGAGCAGGCCGAACACCTCGCCGGCCTGCACGCTCGAAGGTCACGTCGTCGACAGCCGTCGTCGCGCCGTACGTCTTGCGCAGAGCGTCGACGACGATGACCGGATCTGTCCCGCTGGTCTTCACGACTGACGCTGCGCTCACTGCGAGCGCTCGCGCACCACCTTGGCGATGTCGACGCGGTCGACGGCGCGAAGGACGGGCCACTGTGACACCAGGGCCGCGACCAGCAGCGCCGCCGCGACGAGGACCGGCGTCGTCGGGCGCATGGCAAGGTCGAACGAGAACAGGTCGCTGCTGAACATGGCCATGAACAGGCGCGCCGCGAGGTAGCCGACGACGAGGCCGGGCACGATGCCGAGGACCGTCAGCAGCATGTTCTCGCCGGTGATCAGGCGGGCGAGCGTCCTCCGGCCCATCCCCGCGGCGCGCAGCGAGGCCAGCTCGGTGACCCGCTCCGACACGTTCGCCGACATGGTAGTGAAGATCAGCGCGAACGCCATGACCGCGCCGAGAGCGACCATCAGGCCGGCGAAGGCGTAGAAGAGGCCCATGTACTCATCTGCAGCCCGTTCCATAGCGCGCGAGTCGACCGCCGCCGCCACGCCCGAGACCCCGGCCAGACGGTCGCGCACTTCACCCTGGTCGGCCGCCGGGTCGATGCCGACCATGAGGGAGTTGACGATCTCGGCCTCGGGGCGGCCGAGCGCCTGGGCGAGCTCGGGCAGCGCGATGTACGCGAGCGTCCCGAGCGGTTCGGCAACGAAGCCCGCGACCCGCTCCTCGAGTGTGATGCCGAGCGCGGGAAGCACGATGTTCACCCTATCGCCGACTCCCACGTCGAGGCGCTCCTCGAGCGCGGCGCCGAGCAGGACTCCCTCGGCCGGCAGCCCGTCGGGGCCGCCGGAGACCGGCGAGAAACCGTGCATGGTGGTGTCGCGCCCGAAGGCCAGAAGCAAGGTCTGATAGGAGCCGGCAGGCGACCGCACCGCTGCGGCGGAGTCGGCGACCGGCTCCACGCGCTCCACGCCCTCGACCTGCGCCACCTCGTCGCGCGTCGCGCGCGACGCGCCCGGCGCCAGGTACACCTGCGCATCCTGCTTCTGCACCTCGTCGAACTGGCGTGCGAGCAGCACTTCGGTCGTGTCGATCATGCCCCACGACGTCAGGATCAGCGTGGCCGCGAAGACGACCCCGAGCGCGGTCGACACCGAGCGGCGGCGGCGGCGCGCGATGCCACGCACGACCATCTTCCAGCGTGCCGGCAGACGCCGTAGCGGCGGCACGACCCGCTCCAGCACGCTGCGCCCGCCGCGACCGCCCATGTCCGCCCCGCGCATGGCCGTCGCCGGCGCCAGCCGCGAGGCGCGCAGAGCCGGCGCCAGCGTCGCGAGTGCACCCGCGCCGAGCCCGAAGAGCACGCCGATCGCGAAGGTCTCGGGGTGGAGTTCGACCACGCGCACGGGGACGGAGATGGCGTCGGTGTACAAACGGGTCACGGAGCGCGCCAGGAGGATCCCGGCAACGAGGCCCGGCACCGTGCCGAGCAGTCCCGCCGCAAGGCCGAAGCCCAGGTAGTGACGGAACACCGCGCCCCTGCCGAAACCGTTCGCGAGCATGAGGCCGATCTGGCTGCGCTGGGCGAGGACGAGACGCGTGAGCAGGACGTAGGTGGCCATGCCGGCCGCGCCCAGGAACAGGGCGGGGAACATGATCGCCATGGCGCCGAACCCCTGGATGTCCTCGCTCAGCGCGGCGTTCGACGGCTGGTCGATCTGGGCGAAGGCGTCGACGGCGTCGTTCTGCGCGGCGATCCGGCCGAGGGCTTGGTCCGCGGCCGGCCGGTCCGCGCCGTCCGCGTAGGCGAAGAGCGCCTCCGACCGGACGGTCGCCGGATCGAGCTCGTCGAGCAGCGCCTCGGGAGCGAAGACGACGGCGAAATCGTCGGTCGAGGGCAGCACCTCCTGCCGGCTGCGCGCCGGCCACAGGTACTCCGCCGAGGCGGCCGTGCCGACCATCTCGAGAGGTCGCCAGCCGTCGGCGGCGAGCACCTCGAGCGACGAACCGGACGCGAGACCGAAGTGCTCAGCGGCGTGCTTCTCGACCAGCACGCCGCCGGTGTCGCCGGACCGCAGGTACTCGCCGTCCAGGACAAGGACGCCGTTGATCGGCGGCTGGGCTCCAGCCGGCAGCCCGACGACGCGGCCGAGCAGCTTGTGCCCGTCGAGGCGCAGAGGGACGTCGGCGACGCGCCGCTCCAGCGCCGTCTCGACCCCAGGCACGACCTCCCCGGCCCTCAAGACGGCCCCGGTGTCGCCCCCGCCGATCGTGTAGTCGGCGAAGTCAGTCAGGTCGAAGACCCGCTGGTATGAGGCCAGCAGGTTGCGGTAGGCGTCGTACGAGAGGGCGAAGAGCGTCAGACCGAGACCGATGGTCACGACGACGGCGAGGAACTGGGCACGCCGTGCGGCCATGTCGCGCCACAGCTTGCGCCGCAGGATGCTCACGCGGCAGCCCGCCGACGCGACGCCACGCGCGGCCGAGGCTTCACCACACGACCTCTTCAGGCGAGATCGGCGCGTCCTGGACGACATCCTCGACGATCTCGCCGCTGCCCATGCGGATGATGCGGTCCGCCGCTCTCGCGATGGCCGAATTGTGCGTGACGACGATCACCGTGCGCCTGTCGCCGCGACTCGCCCGGTGCAGGAGGGCGAGCACCTGCCGGCCCGTGTCGAGGTCGAGAGCCCCGGTCGGCTCGTCGCAGAGCAGGAGCCGCGGCTGTTTGACGAGGGCGCGAGCGATCGCCACGCGCTGCTGCTCCCCGCCGGACAGCTCCGAGGGGAAGCGCTCGAGGCGGTCGGCGAGGCCGACCGCCTCGAGCGCGGCGGCGCTGTGCTTGCCCTCGCCGGCGAGTTCCCCGACGAGCTGGACGTTCTCGAGCGCGGTCAGCGTGGGCACCAGGTTGAAGAACTGGAAGACGAAGCCCACGTGCTCGCGGCGATACCGCGTGAGCTCCGCACGGGAGAGGCTGGTGAGGTCCCGTCCGGCCACGCGCAGGCTGCCCTCCGACGGCTCCTCGATGCCGCCCACGAGGTTGAGGAAGGTCGTCTTTCCCGAGCCGCTCGGGCCGAGCAGGACGACGAACTGCCCGGGTTCGATGGCGAGGTCGACATGCTTGAGCGCGTGCACGGCGATGGCCCCACTGCCGTACACCTTGCCGACCCCTTGCAGCTCGACGCCGCCCACTTCGGACAAGACCGCCCCCTCCGCATCCGCCATACCGTCCGCCTCCTCGGGAGGACTCTACCGACCCGTACCCCCGAACGGGGGCGCGCTCACATCCCATCATGAGGTGTCGGCGCCACGATCGGCACAACGCACCCCAAGAAGGACGCCGTCGGCAGGTCGTCACTCACGTAGTACGCTCGCCCCAGCGGCTCACCGAGCAGCACCCCGGCTGCTCGCCGCGGCCCGAGCCGGCGCGGCGCGTATCTCGGGGGCCATCAAGGGAGGGAGACGACGTGGGTCACGGCGCGTTCCTGCGCAGCGAGCATCGCGCTCTGGCGGCTCGCCTGGCGCGGGGGCCGGTCGCCATGGTCGAGCCCCAGGACCCGGCAGCGCGCGGCGCCTGGCGGGACATCCTCGAGGTCCTCTTCTCGCCCGAGGACGCGGCTCTCGCCGCCCGCCTTCCGGTCATCCCCACCCAGGTCGAGGCGCTGACCCGCCGCACAGGCATGGGCGCGGAGACGCTCGGCGCCCGGCTCGAGGCGATGGCCGACAAGGGGCTGGTGCTCGACCTCCACGACCCACGGACCGGCGCGACCACGTACATGCTCGCGCCTCCGGTCGTCGGCTTCTTCGAGTTCTCCATGATGCGTCTCGACGACGGCCTGCCGAAGGCGCGGCTCGCCAGAGCCTACGAGGCCTATATGAAGGCCGACACCGAGCTCCTCGAGGAGATCGCGGTCGGCGCGACGGTCCTCGGCCGGACCCTCGTGCACGAGGCGACGGCCGTCGAGGACCTCGTGCCCGAGGTCCTCGACTGGGAGCGCGCCTCCTCGTGTTTGGAGACGGCCGAGCTGGTGAGCGTCACCAACTGCTTCTGCCGTCACGCGGCCGAGCATCTCGGCACCCGTTGTGACAACCCGCTGGAGACCTGCCTGAGCCTGGGGACGGCCGCCGGCTACCTCATCCGCCACGGCCTCGCCAGACCGATCGGCAAGGAGGAGGGCCTCGACATCCTCCGCGCGGCGCGCGAGAACGGCCTGGTCCACATCGCGGACAACGTGCGGCAGGAGATCAGCTACATCTGTAACTGCTGCCAGTGCTGTTGCCACGAGCTCCACTCGGCCCGAGTGGGGTTGCCCATCGTGCAGCCGAGCGGCTTCGAGCCTGCGCGCGACCGGGAGCGCTGCGACGGGTGCGGCCGCTGCGTGCACGCGTGTCCCGTGGAGGCGATCTCGCTCGTGCCCCGAAGTCCGCGGTCGGAGGATGGAGGGGAGGCGGCGAAGCGCCTGCTCAGCCACATCGACCTCGAGCGCTGCCTCGGCTGCGGAGTCTGTGTGGACGTGTGCCGGCACGACGCGCTCGCGATGAAGCGGCGGCCGCGGCCGCCCTACGTGCCGCTGAACCCCGTCGAGGCGCTCACCCGGCGAATGCTGGAACGGGGACGACTGGCGGAGCTGCTCGTGGACGGCACAGCGGGCCGAGGGCCCGCCTTCGCCAACGCCGTCCTGGCGGCCGTCTTCTCGCTTCCGCCCGTGGACAGGCTCCTCGCGAGCGAGCGCCTGCAGTCGCGGTTCGTCCAGTTCGTGCTCTCCAGACAGCAGCTGCCGTCGTCAGGCTCGGAGCCCGAGAGGACCTGACCGGAGATCGGCGATGGACCGCGGGGGAGTCGAGCCCTGACCTCCGCTGTGCAGACCGAGCTGCCGCCGCAGCCGTCGGCTAGGGGCGCCGAAGGACGAGGATCTGCAGATCGTCGCTCAGCTCGCCGGCGAACCCGACGATCGCATCGCGCACGCGTTCGGCGAGCGCCTGCGGATCGCGCCGCTCACCACTACACAGGGCCTCGACCAGCCGCTCCTCTCCGAACAGCTCTCCGCCGCGTCGGGCCTCGACCGCCCCATCGGTGTAGAGCACCAGCGTGTCGCCCCGGCTCAACGAGAAGTGGCGCGGCGGATAGCCCGAGGCCAGAGACCCGAGCGGCTTCCCATACTCAGGCTCGAGCGGCGCGCACCCCGCGTCCGAGAGGTGCACCGGCGGCACGTGGCCGGCGCTCGCGAGGACCCCCTCGCCCGTCGCCGGATCGAGCGTCATGACGAGCACCGTGACGAACTCGTCCGAATCGTCGGCCACCAGCCGATGGATGTTGGAGAGGATCGCCTCCGGCGAGGCCGACACGAGAGCGCTGGCTCGGGCTGCGATCCGCACTGTCTCGGCCAAGCCTGCCGCCTCGATGCCTTTGCCGGCCACGTCACCGATGAGAACGAGGACCTTGCCGTCGGGCAGGCTGAAGACGTCGTGGAAGTCGCCGCCGATCAAATCGCGATGGTGGGCCGTCTCGGCGACGAGGCCGAGCTCCAGCCCGGCGATCTCGGGCAGCGCGTGGATGTAGTGCTCCTGCAGGGTGGTGGCGATGCTCTTCTGGGCCGCGAACAGGCGCTTCATCTCGTCGATGTCGAAGAGGGTCATGACCGCACCGTCGATGCGATTGTCGAGGGTCTTGTAGGGCCGCACCTGCATCGCGTACCAGCGCCCCGCGTCGTCCTGCACGTCGCGCTCCTTCAGCACCATCGTGTCGATGACCTCCTTGAGGAGCTCAGCGAGGTCGGGGACGTCGATGCGCAACCGCAGGTCGGTGATGGGCCGCCCGACGTCGCTGGCGATCACCGTGAACAGGCGCTCCGCGGCGGGCGTGAAGCGGCGGATGCAGAGGTCGCGCCCGACCATGATGATGGGGAACCTCACGCTCGCCAGCAGGTTGCTCAGATCGTCGCTCACCAGGCCGAGCTCGAGGTTGCGGCTGCGCAGCTCCTGGTTGGTCGACTGCAGCTCCTCCTGGGTCGTCTCGAGCTCCTCGTTGATGCTCTGCATCTCCTCGCCGCTGGAGAGCATCTCCTCGTTGGCCGCGCGCAGCTCCTCGTTGGCGGCCTCCTTGTCCTGGATCACGGCTTCGAGGCGCTCGCGCGTCGCGTTGAGCTCGTCTCGCAGCTGATCGGCATCGCTCACGTCGACCTCGTGCTGCGACGCACCGCCGGCCTGACGGTCGCCGGCGATCGCCTCCGTCAGCTCTTCGAAGAGCACGACGTAGTACGTCTCGCCGGCCTTCGAGGTGAACGGCATGGCGTGGACGTCGACCGCTCGCCTCGATCTGTCTTCGTCCAGGCCAGCGCCCCTGAACACCGCCCGTGCGCCGGTGCGTTCGGCCTCGGCGATCGCCGCCCGCACCTCGCCGGTGAGCTCGTCGCGCACCTGGTCAAGCAGGTTCAGGCTCGGCCTTCCCGAGCGGTTCTTGAGGTACGGCTCCGTGTCGCCGCGGAACTCGACGATCGCGAGCCGCGCATCGACGGTCACCCCCGGCGGGGCGAAGCCCGCGAGCACCACCTTGTCGGCCTCCCGGGCCGCGGGAAGGGCCTCCGTGGCAGGCGCGTTCGTCTCGAGCGATGCCCTGTCGCGCCCGCGCGGCGAACCGCTGCGCTGCGTGGCCGGGTAGCTCAAGAGACCGACGGCGGCGGCCGGGGAGAGCTTCTTGAAGATCTTCTGCTTTCTGTCGACGGTCTCGAAGAGCTCGGTGAGGCCGGCGAGCGACTCGGAGCGCCCGAGCACGAGATAGCCATCCGGCCGCAGACCGTAGTGGAGGCGCGGGATGACCTTTCGCTGCAGGCTGGCCTCGAAGTAGATGAGCAGGTTGCGGCAGCTCACCAGGTCGAGGCTGGGGAAGGGGGGGTCGCTGGTGACGTCGTGGCGGGCGAAGACGCACAGCTCGCGCACCGACTTGCTGATCTGGTAGACCACCCTCGGTGCACACGAAGTAGCGGCACAGCATGTCGGGCGTGACGGCGCTCGAGACGTTGCCCGCGTAGCGGCCGCGGCGCGCGCAGGCAAGGTCGGGCTCGCTGATGTCGGTCGCGAAGACCTTCACGGGGATGTCGACGGCCTGCTCGCGCATGACCTCGAGCAGGGTGATCGCCAGGCTGTAGGCCTCCTCGCCGCTGGCGCAGCCCGGGACCCAGATGCGCACCCCCGAGCCTTCGCTCTTGTCGCGCAGGATCGCCGGGAAGACGCGCTCGCGCAGCACGGCGAAGGTCTCGGGCTCGCGGAAGAACTCGGTGACCATGATCAGGATGTCGCGGTAGAGAGCCTCCACCTCGGCGGGGTCCTCGCTCAGCAGAGCCGACGTACTCGTCGAGATCGCCGACGTGGCGCACGAGCATGCGTCGCGTGAGGCGACGGCGGACGGTCGGCAGCTTGTAGGCGGAGAAGTCGACCCCGAAGGCGCCGCGCAGCAGGGCGAAGACCTCGCTGAGCGCGGCGGCGTCATCCTCGGCCTCGGATGGATGCGCGCGCTCGACGGAGGTCAGGTGGGCGCCCCCGCCGACGCGAGCAAGCTCGAGGGCGATCTCCTCGGGCGGCAACACGAAGTCGACCACCCTGGCAGCGATCGCGCTCGCCGGCATGCTCGAGTACTCCGCCGTCGAGGGGTCCTGGGCGAAGGTCACCCCGCCCGCCGACTTGATCGCCGCCAGCCCCTGGGCTCCGTCCGAGGCGGCTCCCGAGAGGACGACGCCGATCGCCCGCTCGCCCGCATCGGCCGCCAGTGAGCGCAGAAAGGCGTCGATCGGCAGATGAAGCTGGGCGCCTTTCTCGCGCGGCGTCAAGCCAAGATGCCCACGCTCGATCATCATGTCCGAACCGGGCGGCACCACGTAGACGTGATCGGCGGCGGCAAGGACGCCGTCGGTGGTCTCGGCGACGGGCATGGTCGTCCTGTTTGACAGCAGCTGGGTCAGCATACTCGGATGCGTCGGGTCGAGATGCTGCAGGACGACGAACGCCATCCCGGTGTCCGCCGGAAGACTCTCGAGGAGGCGTGAAAGGGCCTTCAAGCCGCCCGCGGAGGCGCCGATGCCGACGACGACAGGGAAGTGTGCCGCGGATCGGGGCTCAGTCACGTGCGCAGGACCTGGACTCGCTCGGTATTCATGCACGCCTCCGAAACGCGAACTTCGCTGCGGCGCGGCGGCCACGCCTTAATCGCGCCGCCAGGACTCGAAGCCGCCGCTCACCTATTGAACCACGAAGAGACCGGCTCTCTCAACGCCGCGCGCCACGGCGTTTCGGTGGCCAGCCCGCGTCCTGCACCGCTGTGTCGGCGCCGCGGTCCCACTCATCGTCCGCCTCACGAGGCGGACCCGACGAAGGTGCTGGCGCGCACCAGCGAACCCTGCTGACTCCGGAGACGAAGGTCGAGACCTCCGGGACCGTGCCCAATGTGGTCTTCCCCGCCGCGATCGAGGAGGTCGATGGGGTGCGCTACGTCTTCTACGGCATGGCCGGCAGCGGGATCGGTGTAGCGCGGCTCGACCTGGAGATTCGACTTGATGCAAGGCCCGGCCCCATGCTGCCCTCTTCGAACTTGCACCAGTTCGATACTGAGCGTCCTGCGGCAGGGCCTGATGCATGAATGCTGGTGGGCGCCATGACGAACAACACCATCACCGCGTTTGAGTTAGCCGACTACTCTCTATACTCATGGGAGCGGCTCTCCGAAGGATGGAGCGTCGTGTCAGCGCCTCCGGTGTATGGGAGTGCACGTCGCGGCGGGTTCGCACGCTGGATCATCGACCGCCGGAGCCGGCGCCAGGCCGCCCCGCAGAGCGAAGCCGCGGCCGAAATGGCCCCCGGCGTCCTCCTCTCGACCGGCTACATCGCCGGCGGGGCGATCGCCGGCGTGCTGGTCGCCTTCCTTTACTTCAGCGACGAGATTCCGAAGCGTCTGGGCGTCTGGCAGTACCGCCACTACACGCTGCGTCAGGAGCACGCCGGTCGACGCGGCTCGCGCCGCGGCGGCGGCAACGAACTCGGCCCAGCCGCCCGAAGGCAGCCGCCCCGCAGTCGAAATCGAGAACCTTGCAGCCGAGATCGCCGAGCTGAACAAGGACCAACTCCCTCCGCTCGTCCGCGTTGCGAAGGGGACTCGGCTGAAGGTTCCGGGGAATCCGAATTACGTCGTTGCGGAGGATACGACCCTGGCCGACCTGGCCAGTGCAAATCACGGGCACCGCGGACAAGGCGCCGTCGCTCTACGATCTCAACTCCGACAAACTGAAGCTACCTAGCATTCTGCCGGCCGGAACCGCCCTGAAGGTCCCGCAGAAAACCTGGCCGGCGATCGTCGCTTTCGGAGTGCTGACGCTCTTCCTGGCGGCGGTTGGTCTCGGCTGGTGGTTGAAACCGCCGGCAGTGGATCCCGGCAAACCTCATTGATGGAAAGGATCTTGTATGACACGATCGCTACGACTCCCGTCGGTTGCGGCACTGCTTGGCCTTGACGCTTGGTTCTCTCGTCGGCCTGCCGACCGCTCGCCGACGAGGGCATGTGGCTGTTCAACAATCCGCCCAAGAAGCTGCTCAAGGAGAAGTACGACTTCGACGCCGACCGACGCCTGGCTCGACGCACTTGCAGCAGGCGGCCGTGCGGTTCAACAACGGCGGCTCGGGCTCGTTCGTCTCGGCCGACGGCCTGGTGATGACCAACCATCACGTCGGCGCCGACGCCCTGCAGAAGCTCAGCACCAAGGACCAGCGACCTGCTGCGACGACGGCTTCTACGCCCGCACGCCGCGCCGAGGAACTCAAGTGCCCCGACCTGGAACTGAACGTGCTGATGAGCATCGAGGACGTGACCGCGCGGGTCAACGCGGCGGTGAAGCCGGGCATGCCGACTCGGCCGAGGCCGACAAAGCCGCGCCGGGCGGTGATGAACACCATCGAGAAGGAATCGCTCGACAAGACCGGCCTGCGCAGCGACGTGGTCACGCTCTACCAGGGCGGGCTGTATCACCTCTACCGCTACAAGAAGTACACCGACGTGCGGCTGGTCTTCGCGCCCGAGCAGGACATCGCCTTCTTCGGCGGCGACCCCGACAACTTCGAGTATCCGCGCTACGATCTCGACATCTGCTTCTTCCGCGTCTACGAGGACGGCAAGCCGGCCAAGGTCGCCGCACTATCTGAAGTGGAGCCCGGCCGGCGCTGAAGGACGGACGAGCTGGTGTTCGTCGCCGGGCAATCCCGGCCAGACCGACCGGCTGAACACGGTGCGGCACCTGGAGTTCCTCCGCGACCGCGTGCTGCCCGCGCACGCTCGACCGTGCTGCGGCGGCGCGAGGTGCTGCTTGCGATCGTTCAGCGAGCGGAGCGGCGAGAACGCCCGGCGGGCCAAGGACGATGCTGTTCGGCGTACCAGAACAGCCGCAAGGCCCGGCTGGGCGGGCTGGCCGGCCTGCAGGACCCGGCCGTCATGGACCGCAAGCGGGCCGAGGAAGAGGCCTTCCGCGCGGCCGTCGGCCAAGATCCGCAGCTGGCCGCCGACTGCGACGACGGCCTGGGACGACGATCGACCAAGTCGCTGGCCGACGTTGGGCGGCGATCTCGCGACGACTACGACCTGCTGGAGCAGCGGCCAGGCCTTCAACAGCGAGCTGTTCGGCATCGCCCGCACGCTGGTCCGGCTGGCCGAGGAGACGGCCAAGCCCAACGCCGACCGGCTCCGCGAGTACCGCGAGTCGAACCTCGATTCGCTCAAGCAGGAGCTCTTCTCCGAGGCCCCGATCTACGACGACCTGGAGACGCGTCAAGCTGGCCGACTCGCTGAGCATGTATCTGGAGATGGCCGGGGCACGACGACCCGCTGGTCCAGAAGGTGCTGGCCGGCAAGTCGCCCGCAGGAGCGGGCGGCCGAGCTGGTCGCGCGGCACGAAGCTGGCCGACGTGGCCGTGCGCAAGCAGCTGGCCGAGGGCGGCATGAAGGCCATCGAGGCCTCGGACGATCCGATGATCCAGCTGGCCCGGCTGGTCGACGCGCCGGCCCGCGAGCGTCCGCAAGACCTACGAGCAGCAGGTCGAGGAGCCGCAGCGCCAGGCCTACGGCAAGATGGCCAACGCCCGCTTCGCGCTCTACGGCACCGACATCTATCCCGACGCCACGTTCACGCTGCGGCTGGCGTTCGGCACTGGTGAAGGGCTACGCGGAGAACGGCCAGCAGATGCCCGCCTGGACGACGATTGGCGGGGCTGTACCAGCACGGCCGAGGAGCACGACAACCAGCGAGCCGTTCGACCTGCCGCAAGAGCTGGCTCGAGCGCAAGGACCGGCTGAACCTCGACACGCCGATGAACTTCGTCTCCACGGCCGACATCATCGGCGGCAACTCGGGCAGCCCGGTGGTCAACCGCGACGGCGAGTTGGTGGGCATCATCTTCGACGGCAACCTCGCCTCGCTGGTCTGGGACTTCGTCTACACCGACGAGGAGGGCCGGGCGATCGCCGTCCACGGCAGGGCGATCCTCGAAGCCCTGCGGAAGGTCTACGACGCCGGGCCGCTGGCCGACGAGCTGGGGCGGTGAGAAAGGGGGAGAGATTCGCTTTGCCGGGTGCCATGCCCACGCTTGCCGTGGGCATGTTCCGGCGAACTAGCGCCCGCG
>CAWBNR010000002.1:0-14023 GCA_963790185.1 uncultured Thermoleophilia bacterium | reverse complement strand
TACCTGGGTGGCCTATGGCCCTGAATGGGCAAACGTCAGCAACACCCCTTTCAGGTTATATAAACATTATACCCATGAAGGTGGTATAGCAACTCCGCTTATTGTTAACTGGCCGAAGGGTATTGCCTCGAAAGGTGAACTCAGGACTCAGAATGCTCACCTCATCGACATTATGGCTACCTGCATCGATATTGCAGGCGTCAGTTACCCGGCATCTTTCAAAGGCAATGCAATTCAGCCCTATGAAGGGAAAAAGCCTGGTACCTGCCTTTACTGACAAACCCATAGCCCGCGAGTATATTTTCTGGGAACATGAGGGAAACAGGGCTATCCGGTCCGGTAACTGGAAACTGGTTTCAAGAACCCTAAAGGAAAAGAAATTCACACCGCTGATGAAAATGCCTGGGAGTTATATAACATGGATACCGATCCTTCAGAAACAGTTAACCTCGTTTCGGAATATCCTAAAAGGCAAAAGAATTAATACTTATGTGGGGAAAAAAACAGGCTTTACGCACCAAAGCGAAACCCTGGCCCTGGGAGAAATGAAAATCAGAATATTGGTAACGAAATTCTAAACTACAAGAAATGATAAAAAGTAATACCTGGTTCGTCGTACTGGTTTGCCTCCTGAGCATGTCACAATGCATTACAGGACAAACAACAAGCCTGGTTTCCTTTGATACCAATGGGAAAACTGGTGTATCAGTCGGATGAAAAAAGGTAACAGGATACCCGACTTCAGTGGGGTTGGTTACAAAAACAGCGAGGTCGAAATAGCAATACGCAACGGCTCCAGTACAGGGCATAAACATGAAGCCGGAGATGGCGCGTGACGGGCGCGCCTTCAGCCGCCGCCCGATCCAGGACCGGCCAGTCGACGGTCACATCCAGAGCCTGCTCCGCCGGCCACTCCAAGACCACGCCTCCGCCGAGCGGCGAGCACTCGCCGGCCTCCGGGCTCAGTCGCGTCTCCGCCTCGACGCCGGCGAGCATGGCGACCACTCGAGGATCCGCCCTGGCCACCTGCTCGAGCGCAGCCTCCTCGGCCGTCGGCTCCTCCGTCGCCTCGTCGCCGCTCTCGGCCGTCGCGACGGCCGCTCCCCCGAGGGCGGCGACCATGACCAGCACGGCCGCGGCCCACGGCAGCAGCCGGCGCAGACGCGACGGCCGCCGCGCCGACGGGCGCAGCCGCGACCGCCTCCACAGCACCCACTCGCCGCCGGGGTGGCGCGCGAAGACCGTGTAGAAGTAGCGCCCGCCCGTCTTGAGGCCGACATCGCGGAAAGACCCGGTCACGTCCTCGTAGACCACGCGCTGACCGTCGATCTCGTCCGGACCGCTCGCGAAGGCCCGGTCCGAACGCAGGATACGGACCTCGAGGAGCGTGCGCCCTGGGTAGTCCCACCCGAAGACGACGCACCCGTCGCCCGTCGCCACACGCAGGCGACGCACCCGTACGTCGGTCGTCGTCTCCAACCGGTGGTCGTGGTGGCGGCGTCGCCGCACCCTTCCCTCCTCCAGTGGCTCCCGGTCGCGCAAGCATACCAGCGCGCCGAAGCCGTGTGCGCTCGACGACGCCGGCCCACCCCGCCGGAGGCGCGGCGCCGCCGTCAGGCGAGCGAACCGGTAAAGGCCGCCCGCGAAAGGCCCGATACAGAGCGCAGGATGACCGACCTCCATGCCAGCTCCCGCGCCTCGCGCCTCGCCGCCGCCTTGGCCACACTAGCGACCATCGTCCTTGCGACAGTGGCGTCAGGGCATGTGGCGCCGTCCGCGGCTCTGGCCGCCAGGCCGACGGGTGTGTTCAGTGTGGTCCACGTCGATGACGGCAGCTCGCTGCAGGAGCTGCAGGACGAAGCGCGGCGCGTACAGGAGAGCATGGAGCGGCTCAAAGCGGAGATGGCGGAGGTCTCCGACGACTACGCAAGGACGCGCGCGGAGCTCGACCGCATAGGGCGCGAGCTCGTCGAGACCCGCGTCGAGCTGGCTCGAACGCAGTCGCTGCTCGACCGGCAGACGGCGCTCGTCACGGCTCACATGACCGCCATGTACAAGACAGGTGACGAGACATGGCTCGACATCCTGGCCCAAGCCGCGAGCTTCTCGGAGATCGAGTCCAACGTGCGCCTGCTGCGCCGTGTCATGGACGAGGACTACAAAGCTCAAGTGGAGCTCGCCCGGCTGACCGAGGCCGCCGGAGAGCTTGAAGCCGGGCTCGCCGAACGACGGGACCGCACCCTCGTGCTGGAGACCGAGATCGAGGGCCAGCGCGCAGTGATGGCCGACGCGCTGGCAGAACGCCGGACGCTCCTCGAAGGCTTGACGTCGCGCATCGAGGAACTGCTCGTCGGCCAGCTGCCGGCAGGCTTGGAGAAGGCGCCCAAGGGCGGCCACAACCAGCTCACCTGGGCGAAGGCTCTCCTCAAGGGCCTGGGCGCGCCGGTCACGACCCAGAACCTCGCCGCCGTCATCGCCTGGGAGATGGCCGAGGGCGGCCACTGGAACAACTCGGCCCACTACAACCCGCTCAACACAACGTGGACGATGCCGGGAGCGACCTCGATGAACTCGGTCGGAGTCAAGGCCTACGCGAGCTGGGCTCAGGGCTTCAAGGCGACGCTGAACACGCTCCACAACGGGCTGTACGGAGGCATTCTCGCCGCACTCCGAGCCGGCGACGACGCGCAGGCCGTCGCCGACGCCGTCGCCGCATCTCCGTGGGGAACGCAGTCCTTCGCGGTCAGATGAAGAACGACATCGAAGTATCTGGTATCATACCTCGCCCGCCGCGGGATCGTCTGATGCTAGGACACGCGGCTCTGGACTGCGGTATCGCGGTTCGGATCCTCGTCCCGCAGCCAGGTGAAGCAAGCAGTCCCGGCGCGACCTTCGGGTCGTCGTCGTAGCCCATCGTGGCGCGTTCGTCTAGGGGCCTAGGACGCCGGCCTCTCACGCCGGTAACACGGGTTCGAATCCCGTACGCGCTACCACTCTCTCGCCTCGCGGGCTGCCCGCGAAGGCCGGTACGTCGTCTGGTACCCTACGTCCATGCTCCGCGCCGTCACCCTCGACTTCTGGAACACGCTCTTCGTCGACGCCCTCGGTCGCAGCGCGAGCGTCGCCGCGCCCGGTGCTGCGGCAGGAGCTCGAGCCGTTCAGGTCTTCGCCTGCCCGACAGCGCCTACGACGACGCTCTCCGCCTGGGCTTCGACTTCTTCGAGCGCGTCTGGCACGACGAGGTGCGCACGCCGCCCTCCGGCGAGATCGTCGACGCCGTGCTCGGCGCGCTGCGCGCGCACGTCCCGCCCGAGGTGCACACCCGCATCACCTCGGCCTTCGAGCGGCTACTGCTCGAGCTCCCGCCCGATCCCGTCCCCGGCGTCGTCTACACCCTGCCCGCCCTGGCGAAGCGCTACCGGCTGGCGGTGGTCTGCGATACGGGGTACTCGCCGGGCACGGTGCTGCGCGAGCTGCTCGACCGCCACTGCATGACCCCGTTCTTCGACTACCTCTACTTCTCGAACGAGCACGGCATGAGCAAGCCCGACGTGCGCGTCTTCAAGCACACGCTGGCCCAGCTCGGCGTCCCGTCGGGTGAGGCCGCCCACGTCGGCGACATGCAGCGCACCGACATCGCCGGCGCCCAGGCGGCCGGCATGTCCGCAGTGCACTTCGTCGGGGCCAACAGTCGCGACGCGGATCGTTCGACGGGCGACGCTCTCGTCCGTCACTTCGAGGAGCTCCCGGCCGCCCTCGGCGGCCTCACCTGCGCGGGCTGCTGACGCGCCTCACGGCGAGGCGCGTCGAGGCGTCAGGCGATCAGGGCCGCGGCCTGCGAGAGTCTTGCCGCGGCCTCGTCGCGGCCGAGCAGCCAGAGCGACTCGAAGAGTCCCGGCGTGACGCTCTGACCGCTCATCCCGAGACGCAGCGCGGCGAAGACCGCCTTCGGCTTCACGTCGAGCTCCTCGGGGAGTGCACGGACGAGCGCCTCGACGCCCTCGACGGTGTACGGGTCGAGGGCGCGGAGGCGCTGCGCGGCCAAGGTCAGCGTGCGCGCCGCCGCGGCGGTGCCGGCGAGCCGCTCCCGGGCACCATCGGACACCGCGAGCGGCGCGAAGAACCAGCCGGCGATCGGGACGACGTCGGCCAGCACCTCGATCTTCTCGCGCACGAGCGGCGCAAGAGCGCGGGCCAGGCTGCCCTGCTCGAGCGAGGGCGCCGACGATGGCCGCGACGCCTCGCCGACACCGGTCACAGGGGCCTCCCACCCACCAGGGTCGACGAAGAAGCCGGTGCGCTCGAGGTAGGCGATGAGACGCTCGCCGAGTGCCTCGTCGTCCAGCGAGCGCAGGTAGCGCCCGTTCATCCAGCGCAGCTTGTCCGGGTCGAAGATGCTGGCGCTCGTGCCCAGTTCTTCCACCTTGAAGCGGTGCACCAGGTCGTCGAGCGTCCAGCCGATCATCGACTCGTCGAACTCGGTCGAGAGGAAGCAGAGGTAGTTGCGCACGACCTCAGGCAGGTACCCCATGTCCACGAGCTGCTCCAGCTTGGTCGCCCCGTGCCGCTTGCTCAACTTCTTGCGGTCGGTCCCGAAGAGAAGCGGCATGTGCAGGAAGCGGGGGATCTCCGCGCCGAGCGCGGCGTAGATCGGTATCTGCTTGGGCGTGTTGGAGATGTGATCGTCGCCGCGGATCACATCGGTGATCTCCATGGTCACGTCGTCGACGACCACGGCGAGGTTGTACGTGATGGTGCCGTCGGAGCGTTGCACGATGAAATCGCCGACGGTCGCGCTCTCGACCTCGACACGGCCGCGCAGGATGTCGTCGAAACCGATGCGGCCGTCGGGGACCCTGAAGCGCAGCGTCCACGGCGCGCCCTCAGCCTTGCGGCGCTCCACTTCGTCGGCGCCGAGCCCACGACAGGTCCCCGCGTAGACCCACGCCCGCTTCTCGGCCTGGGCCGCCTGACGCTCGACCTCGAGCTGCTCGGGCGTGCAGAAGCACGTGTAGAGGTCGCCGCTCGCAAGCAGGCGGTCGATGTGCTCGCGATAGACCGCCTGACGCTCGGTCTGCCGGTAGGGACCGTGGGGGCCGGGCACGCCCGGCCCCTCGTCCCAGTCGAGTCCCATCTCGCGCATCGAGCGGATGATCTGAGCGATCGCCTCGTCGGTCGAGCGCGACGGGTCCGTGTCCTCGACGCGCAGGATGAACGTGCCGCCACGTTGCCGGGCGAAGATGTAGTTGTAGAGCGCCGTGCGGGCGCCGCCGAGGTGCAGGTAGCCGGTCGGCGAGGGCGCGAATCTGACGATGGTGTCGGCCATAGGGGCCGAATGGTACCGCATCCGGGCAGAACGGGGCCGCCGGGGGAGATGCCGGACCTCTACGTCTCGGGCTCCTCGATCGGCGGCTCGATCGGCTTGCCGAAACGCGAGAACGCGAGAACGACCTCCTGGAGGAAGCCCTTGCCATCGCTGAGCCGCACCAGCCAGCGCTCCGTCAGGCCGTGCACGTAGCCGTCGTCTTCTCCCACCGTGAACTCGACGAAAGCGCGGCCCTTGGCGAGCGCCTTCTCGCTCTCCGGCTGCGAAAGCCCGAAGGTCTGGGCGATGACGGCCTCCATGTCGAGCTCGGCGCGGCCGCTCGCGTACGCGAGCGGGTCCAGGGTCACGCGGACGACGTGCATCCGCTGACCGTCCTCGACGTGGCTCTTGACGACCTCCGCCTGCGTCGACATCGCCAGGTACCGTTCGATCTCCTTGCCCAAGTCGAAGGGCACCGCCAGCGGCGAGTCGGATACGCTCCACGGCATCTGTGCGTCGCTGGCGTCCCGCGTGTAGTAGGTGAGCCCGTCGAGCGTGACGACTTCGAGCGCACCCCCGCCGTCGTCGGTGGTGATGTCGACGACGTAGCGGATCGTGGTCGGCATCTCCAGGTCCCCCGAGCCCGTCGCGGTGACGGTGCTGGTCGCATCGGGGCCGTCGATCACGAGCTGCGTGCCGAAGGCGATGTGCGCGGTGAGGCCCGCGGTCGACATCTTCACGGCGGCGGCCTCGAGGGTCTTCACCGCATCGACCGGCGAGGACGACGCGGCGCCCCCGGGCGAGCCGCCGTCATCGCCGCACGACGCGGTCAGGAACGTGAGGACAAGGATGAGGGCGAGCGGCAGCGCGCGAGCGGCAGCGCGCGCGGTCTGTCTGACACGGCGCATCACCGAGCCGCTCTTCACGTGACCGTCCATGGGAGGATCCAGTATAGCGCGTCGTCGCCCACGAGACGGTCTCGGCGCGAAGGCGCGCGGGCGGCTGCCGCTTGAGGTCTTCGGTGAGCGGGATCGGGTCGGCGGCTGTGGCCGGCGCCGCGATCGCGAGCGCGGCGCCGGCCACAGCCGCCACCGCCAGCAGCGCGAACGCGGTCAGGCGCGCGCGCCATTGCATGGCCCCGGCCCATGGCTCCCATCATGCCACCCGCAGCGGCAAGCTGGCCAGTCGGGCGTCGCGCTCTACGGCGTAGCGGTCGTCGCCGAGGGGGACGCCGTCAGGAGATCCGGGTCGTACCCGACGGCGTATTGCACACCGAGTGCCTGCTCTGTGGCGACGAGCCACGCGGACCAGGCCTTGGACTGAGCCGCGTTCAGGAGCCCCTCGCCGATCTCCTTCTTCGTGTTGGCGTACGTCGCCACCTTGTCCTTCTTCTTGGCCTCCTTGATGAAGGCCGCCTTGTTCTCCTGCCAGAACGCCCTGACCTCGGTCGTCGTCACCTTGATCTGCTCGACGACCTTGTCGTACGCCGCCTGCTGGAGGAGTTGCGCCCTGACGCTCTCGCGCAACAGGGCGAACGTCATGCCCTCCTCCGCGAGACTCTCGAGGAGAGCGTCACGCCCACCGTAGTTCGTCTCGAGCTCTGCGATGTACACCGAGACGTCCGTGCTGGTCACGCTGACGCCGAGCTTCTCGGCTCCCTGCGCGATGATCTCTTGCTGGACCAAGTAGTCGACGAGACCGGCGGTGTACTGCTCGTACTCCGCGGAACCCGCGGACGGGAACGAGCCGTACTGGCCCGTCACCTGAGTCTTCGCCTGCGCCATGTACGTGTCAAACTCCGTCTTGGTCACCGGCACATCACCGACCATGGCGACGGCATCGCCCGGCACGCCGCCCCCGCAGGCGGCGACGGTCAGGCTTGCGAGCACCAGCGTCAGCACCATCACGGCCGCAAAAAGGCCTGCGAGCCTGCGCTTCATCGAATCCCTCTCGTGACGCGGTCGGTCCACGGCGCGACCGTGGACCCTGCCGGGTCACAGTATGCCATGCACGAGCTGGGGAGGGCCTGTGAGCGTGCTGTGAGCAGCCTGTCGAAACGGCGGCACGCAGCGCTCGCCGACCTCGCCTTCGCCGTGTTCCCCGGGCTGCGCTGGCGACAGCCGTAGCGCTCGCTCACGCCCTGCCCCGCCCCGTCTTTGGCGGCTGTGGGGCTTTCTGGTAGCGTAGCGAGCTTATGAGCGCCCCGGCCCCAGACACACCTCGGCCGCTGCGCCTCGTCGTTCTCGTCAAGCAGGTCCCCGACACCGCCAACGTCACCGGTGAGGCGATGAAGGAGGACGGCACCATCAACCGCGCCGCCCTGCCGACCGTGTTCAACCCCGAGGACCTCAACGCGCTCGAAGAGGCGCTGAAACTGAAGGACCGGCATGGAGGCCGCGTGACCGTCATCACGATGGGCCCGCCGGCCGCCGTCGGCGTACTGCGCGAGTCGCTGTATCGCGGGGCGGACGAGGTCATCCTGCTGACCGACAGAGCGTTCGCCGGCGCCGACACCCTGGCGACCAGCTATGCGCTGGCGCAGGCCGTGAAGAAGGTCGGCGTGTTCGACCTCGTGCTCTGCGGGCGACAGGCGATCGACGGCGACACCGCCCAGGTCGGGCCACAGACGGCCGAGAAGCTGGGGGTGCCGCAGATCACCTGCGTGAGCCGCATCGATGAGGTCGTGGCCGACGACGCGGGCGACGACGTCGGCCCCCGCGACCGCGTCGTCGCCACGCGCTCGGTCGAGGGCGGCTTCGAGACCCTCGAGAGCTCGCTGCCGGCCCTGCTGACGATCACCTCCGAGGCCAACGACCCGCGACCGCCGAGTGTCAAGCTCGCCATGGTCTACAAGAACATCGCCGCCGAGGCGCTGCCCGGCTACGACGACACCTACCTCGACCTCGAGGCCGATGAGGCGCAGGTCTGCATGCTCGACCGCGGCGGGCGACCGGTCTGCCGCGCCAAGGTCGTCCAGTGGGACCACACCGCCATCGGCGCCGAGCGCGACCTGGTCGGTCTGCGCGGCTCGCCGACGCGCGTGAAGGAGATCGAGAGCGTCGTCCTGGCGCAGAGCGAAGCGCGCATGGTCGAGGCGACCGCTGAGGGCGTGGCCGAGCTCGTGCACGAGCTGATCGAGGAGCACATCCTTGGCTAGGGACGGCGACGTCTGGGTGTTCGTCGAGCAGCGCGACGGGGTCGCGGCCGAGGTCAGCCTCGAGCTGCTCGGCCGCGCCCGCGAGCTCGCCGACCGGCTCAGTGTGAAGGTCGGCGCCGTGCTGGCCGGGGCGGGCGAGGCCGTCATGGCCCTCGCGCCCGCCCTCGTCGCGCGCGGCGCCGACACCGTCTACCTCGCCGACCACGAGGATCTGGCCCAATACCTCGCCCTGCCCTACGCGCGGCTCGTCGCCGGGCTCGTGCGTCGCCATCAGCCGCAGATCGTCCTCTACGGCGCGACGACGACCGGCCGCGACCTCGGCCCCCGCGTCGCCAGCACGCTGCGTACGGGACTCACCGCCGACTGCACCGACCTGCGCATCGGCGACCTCGAGACGAAAGGCGTCCTGACCAAGGACCTTCTGTACCAGGTCCGCCCGGCCTTCGGCGGCAACATCATCGCCACCATCGTGAGCCCGGAGCACCTGCCGCAGATGGCCACCGTGCGCGAGGGCGTCATGGTGATGCCCGAGGCCGACCCCGCGCGCCGAGGCGAGATCGTCGAGGTCGCCGTGGAGCGTGGCCTCATCGCGTCGGCCGACGGCCCCGTCCTGCTCGACGACGCCGACTTCGCGGTGCGCGTCGTGCGCCGCGCGCAGGAGGAGAAGACGGTCGACCTCAAGGGCGCCCGCATCGTGGTCTCGGGCGGCGTCGGGGTCGGCTCGCGCGAGGGCTTCGCCCTCGTCGAGGAGCTGGCGCGCACGGTCGGCGGCGTCGTCGGCGCCTCGCGCGCCGCCGTCGATGCCGGCTGGATCGACCACGACCACCAGATCGGCCAGACCGGCGTCACCGTCCGCCCCAAGCTGTACGTCGCCTGCGGCATCTCGGGTTCGGTGCAGCACCGCGCCGGCATGGACCAGTCGGCGCGCATCCTCGCCATCAACACCGACCCCGGCGCGCCGATCTTCTCGGTCGCCCACTACGGTATCGTCGGCGACCTCCACAAGGTCATCCCGCTGCTGGTCCAGGCCTACAGGAAGAAGGGGGCCGGGTGAGCAACTTCTTCACCGACAACGTCGACCTCGTCGCCACCCTGCGCCGTCTCGATCTCTCCCGCGTCGTCGCCCTTCGCGAGGACGACTACACGCAGACGAGTGACTTCGCCTACGCGCCGCGCGACTTCGACGACGCCCTCGACTCGTACGAGCGCGCGCTCGAGATCGCCGGCGATATCGCCGGCGAGTTCGTCGCCCCGCGCGCCGAGAGCGTCGACCGCGAAGGCGGCCACTCTCGTCGACGGCGAGGTCTGCTACGCCACCGGCATCAACGAATCGCTCGAGCGCCTCAGGCAGGCCGATCTCATGGGCATCACGCTGCCGCGGCGGTACGGCGGCCTCAACTTCCCCATCGCCGTGTCGGTCATGATCGTCGAGATGATCTCGCGCGCCGACCCGGCGCTCATGAACATCTTCGGCCTTCAGGACATCGCCGAGACCGTCAACAAGTTCGCCTCGGAGGAGCTGAAGGAAGCATACCTGCCGCGCTTCGCCAGCGGCGAGGTGACCGGCTCGATGGCGCTGACCGAGCCCGAGGCCGGCAGCGACCTGCAGAACGTGCAGCTCAAGGCGACGCTCGGCGACGACGGCGTGTGGCGGCTCAGCGGCGTGAAGCGCTTCATCACCAACGGCTGCGGTCAGGTGTCGCTGGTGCTGGCGCGCAGCGAGGAGGGCACGACCGACGCCCGCGGCCTCTCGATGTTCCTCTACGAACGCGACGAGCACATGCGCATCCGCCGCCTCGAGGACAAGCTCGGGATCCACGGCTCGCCGACCTGCGAGCTGCAGTTCGACGACGCGCCGGCGGTGCTCGTGGGCGAGCGCCGGCGCGGCCTCACGACCTACGTGATGGCCCTGATGAACGGCGCCCGCCTGGCGATCGCCGCCCAGGCGCAGGGCATCGCCGAGGCGGCCTATCGGGCGGCGACCAAGTACGCCGGCGAGCGCGTCCAGTTCGGAGCGCCGATCGCCGAGCTCACCGCCGTCAAGGCGCTCCTCGCCGACATGAAGGTGAGCATCGAGGCGGCCCGCGCCCTGCTCTACGAGACGGCGCTCATCGTCGACATGAAGGAGGGGCTCGAGCGCCGTATCGAGTCGCTGCAGAAGGCCACGGCCGACGAGGGCACCGGGCAGCCCGAAAGTGCCGGCCCGCCGGCGAGCGACTTCGTCGATCCCGCGGCGACCCTCAAGAAGCTGCGCGCCGAGCTCAAGCGAACGAACCGGCTCGCGGCGCTCTATACCCCGTTCGCCAAGGCCTGCTGCACGGAGATGGCGAATCGCGTCACCTACGACTCGCTACAGGTCCACGGCGGCTCCGGCTACATGCGCGACTTCGCCGTCGAGCGCCACAGTCGCGACGCCCGCATCACCAACATCTACGAGGGGACGACGCAGCTCCAGGTGGTCGCCGCCATCGGCGGCGTGCTCTCGGGGACGCTCGCCGACCGGCTCGACGAGTACGAGACGGCCGACCACGGCGCCACGCCCGAGCTCTTCGAACGCGTGCGCGGCGCCCGCGCCCGCCTGCGGGCCGCTGTTGAGCGCGTCCGCGAGCTCGACGACGTCCGCTACCGCGACTTCCACGCGCGGCGCCTCGTCGAGATGGCGATCGATGTCGTCTGCGGCTACTTGCTCGTGCGCGACGCCCAAGCCGACGCGCGCCGGCTGCTGGCCGCGCGGTACTTCGTCGCCGGCATGACCGCGCGCGTCGAAGGCGCGGCCGCGATGGTCCTCGCCGGCGACCCGGGCGACCTCGACGTCCTGACGGCGCTCACCGCCGACTGAGACTGCGCGCGCCCTAGATGATTGATTCCACGCCCGCAGCCTCAGGCGCAGTAGTCGACGAGCGCGCGGCCCGGCCGTCCCAGCCGGTGGTTGAGGCTGATGCAGGCGGCGAGGCAGAGGAATCGCTGCAGGATGCGCTCGCGCAGTCCAGCCAGGGTGCGCGCCCCGTGACGCTCGAGCGTGAGCAGGTCCTTGCAGGTCCAGAAGATCGACTCGATGCGCTGGCGGATGGGGGCGAGGTGCGGCCCCTCGCCGGGCTCGTCGCGGCGCCGGGGACGTACGACGAGTACGCCGAGCTCGGCAGCGCCTGCCGCGAACTCCCGGCCGGCGTAGCCCTTGTCGCAGACCAGCAGCTCACCGCCGCGCGCGGCCCGTTCGAGCAGCTCGAGCGCGACCTCACGCTCGCCGCGTCGTGGGTCGGCGAGGGTGAACGCCCGCGGTGTGCCGTCTGGAGCAGCCAGCAGGTGCAGGCGAAAGCCCCAGAAGAGGCGCGAGTGGGCGGCGCAGTAGCCGTAGCCGGCGGCGTCTGCGAGCGCCGAGCGCTTGACCGTCTCACGGCTGGCGGCGCAGGGCACCGGGGTCGAGTCGATGAGCAGCAGGTCGTCGCTGAAGCCCGGGCTCTGGCATGTGAACACGCCCATGAGCCACTCGATCGCGCCTGCGAGCCGGCGCCGGCGCTTCCAGTAGGCGGGCTGGCTGGGCAGAACCGGGAAGAGATGGACGAGGCGCTTGCGTGCCACGGCGAGGAACCTGCGATCGGAGGGGATGCCCATGATCGCCTGGGCGACGCAGAGCGTGACCAGCTCAGCGTCGCTGATGCGGCGCCGGGCGTTTCTTCTTGCCTCTGGCAGAAGATCGTCGGCTGTGCAATAGATGACCGTGCAGAGAGTGTCGAGGTCGGCGTGCATCGTGGCCTCCGGGCAGACGGTGACTTAGGCACCGTCGGCTTCGGCCTCTCTGCGCTGCTTTCCTTGCCTGAGGCTGATCTCGTGGAATCAATCATCTAGGACTCCCCGGCGACCACGACCCGGTCTCCACCGCTGCGCAGCGCGGCCGCGAGAGCGGCCTCGGCCGCAGCGACAAGCTCTTCGGCATCCTCCGCGTGCGCCGGAAAACCCGCTACGGCGACGCTGACCGTGCAACGCTCGACGCGCACCGACTCGTCGCTTCTGAGCGGTGTGTCCGCCACGGTCTGACACACCCGGTCGGCCACGATACCCCCGTACCCACCGAGCGCCAGCGTGCTCGGGAGCAGGACGGCGAACCGTCCGGCACCTTGGTAGCACGCGACATCGACCTTGTCCCGGAGGCAGCTGCGCACCAATCGCGCAACCGAACGCACCACGTCGTCGCGACTCGGGCTGCCTCCCTCGGCGCTGAACCGCTCGATGTCGTCGAGCTCCGCGAGCATCAGTGCGAGAGGTTGCCCGTAGCGACGAGCGCGTGCCACTTCAGCGGCCAGGCGCTCGTGGAAGTACCAGCCGCTGTAGAGCCCCGTGAGGGAATCGGTCGCCGCCTTGTTCTCGAGAGCGCGGCGCACGCGCGCGTTGCGCAGCGCAACGGCGACCT
This sequence comes from uncultured Thermoleophilia bacterium, assembly GCA_963790185.1. GTDB lineage: Bacteria > Actinomycetota > Thermoleophilia > UBA2241 > UBA2241 > UBA2241. The sequence continues at coordinate 1,153 of CAWBNR010000002.1, read as the reverse complement.
GGCCGGCCGCCAGCCCCACCAGCTCCACCTCCTCGCGACGGAACCGCCGCGGTGACCGCGCGACCAGGTCGAGATAGCCGGTCGCGCGGCCGTCCACCACGAGGGGTACGACGAGTCGCGTCGTCCTCTCGTCGGGCCTCATCTGCTCGGGAAGCCGCCGCTCGACTGCCTGACGCGCGAGCGCGTCTGGGTGGTGAGCGGCGCCGGCGGCGGCGCGGGACCCGGCGCCGCCGGGGACCGCCCGCGCGAACGTGCCGTTGTCTCGCCGCACGAACACCCCCACTTCGAGCTCGACGCCCGGCAACACGGTGGCGATGTCGTCCTTCAGGCGCTCGACCGCGCCGCGCACCTTCAGGGCCGCGGCGCCCGAGCGATCGGGCTCGAGCAGCGCCACCAGACGCCCCATCCGCTCCTCCTGCCGCTCGACCACCGCCACGGCGTCGAGTGCGGAGGCGGCGAGCCGGCAGAACCGGCCGAGGCGCTCCTCGTGCTTCGTGGTCGCGAGGCGGTCGCCGCGAGCGTCGGCGACGCTAAGGATGCCGAGGATCCTGTCGTTGAGGATCAGGGGATAGTCCACCCGGATCCGGCACCCCTCGGCCTTCAACACCTCGCGCTCCCCCGCGGGCATATCGGGATCGTCCACACGACGCACCGCCGGGCGTCCCGCGAGGATCAGCCGGCGGAGGTCGTGGCTCTGCGCCAGGCCGATCACGGTGCCCACCCTGTCCCTGCCGAGATCGCCGGCGGCGTCGCAGCTCCAGAACGCCCGGCAAGTGATCGTGTCGCGCTCCGGCGTGAAGGTCCAGAGCTCGACCCACCACGCGCCCAACGTAGCGCCGACCGCCTGCGCCACGGTCCGAAGCATGGCGGGCAGGTCGGGGGACGAAGGCTGCCCGCCTCCCTCCGGTGCGTGCGCCGCCATCAGCGTCGTTCTCTCGTGTAGACCTCGACGCGGTTCTTGCCCGCGCGTTTTGCCGCATACAGCGCGGCGTCCGCGTGCCGCACGAGGTCTTCGCTCCCGGCAGCGAGCCGGGGGAAGGCCGCAATGCCCACGCTCACCGTGAGGTGGCCGCGGCGACCTCTGGGCCGGAAGCGCGCCGCTTCGATGCCGCGACGGATGCGCTCGGCGACCAACCGGGCGCCGTCGAGATGG
>CAWBNR010000001.1:0-29366 GCA_963790185.1 uncultured Thermoleophilia bacterium | reverse complement strand
GGCTCAACTCACCACCGCTAGCCGAGGACAATAAGCGCAAGCCGGACGATCCAGTATCCACCAGAACGTGATCGATGGTTTGGCAGGTGCTGGAGTTGGGCATGCACACCGTGACACTCGCGAAAGCCTGGTTCACAGTAAAAAAGCTCTGCGGCGCCGGGCCCGAATCGACTAGGATGGGCTGCACATTGTTCGACAGCACGATCGGCATCACCGTAACGGTAAAGTTTCCGGACTTGCTGGTGTCCTGGACTGACGTAGCCGTCACCGTAAGAGTTGTGGTCGATGAGACCGTCGGCGCGGTAAGCAGACCAGTGCTGGTGATCGTGCCGGCGCTCGCCGTCCACGTAACCAAGGAACTGAAATTGCCGGTGCCCAGCACCGTCGCCGAGCACTGGCTGGTCCCGCCCGACTGCACCGTTGACGGCGTGCCGGTCACGCTCACCGAGGTTATCGTCGATCCGTTACCGGCGTTGCCGCCGCAAGCCAGCATCAACAACACGCTGGATATCACGAGCAATAGTCCAATTATTTTCACGCCGTCCTCTCCTTCTCAGCGGATGTCGCTGGCTGGTACGCCGTTGGGCACTAACTGCGGGATGTACGCAACCCCATGAAAACTTCGCGTATGGCCGGTTTGCTGGAATACCAGGCCGGCGGTCGTGATGACAATGGGGCCGCGTCTTACTCGCGGCGGCTGCGGTTGCGAGGCGGACTGGTTTGCCTGCGCATAGTACGGACCCAGAAGCTGCTGAAAGTCGGGCAGGAACTGGCCTTCCCAGGCCACCGCAAAGACCGCCCGGCAGGCGAGACATATTCGCGCACTACCGTTCCGCGCGTGGCGATTTCATGCATGACATACTTGCCATGGTCCACGCTGCTCAGCGTCCCTTTCATCCGGGCCTGGTCGGTAAGGACCGAAGCGGCGCTATCGCCTAAGACAGCTCGGGCGGGAAACGGCATTGCCCACAGCAGCGCTGCCGCCAGAATTCTTCCGCATGTTCGTAGATGGCATTCCGATAAGCTCATTCGGTTCATCGCCTTCACCTGGCACAACCTTTGAGGAGCACTCCGCTATAACGCCATTTGCGCACGATTGTTGCGCTCAGCACTGTTAACGGTTGGATGTCCCTGCCTGCCCGCAAGGTTTCCTCACCCGCAAATGGATTCCCCAGCTTTGCTGCGCCCGCGCGGCCCGGTTAGAATGTCACTGTGGGTTGTGACCTCCTATGTCTCTGACGAAAGCTGAAGCGCTCGAGATCTATCGCTCCGATGACCTGATCGGCATCGGAATGGAAGCCGACGCCCTGCGCCGACGCTTGCATCCTGACGGTGTGGTGACCTACATCATCGACCGCAATATCAACTACACCAACTTCTGCACCGAGTACTGCACTTTCTGCGCCTTCTATCGTCCGCTCAAGGGCAAGATGGCGAAAGAGGGATATCTCCTCGATTTCGAAACCATTTACGACAAGGTGCGCGAGACGGTAGAGTTAGGGGGAACGGGCGTCCTGCTGCAGGGCGGTCTGCATCCCGATCTCAAGATCGACTGGTACGAAGCCCTGTTGGGCGGGATGAAGCAGCGCTTTCCCCAGGTCCACCTGCACTGCTTCTCGGCGTCAGAGATCATCTGCATTGCCGAAGTCAGCGGCCTCAGCATCGCAGACACCATCCAGCGCCTGCGCGATGCCGGACTCGATTCCATCCCCGGCGGCGGCGCCGAGATCCTCGACGACGAAGTGCGCTACAAGATTGCGCGCTTGAAGTGCCTCACCCACGACTGGCTCAACGTCCATCGCACGGCGCATAAGCTCGGCATGAGAACCACGGCGACCATGATGTTCGGCGTCGGCGAAACCTGCGAACACCGCATCAACCATTTCCAGCACCTCTACGACTTGCAGGAAGAGACCGGCGGCTTCACGGCATTTATCCCCTGGTCATTTCAGCCGCAGAATACCGCGCTCGGCGGACGCGGGTGGGAGGAAGCCACCGCGGTCGAATACCTGAAGACGCTGGCCATCGCGCGCCTCTTCCTCAGTAATTTCGAGAACGTGCAATCGAGTTGGGTGACGCAGGGCCTGAAGGTCTGCCAGACCGGCTTGCGTTTCGGAGGCAACGACGTCGGCTCGGTGATGATCGAGGAAAATGTGGTCCGCGCAGCCGGGGTCCGCAACTGCACCACCGAAGAGGAGTTGCGCCGGATCATTCGCGATGCCGGCTTTCGTCCCGCACAACGGGACACCTTGTACACCAGGTTCTTCCTGAACTAACAGCCATTGGTGGGAGCCCCCGCATTTATGCGGGGGAAGGAGCGCTTCAGCGCTCCGGGAGAAGTCTGACTTTGATCGCACGCTTTAGCGCCGGATGGGGAAATCCCGGGGCTGAAGCCCATTTTAAAATTGAACACTTTTTCCGCCGGACTAAAGTCCAGCTTCCCCTGCTAAAGCAGGGGGCTTCCACCAAAGTCTTCCTCCGAGTTTTTTCGCAGTTGTGAAGCCAGTCTCAACTGGGTCAGGGAATTGGCCTTCAATGTTTCCGTACAGGCGGCCCTTTTCCTTGCTGGCTGTCCATGGTTTCGCCGGGACGAAGCAAGGTCGGACGCGTTGGCTGTGGCGCACTGGCAGAATCATCCTGCGGCTGCGAAGAAGCATCGGATGCCGCCGGGCTTGAATTCGAGGCAGGCAAGCTTGCGCTGGTTCCCGAGGCCGAGTCGGCAGCCGCTTGCGAGGTTGCACCCGGCGCAGGATTCGCCCTTGCTGTCGCAGCCGGCGCATCCCCCTGGGTGGGCGCTTCACCACTCTCCGCTGCCGTGACGCCGGCATTCCTGGCGGCCGGCGGCTCCGGATCAAACTTCATTCCCTCCTTCAGCAGTGGTTCCAATTCGCTGTCATGAGGAGCGGCGAAGAACCACATCAGCAGGTAGCCTTGCCGCTCGGTAATGGCCATCGCAACCGATAACCGCCGCGAAAGTTCATCCTTGGGCACCGTGAATGCGACGCTCCCGTGGAGCAATAGAAACACCTTGCCCTGCGAGGTGAAAGCCTTGGCGTCGCGCATCTCGCGCAGGATGGGATGGATGAGCCCGAGCAGCAACAGGAAATCCTGGCCGGCTTGGGCGTCGGTCGAGTTCGACGGAAACTTCACCCGGGAAGACACTCCGCCGATAGCGCCGAGAGCGTGACCTCGCCGAAATCATCGTAGGAAATCTGTCCGTCCGGTCCCGGTTGCTTCGCCCACAACGAAAATAGGGTCCGGCTGCACGCCTTCATCAGTTGGCGTTCAGCAGCGCCCGCATTGGGTGCGCCGCCGTCCAAAAGCGCAGCGAATGAATCCGATGCGCGCGCGCGTTCGATGGCCGGCAGCACCGCTCCTTGCGGTTCCACAAACCATCCTGACGGAACCTGGTAGCTGAATCCGAAGCGATGGATTGCGGTAAACGCTGCCCTCGATCTTGCCAGGATCGATATGGCGTTCCGGCGGATCGGCTCTCAACTGGGCCAGGCGATGCGAGGAAATCGCCGGGCCTTCATACGCCCGGGCATCTGCCGGAATGTACTGCCGAATTTGCGCAGGCGCGAAAAACACGATGTGCTGGAAGCACGACTCCAGCTCTTTCATCATCTTCTCGCTGTGGGCGCCCGACTCCACGATCACCGCATAGCCATTGAGATTGGCCGCCGCCAGCATGTGCTGCTCGATCCCGCGGCGGGTTTTTCGTAGAAGTAGAACTGATGGCCGGCCAGCGTGGTCTTTGTCAGGCCGCGAAGTTCCTCTACGCCCCGGAACAGTTCCTGGTCGAGCGCCTTGCGCAGCAGGATTTTCGCGTCCACGGTCTGCTGACCCTGGGGCGGAAAAGCGACGATCGAAACCGCGGCATCGGCAGGCGGAGGGCCGCCCAATTGCAACAGTTGAATTCGCCCGTCGCCGGCGACGGGCTGCGGAATCGGCTCCACCTGCGCACCCGCCGGAAGCTCGAAAGAAAAGTCGAAAAAGCTGTTGGTGTAACGCGTGGGAGACAGATAGGCTTGCTCGGGATAATGCTGCTCGGCGCGGACGGTCAATGGTCCTGCCGCCGGCTGGGCCATTTGCCCATGGGAGAGGAACGGAAAACTCAAGAGGCATCCTAGTGCTGCGGAAATTATGGCTGGCGACCTCATAGGATTCCGTGTTTTTATTGTTAGCCGTTCGCCGTTCCGAGTCAACGCAAAGAGTCAACACAGCCGGGCTGGGTCCATGTCCAAAATGAGTCGGTGCTGGTTGGTTTCATCGTACCTCTTTCACCAATGCGCGTGGCCAAAGTTCCACTGTTTCGCGCCGTCGCGTCGAGTACAATCAACCGGTTAGGGTAGGCGCCTTGTCCACGACTGTGGGCGTGGCCTACCGGTCTGCAATCTTTCTCGCGGAGAGTACATTCCTGAGCGGCGCATTCAGTTTGATTTGCAGTCTGCTGGTGGAACCGCATGGCGTACGCCACTACCTGAGATCTCATTCTCTGGATCCCACATTTAAGGGCCTTTATCATGCCAACGCTTTCGACATGGCGTTGCTGATTCCTTACTTCGTGGTCTTGGTGCTGCTGGCGCTGTATGGCATGCACCGCTATCGGCTGGTTTACCTGTACTACAAGTACCGCAAGAATAAAGTTACGGAGCCAGCGTCGCACTTCGACGAGTTGCCCCGGATCACCATTCAACTGCCAATTTTCAACGAGCAGTACGTTATCGACCGGCTGGTGGAGTGCGTCTGCAAGATGGAATATCCGCGCGAAAAGCTGGAAATCCAGGTGCTCGACGACTCCACCGACGAAACTGTGGAGGTCGCGCGCGCGGTGGTGGAGCGCCGGGAGGAGGAGCTTCCTCGCCGGCCGCCAGCGTCATGGTCAGCTGCCCGTCCTCGTCGCTGGCGATCGGCGTGTTGGGCAACACGACGACGAACTCCTCGCCACCGTAGCGGGCCACGAGGTCGACCTCGCGGCGCAGCTGGGTCGAGAGGATGTCCGCGACGTGTCGCAGCACGTCGTCGCCCGCGACATGGCCGAAGCGGTCGTTGAAGCCCTTGAAATCGTCGATGTCGATCATCAGCAGCGAGACCGGGGTCCCATAGCGGCGCGCGCGCGCGATCTCCTGGCCGAGGCGCTCGTAGAAGTAGCGGTGGTTGAACAGGCCGGTCAGCCCGTCGGTGATGGCCTGTTCCTGCACGGCTTGGTAGAGCCGGGCATGTTCGATGGCGCTCGCGGCCTGCTCGCCAAGGGCCTGCGCGAGCGCGACCTCCTCGGGCGCGAAGTGCCGCTCGCGCGCACGCTCGACGAGGACCAGCAATCCGATCGGCTCGTCGCTGAAGACAAGCGGCACGTTGAGATAGGTCTTGTTGCCGAACGCCCGCATGCTCTCGCGCGTCACCGCCGGCAGCTCGGGATCCGAGAGCTGCTGCTCCACCGTCAGCTTACGCTCGAGCATCTCGAGCTCCTCCGGCTCGTCGACCAGCGAGAACGTCTTCCCGAGGCTCTCCCGGCCCACCGGATCGAGCCGGCGCTGGTAGTGACCGCTCACGGTGATGCTCTGCGTCGCCGCGTCGTACGACTGGATCTGGCACTCCTCGCAATCGAGCGCCTCGCATGTCGTGCGCGCCACGGTGTCCAGCACCTCCTCCAGGTCGACGCTCGAGGTGATGGCCCGGGAAGACTCCAGCAGCAGATTCAAGCGCCGGTTCTGCGCCTCGCTGCGCTCCAGCAACTGGGCCCTGTGGATCGCCGCGGCGGCCTGCTCCCCCAGCGCGCGCGCCAGCGCGACCTCATCCTCCCCGAAGTGACGCTCCCTCTCGATCTCGAAGAAAGCGAGGACGCCGATCGGCTGGTCCTCGAACCACAGCGGCACGCTCAGCACGGTCTTCTCGCTGTTCTCCTCCATGGAGGCGCGGTTGCCGGGATCGAGGTCCGGATCGGAGATCCGTTCCTCGAAGACCAGACGCGAGAAGAGGTGGGCCCTGTCGGCCGCGAACTCGGCCAGGGGGTAGACGCGTCCGAGGACCTCGTCGGCCGCGATCGCGTGCCGCCGCTGGTGGAATGCGGCGATCGTCAGCGTCTGGGCCGACGCGTCGTAGATGTCGATCGAGCACTGGTCGGAGCCGAGCACCTCGCCCGCGACCTCGGCTATCATGCCGAGCAGGGGGGTCACATCCATGGTCGACGACATCGCGCGGCTCGTGGCGAGCAGCGACTCAAGCCTCATGTTCTGCTCGCCCCAGGCGCGGCGCAGGCGCACGTGCTGGATCGCGACCGCCGCGGGCACCGCGAGCAACATCAGCAGGCTGCGCTCGTCGGCGCTGAAGCGACGCTCCGCCTCCTTCTCGATGAGCGAGAGCGCGCCGATCACCTTGTCCCCGGCGATCAGCGGGACGCAGATGACGGCCTTCTCGCCCCAGCGTTCCATCATGCCGCGGTTATAGGTCGGCAGGTCGGGGTCGACGACCGATCTCTCCCAAGGTCGCCGCTCGCGGATCGCGTGCACGAAGCTGGCGGGCTTGTCGAGGGCGAAGACGGTCCCGAGCCAGCCTTCGTCGCCCGGCGACGGACGCCGTGCCCAGAGGCCGGCGGCGGCGACTGCGTCGTCGTCGGCGCGATACTCGTAGATGTCGCACTCCGAGGCGCCGAAGACCCGCCCCACGTGCTCCGCGACCCTGGAGAGCACGTCGTCGAGCGCCAGATCGGCGGTGACGGTCGCGCCGATCTCGGAGGCCACCTGGAGCACGTCCAGCGCTCGGCGGGCGCGCAGCGGCTCCACGGCGCTCACGCCGGCTCCACCTCCACACGGTCTTTGCCCTCGCGCTTGGCGCGGTAGAGGGCGCGGTCGGCAGCGGCGAGGAGCTCCTCCGGGCCGCGGCCGCCGGCGACCGTCATGGCGATGCCCACGCTGACCGACACGTGCGCGTGGCGCCGGCCGCCGTGACCAACGAAGAGGCTCCCGGCGACACCCTTGCGGAGGCGCTCGCCCACCTCCACGGCAGCCACCCCCCGCGGCGGCAGGTCGGCGGCGGCCAGCCCGTCCCGCAGCCGCCGCCCCGGCACCTCCGCGCCCGTGACGCCGGTGTGCGGGAGGATGACGGCGAACTCCTCGCCGCCGTAGCGCGCCGGCAGGTCGATGCCGCGCCTGACGCCGGAGGTGAAGATCGCGCTCACCTCTCGGAGCACTTCGTCGCCCAGCTGGTGTCCGAACTCGTCGTTGAACCGCTTGAAGTCGTCGATGTCGATCATCAGCAGCGAGAGCGGGAGCTCGTACCGGCGGACCCGGGCGCACTCTTCGCGCAGGCGCTCGTGGAAGTGACGGTGGTTGTACAGGCTGGTGAGTCCGTCGCGGATCGCCTGATCGCGTACGCGCCTGTAGAGACGCGCGTTCTCGAGCGCGACTCCGGCTTGGCCGGCAAGGACCTGCACCGCCTCGATCTCGCCATCGGAGAAGCGCCTCCGGCCCGGGACGACCAGTTCGAGCACGCCGCGCGCCGCCCCCTTGGCGGTCAGCGGCACGTACAGTGCCGAACGAGTGTCTCCGGTCTCCTGGACCGGCGCAAGAGAAACGGCCGCGTCGCGGACGGCAGGTCCAGCCGCACCGACGGCGTCGCCGAGCAGGGTCACCTGCGCGCGGGCACCGTCGGCGGCGAGCAGTTGCTCGCTGCCGCGCACCACGCGTTCGAGCACGGCTTCCGTCTCCAGAGTCGTGACGAGCGTACGCGTGGTGTCGACCACGTCGAGCAGCCGACGGCTCTGCTCGCGCTGCCGCGCGTAGAGGCGAGCCGTGTGGATCGCGGCGGCGGCCAGCTCGGCCAGACTGCAGAGCAGCTCCACCTCTTCGGCGGTGAACTCGCGTTCCCGCTCCGTGTCGCAGACCCGCACGAGGCCCAGCGGCACGGCGCCGAACCACAGCGGCACCGTGAGGCAAGTGCGCTCGCCCCAAGCCTGCATGGAGGAGCGGCGGTCCGGGGGCAGGTCGGGGTCGGAGCTATGCTCGACGACGACGCGCCGGCCTTGCAGGATCGCCCGCTCGCCGGGATTCTCGCCGAGCTGGTGCAGCGAACCGAGCGCGTCGCCCGAAGCCGCACCGGGCACCGCCTCTCGCTCGCGGCGCGCGCGGTACACCAGCGCGTCCCGGGCGGGCTCGTACTCATAGATCACGCTCTGCGAGCAATCCGCGGCCGCCACGGTTTGCCGAGCGAGTTCGGCGAGCACGTCATCGAGCTCCAGCGTGGAGCTCAGGGCCCGGCTCGCCTCGAGCAGCGTCTCGAGTCGGCGCGCGCCCTCGCGGCGAGCCGTGTAGAGTCGCGCGTTGTGGATCGCGACCGAGGCCGGTACGGCGAGCATGGTCAGAAGGTCCTTCTCCGCGTCGGTGAACCGGCGAGACAACGAGTTCCGGCAGACACCTAGCAACCCGATCACCTCGTCGCCGAAGACGAGGGGCAACTCCATCGACGCGTACTCGTGCCACTCCTCCATGACGCGCCGCTCCTCGGGGTCGAGGTCGGGGTCGTCGACGTACTCGACGAGCAGTCGGCGCTCGTCGATGACCTTGAAGCGGCCCGGCCGCTCGGCGCGCGTGACGACCGTGCCGACGTAGTCCAGATCCGCGGCGCTCAGCCCTGGACCCCAGATGCCGGCGTAGGTGAGCGCCCCACGGGCGTGGTCGTAGATGCTGATGTCGCACGAATCCACCTCGAGGGCCTCACCCACACCACCGGCGACGCCGGCGATGGCCTGGTCGACGTCCAGCTGCGCGCCGAGCGTCGCCGCGATCTCGAACACGGTGCGATGAGGATCCACGATACCGCCCATATACCCCCCTAGGCCCCGAAGGTCTCGACGCGGTTCTTGCCGGAGCGCTTGGCCAGGTACAGCGCCTTGTCGGCGTTGCGCACGAGCTCGTCCGAACTGCCTGCCTGGCCGGGCGAGGAGGCCACTCCGATGCTCACCGTGACGTGCGCGCCCTCGGCTCCGGGCACGTCCTCGAGACCGGTCCCGGCGATCGACACGCGGATACGCTCCCCGACCTTGCATGCCGGTTCCCCGACTGGAGGCGCCGTGTCGTCGACGTGAGCCGTGAGCACGCCAAGCTCGCGTGCCAGCCGCGCGCCTACAGCCTGCGCCCCATCTCGTGCCGTGTTGGGCAGCAGCACGGCGAACTCCTCGCCGCCGTACCGGGCCGGGAAATCGATCCCCTGCCGGATCTGATCGCGCAGGACGCGCCCGACCTCGGCCAACACGCGGTCGCCGACCGGGTGCCCGTAGCGATCGTTGAAGCGCTTGAAGTCGTCGACATCGATGATGAGCAACGAGAGCGGGAGTCCGTAGCGCTGGGAGCGCGCGAACTCCTCGTGCAGGCGCTCGTAGAAGTAGCGATGGTTGTAGAGCCCCGTGAGTCCGTCCGTGATGGCTTGGCGCTCGACGACACGATAGAGGCGTGCGTTCTCGAGAGCGGCAGCCGCCTGGTTCGCTACCACCTGGACGAGCTCGACCTCCTCATCGCCGAACGCCGCCGCGCCGCGCCGTCGCAGGCTGATGTAGCCGACGGCGGCGTCCCCGACGGCCAACGGGACCACGAGCGTCGTCGCGTCGTCGCCGAGACCCTGCGTCGGGACGAGTGACGAAACGGCGCGTGCGACAGGCGCATCGAGGCCGCAGGGGAGGGTGCTGCGGGCAGCACCCTCCCCTGCGGCCTCCTCCCACGCCGCGACCGCCTCGGCCGGAGGCACGAAGCACCCGTCGGGCGCGCGCAGCGCGACCGACACGTCCGACTCCACGACACCGAGGAGCGTCGCGACCTCGGCGCTCATCCCCTCGAGCACCTCTGCGGGGTCGAGCGCCGCCGAGAGCATGCGACCGGTCTCGAGCAGCGCCAGTAGGCGCTCGCGCTGGGCCTCTTCCCGCTGGAAGAGATGGGAGCGCGCGACGGCCACGGCGGCCTGCTCGCCAAGACCACGGGCGAGCTCGATCTCGGCCTCGCTGTAGCGACGCTCCCGCCCCGTCTCGACGAAGGACAGGAGCCCCAAGCGCTCTGTGCCGTAGACGAGCGGCACGGTCAGCCTGGTCCTCTCGCCGGACTCCTCCATGGCGGAGCGCACCGCGATCGGCACGAAGGGGTCCACGGCGTTCGTCACGACGGGGGCGTCCGCCGCGACGAGGTCCAACTCGCCCGGGCCGTACCTCAGGACGCGGGAGACATCGACGCAGTCATCGTCGTCGCAGGGTCGCTCCGCGAGCAGCGAGGTCGCGCGCCCGACGAGCGTGTCCGCCTCGGCGTCGTACTCGTGGATCAGGCAGCGGTCGCTGGCGAGCGCCCGCCGGGCTTCGCTCGAGACGAGCGCCAGCACCTCGTCGAGAGCGAGCGTCGAGACGAGCGCGCGACTGGTGTCCAGCAGTGAGGCCAGGTGCCGTGTCTGCTGCGCCTGACGGCGAAACATGCGGGCGTTGTGGACGGCCACTGCGGCCGGTACCGCGAGCAGCGTCGCGAGCCGCCGGTCCTCGTCGTCGAAACGGCCGGGAAGCCGCTTCTCGACCATCGTGAGACAGCCGACCACCGCGTCCCGGAACACGAGCGGCACCGTCATCGCCGCCACCTCGCCCCATGTCTCCATGAGGCGACGACCCACCGGGTCTGTCTCGTCCTCGATGTGTGACTCGACGATCTGCCGGCCGACGATCGCCTCACGGTACGCGGGACGCTCGCTCAGCGTGGCGAAGCTCCCGACCCACGCCTCGTCCTCGGGCGTCAGCTCCCGAGACCAGATCGCGCTTCCGACCAGTGTGTCGCTCTCCGAGTAGTACTCGTGGAGATCGACCTCCCACACGTCGAGCGCCGTCGCGACGAGACGCGCCACGGTCTGCAGGGCGTCGTCCAGCGCGAGGCTCGCGGTGATCGCGGCTCCGACCTCGCAGGCGAGCGCGTATGGATCCTTCTCTGTCGAGCGTTGTCTCAAGTGTCTACACCTGTCGCCGCTATCGGCAGCTGGGGGCGTCACGTTGAGCGCTTCCGCCGCACGCGGGTGCCCCGAGCCGTGAACGTGCTTCTCTTCAGACTCCCCATCGGTCGCCGGGTCGGCGGACTGAAGCCGGACCGAGCCTTCCGGGCGAGGCGGCACCGGAGCGACACGGCCAGAGCTCAGGGCGACGAGTGCCGCGACGACGCCGGGCGCGGCCGCGCGGGACGGTACCGCTCGCGCACGGCGTCGAGCCCGCAGAGCAGGGCGGCGAGCTGCGCCTGCACGAGCCGCCGGATGGGCACCGGCTCGACGGCGGCGGCCGCGGCCAGATGCGGCGCGCGAGCGCGCACCTTCGCGTCGGCCTCCGCGCCCGGCTGGTCGAGCCGCTCGTCACGCTCCGGCTCGGCGGCCAGCATCGTCGCGAACTGACCGACGTGTGACAGGGCGTCAGCTCGCGCAGGTAGAGCGACGTGAAGCAGCTGCGCGACCGTCGCCTCGTCGCGCGAACTCGGGCTCGCGCTCGACCTGACTGCGCTCGGCGCGCAGATCGTCCGTGACGCGCACCAGGTAGGCGTGCACGCTGCGCTGCCACGGTGACTCGTCTGGGTGAGCAGCTCCGCGACCGCCTCAGGTAGCGGTCCCAGAGCCAGCGCCGACACTCGTCGCTCGACCTCGATGCCGCGCAGCTTGGCCTCGCGCCGCGTGATGCCCGCCGGGCCGGTGTCGGCGACCTTCGCGCTCGTGAAGTAGGGCACCTCGGCGACCAGCGTGAAGCAGTCCCAGAGCGGCCTGCGGCGTAGGCGTCGCTCGATGGTGCCGTGGTCGAGCGCGACCGCCGGATCGGTGCCGTAGCGCTCGTAGTACTCGTACTCGTCGGGCAGCGCGAAGGCAGCGAAGACCCCGGGCGCAGAAGGCGCGTACGTAGGGCCTCTTCGGGCTCGCCGCAGATGGGCGGCAGCCCGGTCGCGGCCAGGACTTCCGGCGAGCTCGCCCCTGAGCGGCCGCGTCGTCGCTCGACAGAGTAGAAGTACGCCCCCGCTGACGTGCGCGTTGTGCAGCCCCATGTAGAGGTCGACGGGGCGCCCTGTCGACGACCGTCCATGACCGCGCGCGCCTCGGGGAGCGGCTTGCGTGAACGCGTACCGCTTGTAGCTCGATCGGGAAGGTCCACTCGAACTGCTCCGACCTCGCAGGGCGGTACGCGCGCAGCAAGAAGCCCTCGAGGTCGTGCGGCTCCGCCACCCACGATGCGTTGAGCCGCACGCCGTCGGGGTCGGCGGCTGAGGATCGCCGAGAAGCGGAAACCGAGCTGTGCCGCAAGGTCCGTGTCCGGCCAGCAAGCGGCAGGAGGTAGCTCGAGGATCGAGCGTGCCGACCAGCTCCTCAGGATGCGGCGCGCCGACGAGGACCGCGTGCAGCGGCCCGTCGCCGACCTCGAGACAGCGGATGGGGCGGCCGGCTCGCGAGACGCCGATCCGACGGCTCGCGACCCCGGGCAGCGCCGCGAACCGGTCGGTCGGCCGCCTCGAGGTCGTCGAGCGTCGGGTAGCGGTCGTACTCGGGAACGGCTCCGAGGATCCGATCGTGAAGAGGGAACACGCGCGCCTCCGCGCTCGGCATGCCGGGCTGCCGGGAGCCTACCAGACCGATATCGATGTCGGATTCGGCAAGCTTCAAGAAAGTGCTAAAGGAATCTCTCAATCTGCCGATGCATGCTCACGGTACCCCCTTCAGAGGGCCGGAGCCGAAAGGCTCTGGCCCTTCCCCTTTGCGCTCCTGCCTCCCCCCCAGCCACGCCCACCCGCGACCGTCGGCCGCCCTTTCGTCAGGCTCCCGGCTTCTGCTACAGTGGCGCCGTGGAAGGAGGCCCGGCGTGATCTACTGCGTCGTGCCGCCAGAGCTCGGCGAAGACGCCTACCTGCGGCTCGTCGAGCACTACAAGGACAACCCGAACGTCAAGGTCATCATGGACCGCCGCCAGAGCGAACGCCGCAGCGACCGCATCCGGCGGCGGCGAGCGCGCAGCACGCGCGACCGCCGCCGCCGCCGGCTGCCCGGGCGCCTTCGACGTCTGAGCCGGCGACGCCGGCCGACCGCGAGCCTCGACCATGACCCATCCTCCGCCGCGCGGCAGCGAGACCAGCCTCGTCCTCACGCACCTCATGCAGCCGGCCGACGCCAACTTCATGGGCAACATCCACGGCGGCGTCATCATGAAGCTCATCGACGAGGCCGCCGGCGCCTGCGCCTATCCGCTTCTGCCGCACGCGCGTCGTCACCGCCGCCATCGACCGCATCGACTTCCACTACCCCGTGCAGGTCGGCAACCTGGTGCGCGCTGCAGGGCCAACGTGAACTACGCCGGCACGCACGCTCGATGGAGGTCGGCGTGCGCGTCGAGGCCGAGGACCTCGACGACCGGCGTCGTCACCCACACCAACTCCGCCTACCTCGTGTTCGTCGCGCTCGGCGACGAGCGGCAAGCCCATCCCGGTGCCCACGCTCGACGCCCGAGACCGACGCAGCAGAAGCACTGGTACGCGGAGGCGCGAGGAGCGGCGCGCGCAAGCGCCTCGCCGAGCGGCGAGCCGGCCGACGGCTGAGCGCCGGCCGCCGGCCGTCAGCCGACGCGACGCGCGCGCCGGCGCCGGCCTCCTCGAGCCGCAGCAGCTCCTTCGAGCGCGAGATCTGCGCCACGTCGAGCTGGTCCGCGGTCGGCTCGCTGGTCGTGAACAGGCGCTGCAGCTCGATGCCCGGGCGCCGCAGCAGCCGCGCGCCAGCGGGTGCTCCTGGTGGCGCGCCATCCACGAGAAGAGCTCCATGGCCGTGCCGATGCTCACCAGGCCGGCGACGCAGCGTGGCCACCGGCTTGCGCTCCTTGCCGGCGGCGCGCAGCACCAGGCTCGTCGGCGACGTTCGTGACCACCAGCGGCGCGATGAGGTTGGAGCCGCAGCGCGCGTGCTCCTTGGCGGCCGCCGCCGGCGTCGACGCCGCTCTCGTAGGCGGCGACGCTCTTGTGCTCGGCGCCGTGGTAGCGCGCCAGTCGCGAGTCGCGCAGCAGCAGCAGGACCGGCGCCAGCGAGACGCCCGCGGCGGCGAGCTCGCTTGAGCGAGCGGCGAGCCGCGGCGCGTGCTGCGCAGCGCCAGCGTGGCCGCGGCGCTCGCCGCCGGTCGCCGCGAGCAGGCGCGGGTCCTCCTGCGGCAGCACCGGGCCGCCGGTCGCGCGGCGCACCGCCGGCAGCACGGCGAGCGACTCGCCGAGGCGCAGCAGGCCGCGCAGCACGGGCACCCGCTGCAGGCTGTCGCGCGCCGGGCAGCTGCGGCTTGCGCGCCCGAGCGTCACGCTGACGCCGCCGTCCGGGCCGCGCACGGCGGCGGCCCAGAACCGCTCGCTCTGCAGCAGGACGCCGTCGCGCAGGGCCATGCCGCCGAGCTGCACCGTCGCTCATCGCCTCCCGTCGTCGGCCGCGCTCAGGTCGCTGGGCGCCGCCTCCATCACCTTGCGTGATACCCCGCACAGCCTGACGGATGCGCTCCTCGTTCTCAACCAGGGCGAAGCGCACGAAGCCGTCGCCGGAGTGGCCGAAGCCGACGCCCGGGCTGACCGCCACCTCGCGCCTCGCTCAGCAGCAGCTTGCTGAACTCGAGCGAGCCGAGGTGGCGGAACGCGCTCGGGGATCGGCGCCCAGACGAACATCGTGCCCCGTGGGCTTGTGGACCGGCCAGCCGACGCGCGCGAGACCGTCGCAGAGCACGTCGCGGCGCCGCTGGTAGACCGAGGCGACCTGCGGCGGCACGTCGTCGCAGTCGTTGAGCGCGATGATGGCGGCGATCTGGATGGGCTGGAAGACGCCGTAGTCGAGGTAGCTCTTGAGGCGCTGCAGGCCGGCGATCACCTCGGCGTTGCCGGCGGCGAAGCCGAGGCGCCAGCCCGCCATGCTGTGGCTCTTGCTGAGCGAGACGAACTCGACGGCCACGTCCTTGGCGCCCGGCACCTCGAAGATGCTCGGCGGCTTGTAGCCGTCGAAGACGATCTCGGCGTAGGCGAAGTCGTGGATCACGACGACGTCGTTCTCGCGCGCGAAGTGCACGAGACGCTCGAAGAAGTCGAGGTCGACGCAGTGGCCGGTGGGGTTGTGCGGGAAGCTCACGAGGATCACCCGCGGCCGCGGCCAGGTGCGCTCGTAGGCCTGCGTGAGATCGGCGAAGAAGTCGGCGGTGTCGTGCGAGAGCGGCACGCTGGTGACCTCGGCGCCGGCGAAGATGGCAGCTGAACTGGTGGATCGGGTACGACGGCTCGGGCACGAGCGCCGTGTCGCCGGAGCGCAGCAGCACCCACATGAGGTGGGCGAGGCCCTCCTTGGCGCCGATCGTGACGAGCGCCTCGCGCTCGGGGTCGATCTGCACGTCGAAGCGCCGCTCGTACCAGTCGCTCAGCGCCAGGCGCAGCTTGGTGATGCCGCGCGAGGCCGAGTAGCGGTGGTTGCGGCCGTTCTGCGCCGCCTGCGTGAGCTTGTCGACGATCGGCTGCGGGCGTCGGCAGGTCGGGGTTGCCCATGCCGAGGTCGATGATGTCCTCGCCGCGCCGGCGCGCCTCGGTCTTCATGTCGTTGACGATGCTGAAGACGTACGGCGGCAGGCGGTCGATGCGGCGAAGCTCCACGCTGGTCCTCTCCTCGGTGATGGGTCTCCCGGTCGGGTAGCGGAAGTGCATCAGTATGCACGATGGCGCGCGTCCGAGGAAGCGCCGACGCGCTCGCAGCGTGCGCCGCGGGCGCCCCGTACGAATCGCCCTGCGCCATCGACCCCGCACCCCTGGAGGCACCGTGCCCCGCCTCGACCGCGACCTCAAGCTGCTCGCCCTCGCCAACCTCCTCTTCGCCCTCGGCGTCGGCCTGTACCTGCAGCTGCTCTTCGTGTACGCGATCGACCTCGGCGCCTCGCGTTTCACGATCGGGCTGCTCAACGCCGTCATGCTCGGCGCCGGTCGCCGTCGGCAACATCCCGGGCGCCTGGGCGGCGCAGCGCTTCCGCCTCAAGCCGGTGATCGTCGCGGTCTGGTGGCTCACGGTCCCGGCGGCCGCTGTCCTTCTCCCTCGCGCCCTCGCTGGCCGTGGCTGCATCCCCGGACTGGTGCTCACGCGGCCTCTACATGGCCAACAACCCGGCCTTCAAGTCGTACATCTACCTGAAGTCGCGAGCCCGGCGCGCGTGGCCCGCAACCTCACCCTCGTCTTCGGCGTCTACCCCGTCGGCCTCGTCGCCGCGCCCGCTCGCCGGGGGCTTCCTGGCCGTCGCGCTACGGTATGCGCACGGTCTTCTGGCTCAGCGCCGCGCATGTACGTGCTTCTCGGCTGGCGCGGCATCGCTGATCCGCGACACGCCCTACCACGCGCCGACACACCCGTGAGCCTCGCCGCCGTGCGCCGCAATCGCACGCTTCCGCCGCTACGTCGTCTTCTTCCTCGCCGGGTTCCTCGCCGTGTACGTGGGCCAGCCCTTCCTGAACCCCTACCTCTCGCAGGTGCACGACCAGGGCTACGCCGCGCTCGGCGTCGTACGCGTCGCTGGCCGCCCTCGGCGCCGCCCTGCTCACGCCGCTCAGGGGCGCGTCGCCGACCTGCGCGGCCCGCGAGCGGGCATCGCCCTCGTGCTCGGCCTTCTGCTGGTCGGCACCGCTCCTGCTGCTCGGCGGGCCCTCGTGGCCGTTCTGGGGGCCGCCATGTTCCTCTGCGGCGGCTTACGACGCCTTGCGCTTCGTCGCCACCGGCATCGTCGGGCGCTCCTTCGAGCGGCATGCCGCTGGCCTGGGGCTACGCCCTCTTCGACACGATGATGGGGCTGCCCATGGCGGGCGGCGCGATCCTCGGCGGCGCCCTCTTCCGCGCCGGCGCCGCCCTGCCCTTCGTCCTCGTCGTCGGCGTCGCCGCCAGTCTCCTTGTGGTGCTGCTGGCATGGCGGCCGGCGCCGCTCACGCGAGCGCGAGGTCAGAATGAAGCCCAAGATGGGTACGTAGCAGAGACCGACGCCGGGGCGCTCGGCGCGCGGTCTGATTCTTCATGCACCACGACAGAGGAGGACACATGGGCATCTTCGACACCATCAAGGAGAAGGCTGGGGACCTCGCCGACGACGCCGGCCGCGCCGGCAAGGTCACGGCTGCGCAAGTGAAGCTGAAGTCGCTGCAAGGCGACGTCGAGAAGGCCATCGGGGAACTCGGTCACGACGCCTTCGACCTCATCGACAAGGGTGAGCTGACGCACCCCAGCCTCGAGCCCGCGATCGCGAAGGTGCGAGAGGCCAAGCAGCTGGTCGCCGACAAGGAGGCCGAGATCGTGGCGATCCGCGCCGCAGGCGACTGAGCGCGGCCGACACGAACGTCACCGTCGCGAGACTCGGAGCGCTACCGCGCGTCTGCTAGTCTCGCAGCGACCAAGGAGGCTGGATGAAGCTGAGCGATGCGTGGCCCGAGGGGGCACGAGGTCAGGACGATGCCGAGGCGGCGGGGCGGACCAGCGTCGCCGACCTCGTCGACGGACAGACGGTGACAAGCTATTTCATCTGCCCGGAGCGCGAGGTCAGGACGACCAAGAACGGCGGCACGATGGTCAATCTCACGCTCCTCGACGCCACGGGCCAGGTCAAGGGAGTGCACTTCGACCCGTCCGAGGAGGTCCTCGCGACGCTCGCCCCGGGGCGCGTGGTCAAGGTCCGCGGTCGCTACAAGATCGACCCCAAGTGGGGGGCGCAGCTGGTCGTCGACCGTCTGCAGACACTCGATGACGGCGAGTACGACGCCGCCGCCCTGATACCCGTGTCGCCGATCGGCGTCGACGAGCTCAGCGAGCGGCTCGCAGCGCTCGTCGGGAGCGTGGTCGAGCCGCACGTCCGCGCCCTGCTCGAGCGCGCCGTCGACCCGGGCCGCGAGCCCGGCGCCACCTTCGTGGTCGCCCCGGCCGCGGTGCGCAACCACCATGCGTATCGCCACGGCCTCTTCGAGCACTCGGTGGTCGTCGCCGAGGTGGCGGCCGGCGTAGCCGAGCGTCTGCCGACCGTCGACCGCGACCTGGTGGTCGCCGGCGGGCTGCTGCACGACATCGGCAAGATCGTGAGCTACTCGAGCGATCCCCTCGCCCCGGGGTTCACCGACGTGGGACGGCTGCACGGCGAGATCGTCCTCGGGCATGACATGGTACGGGAGCTGATCGGCGAGATCGACGGCTTTCCCGCCGAGCTCTCTTCGCGGCTGCGTCACATCATCGTCGCTCACCACGGCGAGAAGGAGAAGGGCAGCCCTGTGGTGCCGATGACGCGCGAGGCAATCGTCGTCCATTACTGCGACGACATGACGGCGCGCGTCGCGGCGGTCGACGACGCCGAGCGAGCTGCCGGCACCGGCGAACGCTGGTCGGCCTTCAGCCGCATGCTCGACACCTTCGTCTATCTGGGCGAGGGGGCCGCGAGCGAAGCGACGTCGAGCGACGATGGCGCGAGCGACACGCCCGGCGACGGGCGCCTGCTCTTCCCCGACGAAGGGTGAGGATGGCCGGCGGCCTTCCCTAGTCCCAGATCTCCTTCGCCGCGGCGAGTACGTCGGCCGCGTGGCCTTTGGGCGTGACCTTCGGGTAGACCTTGCGCAGGGTGCCGTCGGGATCGATCAGCCACGTCGTCCGCTTGGCGACACCGACGTGCGGCCGCGCAACACCGAAGGCGGCCGCCACAGCGTGCTTCCCGGGGTCGCTGACCAGCGGCATCCGTAGATCGTGCTTCTGCGCCCAGCGCTCGTTCGCCGCGGGCGTGTCGACACTGGCGCCGACCACCTGGACGCCAAGCGCCTCGAACTCGTCGATCAGACCGTTGAACTCAACGGCTTCGGTCGTTCAGCCCCCGGTCGCGGCCTTGGGGTAGAAGAACAGGACGGTCCGCATGCCGGGTGCGCCGAGATCGAAGCGCGCCCGTCGTACGATGTGCCGGTCACGGCCGGCGCCTTGTCGCCCTCTTTCAGCATGCTGGCTCCTCGTTCGGTTGGCGCGACTGGCTCAGCTCGGCAGACCCCAGAGACGACGCACCGCCTCCGGGTCCTCGCTCGGGGAGATCTCGGAGTCGGCGTCGACCGCCGGCGCCGCCACGCAGAGGAAGATGAGCGGGCCGACGCCCGCGTTGGAGACCTTGCGCCACGTCTGCGCGGGGACGGCGATGGCCTCCCGCGGCCCGACCTTGTGCTTGCCGCCCTCAACGTCGATCAAGGCCGTACCGTCGAGCACGATGTAGAGCTCCTCCTGCCGGCGGTGAAGGTGCTGCGACATGGAACCCTCCGCGAGCGAGTAGACGTTCGCGCGCAGCTGTTCCATGCCGAGCGCAGCGCTCAGCCGGGCGATGCTGAGCTGCACGCTGAGCTGCTCGTTCGGAGCGATGCGCACCACTTTGGGTGCGACATCAGAGGCGGCATCCGTCACCGGGTCTCCTTCTCGAGGACCTGCACGGGGATCTTGCAGAGGCGCCGCATGCGCCGGGCGTCGTCCTCGCTGCCGATCTCGAAACCGTAGTGCATCGGGATCGCCACGTCGGCCTTGATGACGGCACAGGCCTCGGCGGCCTCGCCGCCGGTCATCACGTAGACCCCGCTGACCGGCAGCAGCGCGACGTCGACCTCGATCCCCCTCATCTCGGGGATCTCGTCGGTGTCGCCGGCGTGGTAGATCGTGCGGCCGTCCATGTCGAGGATGTAGCCGACGTAGCCCGCCTCCTTCGGGTGGTACGGCACGCCGGGCTCGCGGAACTTCGTCAGGTTGTAGGCGGCGACTGCCGTGATCCTGGCGGACTTGACCTCGACCGTGTCGCCCGGCGCCACCGTGATCGTCTCGAACCCTGTGACCTGATCGGTCACGACCTGCGGCCCCACGATCACGGTGCCCTCGCCGGCGATCTTGCGGATGTCGTCCATGTCGAAGTGGTCGTAGTGATCATGGGTGACGAGGACGATATCGGCGGCCGGGGCGTCGGCGGCGAGTCTCCACGGGTCGAAGTACACGGTGTGCGTACCCTCGACCCGGAAGCAGTCGTGGCCCAGCCAGTGGATGTTCTCGACCATGAGCCCCTCCTGCGTGACAACGTACTCCGGCGCCGCGGCGGCGACGCCTCGTCTGCCAGCCTACCCCCTGTACTGACCTGCTAGTCGATGCCGGAAGGGAGCGGCCACGACGTTCGCGGCGCGGCGCGCCCGCCCTGTCGCGTCAGCAGCGGCGCACCGAGAAGATGGCGATGCGCGCCGTGAGATTGGGCCGTCGCAGGCGGGTGGGCGCCCGGTCGAGCGAGCGCAGCGCGATCTCGGCCTCGATGCAGAGCCCTTCCTCACGACAGAGGGCGCGGAAGTCGCGGATCGTGCAGAGGTGGATGTTCGGCGTGTCCCACCACTGGAAGGGCAGGTCTTTCGACACCGGCATGCGGCCACGGAACCACAGCTGGGAGCGCAGCGACCAGTGCGCGAAGTTCGGGAAGCTGACGATGGCGAGACGTCCGACGCGCACCATCTCGCGCACGACCATCCGTGGCCGCCGCAGTTGCTGCAGGCTGAGACTGAGGATGACGACGTCCTGCGAGTCGTCGGCGTAGCCGTGAAGGCCCTCATCCAGGTCCCCATGGAACACCGGCAGGCCGCGCGCGACGCAGGCCTCGACCGCGGCCTGCGAAACGTCGACGCCGCTGCCGCGCACGCGCCGCTTGGCGATCAGCTCCTCGAGCAGCTGCCCGTCGCCACAGCCCAGGTCGAGGACCGTGCTCCCCTCGGGGACGAGACTCTCGATCAACTCGTAGTCGAGCCGGGCCACCGTCAGCCTCCCGTCCCCTCAGCGACGCGCCCGTCGCCACAGAACAACGGCGAGCGCGAGCGCCAGTCCGAGAGCCGCGGCCGCCGCCGCGACCGCCGCCCAGAGCGGAAGCCCCCAGACGAACCCCGGGTCCTGGGGCCGCAGCCGCAGGTAGGAGTCGATCTGGAAGCTGCAGAAGACGCCGCCCTCCTCAACGGGCGACGGCGTCCAGCCGCTCCAATGCCTCGTATCGTACGCCAAGAGGACGCGCCTGTAGACCAAGGGGACCACCGGCGCCTCCGCGACGACCAGATCCTGCAGACTCCAGACCAGGTCGCGGCGCGCCACGGGGTCAAGGGTCTGGGCCTGTTCCTTGAAGAGCCGGTCGTAGACGGGCGAGGACCAGCCCGACTGGTTCCAGCCGCCGACAGCGCGCGAGGAGAGCGTCGACAGCAGGAAGCTCGGGTCGATGTCACCGTGCCAGCCCCAGAGCAGCATGTCGAAGTCGGGCTGCGGCTCCCCCTCGACCGTTCGCCAGACGCGCGCCGCGACAGCGGCGTCATCGAGCTCCTCGACCTCGGTGGTCACACCGACCGCGGCGAGCCACCGGGCGATCTGCCCCGCGGCGGCGCAGCCCTCGGGTGAGGCGGACCGGACGAGCAGGCGAAGCTCGAGCGGGCGGGCGGAGGCGTCCTCGCGCCGGCCGTCGCCGTCACGGTCGGGGTATCCCGCCGCGTCGAGCGCGGCGCGCGCCCGGTCGGGGTCGAACGCCGTCGCCTCTTCGGGCAGCTCGCGATGGTAGTCGATGGGACCGGCGGCGAGGCCGGCGCACGCCGTACGGCGGCGTCGCGCAGCGCCGGGTGGCCGCCTTCCGCGGCGCAGTTGAAGGTCAGCGCCTCAAGCTCCGGCGTCACGACGGCGGCGGCCGTGCGGCCGCCGCCGTCAAGCGCGCCGAAGCGCTCGCGCGGCACACCCCAAGCGCCGTCGAGGCGGCCGGCCTCCCCAGTAATCGTCGTTCGCGACCAGCCGGATGGACCTGCCCGGCCGCCACGTCGCGACGCGGAAGGCGCCGCTCCCGACGAGCGGCGGCGCCCCTCCGAACCCCGCCAGCACGTCCTCCGCGTCAGCCTTGCCCCACGGGTGGGCGGGCAGCACCGGCAGACGCAGGTCGAGCAGGTCCGCCTTGGGCCGGCTGCAGCGGATGCGCACCGTGCGGTCGTCCACGGCCTCGACGCGCGAGACGCCTTGCAGCGCGTCCCTCCAGAGCGGGACGTCATGTTCCAGGGCGAACGTGTACGTCCACGCCACGTCCTGCGCCCGCAGCGGACCCCCGTCCTGCCAGCGCACACCGTCGCGTAGGGTGAAGGTCCAGACCAGCCCGTTGCTCGAGTGCTCCCAGTCCGCCGCCAGCCCGGGAACGGCGTCGAGGGTCGCCGCGTCGTAGTCGACCAGGGTGTCGTAGACGAGACCCCAGATCTCACGGCTCGTGCGCACGGCGCTCAGGTACGGGTTCAGGGTGTCGGGCTCCTCCGTCCAGCCGAGACGAAGCACGACCTTGCCGGCGGGCGACGGCGACGGGCTCTCCGCGAGCGCGGTCGCGAGACTGCCCGCGAACGCGACCGACAGGAAGACGGCCGCGATCAGACCGAGTCGCCCGGCGCGCGTCATCGGCGGCGCCCCCGGTGCGACCTCACTCGCCGGGCGGCGTGAAGCTGCGCGCCCCGCTCGCGAGGAAGGTGCCGACGATGCCCTCCATCTTCTCGCGCTCGAGCAGGAACGCGTCGTGCCCGTAGTGCGACTCGACCTCGTAGTAGCTCACGTGCTTGTAGGTCGCGCGCAGCGCCCCCACGATCTCCTTGAGCTGGTACGGGGGGTGCAGCCAGTCGCTCGAGAAGGCCATGACGAGGAAGCGCGCGGTGACGTCGCGGAAGGCGTCGACGAGACTGCGGCTGCCGCGCGCGAGGTCGAAGTAGTCGAGCGCGCGCGAGATGTACAGGTAACTGTTCGCGTCGAAGCGGCTCGTGAACGAGAGCCCCTGGTGACGCAGGTAGCTCTCCACCTCGAAATCGGCGGAGAAGGTGAACGAGTAGTCGTGGATGTCGCGCAGGCGCCGGCCGAACTTCTCCTGCATGGCCTCGTCGGAGAGATAGGTGATGTGGCCGACCATGCGGGCGACGGCGAGCCCCTTCGAGGGCGGCTTGCCGCCGTAGTAGTCGCCGCCGCGCCAGTCCGGGTCGGCCATGATCGCCTGGCGCCCGACCTCGTTGAAGGCGATGGCCTGCGTCGGCTGCCGGGCGGCCGTCGCCAGCGGGATGGCCACGTGCACGCGCTCGGGGTGCGCGATCGCCCACTGCAGCACCTGCATGCCGCCCATCGAGCCGCCGACCACGGCCAGCAGCTTGGGGATGCCGAGGTGGTCGAGCAGCATCGCCTGGGCATCGACCATGTCGGCGATGGTGATCATCGGGAACCGGGTGCCGTAGGGCTTGCCCGTGGCCGGGTCGATCGACGCCGGCCCGGTCGAGCCGCTGCACCCGCCGATGATGTTGGTCGAGATGACGAAGTAGCGCTCGGTGTCGAGGCCCTTGCCGGGCCCGATCAGCATGTCCCACCACCCGGCGCGCCGATCGTTGGCGCTGTGGCGGCCGGCAGCGTGGGCGTCACCCGACAGGGCGTGACAGACGAGGACGGCGTTGTCGTGCGCCGCATTCAGCGTGCCGTAGGTCTCGTACGCGATGGTCAGCGGCCAGAGTGCGCCCCCGCCCTCGAGCTCGAGTGCCCGGCCCGGCTCGTCGAAGGTGACGTGCTTCGTGCGAACGATGCCGGCCGAGCCCGCGTCGGGGTCGGTCCCACCGGGCACGTCGCCGATCACCTTGCCGCTGTGCCCCAGCGACGTCATCCGGACGATTTCCTGCCCACGGCGCATGAGGCCAGCCGCGCATCGAGATCGGCGAGGATGTCGTCGAGTGTCTCGAGGCCGACCGAGAGGCGCACGAACGCCTCGCTCACGCCGGCCGCCTCGAGCTCCTGCGCGCTGAGCTGCGAGTGCGTCGTCGAGGCCGGGTGGATGGCGAGCGACTTGGCGTCGCCGATGTTGGCGAGGTGCGAGAAGAGGCCGGGCGTCTCGACGAAGCAGCGACCGGCGTCGCGCCCGCCCACGAGCTCGATACCGATCATCGCGCCGTAGAGGCCGCGGTGGTGGTAGCGTCGCGCCGTCTCGTACGTGGGGTGCGAGGCGAGGCCGGGGTAGAGGACGCGCTGCACGCGCGGGTCCTCTTCGAGCGCCCGCGCCACCGCCAGCCCGTTCTCGCTGTGGCGCTGCATGCGCAGCGGCAGCGTCTCGACGCCGAGCAGGATCAGGAAAGCGTTGAGGGGCGACAGGCAGCCGCCCATGTCGCGCAGCAGCTGGGTGCGCACCTTGCCGGCGAAGGCGGTCGCCCCGAAAGCCTCGCAGTGGACGAGGCCGTGATAGGACTCGTCAGGCTCGGTGAAGCCTGGAAAGCGGCCGCTCGACGCCCAGTCGAAGCGGCCGCCGTCGACCAGGGCGCCGCCGATCGACGTGCCGTGGCCGCCGAGGAACTTGGTGAGCGAGTGGAAGACGATGTCCGCGCCGTGCTCGAGCGGCCGCAGCAGGTACGGCGTCGGCATCGTGTTGTCGACGATCAGCGGCAGGCCGGCGTCGTGCGCGACCTCGGCGACCGCCGCGATGTCGAGCGTGTCCAGCTTGGGGTTGGCGACCGTCTCCGCGTAGACGAAGCGCGTGTTCGGCCGGATGGCCGCGCGGAACGCCTCAGGATCGGTCCCGTCGACGAAGGCGACTTCGATGCCGAGACGGCGCAAGGTGTGGCGGAAGAGCGTGTGGGTGCCGCCGTAGATGGCGGCGGCGGAGACGAAGTGGTCGCCGGCGCCGGCCAGGTTGAGGACGGCAGCCGTCAGGGCGGCCTGACCCGACGAGAAGGCGACCGCCGCGACTCCGCCCTCGAGCGCCGCCACGCGCTCCTCGAGCACCGCCGTCGTCGGGTTGGAGATCCGGGTGTACATGTGGCCTTCGGCCTCGAGGGCGAAGAGCTTCGCGGCTTGTTCCGCGTCCTCGAAGACGAACGAAGTCGACTGGTAGATCGGCACCGCCCGCGATCTCGTCGCCGCGTCGGGCGCGTGTCCGGCGTGCAAGGCGAGCGTCTCGAAGCCCTGCTCGCCGCTCGCCGCGCCCTCGCCGCCCGTCGAGCCCGCGTTCGCCTTCGTGTCCTCGTCGCTCATGAGCCGCTCCGTCCCGTGACTGACCAGCGAAGCATACCCTCTCGCGCAGGTATGATGAGCCCCGTGAGCGAACTCACGGGAGACTCTGAGGCGCGAGCTCCCCGGCCTCGAAGAGGCCGTCCCGCTCGCGCCCCTCTGCACCTACGGCGTCGGTGGTCCGGCCGAGCTCCTCTACCGCGCGACGACGACGGATGCGCTCGTGCGCGCGGTCACCGTCGCACGCGACCTCGCCGTACCGCTGACAGTGCTCGGCAGGCTCACCAACGTGCTCGTCGCCGACGCCGGCCTGGCCGGGCCTCATCGTCCTCGCCCGCAACGACGCGCAGCGACTCGACGGCGAGGTGCTGACCGTGGGGGCCGGGGCGAACCTGCATGACCTCGTGGCCGGCCTCGCCGAAGGCGGCCTGGCCGGCCTCGAGTACGCAGGCAACATCCCCGGCTCGGTCGGCGGCGCCGTCGTCGGCAACGCCGGGGCGTACGGGCGCGCGGTGGGCGACGTGCTCGTCCGCGCGCGCCTGCTTGACGGCGGGGTGATCCGCGACGTCGGCCCCGAGGATCTCGACTTCGGCTACCGCACCAGCCTCCTCAAGCGCCGTCGTGACGTCGTCGTGCTTGAGGCGACCTTCGCGCTACACGACGGCGAGCGCAGCGCGCTGCTCGACGGGATCGCCCGCGACGCCGAGCTGCGCCGCAGCAAGCACCCGCTCGAGTACGGCTCCTGCGGGAGCTACTTCAAGAACCCGTCCCGTGAGCTCCCTGCGGCCAAGCTGATCGAGGAGGCCGGGCTCAAGGGTCTCACCCTGGGCCGGGCGCAGGTGAGCACCAAGCACGCCAACTTCCTCGTCGCCCTGCCGGGCGCGAGCGCCACTGACGTGCTCGCCCTCTCCGAAGAGGTGAGGCGCCGCGTGCGCGAGCAGCGCGGGGTCGAGCTCGTCGAAGAGGTGCGCCGGCTCGGCTTCGACACAGCCGGCGGCCCCGCCTGACCGCCCGGCTATACTGACGCCGGCGGCGGCGAACCGCCGGCGCCCGAGACGCGTCTCTCTCTGAGGAGGTCGACGATCGACGAGCTGCCCCCCGGCCTGGTCGACCGGCTCCGCCGGGCGCAGCCCGAGGCGCGCACCGCCTTCTTTCGCCGGTACGCGCCGCAGGTGCACCGCATCCTCTTCCTCCAGGGATACTGCGACGAAGTGGACGACACCGTGCAGGAAGCGTTCATCAAGGTCTTCAGAGCCGATCTCCCCGCCGAGGAGGTGTTCCTCGGCTGGTTCTACCGGCTGATCCTCAACACCGGACGCGATGCCGGACGACGTCGCCGCACCCGGCAGGGCCTCGCGCAGCGGCTCGAGCAGGTCGCGCCGGCGCGGCCGCACGGCGACGAGCCGCGGGTCGCGGCCGATCCGGCGCTGCGGGCCGCGCTCGGGGACCTCGCCCCGGAGCTCCGCGAGGTCGTCGCCCTGCGCTTCTTCGCCGACCTGCCGCTCGAGGAGATCGCGGCCGCCCAGGAGGTGCCGCTCGGGACGCGTCAAGTCGCGCCTGCACACCGCGATGAAGCGGCTGCGCACGGCGCTCACGACCCACGGATTCGTCCATGACTGACACGCCGGACAAGAACGCGACCCGCTTCGACGAGGACCGCCTGCTCGCCTTCGCCCTCGGGCTCGAGGACGACGCCGAGCTCCAGGCGGCGCTGGCCGTCGACGAAGAGCTGCGGCGCCGGCTGGAGGCGCTGCAAGCCGACCTCGGCGACGTCGGGGGCGGCCTCGAGCGCCTCGTCCCGGCGCCCGACGACACGTACGCCGATCCGGCGGCGCGTTGGGGCGAGCTGCGCCCGTTCTTCGCGACGGCGCCCGCGCGCCGGCGCGCCGCGCTGGCGCGTGCTCGTGCCGGCCCTCGGCGCGATCCTCGCCGTCGCCGTCGTCGGCGCCCTCGCCCTGCGCTCGGGCCCACTCGACTCGCAGATGGCCGGCGACAGGGGCGCCGAGTCCGCGGACCTCGCTCGGCGCACCCACGGCAGAAACGGACGCCTCGAAGGCGACCTACGGTGCCGGCGCGCTGGTCGCCGACCTCGAGCTCTTCGGGACCGCCTTCGTCGCCCGGGCCGGCGAGGTCAGCGACGGCACGCAGCACTTCACCGTGGTCCGCCGGATCAAGGGCCTCGTCACTGACGACATCTACCTCGAGATCGTCGACGAGCCGGTCGCCATGGACGCTCTGGCGCTCGTCATGCTGGGATCCGTCTCGGTCGGCGCCGAGGTCAAGACGCCGATACCGCCCCGAGCGCCCCCGAGGACGAAGCGCTGCAAGGGCTAGGATTGGCCGGCTTCGTCGCCTTCGATTATCAGGGTGCGGCGGTCGTGGCCCGCCCACTGCCGGCCGACGTCGACCTCGACCAGTTGTTGCCCTACTGCCGGGCCGCACGAACCCTTCGCGGCCCCCTGCGTCTCCGGATAGGACCGCAGCAACTCGAGGAGGCGCAGATGGGCACGCAAGCAACGACGTTCGGCGCAAGACATCACATCGACAGGAGGCCTATCGTGAAGACGCGCATCGTCTCTCTGGCGCTCATCGCCGCTGCACTTCTCGCCGCGCCCGCGGCCGCGTCTCTCCTCGCCGCTTGCGGCGACGAGACGACCGCGGGCGAGGCGCCCGCAAATTACCCGCCTCGCCGGCTCCCGCCTGGCTCGCCGAGGAGGCGGCAGCGCAGGCAGAGCGACTGGGCGATCGCGCACCGAACGGCGCCGCCTTCTGGGGCTACCTTCGCGACCCCGAGCTCGGCAGGCTCACGAGCAGCGGGCCCGACGATCCCTCGCATGCCGCCTACGTCATCGTGCTCGTCGGCAAGTTCGACACGGCCCACTTGGTCCGAAGCGGTCCCATGGTGGTCGATGAGACGGGCGCTCCAAGTGAACCGGTCGCGCCCGAACCGAGCCGGTGGGTGCTGCTGACCTACTCAGAGATGCATGAGCTCCAGCGTCTTCGGCTGCGGCCCCCACGCCTTCGACGCCGCGGCCTATCCCAGCCTTCAGCCGCTTGCGCTCTGAGTCGGTGAGGCCGCGGCAGCTGGTAAACTCCTCCCTTTCGAGAGCGGACCCCTGCGAGGGTCGGACGGACGGGGGCTCATGAACGGACTGCTGCACGACAAGAACATCCTCGTCACGGGCGCGGCGAATCAGCGTTCGATCGCTTGGGCGATCGCCGAGGCCGTGCACCGCGAGGGCGGCCGCGTCGCCCTCACCTACCAGGCCGAGCGCCTCAAAGGGCGGGTCGCCCGTCTGGCGGACGAGCTCGGCGGCGCGCCCATGATCGAGTGTGACGTGGCCGACGACGACGCCGTGCGACGCGCCGTCGACCGGCTGGCCGAGACCATGCCGGTCCTGCACGGGATCGTCCACAGCATTGCCTGGGCGCCCGCCGAGGACCTGCAGGGCAGCTTCGTCGAGACCACCCGCACGGGCTTCGCTCAGGCCAACGACATCAGCTCGTACTCGCTGATCGCGATCGCACGAGAGGCGCGCCGCATCATGACGAACGGCGGTGCGATCGTGACGATGACCTACGCCGGCTCTTGGCGGGTGGTCCCGAACTACAACGTGATGGGACCCGCCAAGGCCAGCCTCGAGGAGCTTCAGTGCGGTACCTGGCCGCCGATCTGGGGCCGGCCGGCGTCCGCGTGAAGCGCGTCTCGGCCGGCCCTATCGCCACCGTGGCGGCCCGCACCATCAAGGACTTCAGCGGCATGCTCGACCTGCTCGCGAGCCACGCGCCGCTGCGCCGCAACGTGACCGCCGACGAGGTCGCCGACGCCACCGTCTTCCTGCTCAGCGACCTCGCCCGGGCGATCACAGGCGAGGTCGTCCACGTCGACGCCGGCGCCCACGCGGTCACGTGAGCGACACCGCGCCGACCGAGGGAGGTGCCCATGGCCGCTGAATCGTCCTTCGACGTGGTCAGTCAGGTCGACATGAACGAGGTCCGCAACGCCGTGCAGATGACACAGAAGGAGCTTGCCTCACGCTTCGACTTCAAGGGGACGGTCAGCAGGGTCAGCCTCGACGAGCACAGCCTCGTGATCGTGAGCGAGAACGAGGGCAAGCTGAAGTCAGTGATCGACGTGCCTCGAGGCGAAGCTCGTGCGGCGCAAGGTGCCGCTCAAGGCGCTGCAGTACGAGAAAGATCGAAAGCGCGCTCGGCGGCACCGTCCGCCAGAACGGTGACGCTCGCCGCCGGCATCCCCGAGGAGAAGGCCAAGGCGATGAACAAACTCATCCGCAAGGAGTTCAAGCGGGTGAGGGTAGTCATCCAGGGCGACAGCCTGCGCGTGTACGCCGACGAGC